>NZ_JBSJQC010000003.1:0-949175 GCF_053663355.1 Bacillus sp. JK106 | reverse complement strand
GTTTTGAGAGAACACTCTCAATGGTTTGGTGGCGATAGCGAAGAGGTCACACCCGTTCCCATGCCGAACACGGAAGTTAAGCTCTTCAGCGCCGATGGTAGTCGGGGGTTTCCCCCTGTGAGAGTAGGACGCCGCCAAGCCATTACACGTAAGTGTAATATACGGAGGATTAGCTCAGCTGGGAGAGCATCTGCCTTACAAGCAGAGGGTCGGCGGTTCGAGCCCGTCATCCTCCACCATTCCTATCATACATAAGTTGGCGTATTAGGCCGGTGTAGCTCAATTGGTAGAGCAACTGACTTGTAATCAGTAGGTTGGGGGTTCAAGTCCTCTTGCCGGCACCACTTTTATATGTTATACTATATAAGTCTCTTGTAATAAGAGCCATTAGCTCAGTTGGTAGAGCATCTGACTTTTAATCAGAGGGTCGAAGGTTCGAGTCCTTCATGGCTCACCATATTTTTCTTGCGGATGTGGCGGAATTGGCAGACGCGCTAGAATCAGGCTCTAGTGTCTTTACAGACGTGGGGGTTCAAGTCCCTTCATCCGCATTGCCAAACGCGGAAGTAGTTCAGTGGTAGAACATCACCTTGCCAAGGTGGGGGTCGCGGGTTCGAATCCCGTCTTCCGCTCCAACTATACTATACCATCCATGCCGGGGTGGTGGAATTGGCAGACACACAGGACTTAAAATCCTGCGGTAGGTGACTACCGTGCCGGTTCAAGTCCGGCCCTCGGCACTTATTGTTGCGCCCGTAGCTCAATTGGATAGAGCGTTTGACTACGGATCAAAAGGTTAGGGGTTCGACTCCTCTCGGGCGCGCCATACATACTTTTGAAAAACGGGAAGTAGCTCAGCTTGGTAGAGCACATGGTTTGGGACCATGGGGTCGCAGGTTCGAATCCTGTCTTCCCGACCATTTTGGGGCCTTAGCTCAGCTGGGAGAGCGCCTGCTTTGCACGCAGGAGGTCAGCGGTTCGATCCCGCTAGGCTCCACTTGATTTTAATTGTTTTTGGCGGTGTAGCTCAGCTGGCTAGAGCGTACGGTTCATACCCGTGAGGTCGGGGGTTCGATCCCCTCCGCCGCTACCATTGGACCTTTAGCTCAGTTGGTTAGAGCAGACGGCTCATAACCGTCCGGTCGTAGGTTCGAGTCCTACAAGGTCCACCACTTATACGGAGGAATACCCAAGTCTGGCTGAAGGGATCGGTCTTGAAAACCGACAGGGGTGTCAAAGCCCGCGGGGGTTCGAATCCCTCTTCCTCCGCCATATCTAATTTAATTATCATCGCGGGGTGGAGCAGTTCGGTAGCTCGTCGGGCTCATAACCCGAAGGTCGCAGGTTCAAATCCTGCCCCCGCAACCAAAAAATGGTCCGGTAGTTCAGTTGGTTAGAATGCCTGCCTGTCACGCAGGAGGTCGCGGGTTCGAGTCCCGTCCGGACCGCCATTTATAAAAAGGCTCGGTAGCTCAGTTGGTAGAGCAACGGACTGAAAATCCGTGTGTCGGCGGTTCGATTCCGTCCCGAGCCACCATTTAATTTAATATTGTTTTGGCGGTTGTGGCGAAGTGGTTAACGCACCAGATTGTGGCTCTGGCACTCGTGGGTTCGATTCCCATCAATCGCCCCAAACAACATGCGGGTGTAGTTTAGTGGTAAAACCTCAGCCTTCCAAGCTGATGTCGTGGGTTCGATTCCCATCACCCGCTCCATTTTTATATTGTCATGGGCCTGTAGCTCAGCTGGTTAGAGCGCACGCCTGATAAGCGTGAGGTCGGTGGTTCGAGTCCACTCAGGCCCACCATGATGATTTTTCCACAGTAGCTCAGTGGTAGAGCTATCGGCTGTTAACCGATCGGTCGCAGGTTCGAATCCTGCCTGTGGAGCCATACGGAGAAGTACTCAAGTGGCTGAAGAGGCGCCCCTGCTAAGGGTGTAGGTCGTGTAAGCGGCGCGAGGGTTCAAATCCCTCCTTCTCCGCCATAAGGCCCGTTGGTCAAGCGGTTAAGACACCGCCCTTTCACGGCGGTAACACGGGTTCGAATCCCGTACGGGTCATAATAAAAAACCTTGCATAGTATGCAAGGTTTTTTATTATGCGTTCATAACGTAAATGGTAAAAGACAGGTATGTGGCAAAAGCGCTCCATAATAAATAAGGAACCAGAAGCCAGGCTGAAGCTTTACTGTATTTACCGGCAATGAGCAACAGAATGAGTGTTGTCACAGCCACAAGCAGGCAATCGATAGATGCAGCAAGCAAATTTTTCTGTGTGAATTGAAAATAGCTGAATCCTTGATTCACGATATAATTGATGAGAAGCATCACCCAAAAAGCTTTGGATTCTTTACATGAAAACTTTGCGTATATCAAGGCTGTTGAGAGCGAAATGAGCGCAAACAAAACCGCCCATATGATGCCGATCACTGATCCGCTCGGCGTCCAGTCAGGTTTTTGCAGCGCGTCGTACCATTCCCGGTCGATGGGAAAGAGAAACCCTGCTAAAGAAAACAAGACATATGTAATGATAAATACAATAATTGCACCGATATACTTCTTTTTCATTTGTTCCCTCCGCCATTCAATGTCAATACGTTTGTTCCCTCTTTTGGAAAGATCAAACCTTTTAAAGATCCATGCACCATTAAGTGTATGAGTTTTCAGTGTGAAAATGCAGAAAACCAATTATTTGTATTCAAAAACCCCGGCAGGCCGGGGTTTTAATCAGCATGAAGATCGCCAAAGGTCGTCATAATTCCTTCTTCGTCCAGTTCCTGCTCATATTTTTCGTGTGCTTTGCTTGGATACACGGAAATGTTTTTTCCGGTAATATCTGTCGCGACAAAGTTTTCATAATTCTCAGCATAGCCGATGTTTTCTTCTGAGTTCATTGTCATATCCCCATAGCTGAGCGGCGGATCTTCTAAATCCTGAGGCGTTTCTGAGTTTCCGTATTCCTCAACATCCTGATAAGCATCTTCACTATCGTAAGCCGCCCGGATTGATTCATCATCATCAAATTCAAACTGTCCGAACGGTGTTTCCTCTTCAATCGGCCTGTCTTTGGAAACGGCATCCTGCGAGGAATATTCCGCCAATGTCGTAGCCGTCGGCAGGGCTTCGAGTCTGTCATAAGGAATGTCCTTGCCGCTGACTTCACATGTGCCGTATGTGCCGTTTTCAATTTGTTTCAGAGAGTAATCAATATCGCGAAGGTGCTCCCGTTCATGGTCGAGCAGAGCCAGGTCTTTTTCCCGCTCGTATAATTCGGTCGCCTGATCGCCGGGATGATTGTCATAGGAAGACAATTCACCGGATGATTGATACGGGAATTCATCAGTTAACTGAAATTGATCATTTTCTTTAAAGCGGCTTAAAATATCATCTCTGGCTTCTTCCAATTCTTTTTTTAAGTGTGTGATCTGTTCGTTTGTAAGCACATCAATCCCTCGTTTCTATGTGATGCTTACTGTTAGTATGAACGTTTTTGCGCAGAAAAATGGTGGATAAAAATAGTCATTTTCCCACGGGGAAGTAAAAGGATACAGTGATTGCCGAGAGTGGGGAAAGAAAATTCAAGTTTGTTTCTTTATTCATTTGCGCAAAAAGGTTTATAATAAGAAATGCGGGCATTTTGTCGTGCTCAAATCTGTGTGTTTGACACAAATTCATCACAGGTGTATTGTATTAAAAGCATTTAACGGATTATGGAGGAATGTCTCATGGTGACAACGGTGCAGCATACGTTCCGAGAGGAAGCAGATCATGCATTACATAAAGCCAAACAAGTCAACCATGCTGTCTTATTGAGCTATTCAAGACGTATTGCGTCTTTAGACCCTCTATCATTTTTCAAAGACGGAGCAAAAAAATATAAAGGCAAACGATTTTTTTGGTCAGAACCCGGTAGTGAATTAACAATAGTCGGTCTTGGCACAGAAGCGCTGTTCCAATCGAATGAAAAAAATGGAAAACGTTATCACGACGTTTTTGAACAATGGGAGCGCTTTAAAAAGACGGCTTTTCATATTCATGAAGAAGAAGAGGCGGCGCATACCGCGGTCGGCCCTGTCTTATTCGGCGGTTTTTCATTTAATCCCGCTGAAGAGAGAGGAGACGAATGGAACGGGTTCGAAGAAGGGCTGTTCTTTATCCCCTCACTCATGCTGACAAAGACGGCAGATGGTGATTATTTAACCGTCAATCAATGGGCGGCAGACGGTAATCAGGCAGAAGATACGCTGAAACGTCTGAAATCTTTTTCAGAAGCTTTTGCAGTTTCTTCAATTCAGTATGAAGAATATCCTGTTTTAACAAAAGCGGAAGAACTTGATGTGGAAAACTGGCTTGAGGCCATTAAAACAGCAACAAATGATATGAAGGCAAATCAATATGATAAAGTCGTGCTGGCAAGGGAAGTCGTTTTGTCATATGATGGGCCTATTCCGGCGGAGAGCGTTGTCCGCAAGCTTTTGACGGACCAAACGACAAGCTATGTTTTTGCGATTGAGCAGGGAGATAAATGCTTTGTCGGCGCTTCACCGGAACGGCTGATCAAAAAATCAGGCAAAGACGTTATGTCCACCTGTCTGGCAGGTTCAATTAAGCGCGGAGAAAATCAACAAGAAGATGACCGTCTCGGCAAAGAGCTGCTGCATGACGAAAAAAATCTCGCGGAACATGATTTTGTGGTTCAGATGATACACGATTCTTTCTTGGCGAGCTGCAGCGATGTGAAAAAGCCTGCAGGTCCGCAATTATATAAAACAAAAAGTGTTCAGCATCTATATACGCCGATCACAGGCCATCTTAAAACGTCCGCTTCGCTGTTTGATTTAATTGAAAAGCTGCATCCCACTCCGGCATTGGGCGGAGCTCCCCAGCAGAAAGCTGTTGAAGTTATCGCTGATATTGAACCGATGACACGCGGATGGTACGCGGCTCCGATCGGCTGGATGGACGGCAGGGAAAACGGAGAATTTGTCGTGGCTATCCGATCAGGGCTGATTGAAGGCAAAAGTGCGCGGCTTTTCGCAGGCTGCGGTATTGTTGAAGATTCAGATCCGCAATCAGAATATGAAGAAACACAAATTAAACTAAAGCCGATGATCTCTGCTTTAGGAGGTGAAAGGCTTTGACAAACCCGATTACACATTATATCGGAAGTTTTATTGATGAATTCGCTCTATCTGGTGTCACCGACGCGGTTGTTTGCCCGGGATCGAGGTCAACTCCCCTGGCGGTTTTGGCGGCGGCCCACCCGGATATTCAAGTCCATATACAGATTGATGAACGATCCGCAGGTTTTTTCGCACTCGGTCTTGCAAAAGCCCGCCAGCGTCCGGTCATGCTGATTTGTACGTCAGGAACGGCAGCGGCTAACTTCTATCCGGCCGTGATTGAAGCTCATTATTCAAGAGTGCCTCTTATTGTCCTGACTGCTGACCGGCCTCATGAATTGAGGGAAGTGGGGGCGCCTCAGGCGATTAACCAGCATTTTCTGTTCGGTAACTTTGTTAAGTTTTTCACAGACTCGGCTCTGCCTGAGGAAAATCCTCAAATGCTGAGCTATATCAGAACATTGGCCGGCAGAGCCGTAAGTGAAGCCGGGAAGCGCCCGATGGGGCCAGTCCATATCAATGTGCCGCTCAGAGAGCCTTTGATGCCGGATTTATCAGCCGGACCTTTTGAAAGAATGAGAAAGGGGAAGCACGTCTCAGTCACAACAGGGATGCAGTCAGCTGATCAAGACGCGCTCTGTCATATTACAGAGCGTCTCGCGGGTACCGAAAGAGGTATGATCGTCTGCGGCGAAATTCACGGTGAAGCAGAAAAGCAGCAAATCATCGCGCTTGCCGAGATGCTTCAGTTCCCGATTTTGGCTGATCCGCTTTCAAACCTCCGAAACGGGGAGCATGATAAGACGCTGATTATTGATGCTTATGACTCGTTCTTAAAAGATGAAGAAATAAAAGAGGCGCTGCGCCCTGACGCTGTGATCCGCTTCGGTCCGATGCCGGTTTCCAAACCGCTCTTTTTATGGCTCAGAGATGATCCTGCCATTGAGCAGTTTATCGTCGATGAAGACGGAGGATGGAGAGATCCCACCCAGGCCGGCGCGCATATGATTCATTGCCATCCGTCGGTGTTTTTGGAAGCGGTCCGTTCAGCTGAAACCGGAAAACGGCCGTCCGGATGGCTTGAGAAATGGCAGTTTGTCAATGACCGGTTCCGGAGTCATTTACAGGCCGCGAGCATGGATGATTTATCATTTGAAGGAAATGTATATCGTCAGCTTCAGCACCTTGTCCCTGAAGGCAGTTCGATTTTTGTCGGCAACAGCATGCCGATCCGCGACGTGGATACTTTCTTTGAAAAACAAGATCGTTCCTTCCGTGTCTATGCCAACCGCGGCGCTAACGGCATTGACGGAGTTGTCTCCTCGGCTATGGGGCTGTGTGAAGGTACAAAAGCTCCTGTCACGCTTGTCATTGGAGATTTATCGTTTTACCATGATTTAAACGGGCTGTTAGCTGCTAAAAAACTTGGAATTCCGCTTACGGTTATTTTAATAAACAATGATGGCGGCGGGATTTTCTCGTTTTTGCCGCAGGCATCTGATAAGACTCATTTTGAAGAACTGTTCGGTACGCCGACGGGTCTTGATTTCCGGCATGCCGCCGCACTGTACGGCGGGACGTATACTTGTCCGGAGACATGGGAAGCATTTAAGGATGCGTATCAGCCGCAGGCGGACAAGCCCGGACTTCATATAATCGAGCTGAAAACAGATCGGACATCAAGAGTTCAATTCCATCGCGATCTGCTGCAGGCCGCAGTGCGGGAAGTGAAAAAAGAATGGAAACTGTAACAGTTAAAACGGCCGACGGCGTATGCTATCGTGCTGCTGATAGCGGACACGAATCGTCTGAAGCTATTGTTTGTCTGCATGGATTTACGGGCAGCAAAGAATCATGGATGTTTTTACGCGGCATGTTTCCCGGCGAGCGAATGGTGATGATTGACTGCCTGGGTCACGGGGAGACAGACGCGCCTGTGCAAGCGGCAAGGTATAGTGCGAGCCGGCAGGTTGCGGACCTTGCCGCCGTTTTTGATCAATTAAAACTTCACAAAGTGAAACTTATTGGTTATTCTATGGGGGGAAGACTTGCGTATTCCTTCGCACAGGCATTTCCGCATCGGGTATCAGCGCTTGTTTTGGAAAGTACAACCCCGGGCCTCAGCACGCTTCAGGAACGCAAAAAGCGGATTCAGTCAGACCGGAAGCTTGCTGACTTTATATTGAGGGAAGGTATAACATCGTTTGTTGATTATTGGGAGAGCATTCCGTTGTTTGCCACGCAGCTCTCTCTGCCGGACAGCGTAAAGGCGTCCATCCGTGCCGGCAGGCTGAAGAATAATCCGTCCGGACTTGCAGGAAGCCTGCTCGGAATGGGGACGGGCTCACAACCTTCCTGGTGGGAGGCATTACACCGCATCAAGGCGCCCGTCCTGCTCATATGCGGTGAATGGGATGAAAAGTTTTGCGCTATTAATCAAAAGGTGCATAACCTGCTCCCATCAAGTAAAATAGAGGTTGTCAAACAGGCGGGGCACACGGTACATGTGGAACAGCCGCGAATTTTTGGTAAGATAGTAAGTGAGTTTTTATACGGCTTGTAAAGCATAAAGAAAATAGCTTTTCGGCCGGACTCAGGCAAAAATGAAGGAGGTCATATCAATGGCTGCAGAATGGAAAAGTGAACGTCAGTACGATGAAATCCTGTACGAGACGTATAACGGTATTGCAAAAATAACAATTAACCGCCCGGAGGTACATAACGCATTTACTCCTAAGACGGTATCAGAAATGATTGACGCGTTTGCTTGTGCGCGTGATGACTCCAATATTGGTGTCATCGTTCTTGCGGGAGCGGGAGATAAAGCATTCTGTTCAGGCGGAGACCAAAAAGTCCGCGGTCACGGCGGATATGTCGGAGACGATCAGATCCCGCGTCTGAATGTGCTTGATCTTCAGCGTTTGATCCGCGTGATTCCTAAACCGGTCGTGGCGATGGTATCAGGCTATGCCATCGGCGGAGGCCATGTGCTTCATATCGTCTGTGATTTAACGATTGCGGCCGATAACGCGATTTTCGGTCAAACCGGCCCGAAAGTGGGAAGCTTTGATGCCGGTTACGGCTCAGGTTACCTGGCGCGTATCGTCGGACATAAGAAAGCCCGTGAAATCTGGTACCTGTGCCGTCAATACAACGCGCAGGAAGCGCTCGACATGGGGCTTGTCAATACGGTTGTCCCATTAGAGAAACTTGAAGAGGAAACAATTAAATGGTGTGAAGAAATGCTTGAGAAAAGCCCTACAGCCCTTCGTTTCCTTAAAGCGGCATTTAACGCTGATACAGACGGCCTCGCCGGAATTCAGCAATTTGCAGGAGATGCAACGCTTCTTTATTACACGACTGACGAAGCGAAAGAAGGCCGTGATTCCTTTAAAGAGAAACGCAGTCCCGATTTCGGTCAATTCCCTCGTTTTCCGTGATCAGATGACACTACGAAACAGCTTGAGCCGCTCTGGTCCAAGCTGTTTTCTTTTCAAAAACAGTACTTTTACCTCGGAGATGATAACATGCTGACAGAACAGCCGAATTGGCTCATTCAAAGGGCTCAGCTGACACCGGAGAGAATCGCTCTCATATTTGAAAACAAACAGATGACATTCAGAGAATTATATCATGCTTCTAAACAAATGGCCGCGCGGCTGTCCAAATACTGCTCGCTTAAAAAAGGAGACCGCGCCGCGATTTTGCTTTCTAACAGACCGGAAATGGTTTATGCCGTTCACGCCTGCTTCTTATTAGGGGCGGAAGCTGTGCTGTTGAATACGAAGCTCTCAAAACAGGAACGGTTGTTTCAGCTCGAAGATTCACAGGCAAAGCTTTTATTGACGGAGGACGGTTTTTGCCGCGAAGAATATGAATCTGCGGTCGCCACCGCAGATGTGGACGAGCTGCAGGCTGAAGAGGCGGGTGACATGGAGCCGGAAGCTTATGTAACACTTGATGATACGGCGACTCTTATGTATACGTCAGGAACAACGGGAAGGCCGAAGGGGGTGCAGCAGACTTTCGGTAATCATTATTCCAGCGCTGTATCGTCTGCGCTGAATCTGGGGGTCACAGAGCGGGACCGCTGGCTTATTGCGCTGCCGCTGTTTCATATCAGCGGTCTGTCTGCGCTGTTTAAGTCGGTCATTTACGGCATGCCTGTCGTGCTTCATCAAAAATTTTCTGTCACTGATGTGCTGGACAGCATCAGCTCCCATCAGGTCACGATCATTTCAGCGGTGCAGACCATGCTCTCGGGCCTGCTTGCGGAAACTGAACAATGTCCTGCATCACTGCGCTGCATTCTGCTTGGCGGGGGTCCGGCACCGCTGCCGCTCCTTGAAGAATGCCGCAGGAAACAATTTCCGGTATTCCAATCTTACGGCTTGACTGAAACCTGCTCACAGATTGTCACGCTTTCTCCGGAATTCAGCATGGACAAGCTCGGCTCGGCCGGTAAACCGCTGTTTTCATGCGAAATTAGAATTGAAAAGGACGGAAACCCTTGTGCGCCGTTTGAACATGGTGAAATTACGGTGAAAGGCCCGAATGTAATGAAAGGGTATTATCATCGTGACGACGCGAACCAGGCCGCTTTTCATAATGGATGGTTTAAAACGGGCGATCTTGGCTATTTGGATGATGAAGGGTTTTTATACGTGCTGGACAGGCGGTCGGACCTCATCATTTCAGGCGGAGAGAACATCTACCCGGCAGAAGTGGAAGCGGCGCTGCTTGCCCATCCGGCTGTAGCGGAGGTTGGTGTTTCGGGAGCCGAAGATCCGAAGTGGGGGAAAGTGCCGCATGCTTTTCTCGTGCTGACTTCTTCTGCCAGTTCTGAGGAGCTGACCGCCTTTTGCCGTGAGCGGCTTGCAAAATATAAAATACCGGCTGCTTTTTTCGAGGTTGACGAGCTCCCGCGGAACGCGTCCAATAAACTGATGAGGCATCGGCTGAATGAGCTTCGTAAAGGAGAATTGTCATGATTAAGATTGAAAAAATCACCCTTTATCATGTAAGTATGAGGCTGAAAAAACCGTTTAAAACAAGTATTGAAACGCTGCAGGATCGTAAATTTTTGATCGTGGAAGCGATCGATGAAACCGGGAGAACCGGCTGGGGGGAGGTATCGGCGTTTTCTTCTCCGTGGTATACAGAAGAAACGATTCAGACATGCGCGCATATGCTGAGAGATTTTTTCATCCCAAATGTCGTAGGCCGCGAGTTTTTCCATCCGTCAGAAGTGCCTGACAGTCTCGCGCGTTTCAAAGGAAACCGCATGGCAAAAGCGGGGCTTGAATCAGCCGTGTGGGATCTATATGCCAAGAAAAAGGGGATATCTCTCGCAGAAGCCTTAGGGGGCAAAAGAGATAAAGTGCCCGCCGGCGTGGCGGTGGGTCTGGCTTCGGCTGATGAGATGCTTCGGGAAATTGAGCAATACGTAAAAGAAGGTTATCAACGTATAAAAATAAAAATTCAGCCCCGCCATGACGTTGATCTGGTCAGAGCCATCCGCAGCCGTTTTCCGAACGTACCGCTGATGGCGGATGCCAACTCGGCTTATGAACTGAAAGACATCAGCAGGCTGAAAGAGTTGGATGAATTCCAGCTCATGATGATAGAACAGCCGCTTCAGGCAGACGATATTGTCGATCACCGCCACCTGCAGAAACACTTGAGAACCGCGGTATGCCTTGATGAAAGCATATGCTCATATGATGATGCAAGGCGGGCGATTGAGCTTGGGAGCTGTAAAATCATTAACATAAAACCGGCGCGTGTAGGGGGCCTGACAGAGGCTTTAAAAATACATGACTTATGCAGAGAGCATCACATGCCGGTTTGGTGCGGCGGAATGTTTGAAACCGGCATTTCGAGAGCGCAGACAGTCGCGCTTGCTTCGCTGCCGCAATTTACAATACCGGGTGATATTTCCTCATCAGACCGATACTGGGAGGAGGATATTGTCACTCCCGACATCCGTATCGAAGAGGGATTCATCTCTGTCCCGGACGGTCCCGGACTGGGTGTTGAAGTCAATCAGGAAATAATGAGAAAATACGTCACCCAAATGGACGTTTTTACGACAAACAACTGATAAAAAGACATTTCAGCGAGTTGAGCTGCCTGTATGCTGCTGTTATATTGAAACTGTTCATTATCACCCCTTCCCCCGTTTGAACCGGCTGTATCAGCCGGTTTTTTTAATAGGCGAATGCGATGATTTTTTTATTCTTCAAACAGTGTCGGCTTTACATCGCAGGTGCTGCTTTCCGGCTGGGGCAAACATGTACATCTTGATAAAAAATTCTGTGCTTGTCATGAATGCGATACTGATTGTATCGCATGCCGCCGCCTATATTTGCCGCCGAACCGCCTTTCTGCCATGCTTCTCATCCGCGCGGTTTTCCCCGGCTCAGGGGCTGATATCAAAAAGGCTTGCGGCGGAAATGAAAAAGAGCTGTATAAAACAGCTCTTTTCTTTTATAAATCATGCGGTTTAAAGGTTTTGCAATCCGTTTCTTCACTTTTTTCAGCGGTTTCGCCTGTATGGCTGACCACATAAATAGCGTCGGCCGTGCATTTGTTTCCTCTGCCCCAATATGAACAGTTATTGACTTCACACAGAATTTTTTGGTCCATGCTGGCTCCCCTCCAAGATAAAAGGTACGCCTTTAGTATGAGCCGCCCTGATTTTTGTTATTCCTCCTGGCGGATATAACGTCTGTCTTTCATAAAGAGCTTCCAGAAGAAATAAAACCCGGGGAACAAAATGATGAAAGCGACGATATACGTCATAAACAGCGCCCTGAAGGTTGCCGGCTCCGTAAATCCTGACATGACCGTAATATCCGGATAAATCATATAAGGAAGATGAGCCCGTCCGTATGCATAGCTTGCCAGAAAGTATTGGAGCGCAATGGCGATCATGGCGATTCTCGGTTTGCCGAGGTTGCGGCCGAAGTGCTTATTCGGCAAAAACAGAGCCACGCCGGCAATGATAAATGTAATGACAGACAGAATGAGCCATGTCTTGTCTTTCATCATCCCCGTATACAGCCAGCCGGCTTCAGAGCGTAACGTCAGCATAATGAAGAAGGCAAACAGAAGCGACAGCGGCCCTGTTAGTAAAGAGCTCCGTCTGTAGATGCGGTACGCATGCTCCTCTTCCGCAACATTTGAAAAATCGGCCAGAAGCAGTGAAGATAAAAATAAAGTGCTTAAAATGGCAAAGCCGATAAACGCATACGCATTAAGGCTTGTAAAGACATTTGCCAAATTCAGGTGATACACTCCGCCCGTCTTCTCAATAAATCCTCCGTGTGTGACCGGAAGGACCAAAATCAGCACAGCGGGAATAATGAAGCCTGAAATTCCGGAGATATATCTCATGATTTTTCTTTCCTTCGCGGTATTGGAGAAGACGAGAAAGCCGCTGCGGATGGCTAAGAGCAGTAAAATAATACTTCCCGGGATCAATAAAACGGTTCCCAGCACGAAGGTTGCCCCTGGAAAGAAGCTGAATAGGGCGACAACGATCGCGACGATAAAGACGTTGGTCACTTCCCATGTCGGGGACAAATAACGGTTGGCGATGTTTGTCGCCTTTGTTTGTTCTCTATTTAAATAAATCATCGACCAAAAGCCGGCTCCGAAGTCCATCGTTGCCATGACCGCGTAGATAAACACGAAGCCCCATACGATTGATATCGCAATGAGAGCATCCATGGTAATGTCCATTTCAATTCAGCCCTTTCTATTGTTAGGATTCCGCCGCTTTTACATCCTCCTCAACAGGATGTTTGCGGAAATAGTAAAGCAGCACATAAATGACTGCGGCTGCCAAAATGGCGTAAACCACTGTGAACAGGATGAACAGCAAACCGATTGAACCGGTTGTCGTGACGACATCAGACGTTTTCAGGAGATGGTAAATCACCCATGGCTGCCGCCCCGTACAAGCGAATATCCACCCGAATTCAATTCCGATCAGACTGAGCGGTCCTGCGGTTAAAAATAAAATCAAAAGCCAAGTCGGAAAGCTGTCTTTCTTTAAAATTTTTCTCCACACGATGCCGATGATGGAGTACAAAATGAGCAGCATCCCGATGCCGACCATTCCGTTAAACAGTGTATGGATGAATAAAGGCGGCCACTCGTCTTTCGGAAACGCGTTCAATCCTTTGACGACGGTATCAAAGCTGTTTGCGGCCAAAAAGCTTAAAGCCCACGGCACTTCTATCGCCCATTTTACTTTTTCTTCTTTTGCATCAGTAAAACCCCCGATCGCAAGCGGAGCGTGTGATCTAGTTTCAAACAGCCCTTCTGCGGCCGCAAGCTTCTCAGGCTGGTATTCGTAAAGAAGCTGGGCTGACTCGTGACCGTTTAAAGAGGCAAGAATGGAGAATATCCCGCCGATCGTTAAGGCGAGCAGCAGCGCTTTTCGGTGAAAGCGGTATACCTGCTCCTGTTTTCTCGTTCTCAGCATTTTATAAGCCGCTACTGACGCGACGATAAATGCACCGGTCATGAAAGCCGTCAGAACGACATGGCCCGCGGTGGTGAAAAAGCTTGGATTAAAAAACGCTGCCCACGGTTCGACGTCAGTGATTTTGCCGTTTAAAATTTTAAAGCCGGCCGGCGTTCCTTCAAATGCGTGAACATTTGTGATTAAGACGGCGGATGCCGCGGCGCCGATCAAAACGAAAATAACGGCAATGATGCGCATCGCCGGAGTCAGCCGATCAGCGGCGTAGACATAAATGGACATAAACAGCGCTTCGATAAAGAAAGCATAAATTTCAATCTGAAACGGAAGTGACATCACCCTGCCGATGACCTCCATGAATCCGGGCCACAAAAGGGCAAGCTGTGTACCCGCGATCGTTCCGGTCGGTATCGCCACGCCGAGCAGAACAGCCTGCGCCTTCGTCCACCTTTTCGCCATAATGGCATAATGCGGATCTTTTGTTTTTTGATAAATCAATTCAGCCATTAAAATCATCAGAGGCAAGCCGACACCAAGCGTCGCAAAAATAATATGAAAGCCCATGGTTGTCCCGAACAGACTTCTGGCTAATACTAAATCATCCACGATCATAAACCGCCTTTCTAAATTACCGTTTTATGTAATGTGATTATATTATTTGCTGAAGCGATTAGATTATTCTTCCGATTCCATATATGTGCAGGGTTTAGAAATCAAGGGATCAGGGCATATATGATTGACAAGCGCCTATTTAAGGTTTAGAATAAAACGTAATTATTACGATTTAAGAAAGGGAGATCACCATGAAAAAAGATATTCATCCGGATAACCATCAAGTGATTTTTCAAGATGTGAACAGCGGCTACCGCTTTTTAAGCCATTCTACGAAAACGTCAGAGGAAACGGCAGAGTGGGAAGACGGAAAAACATACCCGCTGATTAAAGTGGAAGTCAGCTCAGATACGCATCCGTTTTATACAGGCCGCCAAAAATTCAACGAAAAAGGCGGGAGAGTCGAACAGTTCAACAAAAAATACAATATGGGGAAATAAGACAAGCCCAATGGGGTTTGTCTTATTTATTGAGCACTTTGTCATCTTGTGCGGGGAGTGACGAAATGACCCGCCTTATGTTATATTGTGAATAAAAAGGCAGAAAGGAAACACCAAGATGAGTCTTCTAAACGATATTATGCAATTTAATGAGCAGTTCACTAAAAACAAAGATTATGAAAAATACCAAACATCTAAATTCCCGGATAAAAAGATGGCGATTTTGTCCTGTATGGACACACGTCTTGTAGAATTGCTTCCGCATGCGATGAACATGCGAAACGGCGATGTGAAAATTATTAAAAGTGCCGGCGCGCTTGTCGCCCACCCGTTCGGAAGCATCATGCGCAGCCTTTTAGTCGCTGTATACGAATTAAACGCTGATGAAGTCTGCGTTATCGGCCACCATGATTGCGGCATGAGCAAAATCAACAGCGAGGATATGCTTGATAAAATTATCGACCGCGGTATTCCGAAAGAGCGGATTGACATGCTGAAGCACTCAGGAGTTGATCTTGATCAATGGCTGAAAAGCTTTGATTCAGTAGAAGCGAGTGTTACAGACAGCGTAAACGTCATTAAACACCATCCGCTATTCCCTGACAATGTCCCGGTGCACGGTCTGGTGATTGATCCTGAAACCGGTAAACTTGATCTGGTGATCGACGGCTACCAGCATATGGACTAATGTTTTTGTTTTTTGTCCGGTACGGGATCAACACCGCCCGGATGAAAAGGGTGGCACTTTAAAATCCGCTTCAGTGTCAGCCATCCGCCTTTTAATGCGCCGTGAGTCTTGACGGCTTCGATTCCGTACTGCGAACACGTCGGGTAAAAGCGGCATGACGGCGGCGTCAGCGGAGAGATGAACTTCTGGTATCCGCGGATTAATGCAATCATTATGGTTTTCATCAAAAAACCACCTTTCTGATGCTAGTATAGAAAAAAAATTTCAGATTGAAAAGCTTCCGCCACAATCCTTATCGGAAAACTGTGTTATAATGGATGCATATTCTGAAAAAAGGGAGTGCCATTATGCCTTCAGTAGAAAGTTTTGAGCTAGACCATAATGCGGTTGTGGCTCCGTATGTAAGACATTGCGGAGTGCATAAAGTCGGAACAGACGGCGTTGTGAATAAGTTTGACATTCGCTTCTGCCAGCCGAACAAACAGGCGATGAAGCCGGATACGATTCATACGCTTGAGCACTTGCTTGCGTTTACGATTCGCACACATTCTGAGAAATACGATCACTTCGACATCATAGATATCTCACCGATGGGCTGCCAGACAGGCTATTATCTTGTTGTCAGCGGCGAGCCGACAGCGGAAGAAATTGTAGACCTGCTTGACGCTACGCTGAAAGAAGCCATCGATATTACGGAGATTCCGGCGGCCAATGAAAAACAGTGCGGCCAGGCGAAACTTCATGATTTAGAAGGCGCGAAACGGCTGATGCGTTTCTGGCTGTCACAAGATAAAGAAGATTTGCTGAAAGTGTTCGGATAAAAAACAGGCCTTTTTGCTGATATGCAAAAAGGCTTTTTTACATATTTCTAAAAAATGTCACACCTTATGTGTAAGCGTTTGCTAAAATAGAAGCAAACATGAAGGAGTGATGGGATGAAACGGGCTGTATTGGCAGGTATGTGCGGTATGGTATTTCTATTATCTTCCTGCGGGGGCAATTCGGACAAAACCTCCGCGGATGAGGAGTCTAAAGCGCTTGAGGTCAAGCTTACAGGACCGGAAACGGCAGCACCGCATGAAAAAACGGAATACAAGGCGGAGGTTTTTTACGGCGGCAAGCGTGTCACGGATGCGGATGAAGTCATGTTTGAAGTATGGAAAGAAGGAAAAAAAGGCAGCAGCAAAACAAGCAAGGCCAAGGAGGAAAAAGGGGCGTATCACCTGCGGACTGAATTTGATGAAGAGGGTGTGTATACCGTTCAATCCCACGTAACGGCAAAACAGCAGCATAATATGCCGACTGTAAAAGTGCGTGTCGGGGATGCTGAAGCTGCCGATGATTCCTCCGGCCATGAGGAACAGACGCATCATCATTAAGGATTGTTTTTATCCGTCAAGCCTTTTGATGCGTCCTCCGGCGGGTCAATCGTATGTTTTACGTTATAAGCTCTTACAGTCGACCAGATGGATAAAAGCAGCACAGCGAGCACGATAAGAAAGCCGAAGCCCAGAAGAAGCAGCATGAAATCCCTCCTTTTTAACAAATCATAACATATTTTCCATCCGTAAAATCAAGGGCTAAAAATTTATGTTTTAACACACGATATATAGGGTATATCAATAGTAAATCAAAGGAGGAAGATAGGCATGTCAGAAAAACTATTGGAAGCGGTCAATAAACAAGTTGCAAACTGGACGGTCATGTATGTGAAATTACATAACTATCATTGGTACGTCAAAGGGAAGGACTTTTTCACATTGCACGAAAAGTTCGAGGAGCTGTATAACGAAACGGCTACATATATTGACGATCTGGCAGAACGTCTGCTGGCATTAAACGGCAAGCCGATCGGCACAATGACGGAATCATTGAAGACTGCTTCTATAAAAGAGGCGGAAGGCAATGAGAGCGCAGAACAAATGGTACAGAACATTTATGATGATTTCACTGTCATTGCGGAAGAGCTGAAAAGCGGCATGGATCTCGCAGATGAGGTCGGAGACGAAACGACCGGAGATATGCTGCTTGCCATTCACCAGAATATCGAAAAACATAACTGGATGCTGAAAGCGTATTTAGGATAATCAACAAGGGAAGACCGGGGCTATAAAGCACTCGGTCTTTTATTTGGCTGCCGAAGAGAGGTGTTGTCCATTTTTCTGAAAAATCCAGTCCGTTCCATTCACTTTTCATAGAATAATGTAAGGCCGTTTCTGTGAAAGGATGTTGGATCAAGTGGGCAAAGACTTTGGCATCTTTTCGTTTTTTGCAGTGATCGTGTCGGCAGCGGGGTTTTTCTTTGGCGGTTTTCAGTATTCGTTTCTGATTTTGCTATCGGTCATGGCGATTGAGTTTATCAGTACAAGCTTAAAAGAATCTCTTTTGCAGCAGCTGAGCGCAAGAAAGCTTTTTGCGCGGCTGGTCAAAAAAATCGTGACCCTGGCATTAGTCTCAGTTTGCCATTTTTTTGATCAGCTGCTTCATTCAGAAGGCGCCATCCGCAATTTGGCTATTATGTTTTATATCTTATACGAATCGGTTCAGATCGTGATTACGGCAAGCTCGCTGGGCATACCGGTTCCGCAGGTGCTCGTCGACCTATTGGATACCCTGAAAAATAAATTCAAGCGCAAACCGTAACATTTGCTTCAAAGGAGGCTATACTAGCGGGTAGGATGGTTTTCCTCTGAATTTTTGATAAAGGGCTTCCGAACAAACGCAACTGTGGTATGATGTATGGAAGATATGAAGGAACGGATTAGAGGGATAAACATGTACGAGTTTAAAGACTATTATCAGAATACTGTTCAGCTCTCCTTTGAACACCAGCCTTTTTCAGACAGCCCGAAGCATGTATGGGTCATATGCCGATATGGAGATAAGTGGCTTTTGACTGAGCACGAAGACCGGGGGTTTGAATTTCCGGGCGGAAAAGTGGAGCCGATGGAATGTGCGGAGGAAGCGGCCCTGCGCGAGGTGAAAGAAGAAACCGGCGCCGCGGTAAGACATCTGAAGTACGTCGGACAGTATAAAGTTCTCGGCAGGGAAAAGGTAATCGTGAAGAATATTTATTTTGCCGATATTGAAAAGCTTGAAAAACAGGCTGACTATTTTGAAACAAAGGGGCCGGTGCTGTTCAGCGAACTGCCGGAGAATCTCCCCCGAAATAAAAAATTCAGTTTCATTATGAAAGATTCGGTGCTTCCGATCAGTCTGAAAAAGCTGAAAGAGGACGGCGTATTTCAATCATAAAAAACGGAGACCCGGCGCTTACGCACGGGTCTTTTTTATATTTTTCCTTTCGTCCATTTTCTTTCTAACAGTTCGACTCCCTGATACATCAATGTCGCAAAAATCGCGATGATCAGAAGGCTTAAGAACACAAGAGTGAAATTGAAGACCTGGAATCCGTAAATGATCATGTAGCCCAGACCTTTTTCGGAAACGAGAAACTCGCCGACGATGACACCGACCCAGGATAAACCGACGTTCACTTTAAGCGCGGAAATAATCGCGGGGGCGCATGCCGGCAGAATGACTTCTTTAAACATGATGCTTCTTTTCGCTCCGAAGGTTTTCATCACCTTAATATAGTTTTCATCCACTTCCTGAAAAGCCGTAAAGACGACGATTGTCGTGATAATGACACTGATGACTGCTCCCATGGCGACAATGCTTGTGAAATTCGGTCCGAGTGCCACGATGAGAATCGGTCCGAGTGCGACCTTCGGCATCGCGTTTAAAATGACGAGGTACGGGTCTAAAACCCGGGCGAGCCTGTTTGACCACCATAACAGAGCGGCGAGGCATGTGCCGAGAAGCGTGCCGAGCAAAAAGCCGAGAACGGTTTCTCCTAAGGTTACGCCGATGTGCGCCGCAAGGGATCCGTCCGCAATCTTTTCAACTAAAAGCCTGCAAACGGCGGAGGGTGAGCTGAAGATTAACGGATCGATCCAGCCCGCCCTGCTCGATATTTCCCACCCGGCAAAAAATACGATGAAAATGGCGGCCTGATACGCACGGATCCGGAGCTTTTCTTTTTGGTGTCTTTTCTTAAACTGCTGATGAAGCTGTTCAATCGTGCCGCTGCTGTTTTTCAAGGGAATTCAGCTCCTTCCATATGGTTTGAAACAGCGGCTGAAAGGCCGGATCCTGACGCGCGTCAAACGGATCTAAAGCCGCGAGCTCCTTAGGCACGGTGAATATTTGGTGGATGGTGCCCGGCTGATTCGAAAATAAAT
This sequence comes from Bacillus sp. JK106, assembly GCF_053663355.1. Classification (NCBI taxonomy): domain Bacteria; kingdom Bacillati; phylum Bacillota; class Bacilli; order Caryophanales; family Bacillaceae; genus Bacillus; species Bacillus sp. JK106. Next base: position 929,574 of record NZ_JBSJQC010000003.1, on the reverse strand, counting down.
AGATCGTATCGCTCATGGCGATGGCTTCACCGATATCGTGGGTGACGAGCACGGCGGTTTTTTGAAAATCCTTTAATGTTCTGAAGACAAGGTTTTCCAAAGAAAGCTTCGTTTGAAAGTCCAGCGCGGAAAACGGTTCATCAAGGAGCAGCAGGCCCGGGTCCGGTGCAAGAGTTCTGGCAAGTGCCGCCCGCTGCCGCATTCCGCCTGAGAGCTCTTTCGGATATTTCTTTTCAACGCCGATTAATCCGAGCTTAGGCAGAAGGCTGAGAACTTCAGCTCTTTTTTCTTCTGTTAATGTTTTTGAAATGTGTAAACCGAGCAGCACGTTTTCCTCAATTGATTTCCAAGGAAATAAATAATCCTGCTGAAGCATATAACCGATTTGGTGTTCTTTATGGTTCGGCACGCTTCCTTCGATCAGCACCCGGCCTTGCGCAGGGGTGATAAGGCCGGCCAGAATGGACAGGAGTGTTGTTTTTCCGCATCCGCTCGGCCCGAGAAAGGAGATGAAATCCCCTTTTTCAATCTGAAAATGTATATCTTTCACGGCGGTTGTCTTTTCTTTCAGCGAGAAATAAGTATGTGTTACATGATCCACATGTAAAAAAGACATTCATGTTCCTCCTATTGTTCTGAGGTGACTTTTTTGGCGATTTTTGTGTTGACGAGTTTGCTGTACGGAATGTGTTTCGGGAGCTCTCCGGCTTCATCCATAATAGATTGAAGCAGTTCCCATTCATCCTTTTGCAGAACTGGGTCTGCAGAGAATGACTTTTGTTTTTTATAGCGCTCTATCGATGTTTCGATAATGGCCGGGTCTGTATCGGCAAATTCCTTCTGAATCGTTTTTGCGATGTCTTTGGCCGGATGGCTCTCCACCCATTGCTGGGCGCGATAAATGGCGCGGGTGAATTTTTCCGCCGTCTTTTCATTAGTTTTCAAATAACTTTCTTTTGCCATAAAGGTTGTGTATGGCACTTGGCCGGAAGCTTCTCCGAAGGATGCGACGATATGACCGATGCCTTCTTTTTCAAATTGGGATGCCGTCGGTTCAAACAGCTGCACATAATCACCCGTTCCGGATGCGAATGCGTTGGAAATATTGGCGAAATCAATGTTTTGAACGAGGTTAATGTCTTTTTTCGGCTCTATGTGATTCTTTTTCAGGACGTACTCACCGGCCATTTGGGGCATGCCGCCTTTTCGCTGGCCGAGAAATGTTTTTCCTTTTAAATCGTTCCATTTGAATGATTTCTCATCCTTCCGCGACACGAGAAATGTGCCGTCCGTCTGTGTCAGCTGCGCGAAGTTGATGACCGGATCTTTTGCTCCCTGCGCCTCCACGTAAATGGATGTTTCAGAACCGACCAGCGCGATGTCTGACCCGTTTGACAAAAGCGATGTCATCGTTTTGTCTCCGCCCCATGTTGTTTGAAGTGACACTTGGAGCCCTTCTTTTTTAAAGAAACCTTTTGCTTCAGCGACATACAGAGGCGTATAGAAGATGGAGTGTGTGACTTCCGCCACCTTTACCTTTGTCAGACTTTCTTCCTGTCTGCAAGCGGGAAGAATGAGCAGGAAAAAGGCGCATATGACAAAAACGCAGCCCGCTTTGAGCCATTTGTTCACGGTGTAACCTCCTTGTTTTAAGCGTTAAAATAACCTTTTCTGCTTTACATATCGTATGATGGGTATAAAAAATGTGTGAGTGCCCATATTCACGTTGGGAAAGAATAAAAAAACTGATGATATAAGGAGGCGCATTGTATTGCTGGTAGAAAAGAAAAGGTTCCCGTCTCCGAGTCCGCATGTCCGCCTCTTTGCGGTATGCTATGAGTCAGAAGGGCTGAAGGTAAAGGGGCTCCTTGCCGAACCTGCGGCACCGGGAACATATGACGGTTTTTTATATTTGCGCGGCGGCATAAAAAATGTCGGCATGGTACGCCCTGGGAGAATCGTTCAATTCGCTTCCCAAGGCTTTGTCGTGTTTGCGCCTTATTACAGAGGCAACCAGGGCGGCGAGGGAAATGAAGATTTTGCGGGAGAGGACAGAGAGGACGCGTTTTCCGCTTTCCGCCTTCTTCGGGAGCATCCGAACGTCAGGGAAGGGCGGGTGCATATTTTCGGTTTTTCCCGGGGCGGAATCATGGGGCTTTTGACCGCGATTGAAATGGGGCATCAAGCGGCTTCACTCGTTTCATGGGGCGGTGTGAGCGATATGGTGCTTACTTATGAAGAGCGGAAGGATATGCGGCGGATGATGAAGCGGGTGATCGGCGGCACGCCGAAAAAGGTGCCGGATGAATACAGATGGCGTTCGCCGTTTGAAAAAGCAGACCGCATTCAGGCCCCTGTGCTGCTCATCCATGGAGAGAATGATGAGAATGTTTCGATTGAACACGCCCGGATGATCGAGGACAAGCTGAAAGAGGCGGGGAAACCGGTGGAAACTTGGTATTACAGCGGTTTTACGCATTATTTTCCGCCGCAGGAAAACAGACGCATTGTCCGGCGGCTGGCGGAATGGATGAAGACACGGTAAGATGCCTGATTTATGATATGATAATAAAGAATAAGAGAATGAAAGGGGATTTTCATTTTGGGAATGCCTGTTGAATTTAATACCATGATTGTGACAAAAGGCAATGAAAAACGGATAGAGGAAAATATCTTTTTATTGGAGAAAGAGGGCTACCGCGTCTATCCTCTTGATATTCCGATGGACGTGCGCAAAACGAAAACCGGAGAGAAATCCGGCACCGGCGAGGTCCAAAAGCTCGAATGGGCGAACGGCCGGACAAGCATTACATACAGACTCACTTCGCTTCATTCGACAAACTGAAAAAACAAAAGCCGAGGGCATAAACGCCCTTGGCTTTTTTGATTACACGAGAGGTCCGCCGGCTTTGGCAATCGAGTCTGCATGGGAAAACTTTTTAAAGTTTTCTTTAAACTCATTGGCTAAAAACAGCGCTTTTTCGTTGTATGCTTGTTTATCGCTCCATGTGTTTTCAGGCTGAAGAACTTCATCCGGCACGCCCGGAACATGAACGGGACTGTGCAGGCCGAAAATGCTGTCTGCCGTCATGTCAGTCTGGTTCAGTCTGCCGTCAATAGCGGCTTTGACCATCGCTCTTGTATACGAAAGTTTCATCCGTTCTCCGACTCCGTACCCTCCGCCGGTCCAGCCTGTGTTGACCAGGAAGACTTGAACGCCGTGTTCGTCGATTTTACGCCCGAGCATTTCGGCATATACATGTGCCGGAAGCGGAAGGAACGGTGAACCGAAGCACGTCGAGAAAGTCGTTTGCGGAGATGTCACGCCGCGTTCGGTTCCCGCGAGTTTACTGGTGTACCCGCTTAAGAAGTGATACATCGCCTGTTCCTTCGTCAGTTTGCTGATCGGAGGAAGCACGCCGAATGCGTCCGCCGTTAGAAAGACGATCGCCTGCGGATGGCCGGCAATGCTAGGCTGCACGATATTGCCGATCATCTCAATCGGATATGCGGCTCTTGTGTTTTCCGTGTAGAAGGAATTGTCGTAATCCGCTTCACCCGTTTTTTCATCAAGCACGACATTCTCAAGAACAGACCCGAAGCGGATCGCACGAAAAATCTGCGGTTCTTTTTCCTTGCTCAGATTGATACATTTAGCGTAACATCCGCCTTCAATGTTGAAAACGCCGGAATCTGACCAGCCGTGCTCGTCATCTCCGATCAGTTTGCGGTCCGCATCGGCTGAAAGCGTCGTTTTCCCTGTGCCGGAAAGGCCGAAAAACAGGGCGACATCGCCTTTTTCACCGACGTTGGCTGAACAGTGCATCGGCAGTATATCCTGCTGCGGAAGCAGGAAGTTCATAATGGAGAATATTGATTTTTTCATTTCTCCGGCGTATTCGGTGCCGCCGATTAAAATGACGCGCTTTTCGAAAGAGACAATGATAAATGTTTCCGAATGCGTGCCGTCCGTCTCCGGGTCTGCTTTAAAATGCGGAGCTGAGAGAATGGTGAAAGGCTGCGCTTGCGGGTCTCTTTCATCCGTTTCCGGTCTGATAAACAGCTGGCGCGCGAATAAATTGTGCCACGCAAATTCATTTACGACCGTAATCGGCAGTCTGTATTTTTCATCCGCTCCCGCGAATCCTTCAAACACAAACAGTTCATCCCGCTGTTTTAAGTAGCTGACGACTTTGGCGTACAGCTTTTCAAACGCCTCTTCAGAAATGGGCTGATTCACCGCGCCCCAATCAATTTGATTTTCTGTGCTTTGTTCACGGACGATAAATTTATCTTTAGGTGACCGGCCTGTATATGCGCCGGTGGTGGCGCGTACGGCGCCCGTTGATGTCAGCGTTCCTTCATTTCGGCTGATTACTTTTTCGGTAAGTTTTGGAGCCGATAAATTATGATGCACATTCGGACTTGCAAGTAATGCTTGAAGATCTGCGGTTAAATCAACTAATTTCATAAAAACCTTCCTTTGCCGGTTTATTTGTATTTCGCTGAATGTGGAATTAGTATAACATATATCTGAAAATAGTCTATACTATTTGCGGTTTTTTGTTTGTGTTTTTCCATTGCTTCCCGAAATAAAGGCGCGCAATCGCTTTAATTCATATTGACACTTTCCGCCCTTTTACGATAAGATATTTCATTGAGCGGATACTCTTATCCCGAGCTGGCGGAGGGACAGGCCCGATGAAGCCCAGCAACCGGTTTCTCTGTAAAAAAGCAGGTGAAAACACTGTGGGAAACCAAGGTGCTAACCTGATGCAAGGTTTAATATTTTCCTTGAGCGATAAGAGTGAAAGGCACACAGACCAAACCCTTTCCTCGAGTGGAAAAGGTTTTTTTATTTCATAAAATATGCCAATTAACATTCTCTGATATAGTATGACATTGTATTAAGAGGGAGCGAGTTCCGTATCATATGAGAAGGTCTTGCAAAAGATCTTTTTTCAGGAGGAAAAGTGAATGAGTAAAAACCGTCGACTATTTACATCTGAATCTGTTACTGAGGGTCATCCGGACAAAATCTGTGACCAAATTTCTGACAGTATCTTAGATGAGATTTTAAAAAATGACCCGAACGCGCGCGTGGCCTGCGAAACATCTGTAACGACAGGACTTGTGCTGGTAAGCGGAGAGATTACTACATCAACATACGTTGACATTCCGAAAACAGTCCGTGAAACGATTAAAGAAATCGGCTACACACGCGCCAAATACGGATTTGATGCGGAGACTTGCGCTGTTTTAACATCAATTGATGAACAGTCTGCGGATATCGCAATGGGTGTCGATCAGGCTCTTGAAGCGCGTGAAGGCACAATGAGCGATGCTGAAATCGAAGCAATCGGAGCGGGAGACCAAGGCCTGATGTTCGGTTATGCGTGTAACGAAACGAAAGAGCTTATGCCGCTTCCGATCTCTTTGGCGCATAAATTAGCCCGCCGTTTGAGCGAAGTCCGCAAAGAAGACATTCTTCCGTACCTTCGCCCTGACGGCAAAACGCAAGTTACCGTTGAATATGATGAAAACAACAAGCCGGTCCGCATCGACGCGATCGTCATTTCAACTCAGCACCACCCGGAAATTACGCTTGAGCAGATTCAGCGCAATCTGAAAGAGCATGTCATTAACCCTGTTGTGCCTGAGGAACTGATCGATGAAGAAACAAAATACTTCATCAACCCTACGGGACGTTTCGTAATCGGCGGACCTCAAGGTGATGCGGGTCTTACCGGCCGTAAAATCATCGTTGACACATACGGCGGATATGCACGTCACGGCGGCGGCGCATTCTCCGGTAAGGATGCGACGAAGGTAGACCGTTCTGCGGCATACGCTGCGAGATACGTAGCGAAAAACATCGTGGCAGCAGGTCTTGCTGATTCTTGTGAAGTGCAGCTTGCATACGCGATCGGCGTGGCACAGCCTGTTTCTATTTCCATCAATACATTTGATACAGGAAAAGCTTCTGAAGAAAAACTGATCGAAGTCGTACGGAATAACTTCGACCTGAGACCTGCCGGCATTATTAAAATGCTTGATCTGCGCCGCCCGATCTATAAGCAGACAGCTGCTTACGGCCACTTCGGACGTCATGATGTGGATCTTCCTTGGGAGCGTACTGACAAGGCGGATGCGCTTCGCAAAGAAGCACTAGGAGAATAATTTTATAGCCGCTTACTTAAGCGGCTTTCCCTTTTTGTAGATGCTGCCATGCTTATTTTTTACATAGCGTGAAACCAATGGCGTAACAAAGCGTCTATAAAAAGGGGGTCCAATTAGAAAATTACACTTATGGAGGCTATACTATGTGTGGATTTGTCGGTGTTTTTAATAAGCATCCATTAACTCAAACCGCAGATCAAGAAGAGCTAATCAAACAAATGAACCAAATGATCGTTCACCGCGGTCCTGACAGCGATGGGTATTATCATGATGAGCACGTCGGATTCGGCTTCAGACGGCTCAGTATTATTGACGTAGAAAACGGCGGACAGCCTTTATCATATGAAGACGAAAAATATTGGATCATTTTTAACGGCGAAATCTATAACTACATTGAATTGAGAGAAGAGCTTGAAGCGAAAGGCTACACTTTCAATACAGATTCCGATACCGAAGTGCTCCTTGCGACATACCGTCATTATAAAGAAGAAGCCGCTTCAAAGCTTCGCGGAATGTTTGCGTTTTTAATCTGGAACAAGGCTGACCGCGTCATGTACGGCGCGAGAGACCCGTTCGGAATTAAACCGCTGTATTACACAACCATCGGGGACAAAGTATATTTTGCATCTGAAAGAAAGAGTTTAATGGCCGCTCAAAACGGTATTGATCTTGATACAGCTTCTTTACAGCAATATATGTCTTTCCAATTCGTTCCTGAACCGAGCACGCTTGACGCTGAAGTGAAAAAAGTCGAGCCGGGCAGCCAGTTTACGATCCGCCCGGAAGGCGACATCGCGTTTAAAACATATTTCAAAGCGAACTTTAAGCCTGTTCAGTCTGATGAAGATAAATTGGTGAAAGAAGTCAGAGACGCAATCTTTGACTCTGTCAAAGTTCACATGAGAAGTGACGTTCCTGTCGGTTCGTTTCTATCCGGCGGTATTGACTCTTCTTTTATCGTCTCAGTTGCGAAAGAATTTCACCCGAGCCTTAAAACATTTTCCGTCGGTTTTGAGCAGCAGGGCTTCAGTGAAGTTGACGTAGCGAAGGAAACGGCTGCCGCGCTCGGGATTGAAAATATAAGCAAAGTCATTTCTCCTGAGGAGTATATGAATGAGCTTCCGAAAATCGTCTGGCACTTTGATGATCCGCTTGCAGATCCGGCGGCGATTCCTTTGTACTTTGTCGCGAAAGAAGCGAAAAAGCATGTAACGGTTGCATTATCCGGGGAAGGCGCGGACGAGCTGTTCGGCGGGTACAATATTTACCGCGAACCGCTGTCGCTTAAACCGTTTGAACGCATTCCGTCCGGTCTGAAAAAAATGCTTCTTCATGTGGCGTCCGTCATGCCTGAAGGAATGAGAGGGAAAAGCCTCTTAGTCCGCGGCTGCACACCGCTTGAGGAGCGCTATATCGGTAATGCGAAGATTTTTGAAGAGCCCGTGAAAAAACAGCTGCTCAAACATTACAATCCAGAGCTTTCATACCGTGATGTCACGAAGCCGTACTTTACGGAAAGCCGTTCATACAGCGACATTAATAAAATGCAGTATGTTGACATCCATACGTGGATGCGCGGCGACATCCTGTTAAAGGCTGACAAAATGACGATGGCCAACTCATTGGAACTGCGCGTGCCGTTCCTTGATAAAGTCGTGTTTGACGTAGCTTCAAAAATTCCGGATGAATTGAAAACGAAAAACGGCACGACGAAATACCTTCTGCGCAAAGCTGCTGAAGGGGTAGTGCCTGATCATGTGCTTAACCGCAAAAAACTCGGCTTCCCTGTGCCGATCCGCCACTGGCTGAAAAATGAAATGAACGAATGGGTTCGCAACATCATTCGCGAAAGTGAAACAGACGCTTATATTGAAAAGGATTATGTCCTTCAGCTTCTGGAAGATCATTGTGCCGACAGAGCGGACAACAGCCGCAAAATCTGGACCGTGCTGATCTTCATGATCTGGCACAGCATCAATGTCGAAAAAAGACTGGTGCCGGAAGAGCTGAATCATCAGCCGAAAGAAGTCATTTTCGTTTAATCCAAAAGGCTTTCGAGTTATCGAAAGCCTTTTTTCTATTGTTTTTTGTAAACCGTCTATTCCGCTCTGTTTTCGACAAAGTATTACGCAATATTCAGAAAAAGGTTATAATAGGACTAATCGGGTAGATTCCGGAAAGAGTTTTCTGGCTATTTCGTCTCGGTTTGTTGTTTCTTTGTCAAAATCAGGGGGAGGGAGAGTTATGCAAAACAAAGAAAAAACGCTTCACCGCGGCTTGGAAGAGCGGCATATCTCGCTTATGTCGTTGGGCGCCGCGATTGGAGTCGGGCTGTTTCTCGGGTCTGCTTCTGCCATAAAGCTTGCCGGGCCGGGGATTTTAGCCGCTTACGCCTGCAGCGGACTGATTATGTTTTTTATTATGCGGGCATTGGGGGAAATGGCGATTCAAAAGCCTGTAGCCGGCTCATTCAGCCGGTATGCCAGAGATTATCTCGGTCCGCTTGCCGGGTTTTTAACAGGCTGGAATTATTGGTTTTTATGGGTTGTTACCTGCATGGCGGAAATCACCGCGGTCGGCATTTATATGGGCTACTGGTTCCCTGACGTGCCGTCATGGATCTGGGCGCTTTGTGCACTCGTCATTATGACGGCTGTCAACTTTCTGGCGGTCAAAGCGTACGGTGAGCTTGAATTCTGGTTTGCGCTCATTAAAGTCTTGGCGATTCTGTCAATGATCGCGATCGGTCTGGTGATGATCGTATTCGGTCTCGGAAACGGAGGCGTTGCGCTCGGAATCAGCAATTTATGGAGCCACGGCGGCTTTTTCCCGAATGGGATTAAAGGGGTGCTGCTGTCGCTTCAGATGGTCATGTTTGCCTATCTCGGGATTGAACTGATCGGTGTCACAGCCGGCGAGGTCAAAAATCCGGAAAAATCACTGGCGCGGGCCATAGATACTGTTTTTTGGCGCATTCTCATTTTTTACGTCGGAGCTTTGTTTGTCATTATGTCAATTTATCCGTGGCAGGAAATCGGTTCAGGCGGAAGCCCGTTTGTTTTGACATTTGAAAAAATCGGAATACCCGCTGCAGCCGGAATCATTAACTTTGTCGTATTGACGGCGGCTCTTTCTTCCTGCAACAGCGGGATCTTCAGCACGGGGCGCATGCTGTTCAATCTGGCGGAGCAAAATGAAGCGCCTAAAGCATACGGAACGGTCACAAAAGGCGGTGTGCCGGGAAAAGCGGTATTGGTTTCAGCGGGCGCGTTATGCATCGGCGTCCTGTTGAACTACGTGGTGCCGGCGAAAGTGTTTACGTGGGTGACGAGCATTGCGACGTTCGGGGCGATTTGGACATGGTCGATTATTTTGCTTTCCCAAATGAAATACCGTAAAAGCTTACAGCCGGAAGAACGGAAAAAACTCAAATATAAAATGCCTTTATACCCCTTTTCCTCATATATCTCGCTGGCATTTCTGGCTTTTGTCGTTGTGCTGATGGCTTTTGATGCAGAGACCAGGGTGGCCGTCATCATCGGTCCTGTCTGGTTCGGCATATTATTAGCCGCCTATTACGGGAAAGGTTTCCATAAAAGAAAAGACATAGATCTGGAAAACGGACAGACATTCGCCGAAAAAGCGTAAAAAAAGAGCCCGGGACATGGGCTCTTTTTTTCATAGGATCGGGCCGGCGGGGGGAGAATAAAACAAATTCCTGAACATTTTGCTTCTGTTTCCTGACAATCGGGAGAATGCAAATGGTTTTTACTTAAATAATATTTTGAAAAATGGTACAGTAGTAAAACAAAGCTGATCTTTTTTATTTCTCTTGCAGTGTTTTATAGTATCGGCCTTTTTCAACATATTCCGTTCTGATTCTTTCCATGTCCCGTATGTCTTCTTCTGTCAGCCGGCGGATAACCTTTGCGGGCCGGCCGAAAGCAAGACAGCCGGGAGGAATGGTTTTGCCCGGGGGAACGAGACTTCCGGCGCCGATAAACGCGCCTTCTCCGATTTCCGCCCCGTCAAGAATGACGGAGCCCATACCGATTAAAGCATTCTTTCTGATGATTGCGCTGTGCAGTGTAACCTGATGGCCGATCGTGACGTCATCTTCAATAAGAAGCGGGCGGTTCGGGCTTTGATGCAGACAGCTCAAGTCTTGTATGCTGACTCTTTTTCCGATCCTTGTCGGCGCAACATCTCCCCGGATGACTGCCGAGAACCAGATGCTCGATTGTTCTCCGATCACGACGTCGCCCGTTATGACGGCGTTATCCGCAATGAACGCTTCAGGATGTATGTCAGGCGTAAATTGTTTATAAGGGTAGATTATCATGTCTCATCCTTCTTTCTCTAAATTTATGTAAGAGGTGAACTGCATGTGGACTTGGAAAGCAGACAGGCCCGTCGGTACCATTGTCATTATCCACGGGGCAAGCGAATACCACGGGCGTTATAAATGGATCGTTGAAATGTGGAGATCTTCCGGATATAACGTGGTGATGGGCGATTTGCCCGGTCAGGGAACGTCGACCCGCGCCAGAGGGCATATTCGCTCTTTCCAAGAATACATTGATGAAGTAGATATATGGATTGATAAAGCGAGAACGCTTGAAGCGCCCGTTTTCCTTTTAGGCCACAGCATGGGCGGACTGATTGCGATAGAATGGTTTAAGCAGCAGAGAAATCCCCGCATTACGGCACTCATTTTATCATCACCTTGTCTGGGTCTGCAAATAAAAGTCAATAAAGTCCTTGATTTTGCGTCTAAAGGACTGAACGTCCTCGCTCCGTCCCTCAGAGTGGATTCCGGCTTATCACCTGATATGGCAACGAGGAATGCGGATATGATTGAAGCGGATCAAAACGATTCTTTATATGTCACGAAGGTATCCGTAAGATGGTACAGAGAGCTTTTAAAAACCATTGATGCCGCTATGGTGCCGACTGATGCGTTTTTAAAGGTGCCGCTTTTGCTTATGCAGGGCGGTGATGACAAAATCGTCGATAAAATGAAGGTCCGCAAATGGTTTTCCGGTGTGGCTTCCCATAATAAATCGTACCGGGAATGGGAAGGGCTTTATCATGAAATTTTTAATGAACCGGAAAGAGAAACTGTGTTTAAGGCGGCAAAAGCCTTTACAGATCAGTATATTTGAATTCGCTGGGGGTGCATATGTTGACAGTACCGGAACATCCTTTTAACCTTATGGCAAAAGTGTATCGGGAAATTTTTCCGCTCGTTCATCAGGAATTGAACATGTGGCGGGAAAAATCAGATTCCATTAAAAATACCGAACTGCGGCAGCAGGCGGCCGCAAGTATCCGCGATAAGTCGTTTCATTGTGAAGGCGGCGGCATTTTAGCCTTGCTTTCGGGAGAGCAGAAACAGAAATGCGTGCAATTTATCATCGCGTATCAGACAATCAGTGATTATCTGGACAATCTGTGCGACCGCAGCACCTCGCTTGATCCGGAGGACTTCCGCATGCTTCATCTTTCCATGCGTGACGCGCTGACGGTCGGTGCCGAGGTGCGGCCGTACTATCAGTACAGAGAGGAGCGGGATGACGGCGGTTATCTTCATGAGCTGGTCAGAACATGCCAGCGGGTGCTCGGGTCAATAGAACATTATGGTATCATTAAACCTTATTTGCTTGAGCTGTGTGATTATTATTGCGATCTTCAGGTTCATAAGCATGTCGTTGAGCATGAACGCGTTCCGAGGCTTAAAGCCTGGTTTGAGCAGTACCGGTCACAGCTTCCGGAAATGGAGTGGTTTGAGTTCTCGGCCTGCGCCGGATCGACGTTAGGCATTTTCTGTCTCGTTGCTTACTCATTCCAGCCTGATTTTAACGAACATACCGCTGAGAAAATCCGCAGCAGTTATTTTCCGTACATACAAGGGCTGCACATACTGCTCGATTATTTAATTGACCAGGAAGAAGATCTGCTTGAAGGCGATCTGAATTTCTGTACGTATTATCAGTCTCATGAAGAAATGATGCAGAGACTGCAGCATTTTATTGAAAAAGCGGATGAACATTTGCAAGGCATTCCGCATGAAAATTTTCACCGGCTGATCAACAGGGGGCTGCTCGGCGTCTATTTATCCGATGACAAAGTCGCCGGCCAAAAAGAAATGGGCCGCCTCGCGCGAAAGCTGATCAGGGCAAGCGGAAAAACGTCATTTTTCTTTTATATCAACGGAAGAGCCTACCGCAAATTTCAGAAGATGGCTTGGACGAAAAGTTCGTAATGGGGAACTGCGCCTCTCGTGTACATTGACGGCGCAGTTTTTTTATTTATGACGTGAAGAATGAAACATTGTTTGCGCCTGCAGAATATGATACTTTAATTTTATGAAAAAATTAAAGTATTTAGCGGTCATAGCATTACTTTCCATTTCCGGAGGCTGCTCCGTCATCCATGCTTCCGCCGGCTATCATCCTGTCTTGATAGCGCACAGGGGCTCTTCTGCGATTGAGCCGGAACATACCGCTTTGTCTTATGCACGTGCGATTAAAGACAAAGCAGATTATATTGAGATAGACTTACGGGAGACAAAGGACGGCCGTCTGATTGCGATTCACGATAAAACGGTAGATCGGACAACAGATGGTAAAGGGATGACAGATGATCTGTCTTTGGCTCAGATTAAGAAACTGAATGCGGGAAAAGGAGAAAAGATTTTAACATTAGAAGAAATCATCCAGAAATTCGGACAAACTGCCAATTACTATATTGAGACAAGAGAAAGCAACGGCAGCCTGGTGATGGAAAAGAAACTGATTGACATATTACAAAAACATAAGCTGATTTCCAGCCATAAAGCAGTCATTGAGTCTTTTAGCGGGAAGAGCTTAAAGAAAGTTCGATCTATGAATAAAAAAGTTCCTCTTGTTCGATTATTAAAAGATCACGAGGCTGAGGAGATAAATGATAAGCAGCTGCAAACCATCAGAACGTATGCTGATACAGTCGGGCTCAACGCCAAATTGGCAAATGAAGCAGTCGTGAAGCGCATTCATCACAATAAGATGAAAGTGCACGTGTTTTTTGATAAGGAAGACGAGCATACGCTGACGCCTATTATGCTGAAACAAAAAGCAGATGGTGTCTTTACGAACAATCCCGCTTATACACGCAGCGTGCTGCAAAACAGTAAATAAAAAGAGACATGCGCATTTTACGCTGTCTCTTTTTTTAACGGTTTCTTTTTTGCCGCAAGGTGCATTGCGAATTTGCCGATCAGCCCGATGACAAAAAATGCAGCAAACCACCAGTAATAGGTTTTCGCGAACTCAAATCCTAAATGTCTTGATAAAATGATGACAAACATCACATAGGGAACACTTGAAAATATGATGCGAAGAATATTCAAACTGCCGCTCCTCCCAGATGTTACACTTAAAAGATGAACTTTTTTCCATTATTTCATAGTAATTGATTTTTCTTAAAAAGTAAACACAAAAAGAATCGGCCCGCTTATGACAGGCCGATTCTTTATTTGCCGGCAGATTTCTTTTCAATCGCTATAATAAACGGCGGGTCGTTCCGCTGGTTGAGAAAGCCGTAGCTCAGCACGCGGGCTTTTTCCTGATCAAGATTGCTGCAGTATTCCAGTAATGCACTTTTTTCCGTCTTGCCTTCAGGATGCCCATGGTACACAACGAGAACGATCAGCCCGTTCTCCTTCAGCAGTTCAAGGAGCTGTTCGATCGCGGAAATGGTTGAGTGACCGTTTGTCGTAATGCTTTTATCGCCGCCTGGCAGATAGCCGAGATTAAAGACGGCGCAAGCCACACGACCGTGCGCATCTTCAGGCAGCGATGCCTTTATTTGATCATGGCTCTTATGGTGAAGCGTGACGCGCGGGCCGAAGTCGGCACCGAGCCGCTCCTTCGTTTTAGCGAGTGCGTCCGCTTGAATATCAAAGGCATGGACATGTCCTGTCTCACCGACAAGGCCGGCCAGGAAATATGTATCATGTCCGTTGCCCATCGTCGCGTCAACCGTGATATCACCTTCCTGTGCGGCGGACTTCAGCAATTCTTTACTGAAAGGGAGGATGTGCATCAAGGTCATAGGGCGGTCTCCTCCCCGATCTTTCTGAAGAGCTTTCCTTGATAGCTTCCCCGTGTTTCCAGCTCTTTTTGAATGGCGCCCAGTACTTCCCACTTATTGACGCTCCACATCGGCCCGACCATTAATTCGATCGGCCCGTCTCCCGTAATGCGGTGAACGATCATTTCCGGGGGAATGATTTCGAGCTGATCACATACAAGACTTACATATTCTTCTTGAGAAAGGAACTCCAGCTTTCCTTTTTCATATTGCTTCACCATCGGTGTGCCTTTTAATAAGTGAAGCAGGTGAATTTTAATGCCTTGCACATCCAAATCAGCGACGGCTTTGGCCGTCTCCATCATCATGTCCCTGTTTTCAAGCGGAAGCCCGTTAATGATATGGGAACAAACGCGGATGCCGTGTTTTCTCAGTTTATTGACACCCTCAACATAGCAGTCAAAATCATGGGCGCGGTTGATCAGAAGGGCGGTCCGCTCATGCACGGTCTGCAGCCCGAGTTCAACCCACAAATATGTCCGCTCATTCAGTTCGGCCAAATATTCCACGACATCGTCCGGCAGGCAGTCCGGACGGGTCGCGATAGACATGCCGACAACGCCGTCAAGCTTGAGGACGGATTCAAATTTTTCACGCAGCTCCTCTACCGGGGCATGCGTATTCGTGAACGCTTGGAAATATGCGATATATTTGCCATCTTTCCACTTTTCGTGCATACGGTTTTTGATATCGTGAAATTGCGTGAGTAAGTCATCGGCCCGATTGCCGGCAAAATCACCGGAGCCCGCCGCGCTGCAGAATGTGCAGCCTCCGTGTGCAACCGTGCCGTCCCGATTCGGGCAGTCAAAACCGCCGTCAAGCGCGACTTTAAACACTTTATGCCCGAAATGCTCCCGCAGGTGATAATTTAATGTATGGTACCGTTTTTCCGTATTTGAATAAGGAAAAGGGTTATTCTCGTTCAATGTTCAAAAAGCCTCCCTCACATCAGATGCATCCTAAAATTGTAGCATGAATGATGGGGGTTCACAATCTGAAAACAGGATGCGGCTTTCTTTTGTTTATTATGACTTTAGGCAGGATTCTCATTCTTTTAGCTTAAACACGGAAAATTTGGTTCTCTTTCCTGCAACCTTCGGGTGTTATTATTTTTGGTCCGCTCAAACTAAGTTTGATTTCCCATTCACTGAGGAGGGGTTTCGTTGGCAACAAGACAATCAGTAGATGAACATCTCCAAAGAAGCGAACAGGCGTATGAATTTGCGAATGAGCAATTTATGACCGCTTCAAAACAAGAGCATTATAATGATAATGAGTACAGTGAAGCGCAAATGATGCTTGAAAACGCGGTGAATGAATTAAACAAGCTGTCATTATCTGCGAATGATCAGCAAAGAGAGCAGCTTTACAGAATGAGATTGCAGCTGCAGACTTTGCAAAACAATATGATTTTGCAGCGTAATTTTGATTACTGACCGCGCCGTTTCAAATGGTTCAGCAAACCTGCCGGAATCCCGGCGGGTTTTTTTGTATTTCTTTTAAAAAAGAATTGACAATAGGCCTGAGTGTGTTTATTGTATTACGTGTACTACTTGATGTAATACACATAAAACACTCAAAAAATGAAATCGACATATAAATGTTAAGCATAGGGAAGGGGAACTTTCATGAAAAACAAAAGATCCGTAAAACAAGATGTGCCTCTTATTATCGCCGCCTCGGTTTTGGCCAGCAGTCTGTTTGTCGTTCTTGTCGTCATCGGTTTTCAATGGCAGAACATTTAAAGAAAGAGAGCAGCTCGTAAAAGAAAGAAGGGAAGTAAATGATTCAAATCGATCCGAGAAGCTCAACTCCGATTTATGAGCAGATCATACAGCAATTGAAAGAGCTTTGTTTAAAAGGGATCATGAAGCCGGGGGATAAACTTCCTTCTGTCAGGGAATTGGCAACGATTATTATCGCCAATCCGAACACAGTCAGCAAAGCGTACAAGGAGCTCGAACGCGATGGTGTCATTGAAACGCTGAGGGGAAGAGGAACGTATATATCGGAGAATGCAAAAACGACATTGGTTGAAGGGAAGATGACGATGATAAAAGAGCAATTGAAACAGCTCATCATCGATGCCCATTACGCGGGAGTTGAGCTGGAGAAGCTGCAGGAATGGATAAAGGAAATCAGCGCTGATGTGAAAGGAGGAAAGGATCATGATTGAATTGCGGAATCTCTCAAAAACGATAGACGGTAAAGAAGTGCTCAAAGATATTTCGCTCACCATCGGAAAAGGGGAAATTTTCGGGCTGCTCGGGCGGAACGGATCAGGGAAAACAACACTGCTCCGGCTCATTCAGCAGATTCTGCTTCCGGATCAAGGGACGGTTTTATTTAATCAGGTGGAAATAAAGCGGCATCCGAAAGTCAAACAGAACATCATTTATATGCCTGTTGAAAATCCTTTTTATGACAAGTATACATATAAACAGCTTGTTGCGATTGTAAGCAGAATCTATCCGAATTTTGATGTGACTTACGCCAATGAGCTGATGAACAGGTACGGCATTCCGGAAACGAAGAAATACCGTGAATTATCCACAGGCCTGAAAAAACAGCTTGCGCTCGTCCTTGCCTTTGCTTCACGCCCGGCTCTTATCCTTTTGGATGAACCGACGGACGGAATTGACGCCGTAACGCGTCATGACGTGCTTCAGCTTATGGTGGATGAAGTAGCTGAACGGGAAACGAGCATTCTGATTACCTCACACCGTTTAGAAGATATTGAGCGAATGTGCAACCGGATCGGGTTTTTGGAAGGAAACCAGCTGACGAATGTGATGGACTTGGATGATATGAAGGAAGAGTACATGAAAATCCAAATGGCATTTGAAGAGGACGTCGCCTTGAAGATCAGGGAACAAAATATACCGATTCTCGACCATGCCGGTGTATTTTATACGGTGCTGATTCAAAAGAACGATGAGAAGAAAAAGAACTTTCTGCAAGAGCTGCAGCCGAAAGTATGGAACGAGCTTCCTGTGAACTTAGAAGAAGTTTTCATCGCGAAGTTTGGAGGGAACCGGAGATGGTAGACAGGGGATTGCTGTACAGGGAATGGGTGCAGAATCGAACTGTTCTTGTGATGGTCGGCATTTTTTTAGCGGCGGTCAATCCATTTGAAGTGTTAAATACCTATCTGGTTTATCAAGGCTGTCTGGACACCCACGGAGCATATTGTAAGTTTTATGTGAATTCTTTGGATAGCGGAATGCTGAACTTAAACTGGGCGCCCGCTGTGATTTTGGCGGTTTGCTTATTCGGACTGGAACGTACGAAAGGTACGATTGATGCGCTTTTCAGTCTGCCTTATTCCCGCGCTCAGGTGTTCCGCACTAAATTTTGGCTCGGAGCGGCGGTCATTACCGGCGCTCAGGTGATCGGCTACGGGCTGGCTGAGCTGCTCATTCTTCTGTTAAAGCCTGAGCGCGTATATTTCTTCCACCATTACAGCGTCGGAGAGATTATTGTGAGTGTTTTGGCTTTTACATTGGTCGCGAGCGCAGGCTGCTTAACGGGGAATACGTTCGCCCAGCTGTTAACGGCGTTTGCTGTGTCGATATCACCATACCTGATTATTACGTTGCCGCTGTCCAACGCGGAAGTCATTTTCGGAGCCGGCATGTATGAGCTGATGCCGTCAGAAGATGCTTATCTCGAAGTATACAATCTTTTTCAATATTTGAATCCGATCATGTACATGGATACAGATTGGGTATCTGCCAACAAGTATATATTAATCATTCCGGCAGTGATGAGCATTGTATTTTATGCCATCGGGTACTTTTGCTATGTCAGGCAGCCGGTGGAACGGAACGGCCATTTTTTTCTCTGGAGGCAGCTTGACCGGCCCATTCAGATTGTGGTGATCATCATCGCCGTTCTCGGTTTTGGCCTGGCGGGGTACTCGACGGGACAGACGATGACAGGGTATGTGGCCGGGATGCTGGTCGGAGGAGTTCTCGGATTTTTGGTCAGTTATTTTGCCATATATAAAAAAACGAAGCATGTGTAAGAAAGGAGGACCGGAATGATACCGCGGGGACTGTTGTACACAGAATGGAAGAAAAATCAGTGGTTGTTTTTGTTGAGCGGTATTTTTTTAATAGCGGCAAACCCTTTTATGATTTATTACTACTATTTATCATACCAAGGACGTTTGAATTATCTGGATCCGCAATATTGTGAATTTACCGTGAGTTATAAGAATGGGTCGCTTCTTTCCTTCAGCTGGATTGTGAGTGTCATCATTGCTGTCTTCTTATTAGGCTTGGAACGGACAAAGGGAACGATGGATGCTTTGTTATGCATGCCTTACAGCAGAGGCCAAATCTTTCAGACTAAATTCTGGCTCGGCGGGGCAGTCATTGTTGTTCCTCAGGCGATAGGCTATGGAGCGGCGTCATTGCTGATATATTTGCTGAAACCGAGCCATACGTACGATTTTGATCATTTTTCAATCGGAATGATTGTCATCAGTTTTATGGCTTACGCCTTGTTAATGGCATCCGGAGCAATAACGGGACATATATTCGCCCAGCTGTTAACGGCGTTTACCGTAACGATTCTGCCTTTTTTACTCATCGGTCTGCCGGCCGCGAATTTGGAGGTCGTTTTCGGTGTTAGTGTCGGAGATCAATTTTCTTTTATCAGCAGTTATATCGAATCCCGTCTTTTTATATTTGTAACCCCTATTGGATATGTGTTTAACGAATGGATCAGAGAAAGGGATTTGGTTTTAATCATTCCGATGATGATGAGTCTTGTCTTTTATCTGATCGGTTACGTCAGCTTTCTGAAACATCCGAATGAACGGAACGGCAGATTCTTTCTATGGAGAAAATTGGACCGTCCGGTGCAGATTTTGGTGATTGCGTTTGCCGTTATGGGTTTCGGCGTTTTCGGATATGGGGTCACAGACACGATGTTCGGCTATTTAGCCGGCATTATCTTCGGCGCGGTTATCGGGTTTTTCATCAGTTATTTTACGGTTTACAGGAAGTCAAAGCATATGTAGATCCGTTTGAAAATGAGCAGTTTGGAGGAAGGCAAGGTGCCGATTAGCGGTTTGCTTTATAAAGAATGTAAGCAGCGGCAGACGCTGCTGCTGCTTACAGCGGGGTTCTTATCTATCTTAGGCCCTTTGGCAATTATAAATGAGTATTTTCACTATAAGGATTGTTTACGTGCACTTCAGCTGTACCCGGGGTCAGTTTGTACATTCAGCATCGATTACAGCAATTATCGGAATTTGATTGGGCTTTATTTCATTCCGCCGGTTGTTATGGGGCTTTTTCTGATAAGAGCAGGCCGGGCTGAAAGGATGTTTACACTGAGTCTTCCGTATTCGAGAAGCCGGATATTTCATACGAAGTTTTTCTTGGGAGCAGCCGTGTTAGCCGGCTCGCAGTTTGTTTCTTACGGAGTATCCGACATATTGTTCCTAGCGCTTAAACCTGACGCTGTCCATCATTTTCAATCGTTCAGCGCAGGGATGCTGGTCATCAGCTTGATGATCTACGCATTAGTGACAGCTGCAGGCACGATAACGGGCAATTTAGCGGCGCAGCTGATCACAGCGTTCACGGTTTCCGTCTTTCCGATCGTGGTTATGACGATTTACCTGTTAAACGCCGAGTTCCTTTTTGGCAGGCAGGCTGTGCCGGATATTGATTTCCCTTGGAGCGGATTTCTGATCTATTTCATGCCTGCCGCTTACATCCATACATCATGGATGTATTACATGAAACACGCATTGTTCATCTCCGCATTAATGGGATTTTGTTTCTATCTATTCGGCTATGTGAATTTCTTGAAAATGCCGAATGAACGAAGCGGACATTTTATCCTGAGCAAACACATTGAACGCATCATTCAAGTGCTCGTCATGTCGCTCAGTATGCTGGGAAGTGCGGGGGTATGCGGATATGCTTATAACGGTTCGTATACCGGTTACATATTCGGCATGCTCATCGGTGCGGTTATCGGGTTTTTCATTAGTTATTACTTCATCTATAAAAAAACGAAACAGATATAAGGGGGAGTGGTGTACGTGATAGAGGTACAGCATATCGATCATTCATTTAAAATCGGCAGGAAAGGCAGAGAGAGTGAGGTACCGGTACTGAAGGATGTCTCTTTGACCGTTGAAAAAGGGGAAATTGCCTGTATCGTCGGGCGGAGCGGTTCCGGAAAATCAACGCTTCTGAATTTAATTTCGGGATACATAGCGCCGACAAAGGGCCGTATCGTCATTAACGGCACTGATGTGACGGGTTTCAATGAAAAAGAGTGGGCGCAGTTCCGCCTCGGGCATTTCGGCTTTATTTTTCAAAGCTTTCAGCTCATTCCGAGTCTGACAACCTATGAAAATGTTGAAATGCCGCTTGCCTTAAAAGGCGTCAAACCGTCTGAACGCAAGCAGAAAGTCGCGGATATGCTGAAACGGGTCGGACTTGAGAATCATGCGAATCATTATCCGAATGAGCTGTCAGGCGGCCAGCAACAGCGTGTCAGTATCGCAAGAGCCCTCATTTTAAATCCGTCAATTATTTTAGCCGATGAGCCGACGGGAAGCCTCGATTCAGAAACGGAACTTGAGGTGCTTGCATTAATTCAGCAGCTGAACCGGGAGCGCGGGATTACATTTGTCATCATTACGCATGACGATGAAGTCGCTTCGATCGCGCATTCAAAATTCCAGCTGCATGACGGTGTATTAAAAGGGGGCGTTACTGTTGAGATTTAAGGATCAGATTCACTTTATCAGAAGAAATATGAAGAAAAACCGGCTGCGTGTTTTCATGACGGTGCTGGCGACGACAATGGCGTGCGCGTTTTTAGTGGTGCTGGCTTCCGTCGGATTCGGCATCCAAAAAACGATTACAGACATTACGATGAGCCAGCAGATTGTTACGGAAATCAATGTGCTCGGCCAAGAGAACGGAAAAGCCGTGAAGAAATCAGACTTGGAAAAGTATAAAAATGTCAAGTCTGTCGTTGAAAGAACACAAGTGTATGAACCGAACAAAGCGTCATTGGGAAACCGAACAAATGAAGATTCAGCCATTGTGCTGACAAACATGAAAGATGAAGTCAAAGCCAATATGGAGCTTGATCAGGGAAGAGTCGCCCGCACAGAGAATGAAATCGTGGTCGGCTATGATTTTGCGAAGAACCTATTGACGAAAAAAGAGGCTGACGCTTACGACAAAGAGTTAAAGGATCACCAAGGCGACATGTCGGAGGTGAAAAAACCAAAAGGCTATACGAAAGACCTGCTTAATAAAACGATACAGCTGAGCATCTCCAAAACAAACAAAGACGGAGACGTTGAAAAAACGAAAACGTACGACTTCAAAGTAGTCGGAATTACAAAAAAACCGTCCCAAGATTGGATGGAGGATACAAATATTTTTGTGAGTGATCAATTCAAAAAAGACTTCTCGACATTCTTGGATCTGAAGAATGGAAATGCGGAAAAAAGCATCAATGTGTATGCGGACAAATTCGATCATGTCGATCAGCTTACCCATGACCTCACGGATGACGGCTTTTATGTCAGATCTGTCACAACCGAGCTGAAGGGCGTCAACACCTTTTTCCTCGTCTTTAAAATCGGTCTGATCTTTGTCGGCTTTATCGCCGTCGTGATTTCAGCCATCGGTATTTTCAATACGATGACGATGGCGGTGACGGAACGAACGCAGGAAATCGGGATTATGAAAGCGATCGGCGCAAGCCCGTCCATCATCCGCAGAATGTTCCTGATGGAAAGCGCCTATATCGGGATATTAGGTTCTGTCATCGGGATTATCATTTCTTACGGAGTGAGTTTTGCCGTCAATCTGGCTGTGCCGGTTATTTTGAAAGCGGTAGGGGGAAATACCGGAGCTGAAGATCTTCATTATACCTTCTCCTACATCCCGCTCAGCCTCGTTGTGATCGCAGTTGTCATTTGTGCGGGGGTCGCGGTGATTTCCGGTATGAATCCGGCCCGCAAAGCGACAAAAACCAACGTTCTGACCGCATTAAGAAGAGAACTGTAAAGGAAAAAAGCCGGCTGGACATCAGCCGGTTTTTCCTCTATCTATCAGAAAAGGGCGGATACCATGTTTCACATTTTGTTAATAGAAGATGATAACACTTTGTTTCACGAGATGAAAGAGAGATTAACGGGCTGGTCATTTGCGGTGCATGGAATAAAGGATTTCAGCCGGGTCATCCGGGAGTTTACCGAAATCAAGCCTGATTTGGTGATCATTGACGTACAGCTGCCGAAATTTGACGGTTTTCATTGGTGCAGAATGATACGCTCCCAATCAAACGTGCCGATTCTCTTTTTGTCCTCGCGCGATCATCCCGCGGATATGGTCATGTCGATGCAGCTCGGGGCAGATGATTTTATTCAGAAGCCTTTTCACTTTGATGTGTTAATCGCGAAAATACAGGCGGTGTTCCGCCGTGTGCACCAATACGGCACAGAACCGGCGCTGATGAAAAGATGGTGCGGGGCGGTCATTGACACAGAAACCAACACGGTCAGCCGTAAAAACGGTTCGGTCGAGCTGACCAAAAACGAAATGCTGATCTTAAAACTGCTGGCTGAACAGAAAAATAAAATCGTCAGCCGGGAAGAACTCATCAGAAGCCTATGGAATGATGAGCGTTTCGTCAGTGATAATACGCTGACGGTGAATGTCAACCGGCTGCGGAAAAAACTCGATCAATTAGGCATCGGGAAAATGATTGAAACCAAGGTCGGGCAGGGATACATCGCAAAGGAAGAAGACGGTCTTTATGATTAAATCATTTCTGCTCGAAAGAAAAAGCTGGATCGCGATGTTTCTTTTGCAGCAGGCTGTGCTCCTTTTTGCGGCATATATTGATCCGTCTATTCCGTTTTTTTCGGTGCTGTATTTTGTTTACCTGTCGCTTCTTGTGTTTCTTGTATTTCTCTTGTTCCGCTATCGTAAAGAGACAGCCTATTATAAAAGCTTAAGAGAGTGGGACGCCAATTTAGACATGTCTTATCTTAAAGCGCCTGACAGTCCGTTTGAGTCTATCGTTGAAGAAAGCATTGAAGGGCAGACACAGCAATTACGAAAAAGCTCACTTGATCTTCAGGCGGCGTCAGAGCATGAAAAGGATGATCTGATGTCATGGATTCACGAGGTCAAAACACCGTTGACAGCGATGCATCTCATGATCGAGCGCCTTGATGAACAGCCGCTGAAAGCCCCTTTGCTGTATGAATGGCTGCGGATTCACCATCTCCTGGACCAGCAGCTTCATCAGAAACGATTGTCCTTTATTGAAAATGATTTATCATTCCAGCGCATTCAGCTCAGACCGCTTGTTTTCAAAGAAATTAAAAATCTGCAATCATGGTGCATACAAAAAGGGATCGGGTTTGACATTCAGCTTGATTCACCGGACGTTCACAGTGACGGAAAATGGCTTTCCTTCATCATCAGGCAGCTGTTAAGCAATGCGGTAAAATACAGTGAAGCGGATGACATTACCGTAAAAAGCTATGAACAAAACGGCCGTGTGCATGTCGATATCGAAGACTGCGGCATCGGCATCGAGCCCAAAGATCTTCCGCGCATTTTTGAAAAAGGATTTACCTCGACGCGAATGAGGCGAGATCACGCGTCAACGGGGATGGGCCTGTATTTGGCTCAAAAAGCCGCGGCTCCTCTTCTCATCCAAATCAGCGTGCGCTCTGAGCCGGAAAGCGGCACGGTTTTTACCTTGGTGTTTCCGAAACAGAACGATGCCGTCAGCATGTTCAGCGTGTGACAAAAGTGTCACATGCTTTTCTCTTTTGTTCGCTTAATCAAACGAAAAAAACGGCTTCTGTTTTTAAAATAAAGATAACCAATGTAAAAGGAGAATCATAACGTGATGATTTTAGAAGCAGGCAATATCCAAAAAAGCTACGGAAACAAGCTGAATAAACAAGAGGTGCTGAAAGGAATTGATCTTCAGATTCACAAAGGGGAATTCGTCAGCATTATGGGCCCGTCAGGATCAGGGAAAACGACCCTTTTGAATGTGCTTTCCTCCATTGATAAAGTGAGCGCGGGCACCATTAAACTGAACGAGACGGAGATTACATCCATGAAAGAAAAACAGCTTGCCGAATTTAGAAAACGGCATCTCGGCTTTATTTTTCAGGATTATAATTTATTGGACACGCTGACCGTGAAGGAAAACATACTCCTGCCGTTATCCATTACGAAAATGTCTAAGAAAGAGGCGGACCTGCGATTTGCCGAGACGGCAGAGGAGCTTGGGATCTATGATTTGAGACATAAGTATCCGAGTGAAATTTCCGGCGGGCAAAAACAGCGGACGTCTGCCGCAAGAGCTGTTATTCACGAGCCGGGCATTATTTTTGCTGATGAGCCGACCGGAGCGCTCGATTCAAAGGCTGCCACGGATTTATTGAATAAACTCAGCCGCCTGAATCAAAAACGCCGCGCCACCATTGTGATGGTCACGCATGATCCGGTTGCCGCCAGCTATTCCGGACGTGTGGTTTTCATTAAAGACGGCCGTGTGTATACACAGCTGAATAAAGGCGGTCAGGACAGACCGGACTTTTTTCAGGATATTATGAAAACGCAAAGTGTATTGGGCGGGGTTCAGGCATGAGTATTCATCATTTGATCTTCCAGAACCTGAAAAAGAATATGAAAAACTATTACCTTTACGTTTTTGCGCTGGTATTCAGCGCCGCCCTTTATTTCGCGTTTGTCACGATGCAATACGATCCTGCGCTTGATGAAATGAAAAGCTCTATAAAAGGAGCGGCGGCAATCCGGGCCGCCTCTGTACTGCTTGTGGCGATCGTGTCGGTATTTCTTTTATACGCCAACACCATTTTTATTAAACGGCGCGGCCGGGAAATCGGCTTATTCCGATTAATCGGCATGACGAAAATGCACATTTTCCGCATACTCAGCGCAGAAAATTTCATTTTGTATTTCGGATCGATTTGGATCGGTATTTTTGCCGGCTTTTCCCTCTCGAAATTATGTATGATGATGCTGTTTCATACAGTCGGTGTGAAAGCCTCTGTCTCACTGTTTTTTTCTAGCAAGGCGCTCGTTCAGACGTTAATTGTGTTCGGGGCAATTTACGTGCTGATTATGATGATGAATTACTTATTTATTAAACGGCAAAGCATTTTGTCTTTATTTAAAACCGCGTCATCGTCAGAAAGCGGCATAAGACGGCTTTCTTGGGTGCAGATGTTGATCGGCGTTGTCGGTATTGCGGCCATTATCGCCGGCTATGCCGTGTCCGCGGATTTATTCGGAGGCAGTTTTACGAGCATGAATGAACTGTTTTCGGCCATGGTGTTTATTCTAGGCTCGGTCATTATCGGAACCTATCTGTTTTATAAAGGTTCGGTCAGCTTTCTGGCAAATCTCATCCGGAAATCAAAAGGCGGGTATCTGAATGTCAGTGAAGTGCTGTCTTTGTCATCCATCATGTTCCGGATGAAGTCAAACGCCGTATTGCTGACGATTATTACGACTCTTTCGGCGCTGGCAATCGGTTTACTGTCTTTAAGCTATATCTCGTACTACTCCGCGGAAAAATCGGCTGAGCAAAATACAGCCGCGGACTTTGCGTTTGATAACCAAAAGGAGACTGACTCATTTACCGCTTTATTGAAGAAAAACGGAATTGAACACAAAGTAAAAACAATCAAGACCATTCAAGCCGGTGTCAATATGAAAAACATCATAAACGGCGACATGAAAAGCTTTAAACAAGACCCGTCCAGCCTGGCGCTGCCGATTATAAGCGAGAAAGACGCAGAAGGGACGGAGCTTTCTGACGGAGAAGCTGTGTTTACCGGATATAATGATATGATGAAAAGATTTCTCGACCTGAAAACGTCAGGTTCCATTGATATAAACGGCAAAACGGATAAAATACCGCTGGCGTATAAGGGCTTGAAGAACGACTTCCTCCTGTCATATACATTTACAAGCGGAGGGCTGCCGACCGTTATCGTCACGCAGCAGGTATTCGACCGGATCGAGAAAGATATCGACCCGTCCATTCAGGGAAAATCAAATCGGTTCTTCGGCATTACACTCAAACGAGAAGAGGACATCCAAAAAGCTGATGGTCTGTTTCAGGCGCAGCACTATTCAGACGGCGCGCTTTCACAATTTGAAACGGCTGACACGCAAAAGAAAAACATGGGGCTGATCATGTTTATTGTCGGGTTTTTAGGATTAACCTTTCTGATTACCTCAGGCTGTATCCTTTATTTTAAACAAATGGGCGAGTGTGAGGATGAGAAGGCTGATTATACGATATTACGGAAGCTCGGCTTCACAACGGGAGATCTGCTGAAAGGCATCCGCCGGAAGCAGGCGTATCATTTCGGGATTCCTCTCGTTCTCGGGCTGTTCCACAGCTATTTTGCCGTTCAGTCAGGATGGTTTTTATTCGGAACGGAAGTGTGGACGCCGATGATCATCGTCATGGCGCTGTATACGCTGCTGTACTCCATCTTCGGCATGCTGTCGGTGCTGTATTATAAAAAGGTCATTCAATCCGCCTTGTAAAACAAGTTGAGGAGCCTCCGCATAAGCGGAGGCTTTTTTTGTATGAATAGAAGAAAGCGATTTTTAAAAGAATAGACATACGTCATTTTTTCGCGCGGGGGAGCCTTATGCAGAAGTATTTTCAATTGAAATCTGAAACAGGGGCCTTTCATCTTTTTTCCAAGGAACACATTTTCACGCTGTTGATCATCGGATTGCTGGGGGCGGGCGTGATCGTATTCCGGAAAAAGCTCAACCAGAGTCGCATGATCCGCTATGTACTATTCATTCTCCTTGCCGTGTCGCAGATCAGCTATCATATATGGCTGCTTTGTCATCATGCCTGGTCGCTGAAAACAGCTCTGCCGCTGCAGCTGAGCGACCTTTCCGTCTATTTGGCGATGCTGATGGTTATGACAAAAAGCAAAAAGCTGTTCGCCTTCCTCTATTTTGCCGGTTTGGGCAGCGCCGTACAGGCGATGGCAACACCTGATTTAGGGGCGTATTCTTTCCCGCATTTTCGGTACATCGTGTTTTTCGTCTCCCACGGCTGTGTTTTTCTTACCTGTCTATTCATGGCCGCTGCAGAAAAGTACAGACCGTCTGCGCGCGGGCTGTGGGTGTCGGTGCTGATCGTAAATCTGTACGGGGCGTGTGTCTTTTTTATTGATCGTGTGCTGAATGCAAATTACCTATATTTAATGAAAAAACCGAAGACCGCTTCGCTTCTGAATGTTTTCGGACCTTGGCCGTGGTATCTTCTATCAATGGAAGCGGCGGTGATATTGAGCTTTTTCATTCTGTATATTCCGTTTTGGCTGCTGAGGAAAAGAGCATGAGGCCGGGCTGTTTTTGCGAATCCAATCATTTGTAATTTTTTCAACATTCCGGCATTATTTTTTTCAGATTCTGATGTTGAAAAAAGACGTCCGCGGCGATAGAATGAATGTGCTATGATAACGTGATCGATACGGAGCCGCGGCTTGCGGTTTCCGTTTTTTCATGGGGTTTTTTATAGAGAGAGGGGGATCGGTATGCCGCGCGCTTTGAAGATATTAATCATCGGAATGTTTATCAATGTGACGGGCGCATCTTTTTTGTGGCCGCTGAATACGATCTATATTCATAATCATTTAGGGAAATCGCTGACTGTTGCGGGGATTGTTCTGATGCTGAATTCCGGGGCCAGTGTGGCGGGGAATTTATGCGGCGGATTTTTGTTTGATAAAATCGGCGGATTCAAATCCATTATGCTGGGCATTATGATCACATTGGCAAGTCTTCTCGGACTCGTTCTGTTTCACCAATGGCCCGTTTATATTTGGCTGCTCATCATTGTCGGCTTCGGTTCCGGTATCGTGTTTCCGGCCAGTTACGCCATGGCGGGAGCGGTATGGAAAGAAGGCGGGCGGAGAGCTTTTAATGCGATTTATGTAGCTCAGAACGCAGGTGTCGCCGTGGGCTCGGCACTCGGCGGGATGGTTGCGGCGTACTCGTTTACGTACGTGTTTTTAGCCAATGCTTTGCTTTATGTGCTGTTTTTCCTTATCGTATTTTTCGGGTTTCGAAATATCAAAACCGGAAATGCGAGCCAGGTTTCTGTTCTGGACTACGAGCCTGTCAGCAGCAGAACGAAATTTACGGCGCTTCTCATATTGAGCGGCGGGTATGTTCTCGGGTGGATTGCCTATTCGCAGTGGTCCACAACCGTTGCGTCACATACTCAAAGCATCGGTATGCCGCTTTCATTATACAGTGTGCTCTGGACCGTAAACGGAATATTAATTGTCGCCGGACAGCCTCTCATAGGAGCTGTTCTGAAAAAATGGTCCGGCGCGTTAAAAACGCAGATGGTCATCGGCTTTTGTATTTTTATCGTTTCGTTCGGCGTGCTTCTTAGCGCCAAGCAATTTCCGATGTACCTCACCGCAATGGTGATTTTAACCGTCGGAGAAATGCTTGTCTGGCCTGCCGTGCCTACCATTGCCAATCAGCTTGCGCCTAAGGGGAAAGAAGGGTTTTACCAAGGATTTGTCAACAGTGCGGCGACGGGCGGCAGAATGATCGGGCCGCTCCTTGGCGGCGTGCTGGTTGATCAGTACGGCATGAGCGTGCTGCTGTTGATCCTGATGGTGCTTCTTGTTGTCAGCATCGCAGCGACGGTGCTGTACGACAAACGCCTGAAAACCGTTAATAAACAAAACGTCCAAGTGCGATGACGACATAAAAAATCCCGCTGTTTCGGCGGGATTTTTTTGTTTATACGACCGGAAGCACGTTGACGGCGTCCTTAACGTTTAAATATGTCTTTAATGAAGAAAAGCTGGCATCAAGCTGATTCATTCTCATGGCGAGGGAAGGCTTGATCCCGGTGATAATCAGTTCTGTGCCGATTAATTTAAGCAGGTGATGCAATTTGAAAATCTGGTCTGCCGTCTGTTCGTTTACCTCGGCCAAACCTGATAAGTCTATAATTAAGTAATCATCTTTAGATGCGGTTAATATGTCCGTCAAAGTTGTCACAATTGAATCAAATCGTTCTTCCGTTAAGTTTCCCACTAACGGCAAGGCGGAGATGCCGTTTCGGATCGGAACAATCGGTGTTGAAAGCGTCGTGATTTCTGTGAGGGAATCCTCCAGGAGCTTTTCGTATTCTTTCTGCTCTGTAATGTCTTTTTGAAAACCGACAAAATAGAGCTTGTCTTCAACATACAGAGGATCAATGTTGAGTTCATTCCAAAACGGGGTGCCGTCTTTTTTGACATTTTTCAGCCGCACCGTGATCTTTTCTTTCTGGTTTAAGCTCTTTCTTATTTTCGCGACTTGTTGACGGTCGGTTTCTTTGCTTTGCAGAAATCTGCAGTTCTTACCTAATATCTCTTCGGAAGAGTAGCCTGTCATATCCATAAATCCCTGATTTGTATATATGATGGGATTGTCCTCAAGAGAGGGGTCTGTAATCACCACGCCGATGCGTGCGTGATCAAGCGCCTTTTTGATAAGCTCCAGCTGCTCCAGTTTTCCGAATACATTTGAGTCAGCCATGTAAAACCCCCTTTTGGCCGTAAAGCTGCGCGCTTTTTTCAGCCGTTGTTTCTCCCCTTTTTAAATGAATCTACAGTAACCGTAGCATAACATATGTTCTGATTCAAGCAGCCGAAGTTTGCAATTTGTCATTCGGGCTTGTCCTCATATACACTGAATATATAAGGGGAAGGCACATCATCGCTAAGTAAGTGACTAGGTCATTGTCACTGGGTGAAAAATGAATCTAATGCATCAAGCTTACCGATCATGTGTTCACATATAATGGAAGAAACAAGCTTTTTACATTCCTGTTCAATCGCCGGTATGTAGATATCGAAAATCATCGTATTCGTAAGGGGGCTGGATGGCCTGAAGTCGCTTTACTAAATAAGGGCTTTAGGAAGGTGATGAAGATGCTGCATCAGGTAATAATTGCTTGTGTAATTGGAGGCATCATGGGGGTTCTCGGTCATGTGAAAAAGAGAGGCAGGCTGGAGAAACCCAGAATGACAAAGCGGTTTATCTATCTCGGTTTTTTGGAAGATGGTTTTATCGGAATGGCTGCTTCCATCTTACTTGTCTTATCCGCTGACCCCGATTCAGGAATTCAACTCGTCATCTTATCCATAATCGCAGGCTACGGCGGAGAAGCTGTTCTCAGGAGCTTTGATTTTGTCAGAGAACAAAACAGTGATTCGGCCGAAGCAAAACCACACCAGCAAAAAAATCCTCCATCAAAATAATATCCCCGCTCACGACCCGTTCCGGGTACATTCCCATTGTATACAAACCTGCTTGCACTTATGAACAGAATTCTATAAAATACAGGTAAGATTACGGTAGCGATAAGAACAGTGAAGAGGAGCAGTAAGAAGCAGATTTCGCACTCAGAGAGTTGACGGCCGGTGCAAGTCAATCAAGTCTGTTTCCGAACTCGCCTCAGAGTTGCAGCGGCAAAACCGCTGACGCATAACTGCGTTAAAAGTATCAAGTGAGTGCGGCTTAAAACCGCGCTAACGAGGGTGGTACCGCGGGAAACAAAAATCTCTCGTCCCTTTTAGGGATGAGGGAGTTTTTTTTAGTTTTAGAATAATCTGAATATAATCTTCCTCATCCCGTCAATACTTGGACTACATACGCCGTATTCAATCAGAAGGAGGTTTTTACGTTGAGTTTTCAGCACGAAAAAATAGAAAAGAAATGGCAGAATTACTGGTTGGATCATAAAACGTTCGCCGTCAGTGAAGAGAATGACAAGCCGAAGTTTTACGCGCTTGACATGTTTCCGTATCCTTCAGGAGCCGGCCTTCATGTCGGACATCCGGAAGGCTATACGGCAACCGATATCCTTTCTCGCATGAGACGCATGCAAGGGTACAATGTGCTTCATCCGATGGGATGGGACGCGTTCGGGCTTCCTGCCGAGCAATACGCGCTTGACACGGGAAATGATCCGGCTGAGTTCACAAAACAAAATATAGATAATTTCCGCCGCCAGATCCAATCACTCGGATTTTCTTATGATTGGGATCGTGAAATCAATACGACTGATCCGGACTATTACAAGTGGACGCAATGGATCTTCACCAAGCTGTACGAAAAAGGGCTCGCATACGTAGACGAAGTGCCGGTCAACTGGTGCCCGGCGCTCGGAACGGTGCTTGCGAACGAAGAAGTCATTGACGGCAAAAGCGAGCGGGGCGGCCATCCGGTTGAACGCCGCCCGATGAGACAATGGATGCTGAAAATCACCGCTTATGCGGACAGGCTTCTTGAAGATTTAGAAGAACTTGACTGGCCTGAAAGCATTAAAGACATGCAGCGCAACTGGATCGGACGCTCAGAAGGCGCAAACGTGCATTTCGCGATCGACGGCACTGATGACACGTTTACGGTGTTTACGACAAGACCGGACACGCTGTTCGGCGCGGCTTATGCCGTACTGGCTCCTGAGCATGAGCTTGTGGAGGCCATCACGACGCCTGAACAAAAAGAAGCGGTAGACGCTTATGTTAAAGAAGTTCAGGCGAAAAGTGACCTGGAACGGACGGATCTTGCGAAAACAAAAACGGGCGTCTTCACAGGTGCATATGCCGTAAACCCTGCAAACGGGGAAAAGCTGCCGATCTGGATAGCGGATTATGTCCTCGCCTCTTACGGAACGGGCGCTGTAATGGCCGTGCCGGCGCATGACGAACGGGATTTTGAATTCGCCAAAGTGTTCAGCCTGCCTGTCAAAGAAGTCGTAAAAGGCGGAAACACGGAAGAAGAAGCGTACACGGGAGACGGAGAACATGTCAATTCCGGCTTTCTGAACGGACTGAATAAAGCGGAAGCGATTGAAAAAATGATCGCCTGGCTTGAAGAAACGAAAAACGGTGAGAAGAAAGTGACATACCGTCTGCGTGACTGGCTGTTCAGCCGCCAGCGCTATTGGGGCGAGCCGATTCCGGTCATTCATTGGGAAGACGGCACGTCAACAGCCGTTCCGGCGGAAGAGCTGCCGCTGATTCTGCCGAAAACCGATGAGATCAAACCGAGCGGAACAGGTGAATCACCGCTTGCCAACATTAAAGAGTGGGTGGAAGTCACTGATCCTGAAACGGGCAGAAAAGGCAGAAGAGAAACGAACACGATGCCGCAATGGGCGGGAAGCTGCTGGTATTTCCTCCGCTTTATCGACCCGAAAAATCCGGATCAGCTCGCTTCACCTGAGAAATTGGATAAATGGCTGCCCGTCGATATTTACATCGGAGGAGCGGAGCATGCCGTGCTTCACCTTCTGTACGCTCGTTTCTGGCATAAATTCCTCTATGATATCGGTGTCGTGCCGACGAAAGAACCGTTCCAAAAGCTGTATAACCAAGGGATGATTCTCGGGGAAAACAATGAAAAAATGAGTAAATCCCGCGGAAACGTCGTCAATCCGGATGAAATTGTAGCGTCTCACGGAGCAGATACGCTTCGCCTGTACGAAATGTTTATGGGGCCGCTTGACGCATCTATCGCCTGGTCTGAATCAGGCCTTGACGGAGCGCGCCGCTTCCTTGACCGCGTATGGCGTTTGTTTATCGAGGAAAACGGCGAGCTGACGGGCAAAGTGACAGAAGGCGCGGGCGAAACTCTTGAGCGCGTCTATCATGAAACGGTCATGAAAGTGACAGAAAACTTCGAAGCCCTTCGTTTTAACACGGGCATTTCTCAGCTGATGGTGTTCATTAATGAAGCTTACAAAGCGAATGAACTGCCGAGAGAATATATCGAAGGTTTTGTGAAGCTGCTTTCTCCTGTTGCGCCGCATTTGGCGGAAGAACTGTGGGAAAAACTCGGCCACGAAGGTTCGATTGCATACGAGGCTTGGCCTGCTTATGACGAATCAAAACTGGTGGACGATGAAGTGGAAATCGTCGTCCAGCTGAACGGAAAAGTAAAAGCGAAATTAATGGTTCCGGCTGATGCTGATAAAGCAGCGTTAGAACAGCTCGCACAAGCTGACGAAAAAGTAAAAGAGCAGCTTGAAGGAAAAACGATCCGAAAAATTATTGCCGTACCGGGCAAGCTTGTCAATATCGTGGCAAACTGACCGGACGAAGCCCCTCTCCTACAGAGAGGGGCTTTTTTATCAGGCCTCTATCATAGAAATTGCACCGCGGGCTTTGGTATACTTAACACCATAAAGATGAATGGGAGTGTCACGCATTGAAAATAAATGAAATCAGCACAGCCGCACTGGAAGAAAAATTAAAAGCGGGAGAAGAGCTGTATCTGATTGATGTCAGAGAAGACGAAGAAGTTGCCGAAGGAATGATTCCGGAGGCCGTTCATATCCGCATGGGGGACATTCCTGAGAAGATGGATGCGTTAGACAAGGACAAGGAATATGTATTTATCTGCCGTTCCGGAAAAAGAAGCATGAACGTTTGTATGTATTTACATGAGCAGGGCTTCCGTACAGTTAATGTTGAAGGCGGCATGCTGGAGTGGGAAGGCGAAACAAAGCCGAAGAAATAACGCTTTGAAGTGAAAGAAGAAAAGGGACGTGCGTCTTTTTCTTCTTTTTTTATAAAAAAACGGGAGGCGAATCAGGTGAAACCGATGATCCGCGCGATGAAAACAAACGATATCAAACAGGTCCGGCAAGTCGCAGAACGAAGCTGGCATCATACATATGAAGGGATTATTCCCAGACACATTCAGGATCAGTTTCTCGAATCCGCCTATCAGGATGGGATGATGGAACGCCGGCTCTTGCATTCTTTGTTCTTTGTGGCAGAAGAAGAGGGGCGAGTGCTCGGTTTTGCAAATGTCACCCCGGTTCAAAAAGACGGAAATGCGGAGCTGACCGCCATCTATATTGATCCGGATTGCCATGGAAGCGGGATAGGCACGGCACTTCTTAAAGAATGCATCAGGCAGTCCGGCGGGGTAAAAAAGCTTTATGTCCATGCAGAAAAAGAGAACCGCATCGCCTTGTCCTTTTATCAAGCGAAAGGGTTTCAAAGGGTATGTGAATTTGAAGAAGATTTTAAAGGACACACCTTACAGACGGTCAAACTGGTGCTGAACATATAAAAGCGTCCGGCCCGCCCAGGACCGGATCGCGAATGATCAATGATAAGCCGGAAGCCGGTCTTTGTGCGCTTCAAATAAGTCATCGCACAAAGAGATGATGTCATTCATGGAAAGCTCGGCGCTCGTATGCGGATCAAGCATGGCCGCCTGATATACGGCTTCCTTTTTTAATGTAACGGCTGCTTCGATGGTTAAAAGCTGTGTGTTAATGTTTGTTCTGTTGAGCGCCGCGAGCTGCTCCGGAAGTTCGCCGGAGTAGCACGGTATAATTTGGTTTTTGACGGCGGCGCATGGCACTTCAACGACCGCTTTCGCCGGCAGATTCGGTATCAGCCCTGTATTCAGCACATTGCCGCCGAATGTGAACGGACGGCCCGTCTCCATCGCTTCTATAATTCTCGAACCGTATTCTTTCGAGCGTTCATGCGTCAGGTTTTGGTTGTTGATGATGCCGTCTCTCATCGTTTCCCAATTTTTGATTTGATCCGCGCATCTCCTCGGATATTCATCAAGCGGAATTTGGAGTTCATCTATCAGCTTCGGATACCGGCTTTTTATAAAATACGGGTGATATTCGGCATTATGCTCAGATGATTCCGTCACGTAGCAGCCGAATTTATCCATCAGCTCAAACCGCACCATGTCCTTATGTTTCGTCTTTTGTTTTTCGCGTGCCCGTCTTTTAATTTCCGGATATAAATCAATTCCGTCTTTTTTAATCTCCAAAAGCCAAGCCATATGGTTGATGCCGGCAATGCGTTCTTCCGTACCTTCGTGATCCATGCCGAGTGAGTCAAACAGATCTTTGGTACAGACCTGGACGCTGTGGCACAGGCCGACCGTTTTGACATTTGTATGTCTGAGCATCGCTCCGGTCAGAGAGGCCATCGGATTTGTATAGTTTAACAGCCACGCATCCGGGCAGACCTCTTCCATGTCTTTTGCGATGTCAAATAAAACGGGGATGGTGCGAAGGGAACGGAAAATGCCGCCTATTCCGACGGTATCGGCAATCGTCTGGCGGAGACCGTACCGCTTCGGGATGTCAAAGTCAATGACCGTCGCGGGTTTATAGCCTCCGACCTGAATGGCGTTTATCACATAGCCGGCCTGTGTAAGCGCCTGTTTTCGGTCATCGTAAGAGATGATGGATATACTCGTATTGTAGCGGTCCCTCATGTTTTCCAGCATGAGCTGGGATTCTTTCAGCCGTACAGCGTCAATATCATAAAGCGCGAATTCAAATCCGTTTAATGCTTCAGTCAGTAAGCAGTCCCCCAGTACATTTTTTGCGAAAATCGTGCTTCCCGCTCCGATAAACGTAATTTTCTTCAACAGAAATTCCTCCCTTTTCTTCTCAGCCTTTGACCGCCCCGGAGGACAGCCCTGAGATAAAATATTTTTGAAGCGCCAAAAACAATACGACCATCGGCAGCATCGCCATAATTGCGGCTGCGGCGACTAAGTGAAGATTGTTCGCGTTTTCGCCGAAGAATCCCGCCATGGCCACGGTCAATGTCTGCACCTTTTGATCTTGTAAAAAGAAAATCGCAAATTGGTAATCGTTCCAGATAAACACGCAGGAAATAATGCAGACCGTTGCGGTAATCGGTTTCAACAAAGGAAACACGATCGTATAAAAAGTCCTGATCAATCCCGCGCCGTCCATCCTGGCGGCTTCCTCAAGTTCTTTCGGAATGGAAGAGCGGATAAACCCTGAATATAAGAAAACGGTCAGCGGCATATATGCAGCCGTATTAATGAGAATGGCTGCGGCATGCGTATTGACCAGCCCCGCATCAGCGACCATTTTGTATAAAGGAACCATGGAAGTCAAAGGCGGGATAATCATGATGGAAATCAAAAGGCCGAAGACGATTTTGTTCAGCTTTGTATTTCTTCTAGCGAGCGGGTATGCGGCAAGCGAACCCATGAAAATTAGCAAGGCGGCGGAAACGGCTGTAATGATGATCGTGTTCAGAAAGGATTGCCCGAGAGAGGCACGCTCCCATGCTTCACGAAAATTCTGAAATGAAAAGGCGGATGGCAGCGACCATTTTGAACTGTAGTCTCCTTTTGCTTTTAATGACGTGGTCAGCAAAATATAAAAGGGGACAATATGAACGCACGAGATAACGGCAGCCAACAGCGTAAAGATCCGCATTCGGGATGTTTTCATGACATTTCCGTCTCCTTTCGCTTGAAATACACGAGAGCCGAAAAGCTGATGACAAGAATAATAACGGACATAAACACGCCTTGGGCGGCGGCATATCCCGCATCCTGCCGTTTAAAATATAAATCATACATAAACGTCGACATCGATTGAGAGGAATTGCCCGGCCCGCCTGCGGTCAGCGCGAAAATGACATCAAACAGCTTCAGCCCTCCGATGATATTGATGACCATGTTGATGGTGACAGCCGGCATCAATAATGGCAGGGTGATGGTGAAAAACGGCTGAAGACCTCCCGCGCCATCCATTTTTGCGGCTTCGTAATAATCTTTCGGAATGCTTTGCAGCCCCGCCAAATATACAATCATCGCAATGCCTGCGTATTGATACGTGTTAATCATGACGATAATCCAAGGGTTTGCCGCAGGGCTTGCCAAGGCGTTGACAGGACCGATTCCCAGTGCGCCAAGTACATCATTCAGCGCACCCCCGTCATATGAGAAAATAAAATACCAAATGTATCCCATAATCAGCGGACTGATAATGACGGGCAGGTAGACGATCGTTCTTGTGAGCGCCTTCATTTTTAAGCTCTGATTCAAAAGCAGCGCATATAAAAGTCCGAGCATATTCTGAAAAAAAGTGCTTCCGATGCCGTAAAGCAAAGTGTTTTTCACAACAAGCCACGTGTCCGGATCTGTAAAAAGCCTTTTATATTGAGTGACCCCCACCCATTGATACGTCTGTGAGAAGCCGTTCCAGTTTGTAAATGTGATAAAAGCGCCTTTGACAAACGGAAAAATCATAAAAATAAAAACCGTGGCAAGAGCGGGAACGTACATCCACCACAGTGACGCGGGTTTTACCGACTTTTGATGTTGAAATCCTTGGGTTTCTCTTGCAAGATCACTCATTCTTTTTCAGCTCCTTGTGAATCAGATTGAAGACGGAGCCGCTTATATTCCCTGCCGAGTTTCGCCGAAATTTCCGCGGGGGTTAAGATATCGGCCATCAGCTCCTGCCCGGCTGTCCCCATCACATCCCACATTCCGTTCGGCAAATAAAGGCGGTCAAAATAAGGCTGCACCTTAATATGCTGATAGCGCTTATAGTCATTTGCGTAGAAAATGTCCGTTTGCACATTCACTAATCCGGCCGGAAGCGAGGTCGCTTCGGCAATTGATTTCGCATGCTCGGGACGGGCCATAAATGCGATGAACTGTTTCGCTTCTTCAAGCCGCGGGGAATCCTTGAATGCCGCCAGCGTGTAACGTTCGCCTCCGATCCAAACCGGCGCGTCTCCCTTGTGGATGGCCGGAGTCGGTATGATGCCGACTTTTACCTTCGGATTGATTTGAGCGACGTCTTGGCCGAGGGTGCCGCCCTGCAGCGTAAAGGCGATTTTGTTTTGCGCCATCAGTTCAATGAGCTGGGACCGTTTTGCCGTCACGGCATCTATATTGAGCAGGTTTTCCTTTTGCATCTCTTTCAGTTTGTCAGATAAATAGGTGAAGTGTGTCCAGCGGAAGGTTCCGTTTAACAGCTGTTTTTTGAAACGGTGTGCGGGATCTGTGATGAGAAGCGGTGCGGCGAATTGATCGTAATATTGGGCAAATGAGCTTTTCTCATAGCCGGGAAACCAAAAGGGGGTGACTGTTCCGCCGCTTTTTTCTTTAATCTGTCTCAGTGCCTTCATAAAATCATCCATTGTTCCCGGCGGTTTGATTCCGTATTTTTCCAACATTGTGCGGTTGTAGGCCAGTCCGTCCTTTGCCTGATTCAGAGGGAAGGCGTATATTCTGCCTTTGGCGTCTTTGAGCATGCTGTTTAAATTCGGATCGAGCCGCTTCGTCCAAGACATGCCGCTGAGGTCGGCGGTATATTCTCCGTAGCGGATTTTGGCCCAGCCGTGTGTGTCGAAAAGATCGGGCATGTCACCGGCCGCCATTCTGACCCTCATCATATTTTCGTAGTCATTGCCTGGGAAATGAACGTTTACTTGAATGTCCGGATGTTCTTTTTGGAATGAATCAGCCAACTTTCTGAATACGGCGCGTTCGCTGTCTGAGGATATTGTGGAATAGACTGTCAATGTTTTCTGCTTTTCTCCGGCGCCGCTCCGTTCTGCCGAGCAGCCGGGAAGTATCATGCAAGTAAAAGAAAGAAACAAAGCCAGTAAGCGTTTCATCTTTTCCTCCTTTAAATATGATATAAACGCTGCGGGACATGTCACCTCCTTTCTTGTGAGCCGCAGCTTTGTCTGACAATCAATGAAGTGGGGAGCGTCACGGCCAGCGGGACGGTTCTGCCGTTTAAACGGTCGAGAAGCAATTTGACACCCGTCCGGCCCATCTCTTCCGTGTATACTTTTACCGTTGATAACGGCGTGCTGGCGTATTCTGCCTCATCAATTCCGTTGAAGCTGACAATTGCCATATCGCGCGGGACTTGAAGGCCGGCTTCCTGCAAGGCTTTTAAAGCGCCGACAGCCATCGAATCACTTGCGATAAAAAAGGCATCGGGGAGACTTCCGCCTTTGATGGCTTCATTCATCAGCCGGAACCCTTCGTGCATGCTGTATTCGCCGATCAGTACATGCTCCGGCTCGGCGCCGGCCATTTGTGAGAAAGCGGTCAGACGCTTATCCTCAATCGTTTTATTGCTGTTTACACCGTCTATGACGGTATGCTCCCGCTCCCGGCCGCCGATATAACCGAGCCGCTGGTAACCGAGCGACAGAAGATGTTCTATCGCCTTCTGCGCTGCGGCATAAAAATCCACGCTGACGGAATCGTAGCGGGCGGGATCGGGGGTGCCGTTAACAAATACCGCGTGCCTGAAAGCGGCGCTGATATTCGTAAGCGCCTCGTCTTGCAGGCTGCCGATTACGATCACGCCGTCCAGTTCGTGAAACATATGCTCTTGAAAAGAACCGAGATGGATAGAAGATGTGATAAAAACTTTTTGCCGAAAGCATTCTTCCTCAATGCCTTTTCGGATCGCTGAAAAATAAGGATCCTGCCGTTCTTCTTCCGGTGACAGGCAGCTGACAACGCCGATCAGGGGCGCTGAATCGCTGCGGCTGCGGTTCTTCCGTTTTTTTGCCGACGGCTGATAGCCCAGCTCATCGGCGATCCTCAGAACTTTTTCTCTTGTTTCATCAGTCACGGCCAAAGAGTCATCCTTATTCAAAATTCTCGATACTGTCGCGCTGGATACAGATGCCTGTAAGGCAATATCTTTGAGACGGACCATTTCGCATCTCCTTTTTACTAAATATTTACTAAACAGAAATGACCTGGTTATTGTTAAAATGATATTATCATACGTTAGTAAGCGTTTTCAACTACTATTTTTGGTTACTTTTAGTAAAAATCAGTAAAAAAGAAAATCTGTTTTTCTCTATCATATTTCAATTGAACCGGAATAAATTGATAGAGAAAGGAGAGGGTGATGTGCTGAAGATAGCTGTTTTTGATGAGGAGCATGAAAAGGATCTGCAGACTGAAGTCAATACATTTTTAAAGGGGATTTCTGATGAACAGCTCGTTGATATTAAATATACGGTAGCGGCGGCCTGTGATCCTGAAGGTGAGCAGCTTTATTGTTTTTCCGCTCTCATTTTATACCGAAAATAAAAAAGCCCGGATGAAATACCGGGCTTTTTTATGCATTATGCTTTTTTGACGCGGGGACTTCTCGGTTTTTGGTATTTCTCCGCTTGTTTGATTCCTTTTCTTTCGCTCGCTAATGACTTGTACAGAGACACGATCATCAGAAGGATCACGACTGAAAACGGAACCGCGGCGAGAATGGCCGTGTTTTGCAGTGCGGCCAGACCGCCGGAATATAATAATACAGCTGCCACGGCGGACTGGATGACGCCCCAGATGATTTTCAC
Organism: Bacillus sp. JK106; assembly: GCF_053663355.1. NCBI lineage: Bacteria > Bacillati > Bacillota > Bacilli > Caryophanales > Bacillaceae > Bacillus > Bacillus sp. JK106. Next base: position 888,995 of record NZ_JBSJQC010000003.1, on the reverse strand, counting down.
CCGGTTTGACGGGTCCAAAGAGCCGTAAGACGTTTGCATTCCAAGCACAAATGTCGCTGAATCCGCTGATGTAATAAAGAATACAGCGATCAGAACAAGCGTTAATACGGATGTCACCATTGTCAGCGGATAGTGGCTGAGTGCGCCGAACAGCATCGTATCCGTTGACATTCCCGCGACATTGAATACGCCTTTCTGCTGAAGATCCATCGCGGATACACCGAAAATCGCAAACCATAAGAAAGCCAATATACAAGGTGTCACTAACACCCCGATTAAAAATTCCCGGATCGTCCGGCCCCTTGATACACGGGCGATAAAAATGCCGACAAACGGCGACCAGGATATCCACCAGGCCCAATAGAAAATGGTCCAGCTGTTAATCCATTCGCGTTTTTGGGGATCATTCGGAGACAAGCGAAAGCTCATCTGCACGATATTTTGGATGTATTGGCCGATAGAATCGGTAAATGAGTTCATAATCAGCACCGTCGGGCCTGCAATGAGCATAAAGATCATTAAAATAGCCGCGAGCGCCATGTTGGTATTGCTTAAGTATTTAATCCCTTTGCCGATTCCGCTCCACGCAGAAATCAAAAATAACACGGTCACGACAGCGATCAGGATCAGCTGAATGGAAAATGTTTTCGGAATGCCGAATAAATAATGCAGACCGCCGTTGATCTGAGTCGCTCCCAGCCCTAAGCTTGTCGCCACACCGACAACGGTCGCAAACACCGCGATACAGTCAATTGCTTTGCCGATCGGCCCGTTTACTTTATCGCCCAAAAGCGGTGTCAGTGTGCTGCTGATCAAACCGGGCGCGTCTTTTCTGAATTGAAAATAAGCGATACATAAAGCGACGACCGCATAGATGGCCCAAGCGTGCAGCCCCCAGTGGAAAAACGTGTACCGGAGCGCATCACGAAATGCTTGGGGTGTTTCTGTTTCACCTGAGGGAGAGCTGATGGCGTAATGGCTGATCGGTTCCGCAGCCCCGTAAAATACCAAACCGATTCCCATGCCCGCGCTGAAAAGCATGGCAAACCATGATAATAAGCCGAATTCCGGTTTTTCCCCGGGTTTTCCGAGTTTTATTGTGCCGATCGGACTCACAATGAGAAAGAGACAGAAACCGACAAATATAGAAACGACCAGCAGATAATACCAGCCGAAAGAATCCGTAATAAATTTTTGTGCCGTATCAGTGACTTGCTGCAGGCTGTCAGGAGAAATGGCCCCCCATAAAACCGCAGCGGCTGTGATGACAATCACAATCCAAAAAACACTGGAGATGTTCTTCTTCAAACGTTCTCACCCTCTGACTATTTTTTCAATACGCCACTTTTTAGTATGGTCGCACGATTGCAGATCATTCCTTTCTTCCTGTTCCCTCAATCAGGTGAAACAAAACGCAGAAAACTGTATCATGTTTTTGGTCAATTATCAACGGGGACGCTCAGGTAAATGCGCTTTAAACCATTTACAGCGAGCGTGAGAAACGTCCTGCATTCAAACCGGCGAGACGACCCGTGACAAAGGCTGAAGTGATATTGTAGCCCCCGGTATAGCCGTGAATGTCGAGTATTTCTCCGCAAAAATATAAGCCTTCCATTTTTTTAGACGCCATTTGTTTCGGCTCAATCTCTTTTACGGAAACACCTCCGCCTGTGACAAACGCTTTGTCCAAAGAAAGCGTTCCGTCAGCGGCAACCGTAAATTGTTTGCAGTCTTTGACAAAAGCCCTGAATTGATCCTTCGGCAGTTCCGTAAAGCTTGTCTGCGGATCAAGACCGTTCCGTTCCAGAAGAAAAAGCAGATACCGTTCCTGCATCCACGGCTTCAGTGCGTTTTTGAGCGCTTTTTTCGGTGCGTCTTTCAGTTCCTTGTGCATCTTTTGAAATAACTCTTCCTCGTTGATGCCGGGAAACAGATCGATGCGTAATTTGACATCGGGCTGCTTTTTCAGTTCTTTGACGACAAACTGGCTGCAGCGGAGTATGGCGGGGCCTGACAAGCCGAAATGGGTAAACAGCATGTCCATCACGTGTGTGACAATAGGTTTGCCTTTTTTATTCAGGACGCTGACGGCCGCGTTTCTAAGGGACAGCCCCTGAAGTGTTTTTTGTTTAATAAACGGTTCTGACGACGTAACCGGCACTTCCGTCGGAAAGAGTTCGGTCACGGTATGACCGGCCGCTTCCGCCCATGCATAGCCGTCTCCGGTGCTGCCGGTATGCGGGACTGATTTTCCGCCGACCGCGATAATGACGGCGTCTGCGTTAATGTGTTCGTCATTGTTTGTCGTAATGCCCGCTGTCCTGCCGTTCTCGTACCGCACCTCTTTGATTTTTTCATTTGTGCGGATGGTGACATTCAGTTGTTTTAATCGGTTCAAAAGCGCATCGACAACGCTTTGCGCTTTGTCCGTCACCGGGAACATGCGCCCGTGGTCTTCTTCTTTCAGCTGAATGCCGAGTTTTTCAAAAAAGGCGATGATATCTTCATTATTAAATTCGGAAAACGCGCTGTATAAAAAGCGGCCGTTGCCGGGGATGTGTTTAATGATTTCTTCAACAGGGAGGCGGTTGGTCACGTTGCAGCGCCCGCCGCCGGAAATCGCCAGCTTCCGTCCCAGCTTGTTTCCTTTATCGATTAATAATACGTCCGCCCCTTCTTCGCCTGCCGCAATCGCAGCCATTAAACCGGACGGGCCGCCGCCGATTACAATCACGTCATAATGTTTCATATTCATCAACAACTTTCTTTTTCACGTATAATAGGCGGAAATGTCCGCTTCCTGCTATTATAGCGAAAGAAGGGGATTCCTTAAACGTATTTTGTTTTTTTAAGAGCTTTCCCAAAAAGTTTCCCGCTGTAATTATTACCGTCTAATTGCCCAGTTGTGTTAAAATAGAAAAGTTGAATCTTCGTAGAAAATGGTGATGAGGAAACATGTCAAGCAAATTGTTAAGGGGCACGTTCGTGCTGACGCTCGGCACCTATATATCGCGGATTTTAGGGATGATTTATCTGATCCCGTTCGGAGCGATGGTCGGAGCGACGGGCGGAGCTTTGTTTCAATACGGATATAATCAATATACACTGTTTTTAAACATTGCCACGATGGGATTTCCCGCCGCGGTTTCAAAATTTGTCTCGAAATATAACTCCAAAGGAGACTATGAGACGAGCAGGCGGATGCTGAGAGCGGGAATGTCGGTTATGCTCGTAACTGGGATGATCGCTTTTTCAATTCTTTATATTTCGGCGCCGTTTTTTGCGGAAACATCTCTCGGCGGCACGAGTAACAACGGACTTACGATTGACCACGTCGTTTATGTCATCCGGATGGTCAGTCTGGCACTTTTGGTCGTGCCGATTATGAGTCTTGTGCGCGGTTTTTTCCAAGGTCATCAGATGATGGGGCCGACAGCCGTTTCACAGGTTGTGGAGCAGCTTGCCCGGATCATCTTTTTATTGGGCGCAACGTATTTGATTTTAAGAGTGATCAACGGCGGCCTTGTCATCGCAGTCGGATACGCGACTTTCGCGGCGCTGATCGGATCATTCGGAGGGCTTGTCGTCCTTTATATTTACTGGAATAAGCGGAAGGGCGATCTTCTGGCGATGAAGCCGAATCTCGTCCCGTCTGCGAACTTAAGTTATAAAAAAATGTTCATTGAGCTTTTCAGTTATGCCGCTCCTTACGTATTTGTCGGACTGGCGATTCCTTTGTATTCATATATCGATACGAATACGTTTAATAAAGCGATGATTGCGGCGGGCCATAAGGATATCAGCCAAGACATGCTTGCGATTGTCACCCTTTATGTGCCGAAGCTTGTGATGATCCCGGTTTCTCTGGCGACCGCTTTCGGTCTGACGCTGATTCCGACGATTACTGAATCGTTTACGAGCAGGAATTATAAGCTTTTGAACCAGCAGATTAACCAGACGATGCAAATTATTCTGTTTTTGGTTATTCCCGCCGTTGTCGGGATGTCCGTGTTATCGGGTCCGGCCTATACGTTCTTCTACGGCTCTGAAAGTCTTCGCCCGGATATCGGACAGGATATATTGTTCTGGTACGCGCCTGTCGCGATTCTGTTTTCTCTGTTTACCGTAAACGCCGCGATCCTGCAAGGGATTAATAAGCAGAAATTTGCTGTCGTGAGCCTTTTCATCGGCGTCATTATAAAAGTGGTGCTGAACGTGCCGCTGATCAAGCTGTTTCAGGGAGACGGGGCCATCTTGGCAACGGCGCTCGGTTATATCGCTTCTCTTCTGTACGGTTTTATCATGATTAAGCGCCATGCGGGCTATTCGTATACGGTACTTATAAAACGGGTCATTTTAATCGCAGTCCTGTCCGTCGTGATGGGAGTCGCGGTCAAGCTGACTCAATGGCTGCTCAGCTTCTTTGTAACATACCAAAGCGGCCAGGTGCATGCGGCGATTGTCGTCTTTGTCTGCGCCGCTGTCGGCGGTGCGGTGTACATGTTTGCCGCATACCGAATCGGATTTTTACAGAAAATGTTTGGAAACCGTCTGCCCCGCGTTTTGAGAAGAGGCAGGCATTCCGCCCATTGAGAAATAATGAATAGTCCGCTTATCGCGGGCTTTTCTTTTTAAAGGAGAGGATCAGGATGAGACTTGATAAGCTGCTTGCCAACAGCGGATTCGGCTCAAGAAAAGATGTGAAAAAAATCGTCAAGGCCGGGGCTGTCATGATTGACGGAGAGCCGGCGAAAGATGTGAAAACCCATGTCGATCCGGAAAAACAGGACATCACGGTATACGGAGAGCCGGCAGACTATCGTGAATTTATTTATGTCATGATGAATAAGCCGCAAGGAGTGCTGTCCGCTACAGAAGACAGCCGCCAGCAAACGGTGGTTGATCTGCTGACGCCTGAAGAACAGCGATTTGAACCGTTTCCGGCGGGACGTCTTGATAAGGATACGGAAGGCTTTTTGCTTCTCACCAATGACGGGCAGCTCGCTCATCGCCTCCTTTCTCCGAAAAAGCATGTGCCTAAAACATATGAGGTCCGGTTAATTTCACCTCTGTCACCGGAAGACATCGTTCATCTGGAAAGAGGCGTCGTCATTGAAGGAGGCTATAAGACGAAGCCGGCAGCCGTTGAAATTATTACAGAAAGCCCGGATGAAACGGTGATACACTTGACCATTACAGAAGGCAAATATCATCAGGTGAAGCTGATGGCAAAGGCTGTCGGAAATGAAGTGGCTTATTTGAAGCGGCTTTCGATGGGGGCTGTTTCTCTTGACCCGGATCTTAAACCGGGAGAATTCCGCGAGCTGACTGAAGAGGAGCTCGAAACGCTGAGAGGCGCAGAAGTGTAATCGATATCAGAAAAGCCCAAAACAGATTTGTTTTGGGCTTTTTATATAGAGGAACAAAAAACAAGGCAAAGACGCTACTTTGCCTTGCAGCATGTCAGGCCGAAAAGGGCCTTATGTAATTGTTCGCTTAAGATGTAATTTTCACTTTTTTTCGTGTTGTCTCCCACTTGCCTCGGCTAGGACTATGAACAAGATCATTGTATGCTAACACATTTAAGTCTCGCTGAATGGTTCTAGGTGTAATGCCGAATTCATCAACCAGTTCCTGTGTTGTCACAAGGCCTTTTTCCTGGATGAACATGTAAACTGATTTAATCCGAGTCAGCATACGATTTGTTGAAGGTTTCAAAAAACCACTCCCTATCATAAGATCGGATGGACTTGATATACCACAACTTTCGACTCTAAAACTTCGTACGAATAAGCAACAAAGGATGACATTCTGTTTTTTCTCTTTTAACTGCCTCCATTATACACGATATGGACGACATGAATCTAGGAATAAGCGCAGGTAATTTTTTCAAATGGGTACAGCCTTGGTGGATTACTATGTCCGGCCCGCTTTTATTATTATGGAAACTGAAACTTTTTTTATACATGTCCGTATGAAAACGGGGGAGTGAGAAGTTTGGGAGAATTATTGAATGCAAACATTGTCTGCGCCGGTTATGCTGACAGGCCGAAGGTGATTTCGAATGTATCTCTGTCAGTCAACGCTGGTGAAATTTCCGGTTTAATCGGAGCGAACGGCGCGGGGAAAAGTACAGTGATAAAGGCGGTTCTCGGGCTGTCCCGGGATATAGAAGGCGGTATTGAGTGGAATGATTCTTCTTATGCTTACATACCGGAGCGTCCGAGTTTTTACGATGAACTGACGCTTTGGGAGCACCTCGAGCTGACCGGGTCATTGCGGGGTATAGAAGGGGAAGAGTGCCGTGAGCGGGCAGGGCGGCTGCTTGAAGAGTTTTCGCTGACGTCTGTAAAACATGATTTGCCTTCCGGTTTTTCAAAAGGGATGCAGCAAAAGCTGATGCTCATACAGGCATTTTTGGCGAAGCCGGATATTTACATCATTGATGAGCCTTTTATCGGACTTGATCCGATCTCAACAAAGCTGTTTACCGACATGCTGATTGCTGAAAAAGAAAGGGGCGCGGGGATTTTGATGTGCACGCATGTTCTGGATACGGCGGAAAAAATCTGCGACCGATTTTATTTGCTGGATCAGGGCGCTCTGCTTCTTCAAGGCACATTAGAGGAGCTTCAGGAAAAAACGGGGAGCCGTTCACTGCTGGATTGCTTTTATTCAGCGGTTCGGAGCAGTCAGCGATGACCGGGCGGGCTCTGTTTTTTCAAAGGCTGTTTCATTATTGGCGGTATCAATGGAAGGTGTTTCAGACGGTCATTGATTGGACGGTCGCGCTGTATATCGTTCTTCCCGCTGCCGCATTTGCCGTTTATCAATATGCTGAATGGCTGAACGGCAGGGGGCTTCTTAGTGGAGCGGCAGGAGTATTAGGATGGGGCTGGCTGTATGTATTCAGTGCCCTGCTGTTGTGCACGGGTTTTATTCATACCTTTTTGCTGGAAGCGGATCACGTGTTTTTGGTGCATGCAAAACATCTGATGCAAAAGCTGAAACGGTACGCGCTTTTGTATTCGATGTTCCTTTCCCTTATCAAATGGGGTGCGCTTGCCGTATTGTTATTTCCCTTATGGCTCCAGTACGGTGACTGTACCTTACCGGCATATTCAGGTATGTTTTGCTGTCTGTTCGGCTTCCATACCGCGATATTAGCGGTGCACCGGCACAGAAAAAACAGCAGGCGGACATTCGGGAATCAGGCGGCGGGCTGGCTGAAAGTGATGGTTCTGATGGCGGGTGCGTTTTTTATGATCGTCTATGCCGCCGAATGGTATTGGCTTTGGCCGGCGGGATGTATATTGTTCATCTGTTCCGCTTTTTTGATTTGGAAAGGGACGGAGACATTATCAGCCTTTGAGGAAGAAGTGCTTGAGGAGAACAGGCGGAAGCTTTCACTCGCCGCCTCTGTTTTGATGCTCAGCCATGATGTGCAGCTCCCGAATGGTAAAAATAAAGGGCGGAACAAGCCGTTTTTATATCCCGGCTCAAAGCACATCTTTACAAAACGGTCGGCGTATACGGCGTGGAAAGAATTGTTCTTTAAAGTGCTGATCCGAAACGGCGGGTATCTCCGGCAGCTTTACCTTTTAACCGCGGCTTTTACGGCTCTTATTCTCGTTCTTCCGCTCTTAGTGAAGCCGGCAGTCCTTATTTTATTTGCGATCGTCAGCCGCTATGCCGCGTCACTTTTATTTGACCGGATCACGGGTAAACCGGTTTTAAGCGGTATCAAGAGAGACAGCGATGACTATTTCCGGGCGCGAAACAGCGCATTAACCGTCATTCAAATCATCTGTTCCGCCTGGTGTCTCATTGCCGCGATTCTTTCCGTTCTTTATATGTAAAAATCCCTTTCCGAAAAGGAAAGGGATTTTTCTTAATGTCCGTTCAAAATAAAAAGCTGAATAAAAAACAGCACGGCGAAGATGAGGACTAGAGGATGGATTTCGCGCCATTTTTTCTTAGCTGCTTTAACAAGCGGATATGAAATGAAGCCGAGTGCGATTCCGGTTGAAATACTGGACGTTAAAGGCATCGCCAAAATGACGAGAAAGGCCGGGAACGCTTCGTCAAGCTCATTCCAGCGGATATTCGACACAGCACCCATCATCAGGCTGCCGACAATAATCAGAGCCGGTGACGTAATCGCGGACACTTCCGATAAGACGCTGACAAGCGGGCTGAAAAACATGGAAACGGCAAACATAACGGCAATCGTCAGCGCCGTCAGACCCGTTCTTCCGCCGGCGGCCACACCTGCTGAAGATTCAACGAACGCGGTCGTCGGGCTGGTGCCGAAGATGCTTCCGACCGTCGTAGCTGTCGAATCAGCCAACAGCGCTCTTCTGGCATTCGGCAGCTGATTGTTTTTGATCAATCCCGCCTGTTCGGCGACACCGATCATGGTGCCGGTCGTGTCAAAAATCGTAACGAGAAGAAAAGAAAACACAACGGCGTACAGACCGTGATGCACGACATCCCCGAGGGCACCGAACGGATTTGTGATCAAAAGCCCCTCCGGCAGGCGCGGGAATGAAACGAACCCTTTCGCAAAATGGATCTGTCCGGTCAAAAAGGCAATGACGGCGGTCAGCGCCATTCCGATGAACAGAGCCCCGTTTACATTCAGCACCATCAGCACGATACTGATGATAAGTCCGATAAGCGTTAAAATGACGGCGGGCGAATGAAGATCGCCGAGTGCGACCAGATTAGATTTATCAGCCGTGATGATTCCGGATTGGCGTAAGCCGATAAAAGCGATAAATAAGCCGATGCCGGTCGTAATTCCGTATTTTAAATTGTCCGGAATCGCTTCTATAAGTTGTTTTCTTAAAGGCGTTAACGATAAAATAATAAAGATGACTCCCGCGATAAAAACGGCGCTGAAAGCCGTCTGATACGTAATGCCGCTGCCTGTACCGACAACGTGAAAGGCGAGATACGCGTTTAAGCCCATGCCGGGGGCAATGGCGATCGGAAAATTCGCAGCGAGAGCCATCCATAAAGTTCCGACAATGGAAGCGATAATCGTCGCGGTGAACACCTGGTCAAACGGAATTCCCGCATTGGAAAGGATCACCGGATTGACGACAATGATATACACCATTGTGAAAAAGGTGGTCAATCCCGCGGTAATTTCTCTTTTTATTGTCGTTTGATGCTTGTCGAGATGAAACATAAGTACCTCCAATGACGAACATTTTTTCAAAACATCATCTATATTATTCGTTTTATCGACATTTTGCAAGTCTTTATCAAGAAAGGGGATTTGTGATGAACTGGGAAGTTGAAGTCATCAGAAACAAAGAAGATCTGATCCGTGACACGCAGAAGTTTTTGCAGATCAACAGCGTAATGGACGAATCAACAGCCGGTCCCGGCCGGCCGTTTGGAGAAGGCGTCAATGCCAGCCTGACGTCACTGCTGGAATTCGGTAAAAAAGAAGGTTTCACCGTAAAGAATCTTGACGGCTATGCGGGCCATATTGAATGGGGAACGGGTGACGAAATCGTCGGCGTTTTGTGCCACGTCGATGTCGTTCCGCCCGGAGACGGCTGGACGAGCGATCCGTTTTCAGCCGATATCAGGGATGGCCGGATATATGCCAGAGGCGCCATTGATGATAAAGGGCCGACAATGGCGGCGTTTTATGCGCTGAAAATCGTCAAAGACATGCAGCTCCCTTTATCCAAACGCGTGAGAATCATCATCGGAACGGATGAAGAAAGTGATTGGAGATGCGTGGATCACTACTTCAAACACGAAAAAATGCCTGACATCGGCTTTGCTCCTGACGCAGATTTTCCGATCATTAACGCGGAAAAAGGAATTATAGATGCGTCACTGCGCATTGCAAAAAGCGCTTCTGACAAAGACGCAAAAAACGTGCTTCTGTCATTCCGTTCAGGACTGCGCTTGAACATGGTGCCGGATGCGGCTGAAGCGGTTATTGAAGGGAACGGTCTTGATGCCGTGCACGCATATTTCAGCAAATGGCTTGAGCAGTCAAAAACACAAGGTGAAGCAGTTTCGGAAAATGGAAAACTGACGCTTCGGGTGTACGGAAAATCATGCCACGCGATGGAACCGGATAATGGTGTCAATGCCGGCTTAAAGCTTGCTGAATGCCTTAACGGAACAGAGCTGGATGGAGCCGGAAAGCGCTTTGTCAAAACCGTCAGTGACTATTTTTCAAATGATACACGAGGCAAAAAGCTGAAAATTGATTGCAGGGATGACATCAGCGGAGATCTTACATTGAATGTCGGCACCTTTACATACAGAAAGGGTGAGGAAGGAGAACTCGGCATCAACATCCGTTATCCCGTCACTTCAGACAGCAAAGTCATCCGTGATGCTTTTACGTCTGCTGAAGAATTCCGGCTTGAAGAATTTAAAGACAGCAAACCGCACCACGTTTCTGCCGATCATCCGCTCGTAAAGACGCTTCAAAAGGTTTACGAAGGACAAACGGGAAAGAAAGCGGATCTGATTTCAATCGGCGGAGGAACGTATGCGAGATCCCTTTCGGCGGGCGTCGCGTTCGGGCCGCTGTTCCCCGGCCGGCCTGACAGCGCGCATCAAAAGGATGAGTACATTGAAATCGATGACCTTCTCAGGTCAACGGCTTTATATGCCCAAGCCATTTATGAGCTTGCCAAGTGATAATAAAAAGGGACGCCGAAAGCGGCATCCCTTTTTATCATTCAAATGACCATAAATCCGTTGATAAATAACGTTCTCCCGTATCGGCCGTCATACAGATGACGATCTGTTCGGAAGGGAGGCGTTTGGCGGTTTCAATGGCGGCGAAGCAGGCGGCGCCTGAAGACGGGCCGACGAGTATGCCTTCTTCCCGGGCCAGACGCCGTGTTGTCGTATACGCATCTTCATCAGATATTTTCATGATTTCATCGTAAACGTCCTGATTCAGTATGCCGGGAATAAATCCGGGGCTTGTCCCGACAAGCTTATGAGCGCCGGGTTTTCCGCCAGACAGGACGGGAGATCCCGCAGGCTCGGCGACATGAACAATCATATCCGGGAAAAGCTCTTTCAGCGTTTCTCCGGTTCCGGTAATGGTTCCGCCCGTTCCCGCCGTTGCCACAAAAGCACCGAGCGGTCTGTTGAGCTGCTGAACGGCCTGATAGATTTCAATGGCTGTCGTTTTTCGGTGGGCATCTGGATTTGCGCCGTTATCGAATTGCATCGGGATAAAACTTCCCGGAATCTGTTCGGCGAGTTCTTTCGCTTTTTTGATGCTGCCGGGCATTCTTTCCGCCCCCGGTGTTAACACAACCTCCGCGCCGTACGCTTTCAGGAGGTTGATGCGTTCTTTCGTCATCGTGTCAGGCATGACGAGGATTGCCTTGTAGCCGCGCGCCGCCGCGTTCATCGCCAGGCCGATGCCTGTGTTGCCGCTTGTCGGTTCGATGATGACAGAGCCGGGTTTTAAATGCCCGCTGTTTTCCGCTTCAATGATCATATTGTAAGCCGCTCTGTCTTTGACACTGCCGCTCGGGTTAAACGATTCTAATTTTAAATAGACCTGTGCTGCATGTTCTGGCTGAAGGCGATTGAGCTTTACGATCGGTGTGCCGCCGATCAGCTCCGCCGTGCTGTTTGCGATTTTCAAGGCCGGCTCATTCCTTTCTGTATAAAACGTTCGGTACATAATATCCTATCATAATGAGCGGACAGGGTTCTCCTCTCCGCTTATCCGTTTTATAATAACACCATAACCAAAGAGGGGGAGATCCTCGTATGAAAGCTTCATTGCCGCATTATTTTATCGGCATTCCGATTCCGGCTGACATTGCTGAACCGATTTGGGAAGCAGCCAAAAAGGAGCCGGCGTTATCATTCAAAAAATGGGTGCACCCGCATGACTATCATATTACACTCATTTTTCTCGGAGCCGCGGATGAAGAACGGCTTGCGAAATTATCGTCTCTGCTCGCAGATGCTGCGTCGGCAGCGCAGCCGTTTACCGTACAGTTTCAGCATCTGGATATTTTCGGCGACCGCAGACAGCCGAGAGTGCTTCACCTTGAGCCCGAACGGAATGAACTGCTCTTTGATTTGTGGGAAAAAACAAAACAGGCTGTTTTGAAAGCCGGTTTTCAAGTGGAAAAACGGCCGTATCACCCTCATATGACGATGGCGCGGAAGTGGGCGGGAGACCGGCCGTTTCCTGACGATATGCCGTTTGAAAGCGGCAGGGTGCAAAGTGCCGTCAGCCGGTTTTCCCTGTTTCAGACCCATCTTGACCGGTCGCCTAAATACGAAGAAATCGCACAGTTTCAATTGACATAAACAAATATTCGGAGTGGAGAAATCACATGGCACAGATCATCAAAATTCACGACTGCATATCCAGATATGAACTTGATCCATACCATTATATGAACCAGTTTATCCGGCTGAAGAAAGAACGCTGGGAGGCGCTTCTTGAAGCGTTTGACCGGATAACGGAAGAAACGGAAACGGAAACGGCTGCCGGCGGGGAAACCGGTCAAGCGCCGGCCAGGAAAAAATTTTCCTTAAAAAAGAGAAAAGAAGAAAATACGGCCGATATAAATGAAAAGAGGCACCAATGGTTTGATGAACCGGAGGGAGAAGAGGCGCTGTTCGGGAATCTTCCGTCTCAAAAGTCTGAGCTCGCGCCTTTTTTCAAAGATCAGCTGTATGACTTTCAATTAAAATGGGCGAGCTCCACGCTTTCTCAAAAGTCTGAGCTTTCGCAGGCGGTCAAAAGGGACAGGATGTTAAAAATGCTGGCTCAAAAGCTGCCCGATTCCTATTTTGTGATGTATCATCCGGTTCTGCAAATTCAGCAGGCGTCCGTCGAACTGAGCATCATCATTATCTCGCCGCTGGAGATTTTCTGCGCCGCTTTTATGGAAGCGGAAGAGGACAGTGTATATATCGGATCAAAACACCGTTTTTGGGAAGAAAGAGGCTCCGGCAGCACGCGCCAAGTATTGAATCCGTCTCTCAGCCTGCAACGGACGGGCTCGGTCGTTTCGCAAATCATAAAAGAAAAGCAGGCCGACATTCCCGTGCGGAAGCTTTTGCTCAGCAGAACGTCTTATATTGATTACCCGGAGCCGCCGTACGGGCTGGAAATAGCTGATAAACGGACTGCCGCAGGGTGGCTGGAAAAGCAGCAGAAAAATACGGCGCCGATCAAGCACCACCAGCTGAAGGCGGCGAAGGCTCTTTTGTCTTACGGGTTGAGCGATTCAAGCCGGAGACAGGAATGGCTTGATTAAAGCGGACGTTTGCCGGCTGTCTCTTCATCTATGAAGCAGGTGAAAACAAACGATGAGTCAATGGTTTTTTATTATTAATCCGGTCTCAGGAGGCGGGCGGGGCCGGCGTGTCTGGAAATCAGTTCAAAAAGAGCTGACCAGGCGCGGGGTCAGCCACCGCTCTTTTTTGACCGGGCATCCCGGACATGCGGAGGTGCTGGCGAGGCAGATTTCAATGATGCAGGATCATAAGCTTAAGCGGCTGTTCGTCATCGGCGGTGACGGGACGATGCATGAAGTCATTAACGGACTGAAAGGAACGGATCAGATTGAGCTGACCTTTGTGCCCGCCGGTTCGTACAATGACTTTTCCAAAGGGCTCGGTATTAAGAAGTCGGCGCTCCTCCAAGAAATCAAAAGTATGCACCGCCCGCTCACACGGAAATTTTTTGCGGGAAACATCAACTTTTTTCATGACAAAGCGCAATCACTTTATTTTATTAACCACCTGTCTGTCGGTTTCGATGCCTCAGTTTTGAAGGCAGCCGCGAATTTTCCGTTTTCGCGCGTTCTTCGGTTTTTGCGTCTCGGTTTTGTGATTTACCCGCTCGCGCATTTACATACGGCCTCGGGGTTTCAGCCGTTCAGATTTGTTTGCACGGCAGACGGCCAGAGGCGTGAATTCCGCAATGTCTGGTTTGTCATTGCGGCTAATCATCCTTATTACGGAGGCGGCATGAAAGCGGCGCCTTCAGCAAATCCCCGTCAAAACCATTTTGATATTGTCATTGCAGAAAACCTGTCCTTTTTCTCGCTGTATCGTTTTTTATGGGCGATGAGCTTCGGCCGGCATATCAAAATGGACGGAGTGACGATGATAAAGGGGAAGGAATTCGTTTTTGAAACAGATGGGAAAATTCCGTTTCACGCTGACGGCGAGCTGATCGGAACAACGCCGTTTCGGCTTATGCCGGGCGGCGCGCCGTTGAAAATAAAAACATAATAAACAAATGAAACCCGTCAAATGTTTCACGGCAAAGAGCGGTTCGCGGCATAAATCTTCAGAATTCACAGGTGTTCTTGCTAGTTTTGCTTGACGAAGTTTGTGCTGTAGCGCTAAAATTTATAGGACGGCTATTGATTAGCATATGAGACTCTCAATAGCTGTCTTTTTTATTCTCATGAAATTGTTTATGACAGGCCGCTCCGCCAATAGAGAAAGGCTGGAGGCCTATTCTAAAATATTTTAAGAAATGATGGGTTGAACATTGATATGAACTGGTTGGGACAATTACTAGGTAGCGATTGGGAGATCTTCCCCGCCGGAGGAGCTACAGGAGATGCATATTATGCGAAACATAACGGCCAACAGCTTTTTTTAAAACGTAATAGCTCGCCCTTTTTAGCCGTGTTATCCGCCGAAGGCATTGTTCCGAAGCTGGTTTGGACAAAACGGATGGAAAACGGAGACGTCATTACGGCTCAGCATTGGATGGCGGGCAGGGAGCTGAAGGCAAAGGATATGAGCGGACGCCCGGTGGCTGAGCTGCTCCGCAAAATCCACACATCAAAAGCTTTGCTCGACATGCTGAAAAGATTGGGAAAAGAACCGCTTGATCCGGGCGCCCTTTTGTCGCAGCTGAAGCAGGCCGTCTTTGCCGTGCGGCAATTTTCGCCGCTTATTCAGGAAGGCCTTGCTTATTTGGAAGCTCATGTGGATCAGGTGCAATTCGGTGAAAAAGTCGTTTGCCATTGTGATGTGAATCATAATAACTGGCTTCTGTCAGAAGACAACCAGCTGTATTTAATAGATTGGGACGGCGCCATGATAGCCGATCCGGCCATGGATCTCGGCCCTTTATTGTATCATTACGTCGAAGAGCCAGCGTGGGACAGCTGGCTTGGGATGTACGGCATGAAGCTCACGGAAGGGCTTCGGCTGCGGATGGCGTGGTACATGTTATCGGAGACCATCACCTTCATCGCCTGGCACAAATCAAAAGGAAACGACAAAGCGTATCATGATGCCATGGAAGAGCTTCATGCCCTGATGAAGCGGATTGTCAAGTAGTCAGGAGTACGAATCCATCTGCTCCACCCATTGGGACAAATGGTTTTGGTGCTCCTGAATATGCGTGTCGATGGAATCGGCCGTGATGCCGGACTGGCTGTAGCGGTAGACATCCTCGAGCACGTTTTTTATATTTGAATCAAGCCCGGTGTTGGCCATCAGTGATTTGATGACGCGCTCCAGCTGTTCATACTCGGCAACCGTGCCGCAGCAATCCAATTGATGGTCGGCCAATATGTCCTTTAATAACCGGACCTGATGTTCGCTTGTTAAGCCCATGATTCATATACACATCCTTTCTGTGTCATACATTGTGCAAAGCGGTGCGGTTTTATGCATCACATGAGTGTTCCGGACCGGGGGAGCCTCTTTTTTTATGCAGCCGGCGCCTTTAAAAGGCGCTTGCGGCTCTTTATGTTTCATGGTATGTTGTTACTCGAAATTATAGATAGAGGTGTCAATCATATGAGAATGCGCCATAAACCTTGGGCGAATGATTTTCTGGCAGAAAACGCTGACATCGCCATCAGTGATCCGGCCCAGTATAAAGGGCGGTGGAACACGGTCTTTGGCAATGACAACCCGATCCATATTGAAGTCGGTACGGGAAAAGGGCAGTTCATTTCTGGAATGGCCAAGCAGAATCCGGATATCAACTATATCGGGATCGAACTGTTTAAAAGCGTCATCGTCACTGCCGTCCAAAAAGTTAAGGACAGCGGGGCTCACAATGTCCGTTTGTTAAATATAGACGCGGAAACACTGAATGACGTATTTGAACGGGGAGAAATCAAGCGCGTATATTTAAACTTTTCTGACCCGTGGCCGAAAAACCGTCACGAAAAGCGCCGTTTAACATTTAAAACGTTCTTGAAAAAATACGAAGAAGTGATGGGCGAAACAGGTGAGATTCATTTCAAAACCGATAACCGCGGGTTGTTTGAATACTCTTTGAAAAGTTTTTCCGAATACGGCCTGCTCCTGAAGGAAGTCAGTCTCGATCTGCACAACAGCGATCCAAAAGGCAATATTATGACAGAATACGAAGAAAAATTCTCCGCGCTCGGCCAGCCGATTTACCGGGCCGAAGTTGAATGGAGAACAAAAGACAGACTCTGATGCGGGAGTCTGTTTTTTTATGCCGCCATTTGCTACCATTACATCAGGAGGGATCAAGATGGAGACATTGAATATTGGGAATATTTCATTAACATGGCTGGACGGCGGTGTAACGCATATGGACGGCGGAGCGATGTTCGGCGTTGTCCCGAAGCCTTTATGGTCGAGAAAATACCCCGTAAATGACAAAAACCAGATTGAATTAAGAACAGACCCGATTCTGATCAGAACAAACGGCCTGAATATATTGGTTGACGCGGGTATCGGCAGAGGGAAATTTTCTGATAAACAAAAAAGGAATTACGGTGTAACACAGGAATCCAATTTAAAACACTCTCTTCGTGAACTCGGGCTTTCCTGTGAGGACATTCATATTGCGGCGATGACCCATCTTCATTTTGACCATGCATGCGGCTTGACGGAATACAGCGGAGAGGAGCTTGTCTCTGTTTTCCCGAATGCCCGCATTATCACTTCTGCAACAGAGTGGCGCGAAATGAGAAACCCTAATATCAGATCGAAAAATACATATTGGAGAGAAAATTGGGAGGCGGTACAAGATCAGGTCGAAACCTTTGAGAACGAGTATCAGCTGACAGAAGGCATTACGATGCACCACACCGGCGGCCACAGCGACGGCCACAGCGTCATCGTCTTAGAAGACGGCGGGGAGACGGCTGTGCATTTTGCCGACCTGATGCCGACGAATGCGCATAAAAATCCGCTATGGGTGCTGGCATATGATGATTATCCGATGACCTCCATTCCGCAAAAGCAGAAATGGCAGACGTTCGCGGCAGAAAAAGACGCCTGGCTGATTTTCTATCACGACGCGATTTACAGAGCGGTAAAATGGGGAGAAGACGGCGAAGTGGCTGCATCTGTCAGACGGGAGAAAAAATAGGCGGATCGATGATTTACCTGTATGAATTTCGGGAATAAAAGCAAACCTAAGACAAATTGCTTTGAAAGGAAGAGACAGGTGAATCAATTTCAAGTGACGAAAGATGGAGAAATCAAAACAACTCTGCGCGGATTAGAAGTGCTTTCTACGCCTTTTTTAAATAAAGGGGTGGCCTTTACACAGGAGGAAAGAAAGGAACTCGGGCTCGAGGGATTTCTGCCGCCGAAAGTATTGACAATCGAAGAGCAGGCGAGGCGGGCCTACGAACAATTCAGTTCGCAGCCTGATGAGCTGAGCAAAAATGTCTACTTGACCGCTCTCCATGATCGGAATGAAACGTTATTTTACAGGCTGTTAAATGATCATTTAGGCGAAATGCTGCCGATCGTATATACGCCGACCGTCGGCACCGCGATCCAGCGTTACAGCCACGAGTACAGAAAACCCCGCGGTCTGTATTTGTCAATAGATGACCCTGAAGGAATGCGCGCCGCATTTCAGCAGTTCGGAAAAAATGAAAACATTGACTTAATCGTTGCCACAGATGCGGAGGGTATTCTGGGAATCGGTGACTGGGGCGTCGGCGGCATCGCCATTTCTGTCGGAAAACTCGCGGTGTATACGGCGGCGGCCGGAATTGATCCGTCACGAGTGCTTGCGGTCGTATTAGATGCCGGGACAAATCAAGAAAGCCTCTTAAATGACCCGCTGTACGTCGGAAACCAGCATTCAAGAGTGCGCGGCGAGAAATATGACCGCTTTATTGATGAGTATGTCTCGCTTGCCCGGGAAACATTCCCGAATGCGCTACTTCATTGGGAGGATTTCGGTACGGCTAACGCCCGCGGCATATTAAAACGGTATAAAGATAAAGTCTGTACGTTTAACGATGACATTCAAGGAACGGGCGCGGTGTCACTTGCAGCTGTTTTAGCGTGTGCGAAAGCATCAAAAGTGCCTTTAAAAGAGCATAAAGTCGTCGTCTTCGGCGCGGGAACGGCCGGTATCGGAATTGCTGAGCAGCTGCGCGAAGCTATGGTGCATGACGGATTAAGCGAAGAAGAATCATACAGCCGCTTTTGGTGTATCGACAGAAACGGATTGTTAACGGATGATATGAAGGACCTGCGTGATTTTCAGGTTCCGTACGCCCGCCCTGCTGATGAAGTGAAAGAGTACGGCCGCAGCGGTGAAGGCGGATCAATTGATCTGGCGGAGACGGTGCGTCAGGCCAAGCCGACGATCCTGATCGGCACATCCACCGTTTCAGGCGCATTTACGGAAGAAATCGTCAAAGAAATGGCCTCACATGTCAAACGGCCGGCTATTTTGCCGATGTCAAATCCGACGACATTATCAGAAGCAAAACCTGAAGATTTAATTAAATGGACGGAAGGCCGCGCGCTTGTCACAACGGGAAGTCCGTTTCCGCCTGTTGCGTATAACGGCGTTACCTACCATATCGGACAGGCGAACAACGCGCTCGTATTCCCGGGACTCGGGCTCGGCACGATTGTGACAAAAGCAAGGCTCATTACGGACAATATGTTCGTTGCCTGCGCGAATGCCATCGCCGGTATGGTGGACGTCGGCAAGCCGGGAGCGCCGATGCTTCCGAAAGTGGAGGATCTCAGGACGGTATCGGCAACAGTGGCGGTAGCCGTAGCTAAAGCTGCGATTCAGGACGGTGTAGCGGAAACGGAACCCGAGGATCTGATCCAAGCGGTGCAGGACGCGATGTGGAACCCCGTATATAAACGAATTCGGCCGATGTAACCGAATAAAGCCCAAAACGCTGATGGTTTTGGGCTTTATTTTTTGCTTGTCCGAATTATGAGGCGACAGAATCAATGACATCGACAATCTGGCCTGTTTTTGCATTAACCATAACTTCATATTGCTCCAGTTCGCCGAATGCCGAACGTGTCACGCCGGTTTTGTATACCTGGATGGTTTCTCCGTTTACCTGGTAGGGCTCGGGCTCTGTGTAAATCCATGATCCGTCTATCGGCCCGCGCTGTTTAAAAGCCGCTTTCACGATACGGAGCGCTTTTTCTGAAGAGATATAAGGTTTCATCGCATACTTTTTCACTGCGATGGCAGCGCATAATCCGACTCCTGCACCTAAGAGAAAATGACGTAATTTCAATATGAAGCACCTCCAATTATGTCGTAGTTTTTATTATACAGAAGATGCCAGACGGTGTTAAGTAAAGCGGCGGTTTTACAGCCCATTCAATCTGAGCGCTTGGAAAACGGTTGTTTTTCTAATAAAATAAAAGCATTACATAGAAATGAGGGGAAAATATGAATGAGGAAACGAAAACGCTTTTCCGGACGCTGACGCAGCTTCCCGGCGCACCGGGAAATGAACATCAGGTCCGCTCCTTTATGAAACGGGAGCTTGCGAAATATGCGGATGACATCGTGCAGGACAGACTCGGAAGTGTTTTCGGAGTAAGGCGCGGCGCTGAAGATGCGCCGACCGTTATGGTAGCCGGGCATATGGATGAAGTCGGGTTTATGGTGACACAGATTACGGATAACGGCATGCTGAGATTTCAGACGCTCGGCGGCTGGTGGAGCCAGGTGCTGCTTGCCCAGCGTGTCGAGGTGCAGACGGATAACGGACCGATTATCGGCGTCATCTCAAGCATCCCGCCCCACATTTTAACGGATGCCCAGCGCGCAAAGCCGATGGAGATCAAAAATATGATGATTGATATCGGTGCCGATGACAGAGAGGACGCGGTCAAAATGGGGATCAGACCGGGACAGCAGGTCGTGCCGGTCTGCCCGTTCACCCCGATGGCCAACGAGAAGAAAATATTGTCCAAAGCGTGGGATAACCGCTACGGCTGCGGGTTAAGCATTGAACTATTAAAAGAGCTGCACGGAAAAGACCTGCCGAACAATCTGTACGCCGGGGCCACCGTTCAGGAGGAAGTCGGCTTGAGAGGGGCGCAGACAGCGGCCAACATGATTCAGCCTGATCTCTTCTTCGCGCTTGATGCCAGCCCGGCAAATGATATGAGCGGGGATAAGGAGCTGTTCGGCCGTCTCGGCGAGGGGGTGCTGCTCCGCATTCTCGATAGAACGACGGTCATGCACCGCGGGATGAGAGAGTTCGTCCTTGATATGGCGGAAACGCACAATATCCCTTATCAATATTTCGCTTCAGGCGGAGGAACGGATGCCGGACGGGTCCACATATCAAACAGCGGGGTTCCGTCTGCCGTCATCGGCATTTGTTCAAGATACATTCATACAAATGCCGCTATCATCCATGTCGATGATTATGCCGCGGCGAAAGAAATGCTCATTAAGCTGGTCATGGCGAGTGACAAACAGACGGTTGAAACGATCAGAGAAAATGTGTAAAAAAATAAGCAGTCAATAAGTCCCTTTGAATACTTATTGACTGCTGTTTTTACATTCTGTTTTAAGCCGCGTGATCGAGACAGTTCATTAAAGCGTATTGAAAATAGAATTAGGTAACACATATTATTTTTCAATATTATTATCAAAATGGTTCCAATCCAAATAAACAACCACGAATCTTTATTGCAATGATAAACGTTTTTAAATCAAAAACATGCTGCAAGCATTGAGATGAGCAGCGATTTCACAAAGTCGAGTCATTTGCATTTTTTATTTGTTCTGCAAGGAGGTATGATTATGACAAAAAAGACAAACATAAAATTTCCTCTCATCTCTAACAATCTTCCTCTTGATCTGGTTAATACTGAGGTGGTCAGTTATGGTAAACGTCATAATTTGTTAAAGTCAAAAGAGGATCTTTTAGAATGGTTAAGGTTAATGAGTAAAGTAACCCCTTTTTTCAATCAATTAACATTAAAAAAAGCACAAGATGAACTGACTACTGTGATGGTTGAAAAAATACTTGAGTTACGATCAACACTAAGAGAAAATTTTGAGAAAATTGCAGATGGTGAAGAACCTGGAGAATCTTTTATCACTTTTTTAGAAAAAAAGATTGAATTGGCTCCATTTACATATAAGATTCTCGATACTAAACTTGCTCGTATTCCAATTGGAAATATTGATGATGCAATTATTTCGCTCATTGCTTATGATGGCTTATCGCTAATATATACAAAAAAGATTAATTTAATTAAGCGATGTGCTAATGAGGAATGTGTTTTATTATTCATTGATAACACTGGAAGGAGAAAATGGTGTTCAATGAAGATATGTGGTAACAGAGAAAAGGTTTCCCGTCATCTTAAAAAAACATAGAACAAATTTTCTTTATTGTATTGTCGAAATCATCTTGCACTTTACTTTAATTTTGAATAATCACATATAAATAAAAAGTTAATGAACAGCCTTATTTCAATATTCTTTTGAGTAAGGTTGTTTGTCTTTTTTAGAAAAAACAATCAATAAGTAACTTAACGGCTTTTACGGAAAATTAAAATGTCGCTCATAAAACAACCAATTTGCAGCTAAAACCCAGTTGAATTATAAAAAAAGGTTAAAGTAACAAACAGGAAAATGATATTTCAAGCGTTCTTAAAAGATCATTTTTGAATAGAAGAACAATCTTTGAAAGAGAGAAGGATTGTAATTTCAGATTTATAACCCTTTAAAATTAAATTGACAGGTTATTTTAATTGTTTTAAACTTAGTGAAAAGGAGGGGTTATATTGAAGATTGAGCAAACAGCAGAAAATCCACAAAGTAAAAAAGGATATTATTTCAAAAAAATGAAAGGAGGAGGAAAAAGTCCTTTAAAAGTAAATGTTAAAGATGCTTCAACAGGCTTATTAGGTGGTTTTATAACAATTTTAATCTTGTCATTGATAACCTATAAAACTGGATCTCTGTGGCTGATGGCGCCTTTTGGGGCAAGTTGTGTACTGGCTTTCGGAGCGTGGAATGCCCCTTTATCACAACCTAGAAATATTATTGGCGGACACTTCATCTCGACATTGACTGGACTTGTTATATATAATCTTCTTGGTTCTCATCCCTGGACATTGGCTTTAGGAGTGGGGCTAGCTATATTTTTTATGGCGGTTACAAAGACTACTCATCCACCTGCTGGAGCGGACCCTATTGTAGTTATTCAAGGGGCGTATGCTTGGAGCTATTTAGCTTTTCCGGTTTTTGTGGGATCTGTAATTATTGTTGCGGCAGCAGTTATTATTAATAACTTGCGAAATAATCGGCAGTATCCCACTTTTTGGTTTTAATCAATTTCAACGAGCAGCATATGTATCCGTTATTGCGCAGATTTCGCTCTCCTTCCTTACATATAAAGAAAACAATATATAGTTAGTTTGAGGTTGAGTAAAATAATTCATGAATGAAGTGAAGAAAAAGAGGGCTGTGGGAATAATTTATTGCGGACAAATTCTTTTGGATTCGAGAAAAAAGTCTGAAAAGTAAGATTTGATACCATTCTATTGTAAATAGGTAAGCAGGACCGCATAAAGGCGGCCTGCTTATTCTGTTTCAAATAAATAAGAAAGTGCTTTCATCGCTTGATTTACGGTTTCGACCGTGATATTCGCTTTTCCGGAAAGCTCTTTCAGCGGATGATGAAGTTCTTTCGGGCGGATGAGAATGAGCGGCTTTCCTTTTGCGACGGCATAAGAAGCATCCATCGCGGTATTCCACTGTTTATATTTCTCGCCAAACAGGGCGATCACAAAATCGGCTTTTTCCATCAGCACCTCTGTACGGAAATTGTTGATATCAGAAGCTCTGGCGTCTTTTAAAACAGAATCGGGCTGCACGCCCATAATCTCTTCTCCGATATTGTCTGAGCGTTCATGGTTTTCCATCGGACCGACAAACGTAATCGGCAGGTTCAGCGCTTTTGCTTTTTGTTTGATTTCATCCCGCCAATCACTGTGGATTTCACCGGCTAAATACACGACAAACTGCACCTTTTGCCCCTCCTTATGTACATATTCAGAATTTCGTACGGCTACAAGCAAAATGGTAAACGAAACTTGCTTGATAATGCAAATGAAATATGATAATGATATTGCATATAGTTGGTTTTGCCGTAAACAGTCTGGTATGATCCAATTGGACAAACATCAGCATATAAAAAACTCATAATCCAGATGGAGGAATGACAATGAAAAAGATTGAAAGCACGGAAGAATTGCAAAAAGCGGTACAAGACGATTGGGCGGTATTTATGTTTTCAGCGGATTGGTGCCCGGACTGCCGCTTTGTGGAGCCGTTTCTCCCTGAGCTGGAAGCGGACTTTCCTGAATTCACTTATTACTACGTAGACCGCGATCAATTTATTGATACATGCGCGGAATGGGAAATTTACGGCATTCCGAGCTTTGTTGTGTTTAACGGAGGAAAAGAAGTGAACCGCTTCGTCAGCAAAGACCGTAAAACAAAAGAAGAAATTGAGCAATTTTTAACCGATTCCCTTGCTAAAGCATAAAGGAGGCCACGGGCTTTGAAAATGACGTCAAGGAAGCTGGCGGATTTATTAAAACAGCGCCTGCAGCACGAGAACCGATCCTTCTTTTTTGACAGAGAAAAAGACACCCTCCGTGTTGAGGATCAAACGACCAAAAAAGGCATCACATTGGAGCTCCCGCCGATCATTGCGAAATGGGAGACGAAAAAAGAAGAAGCGATCGACGAAATCGTCTACTATGTGTCAGAAGCGATGGAGGCGATGGAAGGCAGCGGACAGGAGATGTCCGGAAAGGAAGCCGGAATCTATCCGGTCATCCGCTCCACGTCATTTCCCGATCAAACAAGCGACGGCATTCCGCTCGTGTATGATGACCATACGGCCGAAACGAGAATCTACTACGCGCTTGATCTCGGTAAGACGTACCGCTTAATTGACAGCCGTATGCTCGAGAAAGAAAACTGGACAAAAGAACGCATCAGGGAGACGGCGTCATTCAATCTCCGCTCTCTTCCTTCGGTCGTGAAACAGGATACGGTTGCGGACAATTATTTTTATTTTTTCAGGGCGAATGACGGCTATGACGCCAGCCGGATTCTCAATGATTCAATTCTTCATGAATACAAGCAGGCCGCTGAAGGCGAATTAGCGATTTCCGTTCCGCATCAGGATGTATTAATACTTGCTGACATTCGAAATGAATCGGGTTATGATATTTTAGGGCAAATGTCCATGAGCTTCTTTGCAAGCGGCACGGTGCCGATTACGGCCCTTTCATTTCTGTATAATGAAGGCAGACTGGAACCTGTGTTTATCATGGCGAAAAGCCGGCCGAAAAAGGATTAGAAAGGATTTTTCTTATGAACGCTTTTTACAATAAAGAAGGTGTGGGAGATACGCTTCTGATCTCTCTTAAAGATGCAGCACGCGAAGAAATCGGCTATGAAAGAGAAGGCGATGTCGTCAGAATCTTTAACAAAGAAACAAAAGAAACGACGGGCTTTAACATTTTTAACGTGTCTTCTTACTTACAGATTGAAGACAACGGCCCCGTCGCTTTGTCTGAGACATTCGTTCAGGATGTGAATGAAATACTGAACAGAAACGGCGTTTCAGAAACGCTGACGGTTGACCTTTCTCCGAAATTTG
The DNA here is from genome assembly GCF_053663355.1 of Bacillus sp. JK106. Taxonomy (NCBI): domain Bacteria; kingdom Bacillati; phylum Bacillota; class Bacilli; order Caryophanales; family Bacillaceae; genus Bacillus; species Bacillus sp. JK106. Next base: position 864,063 of record NZ_JBSJQC010000003.1, on the reverse strand, counting down.
TTGTCGGTCACGTTGAATCGAAAGAAAAACATCCGAATGCGGATAAACTGAATATCTGCCAAGTGAATGTGGGAGAGGAAACCCTTCAAATCGTTTGCGGCGCGCCGAACGTGGACAAAGGGCAAAAAGTCGTCGTCGCTAAAGTCGGCGCGGTAATGCCGAGCGGACTTGTGATTAAAGACGCTGAATTAAGAGGCGTTCCGTCAAGCGGCATGATCTGCTCCGCAAAAGAACTCGCTTTGCCGGATGCACCGGCGGAAAAAGGGATTCTTGTTCTTGAAGACAGCCGCGAGGCCGGCGAAGCATTTCAATTCTAACTCCCATAAATAAGCGCACAGAATCGAATGATGTGAGAGAAAGCCGTTAAGCAGGCCTGCTTAACGGCTTTCTTCAGTTGGGAGCTTAATCTTTTCTGAGCCGCCCGGCAATGGTATACTAAATATCGTCCCAGACTACTAAAAAGGGAGTTAGAGAGTGATTAAACATGAGTTGGCTGAATAAATTTTTTGACTTATTTTTAGGTGAAAAAGAAGAAGAGCATGAACGTGAACCGAACATGCATGCCCAAATCCCGAAACAGCACATACCGGATCAGCCAGAAGGCAAATTAACGCGCATGGAAGATCCTAAAATATATTACGAATATCCGAAAGGGAATTTCCGCTTCCCTGTCGTTCCGGACGGCTATAAGCGAACGGAGCAAAACCAAAGACAGCGGGAAAGGCACGAACGCCGTCAGCCGTCCCGGGGTTATGCCGCCGGGAAGGAGCAAACCGAGCGGAAACAGCATACACATAAAGAGCCTGATACCGTGAAAAAGCCCTTTAAACCGTCATCCATTCCTTCACCGGTTTACGGCTTTCAATCTCAGCACAGCATCAAAAAAGCGCCTATTTCCGAAAAGCGGCGTGAAGAGAACGTAACATTGCTGTCAGAGGAGCAATTTGTTCCGCCTAAATCCGGTCAGGAAACGGAAAAAGAGCCCGTCTTCACAACATCCGGTATAACAAAACAGACGAATGACCGGCCAGACCCGTTTGCGAAACAAGAAACGGAAGAAATCCAGGCCGTTAAAAAAGAGGAGCTACACACCGAGGCTGAGAATGCAAAAGAGCGAGTGTTTGCAGCACCAGAACCGCAGCAGGCTGAAGAGCTGGAGCACACCGAAAGCGCGGAGTCTGCCGGCTTTACAGAAGAACAAGAGCATGAACAAACCCGCCCGCAGCCTATAATAGAGCCTGAGTATGAAGCATCCCGAACGGCTGAAAACACAGAGGAACAAGCGGCGCTGCAGGGGGAACATCAGGAGCCTGAGCCGGAAAAAGCACCGCCTTTTGAAACCGCAGAAGAACCGGTGTATACATACACAGAACCCGGATACGATGAGGAAGTTCAGCCGCAGTCTGAAGACAAGCCCGAATCAGCTGAACCCGACGCGAAACAGGAAGCAGACTGTCAGCCTGAGTACAATGAAGCAGACCGGCATTCAGACCTCGCGCCTGAACCAGCAAGCATTGAGACGGCTGATGCCCCGTCCCGGCCTGCCGAAGAAAAAACGGAGCATCCCGGACAGCCTCAGACTGTGAGAAAAGCGGAGCGGCCGAAAGAGCGCAATGTTCCGTTTAACGTCATGATGCTTAAAAGCGATAAACACAAGCAGACGAAGACGCCAGAGGGCGGAGCGAGCTATGTCTTTCCGAATCTGTCGCTTCTGGACGTACCGCCGGCGCAAAGACATGACGACCAATCGTGGATTGAAGAACAGCGCGAGCTTTTAAACGTTACGCTGAAAAACTTTAATGTGCGCGCCCAAGTCGTTCATGTCACACAAGGCCCGTCCGTCACACGTTTTGAAGTGCATCCTGAGCCCGGAGTGAAAGTAAACAAAATTACAAACTTAGCAGATGATATTAAACTGAGCCTGTCTGCCAAGGATATTCGGATTGAGGCGCCGATCCCCGGTAAAAACACGATCGGCATTGAAGTTCCGAACCGCGTAAGCAAAGTCGTCGATTTAAGGCAGATGATCAGAAGCGCCGCTTTCAGGACGAATCCGTCTCCGCTTACAGCCGCGCTCGGTGTCGATATTTCCGGAAACCCGGTCGTCATTAATTTGAAAAAGATGCCGCACGGGTTGATAGCGGGTGCGACAGGATCGGGAAAAAGCGTCTGCATCAATACCATTTTGGTCAGTCTGCTTTATAAGGCGGATCCGAGTGATGTCAAAATGCTTCTGATTGATCCGAAAATGGTCGAGCTTGCGCCTTATAACCAAATACCGCATTTGGTCAGCCCCGTCATCACGGACGCCAAAGCCGCGACCGCCGCGTTAAAATGGGTTGTGGAAGAGATGGAACGGCGGTATGAACTGTTTGCCCATTCGGGTGTGAGAGATATCGGCCGCTTTAATGAATTAACGGCCGATCATAAGACAGGCGAAAAGCTTCCGTACCTCGTAGTGGTCATTGATGAGCTTGCCGATTTAATGATGGTCGCGCCGAACGATGTGGAAGAAAGCATCGCCAGAATCGCGCAGAAAGCGAGAGCCTGCGGCATTCATCTGCTTGTCGCGACACAGCGTCCGTCTGTCGATGTCATTACCGGAATGATCAAGGCGAACATACCGACGAGGATTGCATTCTCCGTCTCAAGCCAGGTAGATTCCAGAACGATCATCGACATGGCGGGAGCGGAAAAGCTGCTCGGAAAAGGCGACATGCTGTACTGGGAAAACGGTACCGGAAAACCGGTGCGCCTGCAGGGCAACTTTGTTTCCGACAGAGAGATTGACCGCGTCGTCTCTCATGTCAGAAAGCAGCTGCCGCCTTCTTATTTGTTTGAACAGGAAGAACTGATCAGGCAGGGAACCGCCCTTAAGGAAGAAGATGAACTGTTTCCTGAGGCGTGCCAATTCGTCGTGGAGCAAAACAGCGCCAGCACCTCAAGCCTTCAAAGAAGGTTCAGAATCGGTTATAACCGCGCCGCGAGGCTGATTGACATGATGGAAGCCGAAGGCATGATCTCAGAAGCGAAGGGCAGCAAACCCCGTGAAGTGCTGATTACGGCCGCTGACATTTCTCAAGAATAAGAATATCGTTCATTTTTCTCACAAACATGGTATGATAGTGGATGGACCATCAAAACTGCATCACTGTCACGCGCTGAAATATCATGCGGCAGGTTTAATCAAAAAGAAAGTTACAGATACTGACGATAACGTAAAAATAAATGGAAGCGCCGCTGTGCGGGCTTTTCGCCCGCTGCGGTCGCAAAATGAAATGAGCGTCATATACTGGGGAACAGATAGACGTTTGTTGGAGGTACGATTATGACTGTTTATCATTTTGTTGGAATAAAAGGGACAGGTATGAGCCCGCTTGCTCAAATCCTGCATGATACGGGGTATCAGGTGCAGGGATCGGATATCGAGAAGCAGATTTTCACTCAGGCTGCCCTTGAAAAAAGAAATATCCCGATCTATCCGTTCAGCGCCGATAACATCAAACCCGGCTTAACGGTAATCGCCGGAAACGCATTTCCTGATTCTCATCCGGAAATCGCAAAGGCGCTCGCTGAAGGGATTCCTGTCATCAGATATCATAAATTTTTAGCTGAATATATGAAAAAATATACAAGTGTCGCAGTAACGGGCGCACACGGCAAGACGTCCACAACGGGCCTCTTGGCACACGTGATGCAGCAGGCGAAGCCGACTTCGTTTCTTATCGGGGACGGGACGGGCAGAGGAAATGAAAGCAGCGAATACTTTGTATTTGAAGCTTGCGAGTACCGCCGTCATTTCTTAAGCTATCAGCCTGATTATGCGATTATGACGAATATTGATTTTGACCACCCTGATTATTTCGCCAACATTGACGATGTGTTTGATGCTTTCCAAAACATGGCGCTTCAAGTCAACAAAGGCATCATTGCCTGCGGTGATGACGAGTACCTGCCGAAAATTCACGCCAATGTGCCTGTCGTTTATTACGGCACGGGAGAAGAAAACGATTTTCAAGCGAGAAACATCGTAAAAAATACGGAAGGCACGACATTTGACGTCTTTGTCCGCAATACGTTTTACGATACGTTCTACATCCCGGCATACGGCCATCACAATGTCCTCAATTCCTTAGCGGTCATTGCGCTCTGCCACTATGAAGAGATAGACGTGAACATGATTAAGCTCGGACTTGAATCATTCGGCGGCGTCAAACGCAGATTCAATGAAAAAGTGATCGGCAGCCAGGTACTGATCGACGACTACGCCCACCATCCGACTGAAATCAAAGTCACGATTGAGGCGGCGCGCCAAAAATATCCCGAACGTGAAATCATCGCGGTATTTCAGCCGCATACGTTTACACGGACGCAATCATTCCTGGATGAATTCGCAGAAAGCTTAAGCGCGGCCGACCGCGTGTATCTGTGCGACATTTTCGGCTCTGCCCGCGAGAACGTCGGCAAGCTCACGATCACGGATCTTCAGGAAAAAATCGATAACGCAGAACTCATTGAAGAAAATGACACATCCGTGTTAAAAGCGCATGAAGGCGCAGTGCTGATCTTCATGGGCGCCGGAGACATTCAAAAATATATGAGAGCCTATGAAAACGTCATAGCGTAACAAAAAAGCAGTGGGGCTCTCACTGCTTTTTTGCGCGTGCTGCAAAAGGGATTTACCGATAAATGGAGAAATAGTATACATACAGACCTTTCATATATGTTTATCATTTTAAGAATTGGGTATATACCACTATATCCTGCATTATAAGGAGGTATTAGATGATCATCATTCTTTACTTAAGCGTCGCACTCATTGCCGTTGCATTTCTCATCCTCGTCATCTATCTGTCCAAAACATTAAAGTCCGTGCAGATGACTTTAACAAACGTAGCCTCGACTTTAGACGGCCTTGAAGGACAGATGAAAGGCATTACCGCAGAGACAGCCGAGCTGTTACATAAGACAAACCGTCTCGCGGAAGACATTCAGGAAAAATCAGAGAAATTAAATACGGTTGTCCATGCTGTTCAGGAAGTGGGAACTTCCGTCCAGCAGTTTAATACATCCATAAAGCAGGCAGCAGGTTCCGTTACGGCCTCTGTAAGAGAGAATCAGGATAAGATCAGTCAGGTTGTCACCTGGAGCCAGGCCGCTATGGAAATATGGGACAAGTGGAAGCAAAAGAAAAAAACATCGCTTTAATCATAAGAAAAATCCACTAAGGAGGAATCATAATGAGCAAAGATGGAATCAATAGTAAGGATTTTTTAATCGGAACGCTGATCGGGGGAATTATCGGCGCGACAACGGCGTTGTTTCTGGCGCCTAAATCAGGTAAGGAGCTGCGCGACGATCTCGGCAGTCAGGCTTCTGCGTTAAAGGATAAGACGGACAGAATGACGGCTGACGCGAAAGAAAAAGGCTCTCAATATGTCAGCATCGCCAAGGACAAAACATCTAATATCACCCAGCTGGTAGCTGATCAGTCAGGCCAGATTATGAATAAAGTGAAGGATTTAAAAGACCGTTCTAAGAGCACACTAACCGAGAAAGCCGAAGAGACGAGAAGCGAAATGCAGGACACGGCCCAAAGCATCAAGGCCGAAGCGGAAGACGCCGGGGAAAAAGCCGGTCAGGCAAATCGCTGACCTTCAATAAGGAGAGATAACCGACATGACAAAACAGCTGATATCATCTGAAGAAGAGTTCAAAAATGCCGCTGAGAAAGAAAACACGCTCGTGTTTTTGAAACACAGCACAACCTGCCCGATCAGCCAAGCCGCGTTTCAGGAGTTTGACGCCTTTGCATCGGAGCATTCAGAAGTACCTTCTTATTACCTGCATGTGCAGGACAGCCGGCCGCTTTCAAACTATATCGCCGAGACATACGGCGTGAAACATGAAAGCCCGCAAGTATTCGTCATTACAAACGGCGAAGTGAAATGGCACGCGTCTCATTCACAAATCACAAAAAACGCAATAGAGCAGCACCTTTCATAATTGCTGGCCGCCGGTTGATATCGGCGGTTTTTTTTTTGAAAAAAACTATTGATCATTTCAGCCGGATCATGTAGGATATCAATATATACTGCTTCAACGCATAAAAGCTTAAAAGCGTTTTGGTGATAAAGTCGAATGTGAAAAAATTTATTATTTCATATTCCTATTTTCGCATAACTGTAGTAAGATGCATGTTAACCATTAAAATAAAACATAGCATAGAAGGGATGAAAAAGATGAGCAACAAGGAATTAGAGAGCCTAAGACAGCAGGCAGACGCACTAAACTTAGAAATCCTTAAATTAATCAATGAACGCGGAGCCGTTGTAAAAGAAATCGGTAAAGCAAAGGAAGCACAGGGTGTCAACCGATTTGACCCTGTCAGAGAGCGTACAATGCTTAACCGCATTATTGAAAGCAATGACGGCCCATTTGAAAACTCAACGATCCAGCATATTTTCAAAGAAATTTTCAAAGCCGGACTTGAACTTCAAGAAGAGGATCACAGCAAAGCGTTGCTCGTCTCCCGGAAGAAAAAAGCAGAAGATACGATCGTTGACATTAAAGGCGAAAAAATCGGTGACGGCGATCAGAGATTCATCGTCGGACCTTGTGCCGTAGAAAGCTATGAGCAGGTTGCCGAAGTCGCGGCCGCAGCGAAAAAACAAGGCATTAAAATCCTGCGCGGGGGCGCGTTTAAACCCCGCACAAGTCCGTATGATTTCCAAGGTCTCGGTGTAGAAGGCCTGCAAATTCTCAAACGCGTCGCTGATGAATATGACCTCGCGGTGATCAGTGAAATCGTAACGCCCGCCCACATTGAGCAAGCGATTGATTACATTGACGTCATTCAGATCGGCGCGCGGAACATGCAAAACTTTGAATTGCTGAAAGCCGCCGGCTCCGTTAAAAAGCCGGTATTGTTAAAACGCGGTCTTGCCGCAACAATTTCAGAATTTATCAATGCAGCTGAATACATCATGTCACAAGGAAACGACCAAATCATTCTTTGTGAACGCGGAATCAGAACGTACGAAACGGCAACGAGAAACACGCTCGACATTTCTGCCGTGCCGATTTTGAAACAGGAAACTCACTTGCCGGTGTTTGTTGACGTCACACACTCAACAGGCCGCCGCGATCTCCTGCTTCCGACAGCAAAAGCGGCGCTTGCGATCGGCGCTGACGGCGTGATGGCCGAAGTTCACCCTGATCCTTCCGTTGCCCTGTCAGACTCTGCGCAGCAGATGGATATCCCTGAATTCGAGAAATGGCTGAACGAATTAAAGCCGATGCTGAAAGTAAAAGCATAATACAATGTTCCGCTCTTTAAAGGCCGCCTCGCGCGGCTTTTTTTCGTATCTTCATTTTATTTAATTATAAAATGAAAGTGAACGTTTTCATCACTGGGAAAAACGTGTATAATTTCATGAGAGATATTTAAATTTGATGAATAATGAAAAATAATGTACACTACTGACTTACGCTTACAATCATAAACGACAGAATGCGAAATCGTACGACATTTCTTTACATAAAGTGTTTATGCTATAGATAAGGATAAGTGTATCCAGTAAAAGGAGTGGTTTCAGTGAGCAACATTACGATATACGATGTGGCCAGAGAAGCAAATGTCAGTATGGCGACTGTTTCCCGCGTCGTGAACGGCAACCCGAATGTAAAACCGACGACCAGAAAAAAAGTATTGGAAGCCATTGACCGGCTCGGCTACCGTCCGAACGCGGTGGCAAGAGGGCTTGCAAGCAAAAAAACGACAACGGTCGGCGTCATCATCCCTGATATCTCAAGCATTTTCTACTCGGAACTTGCGCGTGGAATTGAAGATATCGCGACGATGTACAAATATAATATTATTTTAAGCAACTCGGATCAAAATCTTGAGAAAGAACTGCATCTGTTAAATACGATGCTCGGCAAACAAGTGGACGGTATCGTATTTATGGGCGGCAACATTACGGACGAGCATGTCGAAGAATTTAAGCGCTCTCCTGTGCCGATCGTCTTGGCGGCATCAGTGGAAGAACAGGGCGAGACGCCTTCTGTCGCCATTGATTATGAACAGGCGATTTATGATGCCGTTAAGCTTTTCATTGATAAAGGGCATCGCGATATTGCTTTCGTCTCCGGACCGATGCAAGAGCCGATCAACCGTTCGAAAAAACTGCAAGGGTACAAACGGGCGCTTGAAGAAGCGGCGATTCCGTTTAACGAGCAATTCGTAGCGGAAGGCGATTACACTTATGATTCCGGTATGGAGGCGCTTCAAAGTTTGATGGGCCTTGACCGGAAACCGACGGCGATTCTTTCTGCGACGGATGAAATGGCCCTCGGCATTATCCATGCGGCCCAAGATCAAGGTCTTTCGATACCTGATGATCTTGATATTATCGGTTTTGACAATACGAGATTGAGCCTGATGGTCCGCCCTCAGCTTTCAACAGTCGTGCAGCCTACGTACGATATCGGCGCCGTGGCGATGAGACTTTTGACAAAACTGATGAACAAAGAGCCGGTTGAAGAGCATATCGTCGAATTGCCTCACCGCATCGAATTAAGACAATCAACCAAGTCATAAAAAAACGGAAAAGCAAGCTTCACTCTGAGGGGTGGAATCTTGCTTTTTTACTTGAGTAAGGAGAAGATATGAAACGTTTTGATTATCTGACGCCCGTTGGCTTTATGTTAGGCTGTATTATCGTCGCAATCGGTATTCTGTCAGGGACGGGACTGGCGGGAATCAGTTCATTTTTGGATCAGACTTCTTTTTTAATCGTCACTGGCGGCCTTGCTGCGGCGATTTTTATCAGCTTTCCGCCGAGGGATTTAAAGAAAACCCCTTCTGTTCTGAAACAGGTATTCTCCCGTCAGGATGACAATGTGAAAGAGCTTGTCAGAGTATTTGTCAGCCTTTCGGAGCAGGCGCGCAGGCAGGGGCTGCTGTCTCTGGATGACCAGGCGCGGGAGATCAATGATCCGTTTTTAAAAAAAGGGCTTTTGCTTGCGATTGACGGCTGGGACGAGGAAACGATCCGGCTGGTGATGGATTCTGAGATCGCCGCAATGGAAGAAAGACACAGAAAAGGAAGACGCGTTTTTGAAAAAGCCGGTGATTTCGCACCCGCCTGGGGAATGATCGGGACGCTCGTCGGACTCGTTCTTATGCTCAAAAATTTAAATGACCCGCATACCCTCGGACCGAACATGGCCGTTGCGCTATTGACGACGCTGTACGGAGCGCTGCTTGCCAATTTGGTGTTTATTCCAATCGCGGCAAAACTTGAAGAAAAAACGGAAAGTGAAATTTTCATCAAACAGGTCATGATCGAAGGGGTTGTCGGCATCCAATCGGGCAAAAATCCCCGCAACCTCGAAAGTCAGCTCGTCGTCTTCAGCTCAAGAGAAGACTGGCGTAAAGGACAGCCTGCGAACAAGAAAAAGGGCGCTGTCCATGAAGCTTAGAAAAGAGCGTTTTGAAAGAAGAAACAAACCGGAACATTCCGGCGGTTCACCAAGATGGATGGTGACGTTCGCTGACTTGATCACGCTCATTCTCGTGTTCTTTATCTTGCTTTTTTCGATGTCGCAAATAGACGCGGAAAAATTTCAATCTGCCGTTTCATCGATTCATACAAACGGCGGCGGGGGTGAACCGGCGTCATCAGACAAAGCAAACGAAAATAAAGAACAGGATTTGCTGTTACAAAACGTGAAGACATACATAAAAGCGCATCATTTGAGTTCCAAATTGACGGCGAAGCGCGATGAGCGCGGAGTGGTTCTTGTGCTGCAGGAGGCCGTTCTATTTCAGACGGGAAAAGCGGATGTGCTGAAAAACGCCGAGCCGGTTCTGCATCAGATCGCGGTGCTTTTAAAAACAATTCCGAATGACATACAGGTAGAAGGCCATACGGACAGCCGCCGGATTTCCACCTATCAATTCCCGTCGAACTGGGAGCTGTCGTCTGCAAGAGCGGCGAGTGTGATCCGGTATTTTACCGCGAATGAAGACTTTTCCGCCAAACGGTTTATCTCTGCCGGGTATGCGGATACGAAACCTGTGAAGGACAACAAAAGTCCCGGACATATGAAAGAAAACCGCCGTGTAGAAATTGTGATCAAAAAAACGACCTCCTCATAAGGTCGTTTTTTATTTTGTTTTATACCGCTGCTCAGACCGGATGGCAAAAAGAGCTTTTTCCACGGTTTGGGCATTTTTTTCTGAAATTTCTTCTTTACGGGGAATCGGAGGATATAATTGTTCAGGATCACTCCAAAAAGCGGGCAACGTGCAGGGGGAATGCTTCTGCCATTTATCAATCCATTTCTGCGGTATGCGCTCCCCGGGATCAATCCCTTTCATCTCAAGCCAAATGCGGCTCCATGCTCTCGGGACGACTCTCCAAATATCGTATCCGCCGCCGCCGACCGCGATCCATCTGCCGCTGCAATATTGATGGGCTAATGAATGAGCGAGCCGCGGGATCTCCTGATAAATGGAGATTGTATTGGACAGGTGTGTCAACGGGTCGTAATAATGGGCGTCCGCACCGTTTTGGGTAAGTATGACATCCGGCTTAAAAAAAGCCGCGATTTCTGAGGCGGCCGTTTTGTAAGCGTGGAGAAAGGAATCGTCCTCTGTGAAAGCGTCCAGCGGAATGTTAAAAGAATAGCCGTAGCCTTGCCCGCTTCCTTTTTCCAGTACCTGCCCCGTCCCGGGAAATAAATAACGCCCTGTCTCGTGAAAAGAAACAGTGCAGACATCAGACCTGTCGTAAAACGTAAATTGAACGCCGTCGCCGTGGTGGGCGTCTGTATCAATGTATAACACTTTTGCCCCGTAGTTCTTCTGGATGTATTGGATGGCCACGGCGCTGTCATTATAGATACAAAAGCCTGACGCCCTGCCGCGGAAGCCGTGGTGAAGGCCGCCTCCTAAATTGCAGGCGTGCCTGGCTTGTCCCGTCATGACGTAATCAGCCGCCGTTAAGGTGCCGCCCACCAGAAGCGACGCAGCTTCATGCATGCCGGCAAAAACGGGGGTGTCTTCCGTTCCGAGACCGTAGCTTTCTCCTTCTGCGGCAGGGAGCCGGCCCGCACCCGCAAGTTCCACCGCCTGTATATAATCCTCTGTATGAACGAGAGCCAGCTCTTCTTTAGAGGCCGTGCGCGGAATGACGATGTCTCCTTCGTCAAACGCGTCCGCCGCCTGAAGCAGATCGTATGTTAAAAGCACGCGCTGCTGATTGAACGGATGATCCTGATGAAATTGATACGTCTGATAAGAAGGCGAATAAACAAAAACGCTGTCTTTCATGGCTGATCCCTCAAATGCTTCGGCCATAAGACATTGTATCCGGCTTCATGAACGGCACGGATAAAAGGGAGCGGATTCATCGTCTTCACCCGGAAGACGAGAATGTTCGACCCGGCGGAATCATGGGGATAGACGAGCACACTCAGGATTTGAAGCTGAAGATCACGGCACAAGCAGCTGAGATCAGCAAGGCTTTTTGTCATATCCGTCACCAGGATTTCCACCTGGGATCCCGGCTGGGCCGCGCCTGTCAGGCTGACGAAAGTCCGGAGCACGTCGGTTTTCGTTAAAATGCCCGTCAGCTTATGGTTTACCGTAATCGGCAGACAGCCGATGCCGTGCTCATAAAAGGAGGCGGATATTTCTTCCACAAAGTCAAGCGGATGGGCGCAGATGACATCCCGCTTCATAATGGTCTCCACTTTGTTTGTCAGAAACGCGCCGCGTTCCTTTTGTTCAAAGCTGCCGGGGCCGGCCTGTTTAATGTCTCTGTCTGTGACAATACCGGTGACGTGCAGCTCGTCGTCGATGACAGGGAGATGGCGGATATGATATATCTTCATTTTCCGGACGGCTGTTTCAATGGAGTCGTGTTTTGAGACGGTGATGACGTCCCGTTTCATGATTTGTTCTGCAATCATCTTTTTATCCCCTTTGTATGTCAGTCAATACATAAATCGCTGATAAAAACGAAGCCTGTCGAACTGTTCAATTGACTCCTGACTGACGTGCCTGCCGATGCGGGCCATCAGACAATTGGCCGGATGAGAGCTGATTTCCGGTTCATCCGTTGCAAACCAGACAAGACCCCCGGCATTCATCATCTTTTCCATGATCTTTCTGTATTCCCACACATCTTTTTTCATTCCTTTTAAATCCCAATGCCAGTAATATTCCGTCGTCATGATGATGTACCGTTCCATCTGTTCATCCATCATGCTGACTGTCAGCAACGTTTTTCCGACAGAACAGCCCCTGTAGCCGGGAGCGACCTCGATCGCACCGAGTTCAAGGAGGTCTTCCATATTTCCGTCAGACCACCGTTCAAGCGGATCAGGATATAAATACGTCACATAGCCGATAATCGTCTGTCCGTCCCTGGCGATAATGATCCGACCTTCAGGAAGCCCGGCGATCTCGATTAACGCTTTGTGCTGTTCATGAGGAAGGCGAAAGGCTGTCAGGCCTTCATGAAACTCATACTGTGCTAGGTCCTTTGGAGGAACGGGCCCTTCTACCAATAGAGGGCCGGCTGCTGTCTGAATTGATGAAGAATGGTACGTTTTATGATGTTTCACTGATTCACCGCCTGTCGGTTCTTAATAAAAACACATCTCTCTTAAGCATAACAAAATATAAAGCGTTTTCAATAGTGTTGTAATTTATATTTTAAAAATTGAGAAAACTGTGAACATCTACTATAATTAGTCTATAGATAAGCAAAGGGGGATGTTGCATGAATTTGAAAGCGTTGCCGGCGGAAAAGGGGAATTATCATCTGCGAAATTATGAGGAAACGTACCGCAGCTTCGATTGGAAAGAGGTCGAAGCGGAGTTTTCCTGGCATCAGACGGGGAAGCTGAATGCGGCGTACGAAGCGATTGACCGTCATGCCGAATCATTTCGAAAAAACAAAGTAGCGCTGTATTACAAGGACGCAAACCGGGATGAAAAATATACATTTAAAGAAATGATGGAGGAATCGAATCGGGCGGGAAATGTACTGAGACGGTATGGAAACGTGGAAAAAGGGGACCGCGTTTTTATTTTCATGCCGCGTTCGCCGGAGCTTTACTTTATTATGCTCGGCGCAATTAAAATCGGTGCAATCGCCGGCCCTTTATTTGAAGCGTTTATGGAAGGCGCCGTCAAAGACCGCCTGTTGAACAGCCAGGCAAAGGTTGTCGTGACGACACCTGAACTGGCCGAACGGATTCCGGCGGACAGCCTGCCCGACCTCGAGCATATTTTCATTGTCGGCGGCAGCAAAGAAGCGGGAGATAAAATCATCCATTATGATAAAGCGGCTGAGGGAGAAAGCACGAGACTTGATATTGAATGGATGGACAGAAGAGACGGCTACCTGCTTCACTACACATCAGGGTCTACCGGAACGCCCAAAGGTGTGCTCCATGTTCATGAAGCCATGATTCAGCAATACCAGACCGGCAAGTGGGTGCTTGATCTTAAAGAAGACGATATTTACTGGTGCACTGCGGACCCGGGCTGGGTGACCGGGACGGTGTACGGGATATTTGCGCCGTGGCTGAACGGAGCGGCGAACGTGATCGTCGGCGGCAGATTCAGTCCGGAAAACTGGTACGGCACGATTGAGAAGCTCGGTGTCAGCGTCTGGTACAGCGCTCCGACGGCTTTCAGAATGCTTATGGGCGCCGGAGATGAAATGGCATCCAAATTTGACCTTACTTCACTTCGTCACGTCCTGAGTGTCGGAGAACCTCTGAACCCCGAGGTCATCAAGTGGGGACATAAAGTATTCGGCAAGCGCATCCACGACACGTGGTGGATGACAGAAACGGGCGGACAGCTCATCTGCAATTATCCTTGCATGGAGATCAAGCCGGGTTCAATGGGGAAACCGATTCCGGGAGTGGAAGCGGCGATCGTTGACAATCAGGGAAATGAGCTTCCGCCGTACCGGATGGGAAATCTCGCCATTAAAAAGGGCTGGCCGTCGATGATGGATTCCATTTGGAACAACAAAGAGAAATATGATTCTTATTTCATGCCGGGCGGCTGGTATGTTTCCGGAGATTCTGCTTATATGGATGAAGACGGTTATTTCTGGTTCCAAGGCAGAGTCGATGATGTCATTATGACATCCGGCGAGCGCGTCGGCCCGTTTGAAGTCGAAAGCAAACTTGTTGAACATCCGGCGATTGCCGAAGCCGGGGTCATCGGAAAGCCGGATCCTGTCCGGGGAGAAATTATTAAAGCGTTTATCGCGCTCAGAGAAGGGCATGAGCCATCCGATCAGCTGAAGGAGGACATTCGCCTCTTTGTAAAACAGGGGCTTGCCGCGCATGCCGCACCGCGGGAAATTGAATTCAAAGATAAACTTCCGAAAACACGGAGCGGAAAAATCATGAGACGTGTGCTGAAGGCGTGGGAGCTGAACCTGCCGGCAGGCGACCTGTCCACAATGGAAGATTAAAGACGGCGTTGACATCGTATCTTATTTATGTTAAAAATGAGTAAGCTTCATACGAAAAGGTTTTGATTGAGACAAGTAGGATATCTGATTGTTCCAGAGAGCTGATGGCCGGTGAAAATCAGCACATAAGATATGCCGAATACACTCATGAACCGCTTTTGCGAACAAAGCTATTCCAAGGCTTTCAGTAGTGAAAGAACGGACACGGTCCGTTATCAAAAAGAGTGATAAAAGCTTTTTTATGTTTTTATTAGTAGGGTGGTACCGCGATTATATCGTCCCTTCGTTTTAAACGAAGGGGCGTTTTTTATTTTCATAAACAAAGGAGCAGACAAAATGACTAACTTATTAGAGGATTTATCATTCCGCGGCTTAATCCAGCAAATGACGGATGAAGAAGGACTGAATAAACAGCTGAACGAAGAAAAAATCCGTTTATACTCAGGGTTTGACCCGACGGCTGACAGCCTGCACATCGGACACCTTCTGCCGATATTGACACTGCGCCGTTTCCAGCTTGCAGGCCACCATCCGATTGCGCTTGTAGGCGGCGCGACGGGACTGATCGGCGATCCGAGCGGCAAAAAAGCGGAGCGTACGTTAAATACTCAGGATATCGTTGTCGAATGGTCGCAAAAAATTAAAAATCAGCTTTCCCGATTTTTAGATTTCGAGGCCGGAGAAAACCCCGCTGTCATAGCGAACAACTTTGATTGGATCGGAAAGCTGAGCATCATTGAATTTCTCCGCGACGTCGGAAAGAACTTCGGAATTAACTACATGCTTGCGAAAGATACTGTAAGCTCAAGAATTGAAACCGGAATTTCTTACACGGAATTCAGCTACATGATCCTGCAATCCTACGATTTTCTGAATCTGTACAGAGAAAAGAACTGCAAACTCCAAATCGGAGGCAGTGACCAGTGGGGCAACATCACGGCCGGTCTTGAACTGATCAGAAAATCAGAAGAAGAAGGGGCGAAAGCTTTCGGTCTTACCATTCCGCTCGTCACAAAAGCTGACGGCACGAAATTCGGCAAAACGGAAGGCGGCGCCATTTGGCTTGATAAAGAAAAAACATCGCCGTACGAATTCTACCAGTTCTGGATCAATACAGATGACCGCGACGTCGTCAAATACTTAAAATACTTTACTTTCTTGTCAAAAGAGGAAATTGAAGCTTATGCTGAAAAAACGGAGACGGCTCCTGAGAAAAGAGAAGCGCAGAAACGTCTCGCCGAAGAGGTGACTGTTCTTGTACACGGCCGCGAAGCGCTTGAGCAGGCCGTTCATATCTCCCAGGCGCTGTTCAGCGGCAATATTAAAGAGCTTTCCGCTCAAGACGTCAAGGTAGGATTTAAAGATGTACCTTCGTTTGAAAAAGTCCGCTCTGAAGAACTGTCTTTAGTAGACGTGCTTGTGGAATCTAAATTGTCGCCTTCAAAACGGCAGGCCCGCGAAGACATTCAAAACGGAGCTGTTTACATTAACGGCGAGCGCCAGACGGACATCGGGCATCTTCTGACTGCGGAAGACCGCATTGAAGATCAATTTACCGTACTGCGCCGCGGAAAGAAAAAATACTTCCTGATCACGTACTGAAAATAAAAAGCAGTCCGGCCGCTCAATGCGGCAGGCTGCTTTTTTATGTTTTGTGAATACTGCACGGGGAAATGAGTACAGTACATAGTATAAGCAAAACAGGGAAGGGGTGCTGCGCCGTGAATTTCATGTTTACCATCGCAAAAGAAAGATTGCAGCGGGATCATTGGGAACAGCAGCAAAGCATAAACGCCGAAGCCAAAGCCGAGGAATCAGAGACGGAAGAAGAAAATCCGACATCATAAAGGTAAAGCCTCCATTCTGCGGAATGGAGGCTTTTGATTGTCACCATATCAGCCTGACGGCGGCCATCAGCACGACTCCTGTGATGACCGTGATGGATAAGCTTTTTGTCAGCATCGCACAAAGCAATGTCGGGATGAGAACGATCATTGCTTTCCAATCAAAGGTCAAAGCGCTGTTTGTTTTCACAATCATGCTTTCCGTTACCAGAGCAGTCAAAATGCAAAGCGGAATAAAGGAGAGCCATTTTAAAGCCAATTCAGGCATCTGAATGTTCCGGACAAATATAAACGGAACAATGCGCGGCACAAGTGTAACAATCATGCAGCCGAGTATAATCCAGATCATTTGTGTGCTGATGCTCATTTGTCCGTCACCACCCCGATCGTTGCCACAATCACGGTTGAGACGATGACCGCGATGTGTGACGGGACGAAATACGATAACAAGACCATAAAAATGATCATATAGAGAATTAAGGAGAGGCTGTGCTTCAGCTTTTCCGAAGCGGACGACTGCAATTGCAGCACAAGCAGCGCCGCAAACATAGCGGGCAAAGCAAAGTCCAGGCCGAGCGCGTAAGGATCAGATATCCATTGCCCGAGAAGCCCGCCCATCACGCAGGAAATAACCCAGCACATGTAAGCGGTTATATTGAGGCCGTTCATCCACTTATCGTATAACCTGCCGTTCTGAGCCGCTTTGTTCACCGCTACTCCGAAAGATTCGTCAGTAAGCAGAGCCCCGAAGCCGATATTTTTTGCCAGAGAGTATTTCGTGAAATACGGCGCGATGGTCAGGCTCAGCAGAAGGTGCCGCAGATTGACGATAAACGTCGTTAAAATAATGGCGGAAATCGGACTCCCGGAAACAAGGAGCGAGCAAATAATAAATTGGGCGGCGCCGGCATAGACACACAAGGATAACAAACAGATTTCAAGAATGCTTAGATGAGAGGCAACGCCGACGATGCCGAAAGCAAAACCGATGCTCATATAGCCCAGCAGCGTAGGCACACAATCCCGCACCCCCTGTAAAAACGTATCGTTCATTTCCCGGGAAACGGCGGTTTTTTGCACTTCTGTGTTAATCATTTTTTATACTCCTTTCATAGAGATTATAATGATAACGACTAATGAAAAAATCAAAGAAAATACGGTTCACATTTATATGAACCGATTTCCGGTGACGACATGAAATAACGAATGGTTTTGTTTCATCAGGCCTTCAACTTTTTCAGCCCCGACTTCTTTCACAAGCTCTGCGAACATCAGATCGTGCCTCATATATTCCATGGCCACGAGAACGAGAGCGGGATCTTCTGATTTAATGGCCCAGGCATTCGTCTGCGGAGAAAAATTGGCGATTAAGACTTCTTTATTATCTCGGGCAGCTATCGTTAATCTTCCGCCCATCCGTTTCTCCGCCACTTCAGGAGACATATTATGATTTGTCGTATTTCCGAGCTTCACTTCCGGAGGGCCGAACACAATCGAAAAGACGGGCAATTGTTCGGCGGCGCGTTTATTAGCGGCTTCCTGAATAAAGGGAATCTGCTGTTCCCAGACAGACAGCCACAACTCTTCCTCGGCTTTTTCAATCATATCCTTCATCTCATTGATGACATGATCATTCGTGCTGATGCGGCGGATGACATTCATCTCCTGCTCGCTTTCCAGCGCCAATAACTTTTCCTCAAGGTAGCCGAATGAGTTCTCGAAATCGTGCCGGAGCCGGTCGATTAATTCCTTTCCGGCCAGCGGGGCATATGTAACCGGATCAGACGGCACAATATGGACAGCGCCTTTATCAACTAATTTCCCCAATACCTCATAGATCATTGAGCGGGGGACGCCTGACCTTTTGCTGATTTCATATCCGGTAACAGGCGAGTGTTTCAACAAGCCGATATATGCTTTACATTCATATTGAGAAAATCCAAACTTCTGTAATTCTTTCAGAACATCGTCCATAAACATCCTCCGTAGTGGTTATTCATGAAACTACTATAATGTAAGCGGTTATATCTTGTCAATGGGACTTGAGTGCTGAAAGAAAGGTTCGCCTGTTTTGTCGCTTTCCAACTTAGTTTATGATGAGTTACATGTATGGCTTTTGTGAAAAACGTTGCCGTAGACCCACACGAATGCCGTTTGATACGATAAATACAAGAAGTCAAAAAGAGGAGGATCACGGTGGAAAACACCTCTAAAATCGCTTTTTTATCGGTTATAAGCAATTCCCTGGTCGTCATGCTCAAAATAGTGGTGGGGATAATAACCGGATCTGTCGCGATACTTTCTGAAGCCATTCATTCTTTTTTAGATTTGATCGCCGCCTTCATCGCCTTTATCTCCGTCAGGATTTCAAAAAAGCCGGCTGATACAGGGCATCCGTACGGTCATGGAAAAGTCGAGAATCTGTCGGGGACCATCGAGACGATTCTGATTTTTGCGGCAGGGATTTGGATGATATATGAATGCATTCAAAAACTGGTGAACCCGGCGCCGGTTCATCTGCCCGTATTGGGAATTGTTGTGATGCTTGCTGGGGCTCTCATTAATTTGATCGTTTCGAAGTTCGTAAAAAGAGAAGCCGAAAAGGTTAATTCCGTGGCAATGAAATCAAATGCCCTGCATTTACTGACTGACGTGTACACATCATTAGGCGTAGCGGCAAGCCTTTTGGTCGTTACCTTAACGGAGTGGTACATACTTGATCCCATTATAGGTATGGTGCTGGCGGTGTATATCATATATGAAGCGTTTAAGTTAATGAAAGAAGCATTCCCGCCGCTGATTGATACCCGTTTGTCGGAAGAGGAAGAAAAAACAATTTTAAAGATTATCGAAACATTTCAACAGGAATTTATTGAAATTCACGATTTTCGTACAAGACGCTCCGGCCCGCAAGAGTATATTGATTTTCACCTGGTCGTACCCTCTCACGTGACGATTAAAGACGTGCACGACCTGTGTGACCGCATTGAAAGAGATATTACGGATGAATTCAAACAAGCACAGGTAATGATTCACCCCGAGCCGGAGAGCGAGAGGAAGAAATAAATCGATCTTATGTTTGCGTTTGTTCCCGGCAAAATGCCTGCAAAAGGCCCGTTCCCACGGGTCTTTTTGTTGTATAAATGTCCATTTCTCGCTCATATGAGAGAGAAGCTTATACACGTGAGGGATACATTTCATACGTTATGTTGTAAAGAAAAAGGGAGGTGAACAGAATTGAACGCTATTTCTGTTAAAGAAATTGAACATGGAGTTGCCGTTGCGGAAAGAGAAGGTTTAGGAGAGTATTTATACCAAGAACCGGTTTCCAAAAAATGTTCGGGCCGTTCCCGCAGCAGAAAACGGACACACCGTTCACGCAGCAGAAGACGGAGTCATCACCGGACACACCGCTCCCGCAGCAGAAGACGGAGCCATCACCGGACACACCGCTCCCGCAGCAGAAGACGGAGCCATCACCGGACACACCGTTCACGCAGCAGACGGTCCCATCAAAAACGTACCCGCAAGCGCTGTTTTAAATGCTGACTGCAGACTCTATTACAAGTAACGGAGATCTGCTATAATGGCAAGAGAACTGCATAAAAGATCCGGTATCATCATCTGCGGACACTGAACTGACAACATGGCGCTGTTTGTTCGTGTCCGTTTTTCGTGTCAAAAAAAGATGCCGGAGGATAAAAAGGAAGGGATGACGCCGAATGAAACTGAATGAGGACTTTTATAACTCTGAAGGAAAGACAGTCTCTTCGCAAAACATAAGCAGCAAGCTTTTGCATATCACGGACAGCGGGCATATCAGCGTTGACTTCATCAGCATAAGCAGGCTGCGGAAGGCTTCAAAAATCGCGATCTTAGGTGACAGCGTCGCCCGGGGGCTGCGTGCGGAATACGGCTTTGGTGACATTCTGAAAGACCGGACAGACGCTGAAATAACCAATCTGTCTGTCAGCGGCGTTAATATGAGCAACAACGGAAGCGATAACATTTATCAGCAAGCGCTTAAAACAAAGGGACATGATGTCATTATTGTCCAGGGAACAGATGATGATTGGTGCAACCACATTCCCATCGGCACAGATGAAAAGGATATCACCACATTTTACGGAGGCTTCTGTCAAGTGATTCAGCAGCTGCGAAGCGGAAATAAAGGCGCGAGCATCATTGTGGTGACCCCAACGAGACAAGCAAAAATATCAAAAGGAAAAATCGTCCGCCGTGATACTGATAAAAATAAACTGGGCCTGAAGCTGGCTGACTATGTGAAAGCCCAAAAAGAAGCCTGCACACTCCTCTCTGTACCGTATGCCGACCTGTTTGATACAGATCTCATCGACCCGTATAATCCCGCTTTCCGAAGCATGTGCATGTCAGAAGGTCTTCATCCGAACGAGAAAGGGCATCAAATCATATTTCAGGAAATCTGCCGGAATTATTATTACTATTATGGGTAACACAGCGCTAACAGATTATTTTCGGCCTTGCTTTTCTAAAAGCTCAATTATTCTTTGAGATGCGTGTTTTTGCGCTCTCAAAAGCGAGACGATATTACCGGTAAAACCGATTAAAATGATCAGCAGCAAAATGATCATCCACATCAGTGAACCTCCCGTCGAGTGTTGAAAAACCCACTCTTTATTTTACTTATTATGGATGGGGAAGAGAATAGGTCTAACTATTGGTGTTTCTTTATCAATCCATAAAAAAATGCACAGACTGAACGGGTCTGTGCATTTTTATTCGCTTATTTCAGCAGGTTCAATGATTCACGATTAAAGGCTTCCAAATCGTCAGGCGTTCTGCTCGTTACGATGTTATGGCTCACGACGACTTCTTCATCTTTATAATTTGCGCCGGCATTGATTAAGTCTTTGCGGATGCTGCGGAATCCCGTGATATCTTTTCCTTTAAGAAGGTCGGTATCAATCAGCAGCTGCGGGCCGTGGCAGATCGCGAAAACGGGTTTCTGATTTTCCACGAATGCTTTAGTGAATTCACCCGGGCGGTCATCTCCGCGCAGAAGATCCGGTGAAAAGCCTCCGGGAATCAATAACGCATCGAATTCCTTTGGGTCTGCGTCTGAGATCGCTTGATCGATCTTTACTTTCTCACCGTGCTTGCCCGTCACTTCTTTCCCTGCTTCTAAATCTATTGTCACCACACTGTGGCCCGCTTCTTTAAATGCTTCCGCCGGGCTTGTATATTCAATATCCTCAAATTGATCTGTCATCAGAACTGCAATTTTTTTGCTCATACATCATGCCTCCTGTGAATTTGTATATGACAAGAATATCAGGCGGATTGCCGCCTCACAACGTATTTGCTTGAAGATACGGCATGAAAAAAAGACCCCTCTGAAAAAGAGGAGCCAAAAGGTACGGAGGTCTGCTGAAACTTACGTGTTTAACTTGAGATAAGGCAAGAAATCGAATCAATTACTTTTTGCGTCTTTTTTTATCCTTTTTACACCCGCATTTCCCCGGATCGCCCGGATCAATGACTTCGTGAATTGTTTCTTCCTGATAAACGTGGCGGGGAACATAACGGATATGTTCTCTGTTAATGTGTTTGATGGGATGGACGTAAACCACTTCTTTGTCAGTATACTTGTCAGTCACAATATACTTAGGGTCACAGTAATACACTTTCGATTTTTTACCCATTCATCTCACCTCCCGTACTTTATTAAATGCTGAAAAGGAGGATTTTGCATCGGACAAGTACACCATGGCAAGTCCACAATTTTTCAGCTGCAATTTCGTTTTTCTGGTTTTTCCTGAAGCCGTCTCAAATTGGAATGGCTAACCCTTTTTGAACGGGGAAATCTATAAAAAAGAATTCAAAAACGATTCTTTTCTCAGGTCAATCGAGATGCGTACATCTTTAGGGGGATTTCAGAATGCTCGATGAAAAAACGATTGAAATCATTAAAAGCACAGTGCCGGTCTTAGAAGAGCATGGTGAAGAAATCACAGGCCGATTTTATGACCTGCTTTTTCAGCATCACCCTGAGCTGCTGAATATCTTTAATCAGACGAATCAAAAGAAAAAAACACAGCGTACGGCCTTGTCGAATGCTGTGATTGCGGCCGCAGCCAATATTGACCGGCTGGAAAACATAGTCCCCGTCGTCAAACAAATCAGCCATAAGCACCGGAGTATCGGTGTTAAGCCCGAGCATTATCCAATCGTTGGAAAGTACTTGTTAATCGCGATAAAGGATGTGCTAAAAGACGGGGCTGCTCCTGAGGTCATTCAGGCATGGGAAAAAGCATACGGCGTCATTGCAGATGCTTTTATCGGAATTGAGAAGGACATGTATGAACAAGCGGAAACGCAAAAAGGCGGCTGGAAAGACGATAAGGCATTTAAAATTGATAAAAAGGTAAAAGAAAGCAAAGAGATAACGTCGTTTTATTTACAACCGGAAGACGGACAAGTTCTCCCCGAATTCAAAGCGGGACAGTATATCAGTGTAAAAGTATACATTCCGGACACGGGTTATACGCATATCCGCCAGTACAGTTTGTCGGATGTATCCGGTAAGGATTATTACCGGATTTCCGTGAAAAAAGACGGAATTGTTTCTTCATATCTGCATGACCAATTACACGAAAAGGATTCAATTGAGATCAGCGCTCCGGCCGGGGATTTCGTATTAGACCCTGATTCCAAAAAGAATCTGGTTCTCATCAGTGCCGGTGTCGGAATTACCCCGATGATCAGCATGTTAAAGACGGTTGCCAAAACCCAGCCGCAGCGAAACGTTCTCTTTATCCATGCGGCAAGGAGCGGAGAGTATCATGCGCTGCGGCATGAAGCTGAAGAAGCCGCAGAACACTCATCCGTTGACACCGTCTTTATTTACAGCGAGCCGTCCGAACAAGACCGTTCAGAAAACATTCGTTTTCGGGAAGGCCGGATTGACAAACAGCTGTTAGAAGAAGTGATGACAGATAAAGATGCTGATTTTTACCTGTGCGGATCCCCGTCGTTCATTAAAGAAATGAAAAAACTGATTTCTGAATTCAATACAACGCCGGAATCGATTCACTATGAATTATTTGAACCGCAGCTGAGTATGGTGTGATTGAAGAAGGAAGGACGATGATTTTAATGTATGAAGCACCCGGGTTGGGTGCTTTTTTATTCTAGATAACAGAACGAACAGGGAATTAGAGCGGGTTGTCCCGTCGATGGCTGCCGCTGAGTATGTCGGTTTGGATGATATAGGCACGCACACGCTGAGGAAAATATTCGGGTACCATTTTTACAAGCAAACAAAAGATGTTGCCATGCTGCAGGACGGACAACCCTTCGATTCATTGGAATCAATCAGGATGCCATGAACAACGCTATGAAGAAATTCAAGATATAAGCAGGCTCATCTCATAAACAAGATGAGCCTTTTTTTTTGCATATTTTTATTGATTCCCTTCAAAAAGCATATGTGGAATTCATTTTAGTCATATTGCTTGAAAACAAGGGTGGCGAGGGCTGACGGGCTTCGGGCAGTTGCACAGTATATAACATATGGGTAATTCGTGGATAAATGTGGATACTTCCTGTAAATGTTATATAATAGGGGAAAAGTTTAGGAGTGAAAAATTTGAACTTTGATACGAAGTATCTTATTAGGTGGGGAATACCAGGATGGGTATTCATTATGTTAATAAGCTTGCCAATCTTATTTTTATATCATAATGAATTACTTAAATTAAAAATAGATATATCCAAGACCTTGGGTCTTTTTGTATCATTAGCTTTTTTCGGAGTAACTATCGGATACATAATGCAACAAATTCACTTTTCTAGTCGGTGGTCTAAAAATAAACAAATCATAGATGAAGCTGCTAGAATGATAAATGCTGTTGAGGAGCACGTTAAGGGTGTAAGTCTGTTTGAGTGGGGCGAAAATCATCATAAAGATTATTATGTATTTGAATATGTTTGGCATAGGGGGTTATTGAGATTAAAAGATGCTCAAAGAGATTATGTAGCTGATCGATATAGGCATATACTTAGCACAATTCATAGTTTAGGTACTCTTAGAGTTTCTCTGGTGATTTCCTTTGTGATTAATTTGGTCACTTTAACAAAATATAATTTTGATAGTTATTTTAATTCAACCTTCAATCCAAATATGTATATATTCAATTTAGTTATATTTATAATTTATCTTGGACTTATAGGTTGGTTGTTTAAAGTAGTATCAAAAGGTTACGAGCATTATTCAGCTAACTTAAATGCGTTTCAAGGTTATTTTTTGAACGAGCTAATAAATAGGGGTACTCTCAAAGAAAATAAGCAACAAGAGGAAGAGGAAGAAGTAGAAGTCAGTTATTAAAATGGCACAAACTTGGCAGAATAACGGCACACCATTTTCTTTTAAGTGAGGTATTATGGTAATAGGTAATAAATTTAAGAAGGTTCTCTGGTTCTCAAGAAAGCAGATAATAATTATAGTATTCTTCTCGATCCTATGAGAAGAGATTATAGGAGGATTAGTATGAAAATAAAAATCATTATGGATAGTGGTAAAGAATATGTAACAGTGAAATTTGAATCAAAAGAAGACTTAGCGACTAAATTAGGACAATCACCAGATGAGGTTTTGTATTTTTCTGTAGATGATGAAGAAAAAATATATTTGAATGCAGAACACGTCTCCTCTTTTGAAATTCTAGATTAGCATCCTTCGGGTGCTTTTTTGTTGCATACAATCGAAGGATTTCAGGGGAAAGGGAGGACTACTGCGAACAGCATAAGAGAACCACGCAAGCCTATGACCAATACCGGGAATCATCAGCTGCCAAACGGGGGTATAACAGCAAGTGGAGGCCGTCGCGCGCTGGTTACCTGTCCAAGCGTCCGTTATGTGCTGTCTGCTTAATGCAAGGAAGAAGAACCCCGGCGACAGTTATCAATCATATCGTTCCGCATAAAGGCGGTATGAACCTCAAGTAAATGGGCCCTTATGCGCCTCGTGTCATGGCCGGTAGACAACGACGGAGGATGGAGGATTTGGGAACAGAACATCAAATGAAAGAATGTACAAATTCCCCAAGACTAAAAATTAAATTCTTTTGCGTACACTTAACTTCATCTGTTTCGATGTTATTGTCTTCACTGTCATATACCGAGCATAAAAGAAAGATGGGTAAAAACAAATTTGTGAAGCTTGTGTGTTTTAAAAAAGATAGGAGGATGTAACCCCCTATCTTCTCATTCTTCCTATTCTGATTAACTCCCCAATAATTGATCCAGCGATGAAAATAATCAATGGGACTGGAGTGAATTTATTACCCAAAACGCCCATGTAAACAAAATAACATGCACATAAAACAAGGAACAGTAGGATATATCTTTTTAATATCCTGTTAATATTAGACGTTGTTTTTTCTTGTTGCATATTTTTTCACCTCGTTTTTATGGTCGGCAAGTTGATGGGATTGGCCTGCTTCCAAAGAATTTGGGACTGTCTGCCGTTTTAAGGACTTTCTTTCTTTTAGAGTCTTCGTAGAATTTTGTTCTATTAGCATAAGGGTATGCGCTGCATTTAAAGGCATAACGATATTGGAATACTGTATAGTATGCAGTTGTTTGGGTACCTGCTAAAAACCCTACAATAGCGAATACTACGTTGTAAGGTGTTTTTGTTATTGTTGAAATAGCTGTGGCTGCCACACCGACAGAAACGCCTTTCAAATTGTATTTATAATTGTATTTCCCCATGTATTTTCCACCGGGCGGTATCTTCATAGTTGACATATTAGAAGAAGAAAATACCCCATCTTCCTCCATAGTAAGGTTAAAATCGACCTCACCGTTTTTATAAAGTGTGTTTGTTTCGTTGTTGTATTCAAATTTTGTAACTGCCCCATTTTCCTCAGTAACTTTAGCTTTATTCACAGCTGGGTCAGTAAAGTCGTAAGAATAGACATACTTTTCCCCATCAATCTCAAAAACATTCTCACCTACAGTATCATTTGACATTGATGCAGGGATGTTCAACATTTCATTGCTTTCTGCTTTGGCTTTAAAGTTGGGCATAATACCTACAACCAATGCAGTGACCAAAAACAAAAGTAAAGCTGACCTGAATTTCTTCAAACAATCACACTCCCTATTGTATATTCGTTACGACCCAAATTATACCTGTATTGTTATTTTTTAAGAATAGGGACAGCGAAGTGTAAATTCGACAATGGAGATAAATAGTCCGCTATAATACCGTTCTGAAAAAGTGGGTAAATAGCCTTTTTTTGTAATTGCGCGATGTCGAAAGAGAAAATTGCGTGATGTCGAAAAAAATCCTATTAATTACATTTTATGTTAAAGGTATGCTAGAATATTGTTTGAGAAAATTTAGAATATTTGTAGAAAGAGGGGTTTATCTTATGAGTAAACTGGCTTCTGAATGTGTTGCAAATATATTAAATGATTGGTATATCGCGATAAAACAACAAGACGCTGAGTCTGCTGAGAAATATTTTGAAGAGGTCAAACCATTGTTTGATGAGATGGAAGAGGATCAGGAAGTTTTGATGTATTATTCTTTGTTGGAGGAAAGGCATAAAATGCTTTTGTATCAGGTGAAAGGGGAGGAGCTTCCGCCTCATTCATATTTTAATGAAAACCACGCTGAGGAAATAAAAAAAACAGACCATATGATTGAATATTATTTCTTTCTATTTGAAGCGTTATATGAGTCGCACAAAAGGAATTTTGAGAAAGCAATTACTTTGTTCAAAATAGCCGAGAAAAAATTGAAAGATATACCCGATTGTATAGAGCGGGCTGAATTTTATTCGAAAGTGGCGTCTATGTATATGATGCTGCGGCAGAGTCTAATTTCTTTGAATTATATCAATGACTCTGTACAAATTTATAGAGAGAACGAAGGCTATAAACGAAAGCTTGCCACGTCTCTTATGATTGTCGGGCAAAACTACACTGATTTAGGGCTTTACGAAAAAGCGGAGGAAAGTTTTTTAGAAGCAATCAGAATTTCGAGAGTTCTACACGATTCACTATTTACCGCATTAATACATCATAATTTAAGTATTACATATTCTGCAGCAAATCGTTCCCAAGACTGTATAAATGCCTTGAAAAAAGCCATCAGAAATAAAGATTGGAGGGACTCGGTTTATTATATAAATTCCCTGTATATGTTTCTGAAAGAGCTTTATAAAATAGGGGATGTAAATAAAATGCCATATTATTATAAAAAGACAAAGGAATATTTTAAACGAAAAGAGAATAAGGTGTATGAGGCTAAAATAAATATTATTTACGGACTTCTGCAGCAGGATCAGAGGAAAAGCATTGAAACTTGTCGAGGTGGTATTTCTTACTTATATGAAGTAAATGACCTTGATAGCGTCTTTGATCTTTCTTTGGTTATTTCAGAACACTGTGAGAAGCATGGACTCTATAAAGAGGCGCTTGAATTTTCTAAACATGCTATTTTAGCCGAGGAGAAAATGAGGCACCTGGAGGGATTGTAATTGAAAAAAGTTATTCTTTGTGCAGCTCTCACCTTCGTTACGTTAAGTGGTTTAGCTGCAGTCAAAATGAATCATGCATCATCGGATGTTAAGATAACAGAGCGCCCGGTCGGTACTCTGCAATTAGCAGAGCGGCCAGTTGGCACATAAAAAAGCCCCTGTCCGGGGCTTTTTTTAATAAAGAGAGGGAGCATCTGTCCACCATTCTGACAGCCCAAAAGAAAAACCCTAGAAATGTTGATATAACAACGTTTCTAGGGTTTAATCCAATGCTCTTTAAAGAGCGTTTTACTTAACGGGAGTAGAACTCAACGATAAGCGCTTCGTTAATTTCCGGAGCAAGCTCAGAGCGCTCTGGAAGACGAGTGAATGTACCTTCAAGCTTTTCAGCGTCGAAAGTAAGGTACTCAGGAACGAAGTTGTTTACTTCTACAGATTCTTTGATGATAGAAAGGTTTCTTGATTTTTCGCGAACACCGATTGTTTGACCAGGTTTTACTTGGTAAGACGGAATGTCAACGCGGCTTCCGTCAACAAGGATGTGACCGTGGTTAACTAATTGGCGAGCTTGACGGCGAGTGCGTGCAAGACCGAGCTTGTACACAACGTTATCAAGACGTGCATCTAAAAGAATCATGAAGTTTTCGCCGTGTTTACCAGTCATTTTTGCAGCTTTGTCAAACAATGTGCGGAATTGACGTTCGTTTACACCGTACATGTGACGAAGTTTTTGCTTTTCTTGCAATTGCAAACCGTATTCTGATAGTTTTTTACGCTGTCCCGGACCGTGGGGACCTGGTGCGTAAGGGCGTTTTTCTAATTCTTTACCTGTACCGCTAAGAGAGATTCCTAAACGGCGGGACAGTTTCCAAGATGGACCTGTATAGCGAGCCATAATGTGACTCCTCCTTTGGTTTTATTTTGTGGAAAATAAAAACCGTCTGTTCGATCCGACCGTGCACATTTTGTTTTCATGTATCCTCGCTCCAGCAGCAGAGAGTTACACGATACACCTTACAGCTAAGGAACAAAATGCAAACACAGAAGCTGAACAAAAAGGCTGCAATATTTCACACAAAGAACATTATATGATTTTTCTCCGCCGCCGTCAACCATTTCTCCATGAAGAGTGTCGGTTTATGATATAATGTACA
Source organism: Bacillus sp. JK106 (assembly GCF_053663355.1). Taxonomy (NCBI): domain Bacteria; kingdom Bacillati; phylum Bacillota; class Bacilli; order Caryophanales; family Bacillaceae; genus Bacillus; species Bacillus sp. JK106. The sequence continues at coordinate 835,015 of NZ_JBSJQC010000003.1, read as the reverse complement.
AAAATGAGTAGTACATGTTTAGGTGATAAAAATGAAAAAACAAACAATTGATGAAGTGACGGCCTTTCATCAGAAAATGCTTTCTTTTTTCTTAACGAAATCTGAATCCGTCTCATTATCCGACTCGCTGTTATGGCTGGCCTCAGCTCTAGAATCCTGCTTTACATCTCTTTCATTGACCCTTTCACCGGCAGAATCAACACGTTTCACCATAAAAACAGAAGATGAACCGCATTATGCTCCGCTGAAAGAGAGTGACGGCCGTTTTATGATCAGGAATCAGACGTCCGGCAGATCCTTTTATCTGCGCTCGGAAGGCGGGCTGCCGATCCCGGAATCATTGCCTGAGATCGTTACTCAGTTTATCAATCAATCTGTGAGACAAAGCGGGCTGTTTGACAAAACGAAGCATCAGCGGAAAATTCACAGAATGACAGAAATGTTCCATTCGCTTTTGGATCAAAATGAGGTTTTGGAAAAACTGCAGGCAAGTTTGAGTACGGCTTTCCGGTCTTTCCGCTTTTCACTGTTTATCACGCAGGATCAGGATACGGACAGACAGCTTCCCGCAAAAGAATTACATATGGACGGAAAAGATGCCGACCCGTCTGCCCTGAAGGTTTATTTATCGGGGAGACTGCTCAGAAAAGGCAGGTCATCTGCTTACCTGCCGATCAAAGGCCAGCAGGGGACTTACGGGGTTCTGAAGACGGAGGGGCTGCAGGATGCCGTTCTTTCGTGCAGTACTCTCAGTGAAATGCTGCTGCTTGCGGGCGCGGCGGGAAAAGCATTTGAAAATGCGCAGCTCTATGAGCAATCGAAAAAAAGCATTGCGAATCTGGAGCTCATTAATGAAACATCGCGCCAGCTGAATCAGCGCCTCAGACTCACTGACACGATGCGGGAACTCGCCGCCATTATGACCCAATCATTTCATGCGGAAGAAGTGGCTTTTTTTCATATTGATCATTTTGAGACGCAAAATCTGCTTCCGGGACATACCGCTTTTTTTAAGACAGAACGTGCGAACCCCTATATCAGCATTGTGAAAGAAAAGCTGTTCGAGGGAGAAAAGGGCGTGTTTATCGGCAGCGGAAAGACTGTATTCGGCGAAAACGGCTTCGGCTCGCTGATGGCGGTGCCGATGATCGAAAATGACACCGTCTTCGGATTCGCGATTTTATTGAAAAAGGATTTGTATGCTTTTACGTTTGAAATGTATAAGCTTTTTCAAGCGCTCATTCACCATGCGACATTGGCGGTCACGAACTCCATGCTGCGCGACAGGCTTGAGCATCTTGTTCAGACAGACCAGCTGACGGAGCTGTATTCAAGAACCTATTTGGATGAGAAAATTCAATACAGCATGAAAATTCATAAACGGGGTGTATTCATCCTCGTTGATATCGATAATTTCAAAACCATTAATGATACATACGGTCATCAAACGGGAGATTCGATCCTGATTCAGGTGGCCTCCGTTATGAAAAACCATATTCGTGAGCATGATGTCGCTGCGAGGTGGGGGGGCGAGGAGCTGGCTGTCTATCTGCCGAATATCAACGTGTCATCCGGAGAACGCATCGCTAAAAGGCTTGTTCGCGCCATCCGGGAAAACACCGAGCCGCGCGTGACGATTTCCTGCGGCGTTTCCTGCTGGTCAAAGACAGGCCCGATGCCGTTGAAAATGCTCGTTCAGCAAGCGGACGAGGCGCTTTATATCGCCAAACGGAACGGCAAAAACCGGCTGATCATCCACCAAAACAGCACGACGACATAAAAAAGGAGCCGGCCTGCCGGCCGGGCTCCTTTTTTTATCCTAATCGTTTTTCAAGCGTTTCAACAAACTTTGCTAAATAGGTTTCGTCCGTTTCATCAAAACGGTTTTTCACAGGGCTGTCAATGTCCAGCACACCGATCACTTCACCGTTTACGCGGATCGGGAGGACGATTTCTGACTGGGAAGCCGCGTCACAGGCGATATGTCCCGGGAACGCATTCACATCGGCAATCCGCTGCACGGCGCCGTTAGAGTAGGCAGTGCCGCATACGCCTCTGCCGAACGGAATGCGCACACAGGCAGGAAGTCCTTGAAACGGTCCGAGCACGAGCTCGCCCTCTTTAGCGAAGTAAAACCCCGCCCAGTTGACTTCATGTAATGAATGGTATAAAAGCGCTGATGCATTCGCGTAATTTGCGATCGCATCCGTTTCATCTTCTGTCATGGCTTCGAGCTGTTTAAGCAGAAGCTGATAACTTTTTTCTTTATCTCCGGATTGTTTTTCGACATGAAACATGGAAAACCCTCACTTTTTCTATAATATCAAACAAAGTTCCGGCCGTTCTGCCGGCATTTGTCGAGAAGTTCTTACAGGAACGGCGCCTTTCTGCTTGAATTGTTACACATAAAGGGGTGAGCCGTATGAAAGTAAGCACCAAAGACAAAATTATTAACGCCGCTGTCCAGCTGTTTAACCAAAAAGGTTATTCCGGCACGTCCGTCCGTGAAATCGCAAAGTCAGCTGATGTAAATGTTGCGCACATCTCCTACTATTTTAAAGGGAAAGGCGGATTAATGGAACATTTAGTTTCCGAGTTTTACGAAGGCTATACTGAAGCGCTGGAAAAAGCCGCCGTCAGTATGAACGGTGAAGACGCGCAGGAACGCATCCTGCGGGTGATTTTCGATATTTTATCCTATCAGCACGATAACCGTCAATTAACGCGGTTTGTGTACCGGGAAGTGACGATTGATTCCGTGCTTATCAGGGAAATTATGTCTACTTACTTAATGAAAGAAAAATATATTTTCCAGCTGGTGATTGAAGAAGGGCAGTCACGCCACAGACGGCTGACGCTGCCCGTGCCGCATTTTATTCTGCAATTGAAATCCCTCTTGATGATGCCGTATCTTCAGCCTCAATACATTACGGAGGTGCTCTATATGCAGCCTCATGAACCGTACTTTTATAAAAGGTATTTTGAAGAGGTGAAGATATGGATCGAAAGCGTGTTCCGACGGCCTGATGCGGCGCTTATGAAGTAATGATGCTTTTGTACGTTTCATAGGAACTGCCGACATCTTCCGCTTGATGGGCGTCCGACCCGAATATGAGCGGGATTTTTTTTTGCTTCGCCGTCTCAGCCATCCAATCCTCCATGTATACTTCCCCGGCAAACTTCTTTCTGAGCCCGGATGTATTCACATCCAGCTCCATTCCGTGTTCTTTCACGGCGTCAAGACAGCGGGCCGCAAGCTCTCTTATTTGAGGTGACATGCTGTAAGGGAAAAGGCGTGCGAATTTTTTGACGAGCGTGATATGGCCGACCCGTTTTGGCTTAAAGGGGCCGAGAGGTGTTACAATGGAAGAATACACAGTTTCATAGTATTGTTCATATACGGCTTCAACGCTTCCGAAGTGGTCGGCAAGCTGCCGAAACGCATGCTCGTCAAAATCGAGGCAGATATAAGACGGACCGGTCTTCAAAAAATGAACGGATAAAATGCCGTCATCCAGTGAGGGGCCGTACGTGTTCAGAAACGCCGCGGTTTCCTCTTCATACCCTGTGATAAAATCAGTTTCTAGCCCGGTCAGAATGCTGATTTGTCCATCATATTCCTTTTTCAGCTGTGAAAGCCGCTCCAAATAAACCTCCATCTGTCTGAGATCCATCGCGCTGTCCTGAAGCGGTACGGGATCTTGAAATGACGGAGGAAGGGGGGCGTGCTCTGTAAATGTGATCGAGTCAAAGCCTCTTTCCAGGGCCTTTTCGACATATTCTTTCAGCGCATCCTTCGAGCCGTGAGGGCAAAAAGGCGTGTGGATATGAGCGTCTCGTTTTTCCATTTGTGTCACTCCATTAAAAAATTGCAGAATCCTGCCCGAAATTATGCAAAAAGTTTTTGATTTCTGGTCAAAAAATGTTGGTTACATGGTATCATAATAACAATGAAAACGACAGATTTTCTCAATACATATATTGAAATCTTTCTGAATACATAAAACACCCTGACAGATTAAGAGAACAACAAGGGGGCTCATTATGGAGTTAGTCATCGGATTATTGGTTATACTGCTCGCGCTCTTTGCGGCGGGCTACTTTTTCAGGAAAAAAATTTATACGGAAATTGACCGGCTGGAGTCATGGAAGATTGAAATTTTAAACCGTTCGATAGTGGAAGAAATGTCCAAGATCAAACATCTGAAAATGACCGGAGAGACGGAAGAGTTCTTTGAAAGATGGCGCGAAGAGTGGGATGAAATTGTCACAGCCCATCTGCCGAAAGTAGAAGAGCTCCTTTATGATGCCGAAGAGAACGCCGACAAATACCGGTTCAAAAAAGCGAATCAGGTGCTTGTTCACATCGACGACCTCCTCACTGCAGCCGAATCAAATATAGAAGGCATACTGCGTGAGATCAGCGACCTTGTGACGAGCGAGGAAAAAAGCCGCGGAGAGATTGAAGAGGTGCGTGAGCGGTATTCAAAAGCGCGAAAAAACCTTCTGGCGTACAGCCATCTCTACGGAGAGCTATATAACAGCCTGGAGACGGATCTCGACGAAATCTGGAGCGGCATAAAAAAGTTCGAAGAAGAGACGGAAAGCGGCAATTACATTAAAGCGAGAAAAGTGCTGCTTGAACAGGACCGCAGACTGGATCAGCTTCAAACATACATAGATGACGTTCCGAAACTGCTCGCGGACTGTAAACAGACCGTGCCTAACCAAATTGCCAAGCTGAAAGACGGCTACCGGGAAATGACGGAAAAAGGCTACAAATTGGAGCATATTCAAATCGAAAAAGAGCTGGAGACACTCACAAATCAATTGAAACGGGCCGAAAGCGCACTTTTGGAAGAATTAGATGTCGACGAAGCGTCCGCCATTCTTCAGCTGATTGATGAAACCATTCAATCGATGTATGAACAGCTGGAAGGCGAAGTGGAAGCCGGACAGTCCGTATTAAGCAAAATGCCTGAGCTGATCATCGCGTATGAGAAGCTTGAGGAAGAAAAAGACCGCACAAAAACCGAAACGGAACTCGTCAAGGAAAGCTATCAGCTGACGGCGGGAGAAATCGGCAGACAGCATGCTTTCGAAAAACAGCTGGAAACGATAGGCCGGCTCCTTGAGCAGGCGAGAGAAAAGCTTGACGGTGAGCATGTCGCTTACTCGCTGCTGATTGAAGAAGTCGAGGCCATCGAAAAGCAGATGGAAGAGGCTCAGAAAGAACATGCCGAATACCGTGAAAATCTGCAGGCGCTCAGAAAAGAAGAACTGCAGGCGCGGGAAACACTGATGAATCTTCGGAAAACCATTTCTGACACGGCCCGAATGCTGCAAAAAAGCAACGTGCCGGGAATTCCTGAACAAGTTAAGGACAAGCTCGAGACGGCAAATCATCATATAGAAGAAACCGTCAGCCAATTGGAAGAGCTGCCGTTAAACATGGAGGAAGCCGCCAAACATCTGACCGAAGCTGAAAAGGTGGTTGCGGAAGTCAGCGAAGAGGCGGAAGAACTTGTGATTCAGGTGAAGCTGATTGAGCGGATCATCCAGTACGGCAACCGCTTCCGAAGCCAGAATCATATTTTATCCGAACAGCTGAAAGAAGCGGAACGGCTGTTTTACGCTTACAGCTATAATGAAGCTTATGAGATGGCGGCAGCTGCTGTTGAAAAAGCAGCTCCCGGCGCCGTGAAAAAAATTAAAGCTGATCAATCTGCTTCATAGACGCACAAGCAAAAACTGCACCCTGATGGAAATCAGAGGTGCAGTTTTTTTGTTTCTCACGGAATATAAAAGCGCCTATGGCTGATATACATCAAACCGCAGGCGCTGAATGTTACGATTTTGCTTTATTTAATTCGATGGGCGGGCTGATAAAAAACGTGATGATGCAGCCGATGATCGCTCCGGCAATGCCCGGAAGCACCCAGCCGATTCCCATGCTGTAAAGCGGAAGATTTGCGTTTAAGAATGAATCTAATGATCCGAGCGGAATGCCTGCTGCCTTCAAACCGTCCAGGATACTGAACAGTCCCGTTCCGATCAGGCAGGCGATATAGACTTCGCGTCTTTCCTTAAAGATTTTATCAATAAAGGAAAGGACGATAATGACAATCGCCAGCGGATAAATGGCTGATAAAATAGGAACTGAAAATGCAATAATCTCAGCAAGTCCGAAATTTGAAATCGCCAGACTGAACAGCGTGACAATCGTAACCACCATTTTGTATGATAAAGCGGGAATCAATTTTGAAAAATATTCGCCGCAAGATGTGACAAGCCCGATGCTTGTCGTTAAACACGCAACGGTGATGGCGGCGCCGAGAACGATGTTTCCCAGTGAACCGAACAGGTAATCAGATGAAGCTGATAAAATCTTTGCGCCTTCGCCGAGCGGCCCGACAGCGTCCGTGCTTGTCGCTCCCAGATAGGCCAAAGATAAATAAATGAATGTCAAACCCGCCGCTGCAATCAGACCCGCTTTAATACAAGCGGCCGCGAGCGCTTTACGCTGGGTGACGCCCCTGCTTTTAACAGCGTTGACGACAACGACGCCGAAGACGATTGAGGCGAGCGCATCCATTGTTTTATAGCCTTCCAAAAATCCTTTAAACACCGGTGTTCCGGAATATGCCTGATGTACGGCGCCCAGCCCGCCCATCGGAGTGACGATGGCTTTTACGACAATGATTAAAATGATACCGAATTTAATGGGAGTCAAAATTTTTCCGACTCTGTCCACGATTTTGGACGGGTTAAGAGCTAAATAATACGTAATAGAAAAAAAGATCAACGTGAAAACAAATAAAGATAATCTTTCCGGAATGCCGCTTAAAAACGGAACTGCACCGATTTCATATGAAACGGTTCCGGTTCTCGGAATCGCGAAAAGCGGCCCGATTGATAAATAAAGCACAACGGTGAAAATAGTGCCGAATACCGGGTGAGCCTTATCGGCAAGTCCTTTCGCGTCTTTGCCCGTTAATGCGATGGCGATAATACCCAAAAGCGGCAGTCCTACGCCGGTCAGTAAGAAACCGCCCATCGCTTTCCAGACATTATGCCCCGCCGCTTGCCCAAGCTCCGGCGGATATATCATATTTCCTGCCCCGAAAAAAAGTGCGAAAAGCATGAAACCGATAATAACGGTATCTTTGACAGGTAGTGAGTGTTTCATAAAAATCCTCCTAAATACTATGTTGAAATATTCTGTCAATTAATTGTCAGATAATATAACAAAACGAACATTACTTATTATATGGCAATGTACAGAGAAGTCAATACTCGATTTATTGCGAATTTCTATTTACTTTTGTTATGGTAGCATAAATATCATACGATGTACCGTTTTCATAAAAGGAGTAAAAAAAATGATATATTTAGACAACAGCTCAACGACCGAGCCGTATGAAGAGGTTTTGGAAGTGTATAAACAGACGAGCAGCCGTTATTTCGGCAATCCTTCGTCTCTGCACCAGTTAGGAACTGAGACGGAACAGCTCCTTGAAGCGGCCGCTCAGCAAATAAAAAGAACCTTACGTTTAAAAAATTATGATATTGTATTTACATCAGGCGCGACTGAAGCGAATAACGCTGCGTTAAAGGGAGCGGCCTGGGCAAACATGAGTAAAGGAAGACATATCATTGCTTCGGCGATTGAGCATCCTTCTGTGACGGAGACGCTTGATCAGCTGACAGAGCTGTTCGGCTTTGAAGTCACATATCTTCCGGCCGATCAAAACGGCTTCGTTTCTTTGAAAGACGTCAAATCGGCTATCAGGCCGGATACGATAATCGTCAGCGTCATGCATGTCAATAACGAAGTCGGCTCCATTCAGCCCGTAAAGGAAATCGGCGGGTTTTTGAAGCAGCACCGGAATATTCTGTTTCATGTTGATCATGTGCAGGGCATTCATAAAGTTCCTCTGTCTATAGAAGAAGCGGGCATTGACCTTTGCACCGTTTCAGGGCATAAGTTTCACGGCTTAAAAGGGACCGGAGCGCTTATCGTCAAAAAAGGAACGCGGCTCATTCCGCTTATAACGGGCGGCTCGCAGCAAAAAGGCGTCCGCGCCGGAACAGAACACACGGCAGGCGCCGTTTCCCTTGCGAAAGCGATCAATCTTTCCGCGCGTGACATGAATGAGCGGCTTTCTTCCGTTGAGGCTGCCAAGAATGCGCTCATGGAAAGGCTGAGCGGGACGGACGGGGTCGTCATCAACACTCCCGCCGAAAACAGCGCGCCGCATATCATTAATTTTTCCGTTCCGGGTGTGAAGGCGGAAGTGCTGCTGCACATGCTTGAGGAAAAAGGAATATATGTCTCCACAACAGCGGCATGTTCGGCAAGAGAGCACAAACCGAGCCGTGTTCTTCTGCAAATGAATAAAGGCGAACAGATTGCATCAAGCAGCATCAGAGTCAGCCTGAACTTCAGCCATACGGCTGACATCACGGAGCCGTTTATGGCCGCGCTGGTGCCGGCTGTTCAAAAACTAAAAAAAATGATGAGGTAGCATATGAATTACGATCATATTTTAATCCGTTTTGGTGAAATATCCACAAAAGGAAAAAACAGACGCAGTTTTATTGAAAGATTAAAACAGAATATCCGCCTGGTATTAAAGGATTATAAAAAAGTAAAATACTTTTCAAACCGGGACCGGATGTCAATTACACTTAATGGAGAAAACCCGGAGGAAATTTGTTCCTTATTAAAGAATATATTCGGCATTCAAAGTTTCAGTCTCGCAATTAAATGCGAAAGCAAGCTGGAAGACATTAAAAAAACGGCTTTAGCCGCGATAGAAGGCGAATATAAACCGGGGAATACGTTTAAGGTCGAGACCAAACGGGCTTACAAGCAGTTTGAATTAGATACGAATGCGATGAACGCTGAAATCGGCGGCCATATTTTGAAAAACACGGATGGATTAACCGTCGATGTGAAAAATCCTGATATTCCGCTTCGGATTGAAATCAGGGAGGAAGCGACATTCCTGACCATTCGTAACGAAAAAGGCACCGGAGGCCTTCCTGTCGGTTCCGCGGGTAAAGCGATGCTGATGCTTTCCGGCGGTTTTGACAGTCCGGTCGCCGGTTTTTACGCGATGAAACGGGGATTATCAGTTGAAGCCGTACATTTCTTCAGTCCGCCGTATACGAGCGAACGGGCAAAGCAGAAAGTTATGGATCTCGCGGGATGCCTCGCGAAGTTCGGCGGCAGTATGACGCTTCATATCGTGCCGTTTACAAAGACGCAGGAACTCATTCAAAAACAAATTCCGGAAAACTATACGATGACGGCGACGCGGCGTCTTATGCTGCAAATCGCGGACAGAATCAGAGAAGAACGAAAAGCGCTCGCGATCATTACGGGGGAAAGCCTCGGGCAGGTAGCGAGCCAGACCCTTGAAAGCATGTATGCGATCAATGCCGTGACGGCAACACCGGTTTTGCGCCCTTTAATCGGAATGGACAAAACAGAAATCATCGAGAAATCAAAAGAAATCGGCACTTATGAAACAAGCATTCAGCCGTTTGAGGACTGCTGCACCATCTTTACGCCGCCAAGTCCGAAAACACGTCCGAAAAAAGAAAAAATCGAGCACTTCGAAAGCTTCGTTGATTTTGAACCGCTGATTGCAGAGGCCGCTGCCGGCATCGAAACCATCACTGTTTACTCAGAGCAGGAAGCTCACGATAAGTTTGCCGGCCTGTTTTAAAACTGTATACAATTACCAAAGTTTTTTTGAATGAAGACATGTGTTTTATCACATTCTATACTCACAAGGAGGTGATACACATGTCACAATCAAACAGCGGAAACAGCAACCAGCTTTTAGTGCCAGGCGCTGCTCAAGCTATCGACCAAATGAAGTACGAAATCGCTTCTGAATTCGGTGTAAACCTTGGACCGGAAACAACTTCTCGCGCCAACGGTTCTGTCGGTGGAGAAATCACAAAACGTCTTGTCTCTTTTGCTCAGCAAAGCATGGGCGGAAGCAGCCAGCAGCAGTTTTAATCACAACTTCACATAATGGCTAAGAGAGCGGGGAATTCCCCGCTCTTTTTTCATGAGTATAGATAGAAGCGGGAAGCAATTTATGCATATTTTTATTGTAATGGCCTATGTTTATGTATAATGGGGAAAGAAAGTGAGGAGTTGTTCGTGTTAAAACGAGAAGATTTAATCGCCCCAAAGAACTATAACCTTGTAAATGAAATCGAAAAGTTCAGCCGTTCCAAAGAGAAGAACGCGCTTATTTGGGAAGATCAAACAGGCGGCAAGAAAGTCTGGACGTATGAAAAATTGATGGAAGAAACCAATAAAATCGGAGCCCGCCTGAAAGGTCTCGGATTTGAAAAAGGCGATAAGCTGATTGTCATGGTTCCGAGAGTGCTTGAAGCGTATGCCGTTTATTTAGCGATCTTAAAAGCGGGGATGGTCGTCATTCCTTGCTCGGAAATGCTGCGCGCCAAAGACCTTGAATACCGGATCAAACACGCCGAAGTGAAAGGCGCTATCGTTTTTCCTTCATTTATAAACGCGTTTGACGAGGTGAATACCGAGCAGCTGGTGACATTGTCAATCGGTGAAAATGATGCCGGCTGGAAAAACCTCTTAACGATTGAAGCGGACGGAAACAGTTTTCAAACAGCTGATACAACAAGAGAGGACATGGCGTTTTTGTCCTATACTTCAGGCACGACCGGCCAGCCTAAAGGCGTTGTACATACACACGGCTGGGCCTTTGCCCATTTAAAAACATCAGCCGGTGCATGGCTGGATATTTCTGAAGACGATACAGTGTGGGCCACCGCGGCTCCCGGCTGGCAGAAATGGGTGTGGAGCCCGCTGCTCGCCGTTCTGGGAAGCGGCGCGACAGGATTCATTTATCACGGCAGATTCAACGCCAAGACGTATTTAGAGCTGCTGGAGCGCCATCAAGTAAATGTCTTCTGCTGTACCCCGACGGAATACCGCCTGATGGCAAAAGTGGAGGAGCTGGACAAATATGATCTTTCTGCTCTTCACAGCGCAGTTTCTGCGGGTGAGCCATTAAACCGGGAAGTCATTGACGTATTCCGGAAGCATTTCGGCATTAAAGTGAGAGACGGATACGGCCAAACGGAGAGCACCCTGTTAGTCGGCGTCCTGAAGGATATGGATATTAAGCCGGGAAGCATGGGCAAACCGACCCCCGGAAATCAAGTAGAGATTATAAACGATAAAGGCGAAATATGCGAAACAGGCGAAACGGGCGATATCGCCGTACATTTGAGCACACCGGCTTTATTCAAGGAATATTATAAAGATCCCGAAAGAACGAAAAAGCAGATTCGCGGAGATTACTTTCTTACAGGAGACCGCGCGAAAAAAGACGAGGACGGCTACTTTTGGTTTGAGAGCCGCAATGATGACATTATCGTCAGCTCCGGATATACAATCGGGCCTTTTGAAGTAGAGGACGCGCTCGTGAAGCATCCGGAAGTGAAAGAATGTGCAGTCGTGGCAAGCCCGGATGAAATCAGAGGTTCAATCGTAAAAGCTTATGTCGTTTTACAAGACGATGAAAAGCGCAGTGACGAACTTGTCAAAGAACTGCAAAACCACGTAAAAACAATTACGGCGCCTTACAAATATCCGAGAGAAATTGAATTTGTCGAAAGCCTGCCGAAAACGGCGTCCGCAAAAATCAGACGTGTGGAGCTGAGACAGCGTGAAGAACGGCTGAAGGCTGATAAAAAAGCATAATACAGGATAAAGGGTGAGCGGGGATGAAAGCGATTTGGCACGGCGGCACCATCTATACAATGCTTGACGAGAACCATGTCACTGAAGCCGTTTATACCGAAGACGGCATCATCAAACAGACGGGCGGCTTCCGGGAGCTCCAGGGAACATACGGTTCGCCTGATACGGAGGAAATCGATTTACATGGAGCTGTCATGTTCCCGGGGTTTTCGGACAGTCATATGCATTTAATCGGACACGGGGAAAAACAGCTTCGCCTCGATTTGTCGCAGCTGACGTCAAAAGAAGCGATCCTGCGGGCCGCAAAAGAAGCAGAGCGTGAATTGGAAGATGGCGAATGGCTGATCGGCGAAGGCTGGGATGAAAACCTGTTTGAACGGCCGGATTACGTCACGAAGCATGACCTTGACCCGCTCTTTCCCGACCGCCCCGTCCTGCTGAAGCGGGTATGCCGGCACGCCGCAGCGGTTAATTCGGCCGCATTGCGCGCGGCGGGGATTACAAACGAAACCCCTGATCCAAACGGCGGGATTATCGTCCGGGACGGCACCGGTCCGACAGGCCTTCTGTTGGATAAAGCCCAAGAGCTTGTGACACAGGCCCTTCCGCCCGTCTCACTTCACTATGTCAAACGCGCGCTTCAAACGGCGATTACGGACTGCTGGTCAAAAGGCCTGACAGGCGGGCATTCAGAAGATCTGGCATACTACGGAGACGCGTCCGTTCCCGTTGCCGCGTACGAGTCATTAACCGGCAGCGGCCTTTATCCTTTTCGCGCCCATCTGCTCGTTCATCACGAAGCCGTCGACAGCTGGAGCGCTCTGGATAAATCGACCGGACCTTACCTGGAATACGGAGCGATGAAAATTTTTGCTGACGGCGCGCTCGGAGGCAGAACCGCTCTGTTGAAAAAGCCTTATCATGATGATCCGTCAGTTTCCGGCGTTCAGGTGCACGATGACGAGACCCTTGCCGCTCTTGTTTATAAAGCGAGAGAGAAAGGAATGGAGATCGCCGTGCACGCGATTGGCGACCTTGCATTTGAAAAGGTGCTCGATGTTATCGAAAGATACCCGGCAAAGCCCGGACAGCTAGACAGGCTCATTCATGCGCAAGTATTAGATGACGGATTGATTGAAAGAGCCGCCCGGCTGCCGATCGGACTTGATCTTCAGCCGCATTTTGTGGCCAGTGATTTTCCGTGGGTGATTGACCGGCTCGGAGAAGAGCGGATGAAAACGGCTTTCGCCTGGAAAACACTGCTGTCAAAAGGGCTGCTGTGCGCCGGAGGCTCAGACGCCCCGATTGAGCCGGCCGATCCGCTTCTGGGCATTCAATCGGCTGTGCTCCGTACAAGCAAGCAGCACCCGGAAGGTCCGGCCTATTATGAAAAAGAGTGCCTGACCGTGTACGAAGCCATTCAGCTTTACACGGAGGGAAGCGCGGGCATCATCCATAAAGAACATAGCCGCGGACGGATCGCCCCCGGCTATGATGCCGACTTTACCGTACTCAGCGGTGATCCGTTCGGGACGGATCCGAAAAAGCTTCATGAATTGGAAGCGGTCAAAACCGTCGTCGGCGGCCGTATCGTATATGAAAAAGAGGACAGGCAGTGATGCCCGTCCTCTTTTTTTATGATAAAAATGATCGCTTTACTTTTTCCCAGAAAGAGTTGTCTTTCAATTTCACCGTTTTGATTTTTTTATCGGATAGTGTAATCTCAACCTTTTTGACATTCCGCGTGCTGAGCGCTTCATTATCAAGCCCGATAATCGGATGCTCATTGCCGTCCTGCACCACCTGCAGTGTCAGCTTCCGGTCTGAGCTTAAAATAAACGGAGATCCGAGTGTACGGTATGTGTTGTTGTTCAACGACGCCAGTTCGGATACCTGCATGCAGGAAATCAAAGGATCAACAACGGCGCCTGAGACAGATTTATTGTAGGCGGTGCTGCCCGTCGGGGTGGAAATGATCATCCCGTCTCCTCTGAACGTCTCAAAATGAAGATCATCAATTAACACATCCATCACAAACGTTTTAATAATGCTTGAACGGATGGAAACTTCGTTTAAACAGTGAAAATGATTGCTGCCGTCCACCGTTACGTGAATGAGCGGGTATTTTCTGACCTCAAGCTGTTCCGCCGTCATGCTGGCCGCCATTTTTTCAGGCTCATCGCTGTGAAAATCACAGTACAAATGGGCTTTCCCTTTTTTAGCGATGCCGACATACAGGCAGTCATCACGGAATCCGGTTTTTCTGACGGCTTGCAGAAATGAGCCGTCGCTGCCGATGCTGGCGATAATACCGGCATCCTCCGGGTGAGCCGCAACTGTAAAACCGTGCGATTCAGCAAGCTGCTTCAAGGAGCTGACTTGTTCTTTTGTTTCGTTGTTTTGTTTGTGAAAAAAATAAACATTGCGGCGAAGATCGGTCATATCCCCATTCCCCTTTGCTGTCATATTTACGTTTTTCTCCCAGCAGGTATTGTGTTAAAATACCTGTGGCAATAGTGTAACATGTTTCCTGTTTATCCGTTAAGAGAAAGCGCTTCATGAAAAAAATGAATCTTTTTTTACGGGGGAACGTACGAATATTGACAGAAAAGGAGGAGAACAAATGAATGCAAAAAGATGGATTGCGCTCGTCATCGCGCTCGGCATTTTCGGCGTATCAGTCATTGCAAGTGTGACCGTCGGGGTGCTGAAGAATATCGGAGATACCGGGTCTGACTTTGCATCACTGACAGATGACACAGAGGAAGTGACGCTGGATAAGGGCAGCCCCGGCAGTAAAATCGCCGTGCTTGAAGTGGACGGCACGATTGAGGATAACGGCGGGTCCGCTGGCCTGCTCAGCTCAGGCGGGTATGATCACAGATCATTTTTAAAACAGGTTGAGCGTGCGAAAGAAGATAAAAGCGTCAAAGGAATTGTACTGAAAATCAATTCTCCCGGCGGAGGCGTTTACGAAAGCGCGGAAATACATAAAAAACTGGAAGAACTAAAGAAAGAAACGAAGAAACCGATTTATGTATCCATGGGCTCCATGGCGGCATCGGGAGGCTACTATATTTCAACGGCCGCCGATAAAATCTATGCTTCACCGGAAACGCTCACGGGTTCACTGGGCGTCATCATGGAAAGCGTCAATTATTCCAAGCTCGCCGATGAACTCGGCATCAAGTTTGAAACCATTAAAAGCGGCGCGCATAAAGACATCATGTCCCCGACCCGCGACATGACGAAGGAAGAAAGAAAGATCATGCAGACAATGGTCAACGATTCTTATGAAGGATTTGTCAATGTCATTTCAAAAGGCCGGCACATGTCAAAAGCGGATGTGAAAAAAATTGCCGACGGCCGTGTTTACGACGGCAGACAAGCGAAAAAAATCGGCCTCGTTGATGAGCTCGGTTTTTACGATGATACGATCAGCGCGATGAAAAAGGACCATAAAAATATGAAAAACGCTTCAGTCATCACATACGAGGAAGGATTCGGATTAGGCTCGCTCTTTTCCATGAGCGCAGCGAAAATGTTTAAAAGCGAAATTGATTTTCTGAATATGAAAGAACTCATTTCGCAATCCGGTTCGCCGCGGATGATGTATCTCTATGCAAAGTAGGGGGGAAGAAAGAATGGACGCGACTTACGAAGGCTTTCACGGCAAAGAAGAGGAAGCCGAACAACAGAAGGCGCCCGAGCAGGCATATGCGGGCTTTTGGATCAGGTTTTGGGCGTTTCTTCTTGATTGGCTGGTGGTCTGGGGACTTAACCATCTCATCGTTTCACCGATTTTCACGCTGATGAAGCTCCCGGCAACAAGCGGAATGTTTACAATCTCAGCTTATTCCGTCACAACCCTGATCGTCTACCTCGCCTATTTTGTGTTCATGACGAAATGGTTTCATCAGACACTCGGCAAGATGGTCTTCGGGTTAAAGGTCACTTCTTTGACGCCCGGAAAGCCGCTGACTTGGAGCACCGTCATTTTCAGAGAAGCGGTGGGGCGTTATATCGATAAAATCTGGATTCTCTATATCGTCATTGCGTTTACGCCCAAAAAGCAGGGCATTCACGATTTGATCGCCGACACAACGGTGATTCACGAAGCGCTGTACCGCAAATAAAAGCAGTAAACCCGGAATAAACGTCCGGGTTTATTTTTTTGGGTTTTGGCGATAATGCTGCTAAGGAAGTGAAGCTTATGGGATATGCCGCAGCAGCTGTTATTCTCATTCTCATTTTGGTCTGGCTGCTCATGAGGATGAAAATCCATCTGACTTTCGAATATCTTCACGATAAAGATAACGACAAACTGACGTTTAAACTCTCGGCCTTATACGGGCTGGTCCGTTTTAAAAAAACGCTGCCCGTCATTAAAGTAAACAGCGAAGACGCGTCTATTGATGTCAAACAGGACACGAAATCAGAAATGAAAGGTCAGAAAAAAGAGAAGAAAAAAATCACATATGAAGATGTCAAACAGAGCATTCACAGAATAGAAATGATTCTGCACCAAGTCTTTCAGATGCGCCAAATCGCCGCCTCATTTCTTGCGGGAGTCCGTGTTACGAAGTTCGAATGGGTGACGGTTATCGGAATAAAAGACGCCGCCGTTACGGGAATCGCCGCCGGCGGATTGTGGGCCGTAAAGGGAGGCCTTACGGCCATGCTGTATGATCATCTGCGTTTCATACATAAACCGGTGTGCGAAGTCATTCCGTCTTTTCAAGTGCCTGCATCCAAGACGCATTTGCAGTGTATATTATTTTTTCGTTTTGGACATCTTATAGGTGCAGCTTTCAAATTGCTCAAATACGGGCGGAACGGACTTTCTATCATACGAAAGAAACAGCCGGTTCCGGTTGCTTCAAAGAATGATTCATCAGTTTAAGGAGGAGCGCATATGGCAGACCACCCCATTCAAGGTTTAATGAAAACTGCTATGGAAAATTTAAAAGAAATGATTGACGTGAATACAATCATCGGCGATCCTGTTGAAACGCCTGACGGCAGCGTAATCTTAACGGTTTCAAAGGTCGGATTCGGATTTGCGGCGGGCGGAAGCGAGTTTGGAGGAAAGCCGGCTGAAAAAAGAACCGATGATGATGAAAGAAAAGAGCAGAAGCTCCCGTTCGGCGGCGGAAGCGGCGGCGGAGTATCCATTACGCCGATTGCGTTTCTGATTGTCGGAACAAACGGCGTGCGTATGCTTCATTTAGACGAAAACACCCATCTGATTGATAAACTGTTAGACTCCGCGCCTCAAACGATTGAACGCATCCAGCATATGTTTAAAAAGAATGAAAAAGGCCGGAACCAAAAAAGAACGGATATCGATTTATAACAGAAAAGTTAACTGCCGCCCGCAGTTAGCTTTTTTTACGATGCGGCATAACCTTTGCAGTTTGCATAAAACTCGACTATGATAGAGCTATACATAGATAAAGGGAGGAATCAGAATGGCTGAAATTACATTTAAAGGCGGAGCCGTGACGCTGATCGGACAAGAAGTGAAACCGGGTGACCAAGCTCCTGACTTCACGGTTTTGACAAACGGATTAGAAGAGAAGACATTAGCAGATATGAAAGGGAAAGTAACGATCATATCCGTTATTCCTTCCATTGACACAGGCGTATGTGACGCGCAGACACGCCGCTTCAACGAAGAAGCCGCAAAACTCGGTGATGTGAACGTTTATACAATCAGCGCCGACCTTCCGTTTGCACAAGCGCGCTGGTGCGGAGCGAACGGAATTGATAAAGTGGAAACATTATCGGATCATAAAGAGATGTCATTTGGTGAAGCATTCGGTGTTTACATCAAAGAACTTCGTCTTTTGGCACGTTCCGTATTCGTCCTTGATCAGGACGGAAAAGTCGTTTACGCGGAATACGTAAGCGAAGCGACAAACCACCCGAATTATGAAAAGCCTATCGAAGCTGCAAAAGCGTTAATCAAGTAAAGAGGGAAAAAGAGCTCCGGGTGCTGCCGCGGAGCTCTTTTCATGGCAAGGAGGAAACAGCATGCAACACGACCATGTCGGTCAGATTTATGAACTTTTAGATGAAGCCGCTCAAGTGATAGCAGAAGGCCTTGAGATTTCTTATATTGAGGGGCTTGCGGAGGCGGGAGAGATGTATTTTCTTGAAACGGCCGACCAGCTTCCGCTTCAGGAAAAGCAAGCCGGCGAGCTTAAAAGCCTGCTTGCGAAAGCAGACTTCAGAAAATGGGAGCATGAATGGATCCGCAAGGCGTTCCAGCTCGCCATTTTAAAAGGACTGAAAGATAAGTCCCATCCGAACAGACAGATGACGCCTGATACGATCGGCCTTTTCATCAGTTACCTCGTGAATAAATTTACGGGCGGCCGAAAAGGCCTGACATTGCTGGACCCCGCCTGCGGCACCGGAAATCTTCTGCTGACCGCGGCAAACCAGCTTTCTGACAAAGCGGCAAAAAGCTTCGGCATTGAAATCGACGATGTCCTTCTGAAGATCGCTTATGCTCAGGCGAATCTGCAGGAAAAAGAAATGGAGCTGTTCTGCCAGGACAGTCTTCAGCCGTTATTTATCGAACCGGCCGATGCGGTTATCTGCGATTTGCCGGTCGGCTACTATCCGAATGACGAAGGCGCTGAAGCGTTTGAGCTGAAAGCGGATGAAGGCCACTCATTTGCCCACCACTTATTTATTGAGCAGAGCGTCAAACATACAAAACCGGGCGGATACTTATTTTTTATGATTCCGAACCATCTGTTTGACAGCGCGCAAAGCGATAAACTGAAGCGGTTTTTTGCGGAAAAAGTGTATATCAACGCCCTTCTCCAGCTGCCGGCTACTATGTTTAAAGACGAAGCGCAGGCAAAGAGCATTTTAATCTTGCAGAAAAAAGGCGAAGACACAAAGCCGCCGAAACAAGCGCTTTTGGCGAATCTTCCTTCTTTTGCGAACCAGCAGGCGATGCGGGAGATGATGGCAAAATTGGATCAATGGATTCAAAAAGAAAAATAATGGCGAAAAAGCAGTGCGAGACGCAAAATCCCGCGCTGCTTTTCGTTTTTTAAAATGAATGGAAATCAGGGCGAAAACACAAATTAAGGAAAGAAAATAATATTCCGTAAGGCCGTGCCGTCCATTTGGCACAAATGAGATTTATCAGAAAATATCGACTTCGTGTTGTAAGCGGTACCAATGTGGATGTTGACTTGAAATGCTGGGTTGACAATGTTTAAATGGAAAAGTCAGATATTTTTTGGACCGCAGTTATGGTCTGGGAAAAAAGAACGAACAAACGAAGAAGAATTTTGATAGGAGCGTCATTTATGTCTAAAATTATTGCAATTAACGCAGGAAGCTCATCTTTAAAATTTCAGTTATTCGAAATGCCTTCAGAAAAGGTGCTAACAAAAGGTTTAGTAGAACGGATCGGTATCGCCGACAGCGTTTTCACTATCTCTGTTAACGGCGAAAAAAATACAGAAGTGACAGATATTCCGGATCATGCGGTTGCGGTGAAGATGCTGCTTCACAAGCTGACTGAATTCGGTATTATAAAGGATTTAAATGAAATTGACGGAATCGGCCACCGTGTGGTTCACGGCGGAGAAAAATTCAGCGATTCTGTTTTGCTTACGGATGAAACAATCCGTGAGATTGAAGAGATTTCAGAACTTGCGCCGCTTCATAATCCGGCTAACATCGTCGGCATTAAAGCCTTTAAAGAAGTGCTTCCGGATGTGCCTGCGGTTGCAGTGTTTGATACGGCGTTCCACCAAACGATGCCTGAGCAATCTTACCTGTACAGCCTTCCGTACGAATACTACGAGAAATACGGCATCCGCAAATACGGTTTCCACGGCACTTCTCATAAATACGTGACACAGCGCGCAGCTGAGCTTCTCGGCCGCCCGCTTGAAGATTTGCGTCTGATTTCCTGCCACCTCGGTAACGGCGCAAGTATTGCGGCCGTAGAAGGCGGAAAATCCATTGATACGTCAATGGGCTTCACACCGCTTGCGGGTGTTGCGATGGGAACACGTTCAGGAAACATCGACCCTGCATTGATCCCGTACATTATGGAAAAAACGGATCAGACGGCAGATGAAGTATTAAATACGTTAAATAAAAAGAGCGGACTGCTTGGCATATCCGGTTTCTCCAGCGACCTTCGCGATATCGTAGAAGCTTCAAAAGAAGGAAACGAAAGAGCGGAAACGGCTCTTGAAGTGTTTGCAAGCAGAATCCATAAATACATCGGTTCTTATGCTGCGAGAATGAGCGGCGTTGACGCGATTATTTTCACTGCGGGTATCGGTGAAAACAGCGTTGAAGTCAGAGAACGCGTGCTTCGCGGCTTAGAATTCATGGGTGTATATTGGGATCCTGCGCTGAACAACGTGCGCGGCGAGGAAGCGTTTATCAGCTACCCTCACTCTCCTGTCAAAGTCATCATCATTCCGACTGACGAAGAGGTCATGATCGCACGCGACGTTGTCCGCCTTGCACAGTAATGATCGAAAAAAGCACATCCTTTAGGGTGTGCTTTTTTATTGAATGCCCCAGAGTCAAACGTTACGATATGTTTAATACATAAACGATGAGGTGAAGCAATGAGTGTGCATGAACATAAACAAGAAGCCCCGTCAGCCGTGCGCTGCAAGGTGGTTACAGTCAGCGACACGAGAACGAAAGAAACCGACAAAAGCGGGCGCGTCATGATGGATTTCATCAGAGAAGCAGGATTTGAAACGGTCGCTTATGACATTGTAAAAGATGAAAAAGATGAATTGCAGAAAGCCGTTTTATCCGGCTGTATGGATGAATATACAGATGCGGTGCTGTTAAACGGAGGGACGGGCATTGCCGAAAGGGATGTCACAATTGAAGCGGTCACGCCGCTGTTTTCAAAAGAACTCCCGGGATTCGGCGAGCTGTTCCGCATGCTGAGCTATACGGAGGACATCGGTTCCGCCGCCATTTTGTCCAGAGCGGCAGCGGGTGTGATCCGAAATACCGCAGTCTTCTGCACGCCCGGCTCCTCAGGCGCCGTAAAGCTTGCAATGAGTAAACTGATTATTCCTGAACTGCCTCATGTGCTCCGGGAAATCCGAAAAGATTTATAAATGTATAAAAAGGCTTTGCTCCGCTCAAAAAATTGGGTGGGGTTTTTTTTATAAAAGGCTTGAAAAAACAGAATTTACTTGTTACAGTGTATACATACAAAATGCATTTTTATTAATTAAAACTAATTTTTATACAAAGGGAGCTTTTAACATGGCAGAACAAAAAAAGGTTGTATTGGCATACTCAGGAGGTCTTGATACTTCTGTAGCGATAAAATGGCTGCAAGAACAGGGATACGATGTTGTTGCCTGCTGCTTAGATGTTGGGGAAGGAAAGGATTTGGCATTCGTTCAGCAAAAAGCGCTGGAAGTTGGCGCCGTAAATTCGTATGTGATTGATGCGAAAGAAGAATTCGCCCGGGAGTACGCGCTCATTTCTATGCAGGCCCATACAATGTATGAAGGCAAGTATCCGCTCGTATCTGCACTATCCCGTCCGTTAATCGCGAAAAAACTCGTTGAAGTGGCGGAAAAGGAAAACGCGGTGGCCGTAGCGCACGGCTGCACGGGAAAAGGCAACGATCAGGTTCGTTTCGAAGTATCCATTAAATCATTAAATCCTGATCTGGAGGTCATTGCTCCGGTCCGTGAGTGGCAATGGTCGCGTGAAGAAGAAATTGAATACGCTGCAAGCCGCGGCATACCGATTCCGATCAATCTTGACAGCCCGTATTCCATCGACCAGAACCTATGGGGACGCGCCAATGAATGCGGTATATTAGAAGACCCGTGGGCGGCGCCGCCTGAAGGGGCATATGACCTGACAACATCTCTTGAAAACACGCCGGACGTTCCGGAAATCATCGAAATCGCATTTGAAGCCGGTGTTCCGGTTTCAATCGACGGCGTAACCTACCCGCTCGCTGATTTAATTCTCAAGCTGAACGAGACTGCCGGAAAACACGGCATCGGCCGGATTGACCATGTGGAAAACCGCCTGGTCGGCATTAAGTCCCGTGAAGTTTATGAGTGCCCGGGCGCCATGACTTTAATTACGGCTCACAAAGAGCTTGAGGATCTGACTTTAGTGAAAGAAGTGGCCCATTTCAAACCGGCAATTGAACAAAAACTGTCTGAAATCATCTATAACGGTTTATGGTTCTCGCCGTTAAAAGACGCGCTGCTTGCATTCCTGAAAGAAACCCAAAAGCACGTCACCGGCGTTGTGCGAGTCAAGCTGTTTAAAGGCCATGCCATTGTAGAAGGACGTAAGTCGGAATATTCACTCTACGATGAAAAACTTGCGACATATACAAAAGACGATGCGTTTGACCATCACGCGGCAATCGGTTTCATTGAGCTTTGGGGACTGCCGACAAAAGTAAACAGCATTGTGAAAATGAAGGAGCAGATTGAAGCATGAAGAAGCTTTGGGGAGGCCGTTTTCAAAAAACACCGGAAAAGTGGGTCGATGAGTTCGGCGCATCCATCACATTCGACCAAAACTTAGTCAAAGAGGATATTACAGGGTCTCTCGCTCATGCGGCAATGCTGAAAAAATGCGGCATTCTGACGGAAGAAGAAGAAGGCGCCATCCGACAGGGGCTGCAGACCCTCCTGCAAAAAGCAGAGGAAGGAACGCTTGAATTCTCTGTTGATTATGAAGATATCCATTTGAATATTGAAAAAATGCTGATCGAAGAAATCGGACCGCTAGGCGGCAAGCTCCATACCGGCAGAAGCCGGAATGACCAGGTGGCGACCGACATGCATTTGTATTTGAAAGATCATGTCTCACATATCATCGTGCTGATTGAACAGTTCCAAAAAGCGCTGATCGAAAAAGCCGAGGCCAATGTCGAGACCATTCTGCCGGGGTACACCCATTTGCAGCGGGCTCAGCCTATTTCTTTCGCCCACCATCTGCTTGCTTATTTTTGGATGCTTGAACGGGATAAAGAACGTTTTCGGGATGCTATGAAGCGGATTAACATATCGCCGCTCGGATGCGGGGCGCTTGCCGGAACTACGTTTCCGATAGACCGTAACTATTCGGCGGAGCTGCTTGGTTTTGACTCCATTTATGAGAACAGTCTTGACGGAGTCAGTGACAGAGATTTTATTCTCGAGTTTTTAAGCGGCAGCAGCATGCTGATGATGCACCTTTCACGTTTATCAGAAGAAATCATTCTATGGTGCTCGCAGGAATTCAGATTCATTGAACTGGATGATACGTACGCGACGGGAAGCAGCATGATGCCGCAGAAGAAAAACCCCGACATGGCGGAGCTGATCCGCGGTAAAACCGGACGCGTATACGGTGATATGATGGGTCTTTTCACGATTATGAAAGGACTCCCGCTCGCTTACAACAAAGACCTGCAGGAAGATAAAGAGGGCATGTTTGACACTGTGAAAACCGTAGAAGGAAGCCTTCAGATTTTCACGGGCATGATTGAAACGATGAAAGTAAACAAAGACATCATGAAACAAGCGACAAAACAAGATTTTTCAAATGCGACGGAACTTGCCGATTATTTAGCTAAAAAAGGCATGCCGTTCAGAGAAGCGCATGAAGTGGTCGGCAAGCTTGTGTACAGCTGTATTGAAAAAGGAATCTATTTAAGTGATATGGCATTTGAAGAATTCCTTCAAGCCAGCAGTCTCTTTGAAGAAGATATCTATACCGTGCTCGATCCGCATCATGCGGTTGAAAAAAGAATGAGCGCCGGCGGAACGGGTTTTCAGCAGGTAGAACAGGCGCTCGTAAAAGCAAAAGCCTGCGCCGGCATTTAATTTGCTGAAATTTCCTTCATATTTTCCCGTCATATCAGACACCCTACATCTATAAAAGATGGGAGGTAGAAGGAATGCGCAAAGAACAAGACCGTTACATCTATGATGAAAAAGAAAGTGAAGAAACGGCCAGGCTTATCTCAGAGGCATACCAAAGCGGTTATGTCGGCATGGAGGAAGCCTCTGCTCCTTCAGAAAATTAAGCTGTCTGTAAAGACGGCTTTTTTTTCGTGCGGACGAAGTGCAAAAAAGTGATATTGCCGTTTGTTTATAGTAAAGTAGAGGGAGAAACGTCTTGATTTTATTGAAGCGGCTACGTTGCCTGGGGAGGGTATTCAATGTGCGACATGCTCTAATCACTGCCGGTACAAAGGGATTGGGCCGAAAAGTGACTGAAATGCTTCTGGAAAAAGGTTTTTCTGTCACAGTGAATTACAGACAGGACGAAGAAGCGGTCGCTTGTCTGAAGGCGGATTATCCCGGGTGCCATGACAGATTGCAATTCGTTAAGGGCGATGTAACCCGGAAAGAAGATCTCATGCGGATCGCCGATGCAGCCCTTCAGCGGTTTGGAAGGATTGACATACTGATTAACAATGCCGGGCCGTACATATTTGAGCGCAAAAAGCTTGCCGATTACTCCGATGACGAATGGTATGGCATGCTTGAAGGGAATTTAAGCGCCGTTTTCCATCTGTTTAAAGCGGTTATCCCGGTCATGAGACAGCAGCGGTTCGGCCGGATTATTACATACGGTTTTCAAGGAGCGGACCATGCCCCCGGCTGGCTTCACCGTTCCGCTTTCGGAGCGGCTAAAGTCGGATTGGCTTCGTTAACGAAAACCATTGCGATTGAAGAAGCCGAATCAGGCATTACAGCCAATATGGTCTGCCCGGGCGATATTGTAGGAGATATGAAAGAAGCGTCTATAGAGGAAGCAAGACGGAAAATCGGCAAAGAAAAGACGCCGATCGGCAGGTCCGGAACCGGAGAGGACATTGCGAGAATCATCGCCTTTTTATGTGAAGAAGATTCCGATCTTGTAACCGGAACGGTCATTGAAGCAACAGGCGGGCTGAATGTGATTAACAGGCATCAATCCCTGTAAGTTTTTTCGTTTGTCAAAAAGGGAACTTGATAAATATTAATTTTTTATGAGGTGAAAACGATGAAAGTGACTTATCACGGACATTCTGTCATTCAAGTGGAAACGAAAACCCATAACATTATTTTTGATCCGTTTCTGACCGGAAACAGTCTGACAAATTTGAAACCGGAAGAAGTGAAAGCGGATGTCATCCTGCTTACTCACGGACACAATGACCATGTCGGAGATACAGAGCAGATCGCCAAACAAAACGATGCGCTCGTCATTGCGCCGAACGAGCTGGCCGTTTATCTCGGCTTTAAAGGTTTAAAGGTCCACCCGATGCATATCGGCGGGGCGCACCAATTTGATTTCGGCAAAGTGAAACTGACACAGGCGTTCCATGGATCGGCGGTCACTGATGAAGAAAACAAAACCATCACATACACCGGGATGCCGGCCGGGATTTTATTAACGATTGGCGGCAAAACGATTTTCCACGCCGGCGATACGGCGCTGTTCTCAGATATGAAACTGATCGGGGAACTGAATCACATTGACCTGGCGTTTCTGCCGATCGGTGATAACTTCACCATGGGGCCTGAAGATGCGAAACTCGCGGCTGAATGGCTGAGAGCGAAACAGGTCGTCCCCGTTCATTACAATACATTCCCCGTCATTGAACAGGACCCTGACGCTTTCGCAGAAAGTCTGCCCGGAGGCGTCGGCAAAGTCATGGCGGTCGGCGAGACCATTGAGCTTGCCTGACATATGTGTCGAAGACCTTCTGAATCAAGCATTCAGAAGGTCTTTTTTGTGATGCCGCCTTTTTTCGGGCGTCTCATTGCGAATGAATCCCCCGTACCCTTATAATAAAAGCAGAAGACTGTCCTTAGAGGTGAAACGCTTGGCAACAAAGCATGAACAAATCCTATCATACATAGATTCGCTTCCTGTCGGTGAAAAAATTTCGGTCAGAAGAATTGCGAAAGAAATGAAAGTCAGTGAAGGAACGGCTTACAGAGCCATTAAGGAAGCCGAAAACAAAGGATTCGTTTCCACTATTGAACGTGTGGGGACCATCCGGATTGAACAGAAGAAAAAAGAAAATATTGAAAAGCTGACATACGCTGAGGTCGTCAATGTGATCGACGGCCAGGTGCTCGGCGGAAAAGCAGGTCTGCATAAAACGTTGAATAAGTTTGTGATCGGGGCGATGGAGCTTGACGCGATGATGCGTTATACGGCCGCGGGGAACCTGTTAATCGTCGGGAACCGAATCAACGCCCACCGCCAGGCGCTTGAAGCGGGCGCGGCCGTTTTGGTAACAGGAGGGTTTAATACCGACGACAGCATTATCGAGCTGGCCGATATGCTTGAGCTTCCGATTCTCTCCACGAGCTACGATACCTTTACGGTAGCCGCGATGATCAACCGGGCGATCTATGATCAGCTCATAAAAAAAGAGATTGTGCTCGTGGAAGATATTTTGACGCCCGCAGATCGGACAGTGACGCTGTTTCCTAAGGATAAACTGGAGAAATGGTACGAAAAGAACTATGAAACCGGACACGGCCGCTTTCCGGTTATCGATCAGCAGATGAAAATCCACGGAATCCTCACGCCGAAAGATATCGCGGGGCATGACCGGTCAGTTCCCATTGAAAAAGTAATGACCAAAAACCCTGTCACGGTGATCGGAAAAACATCTGTCGCCTCAGCGGCTCAAATGATGGTTTGGGAAGGAATTGAAGTGCTTCCGGTGACAGACGGGCATCACAAACTGATCGGAATGATCAGCCGCCAGGATGTCTTAAAAGCGCTTCAAATGGTTCAAAAGCAGCCTCAGGTCGGGGAAAAGCTGGATGATATTGTTTCAAGGGGATTTAAAGAAGAGGAAGATAACAAAACGCCGGCCGTTTATCAATATGAAGTCACGCCGCAAATGACCAATCAGCTCGGCACGATTTCTTACGGGGTGTTTACCACGATTTTAACCCAGGCCGCCAGCCGATTTTTACGCTCCCGCAAACGCGGCGAGCTGGTCATTGAAAGCATTACGATTTTCTTTCTGAAGCCCGTACAGATGGAGTCGGTCATTGAAGTAAAACCGCGCATTTTAGAGGCGGGCCGGAAATTCGGGAAAATGGAAGTGGAAGTGTCAAGCCAAAGCGGCATCGTTTCAAAAGCGATGCTCATGGTGCAGCTGATGGAGAGAAGTTAAGGGACGCACCCGGGTCCCTTGGCATTCATTATGCGTGGTCCCTCTCCGCTTCCTTTGCATGGATAGGCTCATAATGCTTATAGGCTTTATACCCGGCCCATGCGCTGCCTGCTCCGATTAAAATGAAGACGCCGCCGATGACCAGGGTCAGAACGGAGTGGAACAGAATCATTTGGTTTACTCCGTACAAAAGCACCAGCGCGCCTAATGCCATACTTGATTTAGCCGAAAAACATTCCTTCTCCAGCGCCCGTTTCGTCTGGATTCCTTTTACTTTGTAATACACGTAAAAGCAGGCAGAAAGCCCGATGAGAAAAACAAAAACCAGCATAAATGAAATCCTCCATTATATGAGTTTGCAAAACCGTTTATACCGTTGCTGAAAGATTTTCCTTTTCCATGGATAAAGAGTATGATTAAATGAATAAAAACGAAAAGGAGAAAACGATGAAATCCGAACTGATCAGAACCATATCATTATATGACACCATTATCTTACATAGACATGTGAGGCCTGACCCGGACGCCTACGGTTCGCAGTGCGGCCTTACGGAAATCCTGCGGGAAACGTATCCCGAAAAAAATATTTTTGCCGTCGGACAGCCTGAACCGTCCTTGTCTTTTTTATATTCCCTCGATGAGGTGGATGACGAAACCTATAAAGATGCTCTTGTCATCGTGTGCGACACCGCAAACCAAGGCAGGGTCGACGATCAGCGCTACCATTCCGGCGCAAAGCTCATGAAAATAGACCACCATCCAAATGAAGATCCGTATGGCGATCTGTTATGGGTCGATACGAATGCAAGCTCCGTAAGCGAAATGATCTATGAGCTGTACCTGGAAGGAAAGCAGCACGGCTGGAAACTGAATACGAAAGCAGCTGAGCTGATCTACGCGGGTATCGTCGGTGATACGGGGCGCTTCTTGTTCCCGAACACCACAAAAAAGACATTAAAATACGCGGGAGAGCTCATTGAGTTCCCATTTTCATCGTCAGAGCTGTTCAATCAATTGTATGAAACAAAGTTAAATGTGGTGAAGCTTAACGGCTTTATTTATCAAAATGTGTCACTGTCTGAAAACGGCGTCGCTTCCGTTTTCATTAAAAAAGACATTTTGGAGACATATGGAACCACCGCTTCTGAAGCGTCGCAGCTTGTCGGAACACTCGGAAATATTTCGGGTATCCGCGCTTGGGTGTTTTTCGTAGAAGAAGACGATCAAATCAGAGTCCGGTTCCGTTCAAAAGGTCCGGTCATCAACGGAATTGCCCGGAAATACAATGGAGGCGGACATCCGCTTGCGGCCGGCGCATCCATCTTCAGCTGGGATGAAACCGATCAGATTCTTGCTGATCTGGAAGAGGTATGTAACGAACACAAGTAGAGGGGAGACCCTCTTTCTTAGTGTTCATCTGTCACGGGGATGAACCAGCAGCCGAATTCAGTCAGGTCTTCGTAGACGCGGAGATTACAGATTTGGAGTTCTTTTTTTATGAGGGAAGCGAGTGTGTCTGTTTCTGCATATGCGGAATAGCCTTGTCTGATTCGGGCTGCATGATCTTTTGCCAAGCGGCGTTCACTAAAAACCTCCATTTTCCCTTCCTCCCTTCAGAATCGTTGAAAATGTCTCATCTACAGTTTATAAAAAAGCGGAGAAAAAAGCGACAGATCTATGGAAAATTTTTAAAAATGACATAATTACGTCGCAAAAGAAATATGAATTTCGACAGACAATCTCGTATAAATCGTCAGTTCCTTTACTTCAGCTTTAAATTCCTTCTCATTTATGGTGTATATTTTGTTTTCGATCGTCCGTTTTAAAAGTTCCTTTGTTTTATACACGCTTTCAATATCCTTTGTGATGACTTCAGAAATATTATCTTTCACTTGTTCCTCAAATTTCATCTTGTCAGGCTGGGCGATTCTGTACTTTTCCCCATTAATCAGCTTCACATCAACACTTTGGATGAGAAGTCTTTGCTTATTATCCTCATTTAATTTATGAAGATCTTTCTGATAGATGGAGATTTGGTTTTTTAAATCCCGCGCGTGCTCCCGCTGCTTTTCAATTAACGTCACCTGTTCTTCCTGAAACGTTCCGTATGTAAACAGAAAGAACAGCCAGCTGACGATGGCTCCGCACATCATTCCCGCAAAAAAACGCTGCCATCCCGGTTTTTTATAATACTCGGGAATTCTCATGATGACATATTCTCCTGGGTCAGCCATGAAATAATCAGCCAGCCGGTCTGCGCGCCGCCCATTGCTGAAATAATTAAAAGAAGCTGTTTGAAGATGTCGCGCGTGTTGCCTTCCCACAGCCCCCGCTCGAAACTGTATACCGCGTCAAATGTTCCCCCGATGGCCGCGACAAGCGCCCAGATCTTCAGCCTGTTCGCCAATTTTGTGATCGCCGTCAGCGGAGGCTCGCCTGATAAATAAGCTCCGAGGCCGCCGATCAGCGCGCCGCCGAGCAACACACCGAGGGCGATAAAATAACTGCTGATGAAATTCGCCATAAAGCCGGCTTCCTGATCCATATATACACCACCTCACTTTTCTATCATATTGATGGAAACGGACAAGTATGATGATGAGTCAAAAAAGAACATTTGTTTCTTAAGAAAACCCGTCTTATAATGTAGAAAGGCAAAATGAACGTATGGGAAAGGAGTGGCGGCATTGTCTTTTGTTCACCTGCAAGTACATAGCGGCTACAGCCTGTTAAACAGCGCCGCTTCTGTAAAAGAGCTTGTTACACAAGCGAAGGAACTCGGATATTCATCATTGGCGCTGACGGACGAAAATGTGATGTACGGCGCCATTGAGTTTTATAAAGCATGCAAATCAAACGGAATTAAGCCGATTATCGGTCTGACGGCTTCTATATACACGGACGATACAGAGCTTGAAGCACACCCGCTCATTCTTTTAGCGGAGACAAACACCGGTTATCAGAACCTGATGAAAATCTCAAGTGCGCTGCAATCCATGGCAAAGGGCGGCATGAAGCGAAAATGGATGAAGAGCTATCATGAGGGGCTGCTCGCCATTACGCCCGGTGAAAACGGGTACATTGAAAGCCTGCTTCAAGCCGGGAAGTTTGAAGAAGCGGTCCGGGCTGCCGAAGGATTCCGGGAGCTGTTCGGAGACGGCCGTTTTTATTTAGGGTACCAGCCGTTTAAAGGACATGAGACGTTATCGGAAGAGATTCTCCGCCTGTCAGCCGAGACGGAAATCGCTGTCTGCGCTGCGGGGGATGTCCGCTATATCAAGAAAGAGGATCAAGATGCGTACCGCTGTCTGTGCGCTATTAAAGCCGGAGAGAAATGGGAGGATCAGAGCGGGAATCTGCCGGACTTATACTTGAGGGCGCCTGAAGAAATGGCAGAGCTTTACACGCGGCATCCGGAAGCGATTGAAGCAGCCGCCCGTATCGCCCGGCAATGCCGGGTCGATGTCAGCCTCGGACAGACACAGCTTCCGTCTTTTCCGGCGCCGGACGGCAAATCAGCCGATGACTATTTGGCGGAAGTCTGTCATGAGGGGCTGCGTCTCCGTTTCGGCACTCCTGATGAGCGGGCTGTCCGCCGGCTTGAATATGAGCTGGACGTTATCAGGCGCATGAAATTCAGTGATTATTTTCTCATCGTATGGGACTTTATGAAGTACGCGCATGAAAAGGGCATTGTGACAGGCCCGGGAAGGGGGTCCGCGGCAGGCTCGCTTGTCGCTTACTCGCTTTTCATTACCGACGTGGATCCGCTTAAACATTCTCTGCTGTTTGAGAGATTTCTTAATCCCGAGCGGATCAGCATGCCGGATATTGATATCGATTTCCCTGATACGAGAAGGGATGAGGTCATTCAGTATGTGCAAAATAAGTACGGGGCCATGCACGTCGCCCAGATTATCACCTTCGGGACATTGGCCGCAAAGGCGGCGTTAAGGGATACCGGGAGAGTGTTCGGAATCAGCCCGAAAGAAGCCGACCAGCTTGCCCGCCTGATTCCGTCAAAACCGGGAATGACGCTTGAGGAGGCGAGGCGGCAGTCCGCTCAGCTGAACAGGCGGCTGTCCGAATCCTCCGTTCTTCATAAAGTGTTTCAGATCGCAAGGAAAATTGAAGGTCTTCCGAGACACACGTCAACACACGCGGCCGGGGTCGTTCTCAGTAAAGAGCCGCTTTCGGAAGTTGTCCCTCTTCAAGAAGGGCATGACGGCGTGTATTTAACGCAGTATGCGATGGATCACCTGGAAGATCTCGGTCTTTTGAAAATGGACTTTTTAGGTTTGCGCAACCTGACGCTTATTGAATCCATTAAAACGATGATTGAAAAAGAGACGAATACGAAAATTGATTTTTCCGAGATTTCTTATCAGGATGAAAAAACGTTCTCGCTATTGTCAAACGGTGATACGACGGGCATTTTTCAGCTGGAATCATCAGGAATGAGAAACGTGCTGAAGCGCCTGAAGCCGTCAAGACTGGAAGACATTGTCGCGGTTAACGCGCTTTACAGGCCGGGACCGATGGAAAATATTCCGTTATTTATCGATCGGAAGCACGGCCGCGCGCGTGTGGAAGTGCCGCACGAGGACGTAAGAAATATTCTCAGTGACACTTACGGCGTCATCGTCTATCAAGAACAGATAATGATGATCGCCTCGCGCATGGCAGGGTTTTCATTAGGTGAAGCGGATCTGCTCAGACGGGCTGTCAGCAAAAAGCAAAAGGACATTCTGGACAGAGAGCGAAGCCATTTTGTTGAAGGGTGCTTAAAAAAGGAGTATTCTGTAGTCACTGCAAACGAGGTCTACGATCTGATTGTAAAATTCGCTAACTACGGATTCAACAGAAGCCATGCTGTCGCATACAGCATGATCGGCTATCAGCTCGCCTATTTAAAGGCGCATTATCCGTTATATTTTATGTGCGGGCTGTTGACGAGCGTCATCGGCAATGAGGACAAAATATCGCAATATCTGCATGAAGCGAAGGGGAGCGGGATTCAAGTCCTTCCGCCGTCAATAAACAAAAGCGGTTTTCCGTTTGCGCCGGAAAACGGAGCCGTCAGATACAGTTTGCGGGCCGTTAAAAACGTAGGCGTCTCGGCAGTGAAAGATATTTATAAAGCAAGAACACATAAACCGTTCGAGGATCTTTTCGATTTCTGCTTTCGCGTACCTGCAAAAAGCGTGAATCGGAAAACCATCGAAGCCCTTATATTTTCTGGCGCCATGGACGAATTCAATCAAAATCGCGCCGCCTTGCTGGCTTCCGTTGATGTGGCTTTAGAGCACGCTGAACTTTTTCGTGCAGACGATGACCAAATGGGATTGTTTTTGGAAGAATCGTTCTCCATTAAGCCAAAATATGTAGAGGCTGAGGAATTTCCGCTCGTGGACAAGCTTCGGTTCGAAAAAGAAGCTCTCGGTGTTTATTTCTCAAGCCATCCTTTGTCTGCTTTCAGGGATCTCCTGAACAAACGGGGGGCGCAAGCAATCACAGCAGCGCGGCAGATGCCGAAGGGACAGCTCTCAATCGGCGCTTTGCTCGCGGGCATCAAAACGATTCGGACAAAGACAGGTCAGCATATGGCGTTTCTCACATTAAGCGATGAAACGGGAGAAATGGAAGCCGTCGTGTTTCCTGACCAATATAGAAGGCTGTCTCCGCTGTTAAAAGAAGGCGCGCTTTTATTCGCCGCCGGAAAAATGGAAGAGCGTCAGGAGAAGACACAATTCATCATGTCATCCGCCTCTCTTCTTGAGCAGACCGAGGCAGACAGAGCGCCGTCTGTTTACATCAAAATCG
Organism: Bacillus sp. JK106; assembly: GCF_053663355.1. Classification (NCBI taxonomy): domain Bacteria; kingdom Bacillati; phylum Bacillota; class Bacilli; order Caryophanales; family Bacillaceae; genus Bacillus; species Bacillus sp. JK106. The sequence continues at coordinate 802,241 of NZ_JBSJQC010000003.1, read as the reverse complement.
AAGGCAGCCGGCACAATCAGGAGTTTTTGGAAAAGATGAAGCGTATTTTACTGGAGCATAAAGGGGAAACCGGCGTTTATCTATATTATGAAAAAGACAAGCAGACGATCAGGCTGCCGGATACTTTTCATATTCAGGCGGACCATCAGGCGTTATACCGTTTAAAAGAGCTGCTGGGCCGCGAAAACGTCGTGTTAAAATAGTGGTAACAATAATCGTTTTGTTATACAATTGAAACAATTGTGCTATCTTATTTAAAGATTCTGAAATTTTTCACCTCCAGCGATTGTACCAGTCTATGCGGCAGAATATGTAACAAAGTACTTAAAAGGAGTGTTTAGAATGTCATTAAGAGAAGAAGCGTTACATTTACACAAAGTAAATCAAGGAAAGCTGGAATCAAAAGCAAAGGTAGAAGTCAGAAACGCGGACGACTTAAGCCTTGCCTACTCTCCCGGAGTAGCTGAGCCTTGTAAAGAGATTTATGACGATAAAAATAAAGTATATGATTATACAATGAAGGGGAACATGGTAGCAGTCGTAACAGACGGATCAGCCGTTCTCGGTCTCGGTAATATCGGGCCTGAAGCTTCACTTCCGGTCATGGAAGGGAAAGCGGTGCTGTTCAAAAGTTTCGCGGGCGTGGATGCATTCCCGATCGCGCTTGACACAAACGATGTGGACAAAATCATTGACACTGTAAAGCTGCTTGCACCGACATTCGGCGGTGTCAACCTTGAAGATATTGCGGCGCCGAACTGCTTCATTATCGAAGAGCGCCTGAAAAAAGAAACAAACATTCCGGTTTTCCACGATGATCAGCACGGCACTGCCATCGTAACCGTTGCCGGACTTGTAAACGCGCTGAAATTATCAGGAAAATCCATGTCATCCATTAAAGTTGTGGCAAACGGAGCGGGAGCGGCAGGCATCGCGATCATCAAGCTTCTTTACCATTTCGGCGTACGCGACATCGTGATGTGCGACTCTAAAGGAGCGATTTACGAAGGGCGTCCGGCCGGCATGAACGCGGTGAAAAACGAAGTGGCCAAGTTTACAAACCAAGACCGCAACGACGGTTCGCTGCAGGATGTCATTAAAGATGCAGACGTCTTTATCGGCGTATCAGTCGAAGGCGCGCTGACGAAAGAAATGGTGGAGAGCATGGCGAAAGATCCGATTATCTTCGCAATGGCCAACCCGAATCCGGAAATCATGCCTGAAGACGCGCGCGCAGCCGGCGCTAGCGTCATCGGAACAGGCCGTTCTGATTTCCCGAACCAGGTTAACAACGTACTGGCATTCCCTGGAATTTTCCGCGGGGCGCTTGACGTTCGCGCGACTCACATCAACGAAGAAATGAAAATTGCTGCGGTTGAAGCGATTGCTTCCCTTGTTTCAGAGGAAGAATTAAGCGCTGATTACGTCATCCCGGCTCCATTTGACAAACGCGTGGCTCCTGCCGTTGCGAAAGCTGTTGCGAAAGCAGCGATGGAAACGGGCGTCGCCAGAATTACGGTCGATCCTGAAGAAGTGGCTGAAAAAACAAGACAGCTCACGGTCATCGGCGAATAATAACACAAAAATGAAATGGCAGCGCGTTGGAAAAAAACAACGCGCTGCTGTTCAATATACGGACTGCCGGCATTTTTTTAAGGGCAGGTCTTAAAAAAATTTCAGCAGAATCCTTATTTCTTTTGAAAACGCTGACAGATAAGGCTGAACAACGCTTTTGACGGTATGAAATCCGTCCGTTTCCGTCTGTTTTGCAGCAAAAAATGTCGAATGGAGGATGACACCGTTTGACAAAAAAAGTACAATAGTTTCGGTAAAGTTATTATTAAGTCTATCTAATCGGAAGACATGCAGTGAAGAGAACCCTTCACAAAAGGGAGGTAATCATTTGTTAAAGGATATATTCACAAAAAAGAAAAAATATGCTTCCGTGCCGTCTGAGCAGGCAAAACATGATGTTCCGGAAGGCATTATGACAAAGTGCCCCAAATGTAAAAAAATCATGCTCACAAAAGAGTTAGATAAAAACCTGCGCGTCTGCATGAACTGCGGGCACCATTTCCCGATGAATGCAAAGCAGCGCATTGAAAGCCTCCTGGATGAAGATTCATTCGAAGAATTCAACCAGGGAATGATATCTGAAAACCCGCTCGGTTTCCCGGAATACTTAGAAAAAATCGAAAAAGACCGTGAGAAAACATCGCTGAATGAAGCGGTGGTTACCGGAAAAGGAACCATCAGCGGATTCCCTGCCGTGATCGCGATCATGGATTCAACATTCCGAATGGGCAGCATGGGTTCGGTTGTCGGCGAAAAAATCACGCTTGCAATTGAAAAAGCAAAAGAGGAAAAAGTCCCGTTTATCATCTTTACCGCTTCCGGCGGCGCACGTATGCAGGAGGGGGTCTTAAGTCTTATGCAAATGGCAAAGACAAGCTCTGCATTAAAACTGTTCAGTGAGGAGCAGGGACTGATTATTTCTGTCATGACCCACCCGACGACAGGCGGCGTATCGGCCAGTTTCGCGTCTCTCGGTGATTATAATTTCGCTGAACCGGGCGCCTTGATTGGATTTGCAGGAAGACGTATTATTGAACAGACGATCGGGGAAAAACTGCCGGAAGATTTCCAGACGGCGGAATTTTTATTAAAGCACGGCCAGCTTGATGCGGTGATTCACCGAAACGACATGAAAGACAAACTCGCATTTCTGCTGGACATGCACCAAACAGGAGGTGAGCATGAGTGGCTGCAAGATTAGAATTTGAAAAACCGGTGATTGAACTGCAGACGAAAATCGCCGAACTGAAAAAATTCACCCAAGATTCGGAGATGGATTTAAGCGCTGAAATCGCAAGGCTTGAAGACCGGCTCAGCAAGCTCCAGGATGAGATTTATAAAAATCTGAAGCCGTGGGACAGAGTGCAGATCGCACGCCTTCCCGACCGGCCGACGACGCTTGATTACATTCAATACCTGTTTACCGACTTTTTTGAGTGCCACGGAGACAGAACATACGGAGATGATGCTGCGATTGTCGGCGGAGTCGCCAAATATCACGGCATGCCGGTCACCGTCATCGGACATCAGCGCGGAAAAGACACGAAAGAAAACCTTGTCCGCAATTTCGGGATGCCTCACCCTGAGGGCTACCGCAAAGCGCTTCGTCTCATGAAGCAGGCGGATAAGTTCAACCGCCCGATTATCTGCTTCATCGACACGAAGGGAGCGTACCCGGGTAAAGCGGCGGAGGAACGGGGACAAAGTGAAGCCATCGCCAAGAACCTGTTCGAGATGGCCGGCCTGACAGTGCCTGTCGTTTGTATCGTCATCGGGGAAGGCGGCAGCGGAGGCGCGCTTGCGTTAGGTGTGGGCAACCGCATGCTGATGCTTGAGAACTCGACGTATTCCGTTATTTCTCCTGAAGGAGCCGCGTCCATTTTGTGGAAAGATTCCAGCCTTGCGAAAAAAGCGGCCGAAACCATGAAGATTACTGCGCCCGATTTATTAGAATTAGGAATTATTGATGATATGATTAAAGAAGTGAAGGGCGGAGCTCACCATGATATCAAGCAGCAGGCGGGCTACATTGACGGTATTCTTAAAGAAACGTTAAAATCTCTTCTTCGATTGAACGCCGAAGAGTTGATCTCACAGCGCTATGAAAAATATAAAGCAATCGGGAAAGTTTCGGTTGAGGATCAATATATCGGGGTAAACTGAATAGACGTGAAGCCTATGGCTCACGTTTATTTTTTGTGATTTTTGTGATATTCCTTAAATTTTATTTAAAAACAATTTATTTAATTGTATAATAGGTAAGGTTTCATGGGAGCTCAGGCGTCCCTTTTCATTGTTTTAGGGCAATGATCATGATATGTTTAACATATATATGTTGCTGAGGTGAATAGGAAATGAAGCGTATAGGAGTACTAACGAGCGGCGGGGATTCCCCGGGTATGAACGCTGCGGTGCGCGCGGTTGTGCGGAAAGCTATCTACCACGACGTCGAAGTGTACGGAATTTATAACGGTTATTCAGGATTAATCAGCGGAAAAATAGAAAAACTGGAGCTGGGTTCGGTCGGTGACATCATCCACCGCGGCGGAACAAAGCTGTATACGGCCAGATGTCCTGAATTCAAAACAGTTGAAGGCCGTGAAAAAGGAATCGAAAATTTAAAGAAACTCGGCATTGAAGGTCTTGTCGTCATCGGCGGAGACGGTTCATACATGGGTGCGAAAAAATTAACGGAACACGGGTTTCCGTGTGTGGGTGTACCGGGTACGATAGATAATGACATCCCGGGAACTGATTTTACGATCGGATTTGATACGGCGTTAAACACCGTAATTGATGCGATTGATAAAATCCGTGACACCGCTACGTCTCATGAGCGTACATACGTTATTGAAGTGATGGGGCGCCATGCGGGCGACATTGCTTTATGGGCAGGTCTTGCAGGCGGAGCGGAATCAATTTTAATTCCTGAAGCGGACTACGATATGGAGGAAATTATCGGCCGTTTGAAGAGAGGGCACGACCGCGGCAAAAAACACAGTATCATCATCGTTGCAGAAGGGGTAGGCAGCGGGGTTGAATTCGGAAAACGCATCGAAGAAGAAACGAACCTTGAAACACGGGTATCCGTTTTAGGGCACATCCAGCGCGGCGGATCTCCAAGCGCTTCTGACCGGGTTCTTGCAAGCCGCCTCGGCGCTTACGCGGTTGAGCTTCTGCTTAAAGGAAAAGGCGGACGCTGCGTAGGTATACAAAACAACAAGCTTGTAGACCATGATATTATAGAAATTTTAGAATCAAAACATACTGTTGAACCAAACATGTATCAGCTTTCAAAAGAACTGTCTATTTAAGGCGGAAGAAGCTGAAGATTTCAGAAGGAAGTGAACGAGTTGAAAAAAACAAAAATCGTTTGTACAATCGGTCCGGCCAGTGAAAGTGTAGAAATGCTGACAAAATTGATGGAAGCGGGTATGAACGTTGCTCGTCTGAATTTTTCACACGGTGATTTCGAAGAGCACGGCGCAAGAATCAAAAACATCAGAGAAGCCAGCAAAAAGCTCGGCAAAAACGTGGGGATTCTCCTCGATACGAAAGGTCCGGAAATCCGCACGCACGATATGGAAAACGGCGCGCTTGAGCTTCAGGCGGGAAATGAAATTATCGTTTCTACGAAACAGGTGCTGGGAACGCTTGAAAAATTCTCAGTTTCTTATGAAGGCCTGGCAGACGACGTGTCAGCAGGGTCTATCATCCTGCTGGATGACGGTTTAATCGGATTGGAAGTGCTGGAATCAAATCCGGAAAAACACGAAATCAAAACAAAAATCTTAAACAGCGGCACGCTGAAAAATAAAAAAGGCGTAAACGTTCCCGGCGTCAGCGTCAACCTTCCCGGAATTACTGAAAAAGACGCCAAAGACATCGTATTCGGTATCGAGCAAGGCGTTGATTTCATCGCTGCGTCATTTGTACGCCGTTCTACGGATGTCCTGGAAATCCGCGAACTGCTTGAAGAGCATAACGCGTCTGACATTCAAATCATTCCTAAGATCGAGAACCAGGAAGGCGTGGACAACCTGGATGCGATCCTGGAAGTATCTGACGGCCTAATGGTAGCGCGCGGAGACCTCGGCGTAGAGATTCCGGCCGAAGAAGTGCCGCTCGTGCAAAAAGAAATGATCAAAAAATGCAACGCGCTCGGCAAACCGGTTATTACAGCGACACAAATGCTTGACAGCATGCAGCGCAACCCTCGTCCGACACGCGCTGAAGCAAGTGACGTTGCCAACGCCATTTTCGACGGCACAGATGCGATCATGCTTTCCGGTGAGACGGCTGCGGGACAATATCCTGTTGAGGCGGTTCAAACAATGTTTAACATCGCCACACGCACGGAAGAATCTCTGAACTACAAAGAAATTCTGTCTAAACGCAGAGATCAGGTCGGCATGACGATTACCGATGCGATCGGCCAATCAGTTGCGCACACGGCGATCAATCTGAGTGCGGCAGCTATCGTGACGCCTACAGAAAGCGGCCATACGGCGCGTATGATCGCGAAATACCGTCCGCAGGCTCCGATTGTAGCCGTTACGGTTAATGAGTCTGTATCACGCAAACTCGGCCTTGTATTCGGTGTATTCCCGTCAAGCGGCCAAAACGCGAATTCTACAGATGAAATGCTTGAAGACGCGGTTCAAAAATCACTTGACAGCGGCATCGTGAAACGCGGTGATCTGATTGTCATTACAGCAGGTTCTGTCGGTGAATCAGGCACGACGAATCTGATGAAAGTCCACACTGTCGGCAGCATTATCGCGAAAGGGCAAGGCATCGGACGCAAATCTGCATTCGGTCCGGTCGTTGTTGCAAAAAATGCGAAGGAAGCTGAACAAAAAATGACAGACGGCGCAGTATTGGTTGCTTCAAGCACTGACCGCGACATGATCGCTTCACTTGAAAAAGCATCAGCGCTCATCACTGAAGAAGGCGGTCTGACAAGCCATGCAGCCGTTGTCGGTTTAAGCTTGGGCATTCCGGTTATCGTCGGCCTTGAGAACGCAACTTCAGTTTTAACAGAAGGACAGGTTATCACAGTTGACGCTGCCCGCGGCGCTGTGTATGAAGGCCGCGCAAGCGTTCTTTAAACAGCTTTAAAAAAGAGAGGGGGGGTTCTCCCTTCTCTTTTGTCTTTAGGCTGATTTTCCTATTCCCATGCGGGCGGTGACGCGCTTTTAGAAGGGCAGGAGGGCAGAAAAATGAGAGTGTTATTCTTACTGTTTATCGTATGTCCGGCAATTGAAATCGGTTTGTTTCTGCTGGCGGGAAAATGGCTCGGTATTTTTCCGACCTTCCTTCTCATCATTTTGACAGGCGTGTTAGGCGCTTTGGTGGCAAAAAGACAGGGAACCGATGTGTATCATCGGGTGATGCGCGACCTGCAGCACGGCAAAATGCCGGGGGAAGCGCTTCTTGACGGGATATGCGTCTTTTTCGGAGGCCTGCTTTTGATGCTTCCGGGTTTTCTGTCCGATATTGCAGGGGCCTGTCTTCTGATTCCGTTCACTCGGAACCGCATGAAGCCGCTTTTGTTCAAATGGCTGAGAGGAATGTCAAAAAACAAGCGGATCATTATCAAATAAAAACGGCAGCCTTCTTACAGGGCTGCTGTTTTTATTTGGATTGAACAGTAATATAGGCCCATATTTCTTTTAAAGCGCCCGTTGTGATAAAGGCCTGAATGAAAACGAGCAGCGCGGGCCCCGCAGCCAGTCCTAAAATTCCGAACAATTTAAAGCCGGCAAACAGGGCGATTAAGGTCGCAAGCGGATCAAGTCCGATTGACTTGCTTAAAATTTTCGGCTCCGTCAGCTGGCGCTGAATGAGAACCACAATATATAAAACACCGAGACCGATCGCTTGAGGAAGCTGACCGGCAATGGCCGAATACATAATCCAGGGAACAAAGACCGACCCGGCGCCGAGATACGGGAGCAGATCAACCAGGCCGATAAAAAAGGCGATGGTTGCCGCATGCTCAATCCCTAGAAGAAAAAGTCCGATAAAGACAATGATCATCGTGAAAAGTATGAGCACGGCCTGCGCCTTAATGAAACCTGCCATCGCTTTTTTCAGCTCTCCCGATACGGCCTTGGCGTTTGCCGAAACCCGTTCCGGAAAAATGGAATAAAGCAGCGCCTTCAGCTTATGCCAGTCCTTTGTCATAAAAAAAGTCGCCAGCATTGCGAAAATGAAGACGGCAGCTGTATTGGGAAGGAAGGCAATCCATTTCGGCACCAGCTCCAAAAGATGTGAAAGCATGAGCCCTGCATTTTTAGCGGCTGTATCACCGAGGGTCTGAATATGCGTCACGATGGAAGCCTGCTGATTGGTTTCCAGCCCGTTAAATAAGACGGTCAGCTCGTGATACAATGGCTGAATGCGGGAAGTGAACAGCTCTTCGCAATACGTCATAAAGGCGCTGATATGGGGAGGGAGCGTTTTGGCCAGATAGGCGGTTCCCGAAATGATTTCCGCAACGAGAAATGTCGCCGCGCCGAGAAGAATAAGCAAAAAGAAGACCAGGACAATGACTGTATTGACTGACCGGGGCAGCCCCGTCAGTTTGTCCAGCCAGTCAACAACGGGAATGATCGCTGATGACAGAATAAGGGCGATCAGAAACGGATAAGTTAACGGAAATGAGGCGTAACCGGCCGCTAAAGCGCCGCCGGCCGCAGCGAGTACAAACAGCGTGCGGAAAAAAACAGTTGCATAGTGCGGATTCACATCGATCCTCCTCTCGGTCGGCACGTCCTATTACATTAGTTTATTCGTCAAAAAAAAGGATATGATTACAGATATGATGAAAGAGGGTGCTTTCAGGATGTTTACACAGGCGAATTTATTTTTACTATTATTGCTGGCCATCGCATTGGTAGCCAAAAATCAGTCATTGCTTTTTGCCGTCGGCTTTCTCATTGTGATAAAAGCTGTCGGTCTTGATCAGAAACTATATCCGGTTATTCAGTCAAAAGGCATCAACTGGGGGGTCACCGTCATTACAATCGCCGTTTTAGTGCCGATTGCCACAGGTGATATCGGTTTTAAACAGCTCGGAGAAGCGATGAAATCATATTATGCGTGGATCGCTCTCGGTGCCGGGATCGCGGTTGCCTTAATCGCCAAAAACGGTCTCACCTTATTGGAAAACGACCCTCATATTACAACGGCGCTGGTCATCGGCACGATACTTGCCGTCGCGCTTTTCGGAGGCGTCGCCGTCGGCCCGTTAATCGGCGCCGGAATCGCCTACTTGGCCATGCAAATCGTTAAAATATTCACTTCATAAAGTAAAAAAGCGGCGTAAAGCTGCTTTTTTTTGCGGGTGAAAATAAGAGTTTGCAGCGCATTTTGTAGTTCAGACAAATGCCATTTGCATTATTCCGAGGAATGAAGTGGCTTACCATGTAACAAAGAACTTCGGAATCGACGGCGCATATTGTGCGATGACAGCGGATGCAGTAAGGCGGTTCCAATTGATGAATGGATTAAAAGCTGATGGAATTTATGCACTTGAACCAAATCAAAACTTGAAGTGTTGTTAAAATAAGCGGAGACCCTTTCCTTCAATTTGAAAGTTTGTTAAATTTATAATGAGAATGAAAAAACACAATTCGGTTGGTAGTCCGGATGCATGATTTAAAATGTCAGTAACCTTCCCCTCCTCGGGATGTCCATCATTCTTCAGTAAATTTAGGAGGAGGGAATCGTTATGAAATTAACGGTTTACTACGATGGTCAGTTTTGGGTAGGAGTCATTGAAGTTGTGAATGATGGGAAATTAAGAGCAGTTCGTCATTTGTTTGGACAAGAGCCCAAGGATTCAGAAATCATGCATTTTGTTCATAATCAACTTTTACAGACTCTCTCCCGCACTGAACAAGCAGGGGTTTGTGTTAAAGCAAAATCTAAGAAGTTAAACCCAAAAAGATTACAACGGCAAGCTTCTAAAGAGATGAAAAATATCGGGATATCAACTAAGGCGCAAAAAGCGATAAAACAGGAGCTTGAAGCAAGAAAAGAAAAGAAAAAACAACTGAACAGAAAACAAAGAGAAAAAATAAAGGAACAAAAATATTTAATCAGAAAACAAAAAGCAAAAGAAAAGCATAGGGGCAAATAATTGGAGAACCCGATGAAGCCCTTCGATTGAAAAGTTGAGCGGCATCCGTTTTTTCTTCGGACTGATTTAGAAAAAAGAAGCAGAAATCGAGCCCTTCTCGAGATGAGGAGGGTTTTTCTGCATTTATTTAACTTCACTTACATCAGTAAATGAGTCAGTTTCAATTGATGAACGGTTTGATGAGGATATTTACGCGCCGACAACAGCGCAAATGCAGTCAAACGATTCCAGTCCATGTACGGCATGACTGCTGACGGCATTTATGGACCAAAGAAAAAGATGAAAATCAGCGTTAAAGAAACAAGAAAAATTAGATAAAGAACGAAAAAAATTTCTAAATATAGTTGGATTGATATATTATTGAATCCTGCATATGTGATAACAATAGCAGCTTTAAATAGGTGTAACAGTAGGTTTGGGTTTTAATATTTGAGTAGGGGGAAATAATGCTATCACTTAACAGAGTTTTAAAATTACGTGATTTAGAAGTTTTTCGTGTGCTGAAAGATGGTAACATTTTATCTTACGTAATAATTGAAGATACTCGAAAGCCATTTACAGAAGAAGACAAAAAAATAGCACCATTGTGTTATATGGATGAAGAAGATATTAATGCGATTTTAAATGTTTTTAAGATTTCAATTGTTAATGATGAAAAATTAAATGAAGATGATTCAATTTTTATAAGATCTTACTTTTCCGAATTTGTTAATCATACAAATTTAACGAATTTTATTATTAAAGAATATGTTCAAAAGAATTTATATGATTATGATGATGAAGATGACATCATTTTCTTTAATAGAATTTTACGTAGTATAGGATCAGATTATGTTATCAAAGAATTTGACGATATAAATTGGATTTATTTATCTCAAGATTGATTTCTTATTTAGATTTTGGAGTACAGAAGATAATTTCTGTACTCCTTTTTAAGGCAAAAAATAGACTTCTAGTTTCTCTTTATAGCATAAATATACTTGACGAAAATCGTAAGTTTAGCATCCGCAAGGGTGTATATAAGTGTTTTATTCATGGATGTTCTATTTCCAAAATCGCTATCACTTTTTGTTATTTTCGGTTAATTAGGAAAATTGCGGTATTTTTTCGTTTACAGAAAATAAGAAATTAGTGGAAAATAAATCAAAAGAGGAGGAGGGGAATGCATGGACCAAGTATTACCGTCTTCACATGTAGGCGTTAAAATTAACGAGTGGTACAAGATGATTCGTCAATTTAGTGTGCCAGACGCGGAAATTTTAAAAGCCGAAGTGGAAAACGAAATAAAAGAAATGGAAGAAGACGAGTATTTACTTATTTATTACTCGCTCATGACTTTTCGTCATCAACTTATGCTGGATTATCTAAACCCAGAAATAAAGTATAGGTCTGATAGGCCAACCACCACAGAACTACTTGAGAAGATTGAGAAACCACAAAAAACACTTACCGGCCTCTTAAAATATTACTCGCATTTTTTTCGCGGAATGTACGAATTTGATCAGAAGCAATATGTAGAAGCAATTAATTTTTATCGTAAAGCAGAGATGGAAATTCATCATGTCTCTGATGAAATAGAACAAGCTGAGTTTCATTTTAAGTTGGCAGAGGCTTATTATAATATGAAACAAACGCACGTATCCATGCATCATATTCTAAAAGCGTTAGAAATTTATGATCGAAATCCGCTTTATACCGTCCGAAAAATTCAAAGTTTATTTGTAATTGTGGGTAATTATCTTGATTTTAAACATTACGAAAAAGGATTACAGCATCTTAAGGAAGCCTTGAAGCTTTCGCAAGAATTTGGTCATAAAAGGTTGATTTCCTCTGCTCTTTATAATTTGGGTGAAAGTTATCACTACATGGGACAAGAAGAAAAGGCCGAAGCGTATTTGAGACAAGCAATTGAGATTGGTGAAGAAATGAAATTGAGAACTCTGCCCCATTCATATTATTCACTTTCCATAGTATTATTTAAACAAAAGAAAACAGCCGCGGCAGGCCAAGCTTTAAAAGAAGGTTTAAAAACAGCAGTAAAATATGACGACAATTTGTTTTGCTTATTAACAGAGTTTTTATACGTTTTATTTGCTGAACCCATTAACAAAGAAAGCCTTGAGGAAATTTTAAGTAAGCTTGAAAATATTCATATGTATTCGTATGTCGAAGAGTTGACACTTTTAACAGCAAATTTTTTCAAAGAAATGAAGGACTTTGAAATGGCTACAATTTTTTATGATAAGATGGTGGAGTCTCAACTTCAAATACAGCGGGGGGATTGTTTGTATGAATATTAAAAAAGCAATTTGTTTCTCTGTCTCTGCTTTCGCTATTACGTTCGGTATAATTGCTTTTGTAGGAAACACGACTCATCTTCATCATAATGCAGCCAAAACTGATAACGAGGTAATACAACTAGCTGCGCGACTGCAAACATGATTTCAAAACTAAAAAAGATGTGGCCTTTTAAAAGGTTGCATCTTTTTTTATTGTCAAGTATTTTTGTTTTTTCTCTTATTAAAAAAACATTAATTTTCATAATAATATAGGTGGGGATAAACAAACAAATGACTAGCAGCAGAAAACCTAAGGAACTAACATAATAAACGATGACACCACAAATTATTGCGTTTATTATTGTCAAAATCAATTCCCTCATTTTCCACCCCCCTATTTCAAATCATAGCTTAAATAACTCAAAAAAAGGCAGCGTTTTCAAAAACAAACTTAAATGTGTATTTGAAAGGAGAAAGACCTGTGGGTTTTTAAGAACCAACAAGTCTTTGGTGATCGGTATTATTTCCTGGTCACTGGTGTTTAGTGGGGTTACTTTGGCTTTTGCCACAGAAAAGGAAGAGGGTAATAGAGGAAATATTGTTACCTCCGATTTAGACCCTAATGTGAGTATTGAAAATTTGATGGTTTATCATACTGCTGGATTAAATTAATATGCCTCAAGCAATGTCTTGAAAAATGCAGCTTATGTTCAGGCGAAATGGGACGGGCAATTGAAACCAGATTATACGATACCGGCTTATGCAGTTGCTTCGGTGGCATCAGGTGGTATAGGTATGTACCATATTACAAGATATTTGACTGCAACTTTTAATTTAGGCGGGGGCTTAGGCTGTTGCATTTACAAGTATGGTAACAGGTTAAGTTGCTTCAAAGGGTGATATTCGTTTGAAGTCCGCAGAAACATACAAAAGAATCGTTATATACACAAAAGCGAAATACGAAGTAACAACAAAGATATTTATAAGAAAATTTGAACCAACTAAAACCAAAACATGGATTTCCGAAGCTGATCCGAACATTGATTCAGTCGAGTAAACAAAATCCCCCCTTCTCCGGTAAAGAAGGGGGGGATTTGCGGTGAAGTTGTCGCGCCTGTCCTTTTAATGTTTCCCCAAAGCTCCCCCAAATGAAGACATAAAATACATGGTTTTACAAAGCATCTGAAAGCAAGCGATTAAATTTATCAACGCCAAGCCTTGATATATAGGGCTTTTAAAACATTTTTAGTTAAAAGTCTACAAATTAATCAGATTATTGTTTATAATAAGAATAGGCTTAAACTTAAATAAGCTTATAAGAATTTGTTATGTTCCTCTATAAGCATACCGGTTATGTAACCGCAACCAGTGAAATGTAAGCATTTTCTTAAAGGGGAAAGGGATTGTTTGCATGACTCATTTTAAGTAAGCCGTATGTTTTATATACTCTTTAAAGGGGAATTTTGATTGAAAAGGAGAGGTTGAATATGACAGCAACACGCGGTCTTGAAGGGGTTGTAGCAACAACATCATCTGTAAGCTCTATTATCGACGATACCCTTACATATGTAGGGTACGATATTGACGACTTGACAGAGAATGCAAGTTTTGAAGAAATCATTTATTTGCTGTGGCATCTGCGCCTGCCGAATAAAACGGAACTTGCTGAACTGAAAAAACAGCTTGCGAAAGAAGCTGCCGTTCCACAAGAAATCATTGAGCACTTCAAATCCTATCCCCTCAATAACGTACATCCAATGGCTGCGCTCCGGACGGCGATTTCATTACTCGGTCTGACTGACAGTGAAGCCGATGTCATGAATCCGGAAGCGAACTACAGAAAAGCCATCCGTCTGCAGGCGAAAGTGCCGGGCATTGTCGCCGCTTTCTCAAGAATCCGCAAAGGACTTGATCCTGTTGAACCGAAGGAAGAGTACGGAATCGCGGAGAACTTCCTTTACACCTTAAACGGTGAAGAGCCTTCTCCGATCGAAGTGGAAGCGTTTAACAAAGCGCTCATTCTTCATGCGGATCATGAGCTGAACGCATCAACATTTACGGCGAGAGTATGTGTCGCCACCTTATCTGATATTTACTCAGGCATCACTGCCGCCATCGGCGCTTTAAAAGGACCGCTTCACGGCGGAGCCAATGAAGCCGTCATGAAAATGCTGACAGAAATCGGCGAAGTGGAAAACGCCGAGCCTTATATCCGCAGCAAAATGGAGAAAAAGGAAAAAGTAATGGGCTTCGGACACCGTGTGTATAAGCATGGAGACCCGCGCGCCAAACACTTAAAAGAAATGAGCAAACGCCTGACGAATCTGACGGGTGAAAGCAAATGGTACGAGATGTCAATCCGTGTCGAAGAAATCGTGACGTCGGAGAAAAAACTTCCGCCTAACGTTGATTTCTATTCCGCATCTGTATACCACAGTCTCGGCATTGATCACGATCTGTTCACGCCGATCTTTGCGGTCAGCAGAATGTCAGGATGGATCGCCCATATTCTTGAACAGTACGATAACAACCGCCTCATCCGCCCGCGCGCTGATTACACGGGCCCGGATAAGCAGACTTTTGTTCCGATTGATGAAAGAGCCTGATCAAACGGGAGGCTGGTGATTTTCATGTCGTTAGCCTCTTGTTAATCAAGCCCGGATTGGTTTACAATTTTGATAGAATCTTGAGAAAAGTCATTTTATTTTTTATACAAGAAAAATAAAATGTTTTCTAAATATGAATTACATACTGGGAGGTAATATTGTGTCACAAGGTGAAAAAATTACAGTCTCTAATGGAGTATTAAACGTACCAAATAATCCGATTATCCCGTTTATTGAAGGCGACGGCACAGGCCCTGATATTTGGAACGCCGCTTCTAAAGTATTGGAAGCCGCTGTTGAAAAAGCATATAAAGGCGAGAAAAAAATCACGTGGAAAGAAGTTTATGCCGGTGAAAAGGCTTATAATAAAACAGGTGAGTGGCTTCCTGCCGAAACGCTGGAAGACATCAGAGAGTACTTCATCGCCATCAAAGGTCCTCTGACGACACCGGTCGGCGGCGGTATCCGTTCACTGAACGTGGCGCTGAGACAGGAGCTTGATTTGTTTACGTGCCTGCGCCCTGTCAGATATTTCACGGGAGTGCCTTCTCCGGTCAAACGTCCTGAAGATACGGATATGGTCATTTTCCGCGAGAATACGGAAGATATTTACGCCGGAATTGAGTATGCGAAAGGTTCTGAAGAAGTTGAAAAGCTGATCAGCTTCCTGCAAAATGAAATGGGCGTTAACAAAATCCGTTTCCCTGAAACGTCAGGAATCGGCATCAAGCCTGTTTCTGAAGAAGGCACAAGCCGCTTAGTCAGAGCTGCCATTGAGTATGCGATCGAAAACGGCCGTAAGTCTGTCACGCTTGTCCACAAAGGAAACATCATGAAGTTCACTGAAGGGGCATTTAAAAACTGGGGCTACGAGCTTGCCGAAAGAGAATACGGAGATAAAGTATTCACTTGGGCTGAATATGACCGCATTGTCGAAAAAGACGGAAAAGAAGCGGCTGATAAAGCGCAGAGCGAAGCGGAAGCGGCAGGGAAAATCATCGTCAAAGACAGCATCGCTGATATTTTCCTTCAGCAGATCTTAACCCGTCCGAGCGAATTCGACGTCGTGGCGACAATGAACTTAAACGGAGACTATATCTCTGATGCGCTTGCCGCTCAGGTAGGCGGAATCGGGATCGCGCCTGGAGCGAACATCAACTATGAAACAGGGCATGCGATTTTCGAAGCGACTCACGGAACGGCTCCTAAATATGCCGGCCTTGACAAAGTCAACCCGTCATCCGTCATCCTTTCAGGAGTGCTTCTTCTTGAACACCTGAACTGGAATGAGGCTGCTGACTTGATCATTAAATCTATGGAAAAAACGATTGCTTCAAAAGTAGTAACGTACGATTTTGCTAGATTAATGGACGGTGCAACTGAAGTGAAATGTTCAGAGTTCGGTGAAGAGCTCATCAAAAACATGGACTGAACCTAAAGCAGACTTCTAATGAAGCCAAAAAAGGAGAAGAGAATCATGGGAAAAACACGCAGTAAAGTTTCTGTTATCGGAGCAGGATTTACGGGAGCGACAACAGCCTTTCTTACAGCTCAAAAAGAGCTTGCGGACGTTGTGCTCGTTGATATTCCGCAATTAGAAAACCCGACAAAAGGAAAAGCGCTAGACATGCTCGAAGCAAGTCCGGTTCAAGGATTTGACGCGAAAATCACAGGCACGTCCAACTACGAGGACACAGCCGGTTCTGATATCGTCGTCATCACAGCCGGAATTGCGAGAAAACCAGGCATGAGCCGTGATGATCTCGTATCTACAAACGAAAAAATCATGAGAAGCGTCACACGTGAGATCGTGAAATATTCTCCTGACTGCATTATCGTTGTATTGACAAACCCTGTTGATGCGATGACATATGCGGTGTACAAAGAATCAGGCTTCCCGAAAGAACGCGTCATCGGACAATCCGGAGTGCTTGACACTGCGCGATTCAGAACATTCGTTGCTGAAGAATTAAACCTGTCTGTAAAAGATGTGACCGGTTTTGTTCTTGGCGGACACGGTGACGACATGGTTCCTCTCGTCCGTTATTCCTATGCGGGCGGCATTCCGCTTGAAACGCTTATCCCGAAAGACCGTCTTGATGCGATTGTAGAACGCACAAGAAAAGGCGGCGGGGAAATCGTCAACCTTCTCGGAAACGGAAGCGCCTACTACGCGCCTGCTGCATCATTGACTGAAATGGTAGAAGCCATTTTGAAAGATCAGCGCCGCGTGCTTCCGACCATCGCTTACTTAGAAGGCGAATACGGTCATGAAGGCATTTACTTAGGCGTACCGACGATTATCGGAGGAAACGGCCTAGAGCAAATCATCGAGCTTGAACTGACAGACTATGAAAAAGCGCAGCTGAGTAAATCAGTTGAATCTGTCAAAAACGTGATGAAAGTATTGTCATAAGAAAAAAGGGAAGGCTTCCGAATCAGAAGCCTTCCTCTTTTTACAATTAATGAAAGCGTTTTCTTTTTCCCTGAGCGATCCTTTCTCTGAAAATGATCAAAAAGGCGAATTGTCTGAACGGGCAGTATTGGATAAAATGAAATCATAAAGTGATATGCAGCACATAAAATAGAGAAAATTGGATGTCGGGGAAAATAGACAGCGGAGGGCGCAGCATGAACAAAAAAATTTTAGTTGTAGATGATGAACAATCTATCGTTACTCTTTTACAGTATAATCTGGAACGGTCCGGCTATGATGTCATAACCGCATCAGACGGCGAAGAGGCTCTGGAGCTGGCAGAGAATGAAAATCCGGATTTAATCGTACTGGATGTCATGCTGCCGAAAGTGGACGGAATCGATGTCTGTAAACAGCTCAGACAGCAGAAAATGATGGTTCCGATCTTGATGCTGACAGCAAAAGATGAGGAATTTGATAAGGTGCTGGGACTGGAGCTCGGAGCGGATGATTACATGACAAAGCCGTTCAGTCCGCGGGAAGTCACTGCGCGGGTGAAAGCCATTTTAAGAAGGGCTGACATTTCTTCGCTGTCACAAGGCAGAGAAGAGGAAAAGGACGGGCAGATCCTCATCGGCGAGCTGAAAATTCTTCCTGAGCATTACGAAGCGTATTTTAAGTCAGAACAGCTGGAATTGACGCCTAAAGAATTTGAACTGCTTCTGTATTTGGGAAAACACAAGGGAAGAGTGCTGACGAGAGATCTTCTGCTGAGCGCGGTCTGGAACTATGATTTTGCCGGGGATACCCGGATTGTTGACGTTCATATCAGCCATCTGCGCGACAAAATCGAATCAAATACCAAAAAACCCATCTATATTAAAACAATCAGAGGTTTGGGGTATAAACTGGAGGAGCCAAAAATGAATGAATAAAGTCCGTGTGCGTCTGTTCGCTTTACTCGTTGTATGTATCATATTGGTTTTCAGTGTTCTCGGCCTTTTTTTACAGCAGCTTATTTCTTCATCCGCTGAAGAAAGAACGGCGGATCAGCTGAAAAAGGAATCGGTATACATAGCGGGCCTTCTTGACACCGGCCGAATCGGCAATAAAAGCAATGAAACGGTAATCCGTGACGCCGGCCGCACCCTCGGTATAAACGTCTCCGTGCTCAACGAGAAGGGTGACGCCGTATATCATTCCGGCAGTCGTGCTGATGATTCAGCCGTAAAGGAGTTCATTTCTCACAATAAAAGCGAGGAAGCCGTACAGTCGAAAAGCAAAGTCATCCGCGGCACTGCTGTAAAAAATGACGCAGGGAAAATTGCGGGGTATGTACTCGTTTCCTCGGAGATCAACGGCGGTTCAAGCGTTACCGGAGAAATGTGGGGCATGCTGGCAGCAAGTCTTTGTACCGCTTTTATCATTATCGTTTTCTTTTATACAAACATGACGTCGCGTTACAAAAAATCAATCGACGCCGCGACAAAGGTGGCGACGGAGCTGTCCAAAGGGAATTACGACGCCCGCTCCTACAGCGGCTACGCAAGGCGGTCGGACCGTCTCGGGCGTGCGATGAACAGCCTGGCGGTCGATTTAATGGAAATGACAAGAACGCAGGATATGCAGCGCGATCGTCTGTTAACCGTCATTGAAAATATCGGATCCGGTTTGATTTTAATAGACGGGAGAGGTTTTATCAATCTCGTGAACCGGTCATACACGAAGCAGTTTCATACAAAGCCTGAACGTCTGCTTCGGCGCCTTTACCACGATGCGTTTGAACATGAGGAGATCATTCGGCTTGTCGAAGACATTTTTATGACGGAGACGAAAAAATGCCAGCTGCTCAGACTTCCCATCAACATTGAGCGGCGCTACTTTGAAGTTGACGGCGTTCCGATCATGGGCCCTGACGATGAATGGAAGGGCATCGTCCTCGTTTTTCACGATATGACGGAAATTAAAAAATTGGAGCAGATGAGAAAGGACTTCGTCGCCAATGTCTCCCATGAACTGAAAACACCGATCACCTCAATTAAAGGATTTACGGAAACACTGTTAGACGGAGCGATGAAAGACGAAAAGGCGCTTTCAGACTTTCTGTCTATCATTCTGAAAGAAAGTGAGCGGCTCCAATCTCTCGTGCAGGATTTATTGGATTTATCCAAGATGGAGCAGCAAAACTTTACGATGCGCGTAGAGTCCTTTGATGCTGCAAAAATTCTGCATGAAATTGAGGCGCTTTTGCAGCATAAGGCTGAGGAAAAAGGCATCAGCTTTCAGCTCGATCTCCCGGAAGAGCCGATTTTTGTGACGGGTGATGCGCACAGGCTGAAGCAGGTATTTTTGAATCTGGCGAACAATGCCCTGACCTACACGCCTGAAAAAGGGACGGTGGGGATTTCAGTACATGTGAAAGAAACCGTCGTCGATATCAAAGTGTCCGATACGGGAATCGGCATTCAGAAGGAAGAGATCCCGCGGATATTTGAGAGATTCTATCGCGTGGATAAAGACAGAAGCCGCAACTCGGGAGGAACCGGCCTCGGCCTCGCCATTGTGAAGCACTTAATAGAAGCCCATGAAGGTAAAATCGAGGTCACAAGCGAGCCTGGACAGGGAACTGTGTTCACTGTGACGCTGAAGCGGCCGCCGGCAGCGTGATCAGCTTTACAAAGGATTAACAATTTCTTCATGACCTGTTAAACCTATCTTGTTAGGATATAACAGAACCCCTTCATCCAAGGAGCCAATTTTGACGGCGGGAACGCGTTTTCTTGTTCCCGTCCTTTTTTGCGTTTTCACGGGGTCCGCTCATTTTCCTTTCAAATTGAACTTTGTTAAAATAAGAGAAGCTGTGAGATTAAAAAACAGAGGAATGACGAGCTTTTGCTCTTAGGAGGATATTGAATGACGGAACGAAAAAAATTAGTGCTTGTCGACGGAAACAGTCTGGCGTACCGGGCGTTTTTTGCATTGCCGCTTTTAAGCAATGAAAAAGGCATTCATACAAATGCCGTATACGGGTTTGCGATGATTTTAATGAAAATGCTGGAAGATGAAAAACCGACCCATATGCTGGTGGCTTTTGATGCGGGAAAAACCACTTTCCGCCACAGCACGTTTAAAGAATATAAAGGCGGAAGACAAAAAACGCCGCCGGAGCTTTCAGAACAGATGCCGTTCATCCGCGAGCTCCTTGATGCCTACAACATCAGCCGCTACGAGCTTCCTGAATATGAAGCGGACGATATTATCGGCACGCTTGCCGTATCTGCTGAAAAAGACGGCTTCGAAGTGAAGGTCGTTTCGGGGGACAAGGACTTAACCCAGCTTGCAACCGGGAAAACGACCGTTGCCATTACGAGAAAAGGCATTACCGACGTAGAAGATTACACGCCGGAGCACGTGCAGGAAAAGTACGGTCTGACCCCTTTGCAGATCATTGATATGAAGGGATTAATGGGGGATTCATCCGATAACATACCGGGCGTCCCCGGCGTCGGAGAAAAAACCGCGATTAAGCTCTTAAAGCAGTTCCATTCGGTTGAGAAACTGCTTGATTCCATTGATGAAGTCAGCGGAAAAAAATTAAAAGAAAAGCTTGAAGAATATAAGGAACAAGCCCTGATGAGCAAAGAGCTGGCGACGATTATGACAAATGCGCCGATTGAAGTCAAGCCCGAAGATTTAGATTACCAAGGGTTTGACCGTGAACAAGTTGTTGCCATTTTTAAAGACCTCGGTTTTAATACGCTTCTTGAGCGGCTCGGAGAAGAAAGCGGGGAAACGGCGGAAGAAAATTTTGAAGACATCAATGTCGAAACGGCAGAAGAAATCACCGAAGATATGCTCGTTTCGCCGTCCGCTTTGGTCGTCGAACAAATCGGTGATAACTATCACGAAGAACCGATCCTCGGCTTTGCCATCGTGAATGAAACAGGTCTTTATTATATTCCGAAAGAAATCGCCATTCAGTCTGAAGCTTTTAAATCTTGGGCTGAAGATGAATCAATGAAAAAATGGGTGTTCGACAGCAAACGTTCCGTCGTCGCTTTGCGCTGGCAGGGAATTGAGCTGAAGGGAACGGAATTTGACGCGCTTCTTGCTGCCTATATTATAAACCCGGGCAATTCGTACGACGATGTCGCGAGCGTAGCGAAAGAATACGGGCTGAATATCGTTTCAAAAGATGAAGCGGTATACGGAAAAGGCGCAAAACGCGCCGTTCCGGCTGAAAAAGAGCTTGCCGATCATCTCGCGCGGAAAGCGTCTGCCGTTAACAGCCTCCGTGACAAACTGCTTGACGCTTTGGAAGAAAATAATCAGCTTGAACTTTATCAAGATCTTGAACTCCCGCTTGCGCTAATTCTCGGAGAAATGGAATCAATGGGCGTCAAAGTGGATGTTGAAAGACTGAAGCGAATGGGAGAAGAGCTCAAGGCAAAACTGAAAGAATATGAAGAAAAAATCCATGACATCGCCGGTGAGCCGTTTAACATCAATTCACCAAAACAGCTCGGCGTCATTCTGTTTGAAAAACTCGGCCTGCCGCCAGTAAAGAAAACAAAAACAGGCTATTCCACTTCAGCTGATGTGCTTGAGAAGCTCGCCGACAAACATGATATCGTCGCGTACATTCTGCAATACAGACAAATCGGCAAACTCCAATCGACTTATATTGAAGGGCTGCTGAAAGTCACGCGCAAGGATTCTCATAAGGTGCATACACGATTCAATCAGGCATTGACGCAAACCGGACGCCTGAGCTCAACGGATCCGAACCTGCAAAATATTCCGATCCGGCTGGAGGAAGGGCGGAAAATCCGTCAGGCTTTCGTACCGTCCGAACCGGACTGGCTTATTTTCGCCGCTGATTATTCACAAATTGAATTAAGGGTGCTTGCGCATATTTCAAAAGATGAAAATCTGATCGAAGCATTTACGAATGACATGGACATTCACACAAAAACCGCCATGGACGTGTTTCATGTCAGTGAAGATGAAGTGACACAAGCGATGCGCCGCCAGGCAAAGGCCGTCAATTTCGGGATCGTTTACGGTATCAGTGATTACGGGCTGTCGCAAAACCTCGGCATCACCCGGAAAGAAGCGGGCGCTTTTATTGACCGCTATTTGGAGAGCTTCCCGGGTGTCAAGGCATATATGGAAGAATCGGTGCAGGAAGCGAAACAAAAAGGATATGTGACGACACTTATGCAGCGCCGCCGCTATATCCCTGAGCTGACCAGCCGCAACTTCAACCTGCGGAGCTTTGCGGAACGGACGGCCATGAATACGCCGATTCAGGGAAGCGCCGCTGATATTATTAAAAAAGCCATGATTGACATGGCAGCTGAGCTGAAAGAGAAAAACCTGAAGGCGCGACTGCTGCTTCAGGTGCACGATGAATTGATTTTTGAAGCGCCTAAGGAAGAAATTGAAATATTAGAAAAGCTGGTTCCTGAAGTGATGGAGCATGCTTTGGCATTAGACGTGCCGCTGAAGGCTGATTATGCTTCAGGGCCGTCCTGGTACGATGCAAAATAAACAGAAAAAAAGGAAGTGATGATTGTGCCGGAATTACCAGAAGTTGAAACGGTCCGGCGCACTCTGACCGGTCTTGTGAAGGGGAAAACGATTGAATCGGCGGATATCAGATGGCCGAATATCATCAAAAAACCCGCCGAGCCGGAGGAATTCGCGCGGCAGATTGCAGGAGAAACGATCCGATCCATCGGAAGAAGGGGAAAGTTTTTGCTTTTCCATCTGGATCATTATGTCATGGTGTCCCACCTGCGGATGGAGGGGAAATACGGTCTTCATCAGGCCGATGAGCCTGACGATAAACATGTGCACGTCGTGTTTCACATGACGGACGGAACACAGCTCCGCTACCGGGATGTCCGGAAATTCGGCACGATGCATTTATTTGCGCCGGGAGAGGAACGGATTGCATTGCCGCTTTCACAGCTCGGGCCCGAACCAGATGATGAAGCATTTACCGCCGATTATTTAAAAGAGCGGCTTGCAAAAACGAACCGCGCGGTGAAAACCGCCCTGCTCGATCAAAAAGCGGTCGTCGGCCTCGGCAACATTTATGTCGATGAAGCTTTATTCCGGGCGCGTATTCATCCTGAGACAAAAGCGAACAGCCTGTCTGACGGGCAGATAAAAACGCTTCATACAGAAATTAAAGACACCCTTCAGGAAGCGATTGACGCGGGCGGGAGCACCGTCCGGTCTTATATCAATTCTCAAGGGGAAATCGGAATGTTTCAGCTCAAACATTACGTATACGGCAAAAAGGATGAACCGTGCAAAACGTGCGGCACGATGATTTCTAAAATCGTGGTCGGCGGAAGGGGAACGCATTTTTGCGCCCGCTGCCAAAAAAAATCATAAACTGAAGCTGTTCAAGCAGGCGGCAGCAGAATGACTTTTTTCTAACACAGTTGATGACCTTTCTCCATATATATATTGTGATTCACCCAATAGGCATATGTCACAATTGCCGATCAAGAGAAAGGGAGAAACGGATATGGAGATTGTTTCTTTGCTGCTTTTGGCTTTTGCTGTCAGCTTGGACAGTTTTTCAGTCGGGTTTACGTACGGTTTGAGAAAAATGAAAATCCCGTTCAAAGCGATTGCCGTGATCGCCTGCTGTTCAGCCTCTGTGATGTTTATATCCATGCTGATCGGCCATTTTCTGACAAAGATTTTTCCTGTATCCGTCACGGAGAAACTGGGCGGGCTGATCTTAATCGGAATCGGGGCATGGGTCATCTGGCAATTTTTTAAACCGGCTAAAGAGCCGGATTACTTATTGCATGAAAAAACGCTGCTTAATCTTGAAGTGAAATCGCTCGGCATCGTCATTCATATTTTGAAAAAACCGACCAGCGCCGATATTGATCAATCCGGAACCATTAACGGAGTCGAGGCGCTTCTGCTCGGTATCGCCTTATCCATTGACGCGTTTGGCGCCGGACTGGGAGCGGCCATTCTCGGCTTTTCTCCGGTTATGATGAGCGTGACTGTCGGGCTGATGAGCTCGCTGTTTGTTTCACTCGGCATAAACGCGGGGCATTTGCTCTCAAGATGGAATTGGATAGATAAAATGACATTTTTGCCGGGAGTCCTGCTGATTATCATCGGGATTTGGAAAATGTAAGAAGGAGTGGGCTTTTTGAGCTTGGTCATCGGTTTAACGGGAGGCATCGCAAGCGGCAAAAGCACGGTAGCGCGTATGCTGATCGACAAAAAAATAACAGTCATTGATGCGGATGTCATCGCGAAACAGGCGGTGGAAAAAGGAATGCCGGCTTACGGACAAATTGTGGAAGCATTCGGAAAAGACATCCTGCTGGAAAACGGCGGCATTGACAGAAAAAAACTCGGTTCTATCGTTTTCACTGACGAACAGAAGCGTTTGAAGCTGAATCAGATCGTTCATCCGGCAGTGCGTGCGGAAATGCTGAAACAGCGGGATGAAGCCGTTGCGAGAAAAGAGCAGTTCGTCGTTTTGGATATACCGCTTTTGTATGAAAGCGGGCTTGATTATCTTGTCGGCAAGGTGCTCGTCGTCACCGTACCGGCAGACATTCAGCTCAAACGGCTGATGGAGCGGAATTCCCTTACAGAAGAAGAAGCGATGAGCCGGATAACGTCGCAAATGCCTTTAGCGGACAAAGCAAAAAAAGCTGACGCCGTCATTGATAACAGCGGCAGTCTTGAACATACAAAGCACCAGCTTGAGGAAGTATTGAGCGGCTGGGCATAAACAAACACCGTTCGGAAAGCCGAACGGTGTTTTTCTGGTTAAAAATCAAAATTGTCAGGGTCCGGACCGACACGGAGATTTTCGTTCAGATCATCAATCCGCTTCATATCGTCAGCTGACAGTTCGAAATCAAAGACATTTGCATTTTCTTCAATACGGTGTTTTTTAGTTGATTTCGGAATGGTGATGACACCGTTTTGCAAATCCCAGCGCAAAATCACTTGAGCGGCTGATTTGCCGTACTTCTCAGCGATCTCCTGTAAGACGGGGTGATCAAGCAGCTGCCCTTGCATCAATGGCGACCACGCTTCAAGCTGAATGCCTTGTTCAGTGCAGAAAGCAAGCAGTTCTTTCTGTGTCAGGCGCGGGTGGTACTCCACCTGGTTGATCATCGGCTTGATTTCCGTTTCTTTCATGAGATGTTTCAGATGGTGAATTTGGAAATTGCTGACCCCGATCGCCTTAATGCGTCCATCCCGGTAGAGGGTTTCGAGCGCCCGCCACGCATCGATGTACTTTCCTTCGACAGGCCAATGGATCAAATATAAATCTAAATAATCTAAACCGAGTTTTTCTAAGCTTGTGTCAAACGCTTTTAACGTTTCTTCATATCCTAAATCGGCATTCCATACTTTTGACGTGACAAAAATGTCTTCACGTTTTAATCCCGCTTCTTGCAGCCCTTGGCGGATCCCTTCGCCGACACCTTCTTCATTTCCGTAAATCGCGGCGGTATCAACGCTGCGATAGCCGTGCACCAATGCCGTTTTCACCGCGTTGACGAGTTCCGCGCCTTCCTCTACTTTGAAAACTCCGATGCCGAACCAAGGCATCTCTACTCCGTTATGCAATGTTGCTTTTGCTTGTAAATGTGTTGTCATGTATATATTCCTCCTATTATTTGTCTGTTGAAAAAATCAAAATGCGCTGAAGAAAAACTCACCTCCTTTCAATGGCAGTGCGATCCCGCTTTTCAAGCTTCCTGCTCCATCCGGTTAATACGACCGCGCTGAGCACCATCAGCGCCCCGATCCAAGCGGTATGAATGATTCCGATTGAGTCTGTAATGATTCCGCCGGCAAACGAGCCGATCGCGATTCCGGCATTAAATGCTGCGATATTTAAGGCTGATGCTGTATCAACGGCGCTTGGCGCAAAACGTTCACTCAGCATCACGACATATACCTGAAGCCCCGGCACATTCATAAACGCCAACAGCCCCATGAAAATAATGGTGATCAGCCCGGCTGTTTTAAACGGCGCGGTAAAAGTCAGGACAAACAGCACAGCAGCCTGGACAATGAACATATAAAACAAGGCTTTCAGCGGATTCCGGTTTGATAAACGGCCGCCAATCATGTTTCCGATGGCAATCGCAATTCCGTAAATGAGCAGGATGGCCGCGACGGTTTCTTTCTGAAAACCGGTTACCTCCTGAAGAAGCGGAGATAAATACGTAAACACGACAAACGTTCCGCCGTAGCCTAACGCCGTAATAATAAATAAAAGCAATAACCGGCCGTTTGTGACGAGTTTGACCTGCTCGGAAAATGCGGTTTTCGTCCCTTTTCGCAAATGTGACGGAACGAGAAGCGCGTTTGTGAGGAATGCGATGATTCCTACCGCCACAATGACGGCAAAGGCAATCCTCCATCCGAATTGCTGGCCGAGATAGGTGCCGAACGGAACGCCGGTCACCGTAGCCACCGTCAGCCCCGTGAACATGATAGAAATCGCGCTTGCTCTTTTATGCTCCGGCACGATATTGGCGGCGATCGTTGCCCCGATTGACATGAAAATGCCGTGGGAAAAAGCCGAAATGACCCGTGCCGCCAGTAAGACGCCGATTGAGGAAGCGCTCGCTGCGAGTGTATTTCCGGCGATAAAAATCAACATTACCCAGAGCAGCAGCGTTTTCCGCGACATGCCGGATGTGAGAGACGTTAAAACCGGTGCGCCGAATGTCACGCCCAGAGCATACATGGAAACGGTAAGTCCCGCCGTTGTCACAGGTATATGCAGATCTTGAGATATAAGCGGCAGCAGTCCGACGCTGATAAATTCGGTTGTGCCGATCGCAAAAGCGCTGACGGCTAATGCCAGCAGCGCTGGTAAATAGCTTTGGCGATGTGAAGACATCTGTTTTCCTCCTTGAACGATAATGTATGGTTGAAATGATGCCGGGTAAACGATATAAGTATAAGAGTACATTCCTTTTCAGCCGGCAAATGTCATTATGATTGATAGAAGTGTCATTGAAAAGAACGTACTTTTAAGTGCCATAGGCACTTTTTAGTTCCTATAGATGAGGAGGAATTACCGTTGCTGAAGAAAAAATACAATATATCCGTAGAGGCGGCGCTTGAAGTGATCGGCGGAAAATGGAAGTGTGTGATCCTCTGCCACCTCATGCGCGGGAAAAAACGGACAAGCGAATTGAAGCGGCTTATGCCGGACATCACCCAGAAGATGCTGACACAGCAATTGCGGGAGCTGGAAGCTGACGGCGTCATCAACCGGATCGTGTACAATCAGGTGCCGCCGAAAGTGGAATACGAGCTGAGTGAATACGGGCACAGTCTGGAAAGAATTTTAAATGCGCTGTGTGACTGGGGCGCGATGCATATTGCTAAACGGTACGGCGAGGTGTCTTCCGTGTTAGAGGACAGCATTTTAAATGACAAATTTAAAGAACCGGGACAAATATAAGAAAAAAGCAGGCAGCCTGAGACGCTGATCCTGCTTTTTTTATGGAAGAAAGATCATTTTATATGCAAAAAAACCGATTGAACAACATATTGATCGGTATAAGGGTGGATTTTTATCAAGTTGTACTGGCGGATTTCTTTTAATGTGTTATACTATATATAAATAAAGGTAAATTAGAGTGGCATATTAAAAAGGGGTGACCTGAGCATGAAGGTAAAAGTAGCAATCAACGGGTTTGGAAGAATCGGAAGAATGGTGTTCAGAAAAGCAATGGAAGATGATCAAATTCAAATAACAGCCATTAATGCAAGCTATCCCCCGGAAACGCTTGCTCATTTGATAAAGTATGACACAATTCACGGCAAATACGATCAAGAAGTTGAGACCGCTGACGACAGCCTGATTGTCAACGGAAAACATATTATGCTGTTCAATCGCCGGGACCCGAGAGAGCTTCCGTGGAAAGAATGCGGAATAGACATCGTTGTAGAAGCAACGGGGAAATTTAATTCAAAAGAAAAAGCGATGAGCCATATTGAAGCAGGGGCGAAAAAGGTCATTTTAACGGCTCCGGGCAAAAATGAAGACGTTACCATTGTCATGGGAGTAAATGAAGAGCAGTTCAACCCCGATGAACATGTCATTATTTCAAATGCATCCTGCACGACAAACTGCCTTGCGCCGGTCGTCAAAGTGCTTGATCAGGAATTCGGGATTGAAAGCGGCCTGATGACGACTGTTCACGCTTACACGAATGATCAAAAAAATATCGACAATCCGCATAAAGATCTGCGGAGGGCGAGAGCGTGCGGAGAATCCATCATTCCGACTTCTACAGGCGCCGCTAAAGCGCTGTCGCTCGTGCTGCCTCATTTGAAAGGAAAACTTCACGGTCTTGCTTTGCGTGTTCCCGTTCCGAATGTGTCATTAGTGGACCTTGTCTGCGATCTGAAAACAGATGTGTCTGCCGAGCAAGTGAACGCCGCTTTCCAAAGAGCCGCAAAAACGTCGATGTACGGAATTCTTGATTATTCGGATGAGCCGCTCGTTTCTTCGGATTATAATACGAATTCACACTCTGCGATCATCGACGGACTGACAACGATGGTGATGGAAGACCGAAAAGTAAAGGTGCTCGCCTGGTATGACAATGAATGGGGATATTCCTGCCGGGTCGTTGATCTTATCCGTCACGTCGCCGCGCGAATGAAACACCCGTCAGCTGTGTAGACTAAAGATCATGGACATTTGTTAGAAAAAAACCCTTAACGGCATATTCGCAAAAAACACACCTTGCAAAATAAACTTAAACACAGTATACTATCTTTCGTGAACTTCTTGCTCGTGACTGCTTCGGAATTACTTAAAGGGTTAGGACCTCTCCGGACTAACTTTCCCCCGTGGTAAATGGCCGGGTCAGTTCTCGGAAATTCACTTTTTTAATTCTTGTTAAGGGGGGTCCATGATTATGGAAACAATGGGGCGTCACGTCATCTCCGAGCTGTGGGGATGCGATTTTGATAAGCTCAATGACATGGATTTTATTGAAAAAACGTTTGTAAATGCTGCTTTGAAATCAGGAGCTGAGGTGCGCGAGGTCGCATTTCACAAATTTGCACCGCAAGGCGTAAGCGGAGTCGTTATTATCTCTGAGTCACATTTAACGATTCACAGTTTTCCTGAACACGGATATGCAAGCATTGATGTTTATACTTGTGGAGACCTGGATCCTAATGTGGCTGCGGATTACATTGCGGACGCATTACATGCAGATACAAGAGAAAACATTGAAATACCGAGAGGAATGGGGCCTGTACAGATTAAACAGGCACAAGCGAAAGTACTGTAATTTTCAAAACGCAAACACAAGGGAGCTAAGCTGAAAAAGCCATTACGCGCTTTGAAGCTGATGCTCCTTTTCTAATGTAAAAAAACAGCATTGCTTTTTCTTTAAGCATTTTTTTTGTAAAATAGAAAAGATAAGGCCGGTCTATCGGCTCTCCCAACAAATAGGCTCATCCTAGAAACGTTGGCGGGCATTTACCGGAAGCTTGCGAACCGCATTACAGCAACGAAACAGATGGGAGCTGATCCAATTTGAAATGTCCTTCATGCCAGCATAACGGTTCCCGCGTACTTGATTCACGGCCTGCGGACGAAGGGAAATCAATCCGCAGAAGGCGGGAATGCGAAGCCTGCCATTACCGCTTCACTACATTTGAGAAGTTTGAAGAGATGCCTCTGATCGTCGTGAAAAAAGAAGGCGTCCGGGAAGAATTCAGCCGTGAAAAAATGCTGCGCGGGTTAATTAAAGCTTGTGAAAAAAGGCCCGTTCCTTTAAAAACATTGGAAGACATGTGCTTTGACATTGAAAAAGAGCTGAGAAACCAAGGCGTATCTGAAGTCAAAAGCGAACTTGTCGGAGAAATGGTAATGGACCGCCTGGCGAAAATCGATGAGGTGTCTTATGTCCGCTTTGCCTCCGTCTACCGGCAGTTTAAGGATATAAACGTGTTTATCGATGAATTGAAAGATTTAATAAAGAAAGAACGCTGAGAGAGCTAAGAGATTGTGTCTGGCTCTTTTCTCATGAGCAAAATTGGCATTTGATAGATCGCAGAAACGGTGTAAAATGAGAGTAGAAACATATCGGAAGGTTTGAGAATCATGGCTGACTATTGGAATGACGTATTGCCTGTAGATCCTTATACGGTCAAAAGCCGTTCGCTTCTTCAGGATGTCGACAGACAGGTTTTGACACATCTGTACCAGCCGCTGATCGGTTCTTTTGCATTCTCCCTTTATATGACCTTGTGGGGGGAGCTTGAGCAGAACCGCTTGTGGGGAGCGGAATCCACGCACAGGCAGCTGATGGGCATGATGCAGTCAAATTTAAAAAAGATTCATCATGAACAGGGAAAGCTTGAAGGAATCGGGCTGCTGAAAGTGTATATCCGGGAGTCCGAGCAAAAAGAGCGGATGTTTATTTATGAGCTGCTGCCCCCGCTCAGGCCGAATGATTTTTTTGAAGACGGCATGCTGAATGTCTTTCTTTATAACAGAGTCGGTAAAACGAAATACCAGCAGCTGAGACAATTTTACACGCACCCTTCCGTCGGCGCGGGCGCAAGGGAAATTACCCGTCCGTTTAATCACGCCTTTGCCTCTTTTCAGCCGAGTGAATGGAAAATGACGCCTGATATGGAAGAGGCGATGAAGCTCCCCGAGGACTATGAGACGGCGTCTGTCGGACAAGCGCCTTCCTATACGGTGACGGAGGAAGTGTTTGATTTTGAGCTGTTTTTGGCGGGGTTATCAGAAACGATGATACCGCGCAAATCAATCACACAGGATGTGCGGGAGAGCATTAAAAAGCTTTCATATTTATACGGAATAGATCCTATCTCCATGCAGCACGTCGTCATGACCGCAATTAATGAACAGGATACGATAACGGCAGAAGCGCTGAGGAAAGCGGCCAGCGACTGGTACCAAATTGAAAGAAGCGGCAAGCTTCCGGAACTGATTGATAAAACACAGCCTGTCACCTTGAGAGAAAACCGGACGGAAAAGGACGATTCATTGAACGGCGAACTCATCGCACAGCTTGAGACCATATCACCGAGAAAGCTTCTTCAGGACATTGCGGACGGGACCGAGCCGTCAAAAGCCGACCTGCAGATCATCGCCGATATTATGTTCGAACAAAAGCTTGAGCCCGGCGTCACCAATGTGCTGATTTATTATGTCATGCTGAAAACGGATATGAAGCTGTCCAAAAACTATATCCAAAAAATCGCCGCCCACTGGGCCAGAAAGAAAGTCAAAACGGTACGGGAAGCAATGAAGCTCGCAATCGAAGAGCACAGGCAATATCTTGATTGGGCGGACGGCAAAACAAACGGCGCGGCGCGCAGCAAAAAAACCGTCCGGGAAGAAAAGCGCCCTGATTGGATGAAAGAAGAAGAAACC
Source organism: Bacillus sp. JK106 (assembly GCF_053663355.1). Lineage (NCBI taxonomy): Bacteria > Bacillati > Bacillota > Bacilli > Caryophanales > Bacillaceae > Bacillus > Bacillus sp. JK106. The sequence goes on along the minus strand of NZ_JBSJQC010000003.1, from coordinate 770,749 downwards.
GGGAAGAAACAAGAACAGCCGGCTCTTTCCGCACAGGATCTTGAAGAACAGAAGAAAAAAATGATGGAAGAAATGAAAAAACTGAAAAAATACTCTGCCTATTGAGACAGAGAAGCGGGGTGATATTGAATGGAACCGATCAGCCGATCCTTAGAAGGCGTGACGAAAAGACCTGACTTTCAAAAACGCCTGGAACGAATGCAGCAGCAAGTCATGGCCGACGAAGACGTCCAGGCTTTTTTGAAGGAACAGAAAGATGTAATCAATCAAAGCATGATTGACAGAGGGTTAAATAAACTGTACGAATTCGTTCAGCAAAGCAAACAGTGCGCCTTCTGTTCGAAAGACAGCCGGACGAACAGCCTGCTTGAAGGCTACCATCCGAAGCTTGTGATCAACGGGCGTTCCATTGATATTGAATATTACGAATGTCCGGAAAAGAGAAAGCTCGACCGCCAGAAAAGGCAAAAGTCCCTGATGAAGAGCATGTATATCCAGCAGGATCTTCTCGGCGCGACGTTTCAGCAGATCGACATTACCGATCCGAGCAGACTCGGCATTTTCCAGCATGTGACGGATTTTCTGAAGAGCTATAATGAAACGGGAAAAGGCAAAGGCCTGTATCTGTACGGAAAATTCGGAATCGGAAAGACATTTATTTTAGCCGCCATTGCCAACGAACTGGCGGAAAAAGAGTATTCATCAATGATCGTATATGTTCCCGAATTTGTCAGAGAGCTGAAAAACTCGCTCCAGGATCAGTCGCTGGAGGCGAAACTGAATATGGTGAAAACGACGCCCGTACTGATGCTTGATGACATCGGAGCGGAATCAATGACAAGCTGGGTCAGGGATGAAGTCATCGGCACCGTGCTTCAGCACAGAATGAGCCAGCAGCTTCCCACTTTCTTCTCGTCTAATTTTTCACCAGACGAGCTGAAGCATCATTTTACGTATTCACAGCGGGGAGAAAAGGAAGAAGTAAAAGCGGCAAGACTGATGGAGCGGATTTTATATTTGGCTTCGCCCGTCCGTCTTGACGGGGAAAACCGCCGCCGTTCATGATGCCGGCGTCCAATGGGAAGGATTTGAGGGAATGAGGAATAAGAAGGCTGTCACTTGGGCTGCGGCTGCGGCGGGAGCGGGTCTTTTGCTGTGGGCAAACCGCAAATATCTGAATCTGTCGCCTAAGGAGATCCGGCTGTGGGTGTTATCGTTCGGTGTTTTTGCGCCGCTTGTGTTTATCGGAATTTCCATCGTCAGGCCTTTTGTGCTGTTTCCCGTATCAATCGTTTCCGTCGCCGGAGGATTGGCGTTCGGCCCGTTTTTCGGCACCATGTATACGCTGGCGGGCTCAATGGGCGCTGCCGCCGCGTCTTTTTTTGCGGCGGGGCTGTTTGCCTTTAATGAGAAAAGCCGTCATGGAAAAATGGAAGCCATTCAAAAGCAGATGAAAACCAATGGCTTCTTTTATATTTTTATCCTGCGCATTCTGCCTGTTAACTTTGATGTGATCAGCTATGCCGCGGGCCTATCGAAAGTCAGGCCGGTAACGTATTTTTTGGCGACCGCAGCGGGCATCATTCCGGGGACGATCGTCCTGAATGTGCTCGGCGCGAGCTTTATGTCCGGCAATGTGCTGACCGTACTCTGCGTGATCTGTCTTTACGTCGTATTTTTATCGCTTCCCGTTATATTTAAAAAGAAGGTGCGTCATTTGTTCGGCGGTGAAAGCTAACCTTTACGTCTATTTTAAAAACATCCCCCATATACTTGTAACAGATGCCGTAAGGGGGGACAAATATGCTTGAAGTGATCTTTGAAGATGACCACGATACCGCCGCTTTTTTACATCTCATTCAGCAATCGGACGACCGGAGACATTTTATTGTCCGTGAAGGCATAAAAAAAGTCGGAATCGCAAGGTCTGAAACGGCTTTTTGCGTTCAGCGCTTTATTGAGCCGATACTTGTCAGGTTTTTTTTGGAATGCAAAGAAGACGAGCATATGCTTTCGCTTATTGAGGACGCATACTGCTTCACCGATCAGGATGAACAGCAGCAAATCCTTCAGCTTGCACACAGCATTATGGAAGGAGAGCTTGAGGATCATCCGTTTGAGCCGAAGAAAGAGCCGCGCACACAGTTTATTTCAGATGCGCTCCGGACGATTTCACTTGATGCGGGTGTTTTTTCCGTGCGTTCGTTTCAGACGTTCCGGCTCGGCAGGTATTATGAGAGGCTCAGAGAATACGCGGAGGCTGCGATAGATGAATACCGGATGGAACAGGAATATCAAAACTTTATCCAGTCTCTGAGAGATTATGTGACATCCAATCCGCCGCGGATGAAGAAAGTCCGCATCGTACATGACCGGGCTTTTACGCTGTGGGAGCTGCGCTATGTGTCAGAACGGGAACAGAAAAAATACATAGACAGACGGTTTGTGCGGGAGCACCCGATGTATATAGATTCCCATCTCCTTGCGCCGCTGATCTCCATTGCGCCTGAGACGGTAGAACTGTATACGGACAAACCGGAACATATGATGTCCAGAACGATTCAAAACGTGTTTCAGGAGAGGGTGCGCCTTTTTCCGTTGGGCGCGTTTGCAGCCGAGAAGACGGAAGGATAGCCGCTCGGACGGCCTTGCGTAAGCGGCAGGGCTGTCTGTGCGAAATCAGACGGAAAACCGAGTTGCATTTTTCTCACAGACATTTTATAATACATAAAAGATTAATGATTGCTACACGTATTGATAAGGACATGAAGCATTGATACCGGCTTTATAAGAGAGGAGAGCCCAGGCTGAAAGCTTTCCAGCTATGGATCATTGTCTTTACCGCCTTTGAACTTCAGCTGTGAACGCCGGAATAAGCGCCAGTAATAGCTGACGGGAACTCCCGTTACAGAGTTTAGAGCCGCAGGTGCCGAAACAATCGGCCGTGCGGAAAAAAGGGTGGAACCACGATTCCGTTTATTTAACCTCGTCCCTTTCATAGGGGGCGGGGTTTTTGATTTGCATAAAAAAAGGAGTGACGAAGATGTCAGATATGATCAACATCACATTTCCGGACGGAGCGGTAAAGGAATTTCCGAAAGGAACAACAACAGAAGATATCGCGGCATCCATCAGTCCGGGATTAAAGAAAAAGTCTTTAGCCGGAAAACTGAACGGACAGGAAATTGATTTAAGAACGCCGATTCAAGAGGACGGTGCCGTAGAAATCATTACAGAAGGCACAGAAGAAGGTTTGAACATCATGCGGCACAGCACGGCGCATTTATTGGCCCAGGCGATTAAACGCATTTATAAAGATGTGAAATTCGGAGTCGGCCCCGTCATTGAAAACGGGTTCTATTATGACGTTGAAATGGAGCAGGCGCTGACGCCGGATGACCTTCCGAAGATTGAAAAAGAAATGAAACGCATCATTGGTGAAAATCTGCCGATCATCCGAAAAGAAGTGAGCCGTGATGAAGCAAAAGCCATGTTTGCGGAAATCGACGATAATCTGAAGCTTGAACTGCTGGATGCGATTCCAGAAGACGAAACGGTCTCCATTTATGAGCAGGGCGAATTTTTTGACCTGTGCCGCGGCGTGCACGTGCCGTCTACAGGCAAAATTAAAGAATTTAAGCTGCTGAGCCTTGCGGGCGCATACTGGCGCGGCGACAGCAAAAACCAAATGCTTCAGCGCATTTACGGCACGGCCTTCTTTAAAAAGGATGACTTGAAAGAGCATTTGCGCATGCTTGAAGAAGCGAAAGAGCGTGACCACCGAAAACTGGGCAAAGAATTAAAGTTGTTTGCCAACTCTCAAAAAGTCGGACAAGGTCTGCCGCTCTGGCTGCCGAAAGGCGCGACCATCCGCCGCGTGATCGAGCGCTACATTGTGGATAAAGAGCTGAGCCTCGGTTATGAGCACGTCTATACGCCTGTTCTCGGAAGCAAAGACCTGTACGAAACATCGGGCCACTGGGATCATTATCAGGATACGATGTTCCCGCCGATGGAAATGGACAATGAAACACTCGTGCTCCGTCCGATGAACTGTCCTCACCATATGATGATTTACAAGCAGGACATTCACAGCTACCGCGAGCTTCCGATCCGGATTGCAGAGCTGGGAACGATGCACCGATACGAAATGTCCGGGGCGCTTTCAGGTCTTCAGCGCGTACGCGGCATGACGTTAAATGACGCGCACATTTTCGTCCGCCCTGATCAGATTAAAGAAGAATTCATCCGCACGGTCCGTTTGATTCAAGACGTATACGAAGACTTCGGCCTGAATGATTACACATTCCGCCTGTCTTACCGCGATCCTGAAGATACGGAAAAATATTTTGATGATGATGAGATGTGGAACAAAGCGCAATCCATGCTGAAGGCCGCAATGGATGAGATGGGGCACGACTATTATGAAGCGGAAGGCGAAGCGGCGTTTTACGGCCCTAAGCTTGACGTGCAGGTGAAAACGGCGATCGGCAAAGAAGAGACATTGTCAACTGTACAGCTTGACTTCCTTCTTCCGGAACGCTTTGATCTCACTTACGTCGGAGAAGACGGCAAACAGCACCGCCCTGTCGTTATTCACCGCGGCGTCGTGTCAACGATGGAGCGTTTCGTTGCTTTCTTAATCGAAGAGCACAAAGGCGCCCTTCCGACATGGCTTGCGCCGGTGCAATTCCAAGTCATTCCTGTATCACCGTCCGTGCATCTTGACTATGCGAAAAAAGTGCAGGAGCGCCTGCAGCGCGAAGGCCTGCGTGTCGAGCTTGACAGCCGGGACGAAAAAATCGGCTATAAAATCCGTGAAGCGCAAATGCAAAAAATCCCGTACATGCTTGTGGTCGGTGACCAAGAAGCGGAAAACGGCGCGGTAAACGTCCGGAAATACGGCGAGCAGAAATCAGAAACCGTCTCATTAGACGATTTTGTGAAAAAGGCTGTAGCCGAAGCGAAAAAATAACCGGAAATACAAAAACCCCGTTCATTCAGAATGGGGTTTTTTTGCGTATAAAATTATCTTTCTTTTTGTTTCTCTATAATCGCAAACAGCTCGTGAAGATCGCTGATCACGTAATCAGGCGCAATGTCCGTATCATTTTTCTTTTGCGTCCGGTTTACCCAGACTGTCGTAATGCCTGCCCGTTTCGCTCCCAATATATCAGTATTGAGGTTATCTCCGACCATAATGGCGTCTTCTTTTTTCAGGTTCAGGAGGCCGAGGCAATGTTCGAATATGGAGGCATCGGGTTTCCCTTTTCCGAAAGCGCCTGAGATGACGATTTCATTAAAATAAGGCGCGAGCTCAGGAACGCCGGCGAGTTTTTCTTTCTGCAGGCTGGGATCGCCGTTTGTCAGCAGAAGCAATTCATAAACACCTTTCAGCTTATCAAGCACCGCAAACGTTTCATCATACACATACGGACGCTGTCTGCGTTCCGCCGCGAAAAACTCCGCCAAATATTCGCCGTAAGCCGCATCGTCTATACCGACGCTTTTTAAGCCGTTCGTCCAGGCGTTTCGTCTGTATTCCGGCGCAATCCGATTCAGCTGTTTAAATCCTTCGCTGACCGGCTCGGAAAAATTCGCCCACAATCCTTCAAACGGATTAATGCCGATCATGACCGTATAAGGATAGGTTTCGTATGACATATACAATTCCCGTGCCGCTTTCCGAACCGCCTCTTCAAATGTATGCGGGTCAAGGCCATATTTTTTTTCCGCTTGTAAACATGTTTCCCTGAATGTTGTTCTGACGCTTTTTTCATCCCATAACAGTGTATCGTCCAAATCAAAAAATACGGCTTTCATGATCTTCTCCTCTTTGTTATATTCTGAAACTCTCTGCCGCAAGGCTCCCGTTTATTCTACAATAGATACATAGACTGTGAAAGATGTTTTCAGATGATTTGAAAAAAACAGGCAGGTTTGTGTCAGATTCTGTCTCAGGCTCTAAAACGTGATAAAATACAATTTGAAAGAACAGGTGAAAAGTATGCTGCATTTGATCATCATGATGCTGGAAAGAGTCGGAATTATCGTCATATTGGGATTTGTTCTGGCTCATACCAGATTGTTCAGACAGGCGCTCCAGCAGCCTGAGAGCTATAAAGGCAAAGCGGTGCTGATTTCAATTTTCTCGCTGTTCAGTATCATCAGCAACTATACGGGAATAGAAATTCAGCGGAATACAATCATGAATAATGACTGGGTGTTTCAAATTAATCCGTCCGGTTCAATTGCCAATACAAGAATTATGGGCGTTGAAATCGGCGGACTCTTAGGCGGCCCGTATGTGGGAATCGGCGTCGGCATACTGGCCGGCCTGCATCGTTTATCACTCGGCGGCGCGACGGCAGTCAGCTGTGCCGTCTCATCCGTTTTAGCGGGCATTTTGTCCGGCTGGATCGGACGGTATTTCAGAAAACGCTATGCGATGCCGACACCGCGTGTGGCCGCGCTTGTCGGACTCGGAATGGAATCGCTGCAAATGCTGCTCATCCTCTTGATGGCCAAGCCGTTTTCTGATGCTTGGACGCTTGTGAGCATCATCGGCATCCCGATGATATTGGTAAACGGGTCAGGGACTTTCATTTTTCTTTCGATCATTCAGTCGATTATCCGAAAGGAAGAACGGGCGAGAGCCCTTGAAACCCACAGGGTGCTGATGATTGCCGATCAGACGCTTCCGTTTTTCCGCCAGGGACTGAATGAAAGCTCATGCAAAAGCGTCGCCGCCATCATTCACAGGCAAACAGGAACGGACGCAGTATCGCTTACGGATAACGAAAAGATTTTGGCGCACGTCGGCGCGGGTGCCGACCATCATATTCCTTCTGAAAGCCTGATCACCGGATTGTCAAAACGCGTCATTAAAACGGGTCATATTATGAAAGCGACATCAAAGGAAGAAATTGAATGCACGCACGATCCCTGTCCGCTGCATGCGGCGATCGTATTGCCGCTGACGTCAAACGGCAAAACGATCGGGACGCTGAAAATGTACTTTAAAAGCCCGTCAGGTTTAAGCCGGGTTGAAGAAGAGCTTGCAGAAGGACTCGCCATGCTGTTCTCCACCCAGCTTGAACTCGGCGAGGCGGAACTGCAGAGCAAATTGCTGAAAGACGCAGAAATAAAAGCGCTTCAAGCACAGGTCAATCCGCATTTTCTGTTTAATGCGATCAATACGATTTCTGCTCTTTGCCGTACGGATGTGGAAAAAACCCGAAAGCTTCTGCTGCAGCTCAGCGTCTATTTCCGTTCCAATCTGCAGGGGGCAAGGCAGCTGCTCATCCCGCTTTCTAAAGAACTGAACCATCTGCAGGCGTATTTATCATTGGAGCAGGCCCGTTTTCCCGGGAAATATAAAATCAGTCTTGAAATCGAACGCGGTTTGGAGGACATCGAAATTCCTCCTTTTGTGCTGCAGATTCTCGTCGAAAATGCGCTTCGCCATGCATTTTCAAGAAAGCAGGACAGCTGTGCCGTCAATGTCAGCGTGGTATCCGCCGGTCAGTCGGTTTTAATGCGGGTTGGAGATAACGGTAGGGGAATTGATCCGGAATTGCTGTCCGTGCTCGGAAACCGTCCGCTCCCGTCTAAAGAAGGGACGGGAACCGCGCTTTACAATTTAAATCAGCGGCTGATCGGGCTGTTCGGCCCACAAGCAGCCCTGCGATTGGAAAGTGAGGCCGGCAAAGGTACGGACGTATCATTTGAGCTGCCTTTGAAACTGATGACTAAAGGAGAAGAACATGCTGAAGGTGTTAATCGTTGATGATGAAATGCTGGCAAGAGATGAATTAGCTTATTTGCTGAAACGGACGAATGAAGTAAGTGACATAAACGAAGCTGAAAATATTGAATCCGCTTTTGACAGTATGATGGATCAAAAACCGGATCTGCTGTTTTTGGACGTTGATTTGTCAGGAGAAAACGGATTTGACATTGCCAAACGGCTGAAAAACATGAAAAATCCGCCGGCCGTCGTTTTTGCGACGGCGTATGACCAATTTGCTTTAAAAGCTTTTGAAGTCGACGCGCTCGATTATTTAACGAAGCCTTTTGATGAAGAAAGAGTGCGCCAGACGATCAGAAAGTTTAAAAGAGTGAAGCTGGACAGGGCAGGAGCCGTCTCGGAGCAGCCGTCCGCAGCCGGAGCGCATAAACTGGCTGTATCAGCCGGTGAATCTATTGTCATTTTAGATACGAAGGACATTATTTACGCCGGCATGGAGGACGGACACGTTTCCGTCAAAACGTTTGCCGCGTCTTATTCCGTTCATGAAACTTTGGCGGTCATTGAGAAAAAACTGCCTGATACGGGTTTCTTGAGAGTGCACCGCGCGTTCATCGTGAATACGGAGCATATTACGGAAATTCATCCGTGGTTTAATTCGACTTACAATCTGATCTTAAAAGACGGCTCAAAAATTCCCGTCAGCCGTACATACGCCAAGGACTTAAAAAAGCTGCTTCATATTATATGAGGCGGCTTTTGCATTTCAGCAGCCGTTTTTTGCATTTCAGAATGAATATTCAGCCGTTTGTTATGAAAGCGCTTTAAAAATCAATTTCTCTTTTATAATGGACCTAACAAAGAGAAAGAGGTGAAGAAAATGAGTGCGAAAAAAGTGTACGGATTTCTGACACAAGCATTTATTTTTGCCGTAATTATGCTCATATCTAATGGGATTGCAGCGATTGTCCCCATTCCTATACCCGCTTCCGTAGTAGGTTTGGTGTTATTATTTGTCCTCTTATGCCTGAAAGTGATTAAGCTTGAACAAGTAGAAGCGCTGGGAACATCATTAACGTCACTGATCGGATTTTTATTTGTCCCGTCGGGCATCTCCGTGATGAATTCACTTGGCGTCATGCAGCAGTACGGCGTGCAGATCGCACTCGTCATCTTACTCGCCACCATCATTCTGTTAGGGGCGACGGGCCTTTTTTCTCAGCTGATCTTGTCTGTCAGCCAAAAACGTCAGAAGGCTGCTCCGGCTGATAAACAAACGGTGCGCCGTTCCAATCAGGAAAACGAACTTGTGCAGCATTAGGAGGGAAAACGGATGAGTCCATATTTCGGTATTGTCGTTTCACTTGCGGCCTTTGGCATCGGCACGTATTTATTTAAAAAAACGAGAGGCTTTTTCCTCTTCACCCCGCTGTTTGTCGCGATGGTGCTTGGAATTCTTTTTCTGAAGCTCGGCGGTTTTTCATATGAAGATTATAAAAGCGGAGGAGACATTATTAAATTCTTCCTGGAGCCCGCGACGATCGCTTTTGCCATCCCTTTATACAAACAGCGTGACAAGCTGAGAAAATACTGGTGGCAGATCATGTCTTCCATCATTGTCGGCTCTATCTGCTCAGTCACGATTGTCTATTTGATCGCAAAAGGCATTCATCTTGACGCGGCCGTTATGAAAAGCATGCTTCCGCAGGCGGCGACAACGGCAATTGCCCTTCCGCTGTCAAAAGGGATCGGCGGCATCACCGACATCACCGCTTTCGCCGTTATTTTCAACGCCGTTATCGTCTATGCTCTTGGCGCTTTATTCTTAAAACTGTTTAAAGTAAAGCACCCAATCTCTAAGGGACTGGCTCTCGGCACATCAGGACACGCACTCGGTGTTGCGGTCGGCATTGAGATGGGGGAAGTAGAAGCGGCAATGGCAAGTATCGCGGTTGTCGTCGTAGGAGTGGTGACGGTGCTGGTCATTCCGGTATTCGTTCAGCTCATCGGAGGATAAACCCGGGTCATAGACCCGGGTTTTTTATTGTGTTGGCACGCCCGCGGGCGGCATATAACGAAATTTCACATTTTTCCTTGCGCTCACCCCGGCATCGTGTTAAAATGAAAAAGTTGATCCGGAGAAGTCATTCTTGACTAATGATCCGGTATTGTGTAGAATAGTTATTGAATTGAATATAAATCACAAGCAGAGGCACCCGCTTCTCACCTGATTGACACATTCATGTAGTTGGCAGGTTGACCGTACATTTTTATTTATGCAGATGTTCGTAGTGTGGGTGTGTTGTCATGCCCGCACTTTTTGTTTGCCTGCAGAATGCAGTCAAAAAGCGTTGTGAATCAATTCGAAGAAACTATGGAGGTGGCTCATTATTAGCAAAGATCAATTGGTTAATGAGGGTATCCGTGCACGTGAAGTTCGTCTGATCGGACAAAATGGCGATCAGCTCGGCATCAAGTCCCGTCAGGAAGCACTTGAAATCGCCGGCCGCGCAAATCTTGACCTTGTGTTAGTTGCAGCAAATGCAAAACCGCCTGTCTGCCGCATCATGGACTACGGTAAATTCAGATTCGAGCAGCAGAAAAAGGACAAAGAAGCACGCAAAAATCAAAAAATCATTAACTTAAAAGAAGTTAGATTAAGTCCGACGATCGATGAGCATGACTTTAACACGAAATTGCGCAATGCGATTAAATTCCTTGAAAAAGGCGATAAAGTGAAAGCTTCTATCCGCTTTAAAGGGCGCGCAATCACTCATAAAGAAATCGGCCAGCGCGTATTGGACCGTTTCTCTGAAGCATGTGCGGAAGTTGCGACAGTCGAAACAAAACCAAAAATGGACGGCCGCAGCATGTTCTTAATGCTCGCGCCGAAAAACGAAAAGCAATAAGGAGGAAATCCCATGCCAAAAATGAAAACTCACCGCGGATCTGCTAAACGTTTTAAAAAGACAGGTTCTGGGAAGTTAAAACGTTCTCATGCATACACAAGTCACTTATTCGCCAACAAATCCCAAAAGCAAAAGCGTAAGCTTCGCAAGGGTGCTATTGTGAGCGCAGGAGACTTCAAACGCATCAAACAACAGCTTGCCAACATCAAGTAATCGGACAAGGAACAATTAGGAGGGAAATCTAATGCCAAGAGTAAAAGGCGGAACTGTTACACGTAAGCGTCGTAAAAAGGTTCTTAAATTAGCAAAAGGTTATTTCGGTTCAAAACATACATTATACAAAGTAGCAAACCAGCAGGTCATGAAATCAGGAAACTATGCATTCCGTGACCGCCGTCAGAAAAAACGTGATTTCCGTAAGCTTTGGATCACTCGTATCAACGCTGCTGCACGTATGAACGGTCTTTCTTACAGCCGTTTAATGCACGGTCTTAAGCTTTCAGGCATCGAAGTAAACCGCAAAATGCTTGCTGATCTTGCTGTAAACGATCTTACTGCTTTCAATCAGCTTGCTGATGCTGCTAAAGCTCAGTTAGACAAGTAAGTTGAAAAAGCCGCTCTCTTTCCGGGAGCGGTTTTTTTACGTAAAGGGTGACAATCAATGGCTCTCTTCATTTACGCCGTATTGATAAACGGATACGGCTTTTGGATCATGGGCGCTGATAAAAGAAGAGCAAAGGCGCACAGGTGGAGAATATCAGAGAAACGAATATGGCTCACAGCCGCCATGTTCGGCTCACTCGGCGTATGGATCGGCATGCGCACCTTCAGGCATAAGACGAAGCACAAATCCTTTTTATACGGGGTGCCGCTGCTTTTTCTCACTGAAGCCGCCCTTGTACTCATGTATTTGATGTCTAAAAAATAAAAAGCAGGAGAGCTTATCGCTCGCCTGCTTTTTTCGCTTTTTTGATGGGCTGGTCCCAATCAATCTTGCAATTCGGGTACCGCTCCAATACCTTTTTTTCGACTTCTTCAAAATCACCTGCAGAAAAGCGGTTCAGCTTTTCCGGATTTTCGGTCCATACAAATATTGTATGGATAAACAGCGGATGATCTTTGGAAGGGATATGCTTTTCTCCTTCAAAGAGCACTCCTTTATAAGTAAGCTGGAGATTTTTTCGCGTGTTTTTCTGTTCGTCAATAAAATAAAAATTCTCTTTTGATTGCGCCAGTCTGAGCCTTCTTTTCGGGTTTGCGTAAAATTTGACGCACATGTAAATAAAATAAATAAGAAGTGCAAGCAAGACAATCCTCAATACTGTAATGGCCATATGTGTGAAGGCACCTCCTCACCTTTGTCATGATCTGATGTAATACGAAAAACAAAACAAAAAGTTTCATTTTTTTAAAAGAAATAGATAAAAACATTTACCCGTTTTTCAGGCGAATTAATCGTATGCTTCAGCATTGGTTTTGTATAATAAGAAGGGTAGTGAAAAAAAGGAGGTTTATTGATGACAAAATTAGATGAAACGCTCACCATGCTGAAAGCGTTAACGGATGCAAAAGGGATACCGGGAAATGAGAGAGAAGTAAGACAAGTGATGAAATCATACATAGAACCATTTGCCGATGATGTCACAACAGACCGGCTGGGAAGCTTAATCGCCAAAAAAACCGGCAAAGAAAACGGTCCGAAAATCATGATCTCAGGGCATTTAGACGAAGTCGGTTTTATGGTGACGCAAATCACTGATAAAGGCTTTCTCCGCTTTCAAACCGTCGGCGGCTGGTGGTCTCAGGTCATGCTGGCCCAGCGCGTCACCGTCGTGACAAAAAAAGGGGACATCACGGGGATCATCGGTTCGAAACCGCCTCACATTCTGCCTCCTGACGCCAGAAAAAAAGCCGCCGATATTAAAGAGATGTTCATCGATATCGGGGCGTCCAGCCGTGAAGAAGCAATGGAATGGGGCGTTCTTCCGGGTGACCAGATTGTGCCGTATTTTGAATTTACAGTGATGAACAATGAAAAGCATTTATTGGCGAAAGCATGGGACAACCGTATCGGCTGTGCGATTGCCATCGATGTATTAAAAAATCTGAAAAACAGTGATCACCCGAATGAAGTATACGGGGTCGGAACGGTTCAAGAAGAAGTCGGGCTGCGCGGGGCGAAAACAGCGGCACATACGATCCAGCCTGATATCGCGTTCGGTGTGGATGTCGGAATTGCCGGAGATACACCGGGAATTTCTGAAAAAGAGGCGCAAAGCAAAATCGGCGAAGGGCCGCAAATTATTCTGTATGACGCGTCAATGGTATCTCACAAAGGGCTGCGCGACCTTGTCGTGAACACGGCGGAAGAAGCGGGAATTCCGTATCAATTCGATTCCATTGCCGGAGGGGGCACGGATTCAGGTTCCATTCATTTAACCGCAAACGGAGTGCCGGCGCTGTCCATTACGATCGCGACGCGCTACATTCACACTCATGCCGCTATTTTGCATCGGGATGATTATGAGAATACGGTAAAATTGATCACAGAAGTGATTAAAAAATTAGACCGGGAAACGGTTGACCGTATTACTTATCAATAAAGATACGGAAGAATCTGCTTTTTTAAGCAGATTCTTTTTTTTTGTCTGTACAAATATGAGCCGTGCGTCTACAATAAGAGAAGACATAGAAAAATCTGACAACATGTTTTTGAAAGCGCTTTAAAAAGGGGAGGGTTTACAAATGAAAAACAGATTCAGACGCATGATCCGCTTTTCATGCGCAGCCGTTACAGCCGGTCTGCTTCTGATGTCTTCATCTCCGGCATCTGCCGCGTTTTGGGGGGCATCAAATGAATTGCTTCATGATCCGACAATGGCGAAGGAAGGAAACACGTGGTACGCTTTCGGAACCGGTTTGGAAGGGGAGAGGGGGCTTCGCGTCTTAAAGGCGGGCAGCGGCGGCGTATGGACCGTTCAGAAATCAATCTTTACTTCCCCGCTGTCATGGTGGGGCAATTATGTGCCGAATTACGGGCTGAATCAATGGGCCCCCGATGTTCAATATTTTAACGGAAAGTATTGGCTGTATTATGCCGTTTCTTCATTCGGCAAAAATACCTCCGCGATCGGTCTTGCATCATCTACAAGCCTCAGTTCGGGAAACTGGAAGGACGAAGGGCTCGTCATCCGTTCAACAAGCGCCAATAACTACAATGCAATTGATCCGGAGCTGACAATTGATAAAGACGGAAACCCTTGGCTTGCCTTCGGTTCTTTTTGGAGCGGCATTAAGCTGACAAAGCTTGATAAAAATACAATGAAACCGACGGGGTCACTTTATTCCATCGCTGCCAGGCCGAATAACGGCGGAGCTTTGGAAGCGCCGGCCATCACCTACCAGAACGGCTACTATTACTTAATGGTGTCGTTTGATAAATGCTGTTCAGGCGTGAATAGTACGTACAAAATCGCTTATGGAAGATCCAAAAGCATCACCGGCCCATATCTCGATAAAAGCGGGAAAAGCATGTCTGAAGGCGGAGGGACGATTCTTGATTCCGGCAATGACCGCTGGAAAGGCCCGGGCGGTCAGGACATTGTGAACGGGAATATTTTAGTGCGTCATGCGTATGATGCCGAAAACAGCGGAATTCCGAAGATGCTCATCAATGATATCGATTGGAGTTCAGGCTGGCCTTCCTATTAATTGATCAGCCGGGCATGTGTGTCCGGCTTTTTTACTTGCAATAAAAGATTGACAGTTTGATTCCTCCTTAACTATAATAAAGTTGTTCGTACAAATAAAAGAATAAAAGTTTTATTATTTATATTCGTACGTATATTTATTTAAAAATGCAAGCGCTTTATTTTGATGGGAAGGGGAAATGAATGTGCTTCAGAACAAAGAATATGAATTTTGGTTTGTAACGGGAAGCCAGCACTTATACGGAGAGGAAACGCTTCAGCTTGTCGATAAACACGCAAAGGGAATATGTGACGGTCTCAGCGGGGTGTCATCAAGATACAAGATCAGGCATAAACCGGTTGTCACGTCATCTGAAACGATCAGAGAGGTTTTGCGGGAAGCGCAGTATCAAGAAAACTGTGCCGGGGTCGTGACGTGGATGCATACATTTTCCCCTGCGAAAATGTGGATTGAAGGTCTTTCCGCTTTTCAAAAGCCGATGCTTCATCTGCATACCCAATATCACCGCGACATCCCGTGGGAAACGATTGATATGGACTTTATGAACAGCAACCAATCCGCTCACGGAGACCGGGAATACGGATATATCCAGTCAAGAATGGGGCAGACGAGAAAAGTCATCGCAGGCTATTGGGATGATGAGGAAGTCAAACATGACATTTCGCAATGGATGAACACGGCTGCCGCTTGGAATGAAAGCAGGAATATTAAAGTAGCCCGGTTCGGCGACAATATGCGGAATGTGGCGGTTACTGACGGAGACAAAGTCGGCGCCCACATCCAATTCGGCTGGCAGGTTGACGGGTACGGAATCGGCGATCTTACCGAGGTGATGAACAACGTCACTGACGCAGAAATTGAGGCGCTTTATGAGGAATACGACAAATTGTATGTCATCAGCGACGAAACGAAGCGGGATGAAGCAAAAGTTGCTTCCATTAAAGAACAGGCGAAAATTGAACTCGGATTAACGGCCTTTCTCGAACGGGGCGAATATACAGCGTTTTCGACCTCCTTTGAAGTTTTGCACGGAATGAAGCAGCTTCCGGGTCTTGCCGTTCAGCGTCTCATGGAAAAAGGGTACGGATTTGCCGGCGAAGGCGATTGGAAAACGGCTGCCCTTGTGCGAATGATGAAAATAATGGCGGACGGAGAACAAACCTCCTTCATGGAAGATTATACGTACCATTTTGAACCGGGGCGTGCGATGATTCTCGGATCACATATGCTTGAAGTATGTCCGACGATCGCCCTTGATCAGCCGAAAATCGAAGTCCATCCTCTCTCAATCGGAGGGAAGGAAGATCCGGCCCGGCTGGTCTTTAACGGAATCGGCGGTTCAGCCATCATCGCCACCATCATTGATATCGGCGGGCGATTCCGTCTCATTCTGAATGAAGCGGAAGGCAGGGAAATTGATCATGATATGCCGAATCTCCCTGTGGCGCGGGTGCTGTGGAAGCCGGAGCCATCGCTGAAAACAGCTGCGGAAGCATGGATTTTGGCGGGGGGCGCCCACCATACCTGTATGTCTTTCCGGCTTACGGCTGAACAGATGCTTGACTGGGCTGAGATGGCAGGCATTGAAAGCATCTTTATTTCCCGCAATACCGAAATACATGAGCTGAAAAAAGAGCTGAAATGGAATGACGTATTATACCGGTTGGGAGGGAATTGATATGGCGTATACGATTGGTGTTGATTTCGGCACATTGTCCGGCCGGGCGGTGCTTGTCAATGTCCGCACGGGCGAAGAAATCGCGTCTGCGGTAAAAGAATACACTCATGCTGTCATCGACCGCACGCTGCCGAAGACGGGTGAAAAACTCCCTCGGGACTGGGCGCTTCAGCATCCTGCCGATTATATCGAAGTTCTGGAAACGGCGATTCCGAACCTGCTTGAGCAGGCGGGCGCTGATCCAAAAGACGTGATCGGCATAGGAATTGATTTTACCGCCTGCACGATTTTACCGATAGACGGCGCGGGGCAGCCGCTTTGTATGCTGCCGGAATTTGAACGGGAGCCCCACAGTTATGTGAAGCTGTGGAAGCATCATGCGGCTCAAAAACATGCAGACCGTTTGAACACGATTGCCGAAGACACAAAGGAACCATTCCTTAAAAGATACGGCGGTAAAATTTCTTCTGAATGGATGATCCCGAAAATCATGCAAATCGCGGAAGAAGCGCCGCATATATACAAGGCGGCAGATCGGATTGTGGAAGCGGCAGACTGGATCGTCTATCAATTGTGCGGTTCATTGAAGCGAAGCAACTGCACGGCCGGCTACAAAGCAATCTGGAATGAGGAGACGGGATATCCGCCGGATCATTTTTTCGAAAAGCTCAACCCGTTAATGAAAACGATTACAAAGGATAAATTAAGCGGCACGATTTATTCAGTCGGGGAAAAAGCAGGAGGTTTGACCGAAAAAATGGCGGAGCTGACAGGGCTTCTGCCGGGGACGGCCGTTGCCGTCGCCAATGTCGATGCTCACGTGTCAGTGCCCGCGGTCGGTATTACAGAGCCGGGGAAAATGCTGATGATCATGGGAACGTCTACCTGCCATGTGCTGCTCGGCGACGAAGAACATATCGTCCCCGGTATGTGCGGGGTCGTCAATAACGGTATTTTGCCCGGATATGCGGGATATGAAGCGGGGCAGTCCTGTGTCGGCGACCACTTTGAATGGTTCGTCAAAACGTGCGTTCCGAGCGACTATGAGAAGGAAGCTGAGGATAAACACATAGACATTCACGAGCTGCTCAGCAAAAAAGCAGCTGAACTTGTTCCCGGGGAAAGCGGCCTTCTCGCGCTTGACTGGTGGAACGGAAACCGCTCAACCTTGGTGGACGCCGATTTGACGGGCATGATGCTCGGCATGACGCTGCACACGAAGCCGGAAGAAATCTACAGGGCATTGATTGAAGCGACGGCGTTCGGAACGAGGATGATTATCGAAACGTTCCGGGAAAACGGCGTTCCGGTCGAAGAGCTTTACGCAGCCGGAGGAATCGCCGAAAAAAATCCGTTTGTCATGCAGATTTACGCAGATGTCACAAATATGGACATTCAATTATCCGGGTCTCCGCAGGCGCCTGCACTGGGCTCCGCGATTTTCGGAGCGCTCGCCGCGGGACGGGAAAACGGGGGATTCTCCAATATTGCTGAAGCATGCGCGCATATGGGGAAATTAAAAGACGGCTTTTATGCCCCGAACCGGGAAAGAGCTGAGATTTATGACAGCTTATATGCGGAATATAAAGAGCTCGTACACTACTTCGGTAAAGAAAACAATGTCATGAAACGCCTGAAAGCCATTAAAAACCGTGATTTTGCGAAAGGGGGGAGCCGCCATGCTTGAAGCGTTAAAAGAAGAAGTGCTCGCCGCCAATCTGAAGCTTGAGGAACATAACCTTGTCACGTTTACATGGGGGAATGTCAGCGGCATTGACAGAGAGAGCGGGAGAATCGTCATTAAACCGAGCGGTGTCGATTACAGTGAGCTGACCGCTGACAAACTGGTCGTCCTGAATGAGGACGGAGACATTTTGGAAGGATCGCTGAAACCGTCTTCTGACACGCCGACCCATCTTTATCTGTATAAAGCGTTTCCGGCTATCGGCGGAATCGTTCATACTCACTCCCGCTGGGCGACGAGCTGGGCGCAGTCCGGAAGAGACATACCCGCTCTCGGAACGACTCACGCGGATTACTTTGAAAGCGCTATACCCTGCACGAGGGAAATGTATGAAGAAGAAATTGTGAAAGATTACGAGTATCATACAGGCAAAGTTATAGCCGAAACCTTTCAAAACGAACCGTATGAACAAAATCCGGGTGTCCTCGTCCACAGCCACGGCCCGTTCTGCTGGGGAACGGACGCGCTGAATGCCCTGCATAACGCCGTTGTGCTCGAAACGGTAGCGGAAATGGCCTACCATTCGCTTATGCTGAACAAACAGCTCAGTCCGATCGACAGAGTGCTGCATGATAAGCATTTTTACAGAAAACACGGGGCGAATGCTTATTATGGCCAAACTTGACGCAGCCGGGTTTCTGATTGATTTAGACGGAACCGTATTCAGGGGGCGGGAGCTGATTGACGGCGCAAAAGAAGCCGTTCATACCCTTCAGTCACTGGGCAAAGCCGTTGTCTTTTTAAGCAACCGCGGCAATCTATCAAGAGCAATGTGCCGAAAGAAACTGCTGGGTGCAGGTATCCGCACGGATGAACGGAGCATCGTGCTGTCCTCCAGTGTGACGGCATCATTTTTAAAGAAGCATTATCCTTTGTCAAAGGTCTGGGTGTTAGGAGAGAAAGGGCTGACTGATGAACTCGCTTTAGCGGGTGTCGTCCTGGCGCAAAATCCGCAGGCGGCAGACTGGCTTGTCATCTCCCTGCATGAAACCGTCACCTATGAGGATCTGAATCTCGCTTTTAAGGCGGCTTCCTCCGGCGCGCGCATCATCGCCACGAATCGGGACCGCTCTTTTCCGAATGAAGGCGGCCATGCCATGGATGTCGCGGGAATGATCGGGGCCATTGAAGCATCCGCCGGAGCAAAAACGGAGCTTGTCATCGGCAAACCGTCTTGGCTGATGGCTGAGGCGGCATGTGAAGCGCTCGGACTTCCCCCTGAGGAATGCGCCATTATCGGAGACAGCCTCGAATCTGATATCGCAATGGGCAGGCTGTACGGAATGAAAAGCGTATTGGTTCTGACGGGGTCGGCCAAACTTGGGGAGCCCCGTCTATATGAACCTGACATCGTCCTTAATTCTATTAAAGACCTGACAGAATTAGCGAAGGAGGGAATCCTTTTATGAAACGTTCTCCTGAGGACATTCAATCCGAGTTTGACAAGGAAGGGGCCAGCCGCTCACCGATTCAAATAGAAGATATCGTGATCGGGGCGAATGCAAAAGAAGAGCTTCTCAGATTTCTGCAAAAAAAATGCTGGAATCATCCGGTCCTCGTCTGTGACCGGAACACGTACGAGGCGGCGGGACGTCTGCTTGCGGACGAATTAAGGGCAGGCGGAATCAAAGCATCAAAAGTCATCATTCCGGAGCATGAAGCCGGGGCCGCCGCGGCTGATGAGAGGACATTGGTCTATACGCTGATCAATCTCGCGGAAGAGACGGATGTCATCATTGCGGCCGGTTCAGGAACGATTCACGACATTACGCGGTTTGCCGCTTATCAGCGCGGTTTGCCGTTTATCTCATTCCCCACCGCTCCGTCAGTCGATGGTTTTACATCGGCGGGAGCGCCGCTCATATTAAACGGAATCAAAACGACGATCCAAACGAAAGCACCGATCGCCTTATTTGCCGATACGAATGTATTAAAAGAAGCGCCCCGTTCAATGACAGCCGCGGGCTTCGGAGACATGCTCGGAAAAATAACATCGCTGGCTGATTGGGAGATTTCCCGCAGGCTTGCGGGTGAGCCGTACTCAGAAGCCGGGGAGAAGCTTGTGAAAGACGCGCTTTGGCAGTGCATTGATCACCGCGCTGACATTGCCATGGGAACGGAGGCCGGCATTCAGATACTGATGGAAGCGCTGATCGTTTCGGGTCTTGTCATGCTTGCTCTTGACCACTCCCGCCCCGCCTCAGGAGGAGAGCATCACATCTCGCATTGGATTGAGATGGAAATGCTGAAGGCAAAACAGCCTCCGATTCTCCACGGTGCGAAGGTCGGCTGTGCGTGCGCGGTGCTGAGTGATATTTACAAAGAACTGGCTTGTCACGAAAAGCTTGCTGAACTGCCGCCGCACTTTCGCGAGGCGATTCAGTCCGCATATGAAGGGCTTCCCGACGGCAAAACAATTGCCGGGTGGCTCTCATCTGCGGGAGGTCCCGCCTGTTTCGATGAGATCGGTGTAAAAAAGGACCTTGTCAGCGATGCGCTTAAGCATGCGCACACACTGCGAGACCGTTATACCGGTTTAACCATCATAAATGAAAATGCAGCGCTCTTTGCACATCATTTGCATCAATAGCCGCACGGCCTAAAGTGGAAGGGGTAATGACATGAAAAAAACAACCGCTGTATGTTTGGTGCTGATGATGCTCTTCTTGTTTACCGCCGGCTGTTCACAAGAACGGACTGCCGGCCGGCCGGGAGAAACGGAGCTGACGTTTTGGACGTTTAACGGTCTGCACGAACAGTTTTATCAGGAAATGGTCAAAGAATGGAATCAGAAGTATCCGGATCGCAAAATCAAGCTGAATACCGTTGTTTATCCTTATGGACAAATGCATGATAATTTATCGGTTTCGCTGATCGCGGGTGAGGGGCTTCCCGATATAGCCGACGTGGAATTAAGCCGGTTCTCGAACTTTCTGAAGGGGAAGGATATCCCGCTTGCCGATCTGACGCCGCTGATTGAAAAAGACCGCGATAAGTTTGTGGAAGCGCGTCTGGCCTTATACAGCAAAAACGGAAAATTGTACGGCCTTGATACACATGTGGGGACGACCGTCATGTTTTACAACATGGATATCATGAAAAAAGCGGGCGTTGATCCCGCCTCCATTAAGACATGGGAAGATTACCGGCGGGCAGGGAAAAAAGTGCGTAAGGCCGCGGGGAAACCGATGGGAACGGTTGAAACAAACGACTCCGCCACATTCCTATCCATGATTTCGCAGCAAGGGTCAGGCTACTACAGCAAAAACGGAAAATTGATTCTGAACAGCAAGAAGAATATAGATACACTGAATGATGTAAAGGACATGGTGAATGATAAAACCCTTCTGCCGGCTCCCGGCGGCGGCCATCACAGCGAAGAATACTACGGTTTTATGAATCAGGGCGGGGCAGCCTCCGTGCTGATGCCCATTTGGTACATGGGACGGTTTATCGATTATATGCCTGATTTAAAAGGAAAAATGGCGATTTACCCTATGCCGGCCTGGAAAGAAGGCGGTGACAGATCAGCGGGTTTAGGCGGAACAGCCACCGTCGTGCCGAAGCAGGATGAACATCTGGAGCTCGCGAAAGAATTTCTCGGATTTGCGAAAGGTTCAAAGGAAGGGAACATAAAGCTGTGGACGGTGCTCGGCTTTGACCCGCTCCGCTGGGACGTGTGGGATTCAAAAGAATTGAAGGAGAAAAACAAGTACACGGATTTCTTCCAGAACGGTACGTCAATTTTTTCCTCGCTTCTTGAAATAAAAGATGAGATCAATCCGATTTATCTGCATGAAGACTTCTCTAAAGCGGCTGATCTCGTTGTCAGACAGGTGCTGTTCGATGCGCTGAAGACGCAGGAAAAAACACCTGAGGAAGCCTTGGACGAGGCGGCAGAGCAATTGGAAAAATAGGAGAAGCCGCCCTATTTAACAGTGAAAGCGGGGGAGCTTTTATGAGACCTGTAAAGACAGAGACAGCGCAAACCGTTTCTGCAGTCCGGAAGAAGCCGCGCCGGCGCAATGTGCTGTATTCAAAAAAAGCGGCGCCTTATCTTTTTACGGCGCCATTTATCATTTCGTTTCTCGTTTTCTTTTTGTATCCGATCATCAGCGTGTTTATCATGAGCTTTCAGCGGATACTGCCGGGAGAAATGACATTTGTCGGGTTTTCCAATTATACCGCTCTTCTTAATCCAACCTTTTATACGGCATTATTTAACACATTGGAATATACCTTCTGGACGCTGATCGTGCTGATTCCGGTGCCGCTTCTTTTGGCGGTGATTCTGAATTCGAAGCTCGTCAGGTTCAGAAATGTGTTTAAATCGGCTCTGTTTGTACCGGCTTTAACATCGACGATCGTAGCGGGGATTATTTTCCGGCTGATGTTCGGAGAAATGAATACGTCGCTTGCAAACGAGCTGATGATGAAGCTTGGCGCATCACCCCAAAACTGGCTCAACAACAAAGGTACCGGCATGTTTTTAATGGTGCTGCTTGCGTCATGGAGGTGGATGGGCATTAACATTCTTTACTTTCTGGCCGGATTGCAAAACGTGCCGAAAGAATTGTATGAGGCGGCTGAAATTGACGGGGCGAGCACGTGGAAAAAGTTCCGGCATATCACCCTTCCATTTTTAAAGCCGGTGTCCGTTTATGTGTTAACGATCAGTATGATCGGCGGTTTCAGAATGTTTGAGGAAAGCTATGTGCTTTGGCAGAATAATTCCCCGGGCAATATCGGCCTCACGCTTGTCGGTTATTTATATCAGCAGGGGCTTGCATACAACGAAATGGGGTACGGGGCCGCAATCGGAATTGTCCTTTTGCTTGTCATCTTACTAGTCAGCCTTGTTTCACTGAAACTGTCCGGTTCGTTTAAAGGGGAGGGATAAGCGTTGCGTAACAATCACATGTTTTCCGTGTACAGAGTCGCGTTTACCTTGTTTTTTATCATGCTGAGCCTGTTGTATATCTTTCCGATGATCTGTCTATTGCTCGGTTCATTAAAGCCGTCATCTGAGCTGATGCGCATCGGGCTGAATCTGCGTCTTGATCCGGATGTGATGAGCCTTGATAACTACACCTATTTGTTCAACGGGGGGAGCATTTATTTTAAATGGTTTTTTAACAGCCTGCTGCTCGGCGTCCTCACCACGGTTCTCACGCTGTTTTTTTCCTCTTTGATCGGCTACGGACTCGGTGTCTACGAGTTTAAAGGCAGAAATATTATTTTTGTTCTTGTGCTGATCATTATGATGGTGCCTCTTGAAGTGATGATGCTTCCGTTGTTCAAATTGACGGTGGGTCTTCATTTGATCGATTCTTATACGGGGGTGATTCTGCCGTTTATTGTGTCGCCTGTCGCCGTGTTCTTTTTCCGGCAATATGCGCTCGGACTTCCGAAGGATCTGCTTGATTCAGCGAGAATGGACGGCTGCACCGAATTCGGCATTTTTTTCAGAATTATGGCGCCGCTCATGAAACCGGCATTCGGAGCAATGATCATTCTTCAATCTTTAAACAGCTGGAATAACTTTTTATGGCCGCTGATCGTGCTTCGGTCGAAAGAAATGTTTACGCTTCCAATCGGACTTTCAGGGCTGCTGAGTCCGTACGGCAACAACTATGACATGCTGATTTCCGGGTCCGTTTTTGCGATACTGCCGGTGATCATCATATTCTTGTTTTTCCAAAAATACTTCATTTCCGGCCTCACAGTAGGCGGAGTGAAGGGATAGAGAGAGGGAGGAAATGTAATGAAAAAAGCGGGGATTACAGCAGATAAAGAATATATCATCGGTGAAGTGGACAAACGGATGTACGGATCTTTTATAGAACATATGGGCCGGGCGGTGTATGAAGGCATTTATGAGCCCGGACACCCGAAAGCCGACAAGGACGGTTTCAGAACAGACGTGCAGGAGTTAATCAAGGAATTGCAAGTGCCGTTCATCCGCTATCCGGGAGGGAATTTTCTCTCAGGCTACAATTGGGAGGACGGCGTCGGGCCGGTGAAGAACCGCCCGCGGAGGCTTGATTTGGCATGGCAGACGACAGAAACGAACGAAGTGGGGACGAATGAATTTTTAACGTGGGCGAAAAAAGTGAACGCCGAAGTGAATATGGCGGTCAATCTCGGGACGAGAGGGATCGATGCCGCCCGGAACCTCGTTGAATACTGCAACCATCCTGAAGGGTCATACTGGAGCGACTTACGAAAATCGCACGGATATGAAAAACCTTACGGCATCAAAACATGGTGCTTAGGAAATGAGATGGACGGCCCTTGGCAGATCGGTCATAAAACGGCGCATGAATATGGACGGCTCGCCGCTGAAACAGCAAAGGTGATGAAATGGACGGACCCGACGATCGAATTGGTGGCTTGCGGAAGCTCAAACAGCGGCATGCCGTCCTTCATCGAGTGGGAGGCCGAGGTGCTTGAGCATACGTACGAGCATGTGGATTACATTTCACTGCATACGTATTACGGCAACCATGAAAATGATCTTGAGAACTATTTGGCGAAGTCTATGGATTTAGACCATTTTATTAAATCCGTCACAGCCGTATGTGATTATATGAAAGCGAAAAAACGCAGCAAAAAAACGATTCACCTTTCTTTAGATGAATGGAATGTGTGGTATCACTCAAATGAAGCGGATAAAAAAGTGGAGCCATGGATTACGGCCCGGCCGATTCTCGAAGACATCTACAATTTTGAAGATGCGCTGTTGATCGGTTCACTGCTGATTACGATGCTGCAGCATGCGGACAGACTAAAGATCGCCTGTCTCGCCCAGCTTGTCAACGTGATTGCGCCTATCATGACTGAAAAGGGCGGAGAAGCATGGAGGCAGCCGATCTTTTACCCTTACATGCACGCCTCAGTCTACGGGAGAGGGGCTTCAATGAAGCTGCTGATCACCTCCCCGAAATACGACTCGGCGGACTTTACGGATGTGCCGTATGTTGATGCCGCGGCCGTTTACCATGAAGAGGATGAAGCACTGACCATTTTTGCCGTCAACAAAAGCAAGGAACTGATGGAAACGGAGATCAAACTGAGAGGGTTTGAAGATTACCGCATCATTGAGCATATCGTGCTGGAGCATCAGGATATGAAAGCGACCAATCAAAAAAACAGAAAAGAAGTCATTCCTCACTCCAACGGAACGTCTTCGGCAAACGCTGAAGGGATAACGGCACATTTTACTCCGCTGTCCTGGAATGTCATCCGTTTATCAGGAAAATAATGTTCCGAAAAGCCGGGCTGCCGCTGCCGGCTTTTTTTTACGCAAAAATCATCTCCTGTTATCTGATAATTGTGATAATATTTAGAAAAAGAGAAAAGGGGCTGGGATTAAATGAATGCGATTACAATCGTCATAGCGTCTATATGTATTTTGGCGATCGCCTATCGGCTTTACGGTACCTTTATGATGGTCAAAGTATTAAAAATCAATGATCAGACACCGACTCCGGCCCATGTGCTTGAGGATGGGAAAGATTATGTGCCGACGAATAAGTGGGTGTCATTCGGCCACCACTTCGCGGCAATCGCCGCTGCCGGCCCGCTTGTGGGACCGATTCTGGCAGCTCAGTTCGGCTATCTGCCCGGGCTTTTATGGCTGTTAATCGGGGCGGTGATCGGGGGAGCCGTGCACGATATTGTCGTATTGTTTGCATCAATGCGGAAAAACGGGAAAACGCTTTCTGAAGTCGCCAAAGAAGAGCTCGGCCCGGTGGCGGGCTTTTGCACCGGTCTTTCGATGCTGTTTATCATTACGATCACGATGGCGGGGCTGTCCATGGTTGTGCTGCATGCGCTTGAGAAAAACCCGTGGGGAACGTTTGCGGTGGGGATTACGATTCCGATCGCGATGGGGGTCGGCCTCTACTATAAAAAAACGGGCAATCTCAAACTCGCATCAACTGTCGGGTTTCTTTTGTTAATGGCCGGTGTTGTAATCGGACCGCGGCTGCAGACAACGGCTCTCGGGGACATGCTGACACTGGATGCGAAAACGCTTGCAGTGGCGCTTCCCGTCTATGCGTTTTTCGCCGCGGCGCTTCCGGTTTGGCTTTTGCTGGCTCCGCGTGACTATTTAAGCAGTTTTATGAAAATCGGGGTTTTTGCCGCTTTGATCGCAGGCGTCTTTTTCGTCAACCCCGCCATTAAATTCCCGGCCGTAACGGAGTTTATTCACGGCGGAGGGCCGGTGATCGCGGGTCCTGTCTGGCCGTTTATTTCAATAACGATTGCCTGCGGCGCCATTTCGGGCTTTCATGCATTTGTCGGTTCCGGCACAACGCCGAAAATGCTGGATAAATGGAGTGATATAAAACCGGTTGCTTTCGGAGCGATGCTTGTGGAATGTCTCGTCGGAATTATGGCGCTCATTGCAGCTGCCGCTCTTGAGCCCGCCGACTATTTTGCAATTAACAGCACGCCTGAAATATTCCGCACCCTCGGGATGAATGTCGTCCATCTGCCTGAATTGAGCAAAGAAATCGGGCTCAGTCTGGAGGGAAGAACGGGCGGCGCTGTTACGCTTGCCGTCGGAATGACGTATATCTTTACGGAGATTCCGTTTTTCAGTCATTTAGCTTCATACTTTTTTCAATTCGTCATTATGTTTGAAGCGGTGTTTATTTTAACGGCGATTGATGCGGGAACCCGTGTCGCCAGGTACTTGATTCAAGAGTTTTTCGGAGAGGTCTATAAGCCGCTGAAAAAAACAGACTGGCTGCCGGGCTCGATTTTCTCAAGCGCGCTCGCCTGCCTGCTGTGGGGCTATCTTCTGTATTCGGGCGACATCAGTTCCATTTGGGCGCTGTTCGGCGTATCCAATCAGCTTATGGCATCTGTCGGCTTAATCATCGGTGCGACCGTCGTATTAAAAATAGCGGATAAGCGGCGCTATATGCTGACATGCCTGATTCCTCTCGCTTATTTGTACGTGACCGTCAACTATGCGGGTTATTGGATGGTGCGGTATGTGTATTTGAACCCCGAAGCGGCGGGATACAACGTGCTGAATGGCGTTTTATCCATTATCATGCTCATTCTCGGGCTTGTGATTATCATTGCGGCTGTGAAAAAATGGGCGAATGTATGGCGTGATCCGAGTGCCAGACTGGAAGCTTCAATACCCGGATAAATCCGCGGCCGACCCGAACATTGCAGCATCATAAAAGCAGAGAGCCGATCGGTCTCTCTGCTTTCGGCTTATGACAAATCCGCCGCTTCCAAAAGGTAATCCGCCAAATGAACCGCGCGGACACGGTCTGTTAATCCTTCGCGTAAAATGCCGAGCTGCATTTGCAAAAGGCATCCGGGATTGGCTGTCACGATGACGGCCGCCTCCGTTTTTCCGGCGGCTTTCATCTTGCTGTCTAATATTTTCATAGACATTTCTGACTCTGTTATATTATAAATTCCCGCCGACCCGCAGCAGCTGTCGGCCTTTTCCATTTCTCTGTACTCCGCCCCTTTAATGCTTTTCAAAAGCGTTCGCGGTTCCTCTGACGTATGCATCACATTGCGGAGATGGCAGGAGTCCTGATATGTGACGATATGAGGAGACTGCGCCCGCAGGTTTTTTTGATGGAACTTCAGATCAACCAGTACGGATGAAAAATCTTTGAGCTTCCGGACAAATTGTTCGGCACGTTCCGCCCATCCAGGTTCATCTTTCAGTAAATGAGGATATTCCTGAAGAAAGGCGCCGCATCCGCCGGCGTTTGTAATGATATAATCAGCGTCAAGCGCCTCAAAAGCGGCGATATTCCGCTTGGCCAGTTCTTTTCCCATCTCTTTTTCTCCGCTGTGCCCGTGAAGCGCGCCGCAGCACGCCTGGCCGTCCGGAACCGCGATTTCACACCCGGCCGCCTGTAAAAGCGCCGTTGTCGCATGATTTGTCGCTAAAAACATCGTATCCATTAAGCAGCCCGAGAAAAAAGCGGCCCGTTTTTGGACGGGACCCGCGGCAGGAAGAAAACGCGGCCTTTCCTTCATGTCTTTCCGTTTCGGGGCGGGCGGGAGCACTTGTTCCATCGTGCGCAGATGTTCAGGCAAAACGCGCAGCATACCGGTTTTTCTGACGGCTGTCTGCAGTCCCGATCTTTGGTATATTCCGAGAAGATTCACGGCTGCCTGCATGCGGTTTTGATGAGGGAAAAGCCCGGTGAAGGCGGCTTTCCGCAAGAGGCGCACGCCCGGCTTATGTTTTTTATTTTGATGAATGATATCCCTCGCTTCTTCAAGCAGCTGTCCGTAATTGACCCCTGCCGGACAAACGGGCTCGCATGCCCGGCATCCGAGACACAGCGAAAGTGAGCGTTCGACATCTTCATCCGGCTCGATCAGTCCGTCTGTGACGGCTTTCATCAGGGCGATCCGGCCGCGCGGCGAATGAGATTCTTGAAATCCCGATTCGATATAGGTCGGACAGGAAGGAAGGCAAAAGCCGCAGCGCATACAGTTCAGCAATTCACCTTCATCCATGCGGGTTTTGAATTCTGTTTGAATGTGTTGCTGCTCTTTAGCCGTTGTCATTTCATCACCACCACGCGTTTCCTTGATGAATTGGCGAATATTTTTCCCGGATTCAGCAGATTTTGGGGATCAAGCGCTTGTTTGATCGCTTTCATGGCGGTGATGCCTTCTGTTTTCAGCTT
This sequence comes from Bacillus sp. JK106, assembly GCF_053663355.1. Taxonomy (NCBI): domain Bacteria; kingdom Bacillati; phylum Bacillota; class Bacilli; order Caryophanales; family Bacillaceae; genus Bacillus; species Bacillus sp. JK106. Next base: position 742,266 of record NZ_JBSJQC010000003.1, on the reverse strand, counting down.
CATTTCTAAATACGGCGCTTTTACGATACCGACCCCGTGTTCACCCGTTATCGTCCCGCCCAGCTCAATCGCTTTTTCAAAAATGGCGGCAAAAGCTTTTTCGACACGTTCCATCTCCTCTGCATTTCGGATATCGGTGGTGCACGTCGGATGAAGGTTGCCGTCTCCGGCATGGCCGAATGTGCAGATGGACAGGCCGTATGTTTCTGCAATCTCGTTAATGGCTTTGACCATGCCGGCAATTTGTGATCTCGGCACGGTCGCGTCTTCCAGAATCGTTGTCGGTTTCAGCCGGGCAAGGGCTGATAATGCGGACCGTCTGGCCTCTGTAAGCGCGAATGCCTCTTCCTCGGTTTCGGCCGTTTGGACGGATACGGCTGCTCCGTTTTTACAGATGGCTTCGATTTTTTCCATATCCCGTCTGACCGTTTCGATGTCACCGTCCTGTTCGATCAGCAGCACCGCTTTTGCGTCGGTCGGAAGCCCGATCTTGGCGTAATCTTCAATGACCTGCAGTGTCGGCTGATCCAGAAATTCGAGTGTGGCCGGAATGATTTTTTCAGCGATGATGGCAGAAACAGATTCCGCAGCCGCTTCAATATGTTCATAGAGTGCAAGCAGCGTTTTTTTCGTTTCCGGCTTCGGAACCAGCTTTAAAGTCGCTTCCGTCACAACGCAGAGCGTACCTTCTGATCCGACGAAAAGCCGGGTCAGATCATAACCGGCGACATCCTTTGTCAGCTTTCCTCCTGTGCGGATGATATCGCCTGAAGCCAAGACGGCTTCAAGGCCGAGGACATAATCCCGGGTGACGCCGTACTTCAAACCGCGCAGTCCGCCGGAATTTTCATTAATATTCCCGCCGATCGTCGATATTTTCATGCTGCTCGGATCAGGCGGATAAAATAAACCTTTTTGCTCAACCGCACGGATCATATCTTGCGTAATCACGCCCGGCTGGACGGTTGCCGTCAAATTTTCTTCATCAATTTCAAGAATGCGGTTCATATGTTTGAATAAAAGCACAAGCCCGCCTTCAGACGGACATGTGCCGCCGCATAAGTTTGTGCCTGAACCCCTCGGCACGATCGGAATGTCATGCCTGCTGCAAATCGTTAATATACGGGACACGTCATCCGCGCTGCGGGGGGCGATTACCGCATCCGGCATGGCTTGCAGCTGAGGAGCCGCATCATAAGAATACACTAGACGCCCCGCCGCCGAATCATCATAATTCTCCTTCCCGACCGTCCGGATGAACGCTTCTTTTGCCTCTCGTGAAATCATGTTCTCCCAACCTCCCTGATAAGAAAAGCGTTTTCATTTAATTGTAAAGAAAAACGATTCCGCACACTATGGAGAAACATATGAAAAATGATGATTTGATTACATGCTTTTTGTATGTTGATCTAAAAAGCGGAGCGCCAAATAAAAAGCCGTTATGTCTTCGGGGCGGTCAAGCTTCATATTTGTCAGTGATTCCAGTTTGGAAAGACGGTAGCGCAATGTATTGATATGAATATGCATGTCGTCGGCGGTGCGCTTTAACGATAATTGCCGGTCGAAAAAGGCGCGCAGCGTATCCAGAAGTTCTTCCCGGCCGAGTACATGCTCGAGAACCCGCCGTGAAAATTCCGACCGCGTGCCGGGTGCGATATCGGCAATACACATATCCAGTTTTAAATCTTCTTCAAAGACGGCCTGCTTGTCACCGATTCCGGCTGAAAGTGCTTTATCCGCCTGTTCGTATGATTCCGCGAGGCGCTCTCCCGGAACGATCCGTCCGATGCCGGCGGTGACAGGCTGCCCAAAAACGGCGCCGATCTTTTTGATGAGCTGTGTTTTGGAAGCCGAATTTGCTTCATGATTAATGAGAATGCGTTCATTTCCCCAGCGGACAAACAGGTCTTCAGGGCATTCGTTCTGCCAGAGCCGCCCGAGCTCCTCCGCTTTATATTGCTCATAACGTCCTTGAATGAGTATGATCCGGCGGTATGCGTGAAGGTCTGCGCCGATGAGCTTTGCTTTTTCTAAAAAGCCCGGAGACCATTCTTTCAGCTGCAGCCAATCAACCATAAAGGATTCAAGCATTCTCGCACGCCACTGCGCTTCTTCCATATGGCGCGTTTCTTTAATAAACAGCTCCGTCATTTTCCTGAGCAATTCTCCGAAAGGCAGGATATCGTCAGGGTCTCCTGTCAGACCGAACACTCCGATCACCTCATGGCCTGAAAAAACGGGGAGGTTCAGTCCTGTTTTTACGCCCTGGAGCCGTTTTTCATCTTCTTTCGTAATGATGACATTCCGTTTTTCGCGGGCGCAGATCAGTGCGCCTTCATGAAACCATCCGGCGCGCGCCTCGTTGGTGCCTGCGATGATCATCCCTTTTGTATCGGCAATAATCACTTCGCGGCTGTACATATGTTTGACTTCGGCAATCAATTTCTTTGCCAGTTCCGGCTGTAACTGCATGGCGATCCCCCTCGCCATTATTATACAAAAAAAACCGGGTGTGCCATCACCCGGTTCATGCTTATTGCGCAGGTTTTAATCCGCCTTCAAGTGTTTTGAGCATTTCATTTTTTTCTGAGTCTGACGCATGCTGCCAAAGAACTTCGAATAAGACGCCGAGGCCCGGAAGCATTTTTTCTTCACCGCTTTGGATGGCGTCAACGATAGTATGCTCCAGCTGATCCTGGTTATTGCCGGTTACATTGGCAATAACGGCGTTGCGTAAATTAAGATCCATTACAACCGCTCCTTTTTCCTGAATGTGATACGCATATTCTTACCGCGCACGCGGTTTATTATGTGCTGTTCTTGAGATATAATAACAACATGCATGAAAAAAGGAGAGCACAGACATAAAGTGAAACGAATCGACTCTGCAAAAAACCAAAAAGTGAAGGACTGGAAAAAACTTCACACAAAAAAAGAGAGACTTAAAACGAATACATTTCTGATAGAAGGAGAGCATCTGGCAGAAGAAGCGCTCAAATCAAAGGGAACGGTAAAAGAAATTCTCGTAAACGATGAGAGCGCCATCCCGGCCGATCTGGACATGAGCATTCCATGCTACGTGCTGAGCGAAGACGCGTTTTCAGCCGTGACGGAAACGGAAACGCCGCAGCGGATCGCCGCGGTCTGCCATATGCCGGATAAGCGGCCTGATCAGCTGAAGCGGCTGCTTCTTATTGATGCCGTACAGGACCCGGGGAATTTAGGAACAATGATCAGAACGGCAGATGCGGCGGGAATCGACGCCGTTGTCCTTGGTGAGGGAACGGCAGACCCGTACAACGGAAAAACGCTGCGTTCAGCGCAAGGATCTCATTTTCATATTCCCATTTTGAAACGTCCGCTTGATGAGTTTACCGCTGAGCTGAAATCACAAGGCGTCGCGATCTACGGCACGGCGCTTGAAAACGGTGCCGCTTATCAAAGCGTGAAGCCTGAAGAATCGTTCGCGTTAATCGTCGGGAACGAGGGGGCGGGAGTGGACGCCGGCCTTCTGCAAAAAACCGATCTCAACCTGTACGTTCCGCTGTACGGAAAGGCGGAATCGCTGAATGTGGCGGTAGCGGCCGCCATCCTCGTTTATCATCTCAGAGGATAGGTTGCGAAAAGCCTTGGATTTCACTATAATAGATAGCAATAATGTAAAAACCGTGACAGAGGACGTCAATTTTTGCACACGCTGCCTTCCAGGGAGAAAATGCCGCTGACTGAGAGCATTTTTATCGCAGCACAGAAATTGATTTTCACCTCTCGAGTTGTCACCGGGACCGCGCCAAACGCGCGTAAAGGTGAACCGGAACGATCGTTTCCGTTATGTCAATGAAGCTGTCGGCAGATGAAGTCTGCCTTAAAAAGGGTGGTACCGCGGCCACAACTCGTCCCTTCTCTCAAGGGGCGGGTTTTTTTGTTTTCTGAAAAAGGCATAGAACGGTTTGGTTTACATAAAAGGAGGATGCATGATGGAAGAGAAGCTTAAACAGCTTGAACTGGAAGCTGCAGAAAAAGTAGAAGCGGCGGGTTCATTAAAAGAAGTTAACGACATTCGGGTGCAATATCTCGGAAAAAAAGGGCCGATTACAGAAGTTCTCCGCGGCATGGGCAAACTGTCCGCCGAAGAGCGCCCGAAAATGGGAGCGCTCGCCAATGAAGTGAGAGAGCGCATTGCAGCAGCCATTACGGCGAAAAATGAACAGCTTGAACAAGAAGAGATGAATAAAAAACTCAGCAGCCAGACGATTGACGTCACGTTGCCGGGCAGTCAGGTAAACATTGGCGGACGCCATCCGCTGACGGTCGTTATTGAAGAAATTGAAGATTTATTTATCGGCATGGGATATACCGTCGAAGAAGGCCCTGAAGTGGAAACGGATTATTACAACTTTGAGGCGCTGAACCTGCCGAAGGAACATCCGGCCCGCGACATGCAGGACAGCTTTTACATTACAGAAGAAATGCTGATGAGAACGCAGACGTCACCGGTGCAGACGCGAACGATGGAAAAGCATAAAGGAAAAGGCCCCGTCAAAATCATTTGTCCCGGTAAAGTGTATCGCCGCGACAACGATGACGCGACACATTCCCATCAGTTCATGCAGATCGAGGGTCTCGTCGTGGACCGCAAAATCAGCATGAGCGACCTGAAAGGCACGCTTGAATTGGTTGCCAAAAAAATGTTCGGCCAAGACCGTGAAATCAGGCTCCGTCCGAGCTTCTTCCCATTCACAGAGCCTTCTGTCGAGGTGGATGTAACCTGCTTTAAGTGCGGCGGCCAAGGCTGCTCCGTCTGCAAAAAAACAGGCTGGATCGAAATTCTCGGCGCCGGCATGGTTCACCCGAACGTGCTGAAGATGGCCGGATTCAATCCTGAGGAATACCAGGGTTTCGCTTTCGGAATGGGTGTTGAACGTATCGCGATGCTGAAATACGGCATTGAAGATATCCGCCATTTCTATACCAATGATGTCAGATTCATTTCGCAGTTTAAACAGGCGTAAGAGGAGGATACACATGTTTGTTTCATATAAATGGTTAGAAGATTACGTTGACTTGCAGGGAATCGACCCGGCCGTGCTTGCAGAAAAAATTACAAGAGCCGGTATTGAAGTTGAGGGTATCGAGTATAAAGGGGAAGGCGTAAAAGGCGTTGTCATCGGACACGTGCTTGAGCGTGAACAGCACCCGAATGCCGACAAACTCAACAAATGCCTTGTTGATATCGGTGCGGAGGAACCCGTTCAGATTATCTGCGGCGCCCCGAATGTTGATAAAGGACAGAAGGTTGCCGTTGCAACGGTCGGAGCCGTGCTTCCCGGCAATTTCAAAATTAAAAAAGCCAAGCTGCGCGGCGAAGCGTCTCACGGCATGATCTGTTCCCTTCAGGAGCTCGGCATTGAAAGCAAGCTCGTGGCGAAAGAATATGCGGAAGGCATTTTCGTTTTTCCGAATGATGCTGAAACGGGAGCTGACGCAATGGCGGCCCTTCAGCTTGATGATGCGATTTTAGAATTGGGCTTAACGCCGAACCGCGCCGACGCGATGAACATGCTTGGCGTGGCTTATGAAGTTGCGGCTATCCTCGGCGCAGAGGTAAAGCTTCCGGAGGCTTCATATGAAAAAGCGGCAGAAAAAGCGGCGGATGCTGTCTCCGTCAAGATTGAAGATACGCAGGCCAATCCGCATTATGCCGCAAAAATCATTAAAAACGTCAAAATCGGCCCGTCACCGCTTTGGATGCAGACGAAGCTGATGAATGCAGGCATCCGCCCGCATAATAACGTCGTGGACATTACAAACTTCGTCCTCCTTGAGTACGGACAGCCGCTTCACGCTTTCGATTACGACCGATTCGGTTCAAAAGAGGTCGTCGTCAGAAAAGCGGCGGAAAACGAAACCATCGTGACGCTGGATGAACAAGAGCGCAAGCTGTCAAGCAGCCATTTGGTCATCACAAACGGAAAAAAAGCGCAAGCCGTTGCGGGAGTCATGGGCGGAGCTGAGTCTGAAGTCCGTGAAGACACCACTGCGATTTTACTGGAAGCCGCTTATTTCGACGGACAGACCGTCCGCAAAGCGTCGAGAGACCTCGGACTGAGAAGCGAAGCGAGCGCCAGATATGAAAAAGGCATTGATCCGGCCCGCGTTTTGCTGGCGGCTGAACGGGCCTGCAGTCTCATTCAGGCATATGCCGGCGGAGAAGTGCTCTCAGGCACGGTTGAAGAAAACCATCTGAAAATCGAAGCAAACAACATTCACGTGTCTGTTGAAAAAGTGAACGCCGTGCTTGGCATGGCAATCGCTAAAGAAGAAATCATCAGCATTTACAAGCGCCTCGGGTTTGCAGTCGGTGAAGCTGAAGACGTTCTCGTCGTAACGGTGCCGTCGCGCCGCGGAGATATTAGAATAGAAGAAGACCTGATTGAAGAAGCGGCGAGATTGTACGGATATGACAATATTCCGTCCACGCTTCCGGAAACGGCCGGCACGACAGGCGGCTTGACACCGTATCAGGCAAAACGCCGGAAAGTGAGACGTTTCCTTGAAGGAGCGGGTCTTTCACAAGCGACCACTTATTCATTAACGAATGATAAAAAAGCGGCCGCTTTTGCGATCGAAAAATCATTCAACACGATGCTTTCTCTGCCGATGAGCGAAGAAAGAAGCATTCTCAGACACAGCCTCGTGCCGAATCTTCTTGAAGCCGTTTCATACAATCTGGCCAGACAGACTGATTCCGTTGCTTTATATGAAACGGGTTCTGTATTTCTGACGAAAGAAGAAAACACAAAACCGGTTGAAAAAGAACGGGTTGCCGGAGCTGTAACCGGATTGTGGCGCAAAAATTTATGGCAGGGTGAGAAAAAGCAGGTTGATTTCTTCGTCGCCAAAGGAATCGTTGAAGGCCTGCTGCATCAATTGAATGTGTCAGACCGGGTTGAATTTGTCCAGTCTGAACGCAAAAACATGCATCCCGGCCGGACGGCAAACATTCTATTGAACGGTTCGCTTGCCGGATTTATCGGCCAGGTGCATCCGGCAATGGAAAAAGAGCTGGATATCAAAGAAACGTATGTGTTCGAGCTTGATCTGCACGCGCTTCTGACCGAGGAAACAGAACCTGTCGTGTATACGCCGATTCCGAAGTACCCGTCTGTCACGCGCGACATTGCGCTTGTGGCAGATAAAACCGTTACAAGCGGACAGCTCCAAGCCGTGATCAAAGAAGCCGGCGGCGTGCTGCTGAAAGAAGTCACCGTATTTGATGTGTACGAAGGTGAGCATATGGAAGAGGGCAAAAAATCCGTCGCCTTCTCGCTCCAATATGTTAACCCTGAACAAACATTGACAGAAGAAGAAGTGACAAAAGTACATGAAAACGTGCTGAAAGCGCTGGAAGAAACGTATCAGGCGGTATTAAGAGGATAAAGAAAAAGCTTGCAGATCATTCTGCAAGCTTTTTTATTATGACCGTTTCCGTTCTACAAGGCGTTTCGCTTTTTGCGTATTGGCAAAATGAAGTTTGGTGAACGTTCTGAGCGCACCTTCTCCCTTATTGATGATCAGCTTGGCGGCAGCTTCATCGACGTGCGGCCCCGCGCCTTTTGGAATCGTCATCCCAGCCTCACGGGAAAGCTTATCCATTTCAATTAAGAAAGAATATCGCGCAATGATAGAGGCTGCGGCGACGGAAAGATGTATGCTTTCCGCTTTCGTGCTGAAAAACGTTTTTTCTTTTACGATATCCCGTCCGGAAAGATGCTTAAAATAAATGCCGGGCTCTGCGAATTGGTCAATCAGAATCGCTTCCGGTTTAACGCCGTTCATTTTTCTCAGCAGATTGGAAATCGCCTGATTATGAAGGAGCGCCTTCATTTTTCCTTGGCTCATGCCTTTTTCCTGCATCTGATTGTATTTTTCGTTTTTTAACACAAGCAGGCTGTAAGGAATGGTTTTAATTAACAGTTTGGCGATTTCAATAATCTGCGGATCTTTTAAATCCTTCGAATCCTTCACACCGAGTTCTTTCATTAAAGAAAGCTTTGTTTTGTCGGCGTAAGCGCAGGCAACCGTTATCGGCCCGAAGTAATCGCCTGTTCCGACTTCATCAGAGCCGATCACTGACATGGAGGCAATGCCCGCCGGGGGAGCGTAAAGCGGGTCGGCCGCTTTTTTGACGGTTTTCTTTGCTTTCGGCGCCTCAGCCGTTCCCCAGCGGGCCGCTTCTGTGCCGGCGTTTTTTCCTTGAAAGAGAACCTTGCCCGAGCGGTAGGCTGTAATGGTACAGCCCGGAGGCTTGGCCTGGAAGACGGCGCCCTGCGGAACGGCGGGAGTTAGGGAGCCGGCATAGGATTGTTTCATTTGTTCCATAGCGGAAGCGGATACTTTTATAACAGAATGGGACACGATATAATCTCCTTTTTTGGCACTTTTCACTGTATATACCAGTGTATCATAACAGCCCGAGGCTCGTCTTTCCATTCAAACGATAATCGTGGTATGATAGGAACTAGGATTCTCGCGGAATGGAGGAGAAACGTTGTCTGACGGCAAAAAAACCAAAACGACAGTAAACATTTACGGCCAGCACTTCACCATTATCGGAGAAGAAAGCAAAGCGCACATGCGCCATGTGGCCGGAATGGTTGATGATAAAATGAGAGAAATCAACGAGAAAAATCCATATCTTGATATAAATAAGCTCGCTGTATTGACTGCGGTCAATGTCGTGCATGATTATATGAAACTGCAAGAAAAATATGAAATACTGGAGCGGCAGCTTAAAGAAAAGGAATGAACACCATATGATAGATATCATCATCTTAGTTCTGCTCTTAATGGGCACATTGCTTGGATTAAAAAGAGGGTTTATCCTCCAATTTATATATTTAACGAGCTTCATCCTCTCGATTGCGTTTGCGGCGCTTTTTTACAAAAATCTGGCCCCGCATCTGAGTTTTATACCCGCGCCTGATTTTTCCGGCGGGCAGGCGGCTCTGTCTTTTATTAAAGGAAACGTGGAGACGGCTTATTACAACGCGATCGCGTTTGTCATTTTGTTTATCATCGCAAAGATTCTGCTCCGGATTATCGGAGCGGCGCTTAATATCATCGCCGGCATTCCGGTCATTAAACAGATCAACAAACTGCTGGGCGGGGTGCTTGGATTTCTGGAAGTCTATTTATTTGCGTTTATCCTGTTATACGTCGCATCCGTACTGCCGGTAAGCGCGCTTCAGGATATGCTCGCACAATCGACGCTTGCAAATATCATCACACATCATACGCCGTATCTGTCAGGGCTCCTGCAAGAACTGTGGGCCCAGTACGGGGCATAAAAAACTTCTCTTGACCGGAGAAGTTTTTTTCAAGCTCTGCGTCAGTTGTGCCGGAGGAGAAAAATTTGTATGATGAAAAGCAGGAAACGACTGGGGGTTAACAGTATGCATAAAAAAGATATCATCAGGCTGCTTGAAACGATTGCGGTCTATATGGAACTGAAAGGGGACAACCCGTTTAAAATATCAGCCTTCCGAAAAGCGGCAGCGGCGCTTGAGCAGGATGACCGCAGCCTGTCGGAAATCGACGACATGATGTCTTTATCCGGAATCGGAAAAGGCACCTACGGCGTCATTCGTGAATATATGCAGGAAGGTGTGTCCGGCACGCTTCTCCAATTACAGAAAGAAGTCCCGGAAGGCTTGGTTCCTCTTTTGAAGCTTCCGGGCCTCGGCGGCAAAAAAATCGCCAAGCTGTACCAGGAACTGGGTGTTCATGACGCGGAATCACTGAAAGAAGCATGCGAGCAGCAAAAAGTACAGGGGCTCGCCGGTTTCGGCAAAAAAACGGAGGAGAAAATCCTTCAGGCTCTCGGAGAAGCCGGAAAACAGCCGGAACGGTTTCCGATCGGCTATGCGCTCAGCATTGCTTCAGTCATTGAAGAACATTTGGCCCGGCTGACGGATATTCAGAAATATTCCCGGGCCGGCAGTCTCAGAAGAGCGCGGGAAACCGTAAAAGATCTGGATTACATTATCGCTACAGATCATCCGGAGGCTGTCAGAGAACAGCTTCTTTCCCTCCCGAACGTAAAAGACGTGATAGCGGGCGGGGATACAAAAGTATCCGTTATCCTCACATTTGAATATGAGACGAGTGTGGATTTCCGGCTTGTGACAGAGGAACAGTTTGCCACCACACTGCATCATTTTACAGGTTCTAAAGATCACAACATTAAAATGCGCCAGCTGGCGAAAGAGCGCGGTGAACGGATCAGTGAATACGGAGTAGAAACCATAGAAACGGGAGACGTCAAAACATTCCCGAGCGAAGAAGCGTTTTACGCCCACTTCGGTCTGCCGTTTATTCCTCCTGAGCTCAGAGAAAGCGGGCAGGAGGTCGACACGTACCGGGAAGAAACGGACCTTGTGGAGCATAAAGCGATAAAAGGCGATCTCCACATGCACTCAGCCTGGAGTGACGGCGCTTTTTCCATCAGAGAAATGGCAGAAGCGTGTATGGCAAAAGGCTACCAGTACATGGCGATCACCGACCATTCCCAATATTTAAAGGTAGCCAACGGGTTAACGGCCGAACGGCTCAGAAAACAGGCGGAAGAAATTGACGCGTTAAACGCTGAATTTGAACATTTTCATATTTTTAAAGGCGTAGAAATGGACATTCTCCCCGACGGTTCGCTTGATTATGATGACAGCGTTCTGTCTGAAATGGATCTTGTCATCGCATCTATTCATTCAAGCTTCAGCCAGCCGGAGCATGTCATTATGAAACGGCTTGAACAGGCGCTGACGAATAAGCACGTGGACATTATCGCTCACCCGACGGGACGCCTGATCGGCAGACGGGCCGGCTATGAAGTCGACATCGACATGCTGATTGAACTCGCAGCCAAAACAAATACGGCGCTTGAACTGAATGCAAACCCCGCGCGCCTCGATTTACGGACTGAGCATCTGATCAAAGCAAATGAAAAAGGTGTGACTTTGGTCATTAATACCGATGCCCATAATATCGAGATGCTCGATGATATGAAAACGGGCGTGACCGCTGCGCGCAAAGGCTGGACGGAGACAAAACATGTGTTAAACGCCCGGCCGTTACATGAGGTCAAAGCATTTCTGACGCGCAATGATTAAGTAAGGAGGACCATAAAACCGTGCAGCAAAAAGTGTTATCATCACTTGAATTTCATAAAGTAAAAGAACAGATTACCGCACATGCCGCCTCATCGCTCGGCAGGGAGAAGCTTCTGCAGCTGAAACCTTTGACGGATCTCGCCGACATCCAAAAACAGCTGGATGAAGTCGAAGAAGCATCCGCAATCATGCGCTTGAGAGGCCATGCTCCGTTCGGCGGCCTGACCGACATAAGATCCGCTTTACGGCGGGCGGAAATCGGCAGTGTGCTGACGCCGGCGGAATTCACCGAATTGTCCGGGCTGCTGTATGCCGTTAAACAAATGAAGCATTTTATCAGCCAAATGACAGAAGACGGCGTCGGCATTCCGCTGATACAGGCCCATGCAGAAGAGCTGATTACATTAGGCGATTTGGAAAGGGAGATTAACTCCTGCATCGATGACCATGGTGAAGTACTTGATCATGCGTCTCCCGCTTTAAGGGGAATCCGCACACAGCTCAGGACGCTTGAATCAAGAGTCAGAGACCGGCTTGAATCGATGCTGCGTTCATCTTCCGCTTCTAAAATGCTGTCTGACACCATCGTTACGATTCGGAATGACCGCTTTGTCATCCCGGTCAAACAGGAATACAGATCAAGCTACGGCGGAATTGTCCACGATACATCTTCATCCGGTGCGACACTGTTTATTGAACCGCAGGCGATCGTAGATATGAACAACTCGCTTCAGCAGGCGAAAGTAAAAGAAAAACAGGAAATCGAACGGATTCTCCGGATGCTGACGGAGCATACGGCTGAACACACACAAGAAATCGCTCAAAATGTGGAAGTGCTGCAGACACTGGATTTCATTTTCGCCAAAGCGAGATACGCAAAAGCAATGAAGGCGACAAAACCATTCATGAACGGAGACGGCTTTATCCGTCTGAAAAAAGCGCGCCATCCGCTGCTGCCCCAAGATCAAGTCGTGGCCAACGATATTGAACTGGGCGGAGATTATTCAACGATCGTCATCACGGGACCGAATACGGGCGGTAAAACCGTTACGTTAAAAACACTCGGGCTGCTGACGATAATGGCGCAGGCAGGATTGCACATACCGGCTGACGAGGGCTCGGAAGCAGCTGTATTTGACAATGTGTTTGCCGATATCGGCGATGAACAGTCGATCGAACAAAGTCTGAGTACGTTCTCATCCCACATGGTCAATATCGTCAATATTTTAAAAGACGTGTCTGAAAACAGTCTTGTGCTGTTTGACGAACTCGGTGCCGGAACAGATCCGCAGGAAGGGGCGGCGCTTGCCATGAGCATCCTTGACGAAGTTCACCGGACAAACGCCAGAGTGCTTGCGACCACCCATTATCCGGAACTGAAAGCATACGGATATAACAGACAAGGCGTCATGAATGCCAGCGTTGAATTTGACATTGAAACGCTTTCGCCTACCTACAAGCTTCTGATCGGAGTGCCGGGCCGAAGCAACGCATTTGAAATCTCAAGACGCCTTGGGCTTCCGGAGCATATCATCGGCCAGGCGAAGTCAGAAATGACCGCCGAACATAACGAAGTCGATCTGATGATCGCATCGCTTGAAAAAAGCAAAAAAAGAGCGGATGAAGAGCTTTCTGAAACCGAATCACTCAGAAAAGAAGCAGAAAAACTGCACAAAGAGCTTCAGCAGCAAATCATTGAGCTGAACGCCCAAAAAGATAAAATGATGGAAGAAGCCGAGCGGAAAGCTGCTGAAAAACTGGAAGCCGCCGCAAATGAAGCCGAACAGATTATCCGCGAGCTCAGGTCCATCAAGCAAGAACACAGATCCTTTAAGGAACACGAGCTGATTGACGCCAAAAAACGTCTCGGAGACGCGATGCCGGCTTTTGAAAAATCAAAGCAGCCAGAAAGAAAAACAGAGAAAAAACGCGAGCTGAAGCCGGGCGACGAAGTAAAGGTGCTCACATTCGGACAAAAAGGGGCGCTGCTTGAAAAAACCGGCGAGAAAGAATGGAACGTCCAAATCGGCATCCTCAAAATGAAGGTGAAGGAAAAAGATCTCGAGTTTCTCAAATCGGCTCCTGAACCGAAAAAAGAAAAAGCAATCACCGCCGTAAAAGGGAAGGATTATCACGTATCCCTTGAACTTGACCTCAGGGGAGAGCGTTACGAAAACGCCCTCAGCCGCGTCGAAAAATATTTAGATGACGCGGTGCTTGCCGGCTATCCGAGAGTGTCCATCATTCACGGAAAAGGCACGGGCGCCCTCCGAAAAGGGGTGCAGGATCTTCTGAAAAACCACCGCAGCGTGAAAAGCTCGCGGTTCGGGGAAGCGGGAGAAGGAGGATCAGGCGTAACGATTGTCGAACTAAAATAAAAAGGGAGAAAACGTCATGAATGCTTTTTGGGAAAATGAGCTTGTTGAAATCGCGGCTTATTACAGTGTGGCCGTCTTGTGTCTCGTCATTTTTCTGACCGTGTTTGAATTGGTGACATCCTATAAAAACTGGGTGGAAATCCAAAAAGGCAATCTTGCGGTGGCAATGGCGACCGGAGGGAAAATTCTCGGTATCGCAAATGTCTTTCAGCACAGCATCGCCCAGCATAATTCGCTTTTGCAAATGATCGGCTGGGGCGTATACGGATTTATTATGCTTTTAATCAGCTATTTTATCTTTGAATTTCTGACGCCCCGGTTTAAAATTGATAAAGAAATTGAAAAAGATAACAGAGCTGTCGGCTTTATTTCATTTGTCATCTCAGTCGGCCTGTCATTTGTGGTGGCCGCCGGGATTTAAGGGGACGGGGAAAAATGGAGAAGCTTGCGAAAGTGCTGCTGTCGGCAGCGGGGATTTTTCTGTTCATCGGACTTATTTATCTGGTCATGACATCTTAATACTGAAAAAAGGCTGCCGAACTCAAATCGGCGGCCTTTTTTTATTGAGAATACCAGTTTATGCAGGCCGTATCAGAGCAAATGACGGCTTCCCAATTCATGGCGTGGACAACAGACGGCATGTCTTGTTCTTCCATAAGAAAGAGTGTCGTAAAAGAATCATATATGCTCATAAAAGCGGCGCGCCGCTTTACATCGGCAATGATCATGTCAGCCCGCAGCAGTCCGCATACATCCGAAGCCGCCGTTTGATTGAGTAAAAATATGCCTTTCTCTTCGAACGGCTCATAATAAGTGCAGCGCTTTATGCCTTTTGAACGGAACACATCCAAAAGTCCCGGAATCAAAAATGGCGAAGTGACATCATCGCTCGGCAAGTACAGATCGGGATGATGGAGCCGATTTAACCGCTCGGCGGATTCAGGATGTGCATATTCCTCCCGCAATGCCGTGACAGCAGTCATAAGCGCAAGCGCCGTTTCTTTTTCAGAACGCAGGCCGCAAATGCTCATGACGGTTTGCCAGGAAACGGGTCTGCCCATCGCGATGATCTCCTCATCACTCGGATACATATGTTCATAAGGCCGTTTGCGCTTTTGCTCTTCCCGACCATCCGGCATCCGGACAAAGGGATGGAGCAAAAAGGCGGCCGACGTAAACGGCTTCGGCAGCTGGCGCAGGATAGGAACTCCCTCTTCAAAATGCAGCGTTTCCAGCAAACTCAACACCTCCCGAAACTCGAAATTTCACATGAAACGCTTTCCCATTCCAATCACCCTTCTGCTATAATAATAGCGTATAGGAAAACAGAAGGGAGAGGTATTATGCAGTCTGAAAAGCCATGGCTTTCTCAATATCCCGAAGAGATTCCGCATGAGCTTGAATTTACCGATCAAACCCTGCCATCCAATCTGACAAACTCCGCAGCTCAATTCCCGAACCATACCGCCATTTATTTTCTAGGAAAAAAACTCACATTCCAAGACGTTCTCACAGATTCATTAAAGCTAGCCGCTTTTTTACGCAAAACAGGCCTGAAAAAAGGTGACAGAGCCGCCATTATGCTGCCCAATTGTCCGCAGTCGGTCATCGCTTTTTACGGCGTATTGTTTGCCGGCGGCATTGTCGTTCAGACCAATCCTCTCTACACGGAACACGAGCTTGAGTATCAGCTGAAAGACAGTGCGCCGCGCGTGATCATCACCCTCGATATGCTGTTTCCGAAAGTGATAAAAATGAAAACGTTATCACTCGTCGAACGCATTATTACAACAAGTATAAAAGACTTTTTGCCGTTTCCGAAAAATATGCTTTATACGCTCACGCAAAAACAACAGGTGCATATTGATTATGACGGCTGCGAACAAATTCACAAATTAGCGGATATTTTAAAAAACGAAAAAGCGGAGGAAGCAGAGCCATTTGATATTGACCCTGCGCATGACATCGCCGTGCTTCAATACACGGGCGGAACAACCGGCTATCCGAAAGGCGTCATGCTCACACACCGAAACATTCAGGCCAATACAGAAATGTGCGCCGCCTGGATGTACAAAATGAAAAAGGGAGCCGAAAAGGTGCTCGGCATCGTGCCTTTTTTTCATGTGTACGGATTGACCGCCGTGCTCAATTTTTCCATTATGCAGGGATGTGAAATGATCCTTCTTCCTAAATTCAATCCTCTTGATACCCTGAAAACAATCGACAGGCTGAAGCCGACGGTTTTCCCCGGGGCGCCGACGATTTACATCGGGCTGCTGCATCACCCGGAGCTGAATAAGTATGATCTGTCCTCCATTGAAAGCTGTCCGAGCGGTTCAGCGGCGCTTCCGGTTGAGGTCAAACAGAAATTTGAAAAAGTGACCGGAGGAAAGCTTGTGGAAGGCTACGGATTATCCGAAGCATCACCGGTTACCCATTCAAACTTCATCTGGGGAAAAAATAAACCCGGCAGCATCGGCTGTCCCTGGCCCAATACCGATGCCGGAATCTATTCAGAAGAAAAAGGCGGGCTTGCGGAGCCGTATGAACACGGCGAACTGATCGTAAAAGGCCCTCAGGTCATGAAAGGATACTGGAATAAGCAGGAGGAGACGGCGCGTGTCATCAGAGACGGCTGGCTGTTTACCGGAGATATGGGATATATGGATGAGGAAGGATTTTTCTACATCGCCGACAGGAAAAAAGACATCATCATTGCCGGCGGATACAACATCTACCCCCGGGAGGTGGAGGAGGCGCTTTATGAGCATGAAGCCGTTCAGGAAATCGTCGTAGCGGGCGTCCCTGATTCCTACAGGGGGGAAACGGTGAAAGCATTTATCGTTTTGAAAAAAGGCGCCGAGGCAGATGCCGATGAGCTTGATGCGTTTGCAAGAGAGCGGCTTGCGCCGTACAAAGTCCCGAAGCTGTACGAATTCAGAAAAGAGCTTCCGAAAACGGCCGTCGGAAAAATATTAAGAAGGCGTTTAGTCGAAGAGGAAGATGCTTCCCATGAAAACAAGGTGCCTTAAAAGAAAAACTTGACAAAATCCGGATTCCTTTTTATCATGAAGTTATGAATGAATAGTCATTCATTTATCGAAGGAAGGAACGATGACATTGAACCAAAAACGGCCAAAGTATATGCAGATTATTGATGCAGCAGTAGAAGTCATAGCGGAAAACGGCTATCACCAATCACAGGTGTCCAAAATCGCCAAGCAGGCCGGCGTTGCGGACGGCACCATCTATTTATATTTCAAAAACAAAGAGGATATACTCATTTCTCTTTTTAAAGAAAAGATGGGCCAGTTCATTGAACGCATGGAAGAAGAAGTGAAAGAAAAAACGACGGCAAAAGAAAAACTCGCTCTCGTTATTAAGCAGCATTTCACACTGCTCGGCAATGACCGCCACCTCGCGATTGTGACCCAGCTTGAGCTCAGACAGTCGAATATCAAGCTGCGCCTGAAAATCAATGATATTTTAAAAGGTTATTTAAACATGCTGGACACCATTTTGACCGAAGGAATCAAGTCGGGGGAATGGAAAGACAATCTCGACGTCCGCCTCGCCCGGCAGATGATATTCGGGACGATAGATGAAACAGTGACAACATGGGTGATGAACGATCAGAAATATGATCTTCCGGATTTGTCAGACAAGGTATTAGAGCTGTTGGTGTCAGGGATTCATCAAAACTAAAGGGGGTTGACGGATGAACAGCCTTTCGATGGGGGTAGAACAATCTGTTGCGGTGATCACCATTAATCATCAGCCGGCAAACGCGCTGTCCGGTGCGGTTTTAGATGAGTTGTCCGGTCTGTTCGACCGCTGTGAAACAGATGACAGCGTCAGAAGCATCATCATTCGCGGAGAGGGGAAATTTTTCTCGGCGGGCGCCGATATAAAGGAATTTACGTCGCTTGAAAATCTTGAGCAATCTTCTGCCATGGCGGATAAAGGCCAGCAGCTGATGGAAAGAATTGAAGGGTTTCCGAAGCCCGTTATCGCGGCGATTCACGGCGCTGCGCTCGGCGGCGGCCTTGAGCTTGCCATGGCCTGCCATATCAGAATCGCAACATTGGATGCAAAGCTCGGCCTGCCCGAGCTGAATCTCGGCATTATTCCGGGCTTTGCCGGGACGCAGCGGCTTCCCCGGTACGTCGGTACGGCGAAAGCGCTTGAAATGATCGGCACTTCAGAACCTGTGACCGGAGAAGAAGCGCTCAGCCTCGGTCTTGTCACGATAGGCGCCGAACATGAGGAAGAGCTGCTGCAAAAAGCGAAAACGCTCGCGGGCAAGTTTGCGGAAAAAAGCCCGCAGTCGATGGCTTCTCTGCTTGAGCTCCTTTATTCAAACAAGGTCTATTCTTATGACGGCGGCTTAAAGCTTGAAGCAAAGCGCTTTGGGGAAGCATTTGCATCAGATGACGCAAAAGAAGGCATTCAGGCATTTCTCGAAAAAAGAAAGCCTCAATTCGGTGGGCGAAGATAAAGGGGATAAGAATATGAATCTATTTGTACTGATGAAACGGACGTTTGACACAGAAGAGAAAATCGTCATTGAAGCAGGAAAGATTCAGGAGGACGGGGCCGAATTTATCATTAATCCGTATGATGAATACGCCATTGAAGAAGCCATTCAGCTGAAGGAAGAGCACGGCGGAACCGTGACCGCCGTAACCGTCGGCGGAGAAGATGCGGAGAAAGAACTGAGAACCGCCCTTGCAATGGGCTGTGACCAGGCGGTGTTAATCAATATTGAAGATGATCTGAGCGATCCTGACCAATACTCCATTTCAACTATCTTATATCATTATTTCAAGGACCGGGAATATGATCTGATTCTCGGCGGAAATGTCGCGATTGACGGCGGTTCCGGCCAAGTGGCTCCAAGGCTTGCCGAACTGCTTAACATTCCTTGCGTCACAACGATTACAAAACTGACAATCAGCGGCGATGAAGCTGTGGCAGAGAAAGACAACGAAGGGGATACCGAAATCATTAAAACCTCACTTCCTTTAGTCATCACGGCACAGCAAGGCTTAAACGAGCCGCGCTATCCGTCGCTTCCGGGCATTATGAAGGCGAAGAAAAAACCGCTGGAAGAACTTGAGCTCGATGATCTCGGCATTGATGAAGATGATGCCGCACCGAAGCTCAAAACGATCGAACGTTTTCTGCCGCCGCAAAAAGAAGCGGGCAGACTGATCGAAGGAGAAGCCGCTGAGCAGGCGAAGGAGCTTGTGTCACTGCTGAGAAAAGAAGCCAAAGTCGTATAAACTGATATTAAAGAAACTGGGGGATGTCAGAATGGGAAAAAAAGTGATCGTACTCGGAGAAATTCGTGACGGCGCCTTACGGAACGTCACCTTTGAAGCCATAGCCGCAGGCAAAACCATTTCCGGCGGAGGAGATGTCATCGGCGTGCTGATGGGAAAGGGCGCGGCTGATGCAGCATCAGAACTCATTCAGTACGGCGCCGACAAAGTATTTACGGCCGATTCGCCGGGGCTTTCTCAGTATACGGCGGACGGATATGCCGCGGTTCTCGGGGATTTGATCGAAAATGAAAAGCCTGATGCGGTCATTTTCGGCCACACTTCTATGGGAAAAGATTTGTCGCCTAAGCTTGCGGCCCGGTTTGAAACGGGGCTGATTTCAGACAGCACGGATGTAAGCGTTACCGGAGACAACATCGTTTTTACAAGACCGATCTATTCCGGAAAAGCCTTTGAACAGGTGATTTCAACCGATCCTTTCATTCTGGCGACAATTCGTCCGAATAATATTCAGGCATTAGAAAAAGACGCGAACCGGACGGGTGATATTGAAGAGCTTGCGGCGCCTCCGGCAGATTTGCGGACGGTCATTGAAGAAGTAGTCAAAAAAACGGCGGACGGCGTAGATTTATCAGAAGCGAAAATTATCGTAGCAGGCGGCCGCGGTGTAAAAAGCAAAGATGGATTTGAACCGTTAAAAGAACTTGCCGAGGTGCTCGGAGCAGCGGTGGGCGCTTCGCGCGGCGCGTGTGACGCGGACTACTGCGACTATTCTCTTCAAATCGGCCAGACGGGAAAAGTCGTCACGCCGGATTTGTATATCGCCTGCGGCATTTCCGGAGCGATTCAGCATTTGGCGGGCATGTCAAACAGTAAGGTCATCGTTGCCATTAACAAAGACCCGGAAGCGGAAATATTTAAAATAGCGGACTACGGAATTGTCGGCGATTTGTTCGAAGTGGTACCGCTTCTGACCCAGGAATTTAAAAATGCCAATATTCATTCATAATCAAAACCCTCTGGCTTATTTGTCAGAGGGTTTTGGTTTGCGTTAATTGATTCGTACAAATTACATATTGATAAAACAATAGATTGACATGTACGAACCAATGTAATAAGCTTTTGTAAAGCGCTTACAAACTTATCCAGTCAGCATACATCCCAGATAGATCGGCTCTAGTGCTTTCATTCTTATTAAGGGGAAGGAATGATCAAGTTTGTCTCACAATACGGCAGTCATTCAAACTGATATCACACGGGGAACCATTAATAAAAACATATACGGACATTTCGCGGAACACCTGGGAAGAGGCATATATGAGGGCATCTGGGTCGGAAAAGATTCCGATATTCCGAATACCGGAGGGGTCAGGACGGATGTCGCCGCCGCCCTCAAGCAGCTTCAGATTCCCGTCCTCAGATGGCCGGGCGGCTGTTTTGCTGATGAATACCATTGGGCGAACGGCGTAGGGAAACGCAAAACCATGCTGAATACCCATTGGGGCGGGACGATTGATTCTAATGAATTCGGCACGCACGAGTTTATGATGCTTTGTGAACTGCTCGGATGCGAACCGTACATCGCCGGAAACGTCGGCAGCGGAACGGTTAAAGAAATGGCTGATTGGATTGAATACATGACGTTTGAAGCAGGCACGCCGATGTCCGACTGGAGAAAAGAAAACGGGCGGGAAACACCGTGGAAGCTGAAGTATTTCGGAATAGGAAATGAGAACTGGGGCTGCGGCGGAAACATGCATCCTGAGTATTATGCCGACCTTTACAGAAACTTTCAAACCTATGTCCGCAATTACAGCGGTAATGAAATCTATAAAATTGCCGGCGGCGCGAATGTCGACGATTACCGCTGGACTGAAATTTTAATGAAAAAAGCCGCGGATCTCATGGACGGGCTGAGCCTGCATTATTACACAATACCGGGCGACTTCTGGAAGGGGAAAGGATCAGCGACGGAGTTTACGGAAGATGAATGGTTCATCACGATGAAAAAAGCGGCGCATATGGATGAATTGATCACAAGGCACAGCGCCATCATGGATCAGTACGATCCCGAAAAAAGAGTCGGGCTGATCATTGATGAATGGGGCACGTGGCTTGATCCTGAGCCGGGCACGAATCCGGGCTTTCTGTATCAGCAGAATACGATCCGCGACGCCCTTGTCGCCGCCGCGCATTTTCACATTTTTCATCAGCACGCAGACCGCGTACAGATGGCCAATATCGCGCAAACCGTCAACGTGCTTCAGGCAATGATCCTGACAGAAGGGAACGATATGCTGTTGACGCCGACGTATCATGTGTTTGATATGTTTAAGGTGCACCAGGACGCATCTCTTTTAGCCTCAGAAACAATAGCGGCCGGGTACGAATGGAATGACGGCCGGCTCCCGCAAGTCAGCATTTCAGCGTCCAAACAGCAAAACGGAGACATACATATCAGCATTTGCAATATCGATCATCTGCACAAAGCTGACGTGAAGATTGAACTGCGGGGCATGAAAAAGACAGGGACGCCTTCGGGAACGATTCTGCACGCGGAAAAAATGAATGCCCGCAATACATTCAGCAGTCCGGAAAACGTCAAACCGAAGCCGTTTTCCGGGTTTGCTCAAAAGGGAGGAAAACTTGAGGCGGAGCTTCCTCCGATGGCGATTGTATTAATCACGCTGCCTGCGGATCCATCTTAAGTTTTGAACGCCCGCCGCCCGGTTATAATACACTGTATAAATAAGATTATTTCCGGCGGGTTCGGGAGAAAATAATATAAGCATTAAATTAGCATGAACGAATGGGAGATGCTATACTAAAAATCATCATTTGACAATTGGAGGAATAACAAATGGCTATCGTAAAAGCAACTGATCAATCGTTCTCAGCTGAAACAAGTGAAGGTGTCGTATTGGCTGATTTCTGGGCTCCTTGGTGCGGACCTTGTAAAATGATCGCGCCCGTTCTTGAAGAGCTTGATCAAGAAATGGGAGACAAATTGAAAATCGTCAAAATCGACGTGGATGAAAACCAAGAAACTGCCGGTAAATACGGCGTCATGAGCATCCCGACACTTCTCGTGCTAAAAGACGGAGAAGTCGTTGAAACATCTGTCGGCTTCAAACCGAAAGAAGCTCTTGAAGAGCTTGTAAACAAACATCTGTAAGCCGAAAGCTTCCGTTACGGCAGGGCGATTCCTTTGAAAGGGAATCGCCTTTTTTTGATCTTCCAAAAGCTGAGAATGGAGAAAAACAAATGTTCGTGATACACTGAATGGACACGAGAAATGAATGTAAGGAAGGGTAACGTATGAATAAACAACTGAAAGAAAAGCTGGCCCTCCTTCCCGATCAGCCGGGCTGTTATTTAATGAAAGACCGTCAAAAAACAGTCATCTACGTGGGGAAAGCGAAAGTCTTGAAAAACAGGGTGCGGTCTTATTTCACCGGTTCTCACGACGCAAAAACCCAACGGCTTGTGACGGAGATTGAGGACTTTGAATATATCGTGACTTCCTCCAATCTTGAAGCGCTTATTTTGGAAATGAATCTGATTAAAAAATACGATCCGAAATACAATGTCATGCTGAAAGATGATAAAACCTATCCTTTTATTAAAATCACCCATGAACGCCATCCTCGGCTGATTGTCACCCGGAATGTCAAAAAAGACAAAGGACGCTATTTCGGCCCGTATCCGAATGTGCAGGCGGCGCGGGAAACGAAAAAACTGCTGGACCGCCTTTACCCGCTCAGGAAATGCTCAAAGCTTCCGGACCGCGTCTGTCTTTATTATCATCTCGGACAATGCCTCGCCCCATGTGTAAAGGATATATCTGAGGAGACAAACCGGGAGATTGTTGAAGACATCACCCGTTTTTTAAAGGGAGGGCATAACGAAATCAAAAAAGAGCTTGAAGCGAAAATGGCAGAAGCGGCCGAAAAGCTTGAATTTGAACGGGCTAAAGAATTCCGCGACCAGCTTGCTCACATTGAATCGACGATGGAGAAGCAGAAAATGACCATGAATGACCTTCTGGACCGCGATGTGTTTGCATATGCCTACGATAAAGGCTGGATGTGCGTCCAAGTCTTTTTTATACGCCAAGGAAAACTGATCGAACGCGATGTCAGCATGTTTCCGATGTATCAGGAAGCGGATGAAGAGTTTCTGACCTTCATCGGCCAGTTCTATTCCAAAAACAATCACTTTCTGCCTAAGGAAATTCTGGTGCCTGACAGCGTTGACAGGGACATGATCAGCGAGCTGTTGGAAACCGCCGTGCATCAGCCGAAAAAAGGCCCGAAAAAAGAGCTGCTTTTGCTTGCGCACAAAAATGCGAAAATCGCCCTGCGGGAAAAATTCTCGTTAATCGAGCGGGATGAGGAACGGTCAATCGGTGCAGCCGAACGGCTTGGCGAAGCACTGAATATTTACACGCCGCATCGGATTGAAGCGTTTGACAACTCCAATATTCAAGGCACAAACCCCGTATCGGCCATGATTGTCTTTATAGACGGAAAACCGAATAAAAAGGAATACCGCAAATATAAAATTAAAACCGTAACAGGGCCTGATGATTACGGCTCAATGAGGGAAGTCGTCAGAAGAAGATACACGAGGGTGCTCCGCGAAAATCTTCCGCTGCCGGATTTAATCATCATTGACGGCGGAAAAGGGCAGATTAACGCGGCGCGCGACGTGCTCGAGAATGAGCTCGGCCTTGATGTCCCGGTAGCGGGATTGGCGAAAGATGATAAACACCGGACATCGAACCTTTTGATCGGCGACCCGCTTGAACCGGTGTTTCTGGAGCGGAACAGCCAAGAGTTTTACCTGCTTCAGCGCATTCAGGACGAAGTTCACCGTTTTGCGATCAGCTTTCACAGACAGATCCGGGGAAAAAGCGTCTTTCAATCCGTTCTGGATGATATCCCCGGAATCGGCGAAAAACGAAAAAAAATGCTCTTAAAACATTTCGGATCTGTCAAAAAGATGAAGGAAGCAAGCCTTGACGATATCAAAAAAGCCGGTGTGCCGGCCGCGGCGGCCCAGCTGCTGTTTGAAAAATTAAAAAAATAGTATTGTGCTTTTCTGAAAAATCTGCTAGAATGTGAACTAATTTCATAAGATCGTGTTATATGGTGAAGATAGAGGTGCGAACTTCAATAGTAAGCCTTTGGAGAATGATGGATTCTGCGAAAAAGGCTGAAAGGGGAGCGTCGCCGAAGTGTATCACATCCCATCGGTGTGATTTGCTGGCCTTGCATTAAATAAATGTAAGGCTGTCAAGAATTCATTTTCTTGGAGGGCTATCTCGTTGTTCATAATCAATCGTACTGATATGAAAAAGCAATGAGAGCTATTCCTCTCATTGCTTTTTTTATTGTGGACAAAACGCTCTTTTCTCCTCACCCGCACGAACCAAAATGTAAAGGGTGGTCTAGTATGGGTCTTATCGTACAAAAATTCGGAGGCACTTCCGTCGGCTCTGCCGAAAAAATTCAAAATGCCGCAAATCGCGCCATTGCTGAAAAGCAAAAAGGCCATGATGTCGTAGTCGTCGTTTCGGCAATGGGAAAATCAACCGACGCGCTCGTTAACCTCGCGGCTGAAATCACATCTGAACCAAGCAGACGCGAGATGGATATGCTTTTGTCTACGGGGGAGCAGGTCACGATTTCGCTTTTGGCCATGGCGCTTCAGGAAAAAGGATATGACGCCGTCTCTTATACGGGCTGGCAGGCGGGTGTCCGCACGGAAGCCGTTCACGGCAATGCGAGAATTACGGATATTGATATCACGGCGATTCGTTCGCAGCTTGCAGAAGGCAAAATTACAGTCGTTGCCGGTTTTCAGGGCGTAACGGAAGACGGCGGCATCACGACGCTCGGACGGGGCGGTTCCGATACGACGGCGGTCGCTCTTGCAGCAGCGCTGGAAGCGGATAAATGCGACATTTATACAGATGTTCCGGGCGTATTTACGACAGATCCGCGGTATGTCCGGTCAGCGAGAAAACTGGCGGGAATTTCTTATGATGAAATGCTGGAGCTTGCAAATCTAGGAGCGGGTGTTCTTCACCCGCGGGCGGTTGAGTTCGCGAAAAACTACCAAGTGCCTTTAGAAGTGCGGTCAAGCACGGAGCATGAAGCCGGAACATTAATTGAGGAGGAATCATCAATGGAGCAGAATTTAATCGTCAGAGGAATTGCATTTGAAGACCAGATCACAAGGGTGTCCGTCACGGGCCTTGCAAGCGGACTGACAACACTTTCAACAATTTTCACCGCGCTGGCAAAACGAAACATCAACGTTGACATCATTATTCAGACACAGTCGGATGATGGGGAAGCGGATATTTCTTTCTCGGTGAAAACGGAAGATGCCGCGCAAACGGTCGCCGTGCTTGAAGAATATAAAAACGCGCTTGACTATGAAAAAATTGAAACCGAAAGAAAACTGGCGAAAGTCTCCATTGTCGGGTCGGGCATGGTTTCAAATCCCGGCGTCGCCGCGGACATGTTTGCCGTACTGGCGGAAAAAAATGTACAAGTCAAAATGGTGAGCACATCCGAAATAAAAGTATCAGCGGTTGTCAGCGAAAATGATATGGTGAAAGCGGTCGAAGCGCTTCATGACGCGTTTGAGCTTTCTAAACAGCCGTCTGCCGTATAAACGGGCAGGAAAAAAGGCGGGACTTGGAGTCACCGCCTTTTTTCAATTATACAGGGTCCTTCATATCCCATTTTACGGTCAGGACGACTTTATCCGCTCTCTTTTTTACCTGTTCATAAGATTCTGCAATCTGATCGTTCATCAATTGAATCTGTTCGGCTATAAAACCGGCTTCAAGCTGGAAACAAGGCTCTTTCTGATGTTTGAGCCTGTTGGACACGAGCGGTCCTTCCAGTTCAAATTCCAATTCTTGTTTTTTTGATCCTGCGTTTGTCAAAGTTCCCCATCCGGCTTTTTCAAAAAAGGCGGGGATTTCTTCCCACGATTGAAGAGGGAATTTGCGGGCGAGGCGTTTTCCCGCCCAATACATCATCGATGAATGATCCGGGCCGAGGATATCCGGAAGCACGATTTCCCGGATTAATTCGTAGCCGTATGCGCTGACGTCGAGTTCAGTTAAAGGTTCTAAAGCTGCTTCATAATTATTCTTCATATTATGTATTCCCCTCTCTCCTTCGTTTATTATAGCTTAAACAGGGGGGAGGATTACAGGATGATCCTATAAAACACGCGAAAAAATGTGAGAAAGATATCGCAGGAAAATAAAATTTTCCCTCCAGATAATCAATTCCGAAAATTATAATTTATGTACACGTTTTCTTGACGCCCTTTTGAGGGAGGAGTAAAATGAAATTGTCAATAAATTTTAATAAAGTGCTTACAATTGAAACGAAGTGGGGGCAGAGATTTTAGTACATTTCGCACTTAAATCAAACAGGGGGTAAAGTAATGTCTGGGAACAGAGAGTTTTATTTTCGAAGATTGCATTCCTTGCTCGGTGTTATTCCGGTCGGCATCTTTTTGATCCAGCATTTAGTCGTCAACCAATTTGCCGCAAGGGGAGCGGATGCGTTTAACAAGGCGGCCGGCTTTATGGACAGTCTGCCGTTCAGGTATGCGTTAGAAATTTTTATTATTTTCTTACCTTTAATTTATCATGCGGTTTACGGTGTGTACATAGCATTTACTGCGAAAAACAACGCTGGCCACTACAGTTATTTCAGAAACTGGATGTTTGTGCTTCAGCGTGTCACTGGTATTCTCACCCTTATTTTCGTCAGCTGGCATGTGTGGCAGACGCGGATTGCCGCGCAGATGGGCGCTGAAGTCAACTTCGATATGATGGCGAATATTCTGAGCTCGCCGTTTATGCTCGGTTTTTACATTGTAGGCGTTTTATCGGTCATTTTCCACTTTTCAAACGGCTTATGGTCTTTTGCGGTCACATGGGGGATCACGGTTACGCCGCGTTCTCAAAGAATTTCGACTTACGTGACGCTGATTATATTTTTAGCGCTTTCATACGTAGGTTTAAAAGCGATTTTTGCGTTTGTGTAAGAGAACTAGATTACTAGAGGGAGAGGGGCTATCATGAGTCAATCAAGCATTATCGTAGTCGGCGGGGGTCTAGCCGGCCTCATGGCGACAATTAAAGCAGCGGAATCAGGCACGGCCGTGAAATTGTTTTCCATCGTTCCTGTCAAACGCTCTCACTCGGTCTGCGCGCAGGGCGGGATAAACGGAGCTGTCAACACAAAAGGGGAAGGAGACTCTCCGTTTGAGCATTTTGATGACACGGTATACGGAGGCGACTTTTTGGCAAACCAGCCTCCTGTAAAAGCGATGTGTGAAGCGGCGCCGTCCATTATCCACTTATTGGACCGCATGGGGGTTATGTTTAACAGAACGCCGGAAGGGCTCTTGGACTTCCGCCGTTTCGGGGGTACACAGCATCACAGAACCGCTTACGCGGGAGCGACGACGGGTCAGCAGCTTCTTTACGCACTGGACGAGCAGGTGCGCAGATATGAAGTGGCGGGTCTCGTCACAAAATACGAAGGCTGGGAATTCCTCGGCGCCGTTCTTGACGATGAGCGCACGTGCCGCGGTATCGTAGCCCAAAATCTGACCAATATGCAAATCGAGTCATTCCGTTCTGACGCCGTTATTATGGCGACGGGAGGACCCGGAATCGTATTCGGAAAATCAACAAACAGTATGATCAACACGGGATCTGCCGCATCAATCGTCTATCAGCAGGGCGCTTATTATGCAAACGGCGAATTTATCCAAATTCACCCGACAGCAATCCCGGGGGACGATAAACTGCGTCTGATGAGTGAATCGGCGCGCGGCGAGGGCGGAAGAGTCTGGACGTACAAAGACGGAAAACCTTGGTACTTCCTCGAGGAAAAATATCCGGCTTACGGAAACCTCGTGCCGCGGGATATTGCGACACGTGAAATCTTTGACGTGTGCGTGAATCAGAAACTCGGCATCAACGGAGAAAACATGGTGTATCTCGATCTGTCGCACAAAGATCCGAAAGAGCTTGACGTTAAGCTTGGCGGCATTATCGAAATCTATGAAAAATTCATGGGCGATGATCCGCGCAAGCTTCCGATGAAAATTTTCCCTGCCGTTCACTATTCAATGGGCGGACTGTGGGTTGATTATGATCAGATGACAAGCATCCGCGGACTGTTCGCAGCGGGTGAATGTGATTATTCAATGCACGGAGGAAACCGTCTAGGGGCGAACTCTCTGCTTTCCGCCATCTACGGAGGAATGGTGGCCGGACCGAATGCGGTGAAATATGTTTCCGGACTTGAAACATCAGCGGAAGACCTGTCTTCTTCATTATTTGATTCCTATGTGAAAAAAGAAGAAGAAAAATGGGCCGATATCATGAAGATGGACGGCGACGAAAATGCCTACGTGCTTCACCGTGAGCTCGGAGAATGGATGACGGCCAATGTCACGGTGGTCCGCCACAACGACAAGCTTTTGAAAACGGATGACAAAATCCAAGAGCTGATGGAACGCTTTAAGAAAATCAATATCAACGATACGACAAAATGGAGCAACCAAGGGGCGATGTTCACCCGCCAGTTCTCCAATATGCTTCAGCTTGCCAGAGTCATCACGCTCGGCGCATATAACCGAAATGAAAGCCGGGGAGCGCACTATAAACCGGATTTCCCTGAAAGAAATGACGATGAGTGGCTCAAAACGACGATGGCTAAACATGCCGGTCCGTTTGAAGCTCCGGAATTTGAATATCAGGATGTCGATGTATCACTGATTGCGCCCCGTAAACGCGACTACTCGAAGAAGAAGGTGGCGAAATAATCATGAGTGAGAAAAAGATACGGTTTATCATTACACGCCAGGATACGCCCGAAAGCGCGCCATACGATGAAGAATTCGAAATCAATTACCGCCCGAATCTGAACGTGATTTCCGCCCTGATGGAAATCCGCAGAAATCCCGTGAATGCAAAAGGAGAGAAAACCACTCCGGTCGCATGGGACATGAACTGTCTTGAAGAAGTATGCGGCGCCTGCTCCATGGTCATCAACGGAAGACCGCGCCAGTCATGTACTGCGCTGATTGATAAGCTGGAACAGCCGATCCGTCTGAAGCCGATGAAAACATTCCCGGTTGTCCGTGACCTTCAGGTTGACCGCAGCAGAATGTTTGATTCACTGAAAAAAGTGAAAGCATGGGTGCCGATTGACGGAACTTACGATTTGGGGCCGGGGCCGAGAATGCCGGAAAAACGCCGCCAGTGGGCATATGAATTGTCTAAATGCATGACATGCGGCGTCTGCCTCGAAGCCTGCCCGAACGTCAACAGCAAGTCGAAATTCATGGGGCCTGCCCCGATGTCGCAAGTGCGTCTGTTTAACGCCCATCCGACGGGCGCGATGAACAAAGCAGAACGTTTAGAAGCTTTAATGACAGACGGCGGCCTCGGAGATTGCGGGAATTCACAAAACTGTGTTCAATCCTGCCCGAAAGGCATTCCGCTTACGACTTCAATCGCTGCTTTGAACAGAGATACCAATTTACAAGCATTCCGTAATTTCTTCGGAAGCGACAGAGTATAAGAAAGAGAAAAAGAGCCTCTTCCGCACGGGAGAGGTTTTTTTATAAGGAGCTGAAGGTGATGAAACAACCGCAATATATTGATATCCCGTTTGAAGAATGGAGACAGTCGTTTTCTTTCTTTACTGAAGTATCGGTTCGTTTTTCAGAAACGGATATGTTCGGTCATATGAATAATGTAACCCCTTTCATCTATTTTGAAGAAGCACGGATCGCTTATTTTAAACAGCGGGGCATGACGGCGCAAAACTCGGAAACGATGACGGTCGTCGCAAGCCAGCAGTGCGACTATATGCGTCAGGTGATGCCGTATGAAAATCTGCGGATTTATGTGAAAGCAAGCGCTGCCGGAAATGCGTCCGTCACCCTACATTACCTTGGAGAAAATGAGTCGGGCCTGCCGTGCTTTACAGGTTCCGTCGTTATGGTTCAAGTGTCGAAGAAAAGCGGCAAAGCGGTCAGCTGGACGGAGCGGGAGAAAGGCATTCTGCTCGCCTGAACGGATAACTATTTCTCTAAGAGACGTCACCTCCGAAGCGCCCTTTACATATGATATCTTGACTATATAAACCCATTCGTTTCAGATTCGCTCTCACCTTAGCAAGGAGGGTTACAATACTTGAAGGAGAAAGATTTTCAATCAAAGCCGCTGCTGACCAAAAGAGAAAGAGAAGTATTCGAATTGCTCGTTCAAGACAAGACAACAAAGGAAATTGCAAGCGAGCTATTTATCAGTGAAAAAACTGTACGGAATCACATTTCAAATGCCATGCAGAAGTTAGGTGTGAAAGGGCGTTCGCAAGCTGTTGTCGAGCTTCTTAGAATGGGTGAGCTAGAGCTCTGATTCTTGCCGGTTTTCCTTCTTTACGAGAAGGAGCCGGTTATTTGCGTTGGCGCCCGGGCTGATGGGCATGCGGTGAAAATCCCGGTTTTTCCTTTTTCTCCGTCAGTCTTGCATTTTCTTAAAAAAAGAAGGAAAATAGACACGGAGCGCATAGCCCAGAAAGATCCTTGAGTGAGGGATGGACAAATGACATCAAAATCTGTAGAGCATGTTGCGGATATCGAAAAATCACTCCGCCATATCGCTGCGATCATTAAACAAAAAGGAAGAGAAATCCTTAACCAATATGCAATTACACCGCCGCAATTCGTGGGGCTTCAATGGCTTTATGAATTGGGGGATATGACAATAGGCGAATTATCAGGCAAAATGTATTTGGCTTGCAGCACGACGACGGATCTGATAGACCGCATGGAAAAAAATAAGCTTGTCGAGCGGGTCAAAGACCCGGCTGACAGACGGGTCGTCAGAATTCATCTTCTCGCTGAAGGAGAGCGCATTATCCAAGAAGTGATTTTGAAAAGACAGGCTTATTTGCGGGATATGTTTGCGACATTTTCCGAAGAAGAAACAGCCGCTTTCGAAAAATCATTATTGAAACTGCAGCATGAAATGAAAAGAAAATGAGGCGATTTTGTTGGAACAGCCGATAGGAGTCATTGATTCCGGGGTTGGCGGGTTAACCGTTGCTAAGGAAATCATGAGACAGCTACCGAAGGAAAATATCATCTATGTGGGAGATACAAAACGCTGCCCGTACGGCCCGCGTCCTGAAGAAGAAGTTCTTCAATACACGTGGGAAATGACCGATTACCTGCTGGAAAACCACCATATCAAAATGCTCGTGATCGCCTGCAATACGGCAACGGCCATTGCCTTGGAGGATATTCAGCGCAAAACGGATATTCCGGTTGTCGGCGTCATTCAGCCGGGTGCGAGAACGGCGATAAAGGTCACGAAAAACCAGCATATCGGCGTCATCGGCACGGTCAATACCATTAAAAGCAGAGCGTATGAGCAGGCGCTGCTCGGGTTAAACGCAGAACTTCAAGTTGAGAACACGGCTTGTCCGCTGCTCGTGCCGTTTGTGGAAAGCGGACGGTTTCTTCAGGAATCAGCGGAGGAAGCGGTTGAAGCATCGCTTGAACCTTTAAAAGGTACATCAATTGACACCTTGATTTTAGGATGTACGCATTATCCGATTTTAAAAGACCCGATTCAGAATTATATGGGAGAGCATGTGAAAATCATTTCCTCCGGAGACGAGACGGCGAGAGAAGTGAGCACCATCTTGTCTTATAAAGGTTTGTTAAACCAATCGAAACATGCACCGGAGCATCAATTTCTTACAACGGGAGAGCGGAACGGCTTCGCAAAAATTGCCGAAGACTGGTTCGGCCACGAAATCGGCCATGTCGAGTGCATCTCCCTTCAAGAGCCGGTCAGAAAATAAATCAAAAAACCCGCTGTTTACAGCGGGTTTTTTTGCGCTTCCCGGTCTATTTCCCGGACAGGGCTCGTATACATCATAGTACAAACAGCCTTAGGAGGGAAAAGTATGCTGAAAAAAGGACCTGCAGTCATTGCTGCAACATGTCTTACTTCGGCTTTTGTGTTATCTGGATGCGGTTTGTTTCAATCCGATAAAACAGCCGGGGAAATTGACCCGCCTCAAGACATTTCATATGTAAAGGATGAAGCGGGAATTCAGGCAAAACCAAAGCAGTCAGAGAAAAACGGCACTTCTAAAGCCGACCAGCCGGCCAATACAGTCATGCGAGAGCTGTATCTGATTGATAAAAACGGCTATGTCGCAGCACAGACACTGCCTCTTCCGAACAGTGAGGGAACCGCAAAGCAGGCCCTTGAGTACTTGGTTCAGGGAGGGCCTGTATCAGAAATCCTGCCGAACGGCTTCAGAGCGGTGCTCCCTGCGGATACGACGGTAAATGTCGATATTAAAAAAGACGGCACTGCCGTCGCTGATTTTTCGAAGGAATTTAAAAACTATAAAAAAGAAGACGAACAAAAAATCCTGCAATCGATTACATGGACGCTTACCCAATTCAGCTCAATAGATAAAGTCAAAATCAGAATCAACGGGCACGAATTGAAAGAAATGCCGGTGGGCGGCACGCCGATTACGGGCGACTTAAGCAGAAAAGACGGGATTAATATTGAAACGGCCGGAGTGAATGATCTGACAGACACCCATCCGCTGACTGTATATTATCTGGCGGAAACAGAGACAAGCGAATACTACGTGCCTGTTACAAAGCGGATTGACAATTCGGAAACAAATGACATCACCGCTGCCGTTGAACAGCTCACCGACGGACCGGGCAAAGCAAGCGGGCTTTTGACGGACTTTAACAACGATGTTAAGCTTCTCAGCAAGCCGAAAGTGAAAGACGGCCAGGTTACACTGGACTTTAACAGCTCTATTTACGGAAGCGCCGACGAAAAAACAAAAATGGTGTCATCGGGCGTACTGGACAGCATCGTTCTCACGTTAACCGAACAGCCGTCGATTAAAAGTGTTTCTATAAAAGTAAACGGAAAATCAGAACTGGTGAATGAAAAAGGAGAATCCCTTTCAAAACCTGTTTCGAGGCCGGCACAAGTGAATACGGGTAGTTTTTAATTTGCGATTTTTGATATACTAGTAAAAAAGAGGTTAGCGTTCCGGCTGCCTCTTTCTTTATTCACAATCCGGAACAAAAGGTTTATGTACATATAATCGGAGGTAAAATATGAGACACGACGGAAGACAGCACGATGAGCTGCGCCCTATCACATTTGATTTGGATTTTATCACTCACCCGGAAGGCTCTGTTTTAATTACAGCGGGAAATACAAAGGTCATCTGTAATGCATCTGTGGAAGACCGGGTGCCGCCATTTTTACGCGGCGGAGGAAAAGGCTGGATCACAGCGGAATACAGCATGCTTCCCCGCGCGACGAATCAAAGAACGATAAGAGAATCTTCAAAAGGAAAGGTCTCCGGCAGAACGATGGAAATTCAGCGGCTGATCGGGCGCGCGCTCCGGGCCGTCGTTGATTTGGAGAAGCTCGGCGAACGGACGATCTGGATCGACTGTGACGTCATTCAAGCTGACGGCGGAACAAGAACGGCTTCCATTACCGGCGCATTCTTGGCAATGGCCATTGCGACCGGCAAACTCGTAAAAAGCGGCGTTATCAAAACCTCTCCTGTGACAGATTATCTCGCGGCCATTTCTGTGGGGATGGATAAAGAAGAAGGCCTTCTTTTGGATCTGAATTATGAAGAGGATTCGGCTGCTGAAGTCGACATGAATATCATCATGACGGGAAGCGGACGTTTTGTAGAGCTTCAAGGGACGGGCGAAGAAGCCACATTCTCCCGTGAAGATTTAAACGGACTGTTAAGCCTTGCCGAAAAAGGAATCCAGACGCTTATTCAAAAGCAAAAAGAAGTGCTCGGAGAAACATTGCCTGAACTGAAATAAGAAAGAGAGGCCTGATCAGCGTGAAAGAAGCCATTATTGCGACACACAATCAGGGAAAAGTGAAAGAATTTAAGGAAATACTCGAACCGAAAGGCTACAGCGTCTCTTCTTTGGCGGAAATCGGATTTATGGAAGAAATTGAGGAAACCGGACATACCTTTGAAGAAAACGCCATCTTAAAAGCGGAAGCCGTGGCAAAAGCCGTCAACAAAATGGTCATTGCAGACGACTCCGGTTTATCAGTGGACAACCTTGGAGGCAGACCGGGCGTTTATTCAGCCCGTTATGCCGGAGAAGCAAAAGATGATAAGGCGAATATGGACAAGGTGCTGTCAGAATTAAAAGGCATCGAAAAAGAGCAGCGCACGGCCCGTTTCCGCTGCGCCCTTGCCGTCAGCATGCCGGGGCAGGAAACAAAAACGGTCGAAGGTCATGTTGAAGGGTATATTGCGGAAGGACCCGAGGGAGATAACGGGTTCGGCTATGATCCCATTTTTATTGTAAAAGATAAAGATAAAACCATGGCCCAGCTGACAAGCGCTGAGAAAAACAAAATCAGCCACAGGGCTGAGGCGCTCAAGAAACTGTCAAAGCTGCTTGATTCATAAGGGGGAGCGTATGCAATGAAAGTGCTGATAATAAGTGACAGTCACGGCCTTGAAGACGAGCTGGAGACGATTGCAAAGCGGCACGAAGACGAAGCGGATCTGATGATTCATTGCGGTGATTCAGAGCTTGACGCCGCACATCCGGCGCTCACGCCGTATCACACGGTAAAAGGCAATTGCGACTTTGGCGGCGGGTTTCAGGATGAACTCCTTCTGGACTCCGGCTCAAAGAAAATTCTGGCCGTTCACGGGCATCTTCACGGCATTAAACAGTCACTTTTAACTGTTTTTTACCGGGCGGAAGAGCTTGGGGCGGATATCGTCTGCTTCGGCCACTCACATATTGCCGGGAGTGAAGTGCTTCGGGGCAAGCTTTTGATTAATCCGGGCAGCATCCGTCTTCCGAGAGTCCGCAATGTGAAAAGCTATGCCATTCTTACTCTTACAGAAAGAGAAGGCGCCGTGACATTTTACGACGAAACGGGTCGGGAATTGAAGGACTTGGGGAATACAATCAGTTTTTAACAAGTGATGGGGGAGATTTCATTCTTCCCCATCAAAAGTTTTTAAAAAAATATTGACTTATGATTTGAACCTGTATATAATAAATCTTGTCGCTGATACATAAAGCAAAAGCTGTCCCAGTAGCTCAGCTGGATAGAGCAACGGCCTTCTAAGCCGTCGGTCGGGAGTTCGAATCTCTCCTGGGACGTACAAAAAAAGAGCTGGTGACATCAGAGTGAAAACTGATGCCGCTGGCCTTTTTTATCGGATGACTATATTGTCAATTCGCTGATATCATGGTAAAATGATCAGCAGATATTTGTTTTTCATGTCCCAGTAGCTCAGCCGGATAGAGCAACGGCCTTCTAAGCCGTCGGTCGGGAGTTCGAATCTCTCCTGGGACGTATAAAAAACCTCAAGCCCTGACAATGGGTTTGAGGTTTTTTTTGTATTTTATTTTTATTTTACGAAACAAAAGTTCCGTATTTGATGAAAATTGTAAAGTAATTTTAATATAAATGAAACTTAATGTAATATTTACCGTAATAAATATATGTATAAAGATACTTAAGGCGCCCTTGAGTGATAAATTATCTGATTTCTATCATACGTTTTGTCGGTGATTGTTAGAAAGACAGCAGGAGGAATTAGCTTTTGAAGTACGCATTTGCATATAAAAATCACAATATAGAAACGATCTTTTGCGGAAAAGACGAGCTGTTTGAGGAACTGAAACAATTTTTAATCACTCAATGCGGTTTAATCATTGTTGAGGTTTCAAGGGCTGATTACTATACGGAGCAGGAAATGAATCAGTGGAATGACCGTTATACTCTGTGAATAAGAAAAGAAACCGGCCGTGTGAGACCGGTTTTTGTATCATCTGAATCCGCTCGGAGCGCTGAAGCCCCCGGCATGGCCGCTGAAACCGCCTCCGAGCGCGCCGGGATGTGCCCCGGCGCCGAGGCTTCCGCCGACGTCACTGAAGGTTTGGCCGTAGTACCCGGATGTATAAGGGTACGGAACGAATTGCTGTCCGGCGAATGACAGCGTGCTTTGCGGGGTCTGCTGTCCGTATCCGGATGGCGGAAATCCCTGCTGAAAAGAAGGGCCGCCTTGATATGGTGCTGTATGCATCGGGGCCGGAGGATAGTAAGATTGCGGCGGTAAGACCGGTAAAGGCGGAAATCCAGGAGGCAGGCCCTGCATGCCTGATAACATCTTATTCATGACATCACTCATTTCTTACGAGATAAGAACAGTGTATGCGTATGTCTGTATAAAGAGCCTGTTCAATCGAACGGAATATCTGACAAGCATGCCGGAAGGACAGAGAAAAATCGCGTAATAAAATGTGACATATTCGTATATGAACGGAAAAATTTCATGTAATCTTGAGAGATTAATAAAAAAATGATAAAAACTTTTAATATTTACAGATCCCTTTGTACCAGTAATGAAAGCGTATACAAAGTAGATTGATTAATCTAAATTGTCTAATAATTATAAAAATGCTGTTGACACTGTCTGCAAACGGGCGTAATATGAGTTCAAACAAAAATAAATAAATGATTCACGCTAAAAAGAAAAATCATAAAACACTGAAAAAACAAACAAATGAAGGTTCTTTTTTAATAAAAGAGCTGCCATAATAAAAAGCGCAGAAGAGGATAAGTAGCTTTGCTGAAGTTTTTCACAGAGAGCCGGTAACGCTGAGAGCCGGTAAAACAAATCAAAGTGAACTCCCCTCAGAGTGCCGGTCTGAAATGTAAAGAGTAGGACTCGGCCGAGTGAACGCAATGTTTACTCGTTATCAAAACGGATAATCATTATCCATGAGACGGTCTGCATATGACCGTAAACAAGGGTGGTACCGCGGAGAGCAAAGCCTTTTCGCCCCTTTTGGCTATCGCATGAAATGCTTGGCTGAATGTGGGTGGGAAGGCTTTTTTATTTGCGTCAGCCGGCGCTGAGTTTTATGAATTGGATTTTAGAAGGGAACATTGAAAAGGAGGAACTGAAAATGGGCACAAATGTACAGGCGGATTCTTTGTCTGCCGATTGTACAAAAACAATGAACGGGGCTCTGATGCTGATTGAATCATTAAAGAAAGAAAATGTCGAGATGATCTTCGGCTATCCGGGGGGAGCCGTCCTTCCGATTTACGATAAACTGTATCAATCAGGATTGGTTCACATCCTGCCCCGCCACGAGCAAGGCGCGATTCATGCGGCAGAAGGGTATGCGAGAGTCTCCGGAAAGCCGGGGGTTGTGATTGCTACCTCCGGACCCGGAGCGACAAATTTAGTTACCGGTCTTGCGGATGCGATGATTGATTCACTGCCGCTCGTGGTGTTTACCGGTCAGGTGGCCACTTCGGTCATTGGCAGCGACGCTTTCCAGGAAGCCGACATTTTAGGAATTACGATGCCGATTACGAAACACAGCTACCAAGTCCGCCGTCCGGAAGATCTCCCTCGTGTGATTAAAGAGGCGTTCCATATTGCCACGACGGGAAGACCGGGCCCGGTATTAATTGATATACCGAAGGATGTCGCAGCATTTGAAGGAGAATTCAGATATGATCACGAGATCAATCTTCCGGGTTATCAGCCGGTAAAAGAGCCTAACTATCTGCAGATCCGAAAGCTCGTGGAAGCTGTCAGCAGTGCGAAAAAGCCGGTTATTTTAGCCGGAGCGGGTGTTTTGCACGGTAAAGCTTCAGAAGATTTAAAAAATTATGCCGAACAGCAGCAAATTCCGGTAGCGCACACGCTTCTCGGTCTGGGCGGTTTCCCGGCAGACCATCCTCTTTTTCTGGGAATGGCGGGGATGCACGGCACATACACAGCGAATATGGCGCTTTATCACTGTGACTTGCTGATCAGCATAGGAGCGCGGTTTGATGACCGCGTGACCGGAAATCTGAAGCATTTTGCAAAAACGGCCAAAGTAGCGCATATCGATATTGATCCTGCTGAAATCGGAAAAATTATTGAAACGCAGATTCCGGTGGTCGGCGACAGTAAAATCGTCCTTCAGGAATTATTGAAGCAAAACGGAAAACAGGGACAGACAGAGGAATGGAAACAGCAGCTTTCAGAATGGAAAGAAGAATATCCGCTTTGGTATACAGACGACAGTGAAGAAGGCTTGAAACCCCAAAAGCTGATTGAGTATATTCACCAATTCACAAACGGTGAGGCGATTGTGGCGACGGATGTCGGCCAGCACCAGATGTGGGCGGCTCAGTTTTATCCTTTCCGAAAGGCTGATAAGTGGGTTACCTCGGGGGGACTCGGCACAATGGGCTTCGGCCTTCCGGCGGCTATCGGTGCGCAGTTGGCCGATCGTAACGCCACGGTCGTTGCCATCCTCGGAGACGGCGGTTTTCAGATGACCCTTCAGGAATTAGATGTCATCCGGCAGCTGAATCTTCCTGTCAAAGTGGTTATCTTGAACAACGAATGTCTGGGCATGGTCAGACAGTGGCAGGAAATCTTCTATGAAGAACGCTATTCTGAATCCAAATTCTCGGCGCAGCCTGACTTTGTCAAATTGTCAGAAGCCTACGGCATTAAAGGCGTCCGGATTTCATCGGAAGAAGAGGCGGAAGAAGAGCTTAAAAAGGCGCTTTCATCAAAAGAACCGGCCGTTATTGACGTCCGGGTCGCCAAAAGCGAGAAAGTATTCCCGATGATCGCGCCGGGTAAAGGACTTCATGAAATGGTGGGGGTGAAACCTTGAAACGCATTATCACATTAACGGTGGTCAACCGCTCGGGAGTATTAAACCGGATCACCGGCCTGTTTACAAAAAGACACTATAATATCGAAAGCATCACTGTAGGCCACACGGAAACAAGCGGTGTTTCAAGGATTACATTTGTCGTCCATGTGGAAGGCGAAAATGACGTAGAGCAGCTGACAAAGCAGCTTAACAAACAAATTGACGTCCTGAAAGTGACGGATATTACAAACCAATCGATTGTACAGCGTGAGCTGGCATTAATCAAAGTTGTTTCCGCACCGTCGGCCAGAACGGAAATCAATGGAATCATTGAGCCGTTCAGAGCTTCTGTCGTTGATGTCTCAAGAGACAGCATCGTCGTTCAGGTTACCGGCGAATCTAATAAAATCGAAGCGCTCATAGAGCTTCTCAAACCTTACGGAATTAAAGAAATCGCGAGAACGGGCACAACGGCTTTTGCGAGGGGAACCCAGCAGAGGGCGTCATCCAATAAAACAATTTCAATTGTATAACACAAAAAAGGGAGAGATTAAAATGGTAAAAGTATATTATAACGGTGATATCAAAGAGAACGTATTGGCAGGTAAAAAAGTAGCGATTATCGGTTACGGTTCACAAGGTCATGCACACGCGCTGAACTTAAAAGAAAGCGGAATTGATGTCATTGTCGGCGTCAGACAAGGCAAATCATTTACACAGGCCCAAGAAGACGGTCATCAAGTCTTTTCGGTAAGAGAAGCGGCTGCGCAGGCTGATATCATTATGGTTCTTCTTCCGGATGAACAGCAGCAAAAAGTATATGAAGCTGAAATCAAAGATGAATTGACGGCGGGCAAGTCATTGGTATTCGCACACGGATTTAACGTCCATTTCCATCAGATCGTGCCTCCTGCTGATGTGGATGTATTCCTTGTCGCCCCTAAAGGACCGGGACACCTTGTCAGAAGAACATATGAACAAGGCGCGGGCGTACCGGCATTGTTTGCCATCTACCAGGATGTATCAGGCGAAGCGAAAGATACGGCTCTTGCTTATGCAAAAGGAATCGGCGGAGCGCGTGCGGGGGTTCTTGAAACAACATTTAAGGAAGAAACGGAAACAGATTTGTTCGGTGAGCAGGCTGTTCTGTGCGGAGGTTTAACGGCGCTTGTCAAAGCGGGTTTTGAAACGCTGACAGAAGCCGGCTACCAGCCTGAACTCGCATACTTCGAGTGTCTGCACGAACTGAAGCTGATCGTAGACTTGATGTATGAAGAAGGGTTGGCCGGCATGAGATACTCTATCTCCGATACGGCTCAATGGGGAGACTTTGTATCAGGACCGCGCGTAGTTGATGCAAAGGTAAAAGAATCGATGAAACAAGTATTAACGGATATTCAAAACGGTACATTCGCAAAAGAATGGATCGTGGAAAACCAAGTGAACCGTCCTCGTTTCAATGCGATCAATGCAAGCGAAAACGAGCATCAGATTGAAAAGGTCGGCAGACAGCTTCGTGAAATGATGCCGTTTGTCAAACAAGGCAAGAAGAAGGAAGCGGTGGTCTCCGTTGCGCAAAATTAATGTTTTCGACACGACCCTTCGTGACGGTGAACAATCTCCCGGGGTCAACCTCAATTCCCGGGAGAAACTGGCGATAGCCAAGCAGCTTGAAAGACTCGGGGTGGACATTATTGAAGCGGGATTTCCCGCTTCATCCCGAGGTGATTTTTTAGCCGTGCAGGAAATCGCAAGAACGATTAAAAATTGTTCGGTAACAGGGCTTGCCCGATCTGTCAAAGGTGACATTGACGCAGCCTGGGAAGCGCTGAAAGACGGGGTCAGCCCGCGCATTCACATCTTTATCGCCACCTCTGACATTCATCTGAAGCATAAGCTGAAAATGACGCGGGAAGAGGTTAAGGAAAAAGCGGTTGAAATGGTGAAGTATGCAAAAGAACGCTTTCCGATCGTTCAATGGTCGGCAGAAGATGCATGCCGCACCGAACTTCCGTTTCTGGCTGAAATCGTGGAAAAAGTGATTGATGCCGGCGCGAGCGTCATCAACCTGCCGGACACTGTAGGTTACCTGACGCCTGCTGAATACGGAAACATCTTTAAATATATGAAGGAACACGTTCCGAATATCAGCCGGGTAAAGCTCTCAGCCCATTGCCACGATGATCTCGGAATGGCGGTTGCCAACTCACTTTCGGCAATTGAGAACGGCGCTGATCAAATTGAATGCGCCATTAACGGCATAGGAGAAAGAGCCGGGAACGCCGCGCTAGAGGAAATCGCCGTTGCGCTTCATGTCAGAAATGACGCGCATCAAGCCGATTCATCTCTCAATCTTCATGAATTGAAGCGGACGAGTGATCTTGTCAGCAAACTGACGGGCATGGCCGTTCCCCGCAATAAAGCAATCGTCGGAGATAACGCTTTCGCACATGAATCCGGCATTCACCAAGACGGTTTCCTGAAAGAAAAATCAACATATGAAATCATTTCACCGGAACTTGTCGGCGTGACTGCTGATGCGCTCGTACTCGGAAAGCATTCCGGACGCCATGCGTTCAAAGACCGCCTGAATGCGCTTGGATTCCAGTTTGATAGTGAGGAAATCAATAAATTTTTTACGATGTTTAAAGAACTGACCGAAAAGAAAAAAGAAATCACCGATGATGACTTGATTTCTCTTATTTTAGAAGAAAAAGTGACGGACAAAAAAATCGGCTATGAATTTCTGTCTCTGCAAGTGCATTACGGGACGTCTCAGGTTCCGACTGCAACAGTCTCTTTAAAAAATCAGGAAAACGAACAGCTGATGCAAGAGGCGGCAACGGGGGCGGGCAGCGTAGAAGCCGTTTATAATACGCTCGGGCGCTGCATCGATAAAAATATTGAACTGACAGACTACCGCATCCAATCCAACCGGAAAGGCGAAGACGCGCTGGCTCAAGTTTATGTCAGAGTGACCGTGAACGGAAAAGAAACATCAGGGCGGGGAATCGCGCAGGATGTTCTGGAAGCTTCTGCTAAAGCTTATCTGAACGCCGTGAACCGGCAGTTGGTGCTGGATTGCAATTTAGACGGATTAAAGAGACGGACTGCGGTCGGCTCGTAATAGAAAGGAGAACGTTTGATTTGAAAAAACGCATTGCTTTGCTTCCCGGTGACGGAATCGGACCGGAAGTGGCGGAATCAGCGGCAGATGTATTGAAAAGCGTTGCCGAACAATTCGGACATGAATTTGAATTTGAAAACGGACTGATCGGGGGAGCGGCCATTGACGCCCATCAAAACCCCCTTCCTGAGGAGACGGTGGCTCTTTGTGAAAGATCCGACGCCATCCTGCTCGGGGCAGTCGGCGGACCGAAATGGGACCAAAATCCTCCGGAGCTCAGACCGGAAAAAGGCCTGCTCGGCATCAGAAAAAAACTCGGCCTGTTTGCGAATCTGCGTCCCGTGACCGTATTTGAAAGCTTGTCTGAGGCGTCTCCGCTGAAAAAAGAATATATCAGCGGCGTCGACTTTGTAATCGTCAGGGAACTGACGGGCGGCCTCTACTTCGGAGAACCGAGCAGACAGTATGTCAATGAAGCGGGAGAAAAGGAAGCGGTCGATACCCTTTTTTATAAGAAAGAAGAAATCGCACGCGTTGTCAGAGAAGCCTTTAAGATGGCTGCCGGCAGAAAAGGAAAAGTGACGTCCGTTGATAAGGCGAATGTGCTTTCTTCAAGCAGACTGTGGCGTGAAACGGCAGATGAAATCGCAAAAGAATTTCCTGATGTGACGCTTGAACATATGCTTGTCGATAATGCCGCGATGCAGCTCATCTACGCTCCGAGCCAGTTTGACGTCATCGTAACTGAGAATATGTTCGGCGATATTTTAAGCGATGAAGCCTCCATGCTGACAGGCTCGCTCGGCATGCTGCCGTCAGCCAGTTTATCAAGTTCAGGTCTTCACTTGTTTGAACCCGTGCATGGATCTGCGCCTGACATCGCCGGTAAAGGGATGGCCAATCCGTTTGCGGCGATTTTATCAGCGGCGATGCTTTTGAGAACATCTTTCGGACTTGAAAACGAAGCGCAGGCGGTGGAAAAAGCGGTCGCAAAGGTGCTTGCAGACGGCAGCCGTACACGTGATATCGCCCGGGACGGCCAATATGCCGGAACGCATGACATTACTGAAAAAGTAAAAGCCGCATTAGCCGGCTCGAATACAAAATCTATAGTATGACGCTTTAAAGAAAGCGGTCTTAGTTCATAGGTAGAGGGAGGAAACAAAGATGATGCCTCGAACAATCATCGAAAAGATTTGGGATCGGCATGTTGTAAAAAGCGGTGAAGGAAAACCCGACCTTCTCTATATTGATCTGCACCTCATTCATGAGGTGACGTCTCCTCAGGCGTTTGAAGGGTTAAGGCAGAAGGGAAGAAAGGTCAGACGGCCGCAGAACACATTCGCGACGATGGACCACAATATTCCGACCGTCAACCGTTTTGACATTAAAGATGAAGTCGCAAAGCGCCAAGTAACCGCGCTTGAACGGAATTGCGAGGAGTTCGGCGTCCGTCTTGCGGATCTTCACAGCGCAGACCAGGGGATCGTTCATGTAGTCGGGCCTGAGCTTGGTCTGACACTTCCGGGAAAAACGATCGTTTGCGGAGACAGCCATACATCGACTCACGGCGCGTTCGGAGCGCTTGCCTTCGGTATCGGCACAAGTGAGGTGGAACATGTTCTTTCCACACAGACATTATGGCAGCAGCGGCCGAAAACGCTTGAAATCCGCGTTGACGGAACGCTCCAAAAAGGAGTGACAGCGAAGGATGTCATCTTGTCGGTCATCGGAAAATACGGGGTGAAATTCGGTACCGGATATGTCATTGAATACACCGGGGAAGTATTCAGAAACATGTCTATGGACGAACGCATGACCGTCTGCAATATGTCAATAGAAGCGGGAGCACGGGCGGGACTGATCGCTCCAGATGACACGACGATTGAATACTGTAAAAACCGTAAATACGCGCCAAAAGGCGAGGAATTTGAAAAAGCCGCCGCAGAATGGAAAGCGTTAAAAACCGATCCGGGCGCCGTATACGATCATTCCATCGTGTTAGACGGCAGCGAGATTTCTCCAATGGTAACATGGGGCGTCAATCCCGGCATGGTTCTTCCGGTCGATGCCCAAATACCGGCGCCGGAAACGATTGATTCTGAAGACGGTAAAAAAGAAGCCATCCGCGCGTACGAATACATGGGAATTTCACCGAATCAAAAAATTGAAGATATTAAAGTCGAGCATGTGTTTATCGGCTCCTGTACAAATTCGCGGATGACCGATCTTCGCCAGGCTGCGGATATGATCAAAGGCCGAAAAGTCGCCGACAGCGTCAGAGCCATTGTGGTGCCGGGTTCTCAAAGCGTGAAACAGCAGGCCGAGGAAGAAGGGCTGCACCGCGTGTTTCTCGAGGCCGGCTTTGAATGGAGAGAATCAGGCTGCAGCATGTGCCTCAGTATGAATAATGATGTCGTGCCTGAAGGGGAACGATGCGCTTCCACTTCCAACCGCAACTTCGAAGGCAGACAGGGAAAAGGCGCGAGAACACACCTTGTCAGCCCGGCGATGGCGGCAATGGCGGCCATTCACGGGCATTTCGTCGATGTAAGAAAGTTTTATCAAGAAAAAACAGTTGTGTAAGGAGTGCGCGAAAAGATGGAACCTTTAAAAACGCATACGGGAAAAGCGGCCGTCTTAAACCGGATCAACGTCGATACGGACCAGATTATTCCGAAACAGTTTTTGAAAAGAATTGAAAGAACCGGATACGGCAGATTCGCGTTTTTTGATTGGAGATACCTTGAGAACGGTGAGCCTGACCCTGAATTTGAATTAAACCGTAAAGTCTATGAAGGCGCGTCCATATTAATTGCCGGAGAGAATTTCGGCTGCGGATCATCCCGTGAACACGCTCCTTGGGCGCTGGATGATTACGGCTTCAAAATCATCATTGCTCCGTCATTTGCCGATATT
The DNA here is from genome assembly GCF_053663355.1 of Bacillus sp. JK106. Classification (NCBI taxonomy): domain Bacteria; kingdom Bacillati; phylum Bacillota; class Bacilli; order Caryophanales; family Bacillaceae; genus Bacillus; species Bacillus sp. JK106. The sequence goes on along the minus strand of NZ_JBSJQC010000003.1, from coordinate 697,574 downwards.
TTTCATCAAAACTGTTTTAAAAACGGTATGCTTCCCATCCGTATGCCGTATGATCAGTGGAAAAAACTCGCCGGTCAATATGAAAATCAGTCTCTTAACATGACGGTTGATTTGGAAAACCAGCTCATTCATGACAGTGAAGGAAAAGAGATTTCATTTGAAGTCGATCCTCACTGGAAGGAAATGCTGATTAACGGTTATGATGAAATTTCATTAACGCTTCTGCTGGAGGACGACATTCAGCAGTTTGAATCGAAAAGAAGTTCATGGCTTCAAGCCTGAAAAAAGCTGTCCGGCATCTGTCCGGCGGCTTTTTTTACCGTGTGCATCATCCTTTCTTGTGTTTCATGACGCGTGTTGATACACTTGAACAAAATAGCGCCTGAAAGGAAATAAAGTATGACGCATGACAAGAAAAAAGCTGATATCATTCCTTTCCCCCGTCTGAAAGAACGCTTGGTTGATAAAGGGATGGCCGCCATGAAGGATAAACAGTATGAGGAGGCCCTCGAACTGTTTTCAGAGGCGGTAAGCCACGGCGATACCGAGTCCGACGTACATTTAGGCATGGCGATTTGTTTTCTGGAACTCGGGGAATTGGAAGAAGCAAAACAAGTTTGCGAGAAAATGCTGAATGAAGGGTACGGCCATTATTTCACAGTGCTGCAGGTGTACATGACCATTTTAATTCAGCTGAAACAATATGAAGAAGTCAAAAGCACAATTGAAGCTGTGCTGGAAGAAAACCAGCTGCCCGCAGAAAGTGCGGAGCAATTCTACCGGCTGCTCGAATTCAGCCGCAAAATGACCGATCCCGATCAGCAGGATGAGGCGTGGGAGGAGGAATACGAGGACATTCTTGATGCGGAAAAAGTGCTGAACAGCCCGGCTGAACAAATGAATCTGATTCATTCTCTTAAAGACCGCAATATTGCAAAATACACGGGTCTCTTAAAAACAATTCTTCAAGATCCGGGCGCGCATCCGCTTATCAAGACGATGATTTTGACGCTGATGGCGGAGCATGACTACAGCAAGCCGGTTCATATTACAAAATTCGGCGATTCAATGACCGCGGTTCCGAGTGAAACGGTTCAGCCTGATGCAGCTCCGATTTTGCATCGCGTTCTTCGGGTGCTTGATGAAACGCTCGGCAATGAAAACCCTACATTATACGCTGCCGTCGAGGAGCTGTGGAGAAGGCATCTGTACGTCCTGCACCCTTTTATGCCGAAGTTTTTGAACGCGGATTTATGGGCGGCTGCGCTTCATAAGGTCGGTTACGAGATGCACGGCATTGACATTGAGCCGGAGGAACTTCATATGATGTACGAGTTTGACAGCCGCGAACTCGAAGAAGCCTGCACGATGATTAAGGATATTGAAGAAATTTCTTATTTGTAAATCACACCATATAGTTGAAAGCGGTAGGCGTTATGTTATAATATAGTGGTTGTATTTATGTATAGCGGTTTAACTGAAATGAGAATTACGGTTGGACAGGCTGCCAGTTCTTTACATAATGATTCTGATTCAAAGCGGTTTTTTCTTTGACAAAGCCGCGGATTGCTTTAGAATGGAAGACCGACACAACCTGAATAGATTTTTGGAGGGAAACACATGTCTGTAAAATGGGAAAAACAAGAAGGCAACGTAGGCGTATTAACGGTTGAAGTTGATGCGGATACGTTCAAAACAGCTCTTGATGATGCATTTAAAAAAGTAGTAAAACAGGTTTCTATTCCTGGATTCCGCAAAGGGAAAGTTCCCCGCGGTTTATTCGAACAGCGTTTCGGCGTTGAAGCTCTTTACCAGGATGCTTTAGATATTTTACTTCCTGTAGAATACCCTAAAGCGGTTGAAGAAGCCGGCATTGAGCCTGTAGACCGCCCTGAAATCGATGTTGAAAAAATCGAAAAAGGCGAAAGCTTAATTTTCACTGCAAAAGTGACTGTAAAACCGGAAGTGAAACTTGGCGATTACAAAGGCTTAGGAATCGAAAAAGATGACACTGCTGTTACTGACGAAGATGTACAAAACGAACTTAAAGCGCTTCAAGAGCGTCAGGCTGAGCTTGTCGTGAAAGAAGAAGGCGCTGTTGAAAACGGCGATACAGTCGTTCTTGACTTCGAAGGTTTCGTTGACGGCGAAGCGTTTGAAGGCGGAAAAGCTGAGAACTACTCACTTGAAGTAGGATCAGGTTCATTCATCCCGGGCTTCGAAGAGCAGTTAACAGGCCTTGAAGCAGGCGCTGAAAAGGATGTTGAAGTAACATTCCCTGAAGAGTATCACGCTGAAGAGCTTGCCGGAAAACCAGCTGTTTTCAAAGTGAAAATTCATGAAATCAAAGCGAAAGAGCTTCCTGAGCTTAATGACGAATTCGCAAAAGACATTGACGAAGAAGTTGAAACGCTTGCTGAATTAACTGAGAAAACAAAAAAACGCCTTGAAGAAGCAAAAGAAAACGAAGCTGACGCTAAATTGCGTGAAGAGCTTGTTCTGAAAGCATCTGAAAACGCTGAAGCTGATGTTCCTCAAGCGATGGTCGACACTGAGCTTGACCGCATGCTGAAAGAATTCGAACAGCGTCTGCAAATGCAAGGCATGAACCTTGAGCTTTACACTCAATTCTCAGGCCAAGACGAAAACGCGTTAAAAGAGCAAATGAAAGAAGATGCCGCAAAACGCGTAAAATCAAACCTGACTCTTGAAGCGATCGCTCAAGCTGAAAACCTTGAAGTAACGGACGAAGAAGTTGAAGCTGAGCTGACTAAAATGGCTGAAGCTTACAACATGCCGGTTGAAAACATCAAGCAGGCAATCGGTTCAACTGACGCGATGAAAGAAGATTTAAAAGTTCGAAAAGCAATTGATTTTCTTGTAGAAAACCGTTAATATGGTTCATAATAATAGACATAATAAAACAGGGCGCGATTAATTCGTGCCTTGTTTTGTACAATTATGATATAACTCTTTTTCTTGGGGCAAGATAGTCATTGCCGGGCTGTTTTTCGTCATACATATAGAATGTGCAAGTGCGAAACACATTGTTACCGTCTTACTGGAAAGTATGGTAAAATGCAATACATACTCGATCGTAGCAAGAACCGTTTTCTTTTGCCCTTCAGGTAAAAGAAAAAGTGAGACAAGATTAAGGGGTGAAAGAATGTTTAAATTCAACGAGGAAAAAGGACAATTGAAATGCTCGTTCTGCGGAAAAACGCAAGATCAGGTTCGTAAGCTGGTTGCAGGACCGGGTGTATATATATGCGACGAATGTATTGAGCTCTGTACAGAAATCGTAGAGGAAGAGCTTGGTACAGAAGAAGAAGTCGAATTTAAAGACGTTCCGAAGCCGCAGGAAATCCGTGAGATTCTGAATGAATATGTCATCGGACAGGATCAGGCGAAGAAATCACTTGCGGTTGCGGTATACAACCATTACAAACGCATCAATTCCAACAGTAAAGTGGATGATGTTGAGCTTTCTAAAAGTAATATTTCTTTAATCGGACCGACTGGAAGCGGGAAAACACTTCTTGCCCAGACGCTTGCGCGTATTCTGAACGTTCCGTTTGCGATCGCGGACGCTACATCTCTGACTGAAGCCGGATATGTCGGTGAGGACGTAGAAAACATCCTCCTCAAGCTGATTCAGGCAGCAGACTATGATGTGGAAAAAGCAGAAAAAGGCATTATTTATATCGATGAAATCGATAAAGTAGCGCGAAAATCTGAAAACCCGTCCATTACACGCGACGTATCAGGCGAAGGCGTTCAGCAGGCGCTGCTGAAAATTCTTGAAGGAACGGTTGCAAGCGTGCCGCCTCAAGGAGGACGTAAACATCCACATCAGGAATTCATCCAGATCGATACGACGAACATTCTGTTCATTTGCGGCGGTGCATTTGACGGCATTGAACAAATCATCAAACGCCGTCTCGGACAAAAAGTCATCGGCTTCGGCTCTGATAATAAAGCGGCAGACCTGGAAAAAGAAGAACTGCTTTCTAAAGTTCTTCCGGAAGACTTGCTCCGTTTCGGTCTGATTCCTGAATTCATCGGCCGTCTTCCTGTCATTGCAAGCCTTGAGCAGCTTGACGAAACGGCACTGGTTGAAATTCTGACTAAACCGAAAAACGCACTCGTCAAACAATACAAGAAAATGTTAGAACTTGATGATGTCGAGCTTGAATTTGAAGGCGAGGCATTATCTGAAATTGCGAAAAAAGCGATCGAGCGTAAAACAGGCGCACGCGGCCTGCGTTCTATCATTGAAGGCATCATGCTTGACGTCATGTTTGATCTGCCGTCCCGCGATGATATTGAAAAATGTGTCATTACCGGAGCGACAGTCGCAGACGGTGAAGCGCCGCGTCTTGTATTAAAAGACGGCACTGTTGTCGGCCAAGATAAAACATCAGCATAACACGACAAAACCTCCTGACCCGATTTGATCAGGAGGTTTTTTTTCTTGTCCTGACCCTTCTGAAAATGTTTATTCCGGGCTTTGCTGGGAGATACTAGCGGACAGAGGAATGAATTGGATACATAAATCGTTTTTTCAGGAGGGACCAGTATGAGTTGGACAGGGATCGCATTATTTGTACAGCTGTTTTTCGGGATAGTCATCGGACTATATTTTTGGAATCTGCTCAAAAACCAGCGAACACAAAAAGTGACGATAGATAAAGAATCAAAAAAGGAAATGGAACAGCTGCGCAAAATGCGCGCCATCAGTTTATCAGAACCTTTATCAGAAAAGGTGCGGCCGAAAAGCTTTCAGGACATTGTCGGCCAGGAAGACGGAATTAAAGCGTTAAAAGCAGCGCTTTGCGGACCGAACCCGCAGCACGTCATTATTTACGGTCCTCCGGGAGTCGGTAAAACGGCTGCGGCGCGGCTGGTATTGGAAGAAGCGAAAAAACATAAACAGTCACCGTTTCAAAAGCAGGCTGTTTTTGTTGAACTTGATGCGACGACCGCGCGGTTTGATGAACGGGGGATTGCCGATCCGCTTATCGGTTCAGTGCATGATCCGATTTATCAGGGAGCGGGTGCGATGGGCCAGGCAGGCATTCCGCAGCCGAAGCAAGGGGCTGTGACCCATGCTCACGGCGGGGTATTGTTTATTGATGAAATCGGCGAGCTTCACCCGATTCAGATGAATAAAATGCTGAAGGTGCTTGAAGACCGAAAAGTATTTTTAGACAGTGCGTATTACAGTGAAGAAAATACGCAAATACCGAATCACATTCATGATATTTTTCAAAATGGGCTTCCGGCGGATTTCCGTTTGATCGGAGCGACAACGAGAATGCCGACTGAAATTCCTCCGGCCATCCGTTCGCGCTGTCTTGAAGTATTTTTCCGCGAGCTGGAAAAGGATGAACTTAAAATCGTTGCGAAAAAAGCAGCCGACAAAATTCAGAAAGAGATTTCTGACGAAGCTCTCAGCGTGCTGACCGCATATACGAGAAACGGACGTGAAGCCGTCAATATGATCCAGATCGCCGCCGGCATGGCGGTGACTGAGGACAGAAAAGAAATCACGACAGAAGATATAGAATGGGTTGTTCATTCCAGTCAGCTCACACCTAAAAATGAGCAGAAAATCGCCGATGAACCGCAAGTCGGCATCGTGAACGGACTCGCCGTCTACGGGCCGAACAGCGGCGCATTGCTGGAAATCGAAGTGAATGTCACACCGGCGCAGGACAAAGGAAGCCTGAATATCACGGGAATTGCAGAGGAAGAAAGCATCGGCAGCCAATCGAAGTCGATCCGCCGCAAAAGCATGGCGAAGGGATCTGTGGAAAATGTTCTGACGGTTCTCCGCACAATGGGCATCAAACCTTCAGACTATGACATTCACGTCAATTTTCCGGGCGGAGGCCCGATTGACGGACCTTCAGCAGGTATCGCGATGGCCGCGGGGATTTTTTCCGCGATTCACCGCATCCCGATCGACCATACGGTGGCGATGACGGGAGAAATCAGCCTGACGGGGCTTGTCAAACCGATCGGCGGCGTCATTCCGAAAATTAAAGCCGCAAAACAGGCCGGAGCAAAAACGGTCATTATCCCATATGAAAATCAGCAGTCCATTCTGAAACGAATAGACGGAATCACCATTAAAGCGGTAAAAACGTTCCAGGAAGTGCTTGACGTCATATTGGTTGACCCTCCTTCAGAACAAAAACCGTTTGATATCCAAATGAATAAAGAATCTGTATAAACCCCATTTTTATAATGGGGTTTTTTTATGGAGGACATCTTTTCCTTTTTCAGAACAGAAAGAAAGGGTATACTACGAAGAGACTGTTTTATATACAGGGCAGGCGGATAAGCCGATTAAAGCCCGATCCCGGAATTGTACAACGATGAAAAAGTTGTATTATAATGGTTCATACTAAAGTCACGGAGGTGTCAGTCACATGGCAGAAGATACAAAACGCAGCATCCCGCTCCTCCCTTTAAGAGGCTTATTGGTATACCCGACAATGGTTTTACATTTAGATGTAGGCCGTGACAAGTCGGTTCAGGCTCTTGAACAGGCAATGATGCATGATCATATGATTTTTTTAGCCACTCAGCAGGATATTTCGATAGACGAACCGGGTGAAGAGGATATTTTCGCCGTCGGCACTTATACAAAAATTAAACAGATGCTGAAGCTGCCCAACGGTACGATCAGAGTGCTTGTAGAAGGCATTCAGCGGGCGCAGATCCTTGAATACACCGAACTCGAAGATTATACTTCGGTCGATATACAGCTGATGCATGAGGATGATTCAAAAGACGTGGAAGACGAAGCGCTTATGCGGACGCTGCTGGACCATTTTGACCAGTACATAAAAATTTCTAAAAAAATCTCCGCAGAAACGTATGCGGCTGTGACTGATATTGAAGAGCCCGGCAGAATGGCGGATATCGTCGCTTCTCATCTCCCGCTGAAATTAAAGGACAAGCAGGACATTTTAGAAACGGCGGATATTAAAGAACGTCTGAATAAGGTCATTCGTTCCATTCATAATGAAAAAGAAGTGCTGGAGATTGAGAAAAAAATCGGTCAGCGCGTCAAACGTTCGATGGAACGCACTCAAAAGGAATACTATTTGCGTGAACAGATGAAAGCCATTCAGAAGGAGCTTGGCGACAAAGAAGGAAAAACCGGCGAAGTTCAGTCGCTCACGGAAAAGATAGAAGAAGCAGGCATGCCTGAGCGTGTCAAAGAAACGGCGCTTAAGGAATTAAGCCGTTACGAAAAAGTGCCGTCAAGCTCAGCGGAAAGCTCTGTTATCCGCAACTATATCGACTGGCTCATCGCCCTTCCGTGGTCGGATGAAACAGAAGATAAACTTGATATTAAAAAAGCCGGGGAAATTTTAGATAAAGAGCATCACGGCTTAGAGAAAGTGAAAGAGCGGATTTTGGAGTATTTGGCCGTGAAACAGCTGACGAAAACGCTGAAAGGGCCGATTCTTTGTCTCGCCGGACCTCCGGGAGTCGGTAAAACATCTCTTGCAAAATCAATCAGTACGAGCATGGGGCGCCGTTTTGTGAGAATTTCACTGGGCGGAGTGCGCGATGAGTCTGAAATCCGCGGGCACCGGCGCACATACGTCGGGGCGATGCCGGGCCGGATTATCCAGGGAATGAAAAAAGCCGGCAAACAAAATCCGGTTTTTCTCCTGGATGAGATCGACAAAATGTCATCTGATTTCAGAGGCGATCCGTCTTCGGCGATGCTTGAGGTGCTGGATCCGGAACAAAACAGCACATTCAGCGACCACTATATTGAAGAGACGTTCGATTTATCGAAAGTGCTGTTTATCGCGACTGCGAATAACCTTGCTTCCATCCCGGGCCCTCTCAGAGACAGAATGGAGATTATCAGCCTGTCAGGCTACACTGAAAACGAAAAGCTGGAGATCGTGAAGGATCACCTGCTGCCGAAACAAATCAAAGAGCACGGGCTCACAAAGAGCAGCCTGCAGATTCGGGATCAGGCGATTACGGACATCATCCGCTACTACACGAGGGAAGCCGGCGTGAGAACGCTTGAACGCCAGATTGCCGCCATTTGCCGAAAGGCTGCGAAAGCCATTGTGTCTGAGGAGAGAAAACGCATTACCGTTACAGAGAAAAATCTGGCCGACTATCTCGGAAAACGGATATTCAGATACGGACAGGCGGAAACCGAAGATCAAATCGGGGTTGTCACGGGGCTCGCGTATACGACGGTCGGCGGAGATACGCTGTCAATCGAAGTGTCATTGTCACCGGGAAAAGGAAAGCTGATTCTGACCGGGAAGCTTGGAGATGTCATGCGGGAATCAGCGCAGGCCGCTTTCAGTTATGTCCGCTCGAAAGCGGAACAGTTCGGAATCGACCCGAAATTCCATGAGAAGTATGACATTCATATCCATGTCCCTGAAGGAGCGGTGCCGAAAGACGGCCCTTCTGCCGGAATTACGATGGCCACGGCGCTCGTTTCAGCATTAACGGACCGTGCGGTAAAACGCGAAGTCGGTATGACGGGAGAAATCACGCTGCGGGGCCGCGTGCTTCCGATCGGCGGACTGAAAGAAAAGGCGCTCGGCGCGCACAGAGCGGGCCTGACCACTATTATTGCGCCTAAAGATAACGAAAAAGATATAGAGGATATTCCTGAAAGCGTCAGAGAAGGACTGAAGTTTATATATGTGTCTCATCTCGATGACGTTTTGGAACATGCCTTAGTAGGAGAGAAGAAATGAAAGTCACAAAGTCAGAAATCGTGATCAGCGCGGTCAAACCCGAACAGTACCCTGATGGGGGGCTTCCGGAAATCGCGCTGGCGGGAAGATCAAATGTAGGAAAGTCATCTTTTATCAATTCATTAATCAATCGGAAAAACTTGGCCAGAACGTCATCAAAACCGGGGAAAACACAGACTTTAAACTTTTACATCATCAATGATGAATTGCATTTTGTCGACGTTCCCGGGTACGGATTTGCGAAAGTTTCCAAAAGCGAGCGGGAAGCATGGGGGAGAATGATTGAAACCTATATGACGACCCGCGAAGAGCTGAAAGCCTGCGTGCAGATTGTCGACCTCAGGCACGCGCCGTCTGCTGAAGACGTGAACATGTATGAATTCCTGAAGTATTACGGCATTCCCGTCATCGTTATCGCGACAAAAGCGGATAAGATTCCAAAAGGAAAATGGGACAAGCACTTAAAGGTTGTCAAACAGACGCTTGATATGGATCCTGAAGATGAGCTGATTTTATTTTCCTCTGAAACGAAAAAAGGCAAAGATGAAGCATGGGGAGCCATTAAAAAAATGATCAGCCGGTAATGAAAAACCCAAAACGCAGTGCGTTTTGGGTTTTATCGTATAGTTTTGTTCCGCTTGATAAACAATAATAAAAGGCTGATTCCGATGAAAACATACGGCCAGTATGTTTTGAAGTGTTCCGTCGGAATATGGACGGACTCCAGCCACGCCGTAATTTGTTTAAAGAAGTATAAAAAGAGGGAAAAACCAATCATGGCAGCCGCTTCGTATACATATTCTTTTCTGGCTGCCGCAAATAAGGAGAATCCGAAGACGAAGAGAATCATTTCAAAATCTCCCGGCCACCATGAGAGCTCAGGTTTGGCGAAAAAGTGTAAACCTATGCCGAAAAGAAGCATGCCGATCAGGACGTGAGGCCCGGCCGCTTCCCTTTTGCCCTGATACAAGAGCACGGCCCCCAAGAGCATAAGGAGCACCGGCCATTCCCCCTGATTCGCAAACAGGTGAACCTGTCCGCTCTGAAGCCATGCGAATAATGAAGCGGCTAGCAGAAGTCCCGGTAATAAAATTGATGTTTTTTTCATCCTGTCACCTACCCGCAGTAAAGGATTTTTAGTATGATGATTACAGTGGAAACGAGCTTTTTATACTATAGCATAACATTTTTGAAATCTGTTCACATTTTCCCGAAGAAACTATGTTATAATTATTATAAATAATAAATTCTATGTTAGAATGATTATAAATAAATTGCGATGTACGGGGGTGCATGAAAGCGATGCATATTCTTGTTGTGGGAGTAGATTATAAATCCGCCCCTATTGAAATACGCGAAAAAATAAGTTTTCAGCCGGATGAGCTTGCAGAAGCGATGCTCCGTTTAAAAGAAGAAAAAAGCGTTCTTGAAAACATTATCGTGTCAACCTGCAACCGCACCGAAATATATGCGGTGGTCGACCAGCTTCATACCGGCCGTTATTATATAAAGACATTTTTATCCGAATGGTTCTCGCTGCCGAAAGAAGAGCTGTCTCCGTTTCTGAAATTTTATGAGAGCGACGCGGCGATCGAGCATTTATTCCGTGTGGCGTGCGGTTTGGATTCCATGGTCATCGGAGAGACGCAAATACTCGGCCAGGTCCGCTCGAGCTTTAAAACGGCGCAGGCAGAAAAGACGATCGGCACCATTTTCAATGAGCTGTTTAAACAGGCGGTGACCGTCGGCAAACGCACGCATGCCGAAACCGATATCGGCGCCAATGCCGTTTCCGTCAGTTACGCCGCCGTTGAACTCGCGAAAAAAATCTTCGGCTCATTGTCAAATAAGCACATTTTGATTCTCGGTGCGGGAAAAATGGGCGAGCTCGCCGCAGAAAACCTGCACGGTCAGGGTATCGGCAAAGTAACGGTCATCAACAGAACGTTTTTGAAGGCAAAAGCGCTTGCTGACCGTTTCTCCGGAGAAGCGCGCAGCTTAAACCAGCTTGAACATGCACTCGCTGAAGCTGATATTTTAATCAGTTCGACAGGCGCAAGTGATTTCGTCGTGTCTAAAGAGATGATGGAGAGAGCGGGCAGACAGCGGAAAGGCCGTCCGTTATTTATGGTGGATATCGCTGTGCCGAGAGACCTCGATCCGGCGCTTAACGATCTTGAAGGTGTTTTTCTGTACGATATTGATGACCTTGAAGGAATCGTTGAAGCCAACTTACAAGAACGCCGCGAAACCGCTGAAAAAGTCGAGCTGTTTATTGAAGCGGCAATTGTTGAGTTTAAGCAGTGGCTTAATACGCTCGGCGTCGTGCCGGTCATTTCGGCGCTGCGTGAAAAGGCGCTGTCCATCCAGTCCGATACGATGCAGAGCATTGAGCGCAAGCTGCCTCATCTGACGGTGAGAGAGAAAAAACTTCTCAGCAAACATACGAAAAGCATCATTAACCAAATGCTGCGCGACCCGATTCTGAAAGCGAAAGAGCTTGCGGCTGAAGCGGATTCAGATGAAAAGCTGAAGCTGTTTATGCAGATTTTCGATATTGAGGAAGAGGCCGGCCGCCAGCTGGACAAAAGCCTGGATAACCGCCAGACGGTTCATTCGTTTCAAAAGGCAGAAGCAAAAACGGGCTTACGTCCGCTTGTAAGTGAGTGAGGGCTGTATGATTGATACAGCAATGGCAAGACTTAATGAAGCGACAATTGTTATTTATGCAGTAAGCGTCCTTTTTTACTTTATAGATTTTCTTCAACACAACCGGAAGGCTGGAAAAATAGCCTTCTGGTTGCTTTCTATTGTCTGGACTCTGCAAACCGTCTATCTTTCTTATTTCATGTGGCAGACGGGCAGATTTCCGGTCTTGAATATTACAGAGGCCCTTTACTTTTATGCGTGGGTGCTTGTCACGCTTTCACTTGTGGTCACGCAGATTCTGCGGGTTGATTTTATCGTGTTTTTCACGAATGTCATCGGTTTCTCGATGATTGCGATCCATACGTTTTCACCGACGGATCAGCATTCGGCCGCCTTTTCCGGTCAGCTGGTCTCAGAGCTTTTGGTCATTCATATTACAATGGCGATTCTGTCTTACGGCGCTTTTTCCCTTTCTTTTGTCTTTTCGCTTCTTTATCAGTTTCAATATTCTTTATTAAAGAAGAAAAAATGGGGAAAATGGCTGTTGAGAATTGAAGATTTGTCAAAACTTGATTATATGGCTTACGTTTTAAATGTCATCGGGGTTCCGATGCTGCTGTTGAGCCTGATATTAGGCGTGATCTGGGCGTATGTGTCGCTGGAAACGCTGTACTGGTTTGATTCAAAAGTGCTCGGCTCGTTTATTGTGCTGCTTTTATACAGCTACTATTTATATATCAGAATGATTAAGGAACTGCAGGGAAAAGTGGCGGCGTTATGGAATTCAGCATGTTTTCTCGTGCTGATGATTAATTACTTCCTGCTCGGAAGCCTGTCACAATTCCATTGGTTCAGTTAACGCACGCGCCCAAACAGATTCGGGAGGAAAGAAAATGAGAACGATTAAGGTAGGTTCCAGACGGAGCAAACTGGCTATGACCCAGACAAAATGGGTGATTAACAAACTGAAGGAATTGAATCCTTCCTATGACTTTGAAATCCGGGAGATTGTCACAAAAGGCGACCGCATCCTCGATGTTACACTGTCAAAAGTGGGCGGCAAAGGTTTGTTTGTCAAAGAGATTGAACAGGCGCTGCTGCATCAGGAGATTGATATGGCGGTTCACAGCATGAAAGACATGCCCGCCGTTTTGCCTGAAGGTCTTGTCATAGGCTGCATACCGAAACGTGAGGATCCGCGTGATGCGCTCATTTCAAAAGGGCATCAAAAGCTGGACGGCATAAAAGAAGGGGGCATCATCGGCACCAGCAGTTTAAGAAGAAGCGCCCAGATTCTTGCTGAACGCCCTGACCTTACAATTAAGTGGATCAGAGGCAATATCGATACGAGACTTCAAAAGCTTGAAACGGAAGATTACGATGCTATTATTTTAGCGGCTGCGGGGCTTTCGAGAATGGGCTGGAAAGATGATGTCGTATCTGAATTCCTCGAACCGGACCGCTGTCTGCCTGCGGTCGGCCAAGGCGCTCTTGCCATTGAATGCAGAGAGTCGGATGAAGAGCTTTTGAAGCTGTTTGCGCAATTTACCGATGAGTATACGCAGCGCACGGTGGCAGCCGAACGGGCTTTCTTACACGCGATGGAAGGCGGCTGCCAAGTGCCGATAGCCGGGTATGCGTCCGTCAATGACCGGGATGAGGTTGAATTGGTCGGTCTTGTCGCGTCTCCGGACGGAAAGACGATTTATAAAGAAACAGCGGCGGGACATGATCCGGAAGAAATCGGGAAACGCTGTGCGGCGATGATGTCTGAAAAAGGAGCCAAAGCACTAATCGACAGCGTGAAACAGGAGCTCGATCAGGATGGCAATTGACCTTCCTTTACAAGGAAAGACCGTGCTCGTCACCCGGAACAAAAGACAGGCAGCACCGTTCCGAAAAAAAGTGGAGGCGCTCGGCGGAACGGCTGTTTCCGCCTCTCTGATCGCTTTTCAGGAAGCGCTCCCGGATGAATGTGCGGACAGTCTGCGGGAAGACCTTTCTGAACCGGGCTGGCTTGTGTTTACAAGCGTAAACGGTGTCCGGTTCTTTTTTTCCTACCTTGATCAGCATGGCCTTGCGCTTTCGGGACGGAAAAAAATCGCAGCCGTCGGTGAAAAGACAGCGCGCGCCCTGAAAGAGCGGGGAGCCCGGACGGATGCGATGCCTGACGAGTATGTGGCGGAATGTCTGGCTGATACTTTAAAACGGCACGCATCAGCTGCCGAACCCATTTCAGTGATAAAGGGCAATTTATCACGCGATGTCATAAAAGCGGAGCTTGAGCCGCTTGGCTATCAAATAAGGGAATGGGTGTTATACAATACCATTCAGGATGAAAAAGGCATGGACGAGCTGAGACGGGCTGCATCCCGCTCTCATTTTGATTTTATTACGTTTACCAGCTCATCGGCGGTGCATACGTTTATGCACGCGGTCGGAGACGGAGAAAAAGCGTGGGAAAACAGCGGTGCGAGCTATATCAGCATCGGCCCTTTGACAGAGAAAGCGCTCTTGGAATACGGGATCTCATCCCATGTGCCTGACACCTATACGATTGAAGGCATGCTGGACGTCATGTGCAGCATGTCGGGAAAGGATAGATAATGATGAATCAAACATTTAACAGACACCGCCGTTTGCGCGCGAACGCTGCGATGAGAGATTTAGTAAAAGAAACACGTCTTCACCCTTCAGATTTTATTTACCCGTTATTTGTCGTTGAAGGACTCGAAGGAAAAAAAGAAGTTCCTTCCATGCCGGGGGTTTATCATGTATCACTCGATTTGTTAAAGGATGAAATGGCTGAGCTGATATCGCTCGGCATTAAGTCGGTCATCGTTTTCGGCGTGCCGGAAGAAAAAGACGCCTGCGGAACCCAGGCTTTTCACGATCATGGCATTGTGCAGAAAGGGATTGCTGAAATTAAAAAGCATTATCCTGAAATGATCGTCATCGCTGATACATGTCTTTGTGAATACACGGATCACGGCCATTGCGGGGTCGTGAAAGACGGAGTAATCCTCAATGACGAGTCGCTTGAGCTGCTGGCGCAGACAGCCGTCAGCCAGGCTAAAGCCGGCGCTGACATCATCGCTCCTTCAAATATGATGGACGGTTTTGTCACAGTGATCAGGGAAGCGCTCGACAAAGAAGGATTCACGAATATTCCGATCATGTCTTATGCCGTGAAATATTCAAGTGAATTCTACGGCCCGTTCCGCGACGCGGCTGACAGCACGCCGCAGTTCGGTGACCGAAAAACATATCAGATGGATCCGGCCAACCGCCTGGAAGCGCTACGTGAGGCTGAATCAGACGCGGCAGAAGGCGCTGACTTTTTAATCGTCAAACCGTCTATGTCATACTTAGATATTATGCGTGATGTGAAAAACCGCCATCACCTGCCGCTGGTCGCATATAATGTGAGCGGGGAGTATTCCATGGTGAAAGCGGCAGCCCAAAACGGCTGGATTAAAGAAAAAGAAATGGTGCTGGAAATTTTAACGGGCATGAAACGTGCAGGAGCCGATCTGATTATGACGTATCATGCAAAAGACGCAGCAAAATGGCTTGCTGAGTAACGATTTCATTTGACGGGAGCTGAGGCAGATGAGAAGCTATGAAAAATCAAAAGCCGCTTTTAAAGAAGCGCAGAAACTGATGCCGGGCGGAGTGAACAGCCCGGTGCGCGCGTTTAAATCAGTTGATATGGACCCGATCTTTATGCAGCGCGGAAAAGGATCGAAAATTTTTGATATTGACGGCAATGAATATATCGACTACGTCCTGAGCTGGGGGCCGCTCATTTTGGGTCACACGAACGACCGGGTCGTTGAAAGCCTGAAAAAAGTAGCCGAGAACGGGACAAGTTTCGGGGCATCCACTGAAGTGGAAAACGAACTGGCCAAATTGGTCATTGACCGTGTGCCGTCTGTTGAAATCGTGCGGATGGTCAGCTCCGGCACAGAGGCGACAATGAGCGCCCTGCGTCTGGCAAGAGGATATACCGGCCGCAACAAAATTTTGAAATTTGAAGGCTGTTACCACGGCCATGGTGATTCGCTGCTGATCAAAGCGGGATCCGGAGTGGCGACACTCGGCCTGCCGGACAGCCCGGGCGTGCCGGAAGGAATAGCGATGAATACGATTACCGTTCCATACAACGACTTGGAAAGCGTTGCACTCGCATTCCGGGAGTACGGTGAAGATATTGCCGGGGTCATTGTTGAACCGGTAGCGGGCAATATGGGCGTTGTTCCGCCGCAGGAAGGCTTTTTACAAGGACTTCGCGACATTACGGAACAGTATGGCGCGCTGCTCATTTTTGATGAGGTCATGACCGGTTTTCGCGTGGACTATAACTGTGCGCAAGGATATTTCGGCGTGACGCCTGATTTAACGTGTCTCGGCAAAGTCATCGGCGGCGGTCTTCCTGTCGGTGCGTATGGCGGCAAAGCCGAAATCATGGAACGAATCGCGCCGAGCGGTCCGATCTACCAGGCGGGAACATTGTCAGGAAATCCGCTTGCCATGACAGCGGGACTTGAGACGTTACAGCAGCTCACACCTGAATCTTACCAAGAATTTGTGAAAAAAGGCGATATGCTTGAAGAAGGCATTTCAAAAGCAGCTGCAGCACATGGCATTCCGCACACGTTTAACCGGGCAGGGTCAATGATCGGCTTCTTTTTCACCAATGAGCCTGTCATTAACTATGAAGCAGCCAAATCTTCTGATTTAAAGCTGTTCGCCAAGTATTATAAAGGGATGGCCGACGCAGGCGTATTTCTGCCGCCGTCTCAATTTGAAGGATTGTTTCTCTCCACTGCGCATACAATGGAGGATATTGAAAATACCATTCAAGCCGCTGAGAAAGTGTTCCAGGCGATCAGCCGCTGATACCGAAAAGCCGATGCAAGCAAGACTTGTATCGGCTTTTTTCAATGCCTCCATTATCATATTTTCCCGGATTGCGGCATACACCTTTAGTGACATCTAATTGTATGGATTAGATGAAAGGAGGATATGAACTTGCCGCATAATCACCGATTGCAATTTTCTGTTGAAGAATCAATCTGTTTCCAAAAAGGACAGGAAGTTTCTGAATTACTTTCGATTTCATTAGACCCTGACATCAGGGTGCAGGAAGTAAATGATTATGTCTCAATTAAAGGGTCATTAGAACTTACTGGCGAGTACAACATAGATCACAGCAGTCATTTTGAAAAGCTTAATAGTGAGCTGAGGCATGTAGAGGAAGTGAGGGCAAGGGAGGATGGCACGGCCGAGCTCATTCATTGTTTCCCGGTGGACATTACGATTCCGAAAAATAAAGTGAGCCACCTCAATGATGTTTTCGTATTTATTGATGCCTTTGATTATCAGCTGACGGATTCAAGGATCTTAACCATTCAAGCTGATTTGGCAATTGAAGGGCTGCTTGAGGAATCCGAGCCAAAAGAGCCGGAGATCCCTTTGTACGTGGCGCCTGAATTTGCCAGAGAAGAAATGATCAATCTTGCCGGACATCATTCAGAGGACGAAAATGAACCAGAATTAATGATACGCCATGAGCCTGAAATACCTTTGACTGTATCAGAAGAAGCAGCACAAGAAACAGAGAAAAACGAGGAAGAAATCCCGTCTTCACTCAGGCAGGAGGAAGAAGAACAGGAAGCAGCTCCGATTCTGAGGGAGCAGGAAGAAGAGCAGGAAGCAGCCCCGATTCTGAGGGAGCGGGAAGAAGAAGAGCAGGAAGCAGCCCCGATTCTGAGGGAGCAGGAAGAAGAGCAGGAAGCAGCCCCGATTCTGAGGGAGCAGGAAGAAGAGCAGGAAGCAGCTCCGATTCTGAGGGAGCGGGAAGAAGAAGAGCAGGAAGCAGCCCCGATTCTGAGGGAGCAGGAAGAAGAGCAGGAAGCAGCTCCGATTCTGAGGGAGCAGGAAGAAGAGCAGGAAGCAGCCCCGATTATGAGGGAGCGGGAAGAAGAGCAGGAAGCAGTCCCGATTCTGAGGGAGCAGGAAGAAGAGCAGGAAGCAGCCCCGATTATGAGGGAGCAAGAAGAGGTGCCGAAACCTGTTTCCTTTACTGAGCCTCCTCCTCCCGTTTCCTTCCAGCACGAAGAAGAGCCGGAAGAAGCTGAGGAGCCTGCAATCATGTCAGCCGTGAGGAATGAACCCGTATTTGAGGATGATTCAGCAGAAGCGCAGGAAGAGCCAAAAGATGATATCGAACCGGTTTTCCCTGCATTCACTCTGACTCCGCATGCAGAAAAAACAAAAATTGCGGAACAGCCCTTCCTTCAAAAAGAAGAACAGCCAGAGGCCGAGCCGCTTCTCCGTCAGAGCGATCATAAGGCGGCAGAAGACGAAGATGAGCCTGCGGTTTTTCAAGAAGAGCAGGCGCCCGTTTATCGTGAGTTCGTTCCGGAACGGCAGGAAGAGGAGTTTTACAGCGCTCCTAAGCTGCTTGAAGAAGAGGCTCATGATGAAGAAGGGTTTGAAATTGAGGTAAGGAAGATGGCGCCGCCGGAGGAGGAAACCGGGAAGCCTCTCGATTTGTCTTTTCAGTTTTCCAAACTGCCGCCGGAGGAGCCGGCGCAAGCGGAACAGCCTGAGCCGCTTAAGCCTGAAAGAAAGAATGAAGAAGCGGCACCGGGAACCGAGCAGAAGGAAAATGACAACTCTCATTACTTGACAAAATTATTTACAAGGGAAGAAGAAAAGTTTTCAAGAATGAAAATTTGTATCGTGCAGCAGCAAGATACAATCGACCGGGTGTGTGAACGATATGACATTACATCCCAGCAGCTCATCCGAACGAATGCTTTATCGTTTGATGACGAGCTTGAGGAAGGTCAGCTTCTGTATATACCTGAATATAATAACAGCCATGTGTAAGCACAAAGAGGCCGTAAAAATGTGGTGAATGGAATGGAAGCAGTCCAATCAGTGCTTCAGGAATACGGGCTGACGGCTGAGTACATTGAGCCTGTCAGCCCGCATGTTTGGAAGGTCTACTCAAACTACGGCATTTTTGCTTTGAAACAGCTCAAGCCGGCCCGCAGCAGTGAATTTACGGATCTTATGATTGAGATTGAGGAGAAAGGCTACCGATCATTTGTGCCGATCTGCCGCACGTATGCCGGCGATTTTTTTGCGGGAAGACAGACGGAGAATTCTTATTATTTAATGCCTTGGCTTCAGTACGATCAGGAAGAAGAACGGGACCAAAAACATGTTTACCTTTTTAAAGAGGTCGCGAAGCTCCATTCTGCGACTGTGCGGGACATCCAAATCCGGACTGAAGATATCAGCCGCTTTTATGAAGCAACGAAAAGAGATTGGGAAAATGATAAACTTGTCTATGAACAATTCGCCGACCGGGCGGAAAAAGAGTGGTACCTTTCACCTTTTGAACTGCAGGCTGTTACGTATCTTACAGAAACGGTTTCCGCCGTCAATTTTGCTCTCGAACGTCTGGAAGAATGGTTTGACGCGGCAAAGGATCATGACAAGACGAGAGCGGTGATCAACCACGGCAGTTTATCGAGCCGCCACTTTCTGTATAATGATGCGGGATCGGGCTTTTTCACGAATTTCGAGAAAGCTGCGCTGGGTCCTCCGCAAAATGACCTGCTCGGCTTTTACTCCAGAATGTTCAGAAGCTATCCGAAAGCATGTCCGGAATGCCTGGACTGGTTTTATACGTATCACAAATCATTCCCGCTCCGTGAAGCGGAAATCAGCCTGTTTCTCAGCTATATGGCTTATCCGTCCGCCATGTACAAAGTGCTGAAACGGTATCAGACCGGCCAAAGGGGCTCTGAAAAAGAAGAGTGCACGCAATTATTAAGAGCGTTTTGGCAGATGAAAAATGTTGAACCTTTTCTCATGAAGGTTCATCAGATTGAGCGGGAGAAAAAAATAAAAGCGGAAAACGAGTCCTCTTCATAACGGGACTCGTTTTTTTATATCCATTCCAAATGCAGGGCGCACGCTAAAAACAGCAGGATGGCAAGCAGCAGGACATCAAAAGTCGTCGGAAAGAAAATCGTCCTGATCCCCTGAAAGATCGTAATCGGGATAATGACTTGCACGGATACAAGGCGGACCTGTCTGGCCCACTGGGGGAGCGAATAAGAATTGAATTTTTTTCTCACGGGCAATTCCTCCTCACATTCGCCTTTCTATGTATCGTATGTAAGGGGAAGAGCGGGGTGCATGCCCATTTATGTATGACGGCAGCGGTTTTTGGAAAAGATGATTGACGAATCAAAAACACTTTTACTATAATAAAGAACATAATAAATAAGATCATGAGCTGATATAAATACACCTGCTTTGAACGGGAAGAGTACAAGAAAGACGCATGAAGAGAGAGAAGCTACTGTGCTGAAAGGCTTCTTATGCCGTCTCATTGGAAGGTCGCCCGGGAGCATAATTTCTTGAACATACAGTAGAGAAATTCGGGCCGCACCCGTTATCCGTTTAAGTGCATGAACAAATCTGTTCATGAAAAAAGGTGGTACCGCGAAAGAGCTTTTCGTCCTTTATCAGGATGAAGGCTCTTTTTTAGTTGCTCAGCCATTTCTAAACATGCTGGAGGGTTATCATGGATACAAACGAACAAACAATGCCGACAAAATATGATCCGTCTGCGATTGAAAAAGGCCGCTATGATTTTTGGCTGAAAGGAAAATATTTTGAAGCGGGCGGCGATCAAACGAAACAGCCGTATTCTGTCGTCATTCCGCCGCCGAACGTGACGGGCAGGCTGCACCTCGGACATGCGTGGGATACGACGCTGCAAGATATCGTTACACGTATGAAACGCATGCAGGGCTATGACGTGCTCTGGCTTCCGGGCATGGATCACGCCGGCATCGCCACTCAGGCAAAAGTCGAAGCGAAACTCCGCGAACAGGGCACAAGCCGTTATGACCTCGGCCGTGAAAAGTTTTTAGAAGAAACGTGGAAGTGGAAAGAAGAGTATGCTGATTTCATCCGCAGCCAATGGGCCAAGATGGGACTCGGACTCGATTATTCACGCGAACGTTTCACTCTTGATGAAGGGCTGAACAAAGCCGTGCGTGAAGTATTCGTCAAGTTGTACGAAAAAGGCTTGATTTACAGAGGCGAATATATCATCAACTGGGACCCTGCCACAAAAACGGCTTTATCCGATATTGAAGTGATTTACAAAGACGTACAGGGCGCGTTTTATCATTTGCGCTACCCGTTAGCAGACGGCTCAGGCTCAATTGAAATCGCGACCACCCGTCCGGAAACGATGCTTGGCGACACGGCTGTCGCGGTTCATCCTGAAGATGAGCGCTACAAGCACTTAATCGGCAAAACGG
Source organism: Bacillus sp. JK106 (assembly GCF_053663355.1). Lineage (NCBI taxonomy): Bacteria > Bacillati > Bacillota > Bacilli > Caryophanales > Bacillaceae > Bacillus > Bacillus sp. JK106. The sequence continues at coordinate 676,801 of NZ_JBSJQC010000003.1, read as the reverse complement.
TGATTCTGCCGATTACAAACCGCGAAATTCCGATTGTCGGCGATGATTATGTTGATATGGAATTCGGATCAGGCGCCGTTAAAATTACGCCTGCCCATGACCCGAATGACTTTGAACTCGGAAACCGCCACAATTTAGAGCGGATTCTCGTCATGAATGAAGACGGAACAATGAATGAAAAAGCGCTGCAATATAACGGCATGGACCGGTTTGAATGCCGCAAAAAACTCGTCAAAGATCTTCAGGAATCCGGCGTTCTCTTTAAAATCGAAGACCATATGCATTCTGTCGGCCACAGTGAGAGAAGCGGCGCCGTTGTTGAGCCGTACCTGTCCACACAATGGTTTGTCAAAATGCAGCCGCTGGCTGATGCTGCGGTTGACCTTCAGGCAAAAGAAGAGAAGGTTCACTTCGTTCCTGACCGGTTCGAGAAAACGTACCTGCACTGGATGGAAAACATCCGTGATTGGTGTATTTCCCGTCAGCTGTGGTGGGGCCACCGCATCCCGGCTTGGTATCATAAAGAAACAAAAGAAGTGTACGTCGGCCTTGAGGCGCCTGAGGACAGCGAAAATTGGGAACAGGATTCAGACGTGCTTGATACATGGTTCAGCTCCGCGCTTTGGCCGTTTTCTACAATGGGCTGGCCTGATGAAAACGCTGAAGACTTTAAGCGGTATTACTCAACCGATGTTCTTGTAACGGGATATGACATCATTTTCTTCTGGGTATCCCGGATGATTTTCCAAGGTCTTGAGTTTACCGGCGAGCGTCCGTTCAAAGACGTGCTGATTCACGGCTTAATCCGTGACGAGCAGGGCAGAAAAATGAGTAAATCCCTTGGGAACGGCGTGGACCCGATGGATGTCATCGACAAGTACGGAGCGGATTCCCTGCGCTATTTCCTGGCAACCGGAAGTTCACCGGGACAGGATCTCCGTTTCAGCTATGAAAAAGTGGAATCCACATGGAATTTCGCAAATAAAATTTGGAACGCCTCCCGTTTTGCATTAATGAACATGGACGGCATGACGTATGACGAGCTTGATCTGTCCGGTGAAAAAACAGTTGCTGATAAGTGGATCCTGACAAGACTGAATGAAACGATAGAAGACGTAACACAGCTTGCGGATCGTTATGAATTCGGTGAAGTCGGACGCCACCTGTACAACTTTATCTGGGACGATGTGTGCGACTGGTATATCGAAATGGCGAAGCTTCCGCTGTACGGGGAAGATGAAGCGGCGAAGAAAACAACCCGGTCTGTTCTGGCATACGTGCTTGACCAGACGATGCGTCTTCTTCACCCGTTTATGCCATTTTTAACGGAAGAAATCTGGCAGCACCTTCCTCATGAAGGCGAGTCAATCACGATCAGCTCTTGGCCGGTTCCGGTGCCGGAACATACGGATAAAGAGGCAGCGGCGGATATGAAACTGCTCGTAGAATTAATCCGTTCTGTCCGCAATATCCGGAGCGAAGTCAACACGCCGATGAGCAAGCAGGTTGAACTTTACATTAAAACATCTACCGAAGACATTGCCGGCCGCCTTGAGAAGAACCGTTCTTACGTTGAACGCTTCACGAATCCGAGCACGCTGAAAATCGGGACGGATATCACTGCGGCAGACAAGGCGATGACAGCGGTCGTCACCGGAGCGGAAGTCATTCTGCCGCTTGAAGGGCTGATTAACATTGATGAGGAGATCGCCCGTCTGCAAAAAGAATTCGACAAGCTGACAAAAGAAGTCGAACGCGTTCAGAAAAAACTCGGCAACGAAGGATTCATTAAAAAAGCTCCTGAGCATGTCATTGAAGAAGAACGCGGAAAAGAGAAAGACTACACGGCAAAACGCGAAGCTGTCCGGCAGCGGATTGCAGAGCTGAAAGGCTGATAAAACAGCGGGGCGGTTTCCTAAGAAACCGCCTTGTCGTATAAAAGAGGGGATTTCATTGTTTAATACGTACAAAGAAGCGATCAGCTGGATTCACGGCAGACTCAAGTTCGGCGTTAAGCCGGGCCTTCTCCGTATGGAAAAGCTGATGGAAAAACTGGAACACCCGGAAAAGAACATCCGCGCCATTCATGTGGCGGGCACAAACGGCAAAGGATCAACCGTCTCTTTTATCCGTTCCGTGCTTCAAGAAGCCGGTTATACGGTCGGCACGTTCACATCGCCTTACATGATTACGTTTAATGAGCGTATCAGCGTCAACGGCACGCCGATTACCGATGAGGAATGGAGAACGCTCGTTAATGACATAAAGCCGATAGTCGATGAGCTCGATAAGACTGATGCCGGAACGGTGACAGAATTTGAAATCATTACAGCGTGTGCATTTTTATATTTTGCGAAGCGGGCTGATATCGATTTTGTTATTTTTGAAGCGGGGCTCGGCGGCACATTTGATTCAACCAATATTGTGAAACCGCTCCTGTCGGTCATTACAAGTATCGGACATGACCATATGGCCATTTTAGGCAATACCATCGAGGAGATCGCCGGGCAGAAAGCCGGTATCATTAAAAATTCCATTCCGGTCATTACGGGTGTCAATCAGCCGGAAGCACTCGGCGTTATTGAAGCGGAAGCCGAAAAAAAGCAGGCTCCGTATCAGTCACTATATAAAACGTGCAGACTGTTTAATGAAGCGGCGCTTCCGTCCGGCGAAAGCTTTTCGCTGGAAACAGAAACGAAATGCTATGAAAACATTCAAACGTCGCTGATCGGCATTCACCAAAGGCAGAATGCGGCATTGGCGATATTGGCCGCTGAATGGCTGAATCGCCTGGAAGCCGCAGTCATTTCAGAAGAAGCGATGCGAAACGGCCTGAAAAAAGCTTCCTGGCCGGGCCGGTTTGAACGTCTTCAAAGCCGCCCTTTAGTGTTTGCGGACGGCGCGCATAACGAAGAGGGCGTTGAAACGCTGACAGAAACGATCAGGCAGCGCTTTGCTGATAAAAACGTCCATGTCGTATTCAGCGCATTAAAAGACAAACCGTATCAGGAAATGATTAAAAAGCTTGAAACCGAAGCAGATTCCATTCACTTTGTATCATTTGACTTTCCGCGTGCTTCAAGCGCCGAAGCTCTTTACAATGCAAGCAGTCTTGCGTCTAAGAGCTTCGATGAGAACCCGGACAGTGTGAAAGAATGGATAGAACAAAAAGACGAGGCGGATGATGTCATCATCATTACCGGCTCCTTATATTTTATTTCAGAAATGAGAAAGCGGCTTATCTGACAGCCCCTCGGATGCCCGGCAGACCATTTTCCGGTTTTGCCGGGTGTTTTTATGCTGAAAATATATTTTCAGCCATTTCAGTCATGGTGTTTTTCTTTGCTATAATCTGAGCCAGATTGATAGTAAAGGTGTGGTCTGAGTGCTTTTGATTCTGTTTTTTCTCGGCTTGATTTTCGGTTCTTTTTTTTATACAGCAGCGTGCCGTATCCCGCTTCGAATCTCGGTTATTTCGCCGCGTTCAGCCTGCTCGTTCTGCCGCTTGCCGCTCTCCTGGGGGGAGCTTGTGCCCGTCGTCTCCTATATTCTGCAAAGAGGCAGATGCAGAAACTGCCGTGCGAAGCTGTCGGTTATGTATCCGGCGGCGGAATGCTGGACGGCGTGTTTATTCACGGCTGCAGGCATTCATTTCGGTTTCTCAAAAGAACTGTTAGTCGCGCTGTTATTTCTGTCTCTGCTCATGATTGTTACTATGACGGATCTGCAATATATGCTGATTCCTGACAAAGTTCTGCTGTTTTTTCTTCCGCTTTTCATCGCCGGCCGTATGTTTTCTCCGCTGGATTCATGGTATGCGGGGTTTGCCGGAGCTGTTTGCGGATTTTTTCTGCTAGTTTTTATCATGTTTATCAGTAAAGGAGGCATCGGCGCAGGTGATGTGAAACTGTTTGGGGTGATCGGCCTGACGCTCGGCGTGAAGCTCGTGCTCATTGCATTCTTTCTTTCCGTTATGATCGGAGCCGTATACGGTATGTGCGCCGCAGCCCGGGGCAGGCTTGGTAAAAAGCAGCCATTTCCGTTTGCGCCGGCCATCTCAGCCGGGAGCGCTTTGAGTTATTTATACGGTGAAGAGCTGTTTTCGTTTTACATCAAGCTCGCTTCAGGCGGAGCTTGAAAAATTTGGCGAACGTTTTTTGGACAAGACGACAAAAGTCTTGTTCTTTTTTTTTTCGCCTATGCTAAAGTGTGAACCATGATCAGTTCAAGGTACGGCCAAGACGAATGCAAGGGGGAAGAGACGTTGAAAAAAAGGAAGAGCAAAAAGCACAGCAAAGCTAAAAACAATGCCCTTAAAGTAACCATTAACGGACAAGAAGAAACGATGTATGGACAAGAAGATGTGAATGAAGGCGGGGAGAAGACCGTCACATTTTCCAATTGGGAAGAAACAAAAAAGGCGGAACAGGAGACCGCCGCTTCCCATGAAGATCCGAAAGAAGAAGATTTCAATTGGGATCATGAGAAGAATTCTGAGGTATTTGAAGATGACCCGAAAGTTGTTCCGCCATACCAGAAGAAAAAAACAGGCCCTCATTTTCCGAAAAAAAAGCAGCCGTCTTCTCCAGTTAAAAAAGCGGTCACGACAATTGCCGTTGCGGCTGTTTTAGGCACCGGGCTCGGCCTTGTCGCCTTAAATATGTCGGGAAGTAAAGAAGCCTCCGCTCCGGCATCAGCTGACAAAGGTTCACAAGGGCAGACGGTGAAAGCGGGTGATGTTTCTAAAGACAAATCTGAAACAGCCGGCACAGGAGATGCGGAATCTTCAGTGGGAAACTATAAAACATATGCGGTGCAGGCCGGAAAATTTTCATCAGAAAAAGGAGCGCAAACGCTTGTTGACCAGCTGACTGAAAAAGGATACTCGGCCGTCTCTCTGGCAAAAGAAGACGGATACACATACGTGATCGCCGGGCTTGCAGCGGAAAAAAGCTTATCACAGCAATTGGGTCAGACACTGATAGACCATGATTTTGAGGCTTGGGGCGGAAAAGAGCTCAGCTTTGCGGTCGATTCAGGGCTGGAAGACTCTTTTAAACAGGCATCTGAGCTCTCCGCCAAAGCGATTATCGGCAAAGATCTTTCAAAAACGGAAGTGGCTGAAGCGGCAAAAGCGGCAGACGGCGCAGACGCCGCTGACAAAAAGCAGAAAGAGGCCGTGCTTCAAGCGCTGAAAGAACTGGAAACGTCGGGGTCAGAATCCGGCTGGAAAGCCCAAAAAGAGCTTTTAAGTGTTGTAAAATAGTATCTCATTTCCCGTCATCCGGCGGGATTTTTTATTTTGTCATCAAAAAGTTATTTTTCTGAAATTGTGGTTGCCCGTTTGATTTGGTAGGATAGACAAGTATCTTTTTTTCTTAAGCAAACCCTGAAAGGATGACAACCATGACAAAACGCTTAATACTCGCATCACAATCTCCGCGAAGAAAAGAACTCCTTAATCTTCTTCAGATTCCTTACAGCATTATTGCGAGCCGCACAGAAGAAAAATTAAATCGAAACCTTTCGCCGGAAGAAAACGTCCAATGTTTGGCCGAGCAAAAAGCCGGTGCTGTATTGGCCGAAAATCCCGATGCAGTCGTTATCGGGGCTGACACGATGGTGTGCATAGACGGCGAGTGCCTCGGCAAACCGCGTGACAGGGAAGAAGCGGCACAGATGCTGCGGAGGCTTTCCGGCCGAAGCCATCAAGTCATTACGGCGGTCAGCATTCAGACGCATGACCGGAAAGAAACATTCTGTGACACGACGGAAGTGACGTTTTGGCCGCTCAGTGAAGACGACATACAGCTCTACATTGAAACAAAAGAACCGATGGATAAAGCAGGTGCATACGGCATCCAAGGAAAAGGCGCGCTTTTAGTGAAAAAAATAGACGGTGATTTTTATTCTGTCGTCGGGCTTCCTGTCGCTAAAACAATGAGAGCCTTGAAAGAATTTAATATAAAAGCTTGATGTTCAAACCGGGAAGGGGAACAAGGAGGGGTTGATCATCCGTGATCTGCCGTTAAAATTAAGAGATTTCCCCGAAAAAGAAAAACCGAGAGAGCGGCTTCTGCACTTCGGAGCCGAACATCTCTCTAACAATGAATTGCTCGCCATCCTGCTGCGGACGGGAACGAAACATGAGTCCGTCATGAACCTCGCTCACCGGCTGCTGCGGACGTTTGACGGGCTGCGCCTGTTAAAAGGCGCCTCTGCCCAGGAGCTTTCCAGCATTCCGGGAATCGGCACGGTGAAAGCCGTTCAGATTCTTGCCGCAATTGAGCTGGGGAGCCGCATTCATAAGACATCCGCCGGGGAGCATTGCGTCATCCGCTCTCCGGAAGACGGGGCGAAGTATGTGATGGAGGATATGCGCTTTTTATCCCAGGAGCATTTTGTCTGTTTATATTTAAATACCAAAAATCAAGTCATTCATAAACGCACCGTTTTTATCGGAAGTCTGAATTCATCTATTGTCCACCCGCGGGAGGTGTTTAAAGAAGCTTTCAAACGATCCGCCGCGTCCTTCATTTGCGTTCATAATCATCCTTCAGGAGATCCTACACCGAGCAGAGAAGATATAGAGGTAACCAGGCGGCTTTTTGAGTGCGGAAATTTAATCGGCATCGAGCTGCTGGATCATTTGGTCATTGGTGATAAAAAATTTGTGAGTTTAAAGGAAAAAGGATATTTGTAACACTTTTTTTTTCGTTGATTTAAGATATAATAGATTTTATGAGTTTTTCCCTTTAGGGTATTTTTGCTTTAAGAAAGGAAGATACATACATATGTTCGGAATTGGTACAAGAGACCTTGGTATAGATTTGGGAACCGCGAATACGCTTGTGTTTGTTAAAGGTAAAGGAATCGTAGTGAGAGAGCCGTCTGTCGTTGCTCTGCAAACGGATACGAAGTCAATCGTTGCGGTCGGTAACGATGCGAAAAACATGATCGGAAGAACTCCGGGCAACGTGGTTGCGCTCCGTCCGATGAAAGACGGCGTTATCGCTGACTATGAAACAACTGCGACAATGATGAAATACTACATTAATCAGGCTGTGAAAAATAAAGGATTGTTTGCGAGAAAGCCGTACGTTATGGTGTGTGTGCCGTCAGGTATTACGGCCGTTGAAGAACGGGCGGTCATCGACGCGACAAGACAAGCGGGCGCACGTGACGCTTATCCGATTGAAGAACCGTTTGCGGCCGCAATCGGCGCGAATCTTCCGGTATGGGAGCCGACGGGCAGCATGGTCGTTGATATCGGCGGCGGAACAACTGAAGTGGCGATCATTTCTTTAGGCGGCATTGTCACGTCTCAGTCAATCCGCGTAGCCGGTGACGAAATGGACGACTCAATCATCAGCTATATCAGAAAAACATATAATCTGATGATCGGTGACCGTACGGCGGAAGCCATTAAAATGGAAATCGGTTCAGCCGAAACCGGTGAAGAAAATGCGTCAATGGAAATCCGCGGCCGCGATCTTCTGACAGGTCTGCCGAAAACGATCGAAATCACGGGAACGGAAATTGCAAATGCACTGCGTGATACAGTTCTCTCAATCGTTGATGCGGTGAAGAGCACGCTTGAAAAAACACCGCCTGAGCTGGCCGCTGACATTATGGACAGAGGTATTGTATTAACAGGGGGAGGCGCCCTGCTCCGCAATCTCGACAAAGTCATCAGCGACGAAACGAAAATGCCTGTTCTTATCGCTGAAGATCCGCTGGATTGTGTTGCGATCGGCACTGGAAAAGCACTGGAGCACATCCATCTTTTCAAAGGAAAAACAAGATAATCAGGAGTTAAATAGAAGAGGTGTATCACGATGCCGAACAAACGGTTAATGCTATTACTTCTGTGTATTATCATATTGGTGGCTATGATTGGATTCTCGCTGAAGAACGGCCGTAATACCACCTGGCCTGAAAAGCTGATCGGTGATACGACGGGAGTATTTCAAAACATTTTTCACACGCCTGCCGAATATTTTGCAGGGTTCTTCGGGGACATAAAAGACCTGAAAAACACGTACAAAGAAAACGAACGCTTAAGACAAAAGCTGGACGGACAGACACAATATGAAGCGAAGCTCCAAGAACTCAAAGATGAAAACAAGAAGCTGCGTGATGAACTCGGGCATGTCAAATCAATTTCCGACTATGATCCGATTTTAGCGACCGTTATCGCGAGAAACCCTGATCAATGGTACAAGCAGATCATGATCAATAAGGGAACGAAGCACAAAGTGGCCAAAGACATGGCTGTCACGAACGAAAAGGGTGCGCTGGTCGGGAAGATCAAAAGCAGCGGACTCAACAGTTTCACATCCGCCGTTCAGCTGCTGAGCGATGTTGACCGCAATAACAGAGTGGCCACCAAAATCTCCGGCAAAAAGGGAAGCAAAGGCTACGGTTTAATTGAAGGGTATGATAAAAAGAAACAGACCCTGAAAATGACCATCCTTGAACCGGATGAAAAACGTGAAGTGAAAAAAGGCGACCTCGTGGAGACCTCCGGAACGGGCGGCGTATTTCCTCAAGGGCTGACGGTCGGCGAAGTGACCGATGTAGAATCAGATGCTTACGGCCTGACGAAAATCGCTTACGTGAAACCGGCTGCCGACTTGTACGATCTTGACCATGTCATCGTCGTGAACCGAAGCGTAGCAACAGGGGAGGAAGGATCGTGAAACGTTTCCTTCTCCCTTTGATTATGATTTTGGTCTTTTGTGCGGAAAGCATCTATACCGATCTGGTGCGTTTTCCTTTCGTTTCCGTCGAGCAGCAGGTCGTTCCGCATTTTCTTTTGCTTGCGCTGATTTTTATGTCGGCTTATATCAATCAAAAGCATGCGGTGATCTACGGTTTCATTTTCGGATTTCTTTATGACATCAATTATACGGGTGTTTTAGGCGTTTATATGTTTGGTTTTGCCGGTTTATGCTATCTGGCGGCCAAAGCGTTTAAAGTGCTGCAGACAAACGCCCTGATGGTCATTCTGGTCGCGGTGCTGAGCGTATGTGTGCTTGAATTTTACGTCTACGGCATTCAGACGTTAATCCGCAGCGGCACTATGACGTTTAACGATTTTGTCATTCAGCGGTTCTTGCCGACCGCTTTGCTGAATATTGCGGGAGCCGTTATATTAGTCCTGCCCTTCAGGCTGTTTTATATAAGTCTGAAGAAAGAATTAAGAGATGAGTAAAAAGGATTTTATCTTTTTTTGACGAAAAGAGTATGTTGTTGAGGTGAACATTGATGAAGACCAAAAAGCAGCAATATGTAACAATAAAAGGAACAAAAAACGGCTTAACATTGCATCTGGATGATGCGTGTTCTTTTGATGAGCTTCTCGATGGTCTTCAAAACATGCTGTCGATTGAACAATATACTGATGGCAAAGGCCAAAAAATCAGTGTTCATATTAAACTCGGGCATCGGTATCTGTATCAGGAACAGGCAGAGCAGCTGACTGATCTGATCGCGTCAAAGAAAGATTTAGTCGTGCATTCAATTGACAGTGAAGTCATCGCCAAAGAAGAAGCGCAGCGGATGAAAGAGGAGCAGGAAATTGTTTCGGTTTCCAAAATCGTCCGTTCGGGCCAGGTGCTTCACGTGACAGGAGATTTGCTTTTAATCGGAGATGTGAATCCCGGCGGTACGATCAGAGCCGGAGGAAATATATTTGTTCTCGGTTCATTAAAAGGGATTGCCCACGCGGGTTATAACGGAAATAACCGGGCTGTGATCGCCGCATCCGAAATGATGCCGACACAATTGAGGATCAATCATGTGTTAAATCGCTCCCCAGACCACATTCAAAAAGGGAACGACATGGAATGTGCTTATTTAGATACTGACGGAAATATGGTCATTGAACGCCTTCAGCAATTGGCTCATTTAAGACCTGATCTAACAAGGCTTGAGGGAGGAATGTGAAATTGGGTGAGGCTATCGTAATAACTTCGGGAAAAGGCGGAGTAGGTAAAACAACAACATCTGCAAACCTCGGTACCGCCTTAGCCATTTTAGGGAAGCGCGTCTGTTTGGTAGACACAGATATCGGACTGCGCAACCTTGATGTCGTAATGGGTCTTGAAAACAGAATTATTTACGACTTAGTAGATGTAATTGAAGGCAGATGCAAGACGCATCAGGCGCTTGTCAAAGACAAACGTTTTGATGATCTGCTACATTTAATGCCGGCTGCCCAGACAAGCGACAAGACGGCTGTTGTCCCTGAGCAGATCAAATTGCTTGTGCAGGAGCTTAAGCAGGAATTTGATTATGTCATTATTGATTGTCCGGCCGGAATTGAACAAGGCTATAAAAATGCCGTCTCCGGAGCTGATAAGGCGATTGTTGTGACGACGCCGGAAATATCAGCGGTGCGGGACGCTGACCGCATTATCGGACTTTTGGAGCAGGAAGATATCGAACCGCCGCGCCTTATCGTGAACCGCATCAGAAATCACCTGGTGAAAAACGGTGACACGATGGATGTGGATGAAGTTGTTCATCATCTGTCTATTGATCTCCTCGGAATCGTTGCTGACGATGATGAAGTGATCAGGGCTTCAAATATCGGCGAACCGATTGCCATGAATTCCAAAAACCGCGCCAGCATTGCGTACCGCAATATCGCCCGGCGCATTTTAGGAGAATCCGTTCCTTTGCAGGTGCTTGAAGAGCAGCAAAAAGGGATGATGGCGAAAATCAAGTCATTTTTCGGCGTGCGTTCATAATATATACCAGAATACAAAGATCTGATGAAGCCCAGCTTATCAGGTCTTTTTTGTTTTTTAAGAGCGCATATTTGCAATGGACAAGACATAGGATGTACAAACCCAACGATTGCAAAGGATGATGGCGATGAGTCACAGAGCTGATGAAATTAGAAAAAGACTGGCCAAAAGAAGAAAACAGCGGCCTGAATCAAAACGGACTTTCGTTCAAAACGCTCAAACGCAGAATTTTCCCGCGTGGCAGACGGTCAAGGAGCAGGAAAAGCACAAGCTTCTTCCGGACTACGAATATCAAACGGAACACCCGCCCGAATTTAACGGGCGGCATCCATTGATCAGCGCTCATTCTATTATTTTAAAATGCCTGCTGGCCGCCTGTCTCGTACTGATCTCCGCTATTGCCTATAAAACTGATAAACAGCCGCTGAGTCAGATCAAACCGGCAATCGCACAAACCTTTCAAAAAGAATTTCAGTTTGCTGCCGTAAGCAATTGGTTCGTATCTTCCTTCGGAAACCCGCTCGCTTTTCTTACGCCGGGAACGAAAAAGAAGGACGGTCAGGTGGCGGTCAGTCAGGATATGGCCGTTCCTGCCGCGGGGAAAATCCAGCAGGACTTTCAAAATAACGGAGAGGGCGTCGTCGTCGAAACCGCCAGTGAAGCCATTGACAGCGTAAAAGAAGGCTACATTATGGAAGTGAGCAAAGATAAAAAAACAGGGCTGACAGTGAAGGTGCAGCATGCCGACAATACCAGCAGCATTTACGGCCGGCTAAAAGATGTTAACGTTTCATTGTACGACTTTGTCGATAAAGGGAAAAAGATCGGTTCGATCAAGCTCAACGATAAAAGTAAAGGCCAGTACTATTTCGCGATCCAGGATGGCGATAAATTCATAGATCCGATCCAGGTGATCACATTTGATGAATAAATGGCTCATCCTCCTTTTTAAAATTCATGTCCATCCTTTTCTTTGGATTATTATGGGGCTCGGTCTTATGACGGGGCACATCAAAGCGCTGCTGTGTCTTTTGCTGGTCGTATCCGTTCATGAGCTGGGGCATGCTGCTCTGGCTGTGTTTTTTTCGTGGCGCATTAAACGCATCTTTCTGCTGCCTTTCGGCGGGACGGTTGAGGTGGAGGAGCACGGAAACCGGCCGCTAAAAGAGGAATTCGCGGTCATTTTGGCGGGCCCGCTTCAGCATGTGTGGCTTCAGGCGGCAGCCTGGCTCTTTTTCATGTCAGGCTTTGCAAGTGAGCAGACATTTGAGATGTTTACCTTTTATAATCTCTCCATTCTTTTCATCAATCTTTTGCCGATCTGGCCGCTTGACGGCGGCAAGTTCGTGTTTTTATACTTCTCTAAACAAATGGCTTTTCAAAAAGCGCATCTCCTCAGCCTGCAGACATCGGCCGTTTCCGCGCTTTTGCTCTGCTGCTGGATTGTGCTGGCCGTCCCCCTTCAGGTCAGCGCATGGGTGCTGTTCGTCTTTCTCGCCGCTTCTTTATGGGATGAATACCGGAAGCGGCATTATATTCAGCTGAGGTTTCTTTTGGAGAGATACTACGGCAAAAACCGAGATGTCGCCATGCTGCATCCTTTGACGGTCGCGGCCGATGCCAAAGTAAAGCATGTCATGGCCGAATTCAAACGGGGATGCAAGCACCCCATTATCATTGAAAAAGCCGGCGAAAAGCTCAGCCAGCTCGATGAAAATGAAGTGCTTCATGCGTATTTTGCCGATAAACGGACAGATTCCTCTATGGAAGACCTGCTGCTGCCTTACTAGAAATAGATTGACATATCCTTTTGGTTCTGATATATTTTTTAATGTTATGGATGTAGCACCAATGCTACAACCGCTCGGGACAGGTGATAAGAGCTTTAAAGCCCCCTGTTGCTGGCGAGTCTTAGTCTAATAGGAGGTGCAGAGAATGTACGCAATCATTAAAACAGGCGGAAAACAAATCAAAGTTGAAGAAGGTCAAACTGTTTACATCGAAAAACTTGCTGCTGAAGCAGGTGAAACAGTGACGTTTGAAGACGTATTGTTTGTTGGCGGAGACAGCGTGAAAGTCGGCAACCCAACAGTTGCAGGCGCGACAGTTACAGCTAAAGTTGAAAAACAAGGCCGTGCGAAAAAAATCACTGTTTTCCGTTACAAGCCAAAGAAAAATGTTCATAAAAAACAAGGTCATCGTCAGCCTTATACTAAATTGACAATCGAAAAAATCAACGCGTAAGCATGATTGAGGCAACAATTCGAAGATCCCGGGATGACGGGGGCATTTTGTCCTTTGAAATGACGGGACATGCCGATTTTGCTGAACATGGACGAGATCTCGTTTGCGCCGGGGTCACGGCTGTCGTTTTCGGAGCGGTCAATGCGGTTATCGCGCTGGCTCCTCTCGAACCGATTCTTGATATAGGCGAGGACGGGGGTTATTTCTACTTTGAATTCCCTGAAGCCGCTGATCAGGAAGCTTTGCAAAAAGCGCAGCTGCTGATTGAAGGCATGATTGTTTCTCTTGAAACGATCGAGCGGGATTACAGTGAACACTTACGGTTGACTGCAAACCAAATATAGGAGGTGAGTTACATGCTTAGATTAGATCTTCAGTTTTTCGCTTCTAAAAAAGGTGTAGGTTCTACAAAGAACGGACGTGACTCTGAATCTAAACGTTTAGGCGCTAAACGTGCAGACGGTCAATTCGTAACAGGCGGATCTATCCTTTACCGTCAACGCGGAACGAAAATCTACCCAGGTGAAAACGTGGGCCGCGGAGGAGATGACACTCTTTTTGCTAAAATCGACGGAACTGTTAAATTCGAACGTTTCGGCCGTGACCGCAAAAAAGTGAGCGTATATCCTGTAGCTCAATAATGACACAAAAAACTCCGGTCGTTGACTGGAGTTTTTTTTGCAGTAAGCGGAGTAACATCAAGAATGAAAAGCAGAGGATGCGTGAGTGAACCCCGCCTTGAATGAGGACATCAGCTTCTCATACCCACTGGATATGTTCCCCAAGCAGTGATACCAAAAATGTTTCTGCCTGGCATCCGCATTGTATGCGATCCGAAAAAGGAACATGATGAACCAGGAAAAACAAGTGTTTTTTTAACAAAGCCTTCTCTGTTATAATTCATAGTACACACTTATCAAGACTCCTAAAAAGAAATTAAACGATTGGGAGTGCGAAAATGAAGGATGTATCGAAGAAACAAGAAGAACCTGTAAGCGATGCGGCTCTGATCAATGAACTGATCCAATTAATGGGCCATTTCCGTCATGATTGGATGAATAAGCTGCAGCTGATAAAAGGAAACTTAAGTTTGCAGAAGTATGACAGGGTCGTTGAAATAATCGACGAAATGGTCATAGATGCAAAGCACGAGTCAAAGCTCTCAAACCTGAAAACCCCGCACTTGGCGTTTGACTTTCTGACATTTAATTGGAAGTCCCGTTATATGAGGCTCGAATACGAAGTGCTCGGAGAAATTAAAGATTTATCGGCATATGATCAAAAGCTGTCGAACCTGATGAGAAAACTGTTTCATCTGTTCGGTCTGGCGGTAAGCAATGAAAGTGAAAATCATCTGACCGTATCGCTGCAGACGGATCACCCTGACAGACAGCTTATTGTATATCTCGATTTTCATGGAACGATTGCAAATGCAGATGTGTTTGATGAATTTCGCAAATCGCGGTATGAGGACTTTGATGTCATGCAATTTGAGCTGACCGGCCATGAATGTGTGGCCGAAATTGGAATGAACTAGCGGTTTTTTACGGTTTAGAACGGAGGATATTATGTTTGTAGATCAGGTGAAAGTATATGTAAAAGGCGGCGACGGCGGTAACGGAATGGTTGCGTTCCGCCGTGAAAAATATGTGCCGAAAGGCGGGCCTGCCGGCGGTGACGGAGGTAATGGAGGCGACGTCGTTTTTGAGGTTGATGAAGGACTGCGCACGCTTATGGACTTCCGGTACCAGCGCCATTTCAAAGCGATACGCGGCGAGCACGGCATGTCTAAAAACCAGCACGGCAGAAATGCGGACGATATGGTTGTTAAAGTTCCGCCCGGCACAGTCGTAACGGATGACGATACAAAACAGGTCATTGCCGATCTGACAGAGCACGGGCAGCGCGCCGTCATCGCAAAAGGCGGACGCGGCGGACGCGGAAATACCCGCTTTGCGACACCGGCCAACCCGGCACCGCAGCTGTCAGAGCACGGAGAGCCCGGAAAAGAGCGCTATATCGTGCTTGAACTGAAAGTGCTTGCAGACGTAGGTCTCGTCGGCTTCCCGAGCGTCGGAAAATCTACGCTTCTGTCTGTCGTTTCATCGGCAAAGCCGAAAATCGCCGATTATCATTTTACAACGCTTGTTCCGAATCTGGGCATGGTGGAAACGGATGACGGAAGAAGCTTCGTCATGGCGGATCTGCCCGGTTTGATTGAAGGAGCGCACGAAGGAGTCGGCTTAGGCCACCAATTTCTCCGCCATATCGAACGGACGCGCGTCATCGTTCACGTTATTGACATGTCAGCGATGGAAGGCCGTGATCCGTATGAGGATTATGTGACCATTAATCAGGAGCTCAGTGAATATAATCTGCGGCTGACGGAGCGTCCGCAAATTATCGTTGCGAATAAAATGGACATGCCCGAAGCGGCTGAAAATCTTAAAGCGTTTAAAGAAAAGCTTCAGGATGACCATCCTGTCTTCCCGATCAGCGCGGTGACGAGAGAAGGGCTCCGCGATCTTCTGTTTGAAGTCGCCAACCAGCTGGAAACAACGCCTGAATTCCCGCTGTATGATGAAGAAGAACTGGCGGAAAACCGCGTAATGTACACGATGGAAGATGAAGAAATTCCATTTGACATTACCCGTGATCCGGACGGCGCGTTTGTGCTTTCAGGTGACAGTCTGGAACGTCTCTTTAAAATGACTGACTTCTCCCGTGACGAATCCGTCAAGCGTTTTGCAAGACAGATGCGCGGTATGGGCGTTGATGAAGCGCTCAGAGAACGCGGTGCTAAAGACGGCGATATCATCCGGCTGCTGGAATTTGAATTTGAATTTATTGATTAAAAAAATGGAGAGCTTGCAATGCAGGCTCTCTGATGTAAAAGGGAGGGGTGCAGGTGAAAGAAGAGACATTTTATTTAGTGCGTGAAGACGTTCTGCCTGATGCGATGCGGAAAACCCTTGAAGTCAAAAAGCTGCTCGACAGAAAAAAGGCTGAATCGGTTGCAGATGCCGTGCAGAAAGTTGATTTAAGCAGAAGCGCTTTTTACAAATACCGAGATGCGGTTTTCCCTTTTTACACGATGGTTAAAGAACAAATAATCACACTTTTCTTTCATTTGGAGGATCGGTCAGGCGCGTTATCCCAGCTTTTGCAGGCGGTGGCTGACTCAGGAAGCAACGTGCTTTCCATTCACCAGACGATTCCGCTTCAGGGCAGGGCGAATGTCACGCTCTCAATCAGTACGTCCGCAATGGAAGAAAACATTCATACGTTAATGAATAAACTGAGAAAATTTGATTTTATAGAAAAAGTTGAGATCTTAGGGTCAGGCGCGTAAGGAGAGAAGAGACATGAAAGTCGGTTATTTAGGGCCAGAAGCCACATTTACACATCTAGCAGTCAGTTCCTGCTTTCAAAACAGCGTGACACAAGCACCTTATCAAACAATACCGGCATGTATGGATGCGGCGGTTGCGGGAGAAGTTGATCTTGCATTTGTTCCTTTGGAAAACGCGCTGGAGGGCTCGGTTAACTTAACGATTGACTACTTGATTCATGAGCAGCCTCTTGCGATCGTGGGGGAAATGACGCTGCCGATTCACCAGCATCTGCTCGTTCACCCTTCGAGAGAAAATGAGTGGAAAAAGCTTGAGAAAATTTATTCTCATTCCCATGCGATTGCGCAATGCCACAAATTTCTTCACCGGCATTTTTCGTCCGTTCCTTATGAGTATGCGAAGTCAACAGGTGCGGCTGCCAAGTATGTCAGTGAGCATTCGGACCTTCCGATCGGCGTGATTGCAAATGAAATGGCCGCCGCTACATACGGATTGAGCATCGTGAAGCGGGATATTCAGGATTATCAGGACAACCACACGAGATTTGTCATACTTTCGCCTGAAAAAGACGTCTCATTCGAAGTGAATGCGAAACTGTCTTCACGGCCGAAAACGACGATGATGGTAACGCTTCCCCAAGATGACCAATCAGGCGCGCTGCACAGGGTGCTGTCCGCTTTTTCATGGAGAAACCTGAATTTATCAAAGATCGAATCGCGCCCGACAAAAACGGGTCTCGGCAACTATTTCTTTATTATTGATATTGAACAGGCGATGGATCAGGTTCTCATTCCCGGTGCCGTTCAAGAGATGGAAGCCCTCGGCTGCCGGGTCAAGCTTCTGGGAACATATCAATCCTATTCGATATAAAAAAAGCCCTTCAGGGGGCTTTTTTTTAATCTTTTATTAAAATACCCGCGTCGTCCAGCGCTTGGCAGGCTTGGTCAATCCGCTCTTTTGTCGGGGCGCTTAACGTATGGAGATGCACGCCTCCGGTCAGCTGTGAAAGGTAAGCGGCATTTGTCGAGTTAATGTGATCCATGAATTGTTTGACTTCTTTCCGTGTGCTGACTCTTATGGCGGCGGTTAAATCGCCGTATACGGGGTGTTCAATAATGACGTCCTTTATGGTGACGCCTTCATCGACAATGAGTTCAAGCTCTTCTTCCGTCCGCTCCGGGCCGTGCAGACAGGCGACAATCCGTTCGGCGTTTTTTTCGCCGCCGGCATTCATGCTGATGTATAAATAGCCTTGGCTCGTCGCGATAATCGGTTCGCTTTTTGCTTTCAAGAGCGATATGTCCTGCACGATCACCTGTCTTGAAACATTTGCTTTTTTGGCCAATTCGCCTCCTGTTAATGGCGAGCCGGCTTCTTTCAGCCAATGAAGCAGCATGTCGCGTCTTTTCGCCCCAGTAAGCTTCGTTCCTTCTGTCAAATTGCTGATTCTCCTTTCTTTTGCTCCCATAGCGCCGTAAATGTATGTATCAGCATATCGAGCTGTTCACATGTTGTTTCGTTTCCGAATGAGATCCGGAAAAACTGCCGCGCTTCCCGTTCGGTTTTTCTCAGCGCCTTCATAGCTGAAGAAGGGCCGTGGCTGCCGGCGGAACATGCGCTCCCGGTTGAGATGCAAATATCGTTACGATTACATTCTAACATAATATATTGTCCTTCAAAGGAGTGAAAAAAACACCCGACAATGTGGGGCAGGCATTCACCGCCGGTTTCTTCCTCTGAAAATGAAATGGGGAGGCCTTGACGCCGAATTTGATCATACAAATAATTCCTCAGCCTGTCAGCATGCTCACGGTGTTCCTCCATATGTTTCACTGCGTACTCCGCAGCAGCGGTAAAAGCGCCGATGGCCGGCACATTCACCGTACCGGGCCTGAACCCGTTTTCATGCACGGTATGCGGATAAACCGGATTCCAGCTGACACCGGGCCGAATGTAAACAGCCCCGGTGCCTTTCGGGCCGTATACTTTATGACCGGAGACGGAAAGGGCGTCGATTCCCGCCTGATCCGCATCAATCGGCAGTTTGCCGAAACTTTGAACACAATCGCAATGCAGCAAAATGTTTCTCTGGTGAAGAAAAGCGGCCAGACGATTCACAGGCTGGATGAGGCCGGTTTCTGAATTGGCGTGCTGTATGGATACGAGCCCCGTGTCAGGACGGATATGAGCCGCCAGTATGTCCTCGGTTATAAGGCCGTTTTCGTCGGGATATATGATGGTGACATCAATTCCCCGGTCAGCTAAAAACGCCGCGGCATTATGGATCGAGTGGTGTTCCATTGCGGTCGTAATAAAATGTTTTTTGTGGTCGGGCAGACCGTGCAGCAACGATTGGACGGCCAAGATGTTCGCTTCCGTTCCGCCGCTTGTAAAGTAAATGCCGTCTGCCGCTCCGCCGATCAATTTTCCTGCAGAATGTCTGCAATATTCCAGCACGTCCGCCGCTCTTCCTCCGGCGTCATGAAGGCTGCTTGCATTGCCGTATACCTCTGTGCTGAGATGCTGAAAGACTTTCGCGGCTTCTTTGCTTAAAGGCGTTCCCGCCGCGTAATCAAGATAAATCATACAGCCCGTCTCCTATCCGTTTATGTTAAAAAAAGCTTGAGTTTATTTTATCGTTGTGTAAATATAGGTGTC
Source organism: Bacillus sp. JK106 (assembly GCF_053663355.1). Classification (NCBI taxonomy): domain Bacteria; kingdom Bacillati; phylum Bacillota; class Bacilli; order Caryophanales; family Bacillaceae; genus Bacillus; species Bacillus sp. JK106. The sequence goes on along the minus strand of NZ_JBSJQC010000003.1, from coordinate 657,789 downwards.
AAGACAGGTGTAAATATAACAGGAGGGTGATGTATGTCTGAAAAAACAATTATCGTCATTGGTTCGGGGACGGCGGCCCTTGCCTGTGCTTCCTCATTTCCTCCGTCATACCAAGTGACCGTCATTACAAAGAGAAACGTAACGAACAGCAATTCGCATTATGCTCAAGGCGGGATTGCTGTGTCATACGCAAAAGATGACTCTATAGAATCCCATGTGAACGATACACTGTATGCGGGATGCGGACACAATGACGTGACAGCCGTGCGGCATTTGCTGAAAAGCGGACAGAGCATGATAAACAGGCTGATAGAAGGCCGTTTCCCTTTTGATACGAAGTCGGATGGAACCTTTTGTCTCGGCAGGGAAGGCGCTCATTCCAAAAGGAGGATTCTGCACGCCGGGGGAGATGCGACCGGACGGATGCTGGTTGAGTTTCTGGTTCGGCAGCTGAGAGACGGCATTCGGATCATTGAACACGAGACGGTTGTCGATCTGCTGATTGAACAAGGGCGATGCGCAGGCGTTGCCGTAAAGGATGCTTCAGGCGCCGTTTCTTACAGAAGGGCGGATTGTGTAGTGCTTGCTTCAGGCGGCTGCGGCAGTCTGTACCAATATCACACAAATGATTCCGCCATAACGGGAGACGGCATCGCTCTTGCCTTCCGCGCGGGTGCTGAGATCACGGATATGGAGTTCACCCAATTCCACCCGACCCTCCTTGTGAAAAACGGGACTGTTTACGGTCTGATTTCTGAAGCAGTGAGAGGAGAAGGCGGATATTTAGCGGATCGCTTCGGGCGCAGGATCATGGCTGGCAGACACGCGCTTGAAGATTTGGCGCCCCGGGATGTGGTTTCACGGGCGATTTATGAAGAAATGATGAAAGAAAATCCTGTTTTTATAAATTGCAGCCGAATAGCCGATTTTAACAAACGTTTTCCGACCATAACAGAAATTTGTCAAACAGCCGGCGTTGATCTTGAAAGCGGGATTCCTGTAGCACCCGGAATGCATTTTTTAATGGGCGGAGTAAAAGCCGATACATGGGGGAAAACGTCCGTGCCTGATTTGTACGCTATAGGCGAGACCGCCTGCACAGGCTTGCACGGGGCGAACCGCCTTGCGAGCAACTCACTGCTGGAAGCGCTGGCAAGCGGGCAACGATGTGCTGAACATATCATTCAAACACCGTTAAACGGAAGATATAAAAAAACCCCGAAGAAAACTGATGTCATCTTACAAGTGCCGGACACAACGCTTCATGTCCTTCAAGCCAAAATGACAGCCGGAGCGGGCATCGTCAGGGAAAAAGAAAACCTGCAGGCGCTGGCATCCTGGCTTAACAACGTATCTGTGCGTCATATGAATGTGAAGGATATCACAATGGAACAAGCCGAGCTATCCTGCCTATGGAAGACTGCGCAATTTGTTGTGTCCTCAGCCCTTATTCGGGAAGAAAGCAGAGGCGCTCATTTTCGCACTGATTTTCCCGGGACGGAGAAAGAGTGGCACGGAAAACAAATCATTCATTCAACATCTGGAACAGTTATCAGAAAAAACGAAAGGATTGGGGAACTATGGACATTCTGCAGCTGAAACAAATGCTGACTCATTTTTTTCAGGAAGATATCGGAACGGGTGATGCGACGTCACAAGCGATTTTTTCTGATCAGCAATGTAAAGCGCGGATCATCGCAAAAACAGACGGCGTGTTTGCCGGAGAAGACGTTATCCGTGAAGGATGGAAGCTTTTACACGATGATATCCGCATCCGCTCCCTGAAAAAAGACGGAGAACGGATGAAAAGACGAGACGTGCTCGCTGAAATGGAAGGCCGGGCGGCAGCTCTTCTTACGGGGGAGCGGGTCATTTTGAATCTCATACAAAGAATGTCAGGCATTGCGACCATGACGGATGAGGCCAAAAGGCGTCTTGATGATCCGTCCATCAAGCTTTGTGATACGAGAAAAACGACACCCGGGCTCAGAATGCTGGAAAAATACGCTGTGCGCATCGGAGGCGGCTTTAATCATCGCTTCGGCTTATATGACGGCATCATGATTAAAGATAATCATATTGCCGCCTGCGGATCGATAAAGGCAGCCGTGGAGCGGGCAAGAAAAACGGCGGGGCAGATGCTTGCGGTGGAAGTCGAAATTGAATCCGAACAGCAGCTGCTCGAGGCAATAGAAGCGGGCGCAGACATTATTATGTTTGACAACTGTCCGCCTGAGTCCGTCCGGCGTTTTGCAGGCATGACACCGGGTCATATCAAAACGGAAGCATCCGGAGGCATAACGCTCGACACATTGCCCGCTTATAAAGGGACGGGCGTCCAATATATTTCACTCGGATTTCTGACTCATTCAGTAAAAAGCGCCGACATCAGCATGGATGTTGAGGCTGCGGAACAGGGGGATTTTTAAGATGTCTATTTTTGACGTGCTAACTGCATCAGCCGAAATGATGCCGAGCCATTATAAAGACATGAGCACCGGAGAAATGGAAAAGCGTGTCGCCGCCATTAAACGGGATTTCGGAAAGCGCTTATTCATTCCGGGGCATCACTATCAAAAAGACGAAGTGATACAATTCGCCGATACGGCAGGTGACTCCCTGCAGCTTGCTCAAGTGGCGGAAAAAAATAAAGAGGCGGAATATATTGTGTTTTGCGGCGTGCATTTTATGGCGGAAACCGCTGATATGCTGACTGATGATAACCAAACTGTCATTTTGCCCGACATGCGCGCCGGATGCTCGATGGCTGATATGGCAGATATTCAGCAGACGGACAAAGCATGGCAAGAGCTTCAAGAACTGTACGGTAACACCATCATTCCGTTAACATATGTTAACTCGACGGCGGAAATTAAAGCATTCGTCGGACGGCACGGAGGAGCGACCGTCACCTCTTCGAATGCCCGGAGTGTGCTGAAATGGGCTTTTAAACAAAAAGAAAGAATTTTATTTTTGCCGGATCAGCATTTAGGCAGAAATACGGCCTATGACCTCGGCATTCCGCTGACAGAAATGGCTGTATGGGACCCGGGGCAGAACCGATTGCTTACTGAACATCCGGAAAACATTAAAGTCATCCTTTGGAAAGGGCATTGCTCCGTACACGAAAAGTTTACAGCGGAAAATATTTCTCAGCTGCGGCAGCGGGATTCCGGCATCCGCATTATCGTTCATCCGGAATGTTCGCGGGAAGTGGTCTCGCTCAGTGACGACAGCGGGTCTACCAAATATATTATTGATACGATTGAACAGGCAGAACCGGGAAGCAAGTGGGCGATCGGCACGGAAATGAATCTTGTTCAGCGCCTCATTCACTCGCACCCGGATAAACAGATTGAATCATTGAATCCCGATATGTGTCCGTGTCTGACAATGAACAGAATCGACCTGCCGCATTTATTGTGGTCGCTTGAGCAGCTTGAAAAAGGCGAGCCGAAGGGTGTCATTAAAGTTCCGGAAGCGGTTCGGACAGAAGCGCTTCGTGCTTTGAACAGAATGCTGAGTCATACGTAATCATAAAAATTTCCCCTCCTTCCCAAATTTTTTATCATCATGCCCAGTCCACCGGCATATAGTGTGAAGAAACGTATTGTAATGACAAATGTACCGTTCACGTTTTGTGCATAGGAGGGGAAAACGTTGAAAATTCATATCGTTCAAAAAGGCGATTCGCTCTGGAAAATAGCTGAAAAATACGGAGTTGATCTTGAAGAGTTAAAAAAACTGAATCATCAGCTTAGCAATCCAGACTTAATTATGCCTGGAATGAAGATAAAGGTGCCTTCAGAAGCCGTTCCGGTCAGAAAAGAGCCCAAGGCCGGCTTCGGAACGTCTGCGCATAAGCATGAGCATCCATATGCCAAAGAAAAACCGAAATCAGTTGTGGACATTGAAGACACCATACCGGAAGAACCAAAGCCGTCAATTCCGTATGTGCCGCCAATCCCTGAAAAGCATGAAAATGTGCTGCCGGAAGCTGATATGAACCAATATTATCCGTCCAATCAGCTGTTTCAGCCGTGGTCGCCTCCTAAGCCGGAGGAACCGGTGACACATTTTGTCGAGCCGAAAGAAAAAGAGCATGACAATAACATTCCACAACAGGAGGAAATGATCAACATGGAAAACGCGAATTACCCGAATATGCCGAAGGCGCCTGAAGCCGGAAAGATGGAAGAAGAAAACGCCGCTTATCATCTGCCGAACATGCCAAACATTCCGAATGTCCCGTTTCCGAATATGCCGGCCGTTGAACCGCCTTTTATGCATTACCCGATGCCGTGCATGCCTTGTCCTTGTCCGGTTCCGGTGACACCGATGCTGCCGGGTTCGGGACTATGCCATCCGTGCTTCCCGGTAGGCGGAGGTTTCGGCGGTTTTGGAGGAGGTTATGGAGGCTTTCCGGTAATGCCGATGCCGTTACCGTACGGATTCCATCATCACGGATTCCATCATCCGGGATTTGGGCCGCAAGCGGGTTACGGTGAATATGAAAACCAAGCCCATGAAAATGCAGAGCATTATGATGGTTCTGCATCCGGTTTCGGCGGTGCTCCGTACGGTCAAATGCCGTATTACGGCGGATATTCGTCACATTACGCAAACGCGCCTCATCATGATGGAAAATATAAGGATGATGATTGCGGCTGCCATGATTCACATCACCACCACCATCATCACCACGGTTCACATCACCATCACGCAAATGTGCCTGTGCAGCCGTATCCGAATGTGGGTGCAAACGCCGGATATTTTATGCCTTACGGCGGAGCAAATCCTAATGCCGCGCCGAATCAGCCGAGTCCAAATCAAGTATTCGGACGGCCGGAGGAAGAAGAAGATTAATGTTTCGGGACGATGTATGTCGTTCCTTTTTTTATGTCCAACTGAGGAATGGACATAACTGACAAGCTTAAACCCGCCGTCGGCCGCACATCCTAAACATGAGCGGAAAACGCTCAAACAGCGATGAATCCACGGGGGGTTTTTCCATTGGGTAAAAAACTGATGACGATCGCAGGCGTTTTAGCCGTGACGGCAAGCTTAACGGCATGCGGAGCAAATAATGCCATGAATGACGGACGCTACAATCAGTCAACACGTCCGGTCGGATATTATTCGAATGATAATGATAACGGCAGACGCCAGTACGGAATGGACCATCAAGGACCCGTTTCTGAAATGATGGAAAACCGAAACGGCCGTCATAATACGACAAACGTGTCCGACCAGTATGCGCCTAATGACGGGGTTCCGTTAACGACGGACGGCACATATAACGGCCGAAATGTCAATACGCCGCCGGCAGCAATGTCTTATAATGGGTATGACAACGCCGAAAACATCAGGCTGGCGGCAAAAGTTGCAAACCGCGTGAAAAAAGTAAAAGGCGTACAGGATAGTCAGGTCATCGTGACTGACACGAGAGTCGTCATTGCCGTCAGAACAAATCATCCTTTTACGAAAAATGATGATAAACATGTCAAACATGCGGCCAAAAAATTTGCGGACGGCCGTACAATTCAAGTGTTTACCGACAACGCTACTTTTACAAAGCTGCAAGACATGAACAGAAACAGCCGTTAAACGGGACTGCCGGATGATTTCATCCGGCAGTATTTTTATGGATAAAGCTTCATCATTTCTTTACATATTCTTAAAACGCTCTTTATGTTGCGGTGTTAATATAAAAGTAATAAAACGTAACGGAGGGGCCGGAATGAAAAAAACGGAGCATGACAAAAGCCGCGGAGAAAAAACTATGTATCTGACCGTAAGGGGATACCGGCTCAAACTGACGCCCGGACAAATGAAACTGATTTCAGCCGGCCGGGCATAATCATCGGGGCAGCCCTCATATAGAGGCTGCTTTTTTTCGGCTTAAACAGACAAATGAAAGAAAACGGTTAAGCACCGGCATCTTTGGTCAAACTAGCATCAAGAGTTTGATTGAATAAAGAGGTGTTATTGGTGAAACGAATTTGCGGTGCTCGTCTATTGTTTATGCTTATCTTATCGGCTGCAGTCCTGATTTGCGGAGGAAAAGGCGCATACGGGGCGGAGGTTGAGCATTACGGGCCGCTTCGGGTGCACGTCCAGCTGGAAAAGGTCTATCTGGACGGTGATGTCGGCATCGAACATACGGATGAAACCGTTTTGGCGATGGAGGATTTTTGGGCCGCATATGCGGGCTGGACGCTCGTTGAGCAGAAAAAAGGCTTCGTCCTTTTCCGTAAGCATGTTGATGACATTTCTCCGCTCAGTAAGGTTAACGGTTATATCGGCGTTACGGACGGAGGCGTCATCTCCACTTTTCACGGCCGTCCCGGATCGCTGGCCGAGCCGATTCAATCTTTCTTCCAGATTGATATAGAAAGGCTGGAAAGCCGATTGCAAAAGCACTTGGAACACGGCATACCGTACAGGACAAAAGCGGAGTTTGAGAGCGTGATCGATCATATTAAGACTTACAGCGGCTGACTTTGACGCAAGACATGTGACACATGTCTTTTTTTTTCTGAACGGAAGGTGTCAAAGCGAACATACGTTAACTTTTCTATAAGACTTTGGCTGTTTTTGTGTTACAATGATAAGCAGTCAAAGAGGTGAATAGGTGTGATTGAATTCGTGAAGGGGACGATTGATTATGTATCTCCCCAATACATCGTGATTGAAAACGGCGGAATCGGCTATCAGGTCTTCACTCCGAACCCGTTTATTTATAAGGTAAGCAATCAAGAGACCATTTTTACGTATCATCATATAAAAGAAGACGCCTTTTCTTTGTACGGTTTTTCAACCCGGGAAGAAAAAGCGCTTTTCACAAAGCTGCTGAACGTCACCGGCATCGGGCCGAAAGGGGCGCTCGCCATCCTCGGTTCCGGTGACCCCGGAGCCGTCATCGAAGCGATCGAACAGGAAGATGAAGCCTTTTTGGTGAAATTTCCGGGTGTGGGCAAAAAAACGGCGCGGCAGATTATTCTTGATTTGAAAGGCAAACTGGCCGACGTCGTGCCTGAAATGATTGACAACCTGTTCAATCATGAAGCGCGCATTGAAAAACAAGAGGCTGAAACGGCGCTTGACGAGGCGCTTGAAGCGCTCCGGGTTCTCGGCTACGCCGAAAAAGAAATTAAAAAAGTGCTTCCTCACTTAAAAGAGGAAACGGCGCTTTCAACAGATCAATATGTGAAAAAAGCATTGCAAAAATTATTAAAGTAAGGTGATGTTCATGGATGAACGGCTCGTTTCAAGTGCAGCAGACAGCCATGAATCAATAATCGAGCAAAGCCTCAGGCCGCAGAATCTCGCCCAGTATATCGGCCAAAAGAAGGTGAAAGAAAATCTGCGCGTGTTTATCGATGCGGCGAAAATGAGGCAGGAAACGCTGGACCACGTTCTTTTATACGGGCCTCCGGGTCTCGGGAAAACAACGCTTGCGTCTATCGTGGCCAATGAGATGGGTGTGGAGATGCGGACGACGTCAGGTCCCGCCATCGAAAGACCGGGAGATTTGGCAGCCATTTTGACGGCGCTCGAACCAGGGGATGTGCTGTTTATAGACGAAATTCACAGGCTGAACCGCTCGATTGAGGAAGTGCTGTACCCGGCGATGGAGGATTTCTGCCTTGATATCGTCATTGGAAAAGGCCCGTCCGCCCGCTCCGTCCGTCTCGACCTTCCCCCTTTTACGCTTGTAGGAGCGACGACAAGGGTCGGATTATTGACCGCACCGCTCAGAGACCGGTTCGGGGTGCTGTCGCGCCTTGAATACTATACGCAGGAAGAGCTGACAGATATCGTGTCAAGAACGGCTGACGTTTTTGAAGTGGATATCGAAGAAGCTCCGGCTCTGGAGATCGCCAGACGGTCAAGGGGAACGCCGCGGGTTGCAAACCGGCTTCTCAGAAGGGTGAGAGATTTTGCCCAGGTGCTCGGCGACAGCCGCATCACGGAAGAAATCGCTCACGACGCGCTCGAACGTCTTCAAGTCGATGCGCTCGGCCTTGACCATATCGACCATAAGCTGCTGATGGGCATGATCGAAAAATTCAGCGGCGGTCCTGTCGGCCTTGATACGATTTCCGCGACAATCGGCGAAGAACCGCATACAATAGAGGATGTGTACGAACCGTATCTGCTGCAGATCGGATTTCTCCAGAGGACGCCGAGGGGACGGGTCGTGACTCCGGCTGTGTATGAACATTTTCGATTGGAGGCGCCCGCCCGTGACTGACTTTCCGAAGGTTCTCATGGTTCTTGGTGCCGTTTTGCTTATTGCCGGCGCAGTCTGGCACTTTGTCGGAAGGCTGCCCGGAGATATTTTCGTTAAGAAGGGAAATGTTACATTTTTCTTTCCCGTTGTCACTTGTATTGTGATCAGTGTGATACTATCCATTCTGCTTAATTTTTTCGGCAGAATGAAATAACAATAGACAGAATAAAGGTGAAATGATGAAAGTCGATTTATTTGATTTTGAACTGCCTGAACGCCTCATTGCCCAAGTGCCGCTGAAAGAGCGTGACGCATCGCGGTTGATGGTGCTCGACAAACAGACGGGCGGGCTGACGGACAGTTCATTTAAAGAGATTGTAAGCTTTTTTAATGAAGGGGATTGTCTCGTCTTGAACAATACCCGTGTGCTGCCTGCAAGATTATTCGGCACAAAAGAAGATACGGGAGCGAAAGTGGAGCTTCTGTTATTAAAACAGGAAGAAAATGATACATGGGAAACGCTCGTAAAGCCGGCGAAACGCGTAAAAAAAGGAACGGTCCTGACATTTGGCGACGGCCGGCTGACAGCGGTCTGCACGGAGGAGCTTGATCACGGAGGCAGAAAAATTGAATTCCGGTATGACGGGATTTTTTACGAAGTGCTTGAATCACTCGGTGAAATGCCGCTGCCTCCTTATATTAAAGAGCAGCTTGATGATAAAGAACGGTATCAGACCGTCTTTTCAAAAGAAATCGGATCTGCCGCAGCTCCGACGGCCGGACTTCATTTTACGGAAGAGATTCTGGACGAGCTGAAGCAAAAGGGTGTGCGGATTGAATTTATCACACTTCATGTGGGACTCGGCACATTCCGCCCGGTCAGCGCGGATGATGTGGAAGAGCATAACATGCACGCGGAATTTTATGAAATGACGGAAGAAACCGCCGCCTCTTTAAACGAGGTCAGAAAGGCGGGAGGGCGCATCGTGTCGGTCGGGACGACATCAACGCGCACCCTGGAAACCATTGCCGGCGAGCATGACGGCGTATTTACCGCTTCGAGCGGCTGGACGTCCATCTTCATTTATCCGGGATATGAATTTAAAGCGATTGACGGCATGATCACCAATTTTCATCTGCCGAAATCTTCCCTTATCATGCTCGTTTCTGCGCTTGCCGGCAGAGAGCATGTTCTTTCCGCCTACCGTCATGCGGTAGAAGAGGAATACCGTTTCTTCAGCTTTGGCGACGCCATGCTGATTATCTAATTTGAATGACAGGAGGCCTCATACAAAGTGGCTGAACAACCGATACGTTATGAATTTATAAAGGAATGCAAACAAACGGGAGCACGGCTGGGCAGAGTTCATACGCCCCACGGCTCCTTTGAGACGCCTGTATTTATGCCGGTCGGCACGCTTGCTACGGTAAAGACGATGTCTCCGGATGAGCTGAAATCTATGGATGCGGGCATTATTTTAAGCAATACGTACCATTTATGGCTCCGTCCGGGACACGACATTGTAAAAGAAGCGGGCGGGCTTCATAAGTTTATGAACTGGAACCGCGCGATTTTAACAGATTCCGGCGGTTTTCAGGTCTTTTCATTGAGCAAGTTTCGTAATATAGAAGAAGAAGGCGTTCATTTCCGCAATCACTTAAACGGAGACAAGCTGTTTTTATCTCCGGAAAAAGCGATGGAAATTCAAAACGCCCTCGGCTCTGATATCATGATGGCGTTTGATGAGTGTCCGCCGTATCCGGCAGAGTATGATTACATGAAACGCTCTGTGGAACGGACCAGTCGCTGGGCGGAACGCTGCCTGGAGGCGCACGGGCGCTCAGATGAGCAGGGTCTGTTCGGGATCGTACAGGGCGGAGAATACGAAGACCTGCGGACACAAAGTGCAAAAGACTTGGTTTCGCTTGATTTTCCGGGTTATGCCATAGGCGGATTATCTGTCGGCGAGCCGAAGCACGTCATGAACCGAGTGCTTGAGTTTACAACTCCGCTTTTACCGAAGGACAAGCCGAGATATTTAATGGGTGTGGGTTCACCGGATGCCTTAATTGACGGCGCCATCCGCGGCGTGGATATGTTTGACTGCGTACTGCCGACCCGGATTGCCCGAAACGGCACGGTGTTTACGAATGAAGGGCGTCTGAATATGAAAAACGCCAAATATGAGCGTGATTTCCGTCCGATTGACGAAGAGTGCAGCTGCCATACATGCAAAAATTACTCCCGCGCTTACATCAGACATTTGATCCGCTGTAATGAAACGTTTGGAATTCGATTAACAACTTACCATAACCTTCATTTTCTGTTACACTTAATGGAGCAGGTCAGACAAGCCATCCGGGAGGATCGTCTTGGTGATTTCCGAGAAGAGTTCTTTGAGCGTTACGGCTATAATAAGCCAAATGCGAAAAGCTTCTAAATAAAACCATTCTTGAAAGGAGGGAAACAGATGGGTACTTTAGGCACAATCGTTCCTATTATTTTAATGTTTGCAGTGCTTTATTTCCTGCTCATCCGTCCGCAGCAAAAGCAGCAGAAGGCCGTACGCCAGATGCAGGAAGAGCTGAAAAAAGGGGATTCAGTGGTGACAATCGGAGGATTGCACGGCACTGTTGATTCAATTGATGAAAGCAAGGTCGTCATTAAAACAGGTGATAACACCCGTTTAACATTTGACCGCCGCGCAATCAGAGAAGCTTCCGCTGAATAACAGCGAAGCTCATACATACAAAAAAAGAGCGGATTCTCCGCTCTTTTTTTATTACGCTGATCTGCTTCCTTTCAAATTCACTCCGAAAATGCCGCCCAGCATACTGACTCCCAAAAAGCCGAGATGAAACAAAAGCTGACCGGATGTAAACGTTTTTCCGAACCCTAAATATTGAAACAGCAAGATGATTAATGAAAAACAGACGGCGGTTAACGCTCCGATCATCCAGCCTTTTTCCTTCGCTTTGCCGCCCGATATAAAACCTCCCGCAAATAAAGAAAGAAAAGAAAGCGCGGTGATCAGCCAGCTGAAAGATGATTCTTCCATTGAGGTAACCGTCAGTAAAAGCGAAATCGCCAAACTCGTAAGAAGCATCACCGCAAAAATAGCCACTAAGCCGTACAAAACGCCTCTTCCCACTTGTTTCGTTTCTTCCATTTTTATCTCCTCTCCGCTCTGCGGCCTGATATATGACAAGCCGGAGCCCGTCTTTTTCTAAATGTATTCTCTGAATGTTCGAATTAGACGTAAATGCATGATGTTCAGCCCGTTTATTACATAATTCAGAGCCGATGGCAAATGCTATGACCGTTGGAGGTGCGATATGGAAGATATTTTCATTATTACGTTTCGTACGATTGTGCTTTATTTTATCATTCTTGTGATTTTCAGACTGATGGGAAAACGGGAAATCGGAGAACTGAGCATTTTAGACCTTGTCGTCTCCATTATGATTGCCGAGATTGCCGTATTGGCAATTGAAAATGTAAAAGATAAGCTTTTGCACACAATAGTGCCGATTGTCGTTTTAATGATTATTCAAGTAAGCCTTGCTTTTATTTCGCTCAAAAGCCAAAAAATACGGCAGCTGCTTGACGGAAAACCCACCATTATTATAAAACAGGGAAAAATTGATGAACGGGCGATGAGATCGCAGCGCTACAATTTTGACGATCTTCTTATGCAGCTGAGAGAGAATAACATCGATAGAATCTCTGACGTGTCGTACGCCATTTTGGAGTCTTCGGGCAAACTGTCAATCGTCAAAAAGAAAAACAATAAGGATAAGCAGATGGAAACATCGCTTATCGTTGACGGGGTCATTCAGAACGAGCATCTGGACAGAATCGGGAAAGATAAACACTGGCTTGAAAAAAATTTAGCAAAAAGAGGATATCGCGATCTTTCGGTTATATCATTCTGCACGTTTACGGACGGCGCTTTTTTTATTGATCTTAAAGATGAAAAAGGGGAGCCATAAATCGGTTTCACCGCGTCACGAACTTGCCGATGACCGGAATACGGATCAGCTCTTCCCTTTTAATCAGCCTGAATAACAGAAGAAGCGCAATGTACAAAGCCGCCGTCATTGCAATCCAGCCTGTGAGATTAACAGCCTCTGATCCTGAAAAATGAACGGCGTGCTTGATGATGCGGCTGACATAACCGCAAATGAATATGACGGCAAAACAGAGCGCGTATTCTTTTATTTTAATGCTGATCGGAAGCACCTTGCTTACGGTGGCCGCATGCAGCAGGGTGACAAGGACCATCCCCGTTACAATCGCAAGTGCGGCGCCCATGATGCCCAAGGAAGGCCTGGTCGCCAAAACAAAAATTAGGCCGGTTTTGACAGCGGCGCCGATAAAACTGTTCATCATGGCTGCCCCGGCTAAATTGAGAGCCTGCAGCACCGCCTGAAGGGGCCCCTGAAAATAGTAAAGCAGAAAAAACGGCGCCATCACTTTAACAAATACCGCCGCATTAGTTGATCCGTACATGACGGACATCAGTTCATCAGCGAAAGAGAATAAAATAACCACCGAAATGCCTCCGCTTAAAAGACACAGCCTCATCGCCTGTTCTAGACGGTATTCGACAACTTGCAGCTTTTTTTGCTCCATTCCTTCACTGATCGCAGGAACAAGCGCCGTTGACAGAGAATAGGTTATAAAGCTGGGCAGCGTCAAAACCGTCATGGCAAATCCGGTCAGCTCTCCGTACTGGCTGGTGGCGGCAGCGGTGGCTACTCCTGCAATCGCAAGGCTCTGCGCGACGACAATAGGTTCAAAAAACCAAGATAAATTTCCGATGAAGCGGCTTCCGGTTGTCGGGAGCGACACGCTCATCAGCTGGCGGAAGGTTTCTTTTCCATTTGCAATCGACTTGAAAAATTGTTTTCTGATTCTGATTGTTTTATTTGCTTTAAAACAAATGAATAAATAAATAAGAGAGGCAAGCTCCCCGATGACAGACGAAATCATGGCTCCTGCTGCGGCATATTCAATCCCGTACGGCAGAAACACCGTCGTGCAGACTGCGACAAGTGAAATCCGCACGATCTGCTCAAGCACTTGGGAAAACGCCAGCGGGTTCATATTCTGCCTGCCCTGAAAGTAACCGCGCAGCACGCTGGATATCGCGATAATCGGCACGATGGGCGTAATCGCCAGAAGCGGGTAAACCGTGCGCTGATCCGTCAGCATCGTTTCGGACATAATCGGCGCAAAGCATAAAAACAGCGGCGTGAAGATGAGACTTAATATCCCAGTGACGGTAAGCGACATCACTAAAATGTGTTTCATTTTCTGCCGGTCCCCCCGCGCGCTTGCTTCAGCGACAAGTTTGCTGATGGCAACGGGGAGGCCGAATTGAGTCAAAGTGGTGGCCAAGAAAAATGTCGGGGCAGCCATCATGTATAAACCGACCCCTTCTTCACCGATAAACCGGGCGATAACCACCCGGTTGACAAAGCCGAGCATTCTCGTAATCATCCCGGCTGCAATGAGAATAAGAGTGCCCCTTAAAAAAGTCTGTTTTGCCATTTTATAAACCCCTGCCTTCTCAAACTACCTGGAATCATATACAATAAAGATATGCGCCGATGTCGTCCGAGCATGACAAGTCTTCGAGAAAAATGGAAAAAGGAGCGAGCGCCCAGTGGAGAAACATCCCGCCGAAATGTACAAAGATCATTTGCGGCCTTTCTTGTACAGTAAACTTGAAGAGTTCAAAATCCTCGGATACGATGATGTTGAGCACGAGAGTTTATGGTCATACTTAATACATAAAAAGTGGAAACAGAAAAAGGAACTGCCGCTGCATGAATTGGCCGGTAATATTTTATCAGTTAAAATTGGCGATTTTATGAACTATGCAACCGTTGAAGCTTTTAAGTCGTCTAATTGGCTGGAAAGCGATGAGGGTCAGGAAGCTTTGGATGAACTGCTGAGATAATGATGGCATAGGTTTAAGGAGGAAATACATAATGAAAAAAGGACGCTTGATTGCGTTTTTCCTGATCGTATTATTGATCGGCACAGGGCTGGGGTATTTTACAAAACCGGCTGCCGATAATATTACGTTAGGATTGGATTTACGCGGCGGGTTTGAAGTTCTGTACGATGTGCAGCCCGTCAAAAAAGGCGATAAAATCACAAAAGACGTGCTCGTCAGCACGGTGCAGGCGCTGAACCGCCGGGCTAACGTTCTCGGCGTAAGCGAGCCGAACATTCAGATTGAAGGAAATAACCGCATACGCGTTCAGCTGGCGGGCGTCACGAATCAGAACAGGGCGCGCGAAATTCTGTCAACGGAAGCGCAGCTCTCGTTCAGGGATACGAATGATAAAGAGCTGTTAAACGGCTCTGATCTCGTGGAAAACGGCGCGAAGCAAACCTTTGATCCGACGACGAACGAACCGATTGTCAGCGTTAAGCTGAAGGATGCGGATAAGTTCGGAGAAGTGACGAAAAAAGTCAAGAAAATGGCCCCTAATAATCAGCTTGTGATCTGGCTTGATTACCAAAAGGGCGATTCATTTAAAAAAGAAGTCGGCAAAAAACATCCGAAATATGTATCCGCTCCGAATGTGAGCCAGGAATTAAACACGAAGGATGTCACGATTGAAGGTCAGTTCACCGTTCAAAAAGCGAAGGACTTGGCCAATATTTTAAACGCGGGTGCGCTGCCTGTGAAACTGACCGAAAAATACTCTACTTCAGTAGGGGCGCAATTCGGACAGCAGGCTTTGCATGATACGGTAGAGGCCGGCATCATCGGTATTGCAATTGTTTTCTTATTTATGCTGCTTTATTACAGACTGCCTGGACTCATAGCGGTCATTACGCTTTCTGTATACGTGTATATTACGCTTCAAGTGTTTGACTGGATGCAGGCGGTGCTGACGCTTCCGGGTATTGCGGCGCTCATTTTGGGTGTCGGGATGGCGGTTGACGCCAACATCATCACCTATGAACGGATAAAAGAAGAACTGAAACTCGGCAAATCCGTCCGCTCAGCTTTCCGTTCAGGGAACAGACGGTCATTTGCGACGATCTTTGATGCGAACATCACAACGATCATCGCAGCAGTCGTGCTCTTTATTTTCGGGACAAGCTCTGTAAAAGGGTTTGCGACGATGCTGATTTTGTCAATACTGACAAGCTTTATTACAGCTGTCTTCCTTTCAAGATTCCTGCTCGCCCTTCTTGTGGAAAGCAGATGGCTTGACCGGAAAAAAGGCTGGTTCGGCGTCAAGAAAAAACATATTATGGACATTCAAAAAACGGATGAAAATACTGAACCGCATACGGCATTCCAAAAATGGGATTTCACGAGCAAGCGAAAATATTTCTTTATTTTCTCAAGCGCTGTAACCATTGCGGGAATTATCATCTTGCTGGTCTTTAAGCTCAACCTGGGAATCGATTTTGCAAGCGGTGCGCGGATTGACGTGCAGAGCAATCATGCATTGACGGCGCAGCAGGTTGAAAAAGACTTTGACTCTCTCGGCATGGATCCGGAAAACATCGTGCTCTCGGGTAAAGAGAACCATGTTGCCGCAGCCCGGTTTGTCGGAGAGCCATCTAAAGAAAAGATCGCTGAAATCAAAACGTACTTTAAGGACAAATACGGATCTGAACCGAACGTCAGCACGGTATCGCCGACAGTCGGAAAAGAACTGGCCCGTAATGCTTTATATGCTGTCGCCATTGCATCAATCGGCATCATTATTTACGTATCAATACGTTTCGAGTACAGAATGGCTATCGCCGCAATTGTATCCCTGCTGTATGACGCTTTCTTTATCGTCGCGTTTTTCAGCATTACAAGGCTGGAGGTTGACGTAACCTTTATCGCCGCTATTCTCACCATAATCGGTTACTCGATAAATGATACGATCGTTACATTTGACCGGATACGCGAGCAGATGAAAAAACGCAAGCCGAAGTCATTTGCCGATCTGGAACACATCGTGAATCTGAGTTTGCAGCAAACCTTTACACGTTCGATCAATACGGTCTTGACCGTTGTGATTGTTGTCGTCGTGCTGCTCATTTTGGGCTCATCGTCAATTACAAACTTCTCCGTCGCTTTATTGGTCGGTTTATTGACGGGCGTTTATTCCTCTCTTTACATCGCCGCGCAGCTGTGGCTTGTATGGAAAGGAAAAGAATTTAAAGGGAAAAAATCAATCGAAGAGTAAAAGGAAACAGGCTGTCTTCCGGAAGGCAGCCTGTTTTTTTAGGCCGCATTGAACTTAAAACCTGCATTTGCTATAATGACATACGCTTACATAATCAATCATCATTGTAAAAACATGTAGGAGGGTTCTTATGAACGTTCGTGAGTCGGAGCTTCCGGGCATCGGCCAGAAAGTAGAAGTCATTACGAAAAATCACGATAAAATCAGTATTATTCTTCATGATGACGGCAGAAAAGAGCTCTATTACTTCGATGAGAATGATCATGACGAATGCTTGGCATCCGTTGAATTTAACGACGAAGAGGCAAGGCAGATTTCCGCTATTTTAGGCGGGATGACGTATAAGCCGAAAGCGCTGGAATCTGTGGAAGTCGCGCTTGATGACCTCGTCATTGAGTGGTTTAAAGCCGAATCTCATGCACCGGCTGTCAGCCGTACAATCGGAGATTTGGAGACCAAGAAACATTACAACGTCCAGATTATTGCGATCGTGAAGAAAAACCGGCAAAAACAGCTGAGCCCCGGTATTGATACCATAATTGAAGAAGGGGACACCCTCGTCATATCGGGAGAAAGAAGCGGACTGAAAAAGCTGGTCCGCGAGCAGTTGACGGCCCGGATTTCCTGAGGCCGGGGTTTACTCCCGGGAAAACGGGGGAAAAGATAAGAATCAATAATTGGGGGCAGACGCATGAATAAACAATGGACTATTATATTCGCTTTACTATTTACTCTGATTGTCGCCATCTTTGCTGTCATTAACGTGCGGGCGGTTGAGGTTGATTATCTGTTCGGAACCGCTGAATGGCCGCTGATTTTAGTCATTTTAGGCTCTGTGTTAATGGGAGCGCTGATCGTGTTTTCAGCCGGTATCTTTCAAGTGATGAAACTGAAGCGCGAAATTAAAATGCTGCGGAAAGAAAACAGATCCGCAGGTGAATTGACGGCTGATTCGGACGGCAAAAAAACAGCCGCTCCGCCGGAAGAAATGCTTGAAGAGAAAAAAGGATCAGAATAACATTTGAAACCCCTCAGTCCGCTCTAGTATAATAGGGTGGTTGAGGGGTGAATTTATGTTAGCGTCAATAATGCGCTGGGAAATCCAGCAGCCGGATCAGGAAAAAGTCAAATCACTCACAGAACAATTGGACATAACACCTCTTGTGGCATCACTGCTTGTAAAAAGAGGTTTTGATACTGCCGAAAGCGCAAGGCTGTTTTTACATACAAAGGATGCAGACTTTTATGACCCGTATGAATTAAAGGGGATGCGGGAAGCAGTTGATCGGATAAAACTGGCGGTTTCTCAAGGGGAACCGATTATGATTTACGGAGATTACGATGCAGACGGCGTTACAAGCACGTCAGTGATGCTGACGGCACTCAGACAGCTGTCGGCGGACGTTGACTTTTATATTCCCGACCGTTTTACAGAAGGCTACGGCCCGAATGAACAAGCTTTCCGCTCCATAAAAGAGCGGGGATTTTCGCTGATCATTACAGTGGATACGGGAATCGCCGCCGTCCATGAAGCTGAAGTCGCAAAAGAGCTGGGCTTAGACGTCATTATTACCGACCACCATGAGCCGGGACCCGAGCTTCCTGACGTATTTGCGATCATCCACCCGAAGCAGCCGGGATGCGGCTATCCGTTTAAAGAATTGGCCGGCGTCGGTGTGGCCTTTAAGCTTGCCCACGCGCTTACGGGTTCTTTGCCGGAAGCTATGCTGGACTTGGCGGCAATCGGTACGGTTGCAGATCTGGTGCCTCTTCATGATGAAAACAGATTAATTGCGTCACTCGGAATTGAAAGGCTTCGGACGACAAATCGGCCGGGCCTCAAAGCTCTGATTAAGCTTTCCGGCGGAGATATCGGACAAGCTGATGAGGAAACGATCGGATTTCAGGTCGCACCGAGGCTCAATGCCGTCGGAAGAATAGAACAGGCCGATCCCGCCGTTCACCTGCTGATGACCGAAGATCAGTTTGAAGCGGAGGAACTGGCTTCGGATATTGACCGGCTGAATAAAGAGCGGCAGAAAATGGTGAAAACCATGACCGAAGAGGCTGTTGAAATGGTTCAGCAGCAAGGCGGAAACCCGTCTGCCATTGTAGTGGCAAAAGCCGGCTGGAATCCGGGAGTCGTCGGTATTGTCGCATCGAAGCTGGCTGAACGTTTTTACCGGCCCGCTGTTGTGCTTGGAATAGATGAGGAGCAGGGAATCGCTAAAGGGTCGGCGCGAAGCATCAGGGGCTTCAACCTTTTTACGAGCCTTTCACAGTGCAGAGACATTCTTCCTCATTTCGGCGGGCATCCGATGGCGGCCGGAATGACGTTGAAGGCTGAAGATGTGGCGGAATTAAGGGACAGGCTGAATCAAATGGCTGAAGAAACCCTGACGGAAGAGGATTTTATTCCCGTTCAGGAGGTTGATCTTGTCTGCGGCGTTGAAGACATAACCGTTGAAAGCATTACAGAATTGAATATGCTGTCGCCGTTCGGCATGCTTAACCCTAAACCGCATGTGATGGTGAAAAATGCCGTGCTTGATGATGTGCGCCTGATCGGAGCGAATAAAAACCACGTAAAAATGACGGTGAAAAGTGATTCCGCCGTCCTTGACTGCGTCGGCTTTAACAAAGGAGAGCTGGAAGCCGGAGTTGTTCCCGGATCAACGATTTCCATTGTCGGCGAGATGTCCATTAATGAATGGAACAACAGAAAGAAGCCCCAGCTGATGATTAAAGATGCTGCGGTGCCGGAATGGCAGCTTTTTGATATTCGAGGCAAGCGGACGTGGGAAGATACGGTCACCGCGCTGCCGAAGGAAAAACGGGTGCTCATCAGCTTTAACGAAAAAACCGCTCAGAAGCTCCGTGAAAAAGAGCTGTCGGGCGAGCTTGCCGAGATCACTTCGGAATCCGAGGCGGAAGTTCTCCAGCTTGACGGAAAATATGCCGTTTTTCTGGATGTGCCGCCGTCAGCGGATCGCCTGCAGCATTTGCTAGACGGAAAGAAGCCGGAACGGATTTATTTTGTTTTTATCAATCATGAAGAACATTTCCTGTCCTCATTTCCATCGCGGAATGATTTCAAGTGGTTTTACGCATTTCTCTTGAAAAGGGGCGCTTTTGACTTCGGCAAGCATGGTTCAGAGCTTGCGAGACACAGAGGATGGTCAATTGACACAATCAATTTTATGACAAAGGTGTTTTTTGATCTCGGTTTTGTTAAAATAGAAGATGGTGTGCTGTCTGTCGTGAACGGCGCGAAAAAACGCGACCTGGCAGATTCGCAAACCTATCAGGTAAAACAGCAGCTGATGGAATTAGACCAGAAGCTCAATTATTCCGCAGCCCATGAGCTGAAGGAATGGCTGAATAAGCTGATGAACCAAGGTTCAGAGGCTTATGAAAGTACGAGGAGGACATAGAACAGATGGATCTTAAAAAATACGTAACAATTGTGCCCGATTACCCGAAAGAAGGCGTACAATTTAAAGATATTACGACATTGATGGACAAAGGCGACGTATACCGTTACGCCACTGACCAGATTGTTGAATATGCAAAAGAAAAAGAAATTGATTTAGTTGTCGGGCCTGAAGCGCGCGGCTTTATTATCGGCTGTCCGGTTGCATACGCGCTCGGAGTCGGTTTTGCCCCGGTTCGGAAAGAAGGAAAACTTCCGCGTGAGGTCATTAAAGTCGATTACGGTTTGGAGTACGGAAAAGACGTACTGACGATTCATAAAGATGCGATCCTGCCGGGACAGCGCGTGCTGATTACTGATGACTTGCTTGCAACAGGCGGCACGATCGAAGCAACGATTAAGCTAGTCGAAGAACTGGGCGGCGTCGTAGCCGGTATTGCATTCTTAATCGAGCTTTCTTACCTTGACGGCAGAGACAAGCTTGACGATTACGATATTTTAACATTAATGAAATATTAACCGCATATGGAAAAAAGCACTCGTGTCAGGGTGCTTTTTTCCTATTATTTCATCATCCTGACAGATTCTTTAGGTGTTTTGAACTTCTGCCCTTTACATCTCTCGTTTTTTTCTTGATAATAAACTAATACAGTTTACATTTAAAAAAGGTGATTCCATGGCGAACGAACAAGTATTGACTGCCGAGCAAGTAATAGATAAAGCGCGCACTTATCTGCCGGAGGAGCAGATTGCGTTTGTTGAGAAAGCTTACCTGTATGCGCAAGACGCGCATCGCGAACAGTACCGCAAATCAGGTGAGCCGTACATCATTCATCCGATTCAGGTGGCGGGGATCCTCGTGGATCTGGAAATGGACCCTTCCACAATTGCGGGCGGATTTCTGCATGATGTGGTGGAGGACACGGATGTCACCCTCGACGACCTGAAGGAAGCATTTTCTGAAGAAGTGGCGATGCTTGTCGACGGCGTGACGAAGCTCGGTAAAATTAAGTATAAATCTCAAGAGGAGCAGCAGGCGGAAAACCATCGAAAAATGTTTGTCGCTATGGCTCAGGATATCAGAGTCATATTGATCAAGCTGGCGGATCGCCTTCACAATATGCGGACGTTAAAGCATCTTCCGCAGGAAAAGCAGCGGAGAATTTCAAATGAGACGCTGGAGATTTTCGCTCCGCTGGCCCATCGGCTCGGGATTTCTAAGATCAAATGGGAGCTGGAAGACACCGCTCTCCGTTATTTGAATCCTCAGCAATATTACAGAATCGTCAACCTCATGAAGAAAAAGCGCGCGGAACGCGAACTTTATGTCGAAGAGGTTGTCAATGAAGTGAAAAAACGCGTTGAAGAAGTGAATATTAAAGCGGACTTTTCAGGACGTCCGAAGCACATCTACAGCATTTACCGCAAGATGGCGCTGCAAAATAAACAGTTCAATGAAATATATGATCTGCTCGCCGTCCGTATTCTTGTCGGAAGCATTAAAGACTGCTACGCCGTACTCGGCATTATTCATACGTGCTGGAAGCCGATGCCGGGCAGATTCAAAGATTATATTGCGATGCCTAAGCCGAATATGTATCAGTCTCTGCATACGACCGTAATCGGGCCTAAAGGCGATCCGCTGGAAGTGCAGATCAGAACGTTTGAGATGCATGAGATCGCTGAATACGGGGTGGCCGCACACTGGGCATATAAAGAAGGCAAGGCTGCAAACGAAGAAGCGACATTTGAGAAAAAACTGTCCTGGTTCCGTGAAATTCTGGAATTCCAAAACGAGTCTACCGATGCGGAAGAATTTATGGAATCGCTGAAAATCGATCTGTTTTCTGACATGGTATACGTATTTACGCCAAAAGGCGATGTCATTGAACTGCCGTCAGGCTCTGTGCCGATTGATTTTTCCTACAGGATCCATTCGGAGATCGGCAACAAAACAATCGGGGCGAAAGTGAACGGAAAAATGGTGACGCTTGACCATAAGCTCCGGACGGGCGACATCGTCGAGATTCTGACGTCCAAGCATTCTTACGGTCCGAGCCAAGACTGGGTCAAACTGGCGCAGACGTCCCAGGCGAAACACAAAATCCGCCAATTCTTTAAGAAACAGCGCCGGGAAGAAAACGTCGAAAAAGGCCGTGAGCTTGTCGAGAAAGAAATTAAAAATCTTGATTTTGAAGTGAAAGATGTTTTAACGCTTGAAAATCTTCAAAAAGTTGCCGACAAGTTCAATTTCTCAAATGAAGAGGATATGTACGCGGCGGTCGGGTATAACGGCATTACCGCTCTTCAGGTGGCCAACAGGCTCACCGAAAAAGAACGGAAGCTGCGTGACCAGGAAGAGCAGGAAAAAATCGTTCAGGAAGTCACTTCCGAGCCGAAACATTATCCGCAAGGGAGAAAACGGGAAGCGGGTGTGCGCGTAAAAGGCATTGACAACCTTCTCGTCCGCTTGTCGAAATGCTGCAACCCGGTGCCGGGCGACCATATTGTCGGTTTTATTACAAAAGGGCGCGGTGTATCCGTTCACCGGGATGACTGTCCGAACGTCAAAACGAATGAAGCGCAGGAACGTTTGATCCCCGTTGAATGGGAGCATGAATCACAGGTTCAAAGGCGCAAAGAATATAACGTTGAGATTGAGATTTTGGGGTATGACCGTCTCGGGCTTTTAAATGAGGTGCTCCAAGCCGTAAATGAAACGAAAACCAACATCTCCTCTGTCTCCGGCAAATCCGACCGCAATAAAGTCGCTACGATTCATATGGCGATTTTTATTCAAAACATCAATCATCTGCACAAAGTGGTCGAGCGGATTAAACAGATCAGAGACATCTATTCAGTCCGCCGGGTAATGAACTAAAAGGAGCTTGCTATGAAATTAGTTGTTCAGCGTGTAACAGAAGCGAGTGTGACGGTTGACGGCGCTGTCGCAGGCCGGATCGGACCCGGTATTATGGCGCTTGTCGGCATCACTCATGAAGATACAGAAGAAGATGCCGCTTACTTGGCGGATAAAATCGTGAATCTTCGGATTTTTGATGATGAAAGCGGCAAGATGAATTTATCGCTTTTGGATACGGGCGGGGAGATTTTATCCGTTTCCCAGTTTACGCTTTACGGCGAAACGAAGAAAGGGAGACGCCCGAATTTTATGAATGCGGCTAAACCGGATCAGGCTGTGCTCCTTTATGAAAAGTGGAACGAACTCCTTCGGGAAAAAGGAGTCAAAGTGGAAACCGGAATATTCGGAGCCATGATGGATGTTCAGCTGACGAATTCCGGGCCGATTACATTGATTATGGATTCTAAACAATAAAAAAGCTGCCGTTCGGCAGCTTTTTTTTTATGATTGAAAATAATGTTCCAATCCGCTTTCAATTCCGTCTGTCACTTTTTCCTGGTAAGAGCCGCTATGTATGATTGTTTCTTCTTGCGGTTGACTGAGATAGCCGAGCTCATACAGCATGGCAGGCCGTTTATTTTCCCTCAGGACGTAATAATCGCCAAACAGAACGCCGCGATCCGGGATAGGGGAACGCTTCACTACTTCAGAATGGACGTCTGAGGCAAGCTGGCGGTCCTTAGACGGACTGTAATAATAAGCCGTGCTTCCCCGCGTTGACGTATCGGCATAGCTGTCATAGTGAATGCTGATAAAGGCATCCGCATTCCGGTAATGAGAGGTTGAAACCCTGGCCTGCAGGCTGATAAATGTATCATCCTGTCTGGTGATATACACGTTTGCACCGGCCGCTCTCAATTTTTGGGCCAGCAGCTTAGCTGTTTTAATCGTTACGTTTTTTTCAAACTTTCCGGAGTAGCCGATCGTTCCGCTGTCTTTTCCTCCGTGTCCGGGATCAACGACGATCGTTTTGTTTTTAAGTGAGCCGCTGCCGCCTGACGTGATGGGAGAAGGTGCTTCGCCTGTTTCCTCACCGCTTTTTGACGTTTGTACGACCCAGTTTGCCACATATGCGGTTTGTCCGTTCTCAAGCCGGACTTCATACCATTTGCCGCTTGAGCCGACAATCGGGTAGGCTGCGCCTTTATCTGCTCTTTTTACGATAGAAGCGGAAGTCGAGGCCGAGCTCCTTAAGTTGGTGCCGCCGTAAACAATATACGCTTTTTTCGAGGAGCCTGAGCCCGCAGAACCGTCTCCCGAGCCGGATGCGCTGCCCGATGAGTCAGAATCCTTTATGATGTAGTGGCTTGCTGCCCAGCCTTTTTGACCGTTTGCTTCAATTTTCAGCCAGCCGTGGTCTTCACTTAAGATGGAAACCTTTGTTCCGCGTGATAATTTAGTCATAATCGCTGAATCATGTGACGCTGCACTTCTGACATTCAATGAAGAAACGCCGACAGTCCCGCTTTTTGACCCGCTTCGGGCCGAAGTTGCTTTCGTATCCGATCCGCCGCTGTCCGCGGTGACGTATTCGGAAGAAACCCACCCGGTTGTGCCTTGATAAGAAATGTTCACCCATCCGCTGTTCTTGTCCAGCACGGATGCATGCGCGCCTTGCGGAAGTTTGCCGATGACTTCATACGATGTCCCCGGGCCTTTTCTGATGCGGAGGTCAGGATCGGTGGAAGTGACCGTTCCGCTTGTTGCGGATGAATTGTCTGCTCCCCCGGCTGTTTTTGATATCAGCCAGGAAACGACCCATCCGGTTTTACCTGGGCTCAGCTGAAGCTGTACCCAGTCTCCCTCTTCTTTAGTGATCGGGTATCTTTCCCCTTTTTTCACTTCAGCCTTAATTCCGTAGCTCAGGCCGGGACCGCCTCTGACATTGATCTTGTCTGTCGCGATGACCGCTTCTCCCTCTGCGGCGATTGCGGTGTGAAATGACGGAAGAAGCGCTGTGATGATGACGCCGCATAAAATAAGAGCAAGAGTTCTCTTCTTCATGGCTGTCCTCCTTTCTGAACTAACTAAAATACATTCTTGTATAATATCGTATTTTCCTTGCTGAATGTTAAATAAAAATAAAATGGTTTGTTTATACTAGTCATAAATACAGCGAAAAGGTGTGCAAATCATGAAATATCAACCAAAAATGGGACGCGCGCTGCACGATGCGGAAGGAAATCTGCACTTCAGTGATCAGAGCGATAGAGAAAAGGCGGGTTTTCTAGAAGAGACGTCGACGGAGTTCGGTCTCTTATCGAAAGAAGCGGTCGCAAGGAAAAACAGACGGAATAAAACTTGACAGGGGAGTGCAATCCCATTATTATAATAGAAATTGATGTACATAAGTCATGATAACGATTTTGAACCGATAATGGAGAAGAGTAGGTCAGAATGCATGGAGAAGAGAGGAACCGTCCCGGGCTGAAAGCGGATCCGCACTGCATCTTTCTCGAAACAACACTCCGGAGGTTCCCTGCTGAACGCTTTTGCAAGTCATTAGGCAGCGGACGTGAACCTGCGTTAAAGGTCAGAGCGGGGATGCTTCGGCATTCCAACTAGGGTGGCACCACGGGTATAACTCTCGTCCCTACTATACATGTATAGTAGGAGCGGGAGTTTTTTTATTTGAAGAAAGACATTAAGGAGGCCTGTAACATGGCATATCACATTCCAAGAGGCACACAGGACATACTGCCGGGTGAATCAGACAGATGGCAGTTCGTCGAACAAATTATGAGGGAGACGTGCCGCACTTATCAATATAAAGAAATCCGCACGCCGATCTTCGAGCATACGGAATTATTCGCAAGAGGCGTCGGTGAGTCTACAGATATCGTGCAGAAAGAAATGTACACGTTTGAAGACCGTAAAGGGAGAAGCCTGACGCTTCGGCCGGAAGGAACAGCCGCCGCAGTCCGCGCGTTCAATGAAAATAAATTATTTGCGAACCCGGTGCAGCCGACGAAGCTTTATTATGTCGGACCGATGTTCCGTTACGAACGTCCGCAGACAGGGCGTTTCCGCCAATTCTATCAATTCGGAATTGAAGCGATCGGCTCCAAAGATCCGGCCGTGGATGCAGAAGTCATTGCGCTTGCGATGAGTATTTACCGTAAAGCCGGTTTGAAACATGTCAAGCTTGTGCTGAACAGCCTTGGTGACCAGGAGAGCCGCAAATCCTACCGGGAAGCGCTCGTCAAACATTTTGAACCGCGCATCGGAGAGTTTTGCTCAGACTGCCAGTCGCGCCTGCACACAAATCCGCTCAGAATTCTTGACTGCAAGAAAGACAGAGAGCATGAACTGATGAAAACGGCTCCGTCCATTCTTGATTACTTAAATGAAGAATCAGCCGCTTATTTTGAGAAGGTAAAACAATATTTAAACGATCTCGGCATCCCGTTCGAAATAGATCCGAACCTTGTCAGAGGGCTTGATTATTATAACCATACCGCTTTTGAAATTATGAGCAATGCCGAAGGATTCGGAGCGATTACAACCCTTGCCGGCGGGGGCCGCTATGACGGGCTTGTTGAACAGATCGGCGGACCTGAAGCGCCGGGTATCGGATTTGCGATGAGCATCGAACGTCTGCTGGCAGCCATTGACGCTGAGAAAACAGAGCTTCCCGTCAATCAGGGGATTGACTGCTACATCGTGACGCTCGGAGAAAAAGCGAAGGATTATTCCGTTTCCCTTGTGTACAAACTGAGAGAAGCGGGCATCTCAAGTGAAATCGATTATGAAAATAAAAAGATGAAGGGCCAATTCAAAACGGCTGACCGTCTCGGCGCACGTTTTATTGCGATTTTAGGGGAAGATGAGCTTGCTCAAAATAAAATCAATGTAAAAGATGCGGAAACAGGAGAGCAGCGTGAAGTGGTGTTAGACGAGCTGATACAAGTGTTAAAGGCAGATCAAAAGCAGTGAAGGAGAGGAACGCTATGTTTGGAAGAACATATTATTGTGGCGAGATAACTGAAAAAGCGATTGGCGAAACCGTCAAACTGAAAGGGTGGGTGCAGAAACGGCGCGATCTCGGCGGCTTGATTTTCATTGATTTGCGGGACCGCTCGGGTATTGTGCAAGTCGTGTTCAACCCTGACGTATCGAAGGAAGCCCTTGCCGCAGCGGAAGCAATCAGAAACGAATATGTGCTTGATATCGAAGGCACGGTTTCTGCCCGTGAAGAAGGCACGGTGAATCCCAACCTGAAAACCGGTAAAATTGAAATCAAAGCTGAAGCGGTGACGGTGCTCAGTACGGCGAAAACGCCTCCGTTTCCGATCAGTGATCAGGCGGCTGATGTTTCTGAAGACGTCCGGTTAAAACACCGCTATTTGGATTTGCGCCGCCCGGCGATGTTTCAAACATTGCAAATGCGCCATCAAGTCACAAAATCCATCCGCCATTTCTTGGATGAAAACGGATTTCTTGATATTGAAACACCGATTTTAACAAAAAGTTCTCCCGAAGGCGCCCGTGATTACTTAGTGCCGAGCCGGGTGCATGAAGGGGAATTTTACGCCCTTCCGCAATCGCCGCAGATTTTTAAACAGCTTCTGATGGTGTCGGGCTTTGAACGGTATTATCAAGTGGCCCGCTGCTTCCGCGATGAAGACTTGCGTGCCGACCGCCAGCCGGAATTTACGCAGATTGATATTGAAATGTCCTTTATGAGTCAAGAGGACATCATGGCTCTGGCGGAAGAGATGATGGCGAAAGTCATGCTTGAAACAAAAGGTGTTGAAGTACCGCTGCCGCTTCCGCGAATGACATATGAAGAAGCGATGAACAGCTACGGTTCCGACAAACCCGATACCCGCTTCGGCATGCTGCTGACGGACGTGTCAGACATAGTGAAAGATACTGAATTTAAGGTGTTCTCATCAGCCGTGGCAAACGGAGGCGTTGTAAAAGCGATCAATGTCAAAGGCGCTGCCGGCGACTATTCCAGAAAAGATATCGATGCGCTCGGCGTTTTTGCCGGAAATTACGGCGCGAAAGGTCTCGCTTGGGTGAAAGTTGAAGCTGACGGCGTAAAAGGCCCGATTGCGAAATTCTTTGATGAAGAGAAGCAGGCAAAACTGGCTGAAGCGCTGGATGCTTCTGAAGGCGATCTGCTCCTGTTCGGCGCTGATAAGTTTGAGGTTGTGGCTCAATCCCTCGGCGCGCTTCGCTTAAAACTAGGCAAAGAACGCGGCCTGATTGACGAAAGCCTCTTCAACTTCCTGTGGGTTGTGGACTGGCCGTTACTGGAGCATGACGAGGAAGAAGGCCGTTTCTATGCGGCTCACCATCCGTTTACAATGCCTGTCCGTGAAGATCTTGACCTGATTGAAACGGCGCCTGAAGATATGAAAGCGCAGGCTTACGACCTTGTCTTAAACGGCTATGAACTCGGCGGAGGCTCAATCCGTATTTTTGAAAAAGACGTTCAGGAAAAAATGTTCGGGCTTCTCGGCTTTACAAAAGAAGAAGCGGAGGAGGAGTTCGGATACCTTCTTGAAGCCTTTGAATACGGCGCCCCTCCGCACGGCGGAATCGCGCTCGGCTTAGACCGGTTGGTTATGCTTCTTGCAGGCCGCACTAACTTAAGAGATACGATCGCTTTCCCGAAAACGGCAAGCGCAAGCTGCCTTCTTACGGAAGCGCCCGGCGAAGTGAGCGACGCCCAGCTTGAAGAACTTCACCTTTCTGTCAAAAGAAAAGTGAAACAGTAAAGATCGGCAGTTTGTTTCTTGAAAATCAAAATCTGCTGTGATATGATTTTGACAAGTTAAATAAAGTCCTGATGTGTTAGTTGTACACCTAGTTTTGACCGAACATTTTTTTGATTTGGGAGCCCGCATTTTTAAATGGCGTACATGCCTCTTTTCATTCGCTAAAGAGGACTTACAAGATTTAAAAAAGGGCACCCACCTGCTGAGAGCGGGTTCAAAACGAAGGAAAGCTGCAACGGCACAATTGGGACTTTATTTTTTGTGCGCTAAAACCAGCGGCTTTCTGACAAGCCGAGTTTATAAAACCAGAATGTGGAGTGAGTCTCTTGTTACATCAGTTTTCCAGAAATGAGCTAGCGATTGGAAAAGAAGGGCTGGACACGTTAAGAAACAGCACGGTTGCCGTTCTCGGCGTCGGCGGAGTCGGTTCATTCGCAGCCGAAGCATTGGCGAGGTCCGGAGTGGGGCGGATCGTGCTTGTCGATAAAGATGATGTTGACATTACAAATGTAAACCGCCAGCTGCATGCGCTCTTGTCGACGGTGGGACAGCCGAAAACAGAATTGATGAAAGAGCGGATCGCTGATATTAATCCGGATTGTGACGTCGTCGCCTTAAAAATGTTTTATACAGAAGAGACGTATGAGCAGTTCTTTGAGTATCCGCTTGATTACGTCATTGACGCGTCGGATACGATTCATTATAAAATTCATCTGATGAAAGAATGTCTGAAACGGAATGTTCCGCTGATTTCAAGCATGGGAGCGGCGAATAAAACAGACCCGACACGCTTTCAGATTGCTGACATTTCAAAAACCCATACTGATCCGATTGCCAAAGTCGTCCGCACAAGGCTTCGTAAAGAGGGCATTAAAAAAGGCATACAGGTCATTTTTTCTGATGAAAGCCCGATCGTCATCCGTGAAGACGTCAGAAAAGAAGTCGGGAATGATGAAGCGAAAATCCGCAAAGCGCAAATGCCGCCGTCTTCCAACGCCTGGGTTCCGTCAGTGGGCGGTCTGATTATGGGCGGACATGTTGTCATGGAGCTCTTAAAGGACATCGACATTAAACGGGTTAAAGATAAGTAAAAAGAAAAACAGCCTTCTTCAGGAAAGGCTGTTTTTTTATTTGAATCCGCCGTTTACACGAAAGATCTTGTCCGGTTATTTTTTCTGCTTCATCAGTTTTTCATACACTTGCTTTATGGCGGCTTCAAATTTCCCCGTTTGTTTCGGTTTATAGTATTGCTTGTTTTTTAACGAATCGGGCAAATATTGCTGTTCGACCCATCCGTTCTCGAAATCGTGAGGATATTGATAGCCGATCCCGCGTCCGAGCTCTTGGGCCCCTTTATAGTGAGCGTCTTTTAAATGTTTCGGCACATCGCCGATTTTACCAGTCCTGATGTCTTTGAGCGCCTCATCAACGGCTGAGATGGCGGAGTTTGATTTTGGCGAGAGGCATAATTCGATTACCGCATTGGCCAGCGGAATTCTCGCTTCCGGAAAGCCGATCCGTTCTGCGGTCTGAATCGCGCTCAGCACCCGGGGGCCTGCCTGCGGGCTTGCGAGGCCGATATCTTCATAGGCGATCACGAGAAGTCTTCTTGATATGCTTTCAAGGTCTCCGGCTTCGATCAGACGGGCCAGATAATGAAGGGCGGCGTTTGCATCCGAGCCCCGGATCGATTTTTGGAACGCGGATAAGACGTCATAATGCGCATCGCCGTTTTTATCATGGGTATAGCTTTTTTTCTGCAGACATTCCTCCGCCGTTTCCCGTGTAATCCGGATCGTGCCGTCGCTTGATTCCTTTGTGGAGAGCACGGCAAGCTCCAGTGCGTTCAAAGCGGAGCGGACGTCTCCTCCGCATCCTTGTGCGAAATGATCCATCGCGTCGTCGTCCACCGAAACGCTGTAGGAACCGAGTCCCCGGTGTTCATCTGTGAGCGCTCTTTTCAATGCCTGCTTGATCAGGTCGGGTGTTAACGGTTCAAGCTCAAATATCTGGGTTCGGCTTCTGATGGCCGGGTTAATGGCATGATAAGGATTGGCGGTCGTCGCGCCGATTAAAATAATCATGCCGTTTTCTAAATAGGGCAGCAGAAAATCCTGCTTTCCCTTATCAAGCCTGTGCACTTCATCAAGGATTAAAATGACCTGACCTGACATTTTCGCTTCCTGTACGACAATCTCCATGTCTTTTTTATTATGAATGACGGCATTCAATTTCCTGAATGCGATGCTTGTCGATCCTGCGATCGCTGTGGCGATGGACGTTTTTCCGATGCCCGGCGGTCCGTACAGGATCATGGATGATAAGTGCTTCGCACGCACCATTCTGCCGATGATTTTATCTTCTTTGACCAAATGTTCCTGGCCGATAATGTCTTCGATATTGGCAGGCCGCATCCGATATGCCAATGGTTTCATGAACATCTCTCCTTACATATACAGGGTAACGGAAAACGGCCGATTAGAAAAGCGAATTGCGGCGGGCCCCGTGTTTCAATGAAAATTAGGATAAGTTATGTTATAATAACAGTTGGTCTATAAGATACTAAACAGATTATTCATATCCATTTACTTGTATAAATTAACAATTAGAATTGACTGGGGTGTTCATATTGAAAATATCGACAAAGGGAAGATACGGGCTCACCATTATGATTGAATTGGCGAAAAAGCATGGAGACGGTCCGACGTCGCTCAAAAGCATCGCCCAAACAAACAGCCTTTCTGAGCATTACTTGGAACAGCTTGTATCACCGCTCAGAAACGCCGGACTCGTAAAAAGCATCAGAGGCGCTTACGGGGGTTACGTGCTCGGGGGCCAGCCTGAAGAGATAACGGCCGGAGATATTATCAGAGTGCTGGAAGGGCCGATCAGCCCGGTAGAAGTGCTTGAGGATGAAGAGCCTGCCAAGCGGGAGTTATGGATCCGCATCCGCGACGCTGTAAAAGACGTGCTGGACAGCACGACGTTAGAAGACCTTGCGAGCTACACGGACGGCGAGCAGGAAGCTTATATGTTCTATATTTAAACCAGAGGTGTAAAGACAATGGAACGGATTTATTTAGATCATGCCGCGACTTCCCCGATGGATGAACGTGTGCTCGAAGAAATGAAGCCCCATTTCTTCGGCAGTTTCGGCAACCCGTCAAGCATTCATTCATTCGGGAGAGAATCCCGGAAATGGGTCGATGAAGCGAGAGCGGACATCGCGCGCGAAATCAGTGCGAAAGAACAGGAAATTATTTTCACAAGCGGCGGCACGGAGGCTGATAATTTAGCGATTTTCGGAACGGCTGCCGCCCGGAAGAATGAAGGAAAGCATATCATTACGACGGCTGTTGAGCATCATGCTGTATTGCACGTCTGCGAAAAGCTGGAAGAAGACGGCTTTGAGGTGACATACCTCATCCCCGGCCCTTCAGGACGGATCAGTGCAAATCAGGTGAAAGAAGCGCTCCGTGATGATACAATCCTTGTTACCGTCATGTATGGCAATAACGAAGTCGGAACCATTCAGCCGATTGACGAAATCGGAGAGCTGTTAAGCGGGCATCAGGCCTATTTTCACACAGATGCCGTCCAGGCATTCGGTTATATGCCGATTGATGTGAAAAAAAGCAGAATTGACATGCTGTCTGTTTCCGGTCACAAGCTTAACGGGCCTAAAGGGACAGGCTTTTTATATGTAAATCAAGAGGTGAAGCTGTCACCGATTCTTCTTGGGGGAGAGCAGGAACGAAAGCGCCGCGCGGGGACGGAAAATGTACCGGGCATCGCCGGCTTAAAAGAAGCGGTCGTCCTTTCAAACCGTGAGAGGGAAGAGAAAACAGCGAAGTATAAGGAGTTTAAGAACATCATCATGAGCACGCTGGAAGAAGCCGGCGTCACAGCGGAGGTGAACGGAGATGCCGAGAAATGCCTGCCTCATATTTTAAACCTTTACTTTCCCGGTGTGCCGGTGGAAGCGCTGCTGGTCAATCTTGACATGGAAGGCATTGCCGTCTCCAGCGGATCTGCTTGTACAGCGGGATCCGTTCTTCCGTCCCATGTGCTTACGGCCATGTTCGGAAGTGAGAGCGGCAGGCTGACTTCGTCAATCCGCCTCAGCTTCGGCCTCGGCAATACGGCGGAACAAATCGAAACAGCCGCCGAAAAGCTTGCCGCCGTCGTTAAACGGCTTGCTTAAAACGGCGGACTTACGTTTTTAATGGAGTGAATGCAAATGGAAAAACGGCCGGAGGATACAAGAGTCGTAGTCGGCATGTCCGGCGGCGTGGACTCTTCCGTGGCGGCCCTTCTGCTGAAGGAGCAGGGCTACGATGTAATCGGAATCTTTATGAAAAACTGGGATGATACGGACGAAAACGGTTTTTGCACGGCAACGGAAGATTATGAAGACGTCATCCGGGTCTGCAACCAGATCGGAATTCCGTATTATGCCGTCAATTTTGAGAAGCAATATTGGGAAAAGGTATTTCAATATTTCCTTGATGAATATAAAGCCGGAAGAACCCCCAATCCGGATGTCATGTGCAATAAAGAAATTAAGTTTAAGGCTTTCTTGGATCATGCTCTGTCACTCGGCGCGGATTATCTTGCGACGGGCCATTACGCCCGCGTGGATAGAAGCGCAGGTACAGTGCGCATGCTCCGCGGTCTGGATGAAAACAAGGACCAGACTTATTTTCTGAATCAGCTCAATCAGGAACAGCTCAGCAAAGTCATGTTCCCGATCGGTGATCTGCAAAAAAGCCGCGTGCGGGAAATCGCCAAAGAAGCGGAACTTGCGACAGCTGCGAAAAAAGACAGCACGGGAATCTGCTTTATCGGCGAACGCAACTTCAAAACGTTTCTCAGCCAATATCTCCCCGCTCAGCCGGGCGATATGATGACAATGGACGGAGAAATAAAAGGGCGTCATGACGGTCTGATGTATTATACAATCGGACAGCGCCACGGTCTTGGAATCGGCGGAAGCGGCGAGCCGTGGTTCGCCGTCGGTAAAGATCTTGAAAAAAACATTCTGTATGTTGATCAAGGATTCCATAATCCGCTTCTGTATTCCGATAAGATCACGGCGACAAATGTCAGCTGGACGCGTCCCGGTCTGATGGACAGCGGCGAAATGACATGCACGGCGAAATTCCGCTACCGTCAGGAAGATCACAAAGTAACGGTGAAAATGACGGGTGATGATGAAGCGGAAATCATTTTTGACGGGCAGGTACGCGCCGTTACGCCGGGACAAGCCGTCGTTTTTTATGACGGAGAAGAGTGCCTCGGCGGCGGAACGATAGATGACGTTTATAAAGACGGAACAAAACTGTGGTACGTATAACACATGTAAAAAACCTCAACTCGCATGTTGGGGTTTTTTAGCGAAAGGAAGTTAAAAATGGATTATAATAAAATCGGGATTGACGCCATGCAGGAGGGCGATTTTGAAAAAGCGGCAGAGGCTTTTACGAAAGCGATTGAGGAAAACGGCCAAGACCCGGTGCCGTACATCAACTTCGCAAATCTGCTTTCTTCTGTGAACGAACTCGAACGAGCGCTTGCATTCTATAACAGAGCGCTTGAATTGGACAATTCGGCGGCAGCCGCTTATTACGGTGCGGGAAACGTATATGTGATGAAAGAATCGTTTTCCGAAGCGAAGGATATGTTTGAAAAAGCGCTTCGCTCCGGAATGGAAAACGGAGATTTGTTTTATATGCTGGGGACCGTTCTCGTTAAATTAGAGCGGCCGAAGCTTGCACTGCCGTATTTGCAGCGTGCCGTTGAATTAAACGAAAATGACACGGAAGCGCGCTTCCAGTTCGGAATGTGTCTCGCAAATGAAGAAATGCTGGATGAAGCTCTTGCGCAGTTTGAGACGGTGATCGAGCAGGATCCAGGCCACGCGGACGCATTTTATAATGCCGGGGTCGCTTACGCGTACAAAGAAAATCGTGAAAAGGCGCTTGAGATGCTGGAAGGCGCAATCGGCATACAGCCTGATCATATGCTTGCGCTTCATGCGAAACAGCTTATCACCCAGTCATAACAAAAGGAGGGAAGGCTCGTGGATCAGCTGAACATCGAAGAACAGCCGTATGTAAAAGGCGTCATTCATACGGTCATTTATCATAATGACACCAACCTGTATACAGTGCTGAAAGTCAAGGTTGCAGAAACGTCTGAGGCGATCGAAGACAAGGTCGTATCCGTAACGGGCTACTTCCCTCTGCTGCAAGAAGATGAGACCTACACATTTTACGGAAAAACCGCCACGCATCCTAAGTTCGGCCTGCAATTTCAGGCTGAACACTTTAAAAAAGAAATTCCGACCACAAAAGAAGGGATCATTCACTATTTATCAAGTGATCTGTTTGAAGGAATCGGAAAAAAAACGGCGGAAGAAATCGTCAAAAAGCTTGGAGACGGCGCGCTCAATAAAATTCTGGCTGATGCATCGGTGCTTTATGATGTGCCGAAAATGTCAAAAAAGAAAGCGGATAAGCTTGCCGGAGAGCTGCAGCGGCATCAGGGTCTCGAGCAGATTATGATCTCTCTGAACCAATACGGTTTCGGGCCCCAGCTATCCATGAAAATATATCAGGCCTACGAAACGGAAACCTTGGAGAAAATTCAGGAAAATCCTTATCAGCTTGTAAAAGACGTTGAAGGCATCGGCTTTGTGAAAGCTGACGAGCTGGGCGGAAAAATGGGTCTGTCAGGAAACCACCCGGAGCGGATCAAAGCGGCTATCTTATATACAATTGAATCGACCTGTCTTTCAGAGGGCCATACGTACATAGAAACGAAGCAGCTGATTATCAATACGCAAACGCTTCTGAATCAGTCAGTTGAAGGCGGCCGGGTCACGGAAATGGATGCGGCTGACGGCATCATCGCCCTCGGGGAGAGTAAGGATATCGTCATCGAAGGAGAGCGCTGCTATTTTCCGTCCTTGTTTTACGCGGAACAAAACGTCGCAAAACGCGTGCTCGACATTGCGGCCCAGACGGAGTATGCCGATCAGTTTCCTGAATCGGAATTTCTTCTTGCGCTCGGTGAACTGGAAGAACGGATGAATGTTCAATACGCACCAAGCCAAAAGGATGCCATTCAAAAAGCGCTGTCTTCACCGATGCTTTTACTGACCGGGGGACCGGGAACGGGGAAAACGACCGTTATTAAAGGAATCGTGGAATTATACAGTGAACTGCACGGAGTATCGCTTGACCCTGGTGATTATAAAAAAGATGAAGCATTTCCGGTGCTGCTTGCCGCGCCGACCGGAAGAGCCGCCAAACGAATGAGCGAATCTACGGGTCTGCCGGCTGTTACGATTCACAGGCTGCTTGGCTGGAATGGCGCTGAAGGCTTTACCTATAATGAAGATCAGCCGATTGAAGGAAAACTGATCATTATAGACGAAGCGAGTATGCTCGATATTTGGCTCGCCAGCCATTTGTTTAAGGCGCTTCCTAAGCACATTCAGCTCATTATAGTCGGTGATGAAGACCAGCTTCCTTCAGTAGGACCGGGGCAGGTGCTCAGAGACCTTTTGGCTTCTGAGGTGCTGCCGACCGTACGCCTGACAGATATTTACCGTCAGGCTGAAGGATCATCCATTGTGGAACTTGCCCATGATATGAAAAAAGGGCTGCTTCCAAAGGGGCTGACCGCGCCGACAAAGGACCGCTCATTTATCCGCTGTAATTCTTCACAGATTAAAGAAGTCGTGGACCAGGTCGTCTCGAACGCGTTAAAAAAGGGGTATACCTCCAGAGATATTCAAGTGCTTGCCCCGATGTACAGGGGAAAAGCGGGAATTAACGAGCTGAACATGCTTCTTCAGGACATCATGAATCCGCCTAAAGAAAAAAGGCGGGAGCTGAAATTCGGGGATGTCGTCTACAGGACGGGCGATAAAATATTGCAGCTTGTCAACCAGCCGGAAAACAATGTGTTTAACGGCGATATCGGCGAAATCGTGTCCATTTTTTATGCCAAAGAAAATACGGAAAAAGAAGACATGGTCGTCGTCTCGTTTGACGGCAACGAAATCACCTTTACGAAAAAGGATTTCAGCCAGTTTACCCACGCGTACTGCTGTTCCATCCATAAGTCGCAGGGAAGCGAATTCCCGATTGTCGTCCTGCCTGTCGTCAAAGGCTACTATCGAATGCTCAGGAGAAATCTGCTTTATACCGCCATTACAAGAGCGAAAAAATTCCTGATTCTTTGCGGAGAAGAAGAAGCGCTTGAATGGGGCGTCAAAAACAATGATGCCACCGTCAGACAGACATCGCTTAAAAACAGGCTCACAGAGCAGACTGAAGAGATGGATGCAGAACTGGCCGCCCTGCAAAAAGAGCTGCCGTTCAGTGTATACGATGCGAACATCGGAATGGAAGGCATCACGCCTTTTGACTTTATGGAAGAAAAAGCGTAAATAAAACCCGGCGTATGTTTATGCGCCGGGTTTTCGCCTGTGGAAGTCATTTCAAAGTATGCTGCCCGGCTTCTTGGCAAAACCTATACGTGTTCAACAAAAGGTGGTTGATCACACTTTGAGAACATGCCATGCAGCTGAAGGACGAACAGTATATGACGAAAACACCGGGCGCAGTCTTGGAATGATATCGGATGTATGTTTCTCTCTGGACGGCCGGTTTCTCGGTTTCGTGCTGGAGCAGAAACGCTTGTTTCACAACCGCCATCTTTTTTTAGGGGCAAGTGATATAAAAGAGATGGATCAAGAAGCCGTAGCTGCCGGTCATGCTCATTTGCAGCCTTTGCCGAAGAGCTGTTTCACCTTTGAACAGATTAAAATGCAGCCGGTGAAATCGCCTGATGGTGAAATGTTCGGTTTGCTGGAAGATGTATACTTTTGTTTGGACAGGGGCATAATCGTAGCATATGAACTCTCGGACGGCTTCTTTTCAGATCTGGCTGGCAGACGCCAAGTGCGCCGCGCCGCCGATACGCTTATTGAAGCGGGGAAAGAAGGCATCGTCCTGAACGGATAAGAGGTGTAGTCTGTGCTTGTATGTCCGAACTGCAAAAGTAAAGATATCGGCAAAATCGGCGTAAACCAATACTATTGCTGGGGCTGCTTCATTGAGCTGACGGTGGCCAAAGGCAAAATTGCGACACATCAAGTAGAGGAAGACGGCACGTTAAGCAGTCTTGATGATTTGTTTTCTGAAGACGAACGCAGTATCAATTTTTAAAGTTGAAAGGAGATACGCGCGATGGGCAGAACAATGACCTCTCTGTTGGCTTTAGGAGCTGGAGCCGTTATGTATCGTATGGCTTCTCAGTCCGATATGCTGAATAAAAAAGGGATGAAACGGATGAGAAGACGAGTCATGAAAATGTTTTAAGCAGAAAAAAGGATACTTCTCCGGAAGTATCCTTTTTACGTTTGTCTCGCTTCCAGCCGTCTGGCTGCGAGAGACAGGCTGTAATTGACCGCGAAATACATCAGGGCCGCCAGCAGAAAGATCGGGAAAAAATACCCCCCGTCAGCGCTTTGTCCGTTTAAAATCTGCGCGTTATGAATCAGTTCGGGCAGAGCGATGACGACCGCAAGTGACGTATCCTTTAATAAGGAGATAAACTGGCTCACAATCGGAGGAACCATACGCCTGAGCGCCTGCGGCATGACGACGAGAAAAAGAGTCTGCGTGTACGTCAGTCCTGAAGAACGCGCCGCTTCAATCTGTCCTTTGTCAACGGATTGCAAACCGCTTCTGATGATTTCTGACAGCATGGCCGATTCAAAAATCGTCAGCGCCGTGATGGCGGCCGCGGTAATTTCCAGTTTGATCCCGATTTCCGGAAGGGCAAAAAACGTAAAGAAAATGATTAATAACAGCGGCAGGTTGCGGATGGTTTCCACAATGGCCGCTATAATGCCCGAGACGATAGGAATGTTCGCATAGCGCAAAGTGCCGGCGGCAAGCCCGAAAATAAAACTCAGGACAATGGAGATCAGCGCAACATAAAGTGTGACCAAAAAGCCGTCCCATAAAAACAGCAGATGGTCAGGTGTATAGGCGCCGCTAAAATCCATGTTTTTCACTCTCCTTCTCTAATAACTCTTTCCGAGACGTCTTTCCAAATAGTGAACCCCGATGCTGAGCGGGATCGTTAATATCAAATAAAAAAGCGCGACGAAAATATAGACATCAAACACGACAAGAGTGCTCGAGGACACGAGATCCGCCTGATACATCAAATCGAGTCCCGCCACCACTCCGAGTATTGATGAGTTTTTGACAAGGTTGAGAAATTGGTTTCCGAGCGGGGGAATGACGATTTTTACGGCCTGAGGAAGAATGATATATCTCATCGCCTGACTGTAGGTGAAGCCTGACGATCTGGCCGCTTCCATCTGCCCATTGGGGACAGTCTGAATTCCGGCTCTGATGGCTTCTGCGATAAAGGCGGACGTGTAAATCGTAAGCGCAATTGTTCCCGCCTGAAAGCCGTCCAGTCTCAGCCCGGCGTTCGGAAGTCCGAAATAAAAAACGAATGTGATGAGGAGAAGCGGGATGTTCCGGATAAATTCCACATACGCAGTGCCGATCCATTGAAGGGGTTTGAAAGCCGTGATTCTCATGACTGCGATCAGAACGCCCAGCGCAAAGCTGCCTGCCAGCGCGATGAAGCTCGCAAGCAATGTGTGCAGGAAACCGTCCATATACATATCGAAGTTTTCCGTTAAAATTGAAAAGTTCATCTATGTCACTCCTTATAAAACGGGGATGAGCATGCCTGCTCATCCCGCGGTCCGTCCTATTTTGCCGGTTCTTCTTTTATCCATTTTTTATAGATTTTTTCGTACCTGCCGTCGGCTTTCATTTTTTTCAAAGAGGCGTTGATTTCTTTGACAAGGCCGGATTGGCCTTTTTTGACGGCGATTCCGTAAGGTTCATCGGTGAAGGTTTCGCCTGTCAGCTGATATTGTTTATTTTCATCCGCCATGCCGTATAAAATCGCATTATCGGTTGTGAGCGCATCTCCCTGTCCCGCTTTAAGCGCAGTGAACGCTTCGGCGTAATTTTCAAATTCCAGCACTGAGGCGTCAGGCGCTTTTTCCCTGATGTTCTGTGAGGAAGTGGAGCCTTTTACCGCCAATACTTTTGAGCCTTTTCCCAGGTCTTCGGTGCTTTTGATGCTGCTTCCTTTTTTGACGAGCAGGGATTGCCCGGCTTCAAAATAAACATCTGAGAAATCAACTTCTTTTTTCCGCTCATCCGTTATCGTCATCGTGGCGGTGATGGCGTCGATATCGCCGTTTTGCAGCATCGGAATCCTCGTTTTTGACGTCACTTCTTTAAATTCCGCTTTCTTCTCATCCCCCAGAATATCTTTTGCGAGCTGTTTTGAGATATCAATATCGAAGCCTTCAATATCACCGGAGCTTGGGTTTTTCAGCCCGAATAACCTCGTATCGGTTTTGACGCCGAAGATGATTTTGTCTCTGTCTTTAATAGAGGCTAACGTGTCTTTTCCCGTTCCTTTTGAATCCCCGGACGTTTCTTTCCCTCCGCAGGCTGCCAGCATAAAGACGGCCAGCAGTGATATCAATCCGAATGACAACCATTTTGTTACGCGTGACATAAGCGCTCCTCCGTTTCTTTTCAGTGATTTAAAATACGGCTTAAGAATAAACGCGCCCTCTCTTCACGGGGGCTTTCGTAAAATTCAGCCGGTGCAGCTTCTTCTAAGATGGATCCGCCGTCGATAAACACGATGCGGTCCGCCACTTCTTTTGCGAATCCCATTTCATGTGTGACGACTGCCATGGTCATGCCTTCCTTTGCGAGTGTTTTCATGACATCCAGCACCTCCCCGATCATTTCCGGATCAAGCGCGGATGTGGGTTCATCAAACAGCATAATTTCGGGCTTCATCGCAAGCCCCCTGGCGATGGCGACACGCTGCTGCTGGCCGCCGGAAAGCTGTGAAGGATAAGCGTCCGCTTTGTCCGGTATACCGACTTTTTTCAAATAGTATAAAGCCGTTTCCTTTGCTTCTTCTTTTGATTGCTTGAGCACTTTGATCGGTGCGAGCATGATATTTTGCAGAACGGTTTTGTGCGGGTACAGATGAAAATGCTGAAACACCATGCCGATATTCCGGCGGACCTGATTGATATCCGTTTTCTTGTCATGGATGGAGACGCCGTTTACCGTTAAGGCGCCTCCATCAACTGTTTCCAGCTGATTAATGCAGCGGAGAAGCGTGCTTTTTCCCGATCCTGAAGGTCCTATGATAACGACGACTTCCCCTTTTTTAATGTGCAGATTAATGTTTTTCAGCACGTGGAAATGTCCGTAGTGCTTATTTACATCCTGAAATGAAATCATGGCCATCCTCCTTAAAAAACATGAGTCATATTGACTGGACAGTTTTGAAATCCTTTAACACATTACGATGGTTATACAGACTTTTATGAATATTATTTAGATTATTTCGTAATTTCTGATAATTATTCCCGTCAAGAGGTCTGCGTCATAAGGCGGAGTTTATGAATCGGGAATAATTCCGGCTTTCTGTCAAAAGATAAAGCAAGAGGTGAAACGTCATGCTTCAAAAACCGCTGCAGCTCTTACTGTGGACGGCTGTATGTCTGCTCGTTTTGTTAACAGTGTATGTCTTTTGCATGCTCGATATGTTATGGTCTCCCATTTGGCTTGTTATAAAATCTCTCTTTATTCCTATATTCATCGCAGTATTTATTGCTTATCTTTTACTTCCGATTACTGAATGGCTTCATAGAAAAGGGATGCCTAGAACTTTAAGCCTGCTTCTGATTTATTGCCTGTTTTTCGGCGGAATCGGCTGGGGGGTTTATAAAGGGGTTCCTGTTTTAATTGAACAGCTGCAGGATCTGTCTGAGAGCATTCCCGGTCTTGCCGAAAACTACAACAGCATGCTGAGGCATCTGCATAATCACACGGATCATTGGCCTGACGGCATGCACCATCGGATGGACAAAATGATTCAGCAGACAGAAACGTTTCTTGCCGGCACGATTGAAAGCACGATCAGAAGCATCCGTTTCGTGCTTGATTATATCCTGATCGCGGCGACGATTCCTTTTCTCGTGTTCTATATGGTGAAGGATATAGGCGTCATGAAAAAGACGGTCTGGTATTTGACGCCGAAGTCCTGGAGAAAAAGGGGGAGTGAATTTCTGCGGGATGTGGACGACTCTCTCGGTGATTACATCCGCGGTCAGCTTCTCGTTTGTTTTTTGCTCGGGTTAATAGCCGGTGTTTCATTTTGGCTGTTCGGGCTTCCTTACCCGCTGATTTTGGGCCTTGCCATCGGGATTACGAATGTCATCCCGTATTTCGGTCCGTTTATCGGCGCTGTGCCGGCGCTGCTCCTTTCGCTGGCGATTTCCTCCAAGGCTGTGATCATCGTAATCGTCACGATTTTTATTCTTCAATTTATAGAAGGAAACATTTTGAGCCCGCTCATTGTCGGGCGAAGTCTCAAAATGCACCCCGTCGTGATCATGCTTGCGCTTCTTGCCGGAGGGGAGCTCGCGGGCATTCCCGGCATGATTCTCGCTGTTCCGGCGGCAGCCGTTTTAAAAGTGACGGCCATTCACTTTTTGCGGATCAGGACGGAACATTGACATTCGGGTTCTGCTTGTCTATAATTTCGAGTAGAATACATACGAATCTCGAGTGACGGATATGAGTACGCCGAAGCCCTGTTTAAGAGAGAAGCTCCGATACGCTGAAAGGAGCTTCAGCAGAAGATCGGCCGAAGCTAATCCTGAGTGCAGTTAAAGGCTGCCGCAATCCTGCGTTACGGGATGAAAGGTGACAGGCCTTTTTCGGCCTGTAATCAGGGTGGTACCGCGAGACAGCTCTCGTCCCTGTGTGAACGCATGGTTTGCATAGGGAGAGAGCTTTTTTGCTGTCGCAAAAGAGAATTTCGGGTAGTGATAAGGAGGAATATAGATGAAACACTTAACTTCTGCTGAAGTGCGTCAAATGTTTTTAGATTTCTTTAAAGAAAAAGGCCATGCCGTTGAACCGAGCGCCTCATTGGTTCCGCATGAAGATCCGTCTTTATTATGGATCAACAGCGGCGTTGCGACGCTGAAAAAATACTTTGACGGCCGCGTTGTGCCGGAGAATCCGAGAATTGTAAACGCGCAAAAATCAATCCGCACAAATGATATTGAAAATGTGGGGAAAACGGCGCGCCACCACACGTTCTTTGAGATGCTCGGAAATTTTTCCATCGGTGATTATTTTAAAGAAGAAGCCATCACGTGGGCTTGGGAGTTTTTAACGAGCGAAAAGTGGATCGGCTTTGATCCGGAGCTGCTGTCTGTAACGGTTCACCCTGAGGATGAAGAAGCTTATACGCTATGGGCGGAAAAAATCGGCGTTCCGGAAGAAAGAATCATCCGTCTGGAAGGGAACTTCTGGGATATCGGCGAAGGCCCGAGCGGACCGAATACAGAAATTTTCTATGACCGCGGCGAGAAATACGGCAATGATCCGTCAGATTCTGAATTGTATCCGGGCGGCGAAAATGACCGCTATCTTGAAGTGTGGAACCTGGTATTCTCAGAGTTCAACCACAACCCGGACGGCACGTACACACCGCTTCCGAAGAAAAACATTGATACGGGCATGGGGCTTGAACGGATGGTCTCCGTGATTCAGGACGTCCCGACAAACTTTGACACTGATTTGTTTATGCCGATTATTGAAGCAACAGAGCGTATTTCCGGAGATACTTACGGAAAGGATGCAGTGAAGGATACGGCCTTTAAAGTGATCGCCGATCATATCAGAACGGTCGCATTTGCGGTAAGCGACGGAGCTCTGCCGTCAAATGAAGGGCGCGGGTATGTACTGAGACGCCTCTTGCGCCGGGCAGTGAGATACGCGAAAACCATCGGTATCAGCCGTCCGTTTATGTACGAGCTGGTTCCGACTGTTGCAGGAATTATGGACGCTTTCTATCCGGAGGTGAAAGAAAAGCAAGAGTTTATCGCCAAAGTCATCAAAACGGAGGAAGAGCGCTTCCATGAAACATTAAACGAAGGTCTGGCCATTTTATCCGACGTGATAAAGAAAGAGAAGGAAAAAGGCAGCGGCATCATCTCCGGAAAAGACGTATTCAAACTGTACGATACGTACGGATTCCCGGTTGAATTGACGGAGGAATACGCGGAAGATGAGCAAATGAAGGTTGACCATAAGGGCTTTGAAGCCGAAATGGAAAAACAGCGTGAACGGGCGAGAAATGCGCGCCAAGATGTAGGAAGCATGCAGGTGCAGGGCGGCGCATTGCGCGACATTACCGCAGAAAGCACATTTGTCGGCTACAGTGCCGTAAAAGCTGAAGCGAAGGTGATCGAGCTTCTTCATGACGGGCAATTAATCAGCGAGGCGCAGGAAGGGGATACCGTCCAAATCCTTCTCGACAAAACGCCTTTCTATGCTGAAAGCGGCGGACAGATCGGTGACAGAGGAGTGCTGAGAAGCGAGCAGGCTGTCGTAACCATTAAGGACGTGAAAAAAGCTCCGAACGGTCAGCATGTACACGAAGGCACG
Organism: Bacillus sp. JK106; assembly: GCF_053663355.1. Lineage (NCBI taxonomy): Bacteria > Bacillati > Bacillota > Bacilli > Caryophanales > Bacillaceae > Bacillus > Bacillus sp. JK106. The sequence goes on along the minus strand of NZ_JBSJQC010000003.1, from coordinate 613,634 downwards.
GTGGATAGCGGCACGATTCAAAAAGGCGCAAGCGTGACGGCTGAAGTTGAAGATCAAATGAGAAGCGGCGTGGTGAAAAACCATACAGCAACCCACCTTCTGCACCAGGCGCTGAAAGACGTTCTCGGCACACATGTCAACCAAGCGGGTTCACTCGTTACCGAAAATCGTCTGCGTTTTGACTTCTCTCATTTCGGTCAAGTGACAAAAGAAGAACTTGAACGCATTGAAGGAATCGTCAACGAAAAAATCTGGGAGAGCATTCCGGTAGCGATTGATTTGAAACCGATCAATGAAGCGAAAGAAATGGGCGCGATGGCCCTGTTCGGCGAGAAATACGGCGATATCGTCCGCGTCGTACAAGTCGGAGATTACAGCCTTGAGCTTTGCGGCGGATGCCATGTCACGAATACGGCTGAAATCGGTCTGTTTAAAATCGTATCCGAATCAGGGATCGGCGCAGGTACGCGAAGAATCGAAGCCGTAACAGGAAAAGGCGCTTATCAGGAAATGAACAGCCAGCTCAGCCTTCTGCAGCACGCTGCGGACGAGCTGAAATCAAACGTAAAAGACGTACCGAAGCGAATTCAGTCTCTTCAAGCAGAGCTGAAGGAAGCGCAAAGAGAAAATGAATCATTGCTCAGCAAACTCGGCAATGTGGAAGCCGGAGCCATTCTGTCTAAAGTAAAAGACATCGGCGGCGTAAAAGTGCTGGCTGAAAAAGTAAATGCGAAAGACATGAACCACCTTCGCACTATGGTGGATGATCTGAAAGCGAAGCTCGGTTCTGCGGTCATCATTCTCGGCGCCGTGCAAAACGAGAAAGTCAACCTTTCAGCAGGCGTGACGAAAGACCTGATCGAAAAAGGCCTTCACGCCGGCAAAATGGTCAAACAAGCGGCTGAAGTCTGCGGAGGCGGAGGCGGAGGCCGTCCGGACATGGCGCAGGCCGGCGGAAAGCAGCCTGAAAAATTGGAAGAGGCGCTCGCATCTGCGGAAGATTGGATAAAATCCGTTTTATAATCCTTTCAACTAGTGTAGAATGATGATAAGATGAGGACCTCAGGCTGAACTTTGCCTGCGAATTTGGGAAAGAGGTGCAAAACGGTGAGCTCGTTTGATAAAACGATGAAATTTAATTTCTCCGATGATTCTGCTGAAACAAACGTCGAAGAAGTGCTGAATACGGTATATGATGCGCTTCAGGAAAAGGGGTACAATCCTATCAACCAGATTGTCGGATACTTGCTGTCTGGAGATCCTGCATACATTCCTAGGCATCGCGACGCCCGGAACTTAATTCGCAAACTGGAACGTGACGAATTAATCGAGGAATTGGTAAAATCCTATCTAGAACAGCATAAAGAGGCGTAAATACATTCATGAGAATATTGGGACTTGATCTTGGTACGAAAACACTCGGCGTAGCTTTAAGCGATGAAATGGGCTGGACCGCTCAAGGCATTGAGACGATAAAAATAAACGAGGCTGAAGGAGATTACGGTCTGGACCGTTTATCCGAGCTGATGAAAGACTATAATGTAGAGAAGATCGTGCTCGGTTTTCCGAAAAACATGAACGGGACGATCGGTCCGAGAGGCGAAGCCAGCCAAACATTTGCGAAACTGCTTGAAACAGCGTACAATGTCCCTGTTGTGCTGTGGGACGAGCGTCTGACGACGATGGCGGCTGAAAAAATGCTGATCGCGGCTGACGTCAGCAGGCAAAAACGAAAAAAAGTCATTGATAAAATGGCGGCTGTCATGATCCTTCAAGGATATCTGGACAGTTTAAACTAAGAGGTGAAAGAAATGGAACACGGCGAAAAACACATTACAATTGTCGATGATCAAGGCAACGAACAGCTTTGCGAAGTGCTGTTCACATTTGAAAACGACACATTCAACAAATCTTACGTACTTTATTATCCGATTGATGCTCAAGACGATGATGAAATCGAAATTCACGCTTCAAGCTTCGAACCGAACGAAAACGGTGAAGACGGCGAACTGATGCCGATTGAAACTGATGAAGAGTGGGAAATGATCGAAGAAACGCTGAACACGTTTTTAGCGGAAGAAGACGAAGAATAAAATGAACAGAAAAAGCCGGAGCGCATATGTGCTTCGGCTTTTTTTTGTAATAAATTGCCGAATGCACATGAATCATGTAGTATAAGAGCTGTTGGGAGGAAAATACTTGTATGAATATCAATCAGACTAAAAATTCATTTCCGCGTAAAAACAAAAAAACAACGATAATACTGTCCTCCGTGATTGCTCTGCTTATCATCATTTGCGGTGCTTTTTTCTATGGAAAATCTCTGCTGTCTCCGGTTGACAAAGGCAGCAAAACGGCAGTCAATATTAATATTCCTAGCGGTTCTTCCGTTTCGGCAATCGCTGAAATTCTTGAGGATCAGCATGTCATCAAAAGCAAAAAAGCATTTCAGCTGTATGTGAAGTATAAAGGCGCTTCCGGGTTTCAGGCGGGATTTTACCACCTGAATAAAGGAATGGATGCGGATGCGATTATCAAAAAACTGACCGCGGGATCAACGGGATATGCCTTTCAGATCTCCGTTCCTGAAGGAAAACAGCTTACACAGATTGCGGATGCGATCGCAAAAGAAACATCATATTCAAAAGAAGAGATTATGGCGAAACTGGATGACAAAACATTCATCGGCAAACTGAAAAAACAGTTTCCTGATACAATAACGGACGCACTTTCAAACAAGAAGCTCAAGCATCCGCTCGAAGGCTATCTGTATCCGGCCACATATCCGTTTAATGATCCGGATGCATCGCTTGACACGATTTTGACGGCAATGGTTCAGGAAACAAACACCCGTATCGAAACGTATAAATCTGAACTGGAAAAAAAGAAACTTTCCGTCCATAACGCGCTGACGATGGCATCGCTTATTGAAGAAGAAGCCACCGCCAAAGCCGACCGTCACAAAATCGCCAGCGTTTTTTACAACAGGCTTGCAGAAAAAATGCCGCTGCAGACTGACCCGACGGTATTATATGCGGCCGGCAGGCATAAAAGCCGGGTCTACTACAAAGACCTGAAAATTGATTCTCCGTTTAATACGTATAAACATAAGGGGCTGCCGCCGGGACCGATTGCAAATGCCGGCGATTCATCATGGGAAGCGGCTCTCCGCCCTGACAAAACGGATTATCTCTATTTCCTTGCAAAATCAAACGGCGAGGTCGTTTTCACCAAAACATTAAAAGACCATAATAAAGCGAAGGAAAAGTATATTTCCAAAAAAGACAGCGAATAAAAGGAGGGCAAAAGCTCTCCTTTTATTCCATTCTGAAAGGTTTTATGATAAAATATATCGGGTTGTTTACTTATGGATAAAGAAGTGTCTTAAGAGAGTGTCCCCGCGGATTCGTCAGGGGCACTCCTTTTTAGAACGGAGGCTGTTTGCCGTGAATGATCGGTATGAACAAATAAACGAGTATATAAACGCGATGCTGAAGCCTCGGCCTGATAAAGTGAAAAAGCTTGAAGCCTATGCAAAAGAGCACCATGTTCCGATTATGGAAGAAGCGGGCATTGAAGTGCTGCTTCAAATGCTGTCGATTCAACAGGCGAAAAACATTTTGGAAATCGGCGCGGCAATCGGATATTCCGCCATACGGATGGCGCTTGAGCTTCCGGATGCGAATATTTACACGATTGAACGGGACGACAAACGCTATGAAGAAGCTGTGAACAATATAAAAGACTTTGAAATGGAAAAACGGATTCACGTAATGCACGGGGATGCGCTGGAACTTTCTGAGTCTGTCCGTGTCACGGCTCCTTATGATGCCATTTTTATCGACGCGGCCAAAGGCCAGTACACGAACTTTTTTGAGCTCTATGAACCGATGCTTGCGCCGGATGGAGTCATTTTTACGGACAATGTTCTGTTTAAAGGACTGGTGGCACAAAATCACTCGGACATTGAGCCGAAAAGAAGACGGAAGCTTGTTGAAAAAATTGATCAATATAACCAATGGCTGATGAACCGGCCTGACTATCAAACGGTCATACTGCCGGTCGGAGACGGCATCGCCATCAGTAAAAAGAAGAGGTGAATGATCATGAAAAAACCTGAACTTTTGGTGACTCCGACTTCTGTACAGGATATTCTTCCGCTCATTCAAGCGGGCGCAACGGCCCTGTTAGTCGGAGAACAGAGATACGGCCTGAGACTGGCCGGTGAATTTTCAAGAGAAGATATAAAAGAAGCCGTAAAGACAGCTCATCAGGAAGGCGCGAAAGTGTACGCCGCCGTCAATGCTATTTTTCACAACGAAAAAGTGGACGAGCTGAACGGCTATCTTGCCTTTTTGCAGGAGGCCGGCGTTGATGCGGCTGTTTTCGGTGATCCGGCCGTTTTAATGGCGGCGCGTGAAGCGGCTCCCGATCTCAAACTGCACTGGAGCACGGAAACAACGGGTACCAACTACTATTCCTGCAATTACTGGGGACGCAAAGGCGCACGGCGGGCAGTGCTGGCTAAAGAATTAAATATGGACAGCATCATTGACATAAAAGAAAACGCCGAAGTGGAAATTGAAATTCAAATCCACGGCATGACGTGCATGTTCCAATCGAAGCGTTCTTTAGTGGGCCATTACTTCGAATACCAGGGAAAAGTCATGGACATCGAACAGAAGAAAAAAGAAGCGGGAATGTTTCTGCATGACAAGGAACGGGGCAATAAATACCCGATTTTTGAAGATGAAAACGGCACGCACATCATGAGCCCGAACGATGTGTGCATGATTGATGAATTAGAGGACCTGATGGACGCCGGCATCGATTCTTTCAAAATTGACGGAGTTTTGAAGTCTCCTGAATACTTAACTGAAGTGACCCGCATGTACAGAGAAGCAATCGATCTGTGCTTTGAAAGCCGAGAGACATACGAAGAGAAAAAAGAGAGCTGGATAGAGCGGATTGAAAGCATTCAGCCTGTGAACAGAAGCATCGACACAGGATTCTTCTTTAAAGAAACGGTCTATTAAAAAGGAGGGTGCAACGGATGACAGCCGTAAATCAAACCATTTCCAAAGTCGTAAACGGAAAACGCGTCATTACGAAAAAACCTGAACTCCTTGCTCCGGCAGGAAACCTTGAAAAATTAAAAATTGCCGTTCATTACGGAGCGGACGCGGTTTTTATCGGAGGACAGGAATACGGACTCCGCTCAAATGCGGATAACTTCTCAATAGAAGAAATCGCAGAGGGCGTAGAATTTGCCAAAAAATACGGGGCAAAAATATATGTGACAACAAACATTTTCGCCCATAATGAAAATATGGACGGTCTGGAAGAATACTTAAAAGCGTTGGGAGACGCAAAAGTTGCCGGAATTATCGTCGCTGATCCGCTGATTATTGAAACATGCCGGAGAGTGGCCCCGGACGTAGAAATTCACCTCAGCACACAGCAGTCCCTTTCAAACTGGAAAGCGGTGCAGTTCTGGAAAGAAGAAGGGCTTGACCGCGTGGTGCTTGCCCGTGAAACGAGCGGACTGGAAATTAAAGAAATGAAGGAAAAGGTGGATATTGAAATTGAAACCTTTATCCACGGCGCTATGTGTATCGCTTATTCAGGACGATGCGTGCTGAGCAATCACATGACGGCCCGGGATTCCAACCGCGGCGGCTGCTGTCAGTCCTGCCGCTGGGATTATGACCTGTATCAGACAGACGGTGCAAACGCGGTCGCGCTTTATGACGAAGAAGACGCTCCGTTTGCGATGAGCCCGAAAGATTTAAAATTGATTGAATCCATTCCGCAAATGATCGAGATGGGTATCGACAGTCTGAAAATTGAAGGCCGGATGAAATCGATTCATTACGTTGCGACGGTTGTCAGCGTGTATCGCAAAGTCATCGACGCATACTGCGCTGATCCTGAAAACTTTGTCATTCAAAAAGAATGGCTGGATGAGCTGGACAAATGTGCAAACCGGGATACCGCGCCTGCTTTCTTTGAAGGCACGCCCGGGTATGAAGAGCAGATGTTCGGCGAACACGGAAAGAAAACAACATTTGATTTTGCCGGTCTCGTGCTCGCGTATAACGAGGAAACTCAAATGGTGACGCTCCAGCAGCGCAATTTCTTTAAACAAGGTGACGAAGTGGAATTTTTCGGTCCTGAAATCGACAATTTTACATTCACAATCGGCACTATTTGGGACGAAGACGGAAACGAGCTTGATGCTGCCCGCCATCCCCTGCAAATCGTTACATTTAAAGTAGACAAAAAGATTTATCCGAGCAACATGATGAGAAAGGGGAAGTAATCACCAATGGGTAAGAGTCCTGTAGTTATAGGCATCGCAGGAGGTTCCGGATCAGGAAAAACAAGCGTCACCCGTTCCATCTATGAACAGTTTAAAGGACACTCGATTTTAATGATCCAGCAAGACCTTTATTATAAAGACCAAAGCCATCTTCCGTTTGAAGAAAGGCTGAACACAAACTATGATCACCCGCTCGCATTTGATAATGACTATTTAATCGAGCATATTCAAGAGCTTTTGAATTACCGGCCGATAGAAAAGCCGATTTATGATTATAAACTGCATACGCGTTCTGAGGAAACCATTCCGGTTGAGCCGAAGGATGTCATTATTCTGGAAGGCATTCTCGTTCTCGAAGATAAAAGACTTCGCGACCTCATGGATATGAAACTTTATGTGGACACGGACGCGGATCTCCGTATCATCAGACGGATTATGAGAGATATTAACGAAAGAGGCCGTTCAATCGATTCTGTCATTGAGCAGTATGTGTCCGTCGTCAGACCGATGCACAATCAGTTTGTTGAACCGACGAAACGCTACGCGGACATCATTATTCCGGAAGGCGGACAAAACCACGTCGCAATTGATCTGATGGTCACGAAGATTCAAACGATCCTTGAACAAAATGCAATTTTGTAATACCATAGCATAGACATAAATAACTCAGACCATATTATGTATAGGCTGGAAGGGAATGAGACAGTTCCCTTCTTTCCCTGTTTATAAACCGAAACATTTGCAGAAAACACACATTCAGTTTAAGATAAACAGTACCTATATGGGAGAGAAGAACGAGGACTGCCCTGTGTTCTCATTCTTGATTTTTTCGTTTATGCTCTCATACATAATCACACGTTATTGTTGAGGGACAACCACCAAGGAGTGAAGGAACATGGCACAAGAAAAAGTTTTTCCGATGACTCACGAAGGAAAACAAAAACTTGAACAAGAATTAGAGCAATTGAAAACGGTTAAACGTAAAGAAGTAGTAGAACGCATTAAAATCGCAAGAAGCTTCGGAGATCTGTCAGAGAACTCTGAGTATGATTCCGCAAAAGAAGAACAGGCATTTGTGGAAGGGCGCATCACGACGCTTGAAAACATGATCCGCAATGCGAAAATCATCGAGGATGACGGCGGTTCAAATGTAGTCGGTTTGGGAAAAACCGTATCATTCATCGAATTGCCCGACGGTGAAGAAGAATCTTACACGATTGTCGGAAGCGCTGAAGCTGATCCGTTTGAAGGAAAAATCTCAAACGACTCGCCAATCGCAAAAAGCCTGCTCGGCAGAAAAGTGGACGAAGAAGTGACAGTTCAGACGCCGGGCGGAGAAATGCTCGTGAAAATTGTGAAAATTTCATAAGATCCGTTTAACAATGAAACACCTCGTCCAAAATGTGGATGAGGTGTTTTTTATGATCGTATCAAAAAGGCTGAAAACGGCCGTGATTTGTTTTCTGCTCGTGTTTTTCTTTCTGCTTGCTAGGCTGGCTGAAATTCAGCTGTTTTTTACAGAATCTTTTTCAAAATCCAATATTAATCTGATTCAGGAAAGCGTCAAGCAGCGGACGGAAGAAGTCCTTATTTCAGACGGACGCGGCTCTTTTCTTGATCGGAACGGCAAAGAGCTGACCGGAAAAAAGCAGCCTGCCGTCATACTGTTTCCCTTTCTCGTGACGCAGGATTGGCCGGTTGACCGGGTATCAGACATTCTCGGAATGAAACAGGGGGAGCTCAGGCAGCTGCTCACGGAAGCAAAAAAACCGGTGATCCTGAACAGCAGAAAAATAAAACATCTGACGAAACAATCCGTGGCAAATATCAATTCTTTGAAATATCCCGGCATTTACGGCGTATATATGAAAGACAGCAAAGAAACAAACATAGCCGCTCATCTGTTGGGCGCGACAAACCAGGACCCTGAGCTTTTGAAAAAGAAATACCCCGGGAGGAAGGAACTGCCGATCACGGCAAAAATCGGGACAAGCGGGATGGAGCGGACGTTTGATGAGTTTTTACTGGCGGATCAGGACACAAAACTTTTGTATCATGTCGACGGAAGGGGAAACCCTTTATTCGGAATGGACGTCAAATATACGGCTGAAGCAAACGCGTTTTATCCGCTGCAAGTCAAAACCTCCATCGACCGCAATATTCAAGAAGCAATGGAAGATGTATTGAAAGACCGCGGGTTAAAAAAGGGGGGAGCCGTCCTTTTAGACATTGAAAAAAGCAGTGTGCTCGGAATGGTATCAAAGCCTGACGCTGACATGTCAAAGCAGCAGACACTGCAAAATTACATGCTGACGCCGATTTATCCGGGATCAGTGTTTAAAACGGTGATCGCCGCAGCCGCAATAGAACAAAACGAAGTGAAGCCGGGCACATCCTTTAACTGCAATCTCAACCTGTACGGAGAGCCGGGGGATGACAAAGGCACGCTCAGTTTTGGAGAAAGCTTTGCCCAAAGCTGCAATTATACGTTTACAAGTCTTGCGGAAAAATTGATCAAAAAAGATGATTCCGTTATTGAAAACATGGCGGAAAAACTAGGTCTCACACAGCGGGCGGGCTGGGAAGGCAAGCTGTACCGGGAAGACGGATTCAGGCAGCTGTATAATGAAAAAAGCGGGGTCATTTGGGGAGATGACAAAGACAAAACCGTAAAAAAAGCCGTCGCACAGACGGCGATCGGGCAAAAGAACGTGAAAGTCACGCCTCTTGAAGTCGCCAATATGATGGCGGCGATCGCGCGCGGCGGTGAAAAAAAACAAGTCAAAATCGCGGACAAAATTGAATACAAAAACAAAACGACGATGGCGTCATTCAAAGATCAGCCGTTAAAAGGGGAAAACATCGACAAATATACGGCGCAGCAGCTTCAAAAAATTCTCAGAGAAGTCGTCACCTCACCGAAAGGAACCGGCCGAAGGTTTCAGGATCTGCCGTATGAGATAGCAGGCAAATCGGGAACGGCCCAGACTGGAATGTTCACAAAAGAAAAACAGACGCTTTACCACAAATGGTTTGCGGGATACTTTCCCGCGGACAAGCCGAAATACGCTCTCGTGGTGCTGCATATGGACACGCCGGGGGATAAGGCTCTGACAAATACAGTGTTTTATGATATTGTTAAAAAGGTACATGAAAATGAAACAAATCAGACATAGAACAACCGCTCAGCCCATGTTAAAATATATGCTGAGCAAGAGGGATAAAGGAGTGCAGAATGATTGAGCAATAAACAATCTCGTTTTGAAAACCGTGATAAGCGCAGAAAAGCAAATATGGTGCTTAACATTTTAATTGCTATCGTATCTATTCTTATTGTCGTCGTTGCAGTCAGCCTCTTCATCAACAGTCCGTCGAGCGACGTGAGCGAAAAAGCGGACACGAGCCAGAAGCAGGAAACACCTGCATCAGGCAAGACGAAGCAGACATCCGATGAAGACATAAAAGACAGCAAAAAAGATAAGGCATCAGACGATGACAAAAAAGATAAACAGGATAAGGACACATCTGATTCATCTTCAGACTCTGACAGCAAAAAAGACGATGATTCATCGAAAAGTGATGACAGCAGCAAAAAAGACTCTGATTCAAGCGATCCTTTTAAAGGAGCAAAAATAACAGAGGGCGGCTCATCAAGCGATGTTGAGAAAACAATTGTTAACCCAAAATGGAAAGCGGTCGGAACAAAGCAGACGGGAGAACATGCGGCGACGTATGACTCAAGCTCTGAAGACTGGTCCGAAATGCTTGACGCCATCTCTTACGCAACAGGCGTGTCAAAAGATCACATGACAGTGCTGTGGCTCGGAAACAATGGAAGCCCGCAAGATGCGAAGGGTAAAGTTTTAGACAAAACGAACGGCAAAAAGTATCAGGTCACCATCACTTGGAAAGACAAAAAAGGCTGGAAGCCGACAAAAGTAGAAACGTTAAAATAACCGCAAAAAAGCAGCTGATTATTCAGCTGCTTTTTTCTGTCATACGTCAGCTGAAAAATGCACCGACGCGCTGTAAAGGATTCTGCCGTCAACGGCCGTCACTTGATGGGATACAGAACGGACGCGAAGCATAATCGCCTGGTTGTTTTCAATCTGAACGTTTATTTTCTTTTCAAGCTCCTGCAAAGATGCCGCTTCGAAAAATTCTACTTTATCTTTGATTAAATCCAATTGAAAATTCATCAGTACAGATCCTCCTGATTTTTCTTCTGAGTCAATGAAAGTATAAGCCTTTCTGCCGTAATTGCGCAATAATCCCAAAGTATTTTAGTACCCTTCCATTCTTTTTTGTGATAGGATAGGAACTGTTCCACGATTAATCCATACTATACTCATAGGAATTATAAATTATGGAGAGTGAAAAATATGGGCCGTGAATTTATTCCATTATTTGAAGATTGGGCAGCGACTTATGATGCCACAGTGCATGGGGCAGACAAACAATATGCTGATGTTTTTAAAGGGTATGACAATATTCTTGACAGCATCGTCGCACTTTCAGGTTCAAACGTTTTAGAGTTCGGACCGGGCACAGGGAATTTAACGGCGAAATTAGCCGCCGCGAACAAAAAGGTGTTTGGTGTAGAACCGTCTCCGTCAATGAGAAAACTGGCGGCTGACAAGCTTTCTGACAAAGCCGTGTTCAGTGACGGAGATTTTCTGGAGTTTCCCGCTCCGCCTTTTCAAATAGATACCATCGTCAGCTCGTACGCCTTTCATCATTTAACAGATGAAGAAAAGCAAGCGGCTGTAAAGCAATATGGCACAATCCTTCAGAAGCATGATAAAATAGTGTTTGCCGATACCGTCTTTAAAGATCATGAAGCTTATGATGAAACAATTAAAAAAGCAATCCGAAACGGCTATCATCAATTAGCGGACGATTTAAAGACGGAACATTATCCGACACTCGGGACAATGAAAAACATCTTTTCAGAAGAGGGATTTGCCGCGCGGTTTACGCAGCAAAATGACTTTGTCTGGATAATGGAGGCGATTAAACGGTAAATCGAAGGGATTGTGTATAAATGAAACTGGCAGTCATCGGAGCAATGGAAGAGGAAGTTACGATTTTAAGAAGCAAACTGAAAGACGCAAAACAAGAGATGATCGCTCACTGTGAGTTTACGACGGGCAGCTATGAAGGCGTCGAAGTTATCTTGCTGAAATCGGGGATCGGAAAAGTCAACGCCGCGATCAGCACGACGCTTCTGCTTGACCGTTTCAAACCTGATTATGTGATTAACACAGGCTCAGCGGGCGGTTTTCATCATACATTGAATGTAGGCGACGTCGTCATCTCAACAGATGTCCGCCATCATGACGTGGATGTGACGGCGTTTGACTATGAATACGGACAGGTGCCGGGTCTTCCGGCAGCATACAAAGCTGATGAAAAGCTGATCAGTATTACTGAGGAAGCGGTTTCTGAACTGAACGGCATTCAAGTCGCCAAAGGCACAATCGCTACGGGAGATTCTTTTATGAATGATCCGAAGCGGGTTGAAGACGTACGCGCCAAATTTGCGGATTTGTACGCGGTTGAAATGGAAGCTGCGGCTGTCGCACAGGTGTGCCACCAGTTCAAAACGCCTTTTGTTGTCATCAGAGCTTTATCTGATATTGCCGGAAAAGAATCTGACGTTTCATTTGATAAATTTTTAGAACAGGCTGCCGTTCATTCAACTGAGCTTGTCCTGAATGTCATCAAACGAATTCACTAAGCGGGGGATTCTCGTTCTCCTCCGCTTTTCCAGGAGGAGGACACATATTGAACGTGATAACAGATATTACAGAACTGATCGGAAATACACCGCTGCTCCGTCTCAAGCATTTTGATATACCGGAGGGAACAGCGGTTTATGCTAAACTTGAGATGATGAATCCGGGCGGAAGCATTAAAGACAGGCTGGGCGGAATGCTCATTGAAGATGCGCTACGCACGGGAAAGGTGAAACCGGGCGGTGTTATCATCGAAGCGACTGCCGGAAACACCGGGATCGGACTCGCTCTGTGCGCCAGAAAGCATCAGCTTCGCGCCGTTTTTTGCGTCCCGGAGCATTTCAGCAGAGAAAAGCAGCAAATTATGAAAGCTCTCGGAGCGGACATCGTGCATACGCCGAGAGAAGAAGGCATGCAGGGAGCCATTCGAAAAGCGCTTGAACTGGAGAGAGAGATTAATAATTCTTATGCCGTTCTGCAATTTAAAAACCGAGTAAATCCATTGACTTACTATAAAACGATCGGACCCGAAATATGGAACGCGCTCGGCGGGGATATCCACACCTTTGTCGCAGGAGCGGGTTCCGGCGGCACCTTTGCCGGTACGGCAGCTTATTTAAAAGAGAAAAATCCTGCCGTCAAAACGGTGATCGTTGAACCGGAAGGCTCGATCCTGAACGGAGGAGAGCCGCATGCCCATAAAACGGAAGGCATCGGCATGGAGTTTATCCCGGAATATATGGACGAGAACCATTTTGACGCCATTTACACAGTGGAAGACGATACGGCGTTTTCGCTTGTCAGAGAAGCGGCCGAGAAAGAAGGCCTCTTAATCGGCAGCTCTTCAGGGGCGGCTCTTTATGCAGCACTTGAAGAAGCGAAAAAAGCGCCCGCCGGATCAAATATCGTCACTATTTTCCCTGACGGCAGCGATCGATATATAAGCAAAAACATTTTTCAAGGAGGTCAGTAAGATGAAGAAAAAAACGCTGATGGTGCACGGAGGAATTACGGGAGATGAAAAAACAGGAGCGGTTTCCGTACCGATTTATCAAGTAAGCACGTACCGGCAGCCGAAAGCGGGCGAGCACACGGGTTATGAATATTCAAGAACGGCCAATCCGACGCGGACGGCGCTTGAAAGCTTAATTGCGGAGCTTGAAGGCGGCGCGGCGGGATATGCGTTCGGCTCAGGCATGGCTGCGATTACTGCCGTCATGATGCTGTTTGACAGCGGCGATCATGTTATTTTGACGGATGATGTATACGGCGGCACTTACCGGGTGATGACAGGTGTGCTGAACCGCTTCGGCATTGAAGCGGACTTTGTTGATACGAGCAGTGAAGAAAAAGTCAAAAAGGCCATTCGCCCGAATACGAAAGCCATTTATATCGAAACACCGACAAACCCGCTATTGAAAGTGACTGACCTCAAACTGATGTCTGACATCGCAAAAGAAGCGGGCGTATTGCTTATCGTCGATAATACATTTTACACGCCGTATTTCCAGCAGCCGCTCAGCTTTGGCGCGGACATCGTGCTGCACAGCGCGACAAAATATCTCGGCGGCCACAGTGATGTCGTCGGCGGCTTAGTCGTGACGGCTGATAAAGAGCTCGGTGAAAAGCTTCATTACGTGCAAAACTCAACGGGCGGCGTTTTAGGACCGCAGGATTCATGGCTTTTAATGAGAGGCATTAAAACACTCGGACTCAGAATGGATGCCATCAATCACAGCGCCGGGAAAATCGCCGAGCTGCTTGAAGCGCATGATGCCGTTCAGACGCTCTACTATCCGGGATCAGCGAAACATCCGGGCCATGAGCTGACAAAAGCGCAAAGCTCCGGTTTCGGCGGAATGATTTCCTTTGATATCGGCAGCAGTGAACGCGTCGACGCATTTTTAGAAAAATTGAACCTGTTTACAATCGCTGAAAGCTTAGGAGCGGTTGAAAGCTTAATCTCCGTGCCGTCCAGAATGACGCACGCTTCGATCCCGCGCGACCGCCGGCTTGCGCTTGGCATTACCGACGGGCTCGTACGGATCTCAGTCGGTATTGAGGATACTGAGGATTTAACGGCGGATGTGAAACAGGCGCTTGATTCACTTTTATAAAGAATGGATAGATTTACATTCTCTGTCGGCTGTCAGCTTGTATTATAATGTTGGTAGACTATAAAACTGGCAGGTGACCTTATATGGAGAAGAAAAGACTGAAATCATTAATAGAAGATTTTAAGCATTACGCATTTATTCTGCTTGCAGTCAGCACCTTCATTTATATCGGCGCGGTTCTTCCCGGACAAGGGCTGACTGCGGGCCAGAAAATGCTGATGTTTGTAACGGATTGTGCATTTTTAGCGGGCGCTTATTTCTGCGTTGACCGTTCACTTATTTATAAAAAGAGGCTGGAAGAGGCCGATGAATAAAAAAAAGCCATTGTCTTTTGACAATGGCTTTTTCATTTCTTATTCAGACGGGGTTTCGCGTAATTCTTTTCCCATTCCTTTTAAAAACTGCAGCCCGAAGCCGAGCGCGCGGTTAATATCAGGATCACCGACGGCTTTCATCAGTTCAAACATACTGACTTTCCTGTCCTCTTTTAAAAATCTTTGCGCCTGATCCGTCCCGGCCATGGCGCTTTCTAAAAGTCTGCCCATAAATTCGGGATCAGCTTTTGACAGCGCGCCTCCCGCGGCCATCATCGTATTCAGAAGATTGGTGACAGGTTCCCGGGAAATCTGTCCGAGTGCGATTTTGGCAATCTCCTCTTTTGCCTGGAGCATATAGCCGGCGGCATCAAAAATGCCCAAGCCATTCAGCTCTGCCATAATAGACATCGTTTTCGCGACGGCTTCTTCATTTTCTGCGAGAAGCGTCTTCAGTTCTTCCAGTTTTTCAGCTTTCAGCTGTTCCTCTGTTTTCGTTTCTTTTTGAATTTCAGTAATTGGGCTTGCCATAATGTTTCCCCCTTTCCTTAATCAGTTAAGTGCACATAGCCCGGACGGTTCCATTTTCGCTGAGCTTCCACACCGTTTTGCGGATGACGTTTTTTGTTCCGCGGATTCGTTTTCGGAAGCGGCGGTGTATCACAGGAACCGAGCACTTCCATGCGGACTTTTGTCTGTTTATAGGCAGGTGTATGTGTCCGTGAATCATACGCAGGCCCGGTCAGGAAATTAATCGCAGAATCTTTATCTGTAGAGTTCATCGGCAGATAAAGCTCATTTGCGCGGACACGGTCTGTCACAAGCGCATTCAATTTAACCGCCCCAAAAGGAGAGACGAGCCGGATCATTGTTCCGTCGCAAATTCCGCGTTCAGCCGCGAGCTCCGGCGATACTTCAACAAATACATCCGGCACTTTAGACTGAATGCCCTTCGATTTGTTTGTCATGTTTCCTTCGTGGAAATGTTCAAGCATCCGTCCGTTGTTAATATGCAGGTCATATTCTTCAGGGAATACGGCAGGCTCCACCCAATCGCTCAGCGCAAAACGGGCCTTTTTGTCCGGGAAGTTAAAGCCGTCTTCATAAAGAAGCGGAGTGCTTTCTCCCGTAAAGCTTCCCCACAGGAAGCTGTTCCAGCCGCTAAGAACGTCGTAGCTTGCTTTTCCGAACAGCGGAGAAAGGCTTGCCATTTCTGAGAAAATGTCGCTTGGATGCGTGTAATTCCAATCAGCGCCTAAACGATTGGCGACTTCCTGAATAATCCACCAGTCGGGTTTGGCATCGCCTAGTGTCGGAAGCGCCTGATACAATCTTTGTACACGACGCTCTGTGTTTGTAAATGTTCCGTCTTTTTCAAGAGATGGAACCGCAGGCAGGATGACATCCGCGTATTGCGCCGTTCTTGAAAGGAAAATATCCTGCACAACAAAGAAATCAAGGCTGGATAAAATGTCATGAACATGGTTGGCGTTTGAATCGACGAGCGCCATATCTTCACCGACAAGATACATGGCTTTCATGTTTCCTTCTTCAATCGCATGGAGCATTTCGATATTATCAAGACCCGGCTTGCCGTCAATTTCAACACCGTAAGCTTTTTCGAATTTAGCGCGTGCCTCATCATCGGTAATATGTTGATACCCCGGAAGCCAGCCTGGAAGAGTTCCCATATCGCAAGCGCCTTGAACGTTGTTATGTCCCCGCAGCGGATAGGCTCCGGCGCCCGGGCGGCGGTAGTTCCCTGTGGCAAGCAGCAGATTGGAAATCGCCGCTGATGTATCAGAGCCGCCTGTATTCTGGGTAACGCCCATGCCCCAAAGAACACAGGTGCCGTCTGCATCACGAATCATTTCGGCAATGCGGATGATCGTATCCTGAGAAAGTCCGGTGATGCGCTCCGCATATTCTAATGTATACTTTTTCAGCGTTTCTTTATAATCTTCAAAGTAGTTGACATTCTCATCAATAAACGCTTGATCGTGCCAGCCTTGGTCAATCATATATTTTGTCACTGCCATGAGCCAGACTTGGTCAGTCCCTTGTTTCGGGCTGATAAAGAGGTCGGACCGTTCAGCCATTTCATTTCTGCGCAGATCGGCAACAATTAATTTTTGTCCGTGCAGCTTATGTGCGCGTTTCACGCGTGTAGCCAGAACCGGATGTCCTTCGGCCGGATTGGCGCCGACGATGAGCACGAGGCCCGCTTTTGCGATATCTTTAATTGTGCCGGCGTCACCTCCCATACCGACTGTGCGGAATAAGCCGTCCGTTGCCGGTGACTGGCAGTAGCGTGAACAGTTATCCACGTTGTTGGTTTCAAATACTTGACGCGCTAATTTTTGAATAACGTAGTTGTCTTCATTCGTAATTTTAGAAGAAGAAATAAAACCGACAGAACCATTTCCGTGTTCGGCCTTGATCGAACCGAGTCTTGAAGCGACAAGATCAAGAGCTTCTTCCCATGACGATTCAACAAATGCGCCGTTTTTCCGGATAAGCGGTTTTGTAATCCGTTCTTCCGAATTCACGAAGTCCCAGCCGAATTTCCCTTTCACACAAGTGGAAATCGCGTTAACCGGAGCATCGGAAACAGGCTGAATTTTAAGGATGTCACGGCCTTTTGTCCATACTTCAAAAGAGCATCCGACGCCGCAGAACGTGCAGACTGTTTTTGTTTTTTTCGTCCGTTTATCGCGCATAGCCGCTTCCACTTCTGACACGGCGAAGATGCTGGTATAGTCGGGTTCAACATTTTTCACTAAATCAATCATCGGTTCCATGACATCTTCTTTTATTCCTGTCATAAATCCGGCTTGGCCGAGCATTGATTTTTCCATCAGTGCGTTACAAGGGCAGACAGTGACACATTGGCCGCAGCTGACGCAGGATGATTCATTAATGGCGACGCCTTCATCCCAAATGACCCGCGGGCGGTCGCGCTCCCAATCAATTGAAAGGGTCTCATTCACCTGAAGGTTTTGACACACTTCCACACATTGACCGCAGGCGATGCATTGGTTCGGATCATAGCGGTAAAACGGGTGAGACATATCAACCGCGCACTTTGAATCATCTTTCGGCGTATACGGATATTTCTGATGCTCAATTCCCATCATTTCCGCTGTATTATGCAGTGTGCAGTTGCCGTTGTTGTTATCGCATACCGTACAGTAAAGCAGGTGATTCTCGAGCAGGCGGTCCATGGCCTCTGTTTGAGCCTCTTTTACCCTTCCCGACGTAAGCGAGATGGACATCCCGTTTTCTGCAGCCGTGGAACAAGAGCGCTGCAATTTCCCGTTTACTTCAACAATACAGGTGTCACATGTTTGAATCGGATCTACTTCCGGTACATGGCATATTTGCGGAATCTCAATGCCGTTTTGGTTTAAAATATCTAAAATCTTAGACCCCTCTGGTGCTTCATACTCCGTGCCGTCAATTTTGACACGGATAGACTGAACGTCTGTCACTTCCAATTCCCCTCCATCTTTTAAACTCGAAAAAAAGCCATGCACATAGATACCGGCCTCCTGTCCGGAGAACGGTATAAATACGCATGGCGGAATAGTTCACTAGCAAGTCTTACTAACAGACCAATCCTATTTGTATAAAACGATAGACTCGTAACACGTTTCCTATTACAAATCCATCTTCACTGCTTTTATTATAAGGTGATATTTATTATAATACAATACGAAAGGAAAACTTTAACCAGGTGAAATGTCAAAAAGGGGAACCGGGAATGTCTTTCATAGGCTGAAATCGGAGGGGACAATATGTCTAAAAAAATTCATGAATTTAACGATATTATCCGGAAATTGCGCAAAGAATTATTTGGAAAGGGGCCGGAACGAATTCACACCGTTTTTGTGGATAACATGGCGGTATCAACGCTTTACGGCAATCTAAGCGCAAGTGAGCAGTTTATCGCACGCACGCCTGAAGGAAGAGAAATGGTTCATGCGGCGCGGACCAGCTTAATTCAGGAACTGTATTCAAAACAAACGCCTGACGGAATGGAAGAGCTCATCGGAGCAAAGCTCGTGCATCTGTTTTCAGACATCAAGATCGAAGAGAATATTGCGGTGTCTGTATTTGTCTTTGACCGAACCATTGAAGAGCGCCGTGAAGAAATCAAAAGCTGAAAAAAATTCAATTGACACGAAATTGTCACATTTGATATGATATGAACTGCCAGCAGTGGCTTAAGGACGATTTTTTTATGGAATGTGTGCATGATCTGTACATTTTCTATAGCTAATATTTTCATTCTGCTTGATATTGTTGTATGGGTATGCATACAAGTTAGGCAGCATTCAAACCCGTTTTAGACGGGCTGTTTGAATGCTGCCTTTTTTGTTAGGCGTCTTTGGAAACTGCGGGGCTGAAATGATAAATGGAGGGGTTATTATGGCTTTTCGTAAACCGGACGAAATAGCGGAGCTTGCGGTCGAATCAGGGGTAAAAAAGGTGCATTCACCGCTTTCAGCACTGATTGTATTAGGATTTTTGGGAGGAGCGTTTATCGCACTCGGTTATTTGCTTGATATCCGTGTCATCGGCGACCTTCCGAAAGAATGGGGAAGCCTGTCGAGTTTAATCGGGGCGTCCGTGTTTCCCATCGGATTGGTGCTCGTCGTTCTTGCCGGCGCGGAGCTGATTACGGGTAATATGATGTCGGTATCTATGGCGCTTTTTTCCAGAAGAATATCCGCCGGTGCATTAGTGAAAAATTGGGTGATCGTGACGTTGATGAATCTTGTCGGCGCACTGTTTGTCGCTTACTTTTTCGGACATGTTGTCGGATTAACCGAAACAGGACCTTACTTGGAAAAAACGATTGCGGTCGCACAAGGCAAATTGGATATGCCGTTTGGAAAAGTTATTGTTTCGGCGATCGGCTGTAACTGGCTTGTCTGTTTGGCCGTCTGGCTTTCTTTCGGCGCAGAAGACGGAGCCGGAAAAATCGCGGGTATATGGTTTCCGATTATGGCGTTTGTCGCGATTGGTTTTCAGCACGTTGTAGCCAATATGTTTATCATCCCGGCTGCGATTTTTGCAGGTTCTTTTTCGTGGGGTGATCTGATTGGCAATCTCATTCCGGCCTTTATCGGGAATGTAATCGGCGGGGCAGTGTTTGTCGGCCTTATTTATTTTATTGCATATTCAAAAAAAGATCAGAAAAAGCAAGGGATGAAAAGAGTTTCCTGAGGTAAGAAAGATGCCGGAAAACAAGGACAATTGAAGCGGAATGCCAGCACATTTTCCGTCCAAATCTTGAAAAAAATGTTTACAAAATGGAAGCTGATGGATATACTTACAAAGTAAGAAAAAAGCAAAGGGAGGTTGAATCACATGACGACGTTAAACGGCAATCAAAATTTACAATTGAACCGATTCAGCCTGTGGAAGAGTTCGTGTCCTTCCTTAACCTCTGCCCGTCAAGCACGTTAATTTCGGAGTATCAGGACATTCGCAGCTCCCCGCAGGGAAAGAAGCTCCGTCTTCTTTTGTCTGCGGATTTAGTCTGCCCGCAGCGCATATGAAGTTTGCTGCGGGTTATTTTCGCTTGTGCGGATATTGAAAGGGGGTGAGCGATAATGACCATTAATCTTTTCTTTTTAACACTGACCATTTCAAAGCGTTTTAAAAGTGCGGAAGAGTATGAACGAGAACAGCAGGTCGAAGAGTTTTATAATGAAGCGAAAGAACGACAGCTGAAACACTTTTATATGAACTGAACGGACACGAAGGGCTAAAACGGAGGAGAAGGAGGAGATCATCATGTTCAGAATTGAACTGCTGAATCATTACACAATGGAGAAGGACCAGGTTTAGCGAGGATGTTGCTGTCACGTCGCAGACGGCCTGCATACCATGGTAAAGAAAGAAAAATTGGTAAGCGGGTGATAGCATGCAAGGCGGTCAGAACAGAATTCCATCCATCGGGCACGGGTATGCGTCAATGCCCCATTCATTTAAACACGGCTACGGCAACCCGTATCGCCGGCAGAGAATGGCGGCGCTTTCCCGGCAGACAAGATATACAGCACCGTATTATTGGTACTAGAGCAGGCGGAAAACCTACGTTTTCCGTCTTTTTTTTATGAAAACAAATATAAATTTCAAATAAATCGAAACGTTCATGAAGAGAAGTGCGTCTAGTTAGTACCTCATACTAATACGAGGTGATATTATTTCTGAATAATAAATCACAGGAATGGAAAAGCGGGTGTTATACAATGTTGCAACATACATCTTCAGCATTAAAACGAATGCGCGCGAAATACTTTGCTGCATCAGAACCGGCAGAGTCAGTCATTCAGCAAATCTTGATGGACATACAGGAATACGACCGCATTTTGGAAATCGGGACCGGAAACGGCTCAATGTTTAAACAAATCATCGGACAGCTTGAAAAGGGCAGTCTTAAAAGCATAGAAACATCGAAACGTAAAATACGGAAAACACAGCGCGCAAACCGTTCGGTTATAAAAGCCGGGCTCGGAAACATTCAGCAGGGGAGGCCTGAAAACTTACCGTTCCGCGATCGCAGCTTTCATAAAGTTTTTTCATTACATACTGCTGAAACAGTCAGCGATTACAGGACAGCATGTAAAGAAGTGTACCGCGTTCTTCAAATTGACGGGTGTTTCTATATGGTTTTGAAACCTTCGCGGATGAGTGAGAAGGATATGATTGAGGTGCTCTATGATCAGCATTTCAGACACATTTCAGTTGTCAGCAGAGATTCATTCCATTTTATTACTGCCATTAAATAGAATATTTCTTGGGAAATAAAAAGAGCTGCTTAAGTCACTGCAGCTCTTTTTGTGAAATTGGGCATATTTCCTTATTTTTGGTTATTTCACATCTATTTTATATTAAAAAAAGTTTTTTTCTTATACAATGGTAATCAGATGACCGTACATTTTAAATATTTTGAACAAACGGAATGAATATTCATTCCGCGTTTAGAAAGGGGGATGAAATGACAGCTTCAAACAAGGTTGAACTCATTATGAAAGCGTCGCTTACTTTGTTTACAGATAGAGGATTTGACGCCACGACGATTCCGATGATTGCCGCTCAGGCCGATGTCGGAACCGGCACAATCTACCGTTACTTTGACAGTAAAGAGACACTTGTGAACGTACTGTATCAGGAAAGTGCGCAGCGTTTTATGAAAAAAGTCAAAACGGACTTTCAGGGTATCTCTGTAAGAGAAGGGTTTCATCACCTGTTTTATTGTCTGATTGATTTTACGAAGGAAAGTGAGTATGCATTGTTTTTTCTTGAAACGAATAAGGACGCCTACTTTCTGAATGAAACGAGCCGTAAGCTTCTTGATGAAATAACACAGATGCTTGACGTCTTTTTTCAGCGCGGCAAGTCTGAAGGTGTGCTCCGCAATCTGCCGTCCAATGTGCTGATGGCGCTGCTGCTCGGGGCATATCTCAAACTCTATCAGCTTATCCGGACGGGAAGCGTCGAAATAACAAAACCGTTTCTGAAAGAACTGGAACAATGTTCTTGGGATGCCATCAGAACTCATTAATTATTCGCCGAAGGAAGGAAGATCGATATGAAACAGCTAAGCGCTATACCGCAGCCGAAAACATACGGACCTCTGAAAAATCTCCCTCACTTGGAAAAAGAAAAACTGTCACAATCGCTCTGGAAAATTGCCGAAGAATACGGCCCGATCTTTCGTTTTGAATTTCCGAACTCTGTCGGGGTCTTCGTCTCAGGCCGCGAGCTCGCGGCAGAAGTCTGTGATGAAAAGCGATTTGATAAAAACCTCAGTAAAGCCTTGCTGAAAGTCCGTGAGTTTGGCGGTGACGGACTATTTACGAGCTGGACTCACGAAAAGAATTGGCAGAAAGCGCATCGGATTTTATTGCCGAGCTTCAGCCAGAAGGCGATGAAAGGCTATCATTCAATGATGCTTGATATTGCCATGCAGCTCGTGCAGAAGTGGAGCAGGTTAAATCCGAATGAAGAAATTGACGTCGCTGAAGATATGACGCGCCTGACGCTGGATACAATCGGCCTGTGCGGATTTCATTACCGCTTTAACAGCTTTTACCGCGACACACAGCATCCTTTTATCACGAGCATGCTTCGCGCGCTGCAGGAGGCAATGCGCCAATCACAGAGACACAGCCTGCAGGACAAGCTGATGATCAAAACGAGACATCAGTTCCAGCAGGATATTGAAGTGATGAATGAACTCGTAGACCGGATCATCGCTGAGCGGAGGGAAAATCCGGATGAGAATCTGTCTGACCTTTTAGCATTGATGCTTGAAGCGAAAGATCCTGTAACAGGTGAAAGGCTGGATGATGAAAATATCCGCTATCAAATCATTACCTTTTTGATCGCGGGGCATGAAACCACAAGCGGACTGCTTTCATTCGCGATTTACTGCCTGCTGAAAAATAAAGATAAATTGAAAAAAGCCGTTCAGGAAGCCGAGCGGGTGCTGACGGGAGAGACACCTGAATATAAGCAGATTCAGCAGCTGACATATATCCGCATGGTGCTGAACGAGACTTTGCGGCTGTATCCGACTGCCCCGGCATTTTCCCTGTACGCGAAAGAAGATACGGTTCTCGGCGGGAAATATCCGATTGCGAAGGGACAGCCGGTGACGATTCTGACTCCGCAGCTGCACCGGGATAAAAGCGCGTGGGGAGAAGATGCCGAGTTATTCCGTCCGGAAAGGTTCAGCGATCCCGCGGCAATTCCGGCTGATGCGTATAAGCCGTTCGGAAACGGACAGCGCGCATGCATCGGGATGCAGTTTGCCCTGCAGGAAGCGACAATGGTGCTCGGCCTTGTCCTTAAACACTTTGAACTGATTGATCATACTGATTATGAGCTTACGATTAAAGAAGCTTTAACCATTAAGCCCGGTGATTTTAAAATCCGTGTGAAAAACAAGGATGTGTCCAATCAGCAGTCCGCACAAAACCATAAAGCTGAAGGCAGCGGTCACAAAGAAGAAACGAAAGAAATCCCGTCCCACGGAACGCCGCTTCTCATTCTTTACGGTTCAAATTTGGGAACTGCGGAAGGAATCGCGGAAGAGCTGGCTGACATCGGCAGAAGCAAAGGATTTTCAACTGAAACCGGCCCGCTCGATGATTATACGGGGAAACTGCCTGTAAAAGGCGCAGTCGTTATTGTGACGGCTTCTTATAACGGGGCGCCGCCTGATAATGCGGCGGGTTTTGTGAAATGGATGGAAACCCTTGAAGATCAGGAATTAAAGGGTGTTTCTTATGCTGTCTTCGGCTGCGGAGACCGCAACTGGGCCGCCACTTACCAGAGGATCCCCCGCCTGATAGACAAAGTGCTTGAAGAAAAAGGGGCAAAACGGCTGACTTCTATCGGGGAGGGCGACAATGCCGATGATTTTGAGTACAGTCAGGAAGCCTGGGAAGACTCATTCTGGAAGGACATCATGAAGGCTTTTCATATAGAGGCCGCTCCAAAACAGGCAAACAAATCACAGTTATCAATCGAATACGTAAGTGAAGCAGCCGAGACGCCGATTGCCAAAACGTACAAAGCATTTGAGGCGGAAGTCATCACAAACAAAGAGCTTCATACCGAAAGCAGCAAGCGTTCAGTCCGGCATATTGAGCTGCGTCTCCCGAAAACCGAAACGTATCGGGAAGGAGACCATCTCGGGGTGCTTCCGCAAAACAGCGGGGAACTGATCAGCCGTGTCATTCGCCGATTCGGTCTTGATCCGAACCAGCACTTTAAGATCAAGGGCCGGCAGCTGCCTCATCTGCCGATGGACCGGCCGGTTAATGCGCCGGAGCTTTTGGCGTCATATGTAGAGCTGCAGGAACCGGCAACGAGAGCCCAGCTTCGCGAACTTGCCGCCCATACCGTGTGCCCGCCGCACCAAAAAGAATTGGAGCATCTTTATTCTGACGATGCGGCATATAAAGAAAACGTGCTGAAAAAACGAATGACCATGCTGGACCTGCTGGAAGATTATCCGGCTTGTGAACTGCCGTTTGAGCGCTTTTTAGAACTTCTGCCGTCCTTAAAGGCGCGCTATTATTCAATCTCAAGCTCACCGAAGTCAAACAAAAGGGAGCTCAGTATCACGGTCGGCGTTGTGACGGCTCCGGCGTGGAGCGGCCGGGGAGAATACAAGGGCGTGGCTTCGAACTATTTAGCCGGATTACAAAATGGCGATTCTGCCGTCTGTTTCATCCGCTCGCCGCAGTCGGGTTTCGCATTGCCTGAAAATACGAAAACGCCTCTCATTATGATCGGAGCAGGCACCGGAATTGCACCGTTCAGGGGATTTATCCAGGCGCGGGCTGCAGAAAAAATGTCCGGTAACAGCCTGGGCGAAGCTCATTTATACTTCGGCTGCAGACATCCTGAAGAAGACGATCTGTACAAAGATGAATTCGACCATGCGGAGAAAAACGGCCTTGTCACCGTGCATCGGGCGTATTCCAGATTAGATCAGGACTGTAAAGTTTACGTACAGGATGTCCTGCTTCGCGAGGCTGCACAGATTATTGCGCTTCTTGACCAAGGCGGCCATCTCTATATATGCGGAGACGGAAGCAAAATGGCTCCGGCTGTCGAAAATGTACTGCTTCAGGCGTATGAAAAGGTGCATAACACTGATTCAAAAGTTTCCTTGAATTGGCTTGAACAGCTGCAGGCGGAAGGAAGATATGCAAAAGATGTTTGGGCAGGTGTGTAACAGAAGCGTAAGGCAATTGAAGATTGTGTTTTAATTGAAGAAAGCCGGCACGATATTTGAAATCTACTGAATCAAAAGGAATAGTTATAGGGAGTATCGTGCCGGCCTTATCTTTAGTATCGGACAAAAGACACAAATCTTTAATGTTTTTATTGATTTACATGCAGGCGGCTATGTCCCTTTTTTCTGAATTCCGCCAGAAATAAAACCGGATAAGACAGCAATAGCAAAACCGAAATAAATGAAATGATACCGATCCAATGAAAATGCGTCCAAAAGAAACCGCCGCAAGACCCGGCCACGCTTGACCCGATATAGTATGCAAGCAGATATAATGAAGAGGCTTGCGCGCGCTGATCACCGGCTGCGCGGCCGACCCAGGCGCTTGCGATCGAATGTGCGCCGAAAAAGCCGAAGGTAAAGACGGCAATCCCCGCGATTTTAAGGGCAAGCTGGGGCAAAAGTGTCACCGCTGCACCGGCCAGCATAACAAAAATCGCAATCTTAATCATTTTTGCACTTCCGAAAAGGTCCGCTTTTTTCCCCATATAGACAGAGCTGAACGTTCCCGCGAGATAGACAATAAAAATAAAACCGATCACAGTCTGTGACAAATGATAAGGAGCCGCCATTAAATGAAAGCCGATATAATTATATAATGTCACAAAACTCCCCATTAATATAAATCCCAGAGATATTAACAAAAGCAGCCGTTTGCGGTGTAGAACCGCTCCGTATTCCTTACATGCCGCTTTTACGCCCGCATGCCGCTGAGATGAATGGCGCGGAGCCGGAAGAAAACGCCAAAACAAATAGCTTAATACAATAGAAAGAATGCCGATAATGGCAAGCGCCGGCCGCCAGCCGAATACATCAGTCAGAAGCCCCGTTAACAGCCTGCCGCTCATTCCCCCGATGCTTGTGCCGCTGATATATAAGCCCATCATTTTCCCGAGGCCCTTCGGATCAAACTCCTCGCCTACATATGTCATAGCGACAGCAGGAACGCCTGCCTGAAAAATACCGAGCAGCCCCCTCATCGCCAAAAGCGCCGGAAAAGCCGGACTGAACGCTGTTAATAGACCTAAAACAGAAGTAGCTGTTAACGACAGCACCATTAATTTTTTTCTGCCGAATCCGTCAGACAACGAAGCGGCGGCCAATAATGAAAATGCCAAAACGGCTGTTGAGATGGATAAAGTTAAGCTGGCAGCTGCAGCGGAAATATGAAACTCTTCCGAAAACAAAGGCATAAGCGGCTGTGTCGTGTAAAGCGTGGCAAATGTCACAAAGCCGCTGATAAACAGAGCCAAGCTGGCCTTTCTGTAAGCCTTTGTATGAGGCTGAATAAACGTCATGAATGTCCCTCTTTTCTCACTGTTGGTTATATATGTATCGTACGCTTTTCATTTCAATGTGTCTAATTTATAATAACTATAGAATTAATGCGTGTAGGTTATGAGGAAAGGGGAGAAGGAGAAAATGGAGCTTCATCAAATTGACAACTTCATTGCGGCGGCAACTCATCAGCATTTCACAAATGCGGCAAAAGAAAGGATGATTTCTCAGCCGGCATTAAGCCGATCGATTATCAGGCTCGAAGAAGAATTAGGCGCGCCGTTATTTTACAGAGAGACAAAAGCCGTCCGGCTGACAAGGCACGGAGAGCAGTTCTTAATAAAAGCAAAACAAGCGAGACGAGCTTTAAATGAAGGCGTTGAACAAGTGAAAAAAAATATGAGCCTGGAGCACGGCGAAATATCTGTATCTTTTCTTCATACGCTCGGGCTGCGCTTAATGCCTCAGCTGATTGCCGAATTTAAAAAGCTATACCCAAACGTGACCTTCCGGCTTTATCAAGGCGCAAATGAAACGCTTCGCAAAATGGTGGAAACGGGAGATGCGGATATCTGTCTCAGCTCCCCGCCGCTTCCCAGCGAGCTTTTACAATGGACAGTGCTGGAGAAAGAGCCTCTTTATGCGGTGCTTCCTGAGAACCACCCGCTTGCAGGAAATAAAAGCATTCAAATGAAAGAGATGCAGGACGAGGATTTTGTCGGATTTAAACCGGGATACGGGCTGAGGTATATGTTTGATCTGATGTGCCGGGATTTGAATATACACCCGCATCTCGCATTTGAAGGAGAGGAAGTGTCAACCATATTAGGGCTGACCGCCGCGGGTCTGGGGGCTGCAGTGCTGCCGAAAACCGCGGAGCATTCATACTTTCCGGTCGTTTTTCTCCCGGTTGCAGATTACCAATGCGAACGCACCATAGCGTTAGCCCAGTTAAAAAACCATGCTCTCTCTCCCGCTGCTGAGCGTTTTAAACAGTTTGCACTTGATTATTACAAAGCACGCAACTGAGCGGTCATTTTATTAAAATCGAAGTTGAAAATAAAGCAGAAAGAAATACAGAAAACGGAGGAAAACCATGGCGAAAAAAACAGTGAAAACAAATGCTGTCCGTATCATTGAGCAGCAAAACATTCCCTATGAGCTATTAGGTTACAAAACAGAAGGGGGACAGCCCGCAGACGGTCTTTCCGTTTCACAAAAAATCGGATACTCTGCCGAATATGTTTATAAAACCTTAGTGGCATCTGCAGGAACTGATCGTTATTACGTCTTTGTCGTTCCCGTTGCAAAAGAACTGAATCTGAAAAAGGCTGCGAAGGCGGCAGGTGAGAAGAAAATAGAAATGATTGCCATGAAGGACCTTTTGGGAGTGACCGGCTATATACGCGGCGGCTGCTCTCCGATCGGAATGAAAAAAAGGTTTCCGACTTTTATTGATAGATCCGCTGAAACACTGGAGTTTATGATTGTCAGTGCGGGGAAAATCGGAATGCAGCTGAAAGTAGCGCCTCAAGATTTAGCCGAAGCAAGCGGAGCGGTATTTACAGACATTGTATAAATGTCCGATGAATCTAATGGAATACACGTTTCAAGGGAGAATGATAATGAAAAAAAGATATGAAAACTTGAATGGCGTGAAGAATGAACATGGATTCAGAGATATGTGGAAATGGATGAAAGAACGAAGAGAAAAAAGTAAAGATTTAAACGAGAATATTCCGAAGGCGGTCACAAGGGATGTCCGTGATGTTGCCGTCAATCGGACGGAAACCGCCATAACATGGATCGGCCATTCTTCATTTCTGATCCAAATACAGGGGCTTAACATAATGACCGACCCTGTATGGGCGCGGAGGATGGGTTTTCAAAAACGGCTGACAGAGCCGGGATATGAATTGAGCGAACTGCCTGACATTGATGCCGTGCTCATCTCACATGGGCATTATGACCATCTTGATTTTCCGAGTATAAAAAAACTGAGAGGAAACCCGGATTTTTACGTGCCTGCGGGATTGAAAAAGCTGTTCATCAAAAAAGGCCGCAAAAAGGTTCATGAAATGAATTGGTGGGATCGTTTTGAGGTGCGGGAGGTGAGTATATCATTTGTTCCGGCCCAGCACTGGACACGGAGAACGCTTTGGGATACCGATACCTCTCATTGGGGAGGCTGGGTCATAGAAAGCGAAAACGGCGAGTCCATCTATTTTGCAGGAGATACAGGCTATTTTGAAGGCTTTAAAGAAATCGGAGAGAGGTTTCGTATTAAGGCGGCTCTGATGCCGATCGGAGCATACGAACCCGAATGGTTTATGAAAGTGTCACATATCAATCCGGAAGACGCCGTGAAAGCGTTTTTGGAGCTGAAGGCTGACAGCTTCATTCCCATGCATTACGGGGCATTCCGGCTTGCTGATGATACAGGCCCGGAAGCATTAAGCAGACTGCACAGCGAGTGGGACCGGCGTGCATTACCTCCTGAAAACCTGAAAGCATTAGCGCTTGGCGAAACATTTTGGCTGTAACAGCAGGTTTTCGCTGCCGACACCAATCGTTTAAAAACGGTTGGTGTTTTGTTGTCAACCAAAGGTGAACAGCCTCAGTATAAAACATGATTTTTCCGGAATCTGCGGTAAAAAACAAAACTTTTTACTCTTTTGTTTCACTATACAATGAAAACGGTTTCGTATGCGCAGTATATTTAACCTATCATAATTGCTCCAGCAGAAACGGACAGGAAGGATAGAAAAACAGATGAAATACATGAATTCAAGACAGAAAAAGATTTTGTATCTGTTGTTATCTGAACCTGATGACTACTTAGTTGTGCAAGATTTCGCAGACAGGGTCCGCTGTTCTGAAAAAACGATCAGGAATGATTTGAAAACGATTGAAGATTTCCTGAATGAACATGCTCAAGCTCAGCTGATCCGCAAACCGGGATTAGGCGTCTATTTACATATATCTGAACAGGAAAGGTCACGGTTAAGCCGGCACATTTATAATGAGCACTTTACATGCAGGCACAAGACCGATGAAGAAAGAATACTTCACATCGCTTATGATTTATTAATGAATTCAAAGCCCGTTTCCGCAAAAGAAATTGCCGCACAGCATTTTGTAAACAGAGCTTCCATTAAAAAGGATATTAGTGCGGTTGAAGAGTGGCTGAAGCGATTTGACCTCATACTGGTTTCTAAACAGCGGCTCGGCTTAAAGATTGAAGGGGACGAAAAAAACAAAAGAAAAGCATTGGCGCGAATGTCAGATTTGATTGATAATGCGGAGTTTACAAGCCAATTTATAAAAAGTAAGTTTTTAAGTCATGAAGCGGACTTTGTGAGAAAAGAAATCAAGTTATTACAAAAAAAACATTCTATCTATTTTACGGATGAAACATTTGAAAATTTGCTGCTGCATACATTGCTGACCATCCGCCGTATCAAAATGAAACAGCCGGTCGCCATCTCTGCAAGACAGCTGGAGGCGGTAAAAAAGAAGAAAGAATATGAATGGACACTGGCTTGTTTAAAACGGCTTGAGCCGGTATTTGCCATCCGGTTTCCCGAGGAAGAAGCCGTCTATTTAACTTTACATATAATAGGCGGGAAAGTCCGCTATCCATTGCAGCAAGAAAAGAAGCTTGATCTTGAAGATTCTGAGCTTTCCAAAGTCGTCAGGCATTTGATCAATCGTGTTTCAGAACTGAAAATGCTGGATTTTCACAAAGACCAGGAATTGATCAACGGATTGAACATTCATCTCGATCCGGTGTTGAAGCGGCTGAGCTATGATCTCTCTGTTTCAAACCCCATGCTCCACGATATCAAAAAAATGTACCCTTATTTGTTTCATCTTATCATTGACGTTTTAGAAGACATCAATCAAACATTTGATCTTTATATTCCTGAAGAAGAGGCGGCCTATTTGACGCTGCATTTTCAGGCAGCGATCGAACGGCTGCGCCGAAGCAGTCATAACCCTAAAAGGACGATCATCGTCTGCCATATGGGCATTGGCATGTCGCAATTGCTGCGGACTAAAATTGAACGCAAATTTCATCACATTACGATAAAAGACTGTATCGCAAAAGCGGAGCTGACAGAGTATATCAAAAAGCATAAAGATATAGATTTCGTCATTTCTACGATAGAGCTTGGAAATGTAACGATCCCTCATATCGTCGTATCACCGCTTTTGGAGCCTGCTGATGAAAAGAAGCTCAGCGCATTTATGCAACAGCTTGATACATCATACCGCCGGGAGCAAAAAACGTTTAAAATGCTGAATGATACGACTCCGTTTCTCGTTTTTTTACAGCAAGAGACAGAGCACCGTTATCAGGTCATTGAACAGCTGGCGCAGGCTTTGTATGAAAAAGGCTATGTAGAAAAAGAGTATGGCATTCATGCAGTAATGAGAGAAAAAATGTCGGCGACAAATATCGGGGCGGGTATTGCCATCCCTCACGCGAACTCTAAATATATCAAACAATCAGCCATTGCAATCGCCACCTTAAAAGAGCCCATTGAGTGGGGGACGGAAAAGGTGTCGCTTGTATTTATGCTTGCCGTCAAACACGAAGATCAAAACAAGGTAAAGCAATTATTCAGTGAGCTTTCCTATCTTAGCGAGCAGCCGGCATTTATTCAAAAACTGACGGAAGAAAAAAATGTGATGACGTTTTTATCGTATTTAAACTATTAAAAGCAGGGAATGGCTCCCTGCTTTTTTTCTGTTTATAGGGAAAAATGCCGTTATTTCCGGAACTTATGGTAAAAAAACGCGCTTATCACAGGCTGATTTCAGTATAAAGTTGAGACAAGATCTTGAAATTCAGACTGCAAAGGAGAATTTATATGAAACTGTTAGCGATTACATCATGTCCGAACGGCATTGCCCATACGTATATGGCTGCTGAAAATTTACAAAAAGCAGCCGGCAGATTAGGCGTTGAGATCAAAGTGGAAACCCAGGGCGGAATCGGGGTGGAAAATAGGCTGACCGAAGAGGAAATCCGGGAAGCAGACGCAATCATTATCGCGGCGGACCGTTCGGTGAACAAAGACCGATTCGTGGGAAAAAAGCTGCTGGCCGTCGGGGTTCAGGAAGGCATCCGCAAACCGGAAGAATTAATTCAAAGAGCGCTTAGCGGTGAAGTGCCGGTCTATCAATCTGCTTCAAAAACTGAATCCGCAAGTCAGCAGGGCAAAAAACAAAACCCGATTTACCGTCATTTAATGAACGGCGTTTCTTTTATGGTTCCTTTCATTGTCGTCGGCGGATTATTGATAGCGGTTGCATTGACGCTTGGAGGAGAAAAAACACCAAAGGGCTTAGTCATTCCGGATGCGTCTTTTTGGAAAACGATTGAACAGATCGGCAGCGCTTCTTTTTCATTCATGATCCCGATTTTAGCCGGGTACATCGCGTTCAGCATCGCCGATAAGCCGGGTCTTGTCCCCGGAATGATCGGCGGATATATTGCGGCATCCGGCAGCTTTTACGACAGTGCGAGCGGCGCAGGATTTCTTGGAGGAATCATTGCGGGATTTTTGGCGGGATATGCGGCGCTTGGAATCAAAAAATGTAAAGTTCCTAAAGCAATACAGCCGATTATGCCGATCATTATTATTCCGGTGTTTGCCTCACTGATCGTCGGTTTGGCGTTTGTGTTTCTGATCGGCGCCCCCGTCGCTCATATTTTCGCATCATTAACGGTTTGGCTTGCGGGAATGAAAGGCTCGAGCTCAATTCTCCTGGCATTGATTTTAGGAGCGATGATTTCCTTTGATATGGGAGGACCCGTAAACAAGGTGGCCTTTCTATTCGGATCGGCAATGATCGGAGAAGGAAATTATGAAATTATGGGCCCGATTGCCGTTTCCATTTGTATACCGCCGATAGGGCTTGGGATTGCGACGTTTTTAGGAAAAAGAAAATTCGCCGCCGCAGAAAGAGAAATGGGAAAAGCTTCATTTACGATGGGCCTTTTCGGTATCACGGAAGGAGCCATTCCATTTGCGGCCCAAGACCCCCTTCGAGTGATCCCGAGTATTATGGCGGGTTCTATGACCGGCTCGGTGATAGCGATGATCGGCCATGTGGGGGACAGAGTGGCACACGGCGGCCCCATCGTTGCTGTACTTGGAGCAGTAGATCATGTATTGATGTTTTTTATCGCTGTAACAGCAGGCTCTCTTGTCACCGCTCTGTTGGTTAATGTACTGAAGAAAGATATGGCGAAATCCCCCGCGCCCGGTGAGGTGCTGCCGTCTGCCGCATCAAATGAAGCTGCAGCGGCAAAAGAAACAAAGGAACCATCTCAGGCTGACAGCCGAAAAGCCGGGATGACCGAAATCAAAAAACTGACTGACATTATCAGCACGGACTTGATTGAACCGCATTTATCCGGCGAAACGAGGGATGACATTATCGATGAAATGATCGAGAAATTGTCCCGTAAAGGTATGCTTCTGTCTGACAGCGGATTTAAACAGGCCATTTTGAGCCGTGAACAGCAGGGAACCACGGCGATAGGTATGAATATCGCCATTCCGCACGGAAAGTCTGATGCCGTCAGAACGCCGGGTGTCGCATTCGGAATAAGACGTTCGGGTGTTGACTGGAACAGCCTTGATGGTTCTGATGCAAAACTGATTTTTATGATTGCCGTACCGAAGGAAAGCGGCGGAAATCAGCATCTGAAAATATTGCAGATGTTATCCCGAAAACTGATGGATGACAGCTATCGGGAAAGGCTGCTCTCCGTTCAGACAAAAGAAGAGGCGTATGAGCTTCTGGAAGAAATCGAATAAAGCGGGGGATGATCATGTCTACTGAACCGATATTTTTCAATCCGGTTTTCAAAGAAAGAATTTGGGGAGGCGCCGCCCTGCGTGATTTTCACTATAATATTCCGTCCGAGCGGACAGGGGAGTGCTGGGCCTTTGCCGCTCATCAAAATGGACAGAGCACAGTTCGAAACGGCATGTATAAAGGATGTACGCTCGGTGAATTGTGGGAGCATCACAGAGATTTATTCGGAAACCTTGAAGGAGACCGTTTTCCTCTTCTTACAAAAATTTTGGATGCGGACCAAGACCTGTCCGTTCAGGTGCATCCGAATGATGACTTTGCCAAAATGCATGAAAACGGGGAACTTGGAAAAACCGAATGCTGGTATATCATTGATTGTGAAAAAGATGCGGAGATCATTTTCGGCCATAACGCAACAACAAAAGAAGAACTGATATCCATGATTGAGCGCGGAGAATGGGACGGGCTCCTGAACAGAGTTAAGGTAAAGCCGGGAGATTTCTTTTTTGTCCCAAGCGGCACCGTTCACGCGATTGGAAAGGGCACACTTATTTTAGAGACGCAGCAAAATTCAGATACGACTTACAGATTGTATGATTACGGAAGAAAAGATGCGGACGGCAG
Organism: Bacillus sp. JK106; assembly: GCF_053663355.1. NCBI lineage: Bacteria > Bacillati > Bacillota > Bacilli > Caryophanales > Bacillaceae > Bacillus > Bacillus sp. JK106. Next base: position 579,576 of record NZ_JBSJQC010000003.1, on the reverse strand, counting down.
GCTGCGCGAGCTCCATTTGGAAAAAAGTATAGAAGTGACAGACGTTCCATCTGTCCGTGAACGGCCGACCGTTCAATATAAACAAACAGATGATCTGCTGGCAGCTGTTTTAATAGAATGTCCTTATTTTTCAGTCGAAAAGTGGGATGTAAAAGGTGAAGTGAATTTATTCCAGAATCATCCCTTCCTTCTTGTCAGCGTGATCGAAGGAGACGGAATAATGATTGCAGGCGGGCATGAACATTCCTTTAGAAAAGGAGATCATATTCTCCTGCCTTCCGGTTTGGGAGAATATAAACTGGCGGGCCATGCAAATTGTATTGTGTCTCATCTGTGATCTTCAAAACCCTTCTCTGGCATCAGAGAAGGGTTTCTCGTTACTTTTACAAAAAGGCCGAAATTTCCGTGGTTCGTTCCTGAATTTATTCTCTCAATTTGTATATCTCTCGAGCCATCGATTCAAGTATGTACATCGCGGGGATTTGGGTGGTGATATTCGCATTTTCAACCCATTCTTCCGTCACGTAATATGAAATATTCACATCGGACATTTTGGCAATGGTTGAATGTTTATGATTTGTAATACTGATGACCCGGCTTCCTTCTTGTTTCAGCTGATTCAGATGAGTCACCGTAGAATCTCCTTCACCTGAAACCGATAATGCGATCGTGATGCTGTTATGGCGGAAATGGGAATGGGCCGGAAAGTAAGGATCTTTAATATACATTGAAAGTTTCCCTAAGCACGAAAAATATCTGGCTCCGTATTCGGCGAGAATTCCTGAACTTCCCACTCCGATAAAAATGACGCTTTCTGCATCGGCCGCAAGGGCTGCTGCTTCCTTCAGCTTTTCTTCCATCCCTCCGCTTACTGTTCTTTCAAAAAACTCGGCAACGGAATGATGGGGACTCTTTAAAATCGTTTTTTTATTTGCCTCCGCATACATTTTCAGCTTCACCTTAAACTCTGAAAACCCTTCACAGTTTATTTTTTTGCAGAAACGTAAAATAGAAGCCGTAGATACATGGGTTTCATTTGCCAATTCACGGATGCGCATATAGACGACTTTCTCGCTGTTTTGGGAGATGTAGTTGTATAAAGAAGTTTCAAGCTCGTTAAATGAAGCAATCATTTCGTGTGTGAACATGCAGGGGGATTCTCCTTTTTATGAGAATGGTGAATGTACATCTCATCGTAACATATCATTTTTAAAAGAAACATAGTGTTATATTTATGTGACAAATCACTTTTTGTGTCATTCAAAACAAGACGTCAGCCAATGATTTACGGTCAAAACAACTGCGGATATAATTCGTTCATACGCTTTATGCATGATCTCTTCAAGGGGCGCTGACAAAAGCGGCCGAAAAAAGGAGGACAATATGAGTATCAAACTGATAGCGGTTGATATGGACGGAACGTTTTTGAATGATGAAATGGCATATAACGAAGAGCGTTTTATGAATCAGTATCGTGAATTAAATGCGCGGGGAATTAAATTTGCCGTAGCAAGCGGAAACCAATATGCGCAGCTTACATCCTTCTTTCCGGAAATCAAAAGTGAAATCGCTTTCGTTGCCGAGAATGGCGCTTTCGTCGTGAATGCCGGAGAAGAAGTATTCGCGGGTAGCATGTCTGAAGACACTATAAAAGCAGTAATCCTTGCTTTAGAGCAGTATGAGGTGAAAAACGTCATTGTCTGCGGAAAAAAAAGCGCGTATATTCATGAAAATGCCAGTGAAGATGAATATCTGCATGCCAGTAAGTATTATTATGTGTTAAAAAGGGTGCCGCATTTTGAAAACATCGATGATGACATTTTAAAATTTTCCATCAGCTTTCCCGCCGAACATTGTTCCGCACTTCTGAGCCATTTAAATAACGCAATCGGGTCTTTCGTCACGTCTGTATCAAGCGGGCACGGTGACATAGATCTGATCATACCGGGGCTTCATAAAGCAAGCGGGATTAAGCTTCTCCAGAAACAATGGGGGATAAATGCTGAAGAATGCGCGGCCTTCGGAGACAGCGGCAATGATTTGGAGATGGTGTCCGCCGTGAAATACGGAGTCGCCATGGATAATGCGCAGGAAAGCATTAAACAGGCCGCGGCGCATATCGCGCAATCAAACAATGAGGAAGGGGTCTTAAACGCGATTGATTCCATTCTCAAATGTGAAAAACCCTTTGTCTGAAAAAAGACATTTTAACTGCGGAGGTGCTGAACGATAATTAAATTAGTGATTACGGATTTAGACGGCACATTTTTAAATAATCAAGGCGATTTTGACAGAACGTTATTTGAAAAGACAAAAAGAGTAATGGAGGAACAGCATGTCGCTTTCGCCATCTGCACCGGGAAACAGTGTGAAAGGGTGGAAGCCTTATTCGGAGAAGACGCGAAAGATTTTTGGATTTTAGGAGACAGTGCCGCACGTATGAAAAAGAACGGCAAGTTCGTATATGAATCTTTGATCAGCAATAAAGCCGGACTGTCAATTATAGGCGCTTTAGAAAAAATCAGCTGCGGGCACACCATTATCGCGTGCACAAAAAAAGGCGCGATCGTAAAAGAAAATCTGTCTGAAAGTGAAATGAAATATGTAAATGCCTCTTATGCACATGTAACGAAAATAACTGATTTTACTGAGATAAAAGACGATTTTATCAAGATTACGGTTCATGACCCCGACGCCAACTGTCCGGAAACGAGAGAAAAGCTGCATGAATTTTTTCACCAATTATATATCGTAGCATCAGAAGATACCTGGATGGATATATCAAATATCGGAATACATAAAGGATCAACAGTACAAGAACTGCAGCGATTATTAGGGGTTTCGGCAGATGAAACAATGGCATTCGGAGACGGCCGCAATGACAAAGAATTGATGGAAGCGGCATCCTACAGCTTTGCGGTTAAGAACGCCATTGACGAAATAAAAGATGCGGCGCACTTTGTCATCAAATCAAATGACGAAAGCAGCGTCATGCACACGATTATGAGAATATTAGCGCTGCAAAAACAATGAGAAAGCAGATGCGCTAAAATCAATGCGGCAGGACTTACTAGGGAAAGAAAAAGCGGGCTATCCTCAGACTTTAATCCACTCCTCATTTCCCTAAAATGTGTTAAAAATGAATAAATATCTATATTTGACTCGATTGTATTGGTATAATATGTATAAAATGAATGAAACGGCGTAATATCAAGATGAAAAAAATCACTTCATATCATTTGATATCAGACAAAAAGTAGGAACTTTCTCGTTTTGAAATTGGGAGGTGTTTGTATTAGCCCGCTGTTGAGTCCCGCGTATATCATTCTCATTTTTCTTCCGGCAGCTTCTTTTCTGTTAGGGATTTTAGGATATTTCATTTTCAAAAAAGTATGGATGATGGTTGTTATTGTATTCATTTTGTCCTTGATATTTATGTTTATTGTAATAGGTGCCGAACCGACATTTTTCATTTGGGTGGCTATGATGACGGGGAGCTGTTTTATCTCCGGTTCAATCACTAAGACGATATGGACTTTTGCAAAGCGAAAATATTAGACTGAAAAATCCTGTTTGAGCAGCGATCCTTTTTTGCCGATTGAAGAAAAGGAAGTATAGAGTGATCTGTTATGTTCTTATATTTTGTCTGTTATTGTCATGTCTGTCTATCGTTTTGTTCTTTTTTAACTAAACGGAGCACTATAATTGAACTGCAGATACATAGAAAAACAAAAAAGGATAAGGAGGATTTTTATGTTTCAAACCTTAGACCATTTTTTGAAATCTTGGGAATTCGAAGCCGATGCGACACAAAAACTGCTGAATCATCTGACTGATGAATCACTTAAACAAGAAATCACTTCACAACATTGGACTTTAGGCCGTATTGCATGGCATACTGTCGCGGCCATTCACATCATTACCTCAAACACAGATTTAACGTTCCACGCTCCTGCTGAAGATTATCCTGTTCCTGCATCGGCGCGGTTTATTGCTGAGAGTTATCACCAAGCCAGTAATGCATTTGTACAGGCGTTAAAAACGCAATGGACTGACGATACACTTCAAGAATGTGTCAACTTTATTGGTCAGCAATTGCCGAATGGTTCACTTTTGATGTTTTTAATTCAACATCAAAACCATCATCGAGGACAAATGACTGTCCTTATGAGACAAGCGGGTTTACCTGTTCCGGGTATTTATGGTCCGGCAAAAGAGGAATGGACAACATTTGGTTTGGAAGCTCCGAGATAGGATGTTGTTGTAAGGGCTCGAATGAATAGATGATACCAATCGATGTTGGTTGGTATCTTTTTTGTTTTAGTCTTCGTGACATGCAGACGAATCAACAGTTCAAAAGGTGTAAAGTGAATTCAATAACTGCAGAAAGGTGATTATGATGATAACTAAAATGACTTGTTTCAATATGAAAGACTTCAATAAACCAAACGAACCTTTCGTTGTTTCAGGGAGAATCATCCCTTCATTTGAAAACAATGTTTGGACATATACAGAGGAGAAATTTGCTGAACCTTATGTCAAAAAATATGATGATGAAGACATTGATGTCAGTTATATTGAAGAAGAGGATAAAGTTGTCTTTTTTTATTACGCAGAGAACGACTGTGTCGGCCGGAGTAAGCTTCGTTCTAATTGGAATGGATACGCACTGATTGAAGACATTGCCGTTGCAAAAGATTATAGAAAAAATGGTGTCGGGACGGCTTTATTACATAAAGCGATTGAGTGGGCAAAGGAGAATCATTTATGCGGTCTTATGCTTGAAACACAAGATATTAATGTTTCAGCTTGTCATTTTTATGCCAAAAATAACTTTGTCATAGGAGCGGTCGATACAATGCTTTATTCCAATCTTTCAACAGCAAATGAAATTGCGGTTTTTTGGTACTGTAAATTTTAAATATAACAGTATTTGATGTTTCGTCATTTGCGGGTGTGTGCCGCAAAGTATTCAAAACATCGGCTTGAGGATTTATAATAAGGTATATCAATCAATGCAGGGGGAGTTATGTATGAAGTGCAAAAAAATGAACAGGGTACAATTAAAAGAGGGAAGCGTATCAATGGCCCTATAAACTGCGTCTGCCCTCATTAATGGAGGGAAATTTGTGAATACGCCTTATTCACAGTCAGCTTTACGGCACAACCAAGTGTTCATTTGGCTTTGTGTTTTGTCATTTTTCAGCGTATTAAATGAAATGGTTTTGAACGTCTCGTTACCTGATATCGCTAACGATTTTCATAAACTGCCATCGAGTGCAAACTGGGTGAACACGGCTTTTATGTTAACCTTTTCCATCGGAACTGCTCTGTATGGGAAGTTATCAGATCAGCTGGGCATCAAAAAACTGCTCCTATTTGGAATTATGGTAAATGGCTTCGGATCGATCATTGGATTTGTCGGACACTCTTTCTTTCCTGTACTCATTCTGGCCCGATTTATTCAAGGGGCTGGTGCAGCCGCATTCCCGGCTCTTGTGATGGTTGCAGTAGTACGCTATATTCCGAAAGAAAACAGGGGTAAAGCATTTGGTCTGATCGGGTCGCTGGTGGCAATGGGGGAAGGTGTCGGGCCAGCTATTGGCGGAATGATCGCTCATTATATTCACTGGTCATATTTGCTGCTTATTCCGACAGCAACAGTTATCACCGTTCCATTCCTGATGAAACTGCTGGAAAAGGAAGAAAGAATCAGCGGGCGCTTTGATATGACGGGGATTATATTAATGTCTGCAGGCATCGTATTTTTTCTGCTGTTTACAACGTCATATAGACTATCTTTTCTGATCATCAGTACTCTAGCTTTCCTGATATTTGTGAGACATATTAGGAAAACTCAAGATCCCTTTGTTGACCCTGCACTGGGGAAAAATGTTTTGTTTATGATGGGCGTCCTTTGCGGAGGCCTGATATTCGGCACTGCTGCAGGATTTGTGTCTATGGTTCCTTATATGATGAAAGATGTTCACCATTTAAGTACTGCGGCAATTGGAAGCGGGATTATGTTCCCCGGGACGATGAGCGTCATCATCTTCGGTTACATTGGAGGATTGCTTGTTGATCGGAAAGGTTCTTTGTATGTGCTGACCATTGGGATTGTATTGATGTCTTCCAGCTTTTTAATCGCTGCCTTTTTCATAGATGCGGCACCTTGGCTCATGACCGTTATAATCGTTTTTGTTTTTGGGGGGCTCTCCTTCACAAAAACGGTTATATCTACAATTGTGTCTGGCAGTTTGAAACAAAAGGAAGCCGGCGCCGGAATGAGTCTTCTTAATTTTACGAGCTTTTTATCAGAGGGAACGGGTATTTCGATTGCAGGCGGTTTATTATCGATCCGCTTGCTGAATCAAAGGCTGCTGCCTGTTAACGCTGATCATTCCGCTTATTTGTACAGTAATATGCTCATTCTTTTTTCAGGAATCGTTGTTATGAGCTGGCTGGTAACCGTGAATGTCTATAAACGTTCGCGAAGAAATGACTAAAAAGGGAAAAGGATCAAACTTGATAAAAGTTTTGATCCTTTTTTTGAGGAGCTTCCTTATTCCGAAACCTTTTGCCGATCAATGAAAGGGGAGTTAAAGTGAATTACATTTATAAGAAAAAGGAAAAGAAAAATGGAAATTGTATCATTTCAATCAGAGATAAATGGGAGAACGCACTTATTGAGTTTGAACAAAAAAATAATCAAATTGAGATCGTAATCAATCACCGTAACGAGAAAACAACCAAGTTTTCACTGCCAATCGAGACTTTTGAAAAAGTGTATAGGGATATTAAAATAGGCCGGAGAGAAAGTTAATCATTCTGTTTGAAAATGACCATGAAGTTCGTAAGCAGTATGGTTTTAACATGCATCTGGATTCTCCTGGCAAAGTAAAGGTTTTTGGGGATTTATGTCAAAATAATAGTAAATACCTTATGCAACAGGGAGTTTGGTTGCTTCATAAGGAGGGGGAAGTATGAAAAATAAGATTCACATATTGGGAGCCTCTGGTGTCGGAACGTCAACATTGGGTGTTGCATTATCAAAGCATTTGCCGCATACGCATCTTGATACTGATGATTACTATTGGACAGATAAATTCACTAAAAAAAGAGAAATCCCTGAAAGAAGAAAGTTGCTTGAAAAAGACTTGACAATAAATGAGAAATGGATTCTTTCTGGCGCAGTGTGCCGCTGGGGCGATGATCTAAAAAGTTATTTTGACCTTGTCATCTTCTTATGGATTCCGCAGGATATACGGCTTGAGAGATTAAGGCATAGGGAATTTCAGCGTTATGGAAACGAAGTGTTAGCCGGCGGCAGTAAATATGAACAATCAAAAACATTTTTAGAGTGGGCTTCTTTATATGATCATGCCGGAATGGAAGTTAGAAGCAAAGCTTTACACGAACATTGGATGGCAGATTTATCTTGTCCATTGTTAAAAATTGAAGGAGATTACTCAGTCAATGAAAAAGTTGATCGTGTCTTGGATTATCTGAATTCTAATTAAACTAACGGATGGAGATAACTGCAAAATCCAAAATTCAAAGACAGTTCCGGCCATTTTAACGGAGCTGTTTTTTTATACCGCCTTCAGTTTGTCTGTTGTGAAGTGATTTATTTCCGGAAAGAAGCAGCGGAATTAATAGAGAACTCACTTCGGGAAACCGTGAAGGCAGGAATCAAAACGGGAGACTTGGCGGTCAATCATCAACGTCAGACTTTGGGGAAGAATTGCAGAAATGATCGGACGTTAAGGCGGAAAATAAGAAGTGAGAAGCAGATCATCAAAACGCAATACACCTCAATTTATATTTTCAGTAAGATCGGCTCTGCTCATTAAAAAACTCAATTCGAAGATTAGTGGCATCAATATTGCCGCAGATCGGGTTAGTGACATAAAGAGGAAGGGATGAGACCCCTTCCTTAAAACCTTCAATTCCTCTAATTTCATTGTAAGATATATTCCTTTTTTGAAATGGGTATCCAAATTTCACTTTTAAAAGATGGCGATGTTACATCTTTATGCTCGTTCCACAGGATTTCTGGGCCTTCAATTTGTTCATAATCCGGACGATGGAAACCATTCGGAATAAATCCGTCCCCATACTTCCTGCAGTGCATCCGGAAATGATCCGGCTGCTTCGAATACAGCCCACGTTGAGGCAGGGACTTCAAGCTGTGATAGGTGATTTGGGCAATGTTTCGTTGTGGCTGCGCCAATATAGTGATCAAGCTCTCCGTTTTCCTCTGTCCGGCCTTCAGAAAAGTTCGTGGATGCACTGATGAGTCCTGCAGGCGCTGCATTAGAAAGCTCTTTTAGTTGATTGATTGCTGCTTCATCTAAACTTTCCCACATCGCTGCAATGTCAGGATTCACGCCTTTGAACAAAATAGGGACTCTTTTTTTTAATGCCGACGATGCGAAATTTTATTATGCAATAGTTCACTCTATTTCTGCTTTCAATTTTTCGAACCACTCTAAATTAACCAAGTGATGTGAACGGGAATTTTCATTCATACGGCGAAAGTAATTGATTGTGCCGGGAATTTCTTGAGTGATGGACAGGTATTCATCAAGGAGCTCGATTCGAGTTTTAGTCTGATCGATTTGTGATTGGATCAGATCCAGTAATTTATTTTTGTCGAATTCATCGGCAAAGAGTAACGCCCCATAAAATTGCAGGTTCACATATTCCGATTTGGTGCCGTATTTGATCATTAATTTTTCGAATTCTGCCCTTCCCGAATCTGTGACTTTAAAGTTACGGATTTCACGCCCGCTGGTTGAGGGTTTCTGCTGAATCTGTTCAATCAAACACTTTTCTTCAAGTTGCTGCAGATTGTAATAAAATGAACCTTTCGTGAAGTTAACAATGTATTTGTAATGACGTTTTTCCATTAAAGCCAGAAGTTCATAGCCGTGAGCTCCGGGGTTTTGGATGAGCAAGCCAAGGATAAGTAAGGGAATCATGGTTTCATCAACTTCGCCATCCGCGCCTCAAATTCCGCGTACGTGATTTTACCCGAAGCCAAATCCATACTATGAAGGTAAATCTGTTCTGTTTTAGAATAGTCACCATTCACTTTCAGTGATTGCTCCTCTCCCGAAATGGGTTTAAGGATATGGTGCTTTTTCGAAAAAGCCTCGAAATAGCGGTAACCGAATTTGCGTTGTGAAGCTGCGTCTAAATGAATGCCATCAGGATTCGCAGTCAAACCTGCCGCAGTAACAAAATAACAATTCTGTTGTTCATTAGCAAAACGCAGCAATTGTTCATTAACCTGTCGAAATTCAGTCGCGTGCTGTCCAAAACCGGTCTTCCCAAGAAAGTCACCAAGCCCTCCAATAATCAACGGTACCTCATCAAGTTTCAACTCGTTTCTTAGCGTCTCGATGATAAGAGTTAATTTCTCGTAATAAGTTTCATGCAGCGAACGATAACTGTCACTCTCACCTTGGTGCCAAAGGATTCCACAAATTTGACTGGACTGGAGGGCGAAGCGGGCTTCGGACAAAGCATGCTGAAAAAGGATGCCTTCCGGATGCCAGTCATTCAATGAACTGCCGCCTTCCGCACACGGGATCAAGCCAATTTCTTCATTGGGATGAGCTTTCGACCATGCATCTGCAAAAGATGCCGCCAGGCCAACGCCGGAAACCGGACGGTCGTAATTAATCGGCTCTGTCATCATCTGCCACTGTCCATTGCGCAGCATTTTAATTTTTTCATTATAGATAGGGTCTACTTCATTCAAAAATCCACGGCCCGCCATATTCGACTGCCCCAACATTAAAAAAGACTTTATCATCTGATTTTTCACTTCTTTACATCAATATTTTAGTCTAATTAGACTATAGTCAATTCAGCTTGTCTTGTAAAGTTTTAATAAGGTTTTATTATGATGTATGAAAAGCGTTCCTGTGGCAGACACTCGACCTGCCTATAGATAAAAACTTAGGGTATGCCTGGATAGTTCCTTATGGAGGAAAGGCCCAATTCCAGCTAGGATACAAAGGGTACATACAGCTTGCTTTGCGAACAGGCCAATATAAGTCCATCAATTGCATACCCATTCATGAAGGCGAATTGGAGAAGCGGAATCCGCTGACTGAGGAGATCGAGATTGAGTTTGAAAAGCGTGAATTCAGACGTAGTGATTGGTTATGGAGCTTATTTTTGATAAATGGTTTCCGAAAAACAGTGTACTGGACAAAGGTACAAGTGGAGAAACACAAAAAGAAACTCAGTAAATCTGATGTTGGATGGAAAAATGACTGGGATGCGATGGCTCTTAAGACTGTATGAAAAGCAGTTTTGAACAAGTGGGGGATTCTTTCAAAAAAGCAGTTATTAATGAAGCAGACAGTTCAGAAATTATCGATTCCGAGCCTTCAAACAAAGAAAATACAGAAAACCAAGCGTGCGAGAAGCCGATCCTTTTGATGGCAAGCCTGTTCAAGCTTCAACTTTTATTCGAATGGTTCAAGATACGCCAACGATTTTAAGAGATGTGCGAGTTATCCGAATGGATCATGACACACAGAAAATCGAGAAGAGCTGTTTTGGTCAGCGTATTTTAAGAGCAGCTCAAGAGGGAGTTGCGCTGACTAAAGATCGAAAGTCAGTTCCATCAACTAGCACAGTTAACTTAAGCACAAAAGAAGTAATTGCTGAAGTTAACATTACCTATGACACACTTGAAAACAACATCGAACAAGAAGTCGCATACAGATGCGACCTCTATCAATTTATATTAATAGAAAGTAACCTTAAGGACTTGCAGCCTTATAGCCGTATATAAACAAATTTAATCGCTCATAACATGTCATCAAACTTAGCCTATTCAATATGGATTCCAATTTAGGAGTTTAAGATCCATTGATGTGCTCATAAATATCTTTCACATCTACCGGACAGTGGGCGAGTAAAATACGTCACTATGCATATGCTGTATTTTTTCCCAGTTGGCGGGATTGGTTGTATCAAAAGAGCGGTGCTCCAGAATGGCTTGATATAGGGCGGTTTTTTGTTCCAAATGGGCAATGTGCTGTTTGGCTTCTTCGAGCTGAGCGAGCGCATCTTCTTTATGCTCCATCATGAGTGTGTACCGTTGTGGGATGGTCGAATCTCCTTCGAGACAGAGATTCACGTACGTTTTAATGTCTTCAATCGGCATTCCGGATTGCCTGAGGCATTTGACGCCAAACAGCCAGTTGATTGATTCTTCATCGAACAAACGGATATTGTTTTTATTGCGCTGTACGCTCGGCACCAGGCCTTTATCCGTGTAAAAGCGCACCGCATGCTCAGTGAGTCCGGTTATCATCGCTGCTTCTTTGACTGTATGCATGTATAATCCTCCTTTAAAAATTTTTAAAAAAAGTGCTTGCCTTCGTGTTGCACGAAGGTAATAAGCTTATTATAACGCAAACCAGCCGCAGCGGAATTCATTCTGCAGTGCCCGATTTTCGGGATGCGTGCCGTTTGTCGTTCTACATTTGAACAATAGGAGGAATTACAATGCAAACCGTAACATTAAACAACGGAGTGAAAATGCCAATTATCGGCTTCGGTGTATACCAAGTCCCCGATGCTCAAGAATGTGAAAACGCAGTATATGAAGCACTGATGGCCGGTTATCGCCTGATTGACACTGCTTCCGGTTACCTAAATGAGGAGGCAGTCGGACGTGCAATCAAGCGGAGCGGCGTACCGCGTGAGGAGCTGTTCATTACGACCAAGCTCTGGATTCAGGATGCCGGCTATGAAAGTGCCAAGGCGGCATTTTCCAAATCTTTAAATAAGCTGCAGCTGGATTATCTTGATTTATACCTTATTCACCAGCCATACGGCGATTACTACGGCGCTTGGCGCGCGATGGAGGATCTGTACCGCGAAGGAAAAATCAGGGCAATCGGAGTCAGCAACTTCCATCCCGACCGTCTAATGGATCTGATCATGCATAATGAAATCGTGCCAGCCGTCAATCAAGTCGAAACGCATCCATTCTGCCAGCAAAAAGAAAGTGCTGCTTTTATGAAAGAGCAGGGAGTTCAACACGAGTCATGGGCACCGTTCGCTGAAGGACGCAATAACATGTTCAGCAACGGCGTGTTGACTTCCATTGCGGAAAAACACAATAAATCCGTCGCCCAGGTCGTGCTGCGTTGGCTTGTTCAGCGTGAAGTCGTTACGATTCCAAAATCGGTGCGCAAAGAACGGATTGTCGAAAACTTTGACATTTTTGATTTTGAGTTGAGCTTAGAGGATATCGAAAAGATTTCCACCCTTGATAAAGGAGAAAGTCTTTTCGGGTCGCACCGAGATCCGGAAATTGTAAAATCGATAGGCGCCATGAAATTCGATCTGTAAGCTTTGTCTAATAAAACAGTTAGGTTTAATAAACTTAAAAGGTTAATTCCATGGATTACACAGAGGATATTGATACTACAACTTAGGGAATTAGAACCTTATCGGGTATGAAAATTATTAGAAAATACCAAGTTTGTTCATAAGGAAGGGTTAATGCTAAAAAGACTGCGTGCAGCTTACATTATTAACGAAAGAACAATGTGATGAGATGGTTAAACCAGAAAATCCGAAACCTAATATTTGAATCTTTTAAGATAAAAACTAGTTACTAATCAGTAACTAGTTTTTCTTTTTTCCACCGTTGAAAATCACCTAAGTAGGACAAACAGTTATTACGTAGTATAACCAAAGGGGTGATGCATTTAAAGAAGGTGATAATCTTCGAGAGCCGCAAACTGGAAAATGCATAACGATTTCTATCATTATTTAATAAAACTGTATAAGAAGAAGATTCAGGATGATAGCCATTAGCTGTAAGGTTATCAACCGAGGAACAAGGGATCGAGCATCGGCAGCCAGATCGAGGTCTGCAAATAGAAAGCAGGGACTGAAGTATGCCTGTGAAGGACTTTCTGAGAGCTTTTTAGAGCGTCCGGCGTTGAATCGTTTGAGAGAGGACGCAAGTTAAGGACTTATAAGTCAAGTCATTTGATACCAAAATGCAGTAACGAATGAGAAAAATGATTTTCATAACTGTCACATCTCTTTTTCTATATTCTGACTTTATTGATTCTGAGTCACCGGTGGATATTATGCCGGCTGAAGTGATTTCCGTTTCATCTATTGAAATAAGGCTTAATGAAAATGACAAATTAATAATACTGCTGATTTGATTATTATTCCTAAACGGTTGCGCTCTGGAGAAGATGAAGAACTGAAAATGGGTGAGAATTTGATGGTTGTCTCCTTAAAAGGCGGGCAATCATTTTTTATTCTCGATAAAATTTAATAATAGTAATCCTGAAAAAATAAATAATTGTAAAGACCTAATCTATGCTTTAAAATAACTATAATATTTTGAAAATTTTATCCGAGGTGGGTTATGAAAACTATTGGTCTTATTGGCGGAATGAGTTGGGAATCTTCAGCTGAGTATTATCGAATTATCAATGAAGAAATAAAAAAGAAGTTAGGAGGGCTTCACTCGGCAAAATGCCTTTTATACAGTGTTGATTTTAAGGAAATTGAACATTATCAATCCATAGGAGCTTGGGATAAAGCAGGTGAAGCTTTAGGTCAAGTTGCAAGATCATTAGAAAAAGCAGGTGCAGATTTTATTGTAATATGTACAAATACTATGCATAAAGTTCTTGGATATATCCAAGAAATGATCACTATACCTATTTTGCATATTGCCGATGCAACTGCAGAACAAATTATTAGACAAGACATTCGCTCAGTAGGATTGCTAGGTACTAAATATACGATGGAACAAGATTTTTATAAATCACGTATTGCGTCTCATGATATTAATGTCATTGTTCCTGATGATGATGAAAGGGAATTAATAAATAATATTATTTATCAAGAACTGTGTCTGGGTGAAATTAAACAGTCTTCCAAAAACATTTATAAGAAGATCATAAATAATTTGGTGGATAGAGGAGCAGAAGGAATCATTCTTGGATGCACTGAAATTGGACTATTAGTAAAGGCAGACGATTCAAAAGTGCCATTATTTGATACGACTTTAATCCATGCTCAAAAAGCAGTAAATAAATCCCTTTCGATTTCTTCTTAGAATGATTATTTCTTATATTTTAAAATCGCTCTTTAGGAGCGGTTTTTATTATGGTTCATTCAATCAATAAATGGAGGAACGTTATAGGAGTGATCTTATCATGACCCTTTCCTCAGAAATTGAATTTGATGATATTGAAGATGACAGCGAAGTCATAGGGACCTCTCAAACCTACAAAATATATTTTGAAAATGGCCGTATCACAAATGAATTCATCACAGGCCTTGACGCGATTAAACAGTTTGTATATTTGTCCCTTCACACTGAGCGCTACGCATATTCTGTTTATAGTCATGATTGAAAAAGATAAAATAGAAAAAGCCGGAATGTCAGATCCGGCTTTTTGCTCACTTTCCCTTCTTCTTCCGCTTCTCCTTTTCCGCCCGGTAAAACTCATGAAACATCTTCATCAATGCGCGTTTTTCAATCCGCGACACATAACTCCTTGAAATGCCGAGCTCCTTTGCGATCTCGCGCTGCGTTTTTTCTTTTTTTAAATCAAGCCCGAAGCGGCCGACGATGACTTCTTTTTCGCGGTCGTCTAAAATATCAATATATTTTTTGACCTTTTCAAGTTCCATGTTGAGCTGAATGGTGTCGATCACATCTTCGCTTTCCGACTTGAGAACATCAATCAGGCTTATTTCATTCCCTTCTTTATCCTGGCCGATCGGGTCATGAAGGGAGACGTCTTTTTTCGTTTTTTTCAATGCGCGCAGATGCATTAAAATCTCATTTTCAATACATCGTGCGGCATATGTGGCAAGCTTCGTGCCTTTTCCGGCTGAGTAGCTTTCAATTCCTTTGATCAGTCCGATTGTACCGATGGAGATCAGATCTTCTGCGTCCTCTCCCGTGTTTTCGAATTTTTTCACAATATGGGCGACTAAACGGAGATTATGTTCGATCAGCATGTTGCGGGCGTGTTCATCGCCTTCAGCCATAAGGTCTAAGTATTTTTTCTCCTCACTATTTGAGAGCGGTTGTGGAAAGGCATTATTTTTCACGTATGATACTAAAAACACGAGTTCTTTCACAATAAACCCGAGCGCTGCAAAAACACCTGTCACCATCCTCACCTCCACAAAGTTATGTAGGCAAAAGCCTATATGTAACTGTATGTGGCAGTCAGGCTGTTTGTGTCTGTACAGGGAAATTAATCAAAGGCAGGTTTTATTTCTTACAGCCTCTTGATTTTTGCTGATTGAGCCTGTATATTGTTAAAAAAAGTAAGGGTGAAAAGAATATAACGAAAAGCGCTGAAGAGACGAGTAGACAGATATCATTCATGACAGAGAGCTCCGGGAGCTGTGAAGGAGTATGAATGGATGTGTTGAAACAAACCTCTTAGCTTCGCATCGGAATCATGAAAAACGAGGATGATGCGGCGGATACTCCTGTTACCGAGTAAGCTTTGTACCCGGCAAGGCCGGCACCAAACCGAATTGAGGTGGCATAGCGGGCTGTTTCCCGTCCTCAAGACTTTATTGTCTTGAGGGCGTTTTTTATTTCTAAGGGAGGGATAAGATGAAAAACCTGAAGTCTTGGCGGTACCCGATGCTTCTGTTAACCGGAATCGGGATAGCAAATATTGGTGAATGGATTTATTTTTTGTCTCTTAATCTTATTGTCTTAAAAGAAACGGGGTCTGCTTTTGCGGTTTCCATCCTTTATTTAATCAGACCTGCGGCTGTTTTGATGACAAATGGGTGGGCGGGCAGCATCATCGACCGGTGTAACAAACGGAATATGATGATGTCGCTTGATTTCATCCGGGCTGCATTCATTGCCGTTCTGCCGTTGATGTTTACTGTATGGTCTTTATTTTCCATTTATTGTATCGTGTTTTTGATTCAAATGGCCAATGCGATGTTTCGACCGTGTTCCATAGCGTATGTGACGATGCTTATCCCGGCTGAAAGGAGAAAACGATTCAATTCACTAAGGGCTTTGTCGGAATCAGGGGCTTTTCTCCTCGGGCCGGCTGCGGCCGGGCTGCTTTTTATCGCCGGCACGCCGATTTTTGCGATTTGGGTGAATGCGGCGGCTTTAGTGCTGTCCGGTTTCATCACGATGATGCTGCCGAACCTTGAAAATGAGCCCCACGTACATTCTCCCAGACAGAAGCTTTCTTTGGCAGTGTGCAAAGAAGATTGGAAGCTCGTCTATCGCTTCAGCCGAACGGCGCGAAACGTCATGATCATTTATTTTTTATTCAGTCTGGTCATGACCGTTATGCCATCCGCGCTTGATTCGCTTGAAGCCGCTTTTTCAAAAGAAGTTCTTCAGCTGACTGATGCCGATTACGGTTTTCTCGTCAGTGTCTCAGGGGCAGGCATTATTGCGGGGGCGCTTGTCAATGTATTCTTTAATAAAAAAATGCCGGCTTCTTTATTGATGGGAATGGGCTCTTTATTCACAGCGTTTGGATATATAATTTATGCGTTTTCTGACGTTTTTTGGACGGCTGCTTTCGGATTTTTCCTTCTCGCTTTTTTTCTGGCGTTTGCCAATACGGGATTTCAGACGTTTTATCAAAAAAATGTTCCGGTGGACATTATGGGGAGAGTGGGGAGCTTTTATTCATTAGTCGAAGCCGTCTTCATTATATTGATAACGGCGGTTTTCGGAGCGGCGGCTGTCAGTTCTTCCGTCCGCGGCATCGTCCTCGCAGGGGCTGCTGTTATGCTGGCGTTGGCAGCCGTTTTATGCTCGTTCTTATTTGCAGCCTCAAAAAGGAGGACTCCCGATGTATTTCAAGCGGATCAATGTAAACAAACATAAAGAGACGGCCGTTTCATTTCGTGAGGATTCGTTTTTCGTCAGCTTTGGCACGGCGGATCATTTTAATAAGGATGAATATCTCAGATGGCTGTCATCCCAAATCAAATGCTTTCCCGACGGTTTTATGCTGCTTCTTCATAACGGGCAGCCGATCGGACAGCTTGAAGCTTCCATCAAATTTTACCGCAGCCAAAAAATCGGTTATGTGCACCTTTACTATATGACTGAGCAGCAGAGGGGAAGAGGGAGCGGAACAAAACTGCATCAATACGCGAATCAGTTTTTCAGAGCGAACGGTGTTTCGGAATATCACCTGAGAGTTTCGCCGGGCAATGAAGCGGCTTTGTCATTTTACAGAAAGAAAAACATGGAAGTGATCGGTTCAGAATGTAACGGAAAAGTTCTCAGAATGAGAGGAGCCGTACCGCCGGAATAGGGGGCGGTACGCGTTTCATTTTCTCGTTGTTTTTAAAAGACCGGGAAACTTCTTATAAATGACCGCCATTAAGACGAGCATATACATTCCGTAAATCCCGAAAGACAGCAGTTTGTTGCTTGTAAATGAAGCGCCTGCGACGGTCACGATCACAATGTTCGGAATTTTGCCGAGCACCGACGCAGAAAAAAAGATCGGCCATCGTATGTTACTCAGCCCGCAGACGGTATTCATGGCAAGCGACGGTATAATCGGAATCAGCCGCCCGAAAAGCACCGCCGTAAACGCGTGCTGATGAAATGAATCTTCATATTGAGCCGCGGCCGGGTAAGCCGCCAGCTTTTTTCTGGCCCAGTCTCTGAATCCGTACCGGACGAGAAAAAACAATGCCATTGTTCCGAGCATCGCGCCTGACAATGTAATCCACACTCCGTTTACAATCCCGAAAACCGCTCCGTTTAAGGCTGCGATAATGGCGAATGGAACGATCGGAAAAAATACGTCAGCTGCGACCAGAAGGATACTCATAAGCACGGCGTACATGCCGCCCGCGCGAATCATGCTGAGCCAGACGTCTTTTTGCATAAAGCCGATCATCACGACAGCAATGATGACGGCAAGACTGAATCCCTTTTTTATCATCTGTACGTTCACCTCTTTTCAATTAGTATACAGCACAAATCTATCTCCTTCTATTAAAATAAGCTGTCCGATAAGCGTACTTGTTTATCAGCATTTGCCGTTTGATGAGAAACGGCTGCACCCGGATTTGGACAAAAACAAGCGGGAAGCGGGGATGTACATCATTTGATGCAGAGAATGATTTTTTATAAAAGGGGACACGTTAACAGTAGTGTTTACTGGAGGTGTAAACGTTGAGATGCTTTCATCTGATCATCATGATATGCGTCCTCACGAGTCTCACTGCCGTGTCCGCCGATGCGAAATCTTTAAAAAGAAGTGACATGGAGAAGACGGGAAACGTGTACTGGGATATAAGGTCTGAAAAAAAGAAGCTATCTTTAACCTTCGATGACGGCCCCCATCCTGTCTATACGGAGGCTGTGTTAGACGTGCTGAAACAGCACAATGTTAAAGCAACCTTTTTTTGTATCGGGAGCCGTATAGACAAATACCCCATAACGGCAAAACGCATCGTTGAAGAAGGACATGAAATCGGCAACCATACGATGAACCATGTTTATTTTCACCGTTTAAAACGCAAAGACATTTTACAAGAGCTTCACAGCTCCGCGCATCATATCAGATCGCTGCAGCCGGAAGGGGACAAGTTATTCCGCCCGCCGGGAGGGTCGTTGAATCAGACGGCTTTCAAAAGCATCTTAAAAGAGGGCTATCATATCATCATGTGGTCATGGAACCAAGATCCGAGGGACTGGAAAAGGCCCGGAAAAGGAAAAATCGTCAGGCACGTTGTTTCACATGCCAGAGATGGAGATATCGTTCTTCTGCATGACGGCGGAGGAAACCGGCGCCAGACGGTGGAGGCTTTGAAAGAAATCATTCCCCAGCTGAAAAAGCAGGGCTACACGTTTGTTAAGGTTTCGGATTTGATCGGACAGGATTCCGGTCCTTTTCATATCCAGTAAAGAGAGCGCCGCGTTGAAAGCCGCCAAAGAGATGTGTACCATAGGAGGTAAGGTTTGGAGGGAGAGAAAATGAAGTTTGCTGTTCTTTTTATTACGATAACCTGTCTGTTATCAGGATGCGCTGCGGGCAAAGAGAAAAGTGTTGTCGCGTTCGGCGACAGCAATACGCGCGGTTCCAACTGGGATTATCGTGATTATCCGAAGGCGCAGCAGTGGGTAAATATTTTAAAAACAGCGGAACGCGGCCGTCTTACGGTTATAAATGCGGGAATAGGCGGCCAGACGACTGAGGATGCGCGCCTGCGCTTTCAAAGCGATGTGCTGGAGCGTAAGCCCCAATATTTATTTATCATGTTCGGAACAAATGATGCGGGCATTTTGACGGGAGATCAGCCGCGAGTATCAAAGAAACGGTTTAAAGAAAACCTGACTTATTTCATAAACGAAAGCAGAAATCACGGCATAAAGCCGATTTTAATGACGTGCATCCCGGTTATAGAAGGAAACGGAACGCATCATCTCTATTACTATTCGAGATATAAAGCCTCAGCCTTTAAAGAAAAAGGCGGCGCGAGAAAATGGCATAATTCCTATAACGGCGTTACGAGGCAGGTTGCAGCTGAGTTGAAAGTGCCGCTGGTGGATAACTGGAAACACTTTATACGCGCGGACGGCGGCAAAGATACAGACCGGGCGCTGATCCAATCCGGACTGATAGATCCCTCCGGAAATCATATGACGCCAAAAGGCGCCAGAATCTTAATTGAAGGCATAAAAAATGGGCGGGTTTTGGAACGCTGACGCCGTCAGCTGCCTAAACCGTTTTGCTTCTGCTTCATAGGCTGTAGAAAAAACATCTTTTGGAGGCGATTGCTATGAACCGCGGTTTCCCTCCGCAATATCCTGTATGCCCGCCTCCTCGGGTGAATGCGGGGTACTGGTACGCATTTTTTGTTGTGCTGCTCGTCGTCATTCTCATCCTGGGCGGTCTGTATTGGTTCAATATATAGCAGCCGTCCTCTTAAACACCTCTATTTTAGGGGTGTTTTTTGTTGAAAGTGGTAGTAATGCGCATAACCGAAGTGATATAATATCAGTCATCTGAGTAAAAAAAGGAAATTCGCCCGGGAATTTTTTTCTGTTTAAGAAGAAACGGAAATAATGTGTCCGAGCGATCTTCTTTTGATTTCGTTTTCAATTAACTCGATAAATTCACGGCTCAAATTCATTTCATTGGCTTTGAAATAAGATTCTATTAGTAATTCATCAGAAAGCTTTCTCATGCCGGGGACCCAATTAATGGGAGTGGCACCTCCTTACAATTGTAATCAATCATCAGACGCAAGCATATGATGGAAGGTTGCGTTTCAATCATGGTGAGGTTATCTTTAATCTACCATGAAATACAAATAAGAACAATCGTTCTGTTATCCACACTCGTAAGTGGATAACTTGTTAGTATCTTGTTTATAATCTGGATAAATCCGGATGTAATAAGAGTGGATAATGTGTGTAATTTTATCCACAACTGGTGAAGAAACCCAATTTTTGTCGAAATTTTTTTACTGAGTCCGACTTTGTTTTTAAATCTGACAGGTTTCGACATATAGATGATAGAAAGAAAAGGAAGGGTGCGGGTTTTGTTAAAAAAGTTTTTTTTACCTGACGAATTTGTGAAAAATATATTTCATATCACACCGGAAAAGCTCAAGGAACGCAATGTGAAAGGGATTATTACAGACCTTGACAACACGCTTGTGGAGTGGGACAGACCGAGTGCGACACCTCGATTAATCGAGTGGTTTGAAGAAATGAAGGAGCACGGCATTAAAGTCACGATCGTCTCCAATAATAATGAACGAAGAGTGAAATTATTCTCGGAGCCGCTTGGCATACCGTTTATTTATAAGGCAAGAAAACCGATGGGGCGCGCCTTTAAAAGAGCTGTCAGCAGCATGGATCTGAAAAAAGAAGACTGTGTGGTCATCGGCGATCAGCTGCTTACTGATGTTCTCGGCGGAAACAGAAACGGGTATCATACGATCCTCGTCGTGCCTGTCGCTTCCTCTGACGGAGTCATGACGCGCTTTAACCGCCGGATTGAACGGAGAATATTGAGTTCTTTGAAACGTAAAGGCCATATTCAGTGGGAGGATTAGGAATGGAAAAGGTTGTTTGCATCGGCTGCGGAGTAACGATCCAGACCGAGGATAAACAAGGTCTCGGATACGCGCCAAAGGCATCACTCACAAAGGAGAATGTCATCTGCCAGCGCTGCTTCAGACTGAAAAATTACAATGAAATTCAAGATGTTTCATTAACGGATGATGACTTTTTAAATATTTTGCACACAATCGGCGATACTGACTCTCTTATTGTCAAAGTCGTTGATATTTTTGATTTTAACGGAAGCTGGATAAACGGGCTGAACCGCTTTGTCGGCGGTAATCCGATCATTCTTGTCGGTAATAAGGCCGATATCCTGCCGAAATCCGTAAAGCGGGAACGGCTCGTCCAATGGATGAAACGCGAAGCGAAAGAATACGGCTTAAAACCTCTTGATGTCTTTTTAATCAGCGCTTCCCGCGGACAAGGGATGAAGGAAGTCATTGACGCCATTGAACATTACCGCGAAGGGCGCGATGTGTATGTGGTGGGCTGTACCAATGTCGGTAAATCCACATTTATCAACCGGATTATTAAAGAGGTCTCAGGGGAAGAGAATATTATTACCACCTCTCAATTTCCGGGCACGACGCTTGATGCGATTGAAATCCCGCTTGATGACGGATCTGCGCTTTATGATACGCCGGGAATCATTAACCATCACCAGATGGCGCATTACGTGGACAAGCGTGACTTAAAGGTGCTGACACCGAAAAAAGAACTGAAGCCGCGCACTTTTCAGCTGAATGAAAAACAAACGCTTTATTTCGGCGGGCTTGCCCGGTTTGACTATGTATCAGGCGATAAAACGGCGTTTGTATGCTATATGCCGAATGAATTGATGATTCACAGAACAAAGCTTGAAAATGCTGATGCCTTATACGAAAAGCATGCGGGAGAACTGCTTACCCCGCCCGGAAAAGATCATTTGGATGAATTTCCGGAGCTCACGGCCCACACGTTTACGATTAAAGAAGGAAAGACGGATATCGTTTTTTCCGGACTCGGCTGGGTCACGGTGCAGCAAGCAGATAAAAAAATAACGGCATACGCTCCGAAAGGCGTACACGTATTTGTCCGCCGTTCATTAATATAGAGAGAAGGGGAGAGGGAGCATGAAACAATTGTACGGAGTAATCGGAAATCCGATCGGGCATTCAATGTCACCCGATATTCATAACGCGGCTTTGCAAGATAAGAACATCAACGGGCAGTATTTTGCGTTTCAGGTGGAACCTCATTATCTCAAGGACGCCGTTAACGGAATCAAGGCGCTTGGCATCTGCGGAGTGAACGTCACAGTCCCGCATAAAGTCGCGATCCTGGAGCATCTGGATGAAATACATGAAAGCGCGAAAGTACTCGGGGCCGTAAATACCGTCAAAAGAGAGGGAGACAGGCTCATCGGGTATAATACTGACGGAGATGGGTTTTATAAATCCTTAGTCAAAGTATTGGACAAACCGATATCAGAGCTCTCCATCCTCATGATTGGGGCGGGAGGAGCGGCAAGAGCTATTTTTACGACGATCGTCCGCAGAGAGCCGAAACAATTTGACGTTTGCAACCGCACGCCGGAAAAAGCAGAAAGTCTTATTTCTGCCGCTCCCTCTTTTCAGCAGAAACGCGCCCTTACTTTAAAAGAAGCTGAAAATCAGCTTGAACAATATGACGTCATTATTCATACAACATCTGTCGGCATGTATCCGAAAACGGATGCCGTGCCGCTCTCATTGGAACGGGCCAAAACGGGCGCCATCGTTTGTGATATCGTATACAACCCGATTCAAACGGCGTTCTTAAAAGAAGCTGAAAAAAGAGGTTTAACAACCCTTGACGGTGTCGGCATGTTTGTGGAACAGGCTGCACTGTCTTTCAAGCTGTGGACGGAACAAGAGCCTGACAGCAGCTTAATGAGAGCAATTGTTGAAGGAAAACTAGGAGGAACACAATGTTAACAGGAAAACAAAAACGGTTTTTGCGTTCAAAAGCGCATCATTTAACGCCTATTTTTCAAGTGGGAAAAGGCGGAGTCAACGAAAACATGGTGAAACAGATTGCCGAGGCTTTAGAAGCAAGAGAGCTGATTAAAGTCAGCGTGCTTCAAAACTGCGAAGACGATAAAAACGATGTCGCAGAAGCGCTTGTGAAAGGCAGCCGCTCACAATTGGTGCAGACGATCGGAAATACGATCGTATTGTATAAGGAATCAAAGGAAAATAAACAAATCGAGCTTCCGTAAGGTGGTTGACATGAAGAAAATCGGAATATTCGGGGGCACATTTGACCCTCCGCACAACGGACATCTTCTGATGGCTAATGAAGTCCTTCATCAGGCGGAGCTCGATGAGATTTGGTTTATGCCCAATAAAATCCCGCCGCATAAGCAGAATGAAGACTTTACAGACAGCCGGCACCGGGTGGAGATGCTGAAGCTTGCCATCAGCTCTAATTCCTTCTTTAAGCTTGAGCTTGCGGAAATGGACCGGAAAGGCCCTTCTTATACCTATGATACCGTCCGTTTACTGAAGGAGCGGCACCCGAACGACAAGCTTTTCTTTATTATCGGGGCGGATATGATTGAATATCTGCCGAAATGGTACAAACTGGACGAACTGCTCACGCTCATTCAATTTATCGGAGTGCGGCGCCCGGGGTATCATATTGAGACCCCGTACCCGCTGCTTTTTGCCGACGTTCCGGAATTTGACGTTTCGTCAACGATGCTGAGAGAACGTCTCAAAGCAAAAAAGCCGACGCAATACTTAATGCCGGATAAAGTGAGGCAGTATATAGAGGAGAATGATTTATATGAATCGTGAGGAAGCACTTGCCTGCGTCAAAGAACAGCTGACCGAGCATCGCTACATCCACACAATCGGCGTGACAGATACGGCGGTTATTCTCGCAGGCCGGTTCGGAGCAGATCCGAAAAAAGCGGAAATGGCGGCTATTTTTCATGATTATGCGAAATTCCGGCCGAAAGAAGAAATGAAGCAGATCATCGTGCGGGAAAAAATGCCGGCTGAGCTCTTGGATTACAATGCCGAGCTGTGGCATGCCCCTGTGGGAGCGTATTTGGCTGAGAAAGAAGCGGGGATCACTGATCCCGAGATCTTGGATGCAATCCGCTATCACACGTCAGGGCGTCCCGGAATGACCCTTTTAGACAAAGTCATCTACGTTGCGGATTACATTGAACCCGGCCGCCACTTTCCCGGAGTGGAAGAGGTGCGCCGTCTGGCGGAAACAGATCTGAACGAAGCGCTCATACAAGCGATGAAAAATACAATGATATTTCTGATGAACAAAAACCAGCCGGTCTTTCCGGAGACGTTTGCAACCTATAACTGGCTGGTGTCTCAAAAACGACAGGAGGAATATGGAAAATGAATCAAGCTTCCGTATTAAAAATCGCGGCAAAAGCATGCGACGATAAACGTGCAGAAGATATTTTAGCGCTGGACATGGAAGGAATCTCACTTGTAGCGGATTACTTTTTAATCTGCCACGGGAATTCTGATAAACAGGTTCAGGCAATTGCGCGCGAAATTAAAGATCAGGCAGAAGAAAACGGCATTGATGTCAAAAAGATGGAAGGGTTTGATGAGGCCCGCTGGGTTTTAGTTGATCTCGGCGACGTCATTGTCCACGTTTTCCATAAAGATGAAAGAAGCTACTATAATCTTGAAAAGCTATGGGGCGACGCGCCGCTCGCAGAGCTTGAACTCGGCTTGAACTCATGATTTACCAAGGCTTCGCCGGTGTATATGACGAGTTAATGTCCCATGCGCCGTATGATGAATGGGCGGGCTGGATCGAAGCGTCTCTTCCGGAAAAGGGAAGGGTGCTTGATCTTGCCTGCGGAACCGGAGAAATATCCATCAGGCTTGCTGAAAAAGGCTGCGAAGTCACGGGGATTGATTTGAGTGAAGATATGCTGAGCTGTGCCCAGCAGAAAAAAACAGGAAAGCCGATTCTTTTTCTCCAGCAGGATATGAGAGAGCTTTCCGGTTTTGAAGAACAGTTTGATGCCGTAGTCATCTGCTGTGATTCCCTAAATTACTTAAAAACGAAAAATGATGTCTTAAGCACCTTCAAAAGTGTTTTTCAAGTTTTGAAGGAGGGCGGCCTGCTTCTGTTTGACGTCCATTCCCCGTATAAAATGACGGAGCTTTTTCCGGACAGCACCCATGCGGATCAGGATGAGCAGATCAGCTATATCTGGCAAAGCTTTGCCGGCGATGAAGAGCTTTCTGTCATCCATGATATGTCCTTTTTCGTATGGAACGGACAATCTTATGACCGCTATGACGAGACGCATGAGCAAAAAACATTTTACATTGAAGAATATAAACAAATGCTTGCAGAGACCGGATTTGAATTGAAGAAAGTGACGGCTGATTTTACAGACCGGCCTCCTTCAACAGAGTCTGAACGTCTTTTCTTTACGGCAGGCAAACCAAAAACCATCGTTTAAACGGAACGATGGTTTTTAAAATGCATTTTTTGCGATTGGCGCGATAAAGCTCTTTATGGCATACTCAGTTACACGTGAAATTGCTTCTTCACTAACGATATATCTTCATCGTATTTGTCATGTGTACGCTGAAAGACACGATTGAACATATCCTGAACACCGCTTTCGAGAGCCTTCAGTCCTTCTCCGGTGACGCCGCCTTTTACGCATACTTTTTCCTGCAAGGCGGGAAGCGTGTAATGCCCCGTTTCAAGAAGCTTTCCGAGACCGACAAGCATTTCTGTCGACATAATCACGGCTTCTTCTTTGGTGATGTCCGTTTCTTCCACTGCCGCGTCAATAAAGCGCTGAACGAGATAACTCATAAAAGCGGGTCCGCAGCTGACAATGTCTGACGCCGCTCTTGTAATGCCGCTGCTGATTTCCACAGGTTTTGAAATATGAGTGAACAGCGTTTGAATATCCGCTTTTGCAGACTCGCTGCAGCTTTTGCCGAACGTAACAAGCGAGACGCCGGCCAAGGCGCGGTTCGTAATGCTCGGAATGACGCGGGCCGTCTGACACGGAACCGTATGTTCAATCTGATCCGTCTGAACGGGGCTGGTAATGGAGATTAAAATGTGATCTTTCCGTAAATGCGGTGTGAGTTTTTTCAGCAAAGGATATATATCCAGCGGTTTTACACAAATGAATATTATTTCATTATCCTGTACGAGCTTTTCCTGATCCTCGGTGACATGGATGCCGCTGAAACGTTCTTTTAGTTTTAATGCTTTTTCGATTGTTCTGTTTGTGATGGTGATATGTGAGGGATCGGCAGCGTTTGATTCGATAAACGATTCAATCAGGATCGTTCCCATGTTTCCGGTGCCGATAAAGCCTATTTTCAATGAATTCCCCTCCTTTTTCCCTTAATCCTCTAAACCTTATGCGGGGAGGCAATGCAATATGACGAAAGCGATGATGACGGAGCGGCTGCGGCGGAACCTGAAAATTCTGGGCGCTTGTCTTGCGGCAGGGGCGGTTTTTATCTGTATTTGGCTGTTTCGTTCTGAAAAGGAAGAGCCGGTCAAACAGCAGTCCGTGCTCGGCCAAACAGCCTCGGCATCCGTCGCGGACAACAAAGACACCGCAGACGATAAGATTATGATTGATGTGAAAGGTGCGGTCCGAAATCCCGGCGTGTATGAAATGAAAGCGGGAGACAGAGTGACGCAAGCCATTGAAAAAGCCGGAGGCCTGAAGAAAAAGGCGGATGAATTGAATGTTAATTTAGCAGAGCAGCTGCAGGACGGGACGATTGTTTATATTCCGAGTGAAGGCGAAGAAGAGAATCACCCGAAAACAGCAGCGGGTGAAAAGGAGAATGCAGCTGTCAATATCAATACGTCATCTTTGGACGAACTTCAGGCGATTTCCGGGGTGGGGCAGAAAAAAGCGGAAGCCATTATCGCCTACCGAGAAGAAAACGGACGGTTTCAGACTGCTGAAGATTTGATGAATGTATCAGGCTTTGGAGAAAAGTCATTTGAGCGGATAAAAACTTCCATTACGGTAAAGTGAATTGACGGTTCTGCTTAAATCTATGTAAACTTAGAAAAGCAACAAGACTTTTTGGAGGGAACACTTGTGGAACGAATCTCATGGAATCAATATTTTATGGCGCAAAGCCATTTGCTGGCGCTGAGAAGCACATGTCCGAGACTGTCAGTCGGGGCAACCGTAGTCAGAGATAAGCGGATGATTGCCGGCGGATACAACGGCTCAATTGCCGGCGGCGTCCATTGCGCTGATGAAGGATGCCTTTTAATAGATAATCATTGCCAGAGGACCATACATGCAGAGATGAATGCGATTCTGCAATGTTCTAAGTTCGGTGTTCCGACGGAGGGCGCCGAAATTTATGTGACGCATTATCCTTGTATTCAATGCTGCAAATCAATTATCCAGGCAGGCATCAAAACGGTCTATTATGCCGAAGATTACAAAACACAGCCTTATGCAAAAGAGCTGTTCAGCCAAGCCGGAGTCAAGGTGGAGCAGGTCGAACTTGATGAAATGATCATCGATCTCAAAAATCGCGAAAAATTGTCTTTTGTCGCAGGTCTGATTCAGCAATTATCTGATGCGGGAGTTAAGGCAGATGAACTGAAAAAAATTCATGAACAGGCCAATGAGCTGTTTACCAGTTACGTATAAATGAAATATAAATACCTTCTTCTGCCTCTGGCGGCGGTTTCTGCAACTGCGGGAATTGCCGCCGCTCATGTCTTCTGGGTTCTGCTCCTTTTTCTTCTGTATCTTCTCTTTATTATGATAAAAACAAAGCAGCCTGCTCCGGTTATCATCTGCCTCGTTTCTTTTTGTGTTTATTTCTTTCTTTATACGGTTTGTGACGCTGCGAATGTAACGCGATATCAGGCCGGCAGTTATACTGAACAGGCCGTCATCACTAATATTCCGAAGGTTGACGGAGCGAAAATGTCAGCCGTTATCCGTACACATGACAAGGAAAAATGGGCGGCTTCGTATAAAATCCGGTCTCTTGAGGAAAAGAGACTCATTGAACAGCTTGAACCGGGGATGCGCTGCACGTTTACAGGCTCTCTGGAACAGCCTGCACATGCGACGATTCCCGGAGGTTTTGATTATAAGGAATATCTTTACTCTCAGCAGATTCACTGGTTATTTTCCGTGACTTCCATTCAGCGGTGTGAAAAATCCAAACAGCCGCTGTTTAAACTGCTGAACATCAGAAAAAATTTGATTTCAATCATTCGGAATCACGTGCCTGAATCTTCCGCCGGAATTGTTGAAGCGCTGACCTTAGGTGAAAGATTTTCTATAGAGGACGATATACTGAGTGCATATCAAAATTTGGGAGTCGTTCATTTAATGGCGATTTCAGGAATGCATGTCGGTCTTATTACGGCGGGACTATTTTATGCTCTGATCAGAATCGGGCTGACAAGAGAAAAGGCGGGGGTGTTGCTGCTGCTGTTTTTGCCGGTATATACGCTGCTGAGCGGTGCCGCCCCATCCGTATTGCGCGCATCCCTCATGCTGGGATTTTATATCGCCGGAACTCTTGTTAAACGCGGCATTCATTCCTCTGCTGCATTGTCTCTGTCTTATCTGCTGCTCCTGCTGTTTAATCCTTACTTCCTTTGGCAGGCGGGCTTCCAGCTTTCCTTTGCGGTAAGCGCCTCTTTAATTCTGTCATCCTCCATTTTAAAGAAAGCGGGGAAAAGCAGACTTGCCGGGCTTGCGATGGCCTCATTCATTGCAGAGCTCAGCTCACTTCCGTTTCTTCTCTATCATTTTCAGCAAATTTCACTTGTCAGTTTTCCGATGAACATGGTGATGGTGCCATTTTATACGTTATTTGTCATTCCGGTTTCTGTCATCGGCTTCCTTCTTCTTTTGCTTTCAAGGCAGATGGGAGAATGTTTGTTTGATATGTTTGACCTTGTGATGAAGCCTGTGCATGATTTCATTACATATGCGGCATCCGTTGATTTATTTACTATGATTGTGTCAAAGCCTGACTTTCTTTCCCTTCTTCTGCTTGCGGTT
Organism: Bacillus sp. JK106; assembly: GCF_053663355.1. Lineage (NCBI taxonomy): Bacteria > Bacillati > Bacillota > Bacilli > Caryophanales > Bacillaceae > Bacillus > Bacillus sp. JK106. The sequence goes on along the minus strand of NZ_JBSJQC010000003.1, from coordinate 550,396 downwards.
TCCGTTTTTACGCTTTTTGCGGCTTTGGAAAAGGGAGGTTTTTTAAAACTCAGGAAATCGGCTCTTTTTTTCTGCGCGGTTTTGGCTTATTTAATATGCCGTCCGTATTTCAGTCCATGGGGAGAAGCGGATATGCTTGATATCGGGCAGGGAGACTCGCTGTTTATAAGCGCGCCATACCGCAAAGGGACCGTAATGGTTGATACAGGGGGAGTGATTGCTTATCCCGGAGAATCATGGAAAGAAAAACGCCACCCGTATTCTATCGGCGAGAAGGTTTTGATTCCGTTTTTAAACGGAAAAGGGGTGAAAAAGCTGGATGCGCTGTTTTTAACCCATGCGGATCAGGATCACATCGGAGAAGCCGGAGTGTTAATCAAAAATCATAGAGTCAAACGGTTAATTGTCCCCGTGGGATTCGTAAAAGAACCGAAGGATCAGAACATATTAAAAATGGCGAAAGAAAACAACATTCCCGTTGCCGAAGCAAAGCGGGGCGACACCATTACAGCGGGTGATCTTCAGTTTCAGGTGCTGTCTCCGGAGTCATCTGACGGAAAGAGTAAAAATGATTCATCACTGGTGCTTTGGACGGTTTTAGGCGGAGTGAGCTGGCTTTTGACGGGAGATTTAGAATCGGACGGCGAAACAGAAGTGCTGAAAACGTATCCGAAACTGAAGGCTGATATATTGAAGGCGGGTCATCACGGCAGCAAAAGCTCAACGAGTGAAGCCTTTTTGAAACAGCTTCAGCCGGAAGCAGCGCTGATTTCAGCAGGAAAAGAGAATCGATACCATCATCCGCATGAAGAAGTGCTGGATCGTTTGAAGGCGTACTCTGTCAATGTGCTTCGCACCGATATCAGCGGAACGATTCAATACAGATTTGAAAAAGGCGCCGGAACGTTTTCCGTCTTCCCTCCATATGATATAGAAGAAACCAGGGCGCAAGAAGTAAAAAAGACTGCCGATTGACAGCAGCCCGGAATGCGGCTAAGAGCCGATAAGATGGATGGCTGTTGCCATCACGAACAAAAAGGCGAAAAATCCGAAGGACACGACAAAACCGACAGCTGAGTCAACAGCATCATTTCGTTTGCTTTGAACGTTTTTTTCAAAATCATTCAATTTCATCCCTCCTGACTTCCCTAAGTATACTGGAATTGTTTTGAAAAATCTAGAAGTGATGGTAACGTTTTCTGTTCTTGTGATTATCGCCTTTTTACAAGCAGACCCGGGAGCTTGTGAATCAGGCGTTTATTATAAATGAGGAAGCTGTCCTTTTTAAAGCTTCCTCTTTACTATTTGCCGAACTCAATTTAGGATAGAAGGGGATCAAGAAAGAGAGGAAGTCATACGATCATGGTATTTGATGTTTGGAAAGCCCTGAAAAAAGGGGATGTCCGCTCCGTTTATTGCTTATACGGAAAAGAAACGTATCTGCTCCAAGAGACTGTCAGCCGGATCAGACAAGCTGTCGTTGATGAGGAGACTAAAGATTTTAACCTGTCTGTTTTTGATCTTGAAGAGGATCCGCTTGACCAGGCCATAACCGATGCGGAAACGTTTCCGTTTATGGGAGAGAAGCGGCTGGTTATCGTAAAAAATCCGTCTTTTTTAACAGGGGAAAAAAAGAAAGAAAAAATAGAGCATAATACAAGCGCTTTGGAGACTTACCTGAAGGAGCCTGCGCCTTATACGGTCTTTGTGATTGTGGCTCCGTATGAAAAGCTGGACGAACGGAAAAAGCTGACGAAAGCGCTGAAGCAAAAAGCCCTTATGATTGAAGCTAAGGAGCTGAATGCAAAGGAGACGACTGATTTTACGATTAATCTGGCGAAATCCGAAAATAAAACGATGGATACAGAAGCTGCCGAGCATTTGGTTCTGCTTGCAAACGGCCATCTGTCTTCCATATATCAGGAAATACAAAAACTCTCCGCCTACACCGGTGACAGACATGAGATCACGCTTGAAGATGTCCGGGAGCTTGTCGCAAGAAGTTTGGAGCAGAATATTTTTGAGCTGATCAACAAAATCGTGAACCGAAAACGGACGGAAAGCCTTCAAATATTTTATGATCTTTTAAAACAAAACGAAGAACCGATCAAAATTATGGCGCTGATCGCCAACCAATTCCGTCTGATTATGCAGACAAAGTATTTTGCGGGACAAGGATACGGCCAAAAGCAAATCGCTTCCAACTTAAAGGTGCACCCTTTCCGGGTAAAGCTGGCGATGGATCAGGCGAGGCTTTTTTCTGAAGAAGAGCTGCGGCGTATTATAGAAAGGCTCGCAGTGATGGATTATGAAATGAAAACGGGGAAAAAGGACAAGCAGCTCTTGCTGGAGCTCTTTCTCCTTGAGCTTCTCCGGACTGAATGAAAAAAACGATCCCCGTTAAAGGGATCGTTTTTGTATTATGCAGAAAGTCCGTTCACTTGTTTCGCAAGTCTAGATTTGTATCGAGCTGCGGCATTTTTGTGTACAAGACCTGTTTTCACTGCTTTATCAATGCGTTTCGCTGCTTCAGAAAGAGCAGTTTTCGCTTTATCCGCTTCGTTGTTAGCAACAGAAGCTTCAACTTGTTTGATTGCAGTACGCATAGCAGATTTGATTGTCGCGTTATGAGCGCGGCGTTCGTTGTTTGTTTTTGTACGTTTAATCGCTGATTTAATGTTTGGCATGTGTTTCACCTCCTAAGATACAACCTGTAGCACAGTGTCTTAAGGTTAAATCTTCTTCACAATAGAACAAATTGTATTCTATCAAACAGAACTTTAGATTGCAATATAAATGTAAAGTATTTTTCGTTGATGGGTAAATTCGCATGATTCGTTTTGTAAATGGTCACACTATATACCACGATGATTGAAGGAGGTCTTTCCTGTGAAAAACAACGAACTGGATGTCAATCAATTTCTGATACGGACGGATTTAGCGGTAGAAACGAAACAGGCGGTAAAAGACGGACAAGCCGGTCAGACAAAAGAAATAAACGGGTTTATTGAAAAAGAACGCGACAAGGGCGGCATTAAAGTCAGAACCGTCGATATTACCAAAGAAGGCGCCGAGCTATCGGGGAAAAAGCAGGGACGCTATGTCACGATCGAGGCTCAAGGGGTTCGGGAACACGACTCTGACATGCAGGAAAAAGTAACGGAAGTGTTTGCCGAGGAATTTTCCGCCTATCTGTCGGCATTAAAGATTCCAAAGGATGCAAGCTGTTTGATCGTCGGTCTCGGCAACTGGAATGTGACGCCGGATGCGCTCGGCCCTCTCGTGACCGAAAACCTTCTTGTGACAAGGCATCTGTTCAGGCTTCAGCCGGAAAACGTACAGGAAGGGTACAGGCCGGTCAGCGCGCTTGCTCCCGGTGTGATGGGATTAACGGGAATTGAAACGAGCGATATTATTCAAGGTGTGATCAAAGAATCAAAGCCGGATTTTGTGATTGCGGTAGACGCTCTTGCGGCAAGAGCCGTTGAAAGGGTGAACACGACCATCCAATTTTCTGATACGGGCATTCACCCGGGATCAGGCGTCGGCAATAAGAGAAAAGAATTAAGCAAGGAAACGCTCGGCATCCCCGTCATCGCAATCGGGGTACCGACTGTCGTTGATGCGGTTACGATCGCGAGCGATACGGTGGATTATATATTAAAGCATTTCGGCAGAGAGATGAAAGATGACAGCCCGTCAAGATCTCTGGTGCCCGCCGGAATGAACTTCGGCAAAAAGAAGGTGCTGACAGACGAAGACCTTCCCGGAGAAAAAGAACGCCAATCCTTTCTCGGTATTGTCGGCACACTGGACGAAAACGAAAAACGCCAGCTGATTCACGAAGTGCTCTCTCCGCTCGGCCATAATCTGATGGTCACACCGAAGGAGATTGACACCTTTATTGATGATATGGCGAACGTGCTTGCAAACGGGTTAAACACCGCCCTTCATGAAAAAGTGTCACAAGATAACAAAGGCTCTTATAATCATTAAAATGGTTCTACCTCCTCTAGCTTGTTCATAGAGTAATTACTAGACAAGCGCTGGAGGGATTCAAATCATGAGAAAAAAACGCAGAAACCGTCAAATTGTCGTTGCAGTAAACGGTGGAAATGCGCTCAAGGGCATGTTTTTGTTTATGACAAGCCTTATCGTTATTTTCGTATTATCGGGTGTGCTCACATCGCTTCGCCCTGAACTGAGGCTTTCTTCGGATTCTCTTCACGGAATTGCCGGAGAACTTCCGGGTGACGCGTTTGCACACCTCCTCGGTATGGAAAATCATTATTTCGCCTCAGAGCTTCCTGAAAAAGACTCTTTTCAGCTGTCCCGGCTTTCCTTAAAACTGGCGACAAGCATTAATATGGAAGACCCGCGGAGTTTCTTGGGACGTGAGCTGCCGGGATTTGCCCAATACGATACGGAGATCCTTCTGGCGGGGCAGGGGACGGATTATACGAATATGCCTGCTGAATCTCCGCCGCCGTCGAAGGTGATGGAAAAAGAAAAAGAAGTGAACCTGGCAGAAATCGAAAACAAAACGAAAAAAGAAGAAACGGCGCCGCCGAAACATTCAACAGGCAGCAAAAAAGTCGTTTTTATTTACCACACTCATAATACCGAATCCTATCTTCCTCTGTTAAAGGGGGAAACAAATCCGAATAACGCCCGCCATTCGAAGGCCAATGTCACGCTTGTCGGAGATATGTTCGGAAAAGCGCTTGAAGCGCAAGGTGTAGGAGCGACCGTAGATAAAACCGACATTCAGGCCCGCCTGAACAAAGACGGCTTAAATTATGCGCGAAGCTATGACGAATCAAGGCCGGTCGTAAAAAGCGCGCTCGCCAAAAATAAAAATCTGCAATATACCATAGACATTCACCGGGATTCCCGCCGCAAGAAAAATACGACAGCCGACATCAAAGGAAAAAGCTATGCCAGAGTCGCCATCGTGGTCGGGAAAAAAAGCGCTAATTTTGAAGAAAACTATAAACTCGCAAGTGAACTTCATAAGCTGATGGAGAAAAAATACCCCGGCTTAAGCGTCGGTGTTTTATCAAAAGGCTCTCCGGGAGATAATGGAGTATACAACCAGGATTTAAACGACAGGTCGCTTCTGCTGGAATTCGGGGGCGTGGATAACAATCTAGAAGAACTGAGGCGCGCATCAGATGCCGTGGCCGATGTGTTCAGCGAACTGTACTGGGATGCAGACAAGGTCAGCTCGCAATCAGGAGAGAAGAAAAAACAATAGAAATCAGGTGATTCGAATGATCCGTTTTACCGGCAAATGCCTGCTGATCGCCATTGTCATGTTTTTCGGCGTTTTGTTCGGCATGCAGCAGGCAAACAGCGGAATGCTTGATATGAAAGGATACAAAGATCCCTCCTTAAAAGGAGCATTCACGCTCGGCGGCGGAGAAGGACAGGAAAAAGAAGCTTCCATTTTGGGGCAAACCGTTACGGCGAAAGATCTGGAAGAAAAACAAAAACAGCTGGAACAGGCGGAAACCTTCAACCTGTTTTCAAAAGCGGGAGAAACCCTTTCAAATACCGTGACGGACTCGGCGCAGGCGATGTACGAGTGGGTTTCGAAACTGAACCGATAGCATTGATGAAGAGAAAAGCGGATGATTCCTTAAAGGAAGCTTTTCTCTTTCTTGTTTTAATTGAATGTTTACAATCCTATTGATATAATCTAAGCTAGTGTATTTTGCGTTTAATAGTAGGAGTGATAGATTGTGACAGATAAAGAAAAGCGTTTAGAGAGGCAGTCAAGAATCCGGAATTTCTCCATCATCGCCCACATAGACCACGGCAAATCGACCTTGGCGGATCGGATTTTAGAAAAAACATCGGCGATCACCCAGCGGGAAATGAAAGAACAATTGCTTGATTCAATGGACCTTGAACGCGAACGGGGAATTACCATCAAATTAAATTCCGTTCAGCTGAAATACAAAGCAAAAGACGGAGAAGAATATATATTCCATCTCATCGACACGCCTGGACACGTCGACTTTACATATGAAGTTTCGCGAAGCCTGGCTGCCTGTGAAGGCGCGATTCTCGTTGTTGATGCGGCTCAGGGAATAGAAGCGCAGACATTGGCGAACGTCTATCTGGCGCTTGATAATGATCTTGAGATTCTTCCTGTCATTAATAAAATCGATCTTCCGAGCGCAGAGCCAGAACGTGTGCGTCAAGAGGTTGAGGACGTTATCGGCCTTGACGCTTCAGACGCCGTCCTCGCTTCAGCGAAAGCGGGCATCGGCATCGAAGACATTTTAGAACAGATCGTAGAAAAAGTGCCGGCTCCCGCGGGAGATCCGGAAGCTCCGCTGAAAGCGCTCATCTTTGACTCGCTTTATGACGCGTACCGCGGAGTCGTCGCGTATATCAGAGTCGTAGAAGGAACGGTCAAACCGGGCCAGAAAATTAAAATGATGGCAACCGGAAAAGAGTTTGAAGTCATTGAAGTCGGCGTCTTTACGCCGAAAGCGCAGCCGGCTGACGAATTGACAGTCGGTGACGTAGGCTATTTGACAGCCGCAATCAAAAACGTCGGCGACACCCGTGTCGGTGATACGATCACGAGCGCGGTTAAGCCTGCGGCAGAAGCGCTTCCGGGCTACCGCAAACTCAATCCGATGGTATACTGCGGACTTTATCCGATTGACACAGCCAAATATAATGATTTGCGTGAAGCTCTGGAAAAACTTGAATTGAACGATTCATCTCTTCAATACGAGGCGGAGACGTCACAAGCCCTCGGCTTCGGTTTCCGCTGCGGTTTTTTAGGAATGCTTCACATGGAAATCATTCAAGAGCGGATTGAACGGGAATTTAAAATTGACCTTATTACGACCGCGCCGAGCGTTATTTATGACGTTTATATGACGGACGGCGAAAAGATCATCGTGGATAACCCGTCAAACATGCCTGACCCGCAAAAAATAGAGCGGGTGGAAGAACCTTATGTCAAAGCGACGATGATGGTTCCGAACGATTACGTCGGAGCGGTTATGGAGCTTTGTCAGGGGAAACGGGGCAACTTTATCGATATGCAGTACTTAGACGCCAACCGGGTCAGCATTGTATATGAGATGCCTCTTGCGGAAATCGTATATGAATTTTTTGATCAGCTGAAATCCAGCACGAAAGGGTACGCCTCTTTCGATTACGAGCTGATCGGCTACAAACCGTCCAAACTCGTCAAAATGGATATTATGCTGAATGCAGAAAAAATTGATGCGCTGTCGTTTATCGTGCACCGCGATTACGCATACGAGCGCGGGAAAGTCATCGTCGAAAAATTGAAAGAATTGATTCCCCGCCAGCAATTCGAAGTGCCCGTACAGGCAGCGATCGGACAGAAAATCGTGGCCCGCTCAACCATTAAGGCCATGCGGAAAAACGTCCTTGCAAAATGTTACGGAGGAGACATCTCGCGGAAACGGAAGCTTCTTGAAAAACAAAAAGAAGGAAAACGCCGGATGAAGCAGGTCGGCTCGGTAGAAGTGCCGCAGGAAGCGTTTATGGCCGTTCTTAAAATGGATGACAGCCCGAAAAAATAACGGAAGCCGCCGCAGTCCCGCGCTGCGGCTTCTTTCTGTAAAGAAGAAGGTGTTTCAAAATGAAATCAGCTTATATTCATATTCCGTTTTGTGAGCATATCTGCCACTATTGCGATTTCAATAAATATTTTATTCAGAGCCAGCCTGTCGATGAGTACTTAAACTCACTCGAAAAGGAAATGATAAACACAATAGAACGGACAGGACGCCCCGATCTCCGCACGATTTTTATCGGGGGAGGCACGCCGACATCGCTCTCACCCGACCAGCTGGAAAAATTGATGGATTCCATTCACCGCGTGCTGAAACCTTCTGACGGACTCATAGAATTTGCCGCGGAAGCGAATCCGGATGATTTGTCCCCGGAAAAATTAAAAATCATGAAAAATGCCGGTGTCAACCGGCTGAGCTTCGGTGTTCAAACCTTTGAAGATGAGCTTTTACAAAAAATCGGCAGAGTGCATAAACAAAAGGACGTATTCACTTCCTTTGAACGTGCGAGGGCTCTCGGCTTCGACAACATCAGTCTCGATTTAATGTTCGGCCTGCCGGGTCAGACGCTGGCCGATCTTGACAATTCCGTCAAAACGGCTTTGTCTCTTGATGCGGAGCATTATTCCGTTTACTCGCTGATCGTAGAGCCGAAAACGGTGTTTTATAATTTAATGCAAAAAGGCCGTCTGCATCTCCCGGCGCAAGAACAAGAGGCCGAGATGTATGAAACGGTCATGAGGCAGATGAGCGAAGCGGGCATCCGTCAATACGAGATCAGTAACTTTGCAAAGCCCGGATACGAGTCGCAGCATAATCTGACGTATTGGAGCAATGAAGCGTATTTCGGTTTTGGCGCAGGCGCTCACGGGTATATCAGCGGCACGCGCACCGTCAACGCCGGGCCTGTGAAACATTACATTCAGCTCATCGAAGAAAAGGGGCTGCCTTATCGTGACACGCACGAGGTGATACGTGAGGAGCAGATTGAAGAAGAAATGTTCCTCGGTCTCAGAAAAATGTCCGGCGTACAAAAGCAAGCTTTCCTCGATAAATTCGGACGCTCGGTTGACGAACTGTTTCCCGATGTTCTCAAAGATTTAACCGAAAAAGGCCTGATCTGTGACACGGAAGAATCGGTTGCATTAACGCATGAGGGCAAATTATTAGGAAATGAGGTTTTTGGCGCTTTTTTGGGTGAGTTATAATTGACATTTTTCTTTTGGTTTGTTACTTTTGATATAGAATTAGCACTCGCTGACCTTGAGTGCTAACAGGGGTGATGATGATGTTAACAAATCGTCAGCTGTTGATCCTGCAAGTGATTATTAATGATTTTATACAATCAGCGCAGCCTGTAGGATCAAGAACTCTTTCAAAAAAAGACGAGATTACATTCAGCTCTGCAACGATCAGAAACGAGATGGCTGACTTGGAGGAATTGGGCTTTATTGAAAAAACCCATTCATCCTCAGGACGGATTCCGTCGGAAAAAGGGTACAGGTATTATGTCGATCATTTGCTGTCACCCGTCAAGCTGACAAAAACCGATCTGGATTTAATTCACTCGATATTTAAAGAAAAAATCTTCGAGCTGGAAAAAACAGTCCAAAAATCAGCGCAAATCCTGTCCGACCTGACAAACTACACATCGATTGTCCTCGGGCCGACGCTGAGCGAGAACTATCTTAAACAGATTCAAATCGTTCCGATCCAGCCGGATAAGGCGGTCGCCATCCTCGTCACGAACACGGGGCATGTCGAAAACCGCACCATCAATTTCCCGGCTAAAGTGGATTTGGCCGATATTGAAAAACTGGTCAATATATTAAACGATCGATTAGCGGGCGTGCCGATGGACGAACTGAATGAGCGCATTTTTAAAGAGGTTGTCACATATTTAAGGCAGCATATCGCCAACTATGACAGCATACTTGAATCGCTCCGCTCCACATTCCATCCGGCGGCCCACGTTGAGAAATTGTTTTTCGGCGGAAAGATCAACATGCTGAATCAGCCGGAGTTCCATGATATTGAAAGGGTCCGCTCGCTCTTATCTTTAATTGAAAAAGAGCAGGATGTTCTGAAGCTGTTTCAGTCATCAAAAGCCGGGATTTCAATCAAAATCGGGAAAGAAAACGACTACGAAGAAATGGAAAACTGCAGCTTAATCACGGCCACTTATACAGTTGATACGAAACAGATCGGATCAATCGCGATTATCGGGCCGACGCGAATGGATTATTCAAGAGTCGTCAGCCTGCTGCAGCACGTGACTTCAGACTTGTCAAAAGCATTCACAAGTTTGTATGATGAATAAGGGAATTTTGGCAATCATTTTCAGTCATCTTTTTACAGCATTTGAGGGAGGTGAACACAATGTCAGAAGAAAAACAAACCGCAGAACAGGTTGAAGCAGCAGAACAAGAAGAAGTGACAGAACAGGCAGAACAAGCGGCTTCACAAGAGCAGCATGAAGAAACGGCAGGTCAGGAAGAAGCCCTTCAGCACCAAATTGATGAATTGCAGGGTTTGCTTGATGAAAAAGAAAACAAGCTTTTGCGTGTTCAAGCAGACTTTGAAAACTATAAACGACGCAGCCGCCTTGAAATGGAAGCTGCTCAGAAATACCGTTCTCAAAACGTCGTAACGGAAATCCTTCCGGCTCTCGACAACTTTGAACGGGCGTTACAGGTAGAAGCTGAAAGCGAGCAGACAAAAAGCTTGCTGCAAGGTATGGAAATGGTCCGCCGCCAGCTGATGGACGCACTTGAAAAAGAAGGCGTTGAAGCCATCGAAGCTGTCGGTCAGGAATTTGATCCGAACCTTCACCAAGCCGTCATGCAGGTGGAAGATGAAAACTTCGGCAGCAATATTGTTATCGAAGAACTGCAAAAAGGCTACAAACTGAAGGATCGCGTCATCCGTCCTTCAATGGTAAAAGTGAATCAATAACTACATAGCAGGAGGTAATTCAAAGTGAGTAAAGTAATCGGAATTGACTTGGGTACGACAAACTCATGTGTGGCAGTGCTTGAAGGCGGAGAGCCTACAGTAATCGCCAACGCTGAAGGAAACCGTACGACTCCGTCAGTCGTTGCATTTAAAAACGGCGAGCGCCAAGTAGGGGAAGTGGCGAAACGCCAATCAATCACAAATCCTAACACAATCATGTCTGTTAAACGCCATATGGGTACTGACTATAAAGTGGAAATCGAAGGAAAAGACTACACGCCTCAAGAAGTGTCAGCTATTATCCTTCAGCATCTGAAAGCATACGCTGAAAGCTACCTCGGCGAAACAGTTTCAAAAGCCGTTATCACGGTTCCTGCATACTTCAACGATGCAGAGCGCCAAGCGACAAAAGATGCCGGTAAAATCGCCGGTCTTGAAGTAGAGCGTATTATCAACGAGCCGACTGCAGCAGCGCTTGCATACGGACTTGATAAAACGGACGAAGACCAAACGATTCTTGTTTACGACCTTGGCGGCGGTACGTTTGACGTATCTGTTCTTGAACTTGGCGACGGCGTGTTTGAAGTCCGTTCAACTGCCGGTGACAACCGTCTTGGCGGGGACGACTTTGACCAAGTCATCATCGATCATCTCGTAGCAGAATTCAAAAAAGAAAACGGCATTGATCTTTCAAAAGACAAAATGGCGCTTCAGCGTTTGAAAGATGCGGCTGAGAAAGCGAAAAAAGATCTTTCCGGCGTATCATCCACACAAATTTCTTTACCGTTTATCACAGCGGGAGAAGCAGGTCCTCTTCACCTTGAGCTGACACTGACCCGCGCTAAATTCGAAGAGCTTTCCGCTCACCTTGTTGAGCGCACAATGGCTCCTGTCCGTCAGGCTCTTCAAGATGCGGATCTTTCTGCGAGCGAAATCGACAAAGTTATCCTTGTCGGCGGATCAACACGTATTCCTGCCGTACAGGAAGCAATCAAAAAAGAAACGGGTAAAGAAGCGCATAAAGGCGTAAACCCTGATGAAGTTGTAGCGCTGGGTGCAGCGATTCAAGGCGGCGTCATCACGGGAGACGTAAAAGACGTTGTTCTTCTTGACGTTACACCGCTTTCTCTCGGTATTGAAACAATGGGCGGCGTGTTCACGAAACTGATCGACCGCAACACGACAATTCCGACGAGCAAGTCTCAAGTATTCTCAACTGCAGCTGACAACCAAACGGCTGTTGACATTCACGTGCTTCAAGGTGAGCGCCCGATGTCTGCGGACAACAAAACGCTCGGCCGCTTCCAGCTTACTGATATCCCGCCTGCACCGCGCGGCGTACCGCAAATCGAAGTTTCTTTCGATATTGACAAAAACGGTATCGTAAACGTAAGAGCGAAAGACTTAGGCACAGGAAAAGAACAAAAGATTACAATCAAATCTTCTTCAGGTCTTTCTGATGATGAGATCGAACGCATGGTAAAAGAAGCGGAAGAAAACGCTGACGCTGATGCGAAGAGAAAAGAAGAAATCGAAGTCCGCAACGAAGCTGACCAGCTTGTGTTCCAAACGGAAAAAACATTAAAAGATCTGGAAGGCAAAGTGGACGAAGAGCAAGTGAAAAAAGCAAACGACGCGAAAGACGCGCTGAAAGCCGCTATCGAGAAAAACGAAATTGAAGACATCAAAGCGAAAAAAGATGAGCTTCAAACAATCGTTCAAGAGCTTTCTATGAAGCTTTATGAAGAAGCGGCAAAAGCGCAGCAGGCTGAAGGCGCAGCAAACGCTGAAGGCAAAAAAGCGGATGACAACGTTGTCGATGCGGAATACGAAGAAGTAAAAGACGACGAAACGAAAAAATAAGTTCTTTCCCGCATGGCTTTAGGCGGAAGAACACACAGCATATTCTGATTCAACAGACAGAAAGTCAAAGTCAGGCATCTCTTGGCTTTGACTTTTTTTCTTGCCCGGGATAAAAGGAATTGAAAAAACATAATTCAAAATGATACAATCTAATTTATGTGAGAAATTCGGGAGAGTGAAGCGAGATGAGTAAGCGTGATTACTATGAAGTGCTTGGGGTAAGTAAGAGCGCTTCAAAGGATGAAATCAAAAAAGCCTATCGGAAGCTTTCAAAAAAATATCATCCTGATATCAATAAAGAATCCGGAGCAGATGAAAAATTCAAAGAGGTAAAAGAAGCGTACGAAGCGCTCTCAGACGACCAAAAACGCGCTCAATATGACCAATTCGGCCATACAGACCCTAACCAGGGATTCGGCGGCGGTTTCGGAGGCGGCGGAGACTTCGGCGGCTTCGGTTTCGATGACATATTCTCAAGCATCTTCGGAGGCGGCACGAGACGCCGTGACCCGAATGCGCCGCGGCAAGGCGCGGATCTGCAGTATACAATGACCCTGTCATTTGAAGACGCGGCTTTCGGAAAAGAAACGATCATTGAAATTCCGCGCGAAGAGAATTGCGAAACATGTAAAGGATCGGGCGCAAAGCCGGGAACAAAGCCGGATACGTGCTCGCACTGCGGAGGTTCAGGCCAGCTGAACGTCGAACAGAACACGCCGTTTGGCAAAGTGGTTAACCGAAGAGTCTGCCACCACTGTGAAGGAACAGGAAAAATCATCAAAAACAAGTGTTCTGACTGCGGCGGTACGGGCAAAGTGAAAAAACGGAAAAAAATCAATGTCACGATTCCTGCCGGTGTGGATGACGGACAGCAGCTGCGCGTTCCGGGCCAAGGTGAACCTGGCGTAAACGGAGGGCCTGCGGGAGATCTGTTTGTCGTATTCCATGTGCGCGCCCACGAGTTCTTTGAACGCGATGGAGACGATATTTATTGCGAAATGCCGTTAACGTTTGCCCAAGCGGCACTCGGAGACGAAGTGGAAGTGCCGACGCTTCACGGAAAAGTGAAATTGAAAATACCTGCCGGCACACAAACCGGCACGAAATTCAGATTAAGAGGCAAAGGCGTTCAGAACGTCCGGGGCTACGGACAAGGCGACCAGCACATTGTCGTCCGCGTCGTCACACCGACGAATCTGACAGACAAACAAAAAGACATCATCCGCGAGTTCGCTGAAGTCAGCGGAAACCTGCCGGATGAACAAGAAATGAGTTTCTTTGACAAAGTAAAACGCGCATTTAAAGGCGAGTAATGATTGGATAGGAGTTGGTAGTTTTGAAATGGTCCGAAATCAGCATTCACACAACACATGAAGCGGTCGAACCCATCTCAAATATTTTGCATGAAGCTGGTGCGAGCGGGGTTGTCATCGAAGATCCGCTTGATTTAATGAAAGAGCGTGAGAATGTTTACGGGGAAATCTACCAGCTCGACCCCAATGATTACCCCGATGAGGGTGTCATTGTCAAAGCGTATCTGCCGATTAACAGTTTCCTCGGCGAAACGGTGGACGGCATTAAAGAGACGATTAATAATCTGCTTTTGTACGACATTGATTTAGGCAGAAACACAATCACCATTTCTGAAGTTAATGAAGAAGAATGGGCGACAGCTTGGAAAAAGTATTATCATCCGGTGAAAATTTCTGAAAAATTCACGATCGTGCCCACATGGGAAACGTACACACCCGTGAATACCGATGAACTGATTATCGAAATGGATCCGGGCATGGCATTCGGTACGGGAACGCATCCGACAACCGTTCTGTGCATTCAGGCGCTTGAGCGTATCGTTCAAAAAGGCGACCGTGTCATTGATGTCGGCACCGGTTCAGGAATTTTAAGCATCGCGGCCGCCATGCTTGAGGCCGAATCGGTTCATGCATATGACCTTGATCCGGTCGCTGTTGAAAGCGCGCGTCTGAATCTAAAATTGAACAAAGTGAGTGATACGGCCGAAGTGAAGCAGAACAATTTGTTAGACGGCATCACGGGCGAACATGATGTCATTGTCGCAAATATTTTGGCAGAAGTGATTCTCCGCTTTACATCACAGGCGTACGACCTGCTCAAAGACGGAGGCCATTTTATTACTTCAGGCATTATCGGCCAGAAAAAACAGGAAGTAAAAGAAGCGTTGGAAAAAGCCGGCTTTACCATCACAGAGATTCTGTCTATGGAAGATTGGGTCAGCATCATCGCGAAAAAATAACAGTTAGTAGGTGTCACAGCGTATGCAACGATATTTTATCGAGCTCACGAAGCAGGAGATGGACGAAACTCCCGATTTTCAAATTACGGGGGAAGACGTCCACCATATAGCGAACGTCATGAGAATGAGTGCGGGAGACCGGATTATCTGCTGTTCGAAAGACGGCCATGAAGCGTTATGCCTGCTCAAAGCGGTTTCTAAAGATCATATATCATGCAGCATTGCTGAATGGACGGGTGAAAACCGTGAACTGCCTTTGAAGATCAGGATTGCCAGCGGCCTTCCGAAAGGCGATAAGCTTGAATGGATTATCCAAAAAGGGACCGAGCTGGGGGCTAGTATGTTCATCCCCTTTCAAGGCGCCAGATCCGTCGTTAAGCTAGACGACAAAAAGGCAAAGAAAAAGCGGGAGAGATGGGCGAAAATCGCGAAGGAAGCGGCGGAGCAATCGTACCGCAATGAAATTCCCGAAGTGAAAACCGTTCATACGTTCCGGCAGCTGCTTGAAATGGCGGAGAATGTCGATAAATGTGTCGTTGCATACGAGGAGTCATCAAAGCAGGGAGAAACGGGCGCTTTCGCCGCGGAGCTTAAAAGCCTTCCGCAAGGTTCGTCTCTTTTAATCGTATTCGGCCCTGAAGGCGGTCTGACTGAGTCTGAAGTTCATCAGCTTTCAGAAAAAGGCGCCGTCTTATGCGGCCTCGGACCGAGAATTTTACGGACTGAAACTGCGCCTCTTTACGCGTTAAGCGCAGTTTCCTATCATACAGAGTTATTAAGAGGTGATCAGTAATGGCAACTGTTGCTTTTCATACCCTTGGCTGCAAGGTCAATCATTATGAAACAGAAGCAATCTGGCAGCTGTTTAAAGATGCGGGTTATGAACGAAAAGAATTCGAACAGACAGCAGATGTATATGTCATTAATACATGTACGGTAACAAACACGGGAGATAAAAAAAGCCGTCAAGTCATCAGACGGGCGATCCGCCAAAATCCTGACGGCGTCATCTGCGTAACAGGGTGCTATGCGCAAACCTCTCCGGCAGAAATTATGGCCATCCCGGGTGTTGACATCGTCGTCGGCACGCAGGATCGTGAAAAAATGCTCGGTTACATTGAGCAGTACAGGGAAGAGCGTCAGCCGATCAACGGCGTCGGCAATATTATGAAAGCACGCGTGTTTGAAGAGCTGGATGTTCCCGCTTTTACTGACCGCACAAGAGCGTCGTTAAAAATCCAAGAGGGCTGCAATAACTTCTGTACGTTCTGCATTATCCCTTGGGCGCGCGGCCTGCTTCGTTCCCGCGATCCGGAAGAAGTCATTAAACAGGCGCAGCAGCTGGTGGATGCCGGCTATAAAGAAATCGTCCTGACGGGGATTCATACGGGCGGCTACGGCGAAGATATGAAAGATTATAATTTCGCCAAGCTTCTCCGCGAGCTTGATACACGTGTAGAAGGACTGAAGCGGATCAGAATTTCATCTATTGAAGCAAGCCAAATCACTGATGAAGTGATTGAAGTGCTGGACGCGTCTGATAAAATCGTCCGCCACCTTCATATCCCGATTCAGTCAGGATCAAACACCGTTCTGAAACGGATGAGACGCAAATATACGATGGAATTTTTCGCGGACCGTTTAAATAAGCTGAAAGAAGCGCTGCCGGGTCTTGCCGTCACATCTGATGTCATCGTCGGTTTCCCGGGTGAAACGGAAGAAGAATTTATGGAAACATACCGGTTCATTAAAGAACATAAGTTTTCAGAGCTTCACGTATTCCCTTACAGCAAACGTACCGGAACACCTGCGGCCAGAATGGAAGACCAGGTTGACGAGAACGTGAAAAACGAACGGGTGCATAAGCTGATTGCGCTGTCTGACCAGCTTGCCAAAGAATACGCCTCCGATTATGAAGGAGAGGTTCTGGAAATCATTCCGGAAGAGGCATTTAAAGAGTCTGATGAGGACGGCATGTTCGTCGGCTATACGGACAATTACATGAAAGTCGTCTTCAAAGGCACGGAAGATGTAATCGGCAAACTTGTCAAAGTCAAAATTCAAAAAGCGGGCTATCCGTATAATGAAGGACAATTCGTCCGCGTCGTTGAGGATGAAATGACCCGGAACATGCGCATGTCTTCATAACAGATAAAAAAACCGGTGCCTTCCCGCATCGGTTTTTTTACGGTTTCGGAGGAATCATCCTGTCAATCAGCCGGTAAAACAAATGTGTGAACGGCAGAAACAATAAGGCGGTGACTACGTTAAATAACAGGCTGAAATGCGCAATCATCTGCGCGGGATCATCAGACAAGCGCTCCGTAATACCTGCTGATGCAGACAGGAAGGGAAAGACGAGCAGTACGCCGAGAATATTAAACACTACGTGAGCACCGGCGGTCTGTCTGGCGGCATAACCGCCTGAAACAGCAGCCATGACGGCCGTGACGCATGTCCCGATATTAGATCCCAGAACGACGCTGACCGCTTGTTCAATGCCGATCACCCCTTCGTTCATAAAACTCATCAAAATGCCGATGCAGACGGAGCTTGAATGAATGATTGCCGTCAATATCATACCGATAAAAAGAGCGGACCAGCTCGAATCATTCACATGGCGCAAAACCTCCGCCCCCGCCTTCATTTCTGTCAGCGGAACGGCAAGCCGGCTGAAGCATGTGATGCAAAAAAAGATGATGCTGAGACCGAGGAAGCTTATACCGATCTGCCTGAACGGATATTTACGGATGAGGATAAACACAAGGCCTCCGATAAAAAGCACCCAAATGAGCACATCCATCTTTATGGCTAAAAACTCCGTCGTAAATGTGGAGCCGACATTCGTGCCGAGAATCATCGGAATGGTCCGTTTAAAAGATAAAGCGCCTGCGCTGACAAAGCCGATGACAATGACCATGAAGGCTGAGCTGCTCTGAAGAAAACCGGTGAATATGATGCTTATGAGAAAAGCTTTCAAAGGGTGGTCGGTAAATAAGAGCAGGCTTTTCTCAATTTTTGAATACGTTAATGCGATCAGGCCCTGCCTGAGCAGGCTCATTCCGAGTAAAAAAAACAGGATAAGTGCGGTAAAGAGAATCAGTATTATCAAACGAAACACCCCTTTCCATCATTATATAGACAAGCAGCCTTATTCATGACGGAAAAGTGAGCTCGCTTAGTTGACCTGACTGATGGCTTATATTATAATGTCAAAGTACATGTTTATATATGTATCTTTTTAAAGGTAGTCGATTGGTGTATTCGGAGGGAGGGAAAGAGAATGTCAAAAACGGTCGTTAGAAAAAACGAATCGCTTGAAGATGCTCTTCGTCGCTTCAAACGCAGTGTATCAAAGACAGGTACTTTGCAAGAAGCAAGAAAGCGCGAATTTTATGAAAAACCTAGCGTAAAGCGCAAGAAAAAGTCAGAAGCTGCTAGAAAACGCAAATTCTAAAAGAGGGTGGATTTATGAGTCTTCTTGAGCGACTTAACCAAGATATGAAGCTGTATATGAAAAGCCGTGAGAAAGACAAACTGACTGTCGTTCGAATGGTGAAAGCTTCACTTCAAAACGAAGCAATTAAGCTTAAGAAAGACAGTTTGACCGAGGATGAGGAACTTACTGTCCTATCTCGTGAACTTAAGCAACGTAAAGACTCCCTCCATGAATTTTCAAACGCTGATCGTTTAGATTTAGTAGATAAAGTTCAAAAAGAGCTGGACATTTTAGAAATTTATTTACCGAAGCAGCTTTCTGAAGAAGAGCTGCAGACAATTGTAAATGAAACCATCGCTGAAGTCGGTGCGAGCTCCAAAGCGGACATGGGCAAAGTGATGAGTGCTATTATGCCTAAAGTAAAAGGTAAAGCTGACGGCAGCGTAATTAACAGACTTGTCAGCAGTCAATTATCTTAATTGACGAGAAAAAAGACATCTTTCCTAGAGAGATGTCTTTTTTTATACATAAAAAAATGAAACTAAAGTACATTTGTTACGTATATAAAGAAGAACGAAACGGGAAGGAGGGTATATTTGCCTTGTTCCGAAAAAAAACCGGAATTGCTGTTGCTCTATTGGGCTTATTTGTATTATCTTTATTAGGGGTTCAATTGAACGCGAAAGCTGATCATCCATCGGTTTATGTCATCCCGGTTGAGAAAAATGTCGAACAGGGGCTCGCCTCGTTTTTATCGCGTTCTTTCAAAGAAGCGAAGGAGTCCGGCGCGTCACACATTATTCTTGACATCAATACACCGGGAGGCGCCGTTCAATCAGCCTTGGATATTGCGGATATCATCGGCCGCGCGGATGTGCCTGTTACCGCTTACGTTAATAAACGGGCGCTTTCTGCCGGAGCGTATATAGCGCTTCAGGCAGATGAAATCTATATGGCGCCGGGCGGAAAAATGGGTGCCGCAGCCATCATCGACGGAAAAGGAAACGCGGCGGACAAAAAGGCTCAATCACTGTGGCATGCAGAAATGGAGGACGCAGCGGTTAAAAACAACCGAAATCAGAAATACGCCCTGGCCATGGCAGATCCCGCCATCAATGCAAAGGAAGCGGGCGCCCCAAAGGGAAAACTGCTGACACTGACAGCTGAAAAAGCCAAGGAAGTCGGATATTCGGAGGGCACGGTTTCAGACCTTGATGCTTTATATACAAAGCTAGGTTTTGACAAAGCGGATGTTCACCATGCAAAAGAAGGTTTCGTCGGCAAACTGGGCAGATGGCTGACAAATCCGTTTGTTGTCCCCGTCTTATTAACGCTTGCTTTGCTTGGTTTGACCATTGAATTGTTCTCGCCGGGCCTCGGGATACCGGGTGCCGTCGGACTGACGGCCATGCTGCTGTTTTTCACCGGGCATATCGCTGCCGGATTCGCCGGCTATGACAGCGTATTCTTATTTTGCGCGGGCTTGGTTTTTATCCTTTTAGAGATATTTCTGCCCGGAGGCATAATCGGTCTTATCGGTATTGCAGGCGTCATCGCGAGCCTCTTTCTCGCTGCGGGCAGCTTTACCGTAATGGCGGTTTCTCTCTTGATCGCCATTGCTGTGTCTATTACAGCCTTTATCATATTAACAAGGGTGTTGGGGAAACGAATGAAATTCTTTAAAAAATTAATATTAACTGATTCAACAAGCACGGAGAGCGGTTATGTTTCAAATCAGAACCGGACGGAGCTGTTGGGGAAAGTCGGCGTTACCGCTACAGCCCTCAGACCGTCAGGCACCGTCATTATTGATGATGAACGTCTGGATGTCGTCTCGGAAGGATCATTCACTGAAAAAGACAGACAGGTGAAAGTAGTGAAAGCGGAAGGCTCACGCATTGTCGTGAGAGAAATATAGATGATAACCTTGAGGAGGAATTAGATGGAACTGTCAAGTTTGGCGATTTTAGCAATAGTTGCAGCTGCCATAATCGTGTTAGCCATATTCTTCACCTTTGTACCGGTGATGCTATGGATTTCGGCGCTTGCGGCAGGAGTCAGAATCAGCATTTTCACTTTGGTCGGGATGAGGCTGCGGCGCGTCATACCAAGCCGCGTTGTCAATCCGTTAATTAAAGCGCACAAAGCCGGCCTATCCGCAACAACAAATCAGCTCGAAAGCCATTATCTGGCCGGTGGTAATGTCGACAGGGTAGTCAATGCCCTGATTGCGGCACAGCGCGCCAATATTGAGCTGACATTTGAACGCTGCGCAGCCATTGACCTGGCCGGGCGTGACGTATTGGAAGCCGTACAGATGAGCGTCAATCCGAAGGTCATTGAAACACCGTTTATCGCGGGTGTCGCCATGGACGGAATTGAAGTAAAAGCAAAAGCCAGAATCACCGTAAGAGCCAATATCGAGCGCCTTGTCGGAGGAGCGGGAGAAGAGACGGTTGTCGCCCGTGTCGGAGAAGGGATTGTCTCGACAATCGGTTCCTCGGGTAATCATAAAAAAGTGCTGGAAAACCCTGATATGATTTCGCAGACCGTACTTGGCAAAGGGCTGGATTCAGGCACCGCCTTTGAAATTCTTTCGATTGACATCGCCGACGTTGATATCGGCAAAAACATCGGAGCGATTCTTCAAACGGATCAGGCAGAAGCAGACAAAAACATTGCGCAGGCCAAAGCCGAAGAGCGCCGTGCCATGGCGGTCGCCCAAGAGCAGGAAATGCGCGCTCGCGTAGAAGAAATGCGTGCAAAAGTCGTGGAAGCAGAAGCCGAAGTGCCGCTTGCGATGGCAGAAGCGCTGCGTGAAGGAAACATCGGCGTCATGGACTATATGAACATAAAAAATATCGACGCGGATACGGACATGAGGGATTCTATCGGCAAGCTGACGAATGACCAGCAAGATGAAGACCAACAATAACCTCTCTATTAAGGAGGGAGCCGCTATATGCACGAGATTCTGACAAATCCGCTCGTCATTGCCGCCGTCATCGGCATTATATCGGCAATATTCGGCAAGAAAAACAAAGATGAAAAACGGCCGCCGGGTACACGTCCCGAAAATCAGGCAAAAAAGCAGGATCAAAAACAGCCGCAGAAAGAGCATAAGCCGGAAGCGGTAGAATTGCCTGCCGTTTCAGAAGAGAACCCTTTTGAGCAAAAAAGAAGGGAAGCTGAAAAGCGCTTAGCGGAGACGGAGCAGATGTTTAACGGGCTTGAACATAAGCTGACATCTCAACGCGCACGAAACGCGTCTCTGAAGAAATCAGCCCTCAAAATAAATAAAGAAACTGCGGTTCAAGGCATTATATTCAGTGAGGTTTTGGGTCCGCCCCGTGCAAAAAAACCGCACCGGACCATGCGGAGCATCGGTAAAAAATA
The DNA here is from genome assembly GCF_053663355.1 of Bacillus sp. JK106. Lineage (NCBI taxonomy): Bacteria > Bacillati > Bacillota > Bacilli > Caryophanales > Bacillaceae > Bacillus > Bacillus sp. JK106. The sequence goes on along the minus strand of NZ_JBSJQC010000003.1, from coordinate 528,900 downwards.
AAGTGTTAGAACCCCTTTTCAAATCATACATATGAGATGAAAGGGGGTTCTTTTTTTATGGGGCAAAGAAAGAATCGTGTAAAGGCATGGCTGACAAGAGCATTGGAAATTCCCCCGGACGTTATGATGGATCTGCCTCGTATTACGATGGTCGGCAGACTTCATATCTACATAGAGAATCACAGAGGCCTCCTGCTGTTCAGCGAAGAAGAAGTCAGGCTGATGCTCAAGCAGGGGCAATGTATCATATCAGGAAAAAACTTGGTCATTAAGGCAATCCTTCCTGAGGAAATTCTTTTGGAAGGCACGATAGATCACGTACGATATGTCGATTCATAAAGCCGGGGGGAAATAATGTGAAAAACAAATGGCTGTCATTTTTTTCGGGTAAAGTCCAAATGGAAGTCAAAGGAAAAGGGATTGAACGGCTGCTGAATGAATGCACGAGAAACGGAATCGCCATCTTTGCGGTGAAAAAAAAGCAAGACTGTGTTCTGCTGATGATTCAGCTTCAAGATGTACATGCTTTCAGAAGAGTCATCAGAAAACATGAATGCAAAGCAAGCTTTACAAAAAGAAAGGGTCTTCCCTTTCTGCTTCTCAAATCAAAATTAAACCTGGGCTTCACTGCGGGATTTGTGATGTTTTTCATTATATTGTTTCTTTTGTCCAACATGATTTGGGACATTGATATTAAAGGGGCCAAGCCCGAAACAGAGCATCAGATGGTAAAGCACCTTGAAGAAATCGGTGTGAAAAAAGGCCGTTTGCAATTTTTAATGATGACGCCGGAGAAAATTCAAAAATCATTAACAAACGGCATTGATAATATTACGTGGGTCGGTGTGGAATTGAACGGGACAGCCCTTCATATGAAAGTGGTCGAAAAAAACGAACCGACAAAAGAAAAGTACGTGAGCCCCCGCCATATCGTTGCCAAAAAGAAGGCGGTCATCAAAAGGATGTTCGTGCAAAAGGGGCAGCCGATGGCTTTTGTGAACGATCATGTTAACAAAGGACAGCTCCTCGTCTCAGGACTGATCGGAAATGAAGATCGGAAAGTCGCCTCAAAAGCGGAAATTTACGGAGAAACATGGTACAAGTCAGAAGTAACCGTGCCTCTTGAAACATCATTTACGCTATATACGGGTAAAGTAAGGACGAAGCACAAGCTGTCTTTCGGATCATGGGGCGTGCCTTTTTGGGGCTTTGAATTTAATGAGGAGCCGCTGAAACATCCGAAAACAGAGGAAGAAAAGCACCCGTTTCAATTTCTGGGGATGAAGCTTCCGGTTTCTTACGTTCAAGAACAGACAAGAGAAAGTGAAACAACCGTGCGGACTTATACGAAAGGCGAAGCGGTTCAGGCCGGTATCAAAATGGGAAGACAAGATGTAGAAAAGCGATTAAACGGCAGCGGAGAGGTGGAAAGTGAAAAAGTTTTGCACCAATCCGTTGAGAATGGTAAAGTAAAGTTGATTATTCTCTACCAAGTTATAGAAGATATCGTTCAAACCACACCTATTGTTCAGGGAGACTAAAGAATGGCAGAACATTTACTTGCGATTAATCACAAACTGAAAAGCCCGGACGAAGCACTTTCTTTGTTCGGCAGCCAAGATGCCTTTTTACATTTAATGGAGAAGGATCTGGGCATTAGCCTCATCACACGCGGTGAAACCATTTACGTTTCCGGGAATGATGAAACATTTGAGATCGCTGACAGATTATTAGGCTCGCTCCTTACTTTAATTCGTAAGGGGATCGAGATTTCGGAACGTGATGTGCTGTATGCCGTGAAAATGGCAAAAAAAGATGAACTGGACTATTTTGAAAGCATGTATGAAGAGGAAATAACGAAAACGGCAAAAGGCAAACCGATCCGTGTCAAAACCCTCGGCCAAAGAGAATATGTGGCGGCGATGAAGAAAAACGACATGGTGTTCGGCATCGGGCCGGCGGGAACCGGCAAAACTTATTTGGCGGTCGTAAAAGCGGTGCATGCTTTAAAAAACGGCCACATTAAAAAAATCATTTTAACAAGACCCGCTGTGGAAGCCGGCGAGAGCCTCGGTTTTCTGCCCGGAGATTTAAAGGAAAAAGTAGATCCTTATCTGCGCCCGCTGTATGACGCGCTCCATGATGTGCTCGGAAGCGACCATACGGAGCGTCTTATGGAAAGAGGGGTTATCGAAATCGCCCCGCTTGCCTATATGAGAGGGCGGACGCTTGACGACGCGTATGTGATTCTTGATGAAGCCCAGAATACCACTCCCGCTCAAATGAAAATGTTTTTGACGAGATTGGGTTTTGGCTCTAAAATGATCATTACGGGCGACGTAAGCCAAATTGACCTGCCGAAAGGCGTCACATCGGGACTTGCAGTAGCGAAGGATATGCTGAAGGACATAAACGGCATCTCCGTTATTGAACTTGACCAGACAGATGTGGTCAGGCATCCGCTTGTTGCAAAAATTATTGAAGCTTATGATAAGCAAAAGTAATGCGAAAATGACCCGATCTCCCGTTATCGGGTCATTTTTATATGATGTGTTCCTGATGTTTCAGGGAGGAGGTTCTTGTTTTGAAAAAGAAGGGAAAGGGCAAAAGCGCCCGGGAACGGTTCCGCAGTTTCAGACATGCCCGCTCAGCCCATGTGCTGCTGTACCTGCTGCTTTCAGCGATCATGTTTGGTTTGCTCTTTATTCATGTAAAACCTGAATCACTTAATTTGGATTTGTTTTCAGTCAGTGATAAGACGATTTACGCGCCCGCCACAGTGGAAGATCAGCAGGCGACGGAATCGAAAAAACAGGCGGCCGAAGATGCGGTGGAAGATCAATACACTCTGAAAAAAGGCTATACCGACAACCGGCTTGACCTGATCACTTCCATTTTTGACAGCATCGGCGAAGTGAAAAAAGATGCGGAAAAAGACAAAAAGTCACCTTCGGAAAAATCACTGGTCAAATCGGTGAAAAACAAGCTGACACAGGATGTCAATGAATCCGTCTCGGAAGATGCCATTAAATCGCTTCTCCATGCAAACAATGAAGATTTCTCATTTGTGAGGGATTCCGTCATTACCGCGGTGAATACGGTGATGAGCAGTGAAATTCCTTCTGAAAAGCTTGCCGAAGCGAAGGATAAGGTCGCAAAAGAGCTCAAAAGCGCTTCTGTGCCGTCAAAATATTTAGCGGCTGCGACTGAAATCGGAAAATACGCGGTCATCCCGAATTACGTATTTGATCCGAAAGCGACGGATGAAAAACGCCAGGAAGCGTCAGACAGCGTCCAGCCGGTACAGATCAAACAGGGACAGGTTCTCGTGGAAGAGAATGATCTGATCGACCGGGAAGTATACAGGAAGCTTGAACTGACGGGGCTTTTGAATAATTCCAACCTGTTAAAACCGATCAGCGGTCTGCTTCTGATGATCGGGCTGTTTATTGCCACGCTTGTCTACTATTTTGAGAAACAGCAGCAGGAGCTTAAGCTGAAAAATAAATCTCTTTTGCTGTTTTCTATCATTACAACGCTTATTCTCGTCATTATGGAAGTCGTCAGTCTCTTTCAGAAGATTGAATACACCAATATCGGCTATCTTGTGCCGATCGCCGCCGGCGCGATTTTAATCAGGCTGCTGCTCAATGAAAGGCTCGCCATTTTAGGAAGCATCATTCTGGCGATCTGCGGCAGTATGATGTTTAATCAGGGTGTGACGGGAACATTTAATTACGTCATCGGCATTTACTATTTAATCAGCAGCATTTCAGGCATTCTGTTTTTGGGGAAACACAATGCGAGATCAAAAATATTGCAGGCGGGACTGTTCGTCTCATTTATTAATATGATTATCGTGCTGTCGCTTTTATTAATACAAAATACGGCGCTGTCACCTGTTGAAATCGGAACGCTGATGCTGATGGGGGTCGTCTCGGGACTTGCTTCATCCGTTTTAATTATCGGTCTGATGCCGTTTTTTGAGACGGGATTCGGCATTCTTTCAACGATGAGGCTGATTGAACTGTCTAATCCGAATCATCCCCTGCTTCGAAAGATTTTAACGGAAACACCCGGTACATATCATCACAGCGTCATGGTGGCAAATCTGTCGGAAGCGGCTTGTGAAGCCGTAGGGGCAAACGGTCTTTTGGCACGGGTCGGAGCGTATTATCACGATCTCGGCAAAACGAAACGTCCGCAATATTTTATTGAAAATCAGATGAATATGGATAATCCGCATGACAAGCTGTCTCCGCAGCTCAGCAAAAATATCATTATCGCACATACGACAGACGGTGCGAATATGCTCAGAAGCTATAAGTTTCCGAAAGAGCTTGTGGATATCGCGGAGCAGCATCACGGAACGTCCCTTTTAAAATTCTTTTATTATAAAGCGAAAGAAAAGGGCGACCAGATTACAGAGAAAGAGTTCCGCTACCCGGGGCCGAAGCCGCAATCGAAAGAAGCGGCTATTATCTCAGTGGCCGACAGCGTTGAAGCCGCCGTCCGTTCCATGCATAATCCCAATCCCGAGCGGATCGAAAAACTGGTGCGGGGAATTATATCCGATAAGCTTCAGGACGGACAATTCTCAGAATGTGATCTCACGTTCCGAGAACTGGATACGATCGCCAAAACGCTATGTGCGACTTTAAAAGGAATTTTCCACTCCCGGATTGAATATCCGGAGGCTACGAAGAAGGTGAAATAAATGGGTTTACTCATAGATATTGTTGATGAAACGAACAGCGTCTCAGCTGATGCGCTCCAAGAAGTGGAGAAGCTGCTCCAATTCGCGGCGGAAAAAGAAGGCGTTCAGGATCAGGCTGAAGTATCGGTCACGATTGTGACAAATGAAGAAATCAGAGAAATCAACAGAGACTACCGGGGAAAAGACACTCCGACTGACGTCATTTCATTTGCGCTTGAAGAAGAAGGCGAAGACGAGGTTGAAATCGTAGGCGCCGACATGCCGCCTGTTTTAGGAGATATTATCATCAGCGCAGACAGAACGAAAGAGCAGGCGGAAGAGTACGGCCATTCGTTTATGAGAGAGCTCGGTTTTCTGGCCGTGCACGGCTTTTTGCATTTGCTTGGCTATGATCACATGACAAAAGAAGAAGAGGAAGAAATGTTTTCAAAGCAAAAGGATTTGCTGGATGAGTATGGACTCACGAGATCATAAAAATGAGTGGAGCAGGTTCCTGAAGAGCTTTGTCCATGCATGGAGGGGAATCTGGAAAACGGCGCGGTCAGAGCGGAATTTTCAATTTCATATTACCGCGGCCTGCGCCGTTATCGTTTGCGGTTTTCTCACCGGGCTGAGCACAGCCGAATGGGCCGTTGTTTTGGTGCTGATCGGAGGGATGCTTGCTTTGGAGCTTTTAAATACGGCGATAGAGCATGTTGTGGATTTAGTTACCGATCAGTATCACCCGCTCGCAAAAGCGGCAAAGGACGCGGCCGCCGGAGCCGTTTGCGTCTTTGCCGTGATATCGTGTATCATTGGTTTACTCATCTTCCTGCCGAAGATATGTTAGCAGAAGATTCTTACAATTATTTTACATTGCCAAAAATGGGCGTGAAAAACCGATCATAATTATGTAAAATAAAAGTGACAGCGGTATCATACAGGATAAAGGTAAGAGAGGAATTAAGTACACATGAACAGACAAGAATTGATTGCAGAAGCATTAAAAGCACGGGACACAGCGTATGTACCGTATTCAAATTTCAGAGTGGGAGCCGCTCTTCTTACCAAAGACGGAAAAGTGTACAGAGGCTGCAACATTGAAAATGCGGCATACAGCATGTGCAACTGTGCTGAACGCACGGCGATATTCAAAGCTGTTTCCGAGGGGGATACGGAATTTGCGATGCTCGCCGTGGCTGCGGATACTCCGGGACCGGTTTCGCCGTGCGGAGCCTGCAGACAAGTAATTTCCGAGCTGTGCTCAAAGGATATGCTTGTTATTCTGACCAACTTACAAGGACAAATAAAAGAAATGACTGCGGAAGAATTATTGCCGGGCGCATTTTCATCGGAGGATTTACATGACGAACGAAAGCTTTAAATCAGGATTTGTATCTATCATCGGAAGACCGAACGTAGGAAAGTCTACCTTTTTAAACAGGGTCATCGGTCAAAAGATCGCCATCATGAGCGACAAACCCCAGACGACAAGAAATAAAGTCCAAGGGGTGCTGACAACCGGCACGTCGCAGACCATTTTTATTGATACACCGGGCATTCACAAACCGAAGCACAAGCTTGGCGATTTTATGATGAAAGTGGCGCAGAATACGCTGAAAGAAGTTGACTTGGTGTTATTTATGATTAACGCCGAAGAAGGGTACGGAAAGGGCGACGAGTTTATCATTGAAAAGCTCGGACAGACGTCCACGCCGGTCTTTCTGATCGTAAACAAAATTGATAAGATCCACCCCGACCAGCTGCTTCTTTTAATTGATGAGTACCGTACGCGCTATCCGTTTAAAGAAATCGTGCCGATCTCAGCTTTGGAAGGGAACAACGTTGAAACCCTTCTCGCGCAGATTGAAGCGTATTTACCGGAAGGGCCTCAGTTCTATCCGAGCGATCAGGTGACTGACCATCCCGAGCGGTTCATTATTTCTGAACTGATCAGGGAAAAGGTGCTCCATCTGACAAGGGAAGAAGTGCCGCACAGCATCGCTGTCGCTATCGAGTCCATTAAAGGGCAGGAGAACGGCTCCGTCCATGTCGCCGCCACCATTGTGGTTGAGCGGGATTCTCAAAAAGGCATCGTCATCGGGAAAAAAGGAGCGCTTCTGAAAGAAGTCGGCAAAAGAGCGCGGGCTGATATTGAAGCGCTGCTGGGTTCACGCGTTTACCTCGAATTATGGGTGAAAGTGCAGAAGGACTGGCGGAATAAAATGTCTCAGCTGCGTGATTTCGGCTTCAAAGAGGATGAATATTAATTCATCTGAGGCGCATGCCTGATGTGTGGGATTACCTCACAGAAACAAGGATTCGTTAGCAAAATTTGTTTAACATGAAAAGGAGGACATCAGGTCAAGATAAGGGTAAGAATTTGGATTGGCAAGCTAGTTTAATGATGAAAGGTGGGTTTTTTGTGTTGAATTTTACCTGGAACGTATTTTCTCAAACAGGAAGTGTTGATACGTACCTTCTTTTTAAAGAACTGGAAAAAGAGAACCTGGAAAGACCCGAAGAACCGGAAGATGAGCTAGCCCGAATTGATTTTCCAATTTTGTAAACCTCTTGGCCCCTCCCGTTGTTGGAAGGTGCGGAAATGCTGACTAAATGTGAAGGAATCGTGCTCCGTACGAATGACTACGGGGAGACGAATAAAATCGTGACATTGCTGACGAGGGAACACGGCAAAATCGGCGTCATGGCAAGAGGCGCCAGGAAGTCAGCCAGCCGGCTGTCAGCAGTCAGCCAGCCGTTTTTGTACGGGTCATTTTTAATGCAAAGAACATCCGGACTCGGCACGCTCCAGCAGGGTGAAATGATTCTCAGCATGAGAACGATCAGAGAAGATTTATTTTTGACGGCGTATGCCGCTTTTATCGCTGAACTCACTGACAAAGGAACGGAAGAGAAGAAACCGAACCCCTATTTATTCGAATTGATTCTCGAATCCTTTAAGAGGCTGAATGACGGGACTGACCCGGACGTGATCACATTCATCGTGCAGATGAAAATGCTCGGCGTCATGGGGCTGTATCCGGAGCTGAATCATTGTGTCCACTGCAAAAGCGGGGAAGGGACGTTTCATTTTTCGATAAGAGATAACGGTTTTATCTGCCACCGTTGCTTTGAAAAGGATCCGTACAGAGTTCCGATTTCGCCGCAAACGGCAAGGCTGCTAAGGCTTTTTTATTACTTTGATATCGGAAGGCTCGGCAGCGTCTCGTTAAAACAGGAAACCAAAAACGAAATTAAACAGGTCATTGATCTGTATTACGAGGAATATTCAGGACTTTATTTAAAGTCAAAACGGTTTTTAGACCAGATGGAAAGCATGAAGAACCTTTTGGATGAAAACAAAAGTTGACATTCTGCCCATCTTTTTATATGATCATTTATTATAAAATATGTTGCAGTGACAGAAAGAAGTACTTGCGTCCAACTCATACAAGCGACCTTAGGGCAGTGTAAGCTAAGGATGAGCGCGCAACGAAAGGCATTCTCGAGCAACCCTTTAAAAAGAGGCTGAGTGATTCACATCCTCAGCAACTAGGGTGGAACCGCGGGAGAACTCTCGTCCCTATGTTTGCGGCCGGCAAGCATAGAGACGGGAGTTTTTTGGTTGCCGCCGCACTTGTAAAAGAATGGAGAAAGTGGAGGTGCTTGAAATGAACATTCAAGATATGATTTTAACCTTGCAGAAGCACTGGTCGAATGAAGGCTGTGTGCTCATGCAGTCGTATGATGTGGAGAAAGGCGCAGGCACAATGAGTCCGTATACATTTTTACGAAGCATCGGGCCGGAGCCGTGGAGAGTGGCTTACGTTGAGCCGTCCAGACGGCCTGCGGACGGACGGTACGGTGAAAACCCGAACAGGCTCTATCAGCATCACCAATTCCAAGTCATTATCAAGCCGTCGCCTGATAACATTCAAGAGCTTTACCTTGATTCATTGCGTGCGCTCGGCATTGACCCGCTTGAACATGATATCCGTTTCGTAGAAGACAACTGGGAAAACCCGTCTTTAGGCTGTGCAGGTCTCGGCTGGGAAGTATGGCTTGACGGGATGGAAATTACTCAGTTTACATACTTCCAGCAGGTGGGCGGAATTGAATGTAAACCGGTGTCCGTTGAGATCACATATGGTATTGAACGTCTCGCGTCATATATTCAGGATAAAGAAAACGTCTTTGATCTTGAATGGACGTCAGGATTTACTGTGAAAGATTTATTTATGATGGCTGAATATGAGCATTCCGTTTATACTTTTGAAACATCTGACGTGGATATGCTTTTCCATTTGTTCAGCACCTATGAAAAAGAAGCGATCAGACAAATGGATAACGGGCTTGTGCATCCGGCCTATGATTATGTGCTGAAATGCTCTCACACATTTAATCTGCTTGATGCAAAAGGCGCGATCTCGGTGACAGAGCGGACGGGTTATATCGGCCGTGTCCGCAACTTAGCGAGAAAAGTGGCAAAAACGTATTATGAAGAACGGGAAAAATTAGGGTTCCCAATGCTTAAAGAGGAGGGCTCTTCCCATGAGTAAACAAGACTTGCTTTTAGAGATCGGACTCGAGGAAATGCCGGCGCGGTTTTTACATGACAGCATGGTGCAGCTCGGTGAAAAGCTGACCGGCTGGCTTGCTGAAAAAAATATCGCCCACGGCGAAGTGAAACTTTTTAATACGCCGAGACGTCTGGCAGTATATATAAAAGACGTAGCAGAAAAACAGGCTGATATTCAGGAAGAAGCAAAAGGCCCTGCGAAAAAAATCGCTCTGGATGCTGACGGAAACTGGACAAAAGCCGCTATCGGATTTTCAAAAGGCCAAGGCGCCGGAGTGGATGACCTGTATATAAAAGATGTAAACGGCACGGAATATGTCTTCGTTCAAAAATTCCAGGCGGGACAAGAGACGAAGACACTTTTACCGCAGCTGGAAAATTTGATTGCCGGAATGCATTTTCCGAAAAACATGCGCTGGGGCACGCAGGATCTGCGTTATATCCGTCCGATCAAATGGATTGCCGCCCTCTTTGGAAAAGATGTCATTCCGTTTGAAATCACAAATGTCGAGACGGGCCGGAACACGCAGGGACACCGCTTTCTCGGCCAAGAAGTATCTGTTGATGTGCCGTCATCATACGAAAAGTTGCTGAAAGAACAAAGCGTCATTGCTGACCCGAAAGAACGCAAACAAATGATCCAAAGCCAGCTGGATGCGCTTGCGGCCAAGAAAAAATGGAATATTCCGGTCGATGAGGATCTGCTGAACGAAGTCAACCATCTGGTGGAATATCCGACGGCGCTTTACGGATCTTTTGAATCCGAGTTTCTTTCTATCCCTGAAGAAGTGCTCGTGACAACAATGAAAGAGCATCAGCGCTACTTCCCGGTAAAAGATGAAAACGGGAATCTGCTTCCTCATTTTATTACGGTGCGAAACGGGAACAGCCATGCAATTGAAAATGTTGCCCGCGGAAACGAGAAAGTGCTGAGAGCAAGGCTTTCAGATGCTGCGTTCTTCTACAAAGAAGACCAAAAGCTGAACATTGATGAGAACGTGAAGAAACTGGAAAATATCGTTTTCCATGAAGAGCTCGGCTCCCTCGGGGATAAAGTGAGAAGAGCGGTCACCATTGCGGGCAAACTTGCCGTCCGCCTGAAAGCGGATGAACAGACGCAAAAACTTGTGAAGCGCGCCGCAGAGATTTCTAAATTTGACCTGGTTACACATATGATCTATGAGTTCCCTGAGCTTCAAGGCGTGATGGGAGAAAAATATGCGCGCATGCTCGGTGAAGATGAAGCCGTCGCTGCCGCTGTCAATGAGCACTATATGCCGAGAGCGGCCGGGGGAGAAGTGCCTTCAACCTTTACCGGCGCGGTCGTGGCGTTAGCTGATAAACTGGACACGATTGCTTCCTTCTTCAGCATTGACGTAATTCCGACAGGTTCTCAGGATCCGTACGGATTGCGCCGTCAGGCAAGCGGCATTGTTTCCATTCTGATCGACCGCAACTGGGGCATTTCTTTTAAAGAACTGCTGTCGTTGACAGAAACGGAAAAAGAAAATGAGCTCCTTGATTTCTTTACACAGCGTCTGAAATACGTCTTAAACGCTGAAGACATCCGTCATGACGTTATTGAAGCCGTTCTGGACAGCACAGAACTTGAGCCGTATGCAGCCGTTCATAAGGCAAGAGTGCTTGAGAAGCACCTCGGCACACCCGGCTTTAAAGAAACGGCTGAATCACTCGGCCGGGTTATCTCCATCAGTAAAAAAGGCGAGAGCCGCGATATCAAGCCGGATCTGTTTGAAAATGAACAGGAGAAAAAGCTGTTTGACGCTTATGAAAAAACAAAAGACAGTGTCGCGGAAAGCTTTGCCTCCAAAAACTATGAACAGGCGCTTGCCGTGCTCAGCGGATTAAAAGAGCCGATCGAAGATTACTTTAATCACACGATGGTAAATGCGGACGATGAAGCATTAAAAACCAACCGTTTAGCGCAAATGACCGCTCTTGCAGATGTAATCAAGTCTTTTGCTAATATGAATCATCTTATTGTAAAATAAAGAAAAAGACGGTTGCTGTGTGATCGGCAATCGTCTTTTCCCCTTTTACATAAACATCACAGAATGAAAACATAGATAAAGAAACCCTTCCATAAAGGTGGTGAGTACGATCGAATTAAATAAACGGCAAGAACAAATTTTACAGATTGTAAAGGAAAACGGCCCGATTACCGGAGAGCATATCGCAGAACAGCTCAATTTAACGAGGGCCACGCTGCGGCCGGACTTGGCCATACTCACCATGTCAGGCTTCTTAGAGGCCCGTCCGCGGGTCGGTTATTTTTATACGGGGAAAACGGGAAATCAGCTGCTTGCGGATAAATTGAAAAAGCTGCAAGTGAAAGATTTTCAATCGATCCCTGTTGTCATCAATGAAAATGTCTCGGTATACGATGCCATCTGCACCATGTTTTTAGAAGATGTCGGCACGTTATTTGTCGTAGATCGTGATGCTGTCTTAGTCGGTGTGCTGTCACGCAAAGATTTGCTGCGGGCGAGCATCGGCCAGCAGGAACTTGCCTCAATACCGGTTCATATTATCATGACAAGAATGCCGAATATCGCCGTCTGCCGGCGTGATGATTATGTGATGGACATCGCCAAGTATTTAATTGAGAAACAGATCGATGCCCTGCCCGTTATTAAAGATACGGATAAAGGCTTTGAGGTCATCGGCCGGTTTACCAAAACGAATATGACTAAGATACTTGTCAGTTTATCAGAAAATGAAATCATATAAGCTTGAAAACTAACGGGGGGATAACATGGACAATCGCATCATTTATGTAGTATCAGACTCAGTCGGAGAAACCGCCGAACTCGTTGTAAAAGCCTCGCTCAGCCAGTTTAACGGCTCAGCCGATGATACGCATATCAGAAGAATACCTTATGTGGAAGATATCGGCACCATTAATGAAGTCGTGTCTCTCGCCAAAGCGGACGGCGGCATTATTTGTTTTACGCTCGTTGTTCCTGAAATGCGCAAATACCTGGTTGAACAAGCGGAAAAAGCGAATGTGCTGTATTACGATATTATCGGTCCGCTCATCGATAAAATGGAATCGGCTTACGGTCTGACCGCCAAATATGAACCGGGCCGCGTCCGCCAGCTTGATGAAGATTATTTCAAAAAGGTCGAGGCGATCGAGTTTGCCGTCAAATATGACGATGGCAGGGATCCAAGAGGCATTTTAAAAGCCGATATCATCCTGCTCGGAGTATCCAGAACGTCTAAAACCCCATTATCACAATATCTTGCCCATAAGCGTCTGAAAGTGGCCAATGTGCCGATCGTTCCTGAGGTCGATCCGCCGGAAGAACTGTTCAGCGTTGATCCGAAAAAATGCATCGGCTTAAAAATCAGCCCTGATAAACTGAACCATATACGTAAAGAACGGTTAAAATCTCTCGGCTTAAATGACAAAGCCATTTACGCCAATATCAACAGAATTAAAGAAGAGCTGGAGTATTTTGAGAAAATCGTGAACCGGATCGGCTGCCAAGTCGTTGACGTTTCGAATAAAGCGGTCGAAGAAACAGCGAACATCATTCATCATCTCAAAACAAAGGGCCGATAACTCAGGACGCTTTATCCTGGGTTTTTGGGTATGCAAATAGGGAATAAACAAAAAGGATGGCATCTTCGCGAAGTTTGTATTATAATAAAAAATTGTGATAAAATGTTTATTTTTAGGTTTAAGCTTCGTGTGATACGAATAAACTATTATGGGTAAGATGTCAAGAATAACTCCCGGAAATTTTTCGACAAAGCTCAAAATAGATCCGCAGTCATGGAGCATATGCGATTTCGCTTGTTTTTATGCAGGAGATTGATGGAGGGATGGAGAATTAGTCTTCTAAATGAAAAAGAAAAGACGATTTTTGTCGATGCAGACGCATGCCCCGTAAAAGAGGAAATAATGCTCATTGCATCGCAATTCAGCGTTCGGGTTATTTTCGTCGCATCATTTGAACACTACCAGCTTTCCAGAAGCAAAGACGAGAACTGGGTATACGTTGATCCTCATAAAGAAGCGGCAGATTTATATATCGCAAACCATGTGAGATCGGGAGACGTCGTAGTCACGCAGGATATCGGTTTAGCATCTCTTTTGCTGAACAGAAATATTGCCGTCTTATCGGAAAGGGGCCGTTCTTATACTGAAGACACGATTGACTTCGCTCTGATGAGCCGTCATATGTCAGGCAAAATGAGAAGAAGCGGCATTCATTCCAAAGGACCTAAAAAATTAAATAAAGAAGATCGGAATCGATTTGTTACCCTGCTTAAAAAAATCCTGTCGAATGATGAAGGGATTTCAAATCAAAACATCGAATAATGTACGACGGAGTGTTATAAGATGGGAAACCGCATACCAGATGAAGTAGTTAATCAGGTGCAGCAGTCAGCAGACATTGTTGAAGTCATAGGTGATTATGTCCAATTGAAAAAGCAAGGCCGCAACTACTTTGGGCTCTGTCCGTTTCACGGGGAAAACACGCCCTCGTTTTCCGTCTCCAGCGATAAGCAGATCTTTCATTGCTTCGGATGCGGAGCGGGCGGGAACGTTTTCTCTTTCTTACGGCAGATGGAAGGCTATTCATTTACGGAAGCTGTTTCTCACCTTGCGGATAAATATCAGATTGATTTCCCTGATGATATAACGATTCACTCTGCATCCAGGCCTGAATCTTCCGGAGAGCAGAAGATGGCGGAAGCCCACGAGCTTCTGAAGAAATTTTACCATCATTTGCTAATAAATACAAAGGAAGGCCAGGAAGCGTTAGATTACCTTTTATCAAGGGGTTTTACGAAAGAGCTCATAGATGAGTTTGAAATCGGCTACGCGCTGGATTCCTGGGATTTCATGACGAAATTCTTGAAAAAGCGCGGTTTTGAGGAAGAAATGATGGAAAAAGCGGGTCTGCTGATCAGAAGGGAAGACGGCAGCGGGTATTTTGACCGTTTCAGAAACAGAATTATGTTTCCCATTCATGATCACCACGGAGCCGTGGCGGCTTTTTCAGGAAGGGCGCTCGGAAGCCAGCAGCCGAAGTATATGAACAGCCCGGAAACGCCGCTGTTTCATAAATCTAAGCTGCTGTATAACTTTCATAAGGCGCGCCTGCCGATCAGGAAAGAGGAGAGAGCCGTTCTGTTTGAAGGCTTCGCTGACGTCATATCCGCCGTCAGCTCAGGCGTAAAAGAAAGTATCGCCACAATGGGGACGTCGCTCACCGAAGAGCATGTGAAAATCCTCAGAAGAAATGTTCAGGAGGTCATTCTCTGCTACGATTCGGATAAAGCCGGGTACGAAGCTACGCTGAAAGCGGCCGGCCTGCTCCAGAAAGCTGATTGTAAGGTAAGAGTAAGCATGCTGCCTGACGGGCTTGATCCTGATGATTATATCAGAACCCGGGGCGGAGAAAAATTCCGGACCGATATCATTGATGCAAGCGTTACGGTCATGGCTTTTAAAATGCAATATTTCCGCAAAGGGAAAAACTTATCTGACGAAGGAGACCGGCTCGCTTACATGAAAGAAGTGCTGAAAGAAATCAGCGCTCTTTCCGGGTCGCTTGAGCAGGAAATGTATGTGAAGCAGCTCGCCTCTGAATTTTCTCTTTCGGTAGAATCTTTGACGGAACAGCTTTCCATCTATGCCAGACAAAACGCCCCCGGCGACAAAAACGCCGAACCGCAGACAAGACGGGCCCGGGTGAAGACAAAAGCGAAACGGCGCCGTCTCCGTCCCGCCTATGAGAACGCGGAAAGACTTCTGCTCGCTCATATGCTGAGAGACCGAAACGTCATAAAGAAAGTGATTGAGCGTGTCGGCTTTGAATTTAACATTGACGGACATCGTGCGCTGGCAGCATACCTGTACGCTGTTTATGAAGAGGGTGCTGACATGACGCCGCAGCATCTTATGGCGAGAATGCAGGATGAGGAAATCAGCCAGCTGCTTTCAGATATAGGGATGCTCCAAGTAAACGAGGAGCTCTCAGAGGCCGAGTTATCCGATTACGTAAAAAAAGTGTTGGATCACCGAAAATGGTCAATGATAAAGGAAAAAGAAGCAGAAAGAGCGGATGCGGAGAGGCAGAAAGACTTCGTGAAAGCTGCGTCTCTGGCTCAAGAAATTGTTGCATTGAACCGATCATTAAAGTAACACCAAAAAGAGGCTTGCGTTCTGATTGGCAATGATTCCTTGCGGAGGAGCAAATAGATCGCTTAACCTCATCATGAATTGTCATTTATTATCCGCAGCCCTGCATGCTGAAAAAGAGAGAAGGCTTCCGGGGCGGATAAGAAACATACCGCTTTTAGAATTCGTTGCAAGCTTTGGAAGGAGGGATCCATAATGGCTGATAAACAAACCCACGAAACAGAAACAGAACTTACATTAGACCAGGTAAAAGAGCAGCTTACTGAAACTGGAAAAAAACGTGGCGTTTTAACATATGAAGAAATTGCTGAACGCATGTCCAGCTTTGAAATTGAATCAGACCAAATGGATGAGTATTATGAATTTTTAGGAGAACAAGGTGTTGAATTAATTAGTGAAAATGAAGAAACGGAAGATCCTAATATTCAACAGCTTGCCAAAGCCGAAGAAGAATTTGACCTTAATGACCTCAGCGTACCGCCTGGCGTAAAGATCAATGATCCAGTCCGCATGTACCTTAAGGAAATCGGACGGGTAAATCTTCTTTCTGCTAAAGAAGAAATCACCTACGCTCAAAAAATTGAAGAGGGTGACGAGGAATCTAAACGCAGACTGGCTGAAGCAAACCTTCGTTTAGTTGTCAGCATTGCTAAACGGTATGTCGGCCGCGGCATGCTTTTCTTAGACTTGATCCAAGAAGGAAACATGGGTCTCATGAAAGCCGTCGAGAAGTTTGACTACCGTAAAGGATATAAATTCAGTACGTATGCGACTTGGTGGATCAGACAGGCGATTACACGCGCCATCGCTGACCAGGCGAGAACAATCCGTATCCCGGTTCATATGGTGGAAACCATCAACAAATTAATCCGGGTGCAGCGTCAGCTTCTTCAGGATCTTGGCAGAGAGCCCACACCGGAAGAGATTGCTGAAGACATGGATCTTACGCCTGAAAAAGTCCGTGAAATATTAAAAATTGCTCAAGAGCCAGTTTCTTTAGAAACACCGATCGGTGAAGAAGACGATTCACATCTCGGTGATTTTATCGAAGACCAGGAAGCGACATCTCCGTCGGATCATGCGGCATATGAGCTATTAAAAGAACAGCTGGAAGATGTGCTGGATACGTTGACAGATCGTGAAGAAAACGTGCTGCGTCTCCGTTTCGGTCTGGATGACGGACGCACAAGAACTTTGGAAGAAGTCGGCAAAGTGTTTGGAGTAACGAGAGAGCGTATTCGCCAAATTGAAGCAAAAGCGCTTCGCAAATTGAGACATCCGAGCAGAAGCAAACGTCTGAAGGATTTTCTCGAATAGAATGGAACGGGTCTTTTTGATCCGTTCTTTTTTGTGTATAAGATATATGGATAATATACCTTTATTTTACTGGATAAGCATATGTTTTGCAAATGAGTTCGGAAAAAATGCGGCATGTCCTGGGAGGGGGAAAATGAGATAAGTTTATTTATATTCTTTATTGTAAGCGTATACAATTCATTATACAATAGAATAAAGATAATTTTGTGATAAACAAAACAGTTATTTTTGCTTTTTGTATAAATTGTGAAATCAATGAAATTGCTGAGCAAGACCATTTACTTTTTGTAAAAATAAGTTAGAATTAGAAGTGTTTACATAGGGGGAGAATGAAAAAGGGGGATGGAGATATGAAGTGGAATCCGCTGATTCCTTTTTTGCTCATTGCAGTGCTGGGAATAGGGCTGACTTTCTTTTTAGCTGTAAAAGGCAATGGAGATGCGCATCAGATCGCAAGCGGCGGTGAAAGCAAAAATGCCGAGAAGGAAACTGCAAACGCTTCACCTGAAGAGATTTATAAAGCGAACTGCATCACCTGTCACGGAGAAAACTATGAAGGTGTGTCAGGGCCGAACTTAAAAGGCGTCGGCAAAAGAAAAGATGTCGCTGAGATTAAAACAAAAATTGAAAAAGGCGGCAACGGGATGCCCGCGGGCCTTGTGCCGGCCGAAAAGCTGGATGACATGGCAAAATGGGTTTCTGACATTAAATAAAGCTTTACCGGTCCCTATATAAAAGACATATGAAAAACTCTATCCGCCGCTTGGATTCCGGGCGGTTTTTTTATATGATAGTAAAGGAAAAAGAACCTGAGAAAAGTTGTGATATTGTGAATGAAATGAAGTTATCTAAAAGATTGCAGTCTGTGGCGGAATATATCCCTCCGGGTGCCCTGGTTGCTGATATCGGGTCAGACCACGCGTATCTTCCTTGCTATGCAGTTTTGAATCATTTGGCAAGCCGGGCAATCGCCGGTGAAATTACAGACGGGCCGTATCTATCCGCCAAACAGCAGGTGGAAAAACTGGACTTAAGCACTCTTATCTCCGTAAGGAAAGGTGACGGGCTGAGCGTCCTTGAAAAAGGAGAAGCCGGCGCCATTACAATCGCTGGCATGGGCGGAGCACTGATCGCTCATATTTTGGAATCGGGGAAAACGAAATTGACGGGGCGTGAACGGCTGATTCTGCAGCCGAATATTCATGCCGTTCATATAAGAGAGTGGCTGTATCAGGAAGGCTATGAACTGCTTGATGAAGTGATTCTCGAAGAAGACGGAAAGTGTTATGAAATCCTCGTTGCGGAAACTGGCGACCGTGATGCGCCTTATCGGGACGTGCCGATGGCTGCCGGAATGCTTGCGGGTCCGTTTTTGTTAAAAGAGAGGAATGAAGTGTTTCTTCGGAAATGGAGCCAGGAACTTAAGCATACTGAACAAATTTATGAACAGATCAGCCGCAGCGCAAAGCATGAAAATCATGAAAAATTAGCTGAATTGAAAGAGCGGATTTCTCTGCTGAAGGAGGTAATCGGACATGCCTAAACATGTGAACGGACAGGAAATCATCCAGCTGTTTGAACAATTTTCACCGAAGGCTTATGCGGTGGAAGGAGATAAAATCGGACTGCAGATCGGTACATTGAATAAGCCGGTGAAAAATGTCATGGTGACACTGGATGTTTTGGAACAAACGGTAGATGAAGCCATTGAGAAAAAAGTTGACTTAATTATCGCCCACCATCCGCCGATTTTTCGGCCGCTTAAACAGATCACCACTGATCAGCCGGGCGGAAGACTGATTGAGAAATGTATAAAGCATGATATTGCCGTATATGCGGCTCATACGAATCTTGATGTAGCGGACGGCGGTGTTAACGATCTGCTTGCCGAAGCTCTCGGCCTGACAGACACAGAAGTGCTCGTCCCGACATATTCGGACCCGATGAAAAAACTTGCCGTATATGTTCCGAAAGACTATGAAGAAGCTGTAAGAACCGCACTCGGCAACGCCGGAGCGGGACATATCGGCAATTACAGCCATTGCGCGTTCTCTTCTGAGGGAATCGGGAGCTTTAAGCCGCTGGACGGGGCAGACCCGTTTATCGGACAGACGGGAGAGCTGGAACTCGTCCATGAAGTGAGACTTGAGACCGTTTTTCCGGCAAGTATGGAGAAAACCATCGTAAAAGCGCTGAAAAAAAGCCATCCGTATGAAGAGGTGGCGTATGATATTTATCCGGTGGAGCAGTCTCCGCTTGAAAAAGGCCTCGGCCGGATCGGAAAACTTCAGCAGGACATGACGCTTGAAGAGTTTGCTCTGTTTGTGAAAGAAAAGTTTGACGTTAACGGAGTCCGGATGGTCGGAGAGCGAAACAGCAAGGTGAAAAAAGTCGCGGTTCTTGGCGGGGACGGAAATAAATATATTTATCAGGCAAAGCGGAAAGGTGCAGATGTTTACGTGACGGGCGACCTTTATTTTCATGTAGCGCATGATGCGATGATGATGGGATTAAACGTCGTGGACCCGGGGCATTATGCTGAAAAGATCATGAGAAAAGGCACGGCTGAGAAGCTTACGGCAATGGCCGGAGAGAAAAACTATGACGTGCGCATTTTCGCTTCCGAAACAGATACAAACCCATTTACCTTCTTATAAAAAAAACTGAGGCCCCGGGCCTCAGTTTTTTATTTTTACTTTCGGAAGGATTTTTTTGAGCGGCACACTGTGTTCAAGCTGCCATGTCGATTCATCGTTGTGGTCAAACTGCTCTAAAAAGCGGATGACTTCCTTTGTAATCGGTGTCGGTGTTGATGCGCCCGCGGTAACGGCGACGGTATTGACGCCTTTCAGCCATTCGAGCTTCAGTTCACTGATGTCTCCGATTCGGTAGGCTTTTGTTCCGGCGATTTCTTCTGACACTTGAGCCAGCCTGTTGGAGTTATTGCTTTTCGGATCGCCGACAACAATGGTTAAGTCCGCTTTTTTTGCCTGCTCCGATACAGCCTCTTGACGAACCTGTGTGGCCAGGCAGATTTCCTGGTGGTATTCCACGTGCGGGTACTTTTCTTTGACTGATTCCATAATATCGTGGACGTCCCACTGGGACATTGTCGTTTGGTTTGTAACGATTAATTTCTCAGCCTGAATATCGAGATTTCTCACGTCTTCTTCTGTTTCAACGAGATGAACGATTTCAGGAGCGACGCCGACGGCTCCTTCAGGCTCGGGGTGGCCTTTTTTGCCGATGTATATGACGTGATAGCCTTCAGCTTTTACTTTTCGGATTAAGTCATGTGTTTTCGTGACGTCCGGGCATGTGGCGTCAATCGTAACAAGCCCTTTTTCCTCAGCGGCTTTTCTTACTTCCGGAGATACCCCGTGAGCCGTGAAAATAACGGTTCCTTTTTCCACCTTCTTTAAAATCTCCAGACGGTTTGTGCCGTCAAGCGTGTAAATGCCGTCTTCCTCAAACGCATCTGTGACATGCTTATTATGAACAATCATTCCGAGTATATATATAGGTCTTGGCAGTGTTTTATCGAGTGACGCGTTTTTGGCTATGACCATGGCATCAACAACGCCGTAACAGTAGCCGCGCGGCGATATTTTGATAACGTCCAATGTAGATGTCCTCCTATCAAAAGTGAGTGTAGAGGCAATATAAAAAGCCGTAGTTAAACGGCTCAAATCTTGCATTCTTCTGATCTCATTATAGCTAATCTTTCGTGAGATATCAAAGAATGTTAAATATATAATTTCGGCTTTGATCTGCCCGATGTTCTTTTTGGACGCGGCTGTTCCGCTGATTCTGCCTGTGCGGCGTCTTTTTCTTTTGAAGCGGATGCTTTTTCAGACGTCTTCTTTGATGTGTTGGATGAGGCGTCTGATTTGTTTTCAGCTTCTGTTTCATCTGTTTTTTCAGCTTCATCCTTTTTGTTCTGTTCGTCTGTTTCTTTTGTCTCGTCAGATTCATTCTCATCATCGCTGCTGCTTAATTGGCTGTAAAGCTTCATCATGGCGGGCAGACTCCGTACTAAAGGACCGTACTGCTGGATCATCGGCGTAACCTGCTGCGCCACGCCGAGCACCTTCTGAACGTTGCCGAGCATGCTCGACAGGGATGCCGGACTTGCCAGGTTCTGTATTCCCTGCAGTCCTGCACCTGCTCCTCCGCTGGCCGCCGCCGGTGCCGACGCGGCAGCGCTTCCTCCTCCTGAACCGGGTAAAAAACGGGAAAGCATCCCTTTTAAGCCCCCTCCGCCGCCCGTGCCTGCGTTTCTCAGGCCCGCTCCGG
This sequence comes from Bacillus sp. JK106, assembly GCF_053663355.1. Lineage (NCBI taxonomy): Bacteria > Bacillati > Bacillota > Bacilli > Caryophanales > Bacillaceae > Bacillus > Bacillus sp. JK106. The sequence goes on along the minus strand of NZ_JBSJQC010000003.1, from coordinate 507,828 downwards.
CAATCTGCTGCTGAGGGAAAAGCTGCCGGCCCTGCTGCATCAGCTGCCGGCCCGGCAATGACGGTCTTCCTCCCATCATCATACGCGGATTCATCAACGGCCGGCCCTGTTGCGCCATATTTCTCATCGGCTGCTGTGGAAACATACTTGTACCTCCTTTCTGTCTCTCTGCTATTACAATATGCATCGGAGGGGGCATTTGCTTTTCTGTCTCGAAAACAGGATTCCCCCAAGACATGGTGTTTTTAAGTAAAATCGGTTATAATGTGATGATGGACACAGAATGTGCCGCTTTAAGGAGCTGGGAAAAATGAAAGAAACTAAATTTGATGGATACAACTTAAAACCGTTTATTATAGATGCAGTTCACCGCCTTGGTTTTTATGAACCGACAGATATTCAAAAGCGGCTGATACCTGCCGTACTGAAAAACGAAAGCGTGATCGGGCAGTCCCAGACGGGGACGGGGAAAACCCACGCCTATTTATTGCCAATTTTGAATCGGATTGATCCGGGTTCTGATACGGTGCAGGCTGTTATCACGGCGCCGACGAGAGAGCTTGCCAATCAGATTCATCAGGAAGCGCTCAAAATCACACAGGGTGCGGAAGATGAGCCGATCCGGACAAAATGCTTCATCGGCGGGACGGACAAGCAAAAATCAATTGATAAGCTGAAAACACAGCCTCATCTCGTCGTCGGAACGCCGGGCCGGATCGCGGATCTGATTAAGGCGCAGGCATTGAACGTCTATAAAGCGCAGTCTCTCGTCATTGACGAAGCAGATCTGATGCTTGACATGGGCTTTTTAGAAGACGTTGATTACATCGGATCACGGATGCCGGAAGAACTTCAGATGCTTGTGTTCTCAGCTACGATTCCGGAAAAGCTGAAGCCGTTTTTGAAAAAGTATATGGAAAATCCGAAGTACGCGCATGTTGAGCCGAAAAAAATCACAGCCGAAAAGATTGAACATGTTTTGGTTCCTTCTAAACAGCGTGATAAAGACAAACTGCTTTTTGATATGATGTCTCATCTGAACCCTTATCTGGGCATTGTGTTTGCCAATACGAAAAACACGGCTGACCATATTGCGAAATACCTGACTGAAAAGGGCATGAGGATCGGTCTTCTGCACGGGGGATTAACGCCGCGTGAGCGTAAGAAGGTAATGAAGCAGATTAATGATCTGGAATTCACTTATGTCATTGCGACAGACCTTGCGGCAAGAGGAATTGACATTAAAGGCGTAAGCCACGTCATCAACTATGAGCTTCCGGACGATCTGGATTTTTATGTTCACCGCGTCGGGAGAACCGCACGCGCCGGTTCATCAGGCCAAGCACTGACCATTTATGAGCTTTCTGACGAAGATGCGCTCGTAAGACTCGAAAAGATGGGTATTGTGTTTGAATATGCGGAGCTTGTAAACGGCGAATGGAAGAAAGGCGATGACCGCCACCGCCGCAAAAATCGCAAAAAGACGGCAAATGAGGCTGACCAAATGGCGAAACGCCTTGTGAAAAAGCCGAAAAAAGTAAAGCCGGGCTATAAAAAGAAAATGAGCTACGAAATGGAAAAAATCAGAAAGAAGCAGAGAAGAAACCAATCTAACAGAGGAAAGTAGGGGGAATCGGGTTGCTGAAAATAGGCTCACACGTCTCAATGAGCGGAAAACATATGCTCCTTGCCGCAAGCAAGGAAGCCGTTTCATACGGGGCGAACACATTTATGATCTATACGGGCGCTCCCCAAAACACGCGCCGCAAAAAAATTGAAGACTTGAATATCGAAGCGGGCCGCGCCCATATGAAGGAAAACGGCATCGATGAGATTGTCGTGCATGCGCCGTACATCATTAACATCGGAAATACGACAAATCCGGCAACGTTTGAGCTGGGTGTTGATTTTCTGCGTTCTGAAATTGAAAGAACGGCAGCGATCGGCGCGAAACAGATCGTGCTTCATCCGGGAGCGCATGTCGGAGCCGGGGCTGAGACGGGCATCAAAAAAATCATTGAAGGTTTAAACGAAGTGATTGTTCCCGGTCAAAACGTGCAGATTGCGCTGGAGACAATGGCGGGCAAAGGATCAGAATGCGGAAGAAGCTTTGAAGAGCTGGCCGAGATCATTTCGGGGGTTACGCATAATGAACATCTATCCGTCTGCTTTGACACTTGCCACACCCATGATGCAGGATATGATGTCGCCAATGATTTTGACGGCGTTCTTAACGAGTTTGATAAAATCGTCGGCATCGATCGAATAAAAGTCCTTCATGTGAATGACAGTAAAAATATTAAAGGCGCCCGGAAAGACCGCCATGAAAATATCGGGTTCGGAGAGATCGGTTTTGACGCTCTGCAGTACATCGTTCATCACGAGCAGCTTGCCGATATTCCGAAAATCCTCGAAACACCGTATGTAGGCGAAGACAAGAAAAATAAGAAGCCGCCGTACCGTTTTGAAATCGAAATGCTGAAAGAAAAGCAGTTTGATCAGGAGCTTCTTGAAAAAATATCAGCTCAATAAAAAAGGAGGGGGAATTGCCCCTCCTTTTTTATCCTGAGAATTGATTGAAAAGTTCGTCAACTTTCCGAGCCGTTTCTTTTGAGGTTATCGTTTCCACTTTTTTCAGCAGGCGCAGCCGCTCCTGTTCATCAAAAATATTGATGTTTTTTCCGTGCATCAGAGCCGCTACCTCAGCCGCTTGACTTCTCGTAATGCTGATTCCGTATTGCTTGGAATATTTCAGAAGATCGTCCGCAGTGACTTGATTGAGCCGCTGCAAAATAATTCTTTGTATTAAAATCATCGATACTTTCACCTCTTTAGACATAATGTATTGAGCAAATCATTAAAATGTTACGGCTTTTAATGGTAAAATGAAGTTGCTTACTGTTTAAAATAGTTATTACAGGAAAGGAGATTTTATGACCCCAAATAAACAGCACAAAAGAGAATCATTTTTACACTTTATCTTCAGGGTCATCATGATTCTGATCGGGGCGGGTTCAGCCGCCGTAAGTATTGAATTGTTTCTGGTCCCTAATAATTTTATCGACGGAGGCATTATCGGTGTTTCATTAATTTTAGACCACCTCTTTATGTCCAATCCCCTCCTCAATTTCGCCTTATTCGTTGTGTTACTCAACATTCCATTTATGATTTTCGGATATAAATATATCGGAAAAACATTTCTCATCTCTACTGTTATTGGAATCGTCGGTTTAGCGCTGATTGAATCCTCCTTGCACCATGTGGAGGCCATTACGACCCAGCCTATTTTGGCGACGGTATTCGGCGGGCTTTTGCTCGGTTTCGGGGTAGGCCTTGTCATCCGAAACGGAGGCTCGATGGACGGTACTGAAATACTCGGTATCCTTCTCACAAAAAAGCTGCCCTTCTCAGTCGGAGAATTCGTTATGCTCATCAATGTGTTTATTTTTATTTGGGCCGGTTTTGTGTTCGGTCCGGAGCAGGCGATGTATTCTTTCATGACTTATTATATTGCCATGAAAACGATTGACGCTGTGATCCAGGGGCTTGATGAAACAAAAGCGGTCATTATTGTGGCAGATCAGTATGCGGAAATTTCAGACGCAATCTTGCACCGGCTTGGAAGGGGAACCACCAAGCTTCAGGGAAAAGGCGGATATACGGATGAATCCAAAGAAGTCATTTACGCGGTCGTGACAAGGCTTGAAGTGACTAAATTGAAATCCATTGTGTTTGAAATTGATAAAAACGCCTTTATTACGATCATGAATACCCATGAAACGAGGGGCGGTAAGTTCAAAACCGCGATTCACTAGGCTTTCATTTACTTTTCATCATTTTATAGGTATAATTTGATACATCATAAGAAAATGGCCTGCTGTTCAGACAGCTGCCATTTTCTTTTTGGAGCGATACCGTGTTGTAAAGGGGAGGTCCTCATGAACGTACAAGAAGCGTTGAACCTGCTGAAAGAAAAAGGGTATAAATATACGAGTAAGCGAGAAGACATGCTGCAGCTTTTTGCTGATTCTGATAAATATCTGACCGCCAAAAACGTGCTTGCCGCATTAAATGACGACTATCCGGGTCTGAGCTTTGATACCATATACAGAAATCTTTCGTTATATGAAGAACTCGGCATTTTGGAAACGACGGAGCTTTCCGGAGAAAAACTGTTCCGTTTTACATGCTCTTATACCCATCATCATCACCATTTTATCTGTTTAACCTGCGGGAAAACGAAGGAAATCGAGTCCTGTCCGATGGATAAGCTGCACGATGATTTGGAAGGGTATGAAATCAGCGGCCATAAGTTTGAAATTTACGGCACCTGTCCGGCGTGCCGATAAAAAACCTCCTGCTTATACAGGAGGTTTTTTTCAGCTTTTAACATGCTGAAAGCTGTGTTTGTTTTTATTAATCCAGGCGACGGCTTCAAGCCAATTCTGCACCCTGATAATATTGGAATCGATGGGGAGCTGATTATATGGGGAGTTAAAAAGGATAACCGGAATGCCTGCTTCTTTTGCGATCATTGTCGCGTTGCCGTGGTGATCTTCGAAAAATAAATCAATGCCGTGTTTTTTGACGGCTTCCACTTTGTGATGGCCTCCGACAAGCTCAATGTGATCGTAATGAATGTCCCGGTTTGCAAACCAGTCCAGCGTAACATCTTCTAAGTGGCCGCGTCTTGCCGTAATGTAGATAAGACGGTGCTCTTCTTTCAGTCCGTCCAGTGCCTGCTTGGCAAATTCCGCGAGCTTCGCTTCTTTATATATGGCTGCTTCATGAACGTTCATCCATTCCCAAAATTCCTCGTCTGTAATGTTCAAAAGCTTCGTCAGATCATAATCAGTCATATCATCCAAGGTAATGGAAAGATGAAATGAGCGGTTTAAATAAGGGACAAATGTATCCTGTGCTGTAACTGTGCCGTCAATATCTATACCTAACCGTAACATGTCCACACTCCTATAAATTCATCCCTTCAAGTGTAACATAAACAATTAACAATACCAGAAAAGTTTAGCAAACATGAATTCGTAAAAAACGCGGAAACTAAAAAAGCTCCTTTCATAAAAGAAAAAGGGGGAATTGAAGGTGGCATACGATTACGAAAATCGAAAAGGCAACGATTACTATGTAGATCATGGATCGGAAGGAACCGATATCACGCGTGATGTTTATTCAGAAGAAACAGCGGCCGAAATCTCAGAGCCATATCGTGCTTCTGACCGGGCAGCAGACCGTGATGATAATCGGGACGGAGTAAGTGAAGGCCGGGGGATAGGGTATGCAGCATTGGCTATTTCTATCATTTCCCTGTTTGTGCTCCCTGTTTTATTAGGGGCATGCGGCATTATCGTCGGCTATATCGCCAGAAGAAGAGGAGCAGGCGCTTTAGGCGGATGGGCGATGGGAATCGGTATTGTTTCCCTTGTGCTTGGCATCTTCATTACACCGTTTTTTTAACACAACGCAAAAAAAAAGCTTGGCGGAATATCCGTCAAGCTTTTTGTGTTTCTTGTTCTGCTTTTGCTTTTTCTGCTTCAAGCTTTGCATAGTGTTCTTCTGCCAGCTTGTCGATTTCTTTTTTGAGCTCTTCGACCATTGTTTCTTCAGGGACTTTGCGGACGATTTGGCCTTTGCGGAAAAGAAGTCCTTCGCCGCGCGCGCCGGCAATCCCGATATCGGCTTCTCTTGCTTCTCCCGGTCCGTTAACGGCACATCCGAGAACCGCTACTTTAATCGGCGCTTTGACTTTTGAAATGTATTCTTCCACTTCATTTGCGATGCTGATGAGATCAATTTCGATCCGTCCGCATGTCGGGCATGAAATAAGCGTAGCCGCGTTTGAAGCGAGACCGAATGATTTCAGCAGTTCTCTGGCTACTTTCACTTCTTCAACCGGGTCGGCGCTCAGAGAGATCCGGAGCGTGTTTCCGATTCCTTTGCTTAAAATCGCTCCGAGTCCGGCCGCGCTTTTTACCGTTCCGGCAAACAGCGTGCCCGATTCTGTAATTCCGAGGTGAAGCGGATAATCAAATGCTTTTGACGCTTTTTCGTATGCTTCTATGGCGAGATTGACGTCAGAGGCTTTCATGCTGACGATGATGTCATGAAAGTCAAGGTCTTCCAGGATTTTGATATGGTGAAGCGCACTCTCAACCATTCCGTCAGCAGTCGGATAGCCGTATTTTTCTAAAATACGCTTTTCCAAAGATCCCGCGTTTACGCCGATCCGGATCGGAATTCCTTTTTCTTTCGCCGCTTTTACGACGGCTTCCACTTTTTCGCGCCGGCCGATGTTACCCGGGTTGATTCTGATTTTGTCGGCCCCGCCCTCAATTGCTTTTAATGCAAGCTTGTAGTCAAAATGAATATCGACAACGAGAGGGATGGAAATTTGTTTTTTGATGTCGGCAATCGCGTTAGCGGCGCGTTCGTCCGGACATGCCACCCGGACAATTTGGCAGCCGGCTTCGGCTAAACGGTTGATTTCCGCAACTGTTGCTTCTACGTCGTGTGTTTTGGTCGTCGTCATACTCTGAATGACGACTTCGTTATTTCCGCCTATTGTTAAAGGTCCCACTTTGACGGGACGCGTTTTTGTACGATGTGTGATTTCACTCACTTGTCAATCGCTCCTTAATTGTAGTTACCGCTTTTGCAGGCTGAGCCTTTTACATGTCAGGCAACTTCTATTTACATGTTATATTGTAACAGTGTATTTGCCGAACTGACAAGAAATTAACGTTTAATTGCGGTAGACGGGGAATTTATAAGCGGTGCCTGCCTGAATGGCGTTTGCTTTTACATTCGGATTCAGCGCTTCAAAATCTTGTGCAATATCATCTGGCGCTTTATGTGCGCCGACTATCGACATCACCGTATCGCCTTTTTTGACCGTAACCGTTCTGTATGAAGCTTCCTGTTGGGCTGGCTGTGCCGCCGCTGCGTATGCTGGAAGGTCTTGAGAAGGGATCGTGCCGATTTTAAGATCGTAAAAGATAATGAATATCACAAATAAACTGCCGAATACAAAAGTAAGCCGCTTCATTCCAACCGCCTCCCGCATACATTTTACTTCATTGTATGCTTGTCCCATTTTGTTCATGACAAAAAAGAAGACCGCCGGGGGCAGTCTTTGTTACACAGCTGTTTTACTTCGCGGTATCTCTTTTAAGACGAGGAAAAGGATGATAAAGTTTACAAACCAATTCACTAAAAATTCACTCGGCACCGTAATAACAAGCGCGCGCATGATCGTAAAGAATACGGTCGAAAGTGTAATGGAATAAGCCGAAAGCTTCCAGAGCTGCTGGTAATTCAATGTCTTTCTTTGCGCATTTTTCAATATCAGGCCGATGACGGCGAGAAATGATACTTCAATGAATTTGCCGGCCGCTGTCATGATGAACAGCAAAACGGACAGGACGGTGACGATCATTGTTTTATTTTGGTTTAATGCTGATATGATTTCTTTTTTTGTGATATCGGCAGGCATCAGCGAATAATTCATTTCTGTCGCCTGTCCGTCTACAGCAAGCACCATTTTATTTTTCAAAATGCCGATCGCATTTTGTTTCGCCGCTATTTGTTTAGCGCCGTAAGCATCTGTGGGATCAAACACGATGACGAACCCGTTCGCTTCCGTTTCCTTAGAGGCGGATGCTTTCGTCTGCAATTCTCCGTTTGAAATGCTGAAATCAGGGAAATCTTTCTTTAACACGGTTTTGAAACCGTTCATTGAGTTTACGGTGCCGGAGCAAAGGTAATAAGCGCTTGGCAGCGTAAAAAGGACAGACAGCAAAAATACATAAAGGATCGCTTTTCCTATCCCCTGAAACCGTGTTTTTGCAATATCTGCCGGAGAGTATGTACTTTTCAATAAAGCCGTAAATATGTTCAACATCTTCACTTCCTAGCCTAAACTGGTATATGTTGCTTATTGTATCGTTCACAGGGGATGAACACAAGTGAGAGTATTTAAAGCGGTGATAAGGAATCATACATAATAAGATAAAGCGGGAAGCGGTGATCGCCCGCAAAACAAAGGAGGGTGTTTTTGTCATGAGTGTTTTGTATTGGCTGATTATCATTGCGGTCTTCGTCATTGCTTTTATCGGGCTTGTATATCCGGTGATTCCAAGCGTTATTTTTATTGTGGCCGGTTTTCTTCTCTACGGATTTTTGTTTTCCTTCAGTCCTTATTCTTACCTGTTTTGGCTCATTGAGGCGGTATTTGCGGCCGTTTTATTTGCAGCTGATTATGTGTCAAATTTACTTGGCGTTAAAAGGTACGGAGGAAGCAGGGCGGCAATCTGGGGAAGCACGATCGGATTGTTGATAGGGCCCTTCGTTATTCCCGTGGCAGGCATTATAATAGGCCCGTTTATCGGTGCTGTCTGCGCTGAGGTGTTTGTTCATCAAAAGGATATCAAGTCCGCGGCAAAAGTGGGGCTCGGCTCGTTAATCGGCTTTTTAACAAGCGTGGCGGCAAAAGGCGTCATTCAGCTCTTTATGATCGGATATTTCTTATGGACGGTGCTTTAGAAAGGTTTAATTTCGGCAGTGAACGGATAAAGTGTACTATGTCTGCTGGAATCGCCGGATTGTGAGCTTTTTCATTGATTACCATGCTTTCTTTTGTTACATTGAGATTAGAAAAGTTCGCGTTAAGCGGCATTTCAGTACATATATTTAAAGGAGGAAAAAAATTATGGCTTACAAACTTCCAGAATTGCCTTACGCTTATGATGCTTTAGAACCTCATATCGATAAGGAAACGATGACGATTCATCATACGAAGCACCATAACACATACGTGACAAACCTCAACAAAGCGATCGAAGGATCAGCGCTTGCAGAGAAATCTGTAGATGAGCTTGTTGCTGATTTGAACGCAGTGCCGGAGGACATCCGCACAGCTGTCCGCAACAATGGCGGCGGACATGCCAACCACTCTTTATTCTGGACTCTTTTATCTCCGAACGGCGGAGGCGAACCGACTGGTGAGCTTGCTGAAGAGATCAAAAGCACGTTCGGAAGCTTCGATCAATTTAAAGAAAAATTCGCCGCAGCAGCTGCCGGCCGTTTCGGTTCAGGCTGGGCTTGGCTTGTTGTAAACAACGGCAAACTTGAAATTACAAGCACGCCAAACCAAGATTCACCGCTTTCAGAGGGTAAAACGCCTGTCCTCGGTCTTGATGTTTGGGAGCATGCGTACTACCTGAACTACCAAAACCGCCGTCCTGATTACATTTCAGCTTTCTGGAATGTTGTGAACTGGGATGAAGTTGCCCGTCTTTACAGCGAAGCAAAATAAATAGTTCGATCAAACAAGGTCTCCCGCGGGAGGCCTTGTTTTTTTATTGACTTTGAATCCTTTTACATATCTCAGTTTGAGTGAGACAAACTAATGTGTAGTAAAGGGGAGTCAATGATGAGCAAAATAAAAAAAATTATCGGCGACATCGAAATAAATAAAGGGCTGCTGCTGTTATTGACGATTGGCGGCCTTTACTCATTGGGCATCGCGCTGTCAAATACATTTGTCAACGTGTATTTGTGGAAGCAGTCGGGAAAATTTATTGATTTGGCCATATACAATTTGTCGGTCGTAACGATGCAGCCGGTTACCTTTCTGCTGGCCGGCCGGCTGGCTAAAAAAATTGACAGGGTGTTTATTCTCAGGTTCGGCGTTATCTTTTTGGCTGCTTTTTATTTAAGTGTGCTGCTTGCCGGAGAAACTGCGGCTTCCCGTCTCGTTTTGATAGGGGCCGTGCTCGGAGTTGGATACGGCTTTTACTGGCTGGCTTTTAATGTGCTGACGTTCGAAATCACGGAACCGGAAACGAGAGATTTTTTTAACGGGTTTTTAGGCATTTTGTCTTCATCGGCGGGCATGATCGGTCCGATTGTAGCCGGATATGTCATTTCAAGACTTGAAAACAATACGGGTTATACAATCATTTTCAGCTTGTCGCTCGGCTTATTTGCCCTTGCCGTGGTCATGAGCTTTTTTCTGAAGCGGAGGGAGTCGAAAGGCCGGTTTATGCTGAAAAAAGTTTTTGATGAGCGCCATACGAATCTGAATTGGCGCCGGATTACCAACGCGCACTTTTTTCAAGGCTTGAGAGAAGGGATTTTTGTTTTTTTAATCAGCGTATTTGTATTCATTGCGACAAACAGTGAGCTGGCGCTCGGAACATTCGGTCTCGTCAATTCCGCGGTTTCTTTTTTTGCCTATTATTTTGCATCAAGGCTCATCAAAAAAAGAGCGCGGAAAAAGGCGATTCTTATCGGCGGATTGATCTTGTACGGCGCCCTGTTTCTCATCATTTTTAAAATGAGCTTCACGACGCTCCTTTTGTACGGAGTGTTTATTGCGATCGGCTATCCAGTTCTGCTCGTGCCGTATGTCTCGCTTACATATGATGTGATAGGCCGGGCGCGTCTTGCCAGAAAAGCCAGAATTGAATACATTGTGCTCAGGGAGTTATTTTTAAATGCGGGCCGGATCGTTTCCATCCTTTGTTTCCTTGTAATCGTTACATTATTCAAGGAAAAAGTGGGAATACCGGCGGCGCTCGTGCTGCTCGGAGCCGGCCATCCGCTGATTTATTACTTTATAAAAGACATCAGACTGGATACGGAAACTTCTGATGAAACAGTAGAAGAAGACCGACAAAAACAGGCGGCGGAACCGAATTTTATAAAAGGAGAAAGATAAAAGGGTTATCTGTAGAAAAATATCGAAAAAACCTTTAGAATGAAAAATGGCACCTGAACAGAAGGTGTCATTTCTTTCTGTAAATAAGAAAAGGTGATGTCATGAGGAGAAATAAAAAGAAAATAGCTGTAAACAAAGAAAAGAAAAAATCACTGCCGATCCGGCTTAATTTTTTGTTTTTGGCCGCGTTTCTTATTTTTACTTGGATTATCGTCGAGCTTGGCATCAAGCAGATCGTTCAGGGTGATGATTATAAAAACGCCGCTAATAAGCAGGAGGAGTCTGATGTCAGCACGGCGGTTCCGAGAGGGAAAATATACGACCGGAACCTAAATCCTATCGTAACGAATAAAGCATTAAATGCGATTACATATACACGTTCAGCCTCAACCACCCAGGCGCAGCGTTTAAAAATCGCAAAAAAACTGTCGGGTATGATTAAGGTAAGCACCAAAAAGGTGACTGAGCGGGATAAAAAAGACTATTGGATGTTAACGAGGCCTGATGAAGCGAAAAAACTGATTACGGCCGAAGAAAAGCAAAAAGCTGAAGACAAAAAACTGTCTGAAGATGATTTATATCAGCTTCAGCTGAAACGTATCACAGACAAACAGCTGAATGAGCTCACTTCAAAAGATATGCAGATCCTTGCGATCAAAAGGCAGATGGATTCAGGCTATTCACTGACGCCTCAATACATCAAAAATGAAGGGGTGTCGGCAAAAGAAATGGCCGTCGTCAGCGAACATTTAGATGAACTGCCGGGAGTTGACGTGACGTCTGACTGGGAACGGTCTTATCCAAATAAAGGGTTGTTAAAATCAGTTCTCGGCAGTGTCTCAAGCTCCAATGAGGGACTCCCTTCAAATCTTCTTGAGCATTATTTGTCCCTCGGCTACAGCAGGAATGACAGAGTAGGAAAAAGTTATTTAGAGTATCAATATGAAAATCTGCTGCAGGGCCAAAAAGAGAAAGTGAGAAATGTGACAGATTCCTCTGGAAACGTAACAGATACAGAAACGGTTTCAAAAGGTAAAGCCGGGGATGATTTAGTACTCACTATAGATACCGAATTGCAAAAAGACGTTGAAAAAATTATTGAGAAAAATTTAAGGGCTGCAAAGGCAAGACCGAGTACACAGTTGCTTGACAGAGCATTTGTCGTAATGATGGATCCCCGTAATGGAGAAGTGCTTACAATGGCGGGTAAACAGATTAAACAAGCAGGCGGCAAATATAAAATTGATGATTATGCACTAGGAACAATGACTTCCTCTTATAACATGGGCTCAGCTGTAAAAGGGGCAACATTGTTAACAGGTTATCAAACAGGTGCTATAAAAATCGGAAATATATTTACGGATGAAGTTTTAAATATTAAAGATTCTCCTCCTAAAAAATCGGTAAGTGTAATGGGGCCGATAAATGATTTAACTGCACTTGAGCGTTCATCTAACGTTTATATGTTTAAAACTGCGATTGCAATTGGTAAGGGTAAATATATATCAGGACATCCACTGCCGCTTGATTACAGCGCATTTGATAAATTTCGTTATTACTTCAGTGAATTCGGTTTAGGGGTAAAAACAGGAATTGATCTGCCTAACGAAGCTACAGGATATGTGGGAACTAAAAGACAGTCAGGTTTCTTGCTTGATTTTGCGATCGGCCAATATGACACATACACTCCGCTTCAAATGGCTCAGTATGTATCGACCATTGCTAATGGCGGCTATCGTATGAAGCCCCAAGTCGTGAAAGAAGTAAGAAAACCTTCAAAAAAAGGTATCGGGGCCGTCGTTGAATCTGTTAATCCGGAAGTGATGAACCGTCTTGATATGACGGAAAGTGAAATTAAACGTGTTCAACAAGGCTTTAAACTTGTTATGAATGGAGCTCAAGGGACTGCGAGAGCAAATTTTGCTAATAAAAGTTATCACCCTGCCGGTAAAACTGGAACAGCACAAGCTTTCTATGATGGACCTATAAAATCAAGAACTGGTGCTTCTACTTATAACACAACTTTGGTGGCTTATGCTCCGGCAGATCATCCTGAAGTTGCTATTTCGGTAGTGGTTCCATGGGCTTATGAAAATTACAATGACAGGTATTCAATAACTAATGACATCGGGGAAGCAGCTCTGGACAAATACTTTGAGCTGAAAAAGAAACAAGAAGATAATAATACGAAGCAGAAAAACGAAGATAAAATTCAGGAAGACGCTGAAAACGGCAATACAAGCAACTAACAGAAAAACGCTCACAACCTGTGAGCGTTTTTTTTATACAAAAAAACATCCGGATTTACAAAACCTTAACACTTGATTTATACGCATTTTACAAGAACCCTTTACTCTATACGTGTAGGACAAATTACACATTAAATGCAGGGGGAATTCAGGAAATGAAAAAAAACAAATGGATGCTTATGCTTCTGATGGCTGCTGTTATGATTGTTGCTGCAGCATGCGGAAATGCAAAGGAAAGCGGCAAGACAGACAGTCAATCTGCAAGTGAGGATAAAAAAGCATCAGGTTCTTTAACCATTTCTGGTTCATCAGCCATGCAGCCGTTAGTACTGGCAGCGGCGGAAAAGTTTATGGAAAAACATCCGGATGCTGATGTGCAGGTGCAAGCGGGAGGTTCAGGAACAGGACTTTCGCAAGTGTCTGAAGGGGCAGTGCAAATCGGCAACTCAGATGTCTTTGCTGAAGAAAAAGAAGGCATTGATGCGAAAGCCCTAAAAGACCACCGAGTAGCGGTAGTGGCGATGGCGGCTGCGGTCAACCCCGGTGCGGGCGTAAAGGATATAACCAAAAAACAGCTGACAGACGTCTTTACAGGAAAAATTAAAAACTGGAAAGAGCTTGGCGGTAAAGATCAAAAAATTACACTCGTGAACCGTCCTGATTCATCTGGAACACGCGCTACGTTCGTCAAATATGCTCTTGACGGAGCAGAGCCTGCAGAGGGCATTACAGAGGATTCCTCCAATACAGTCAAAAAAATCATTGCGGAAACGCCGGGAGCAATCGGTTATCTGGCATTCTCTTATATAAACGATGACAAAGTAACGCCTTTATCGATCGGAGGCATCAAACCGGAAGAGAAAAACGTCGTCACAGGCGAGTATCCGATTTGGGCTTACGAGCACTCTTATACGAAAGATGAAGCGTCAGGCCTTACAAAAACGTTTCTTGACTATATGAACAGCGATGAAGTACAGAAAAGTATCGTAAAAGATCAGGGCTACATTCCGATCTCTGATATGAAAGTCACACGTGACGCAAACGGCAAGCAAAGCTGAGGGGAGGGCGGGCTCCCCGCCTCTTCTTCTTTATAGGAGTGTAAACAAATGATAAATCACAGAGAAAAAGAGTCTGTAAGCGAACGCTTAATAAGCTCAAAACAAAACAGGCAATTGGATGAAGTCCGCGGAAGGGTGATTGTGTCTGTGTGTGCCGCGATTATCATTGCGGCATCAGCGGCGATCACAATTTTTCTCGGTATAAAGGGGCTGCAATCTTTTTTTGTAAATGGTGTAAGCCCGATTGAGTTCTTAACAAGTCTGAATTGGAATCCAACCCAGGCAAAACCTGAGTTCGGCGCGCTGCCTTTTATTTTCGGATCATTTGCGGTCACGGTTCTGTCCGCTCTGATCGCAGCGCCCCTCGGTATTGCGGGTGCCGTGTTTATGACGGAAATTGCGCCGACTTGGGGAAAGAAGGTGCTGCAGCCGGTAATTGAGCTGCTTGTCGGCATTCCGTCCGTCGTTTATGGATTCATAGGTCTTACAGTATTGGTTCCGTTTATCGGCTCTTTTAAATCAAGCGGAACGGGTCACAGCCTTCTGGCGGGGACGATCGTACTCTCGGTAATGATTCTGCCGACTGTTACATCGATTTCCGCTGATGCGCTTGCGTCACTTCCGAAACACCTTCGCGACGGTTCATATGCGCTTGGTGCGACGAGGTGGCAGACAATCAGAAAGGTGCTTATCCCGGCGGCGTTTCCGACATTGCTGACCGCTGTCGTGCTCGGGATGGCAAGAGCGTTCGGAGAAGCACTCGCCGTACAGATGGTTATCGGAAATACAAAGCTTCTGCCGGAAAGCCTGCTTGATACGGCGGGAACATTAACGACGATTATCACGTTAAACATGGGCCATACCACATACGGCAGTATTGAAAATAATACGTTATGGTCTATGGGGCTTGTTCTTCTCATCATGTCGTTTCTGTTTATATTGCTCATACGCTACTTGTCATCTAGGAGGAAAGTGTAATGAACCGGAAAATAACGGATAAATTGGCCACCGGTGTATTCGGGTTATGCGCCGCTGTAATCGCGGCGATTTTGGCAGGATTGTTTTTGTACATTCTTATTCACGGCGTCTCTGAAATCTCCTTGCATTTTCTTACGTCAAAATCGAGCGCCATTGCGTCAGGCGGCGGAATACGGGATCAGCTTTTTAACTCCTTTTACATTCTGTTTATCACCATGCTGATCACGATACCGCTTGGTGTGGGGGGCGGCGTCTTTATGGCTGAATATGCGCCCCGAAATAAAATCACCGATTTTATCAGAACGTGTATTGAGGTGCTGTCTTCGCTTCCGTCCATTGTCATCGGGATGTTCGGCATGCTGATGTTTGTAAACCTGACCGGATGGGGCTACACGATTATCGGGGGCGCGCTCGCATTAACGGTCTTTAACCTTCCCGTTATGGTCCGGGTGACAGAAGGCGCGCTCACTGCAGTCCCTAAGGAGCTGAAAGAAGCTTCTCTCGCTTTAGGCGTATCGAGATGGCATACCGTCAAAACGGTGCTGATTCCGAGTGCGATTCCTTCAATTTTAACCGGAGCCATTCTGGCATCAGGAAGAGTATTCGGAGAAGCGGCCGCATTGTTATTTACAGCTGGGCTGACAACGCCGCGGCTGAACTTTACGGATTTGAACCCGTTTTCTGAATCATCTCCTTTCAACATTTTCAGGCCGGCTGAGACGCTGGCGGTTCATATATGGAGTGTCAATACGCAGGGAATTATCCCTGACGCCGAAGCGATTGCAAACGGCGGCTCGGCGGTGCTGGTGATTTCGGTTCTCTTGTTTAACCTTTCTGCGAGATGGCTCGGGTCTGTCATTTATAAAAAGCTTACGGCAAATTAATCGGAAAGAGGCGAAAACATGATTGATCACATCATCAGGGAACAAGCGGAACAGACAAAGCGTTCGCCGGAGTCTTCGATTTTGGAAGTGAAGCATTTATCAATTTATTACGGTGACAAACAAGCGGTAAAAGATGTAAACATGAATATTGAAAAACATGCGGTGACGGCTCTGATCGGTCCGTCAGGCTGCGGGAAATCAACATTTTTGAGACAGATTAACAGAATGAACGATGCCATTGCTTCGGCAAGAAGCGAGGGAGAGATCCTTTATGAAGGGCTGAATATTTTGGGTGAAGCGATTAATGTCGTGTCTCTCAGACGGGAGATCGGTATGGTGTTTCAAAAACCGAATCCGTTCCCGAAATCCATTTACAATAACATCACACATGCGCTGAAGTATGCAGGGGAACGCAGGAAAGCCGTTTTGGATGATGCGGTCGAGGAAAGCTTAACGAAGGCGGCGCTTTGGGATGAAGTCAAAGACCGGCTTCATTCATCGGCTCTGTCGTTATCAGGCGGCCAGCAGCAGCGCCTTTGTATCGCCCGTACGCTTGCGATGAAACCTGCCGTGCTTCTTTTAGATGAACCGGCATCCGCTCTGGACCCTATTTCAAACGCCAGAATCGAGACGCTTTTGACAGAACTGAAAAAAGATTATTCGATTATTATCGTTACGCATAACATGCAGCAGGCGCTGAGGGTGTCTGACCGAACGGCTTTCTTTTTAAACGGGGAAGTGGTGGAATACGGGCAGACAGAACAAATTTTTACGAGTCCTAAAGCGCAAAAGACAGATGACTACATTAACGGAAAGTTCGGATAGGGGGAAGGACTGTGAGTCTTGTGAAGGAAGCGGTGCACACACAGAATTTATTTGATATTCACGGCATGAACGTATGGTACGGAGCCCATCAGGCTTTAAAAGACATTACGATCGGTTTTGAGGAGCGGAAGGTAACTGCGATCATCGGTCCGTCCGGCTGCGGGAAATCCACTTTTATTAAAACATTAAATTTAATGCTGCAAATGGATCCGAATGTCAAAGTGACAGGCGACATGATCTATAACGGGCGCAATCTGCTGAAGGAAAAGACGGATGCGGCAGAATTAAGAAAACAGATCGGTATGGTGTTTCAAAAAGGCAATCCGTTTCCCCAGTCAATATTTGAGAATGTCGTGTACGGTCCGAGAATTCACGGCGAAAAAAATAAAAAGAAACTGCTTGAAATCGCTGAGGAATCTTTAAAAGCAGCTGCGCTCTGGGATGAAGTGAAGGATCGCCTTCACCAGCAGGCGCTTTCACTGTCAGGCGGTCAGCAGCAGCGCCTGTGCATCGCAAGGGCGCTCGCCACCAAACCGGACGTCCTTCTGATGGATGAACCGACGTCCGCTCTTGATCCCGTGTCCACGCGGAAAATAGAAGAGCTGATTTTGATATTGAAAGAAAAGTATACAATCGTCATTGTGACTCATAACATGCAGCAGGCTGCGAGGGTCTCTGATCAAACCGCGTTTTTCTATATGGGCGAACTGGTGGAGTGGGGCGATACAGGAAAAATATTTTGTCAGCCGGATCATCAAAAAACACATGATTATATCACCGGAAAATTCGGATAAAAAAACGGGCCCGGCCATTGACCGGGTCCTTTTTATATGCCTATTAAAAAAGCCTGCCGGCCGTATCCATCTGAATGGACGATGCCTGCAAGCTTTTTTAGCGGGTTAATGTTTTGACGATTTTTTTAAAGCTCATATCTGAGTCGACTTTGAAATGGCCGGCACGGATTTCTTTGTGGTAGCCTGCGTCAATGACGTAATCATTGAAGTCTTTCGCTGAAGGAATAATCCCTTCTTTTTCAAGAATGGATGACACATCAGCAGTGCTCATTCCGTCTTTAATCGTCAGTTTGTATGTTACTTTTTTCTTTTTAGCGTCTATGTTTTGGTCGTTGTTTAATGATTTTTCTTTAGAATCAAGCAGTTTTTGATAGTCATCCCGGTTGACGGAGACTTTGTGCTGATCGTCGAGGTAGCTGTTTACTTCTTTTTCTGTCAATGCTGTTTTTTCGGTTTTAACGGCGGCTGCCTGGTCATGGTCAGTCAAATAGAAGACAGCGGCGAGAACGGCCGTCGCTAAAATCATGCCTGCTGCAAAAGCCTGAATGCCCCGTTTTGTCATACGAGCACCTTCTCATTATCTTTAATAATGGTATTGACGTCCTCGACAGACACGTGCTCCGCTTTTGCGATGGCTTCCGCAGACATTCCGTTGTTATATTTTGAAATGATTTGTTTGGCGATTTTTTGGTTAATGCCGCTGCTTTTGGCTTTGCGGATCACGAGGTTGGTTTCCAGCAATTCTTCTTCAAGCACCGTCATTTTCTTTTTCAACTTGTAAATTTCCTGCATGGCGGAAAGCTGAAGCGTTTCTAGCTCCTGTTCCACGTCTTTCATCGGATCTCTTTGAGAATATGAGAATGCAATAAGCGCTATACTGACGATAAACAACGCAATAATAGCAATTTCCACGTTTCATCACCTTCTATTATTAATTTGCCCTTCTTTTTTATACCATAAAACGCCGCCATTCTAAAGGAAATAGAGAAAAAAACGGAATTTTGTCGGAAAATCTTTTTTACTCGGGGAGCAAACGGTTATTTCTCTATAGATTTCGTATCGGAAAGCCCTTTTTTGTCCTGTTTCGTCATATTTTGCCTTCTTCTGACGCAAGCTCATTCAGAGGATCAGAAGCGTAAACTGATGTTTTCTGCACTTAAACAACATTTCATGTAAATCAGCTCTAGCATTCCGTCCATTATAGTGGTATTATATATAAGTCTGAATAAGTAAATGATATTTAGTTTGGAGGGAAAATAATGCGCGTTAATATTACTTTGGCTTGCACTGAATGTGGTGAGCGTAACTATATTTCTAAAAAGAACAAACGCAACAATCCGGACCGCGTTGAATTTAAAAAATATTGCCCACGTGATAAAAAATCTACGTTACACCGTGAAACAAAATAAGCTGTTTAACACAGCGGAAAAAGCTGGAGCTTTCAATAAAGTTCTGGCTTTTTTGTCTTTCAGGGAGGTTTGAGAAACGTGAAAGCACAAATCAGAACCGATATAAAAGCAAAGCTTTCTGACATGACAGAAAGTGAATGGGAGAAAAAATGCCGCAGCATGCGTGAAACGCTGTTTTCTTTAAAAGAATGGAAACAGGCCCGCGTGATCGCCGTTACCATCTCGACACGCCTGGAAATTCCGACACGGCCGATTATTGAACAGGCCTGGCAAGAGAAAAAACAAGTCTGTATCCCAAAATGCTTTCCGCAGACGGGAGCAATGGAGTTCCGTACATTTTCTGCGTATGATCAGCTGGAAACCGTATATGCGGGCCTCAGTGAACCGATCGGGAGTCTGACGGAAAAAGCCGCCCAAAATGACATTGACCTTGTGATTGTGCCCGGCGTGGCTTTTGACCGGGAAGGCTTCAGAATCGGATACGGCGGAGGATATTATGATCGGTACCTGTCCGGTTATAAAGGCCGTACCGTGTCGCTTCTCTTTGACTGCCAGCTGACAGACCGCATTCCCCGCATGCCCCACGATATTCCGGTCGATATGATCGTGACTGAATCTGAAACCATCGCTTAATCGCATAAAAAACTTCTTGCACCGGAATAATTCTCGCTGTTTGACAAACGATAGGGGCAGGAGGGATAAGATGAAAAAATTGTTGATCTACTCATTATGCGCCGTATCTGTTTTAGCCGTTTACCAAAACCGCTACCGTCTGATGAACAGCGTGCTCAGCCAGCCGGGGATCAGACGGACATTCATTCATTTCTTTTTAAAAATACCGTTTATCAGAAACAAATTCATTCAGCAGGCATTTTAAACAAATCCCGTTTTTTCAGCGGGATTTTTTGCATAAGAAAACCTGCCGGTAAAAAACGGCAGGTTTTCTCGTATTGTCAGCTTTTTTTCAGGAAACCGAGCAGAATTGAGATCATAGGAGAAATGTACAGGAAAAAGGTAAACGGCAGGTAGTCGATGACGGAAACCCCTAATGCGCTTGCCATAAAAGCGCCGCTTACTCCCCAGGGAATCAGCGGGTTGATCAATGTTCCGCCGTCCTCAAGCGACCGCGCAAGGTGAATCCGCTTAATACTGAGCTTGTCATATAAAGGTTTATAAGATTGACCCGGAATTAAGATCGACAAATACTGCTCACCTGTCGCAAGGTTTACGCCTATACTTGAGAAGACGGTCGCCATGACAAGACGTCCTTTCGTATGCACGCCTTTTATCAATCCTTGAAGCAGCGCCGCGATCAGGCCCGTTTTTTCCATCAGGCCGCCGAGCGCAAAGGCGATCATGATCAGAGAGACTGATCCCATCATCGATTGGAGCCCGCCTCTGTTGATAATGCTGGCCACAGCCTGGTCGCCGGTTTTAAACGCCGTCCCGCTTTGCAGGGCGGATATAAATCCTTGAATGCTGCTGTCAGGAATAAAAACAGCAGTCAGAAGCCCTGCGGAAATAATACCGGCGGTAAGCACCGGAATCACGGAAACCCGTCTCACAGCTAAAATGATCACCAACAGAGGTGAAAGAAGCGACCAAGGCGTAACGTGCACGGCCTCTTTTATTCCGGAAATGACCGCCTCAATATTTTGCGTTGAAGCGGCATTTATTGAAACAGATGAACCGAGAATATAAAAAAGAACGATCGTGATCAGCAGTGCCGGAACGGTGGTGCCCATCATATGGCGAATATGCTTAAAAATCGGAATTTCGCCGATTCCGGCGGCAAAATTCGTCGTGTCGGACATCGGTGACATTTTATCACCGAAACAAGCTCCGCAAATGACTGCTCCCGCCGTCCATTCGAGCGGAACTCCCGCCGCGCTTGCTACCCCTAACAGCGCGACGCCGATTGTACTGACAGTTGTCAGACTTGAGCCGACAAGCGTGCTGATAATCATGCAGGAAAATAATGCAGTCAAAAGTAGCTGACTCGGCTGTATAATTGACAAAGCGTAAACGGTGACGGTGGGAATGGCGCCGCTGTACATCCAGGCGCCGATCAGCACACCGATCAAAGCCAGCACGATAATCGGCTGCACACCGTTTTTCAATCCGCTGACAATTCCTTTTTCAAGACTGTCCCACGAGAAACCGAGCCATAAACCTGCCAGAGACAGAATAATGACGCAAAAGAACAGCGGCATATGCGGCTCTGTATGAAAGAAAAACAGGCAGGAAATAATGACTGCTAACATCAAGACAAATAAACTGATGGCTGAGATGAACGTCAGCCTTTTTTCTTGTTTCAAAACAACACCCCATCAAACTTTAATCCTTTTGTGCTTTTGGGCACGAAAGTATTGTAACAGAAAAACGCATAAATGAGTGTTTTTTTACAATTGTGAATATACAATTTATGAAAATAATACAAGGATATTTTCTCCAATCGTTTTTTGCTTGACGCCCGGATCAGAGATGAAATACGCTTATACTAAGAAGAATAGAAATGGTGAAGAAGATGAATTCATTTTATGACGTGCAGCAGCTGTTTAAGTCATTCGGACATATCGTTTATTTCGGTGACAGACAAGCCGAAATTGACTTTATGAAAGATGAATTAAAGGAAATGTACTTGTCAAACGTGATTGAAAGAGAATTATGGCAAAAAGCCGCCGGAGTTCTTCAGAGAGAATCGGAGCGGATCAAAGACAGATAACACAGCAGGATTTTAAATAAGAAAAGGAGATTATTATGGAAGATACATGGTTTGCGGGGATTGATCTTGGCGGAACGACCATCAAGCTGGCCTTTATCAACATGTACGGTGAAATTCAGCATAAATGGGAAGTTCCGACCGATAAATCAGGAAACACAATTACGGTCACGATCGCCAAAGCGCTTGATCAGAAGCTGGAAGAACTGAACAAGCCGAAACGGATCGTAAAATGGATCGGAATGGGAGCGCCCGGACCCGTGGAAATGGCGACGGGAATGGTCTATGAGACGACAAATATGGGGTGGAAAAACTATCCGCTGAAAGACCATCTCGAGGCGGAAACGGGTATTCCGGCCGTCATTGAAAACGATGCCAATATCGCGGCGCTCGGAGAAATGTGGAAGGGTGCAGGTGACGGGGCCAAAGATGTCATTTTAGTGACGCTCGGAACCGGAGTCGGCGGAGGCATCATCGTCAACGGAGAAATCGTTCACGGTAAAAACGGGGCCGGCGGAGAAATCGGTCATATTTGCAGTATTCCGGAAGGAGGAGCTCCGTGCAATTGCGGAAAATCCGGCTGCATCGAAACGATTGCGTCCGCAACCGGCATCGTCCGCATCGCGAAAGAAAAGCTTGCAGCGGTTTCCGACTCTTCGCTCTTAAAAGTGCGCGATCTGACGGCACGTGACGTGTTCGAAGCGGCTAAACAGCAGGATAAGACAGCGCTTGAAGTCGTTGATTACGTCGCAAAACATTTAGGCCTCGTGCTCGGAAATCTGGCAAGCGCCATGAATCCGACGAAAATCGTGCTCGGCGGAGGCGTGTCTAAAGCGGGTGAAATCCTGCGGTCAAAAGTGGAAGAGACCTTCAAAATCACCGCGTTCCCGCGTTCTGCGGAAGCGGCCGATATTTCGATTGCGGCACTTGGAAATGACGCCGGAGTCATCGGCGGGGCGTGGATTGCCAAAAATGAATGGCTCAAACATCAAAACTGCTGAAGAAAGTCTGCCTGCCCATATCGCGGGCAGCTTTCTTTTTTTATCTCCCCTGTCATATAGTTTTAAAAAAAGGGGGATGAACATGGCGGGAATTCGTGTCAAACCTGAATTGAAACAGCATATGAAAGATATTGCAAAGGTGCTTTCAATTGATGAAAAACTGTTGAAAGCCGCTGATAAAATGGCGGAAAGCGATGAATTATTTTGTCCCGGCTTTGCCGTGAGCGGGCAGTCAGAGGGTCCGCCGCTTGAGACGCTGAGCGGGCTTTCGCGATACATCCGGCACTGTGAAAGCGTTCTTTCCGCTGATCAATGGGTGAAGGAAGAAAAGGTGTACGGCTCCCAATCGGTTTATGAAGAAATTGAGAAAATAACGGATGTCTTTCCGTTTGTCACATGCCGTAAAATCGGCAGTTCCGTATTGGGAAAGCCGCTTTATGAGCTGAAAATAGGTGCGGATACGGCCGAAAGAAAAGTCCATGTAAACGCCTCATTTCATGCCAATGAATGGATCACCACCTCGGTCGCGCTTAAATGGTGTAAAGAATATTGCGCGGCATTATGCGAAAATAAAACCGTTTTCGGGCACTCTGCGCTTGATATATTCAGCCGGACATCATTGTCATTCGTTCCGCTCGTAAATCCCGACGGGGTTGATCTCGTGCTTTACGGGTGTGAAGATTTATCAGAAAAAAATGAATTTCTCAACGAATTAAATGAGTACCGCCCGGATTTCCGCGAATGGAAGGCGAATATAAACGGTGTGGATTTAAATAAACATTTCCCATCCAATTGGGATATTGAACAAAGGCGCAAACCGAAAGCCCCTTCATACCGTGATTTTCCGGGAACGGCGCCGCTCACTGAACCGGAGGCGCAGGCAATGCACCGGATGATAACGGAACAGCCGCCTGACCGGCTGATCGCGCTTCATACGCAGGGAGAAGAGATTTACTGGGGATACGAAGGATGTGAACCGGAGCAATCATCTCAGATGATTCGGGAGTTTGAAGCGATAAGCGGAAACCGCTATCAAGGCGTTAAAACCATTGACAGCCATGCCGGTTTTAGGGATTGGTTTATACAGCAGTATGGAAAAGAGGGCTATACCATTGAGCTCGGGAAGGGAAAAAACCCTTTGCCTTTTCATCAGTTTGCTGATATTTATCAAGCGACGGAAGGTATTTTGTGGAGGTCGCTTGTTTTTTGAGACATCTGTGAAATTTCTCATTTGTTTACATAAACAAATATGGGACAATAGAAAAGAATGGAGGGAAGGCTGATGAGATACTTGGTTTGTGTTCTGCTGTCCGCATTCGTTCTGTGTTTAGCGGCCTGTGAACCATCTCATCAGCAGCAAGACACAGGCGTTTCGGCAAAATCGGCAGAACAGAAAATCGTTCCGCTCAGTAAAAAGGAAGCGGAAAAAACGGAAGGATGGCTGGATAACAGAACAATTCTGTATACAGCACATCATCAGCTGATGAAATATGATCTTTTCAGCGGAAAGTCCGAACGGCTCTATGAAACAAAGGGCAATATTGTCAATGTAAAGATCAGCCGGAAAAAACAGCTGATTCTTGTACAGGTGACAAGCAGCGGTCAGACTGAGCTTGTGCTTATAAACAAGCAGGGGAAAAGACTTTATCACAAAGCCTTTAACTCTTATGAGCTGGAGACGGCTTGGAATCCGTATGACCCGTATCAAATGATGATTACCGTTTTTACTGAAACATGGGACTTCACAGCCTATACGGCCGATATGAACAATGGCATTTTAAAAAAGAGTCCCGTTCAGGCCCCTTTTGTTCATTGGACCTCCCCTAATGAATTCCAATATATCAAGCAAGGAAAAACGGAGGAAGAGGGTCCTTTATATTCTTATGACTTGCAGACGAAAAAAGAAAAAAGAGTGCTTCATCACGTCATCTGGGCTGATTCCCGCCCGGGCATGACGATTGCCGTCAGACAAACGGATCAATCGGACGGAGACGGCGAGTTCCTTTTCCAAAAGCCGGCATCCGTGACACACCGCTTTCCTCTCCAAAAAAAGTATGAGAGCTTTGCGCCGATGGAATATGATTACGATCAGACACACAAGCGGTTTTACATATTTAAGCCTGAAGGCCGCTCTTACAATCTGATCAGCTTTGACTTAGGAGACGAACGGGAGCGGACGGTGCTCAAAAACACGGAAATGGAGCCGATTCAGATCTCTCCGAACGGGGAATACGCTTTATACGGCTTTACGTATGACCGTCTGATTTCACTGAAAACAGGCATGACAGAACCAATCATAACAAATGAAAAAGGAGTTTGAACCAAATGGCAATTGCAGATGTCACAATCATTCCGATCGGAACAAAAACACCGAGCGTCAGTGAGTATGTAGCGGATGTGCAAAACATTTTGGAGGGTTACAAAGCTGCCGGCAAAATCAAATTTCAGCTCACGCCGATGAACACGTTGATTGAAGGTGAGCTGAGCGACTTATTCGCAGTCATTCAGGACATTCACGAAGCCCCGTTTCAAAAAGGGCTGCACAGAGTGGCGACAAATATCCGCATTGATGACAGACGTGATAAAGAAACGACGCTGGAGAGCAAAATCAAAAGTGTCAGCAAACATTTGCAGCAATAAAAAATAAGCCTGTATCCATTGGATACAGGCTTTTAATGTGCAGTCGGATAGCCGCTGGTTACAACGGTCATTACGGTAAACCAGCCAAACACGCCCAGCGTGGCGACGGCTAACAAAAATCCCAGGATATTTCTCTGTCTGACAGCCCGCAGGACTCCTAATACAGCTAATAATGCGACAAGGCCGAAGATTACAACAAGTAACATCATGCTCCTCCTTTGTCATTGGAACCTGAAAATCTTTCCATTTTATTTTAACCGTTTTCATTTTGTTTGTCGATAGCGTTTTCCCGGCCGCATTCATTGAATCTTCCGCAGAAAACCTTCATAATAAGGGCATATACATAAAGAGGTGATGAAAGTGAAATGGAGACGAATGCCGGCCGGTCCGATTCAGGCAAACGCGTATTTTCTTGTCAGTGAGGATCAGTCCTGTCTTATTTTTGATCCGGGCGGGGAAGCGGACAAAATCAACAATTACATAAAAGAAAACAATCTGAAGCCGCTGGCTATCTTACTGACGCACGCCCATTTTGACCATATCGGCGCACTTGACGAAGTAAGAGACAGATGGGATGTTCCCGTCTATCTTCACAAAAATGAAGAAAAGTGGCTGGAGGACTCTTCCTTAAACGGATCAGGCATATTGCGGGGCATTGCCGTAACGGCACGGCCCGCCGAACGGCTCATCGAAGGCGACGGCATTTTGGACATCGGGCCTTTCCATTTGGAGACATTGTTTACGCCGGGACATTCACCGGGAAGCGTTTCTTATTATGTGAAGGACGCGGATCTGGTGATTTCAGGTGATGTGCTCTTTCAGGGAGGCATCGGCCGAACTGATTTACACGGCGGAAGTCAGGACGTATTGCTTGATTCCATTCATCAAAAACTGCTCACGCTTCCCGGACATACACTTGTATTAAGCGGGCACGGGCCGGAAACGGACATCCAGACAGAGCAGGAGCGAAACCCGTTTATCAATGGTTTTTCACTGTAAATGAAAAAAGACAGACCATAATCGGTCTGTCTTTTTCTGTTCAATGGGTTCCGCCGCCCGGTGTCATAATAAAAATAGAGTAATATGTAAATCCGGCGAAAAATACGGTTAAGTAAGCTCCAAAAATATAAATATACATCCGCTCAGTCAGATTCAAATAAGAAAGAAATACGAAAAAGATCGTCTGTCCAAAAAACAAAAGAGAAGCGTCTTTCATGCCCCCTAGAAAAAACATGACTGCAAATATCCCCGTCCAAAATCCTAACACCCGGAACATGCGATTCATTCCTTATCCCCTCCCGAGAGTCTATCTGAAGTTTATTATAATAGATCGGCACTCAAAATGTAAACATTTTCATGATTATATTTATTGTGGAATTTATGTCTTTCCCTGTGTTTTATATCTTATGCCGCTCTCTAAAAAAGATCCGAAAAATCTTTTTGAAATACGTTTAGGGAAAAAAAGTTCAGGGTACTTATGTTAACAAAGAGACGGATTATCCGAGGGAGGAATTTTTAAAAATGAAAGAACTTATTTTTTATTCATACCCGAGCTGCACATCATGCCGAAAAACGAAACATTGGCTAAAAGCCCACAATGTTGACTTTCAAGAGCGCCATCTATTCAGGGAGACACCGACAATTGATGAATTGAAGCAGATCTTATCATTAACGACCGAAGGAATTGATGAAATATTGGCGACGAGAAGCCAAACATTTAAAAACCTCAACCTGAACATTGAAGAAATGACTGTAAATGAAGTGCTGAAGCTTTTGACTGAGAAGCCGAAACTGCTGCGGCGTCCGATTCTGATCGATCGCAATAAGCTCGTTATCGGATACAATCCGGGAGAACTGATGAAGCTGACGAAGAAAAAAACGGTACATCAATCTGTATCATAAGAGAAAAACGAAGATCCGCTGATCAAATTTATCAGCTAATCTTCGTTTTTTGCGGTTGCGGGACTGGGCTAGCTGGATTCGAACCAACGATCACGGAGTCAAAGTCCATTGCCTTACCGCTTGGCTATAGCCCATCGGATGTAATTACAGTATGTGCGTCCGGCGCCGATTTATACATACAAAGTAATTTGAATGGAGGAGACCCGTGAAACATTTGAATGAAACATTATCTCGAACCTTAATTGAAGAATCAGGTGAAATCACACGCCAGTGGCTGCTCATACCAAAATCGGGGCGGCCTTCAGATGATCAGAAAGCGGAAATGCAGCACCGTCTGTTAATTGAAATCGTTGCCGGCATTTTATCGGAAAAAGACGGCGGGGAAGAGGAGCTGACAAAGTGGGCGCTTCAGTTCGCAAGGGACCGGGCCGTCCATGAAGTACCGGTCTATGAAAGCGTCACGAGCTTTAAAGAATTCCGGAGATTGGTCTGGAACCGCATACAGACATGCTGTGAAACGATGTCTGAGAAGCCCGGGGCGAATGCGGTATTCCATTGGGGAGAGAAGCTGAACAAAGCAATTGACCATATGATTGAAGTATTTACAGAGGAATATTATAAAGTGACGGTTACACAATTAAACGCCCAAAAGGAAATGATTAACGAACTGAGCGCGCCGATTATGCCGATTGCCGACGGTATTGGAATTTTGCCGCTCGTCGGCGAAATTGATACCTACCGGGCAAAAATGATTTTGGAATCGGTGCTTGACCAATGTTCTTCACTCCGTCTTTCTTATTTATTTTTAGATATATCAGGAGTGCCGATTGTGGATACGATGGTCGCTTATCAGATTTTCAAAGTGATTGACAGCACAAAACTTCTTGGCATAGAAACGACAATCTCAGGCATCAGACCGGAAATCGCGCAGACTGTCGTGAAGCTCGGCATCGATTTTTCTCAGGTGAAAACAGAGCAGAGTCTGGCGAAGGCGCTGGCAAAAAACGGATTTATCGTAAAAGAATCATTAAGATGATAAAAAGCTGAATGGCCGGGGAGGATTTCTCCCTCAGCTATTCAGCTTTGTCAGCTTCAATCGTCATGATATGATGGCTGTCGATTTCTTTTACCGTAAATGTGTAGCCTTCAAAATCAATGGTGCTCCCGGGCTTCGCGTCAATATGCTGAGTAAGAAACCAGCCCCCGAGTGTATCGACTTGATCAGCCGTAATCTCTGTTCCGAGTAAATCATTGACGTCACTGATCAGCAATTTGGCGTTCAGGAGATAGCGGTTCTTCCCAAGCTTTTGAACGGAAGGTGTTTCGTCCGTATCAAATTCGTCGCGGATTTCGCCGACGATCTCTTCAATGATATCTTCCGCCGTTACTAATCCCGCGGTTCCGCCGTACTCATCAATGAGAATGGCCATATGGGCGTGTTCTCGCTGCATTTTAACGAACAATTGATAAATCGGAATCGTCTCAATCACGTGGATCGCCGGCTGGATGTAAGGGCTGAGTTCGTGTTTTGTAAACGCCCCTCCTTCTGACAGGAATCTGAATAAAACTTCTTTAATATTGATGATGCCGACTACATGATCTTTATCTCCTTTTACTACGGGATACCGGGTATATTTATTTGTTTTGATAATGTCCCGGAGCATATGTCCCGATCCGCTGTCTAACGGCAGGCTCACCATTTCATTCCGGGGCACCATAATTTCTTTGGCAGTGCGCTTATCAAATGTAAAAATGTTATTTACGTAATGCAGCTCGCTTTTTTTGATCATGCCGCTTCGATAGCTTTCGGCAAGGAGCACCCGCAATTCCTCTTCCGTATAAGCCATTTCATGTTCGGAAGCAGGCTTCAAGCCGAACATGGCTGTAATCAGGCGGGCGGAATGATTGAGCAGCCAGATGAATGGAAACATTAACTTATAAAACAAAATCATCGGTCTGGCAGATAAAAGTGTAATCCGCTCGGCTTTTTGGATAGCAAAACTTTTCGGGGCGAGTTCGCCGATGACGACATTCACATATGTAACCAGCAGAAAGGCGATGATCAATGACAGTACTTGGGCAACCGCTTCGTGAACTCCGGTTTTTAAAAATAACGGCTGAAGCATTGCTTTGACTGTCGGTTCACCCAGCCAGCCGATCCCCAAAGCGGTGACGGTGATGCCCAATTGGCACGCCGATAAATATTCATCGAGGTGTGTAATGACATGCTTGGCTGCTTTTGCTCCTTTTACATCTTCCTCAATGAGCTGATTAATGCGGGAGCGCCTTGCTTTAACAATTGAAAACTCTATGGCGACAAAACACGCCGTTAATAAAATAAATAGTACGATGGCAGATAGTTTGATGATATACAATGTAACGCCTTCCGCGAAGGAAGGCTTGCACCTCCCTTTTTTCGGAATAATACCACTGTAGAAAGCTGCTCAAACATCGAACCTGGTTTAGCCCGCCTCATTTACGGTAATAAAACAAGAAAGCGATACTGGAGGATGACAAGAGATGAAGGTACATTCGGGAGCGGACTGGCTGTGGTACCAGCTCGGTCCGCATGAAAAAGCGGAAGCGAAAAAAATGATCCATCACAATCACTGGCCGCAATGCGAAAAGTGGTTTGAACATGAAAATCATATAAACTTTCTGCGCTCAGATACAAATGATCAGAATAATGAAGCGGTTTTCGGATCTTTAATCTATCATCAAGGATTAGATGATGAAAAAAACCATACCGTATTTCACTTTTATATTACGAGAGACTTCTTTTTTACGATTAATTTTGATTTTTCGCTGCTGCGCGGTGTAAAAGAAAAGCATGCCACACAGCAGATTCAAACCTGTGAAAATCCGATTGAAGGCTTTTTTGTTCTGCTGGGAGAGCTGATGAATTCCTATCTGATCGGACTGGATGAATTTGAAGTCAAGCAGCGGACGCTGAAATGGCAGATTCATGATGACAACAGCAAAGGAATCTTGGAAAATGTGCATAAACTGCGCCATGAGCTGTTCATTTGGAAAGGTCTTACACTGGGAGCTAAAAAAGTGGAAATGGCTTTAAAAGAAGCGTTTCTCCCGAAAAATGACAGGCAGAAAGATTACCTCAGGGCTCATCATAAGATGGAAAGAGGGATTACATATATCAATGAGTTTGATCAGGAACTGAGCAATCTGCTGCACGCCGAGGAAGTCATTACCTCCCAAAGAGGAAATGAAATTGTGAAAGCCTTGACGATCTTTACAACTCTCTTTACACCGATGACCGCGCTTGGAGCTCTCTGGGGGATGAACTTTGATAACATGCCGGAGCTTCATTGGAAATATGCGTATATCTGTTCCATCGTGCTCATTATTGTATCAACCCTGCTGATTTATATTTATCTGCGGCAGAAAGGCTGGACAGGGGACATTTTGAGGGAGCATCAAAAAAAATATTTGCGGAAAGAAAAGAAACGCTAAGAAGAGCAGGCATACGCCTGCTTTTTTGATGGCTGAAAATGGCCGAATGGTTCCGGATTTCATTCAGTAAATCAAAGTCAGGGGGCTTATTTTTTATTTTTTTGCGTTTTACACAGTGTAAAACGCATAATCTCTCCTTTGCCGGCTTTTGTGTATCTGATTTACAATACGTGCGGAAGGAGGAAAGTCTTGTGAAAAATATTGAAACATACAGCAGGAACATCATAAATGAGGCCTATACAGCAAGGGCTTCAGATATACACATTGTGCCGAGAGAAAAGGATGCTTTCATTCATTTTCGCATCGGCCATGCTCTTGTGAAAAAAAGAGTCTTAAAAAAAG
Organism: Bacillus sp. JK106; assembly: GCF_053663355.1. NCBI lineage: Bacteria > Bacillati > Bacillota > Bacilli > Caryophanales > Bacillaceae > Bacillus > Bacillus sp. JK106. Next base: position 476,818 of record NZ_JBSJQC010000003.1, on the reverse strand, counting down.
AGGAATGCGTAAGGCTTATTTCTCATTTCAAGTTTTTATCGGCCATGGATATAGGAGAAAGACGTAAGCCGCAAAACGGGTCATTGTCTCTGCCGCTTCCGACGGAAACCGTTCATTTGAGAATGTCAACCTTGCCGACAATGAATGATGAAAGTCTTGTCATCAGGCTTTTGCCTAAGCGGCAGATTCCCCCTCTGGATAAACTGTCTTTATTTCGGGGGGCGGGCGCCGCACTATTGTCCTTTCTGAAGCATTCGCACGGCCTGCTTCTGTTTACCGGACCGACCGGATCTGGAAAAACGACCACCCTTTACTCGCTTGTCAACTATGCAAAAAGGCATTTCAACCGGCGGATTGTCACGCTTGAAGACCCCGTAGAAACAAGAGATGAGGATGTGTTGCAAGTCCAGGTGAATGAAAAAGCCGGAGTCACATATTCCGCCGGTTTAAAAGCGATTTTAAGACATGATCCCGATATGATCATCTTAGGGGAAATCAGGGATGCCGAGACGGCTGAAATCGCAGTCCGCGCGGCCATGACGGGACACCTCGTTCTTTCAAGCCTGCACACAAGGGATGCTAAGGGCGCCATATACAGACTGCTGGAGTTTGGGGTGAACATGACAGAAATTGAACAAACCGTCATTGCCATCGCTGCTCAGCGTCTGGTTGATTTAACATGTCCGTTCTGCAAAGAGGAAAACTGTTCGGTGTACTGCCGGATGTACAGGCAGACACGCCGTGCGGGCATTTATGAACTGCTCTACGGGAAAAACCTTACCCAATGCTTTCAGGAAGCAAAGGGAGAGCACGCCAATTTTCAATATCAGACGCTCCGCAGGCTGATCAGAAAAGGAATCGCGCTCGGCTATGTCACGACCGACAATTACGATCGGTGGGTGTATCATGAAGCGGATTAAACGAACCTGGCCGTTGAAGGATCAAGCGGCTTTTTTGAAAAGGCTCGGTGAAATGACGGAAAAAGGATACAGTCTGATTGAAGGGCTCAGACTGCTGAAACTCCAGCTACATAAACGTCAGCTTGCAGAGCTGACGGACGGAATCCGCCGGCTGAGGGAAGGTGATGCGTTTTACGAAGTGCTTGAGGCACTGTCTTTTCATAAAGAAGCCGTCTCTATCTGCTATTTCGCAGAGAAACACGGAGAATTGCCAGGGGCGATGAAACAAAGCGGCGAATTATTACAGAGAAAGCTCATGCAGACGAATCAAATCAAAAAAATGCTCCGGTATCCGATGTTTTTAATTTCTTCCGTCTGTGTCATGTTTTATATCCTGCAAAGTTTAATTATTCCGCAGTTTTCTGGGATTTATCAATCAATGAATATGAATACATCCGGTGCGACTGCTTTCATCTTTGCGTTTTTTCGGCATTTTCATGAAGCCTGCGCACTGGCGCTGTCCGCCGCTTTCTGCTTGTTTTTGTACGTTTGGTTCTTATGTAAGAAAAAATCCCCGCAAGATAAAATGCTCATTGTTGTGAAAATACCCCTCTTAGGAAAAGCGGCCGTTCTTTTTAACAGCTACTTTTTCTCTTTACAGCTCAGCAGTCTTCTGAAATCCGGCCTTTCTATCTATGACAGCTTAACAGCTTTTAAAGAACAATCTTTTCTGCCTTTTTATCGTGAAGAAGCAGAGATGCTCATTACACGTCTGAAAGCCGGAGAAACCATAGAATCCGCTCTTTCCGGGCATCCGTGTTATGAAAAAGATCTTGCGGCTGCAGTCAGCCACGGACAGGCAAACGGCCTGCTTCACCGCGAACTTTATACGTACAGCCAGTTTATGATGGAGCGTCTTGAACAAAACGCGGCGAAGTATACCGGCATTCTCCAGCCTGTCATTTACGGTGTTGTGGCCGGTATGATTTTAATTGTCTACATGTCAATGCTGATGCCGATGTACCAGATGATGAACCAAATGTAAGGGAGTGCTTCGTCTGAAAAATCAAGATGGATTTACTTTAATTGAAATGCTGATCGTTTTATTTATCGTTTCCATTCTGCTTTTAATCACCATTCCTAACGTTACAAAACATAATCAAAGCATTCAGCATAAAGGCTGTGAAGGACTGCAGAATATGGTGAAAGCCCAAGTGACGGCGTACGAAATCGACCATGAAGGTAAAATGCCGGATATGAACGATTTACAATCAGAGGGGTATATCAAAAAGAATACAGCCTGCCCGAATGGTAAACAGATCTTAATTAGTGGCGGAGAAGTTACAGTTGAACAATAACAGGCGGACAGAAAACGGGTTTACCCTTCTTGAAAGCCTGATTGTGTTAAGCCTGGCGTCCGTCCTGCTGACGGTTTTGTTCACGACGGTTCCGCCGGTCTGCACCCACCTTGCCGTGCGGCAAAAAACAGAACAGCTTCAAAAAGATATTCAGCTTGCGCAGGAAACGGCTATCGCAGAACATAAAAGAACAAAAATCACTTTTCTTCCAAAAGAGCATAAATACAAACTGCAGTCAGCCGGAAGGATTGTCGAGCGTTCTTTTGATTCGCTTCACATTACACTTGTAACTTTACCGGAGAGCCTTGAATTTAACGAAAAAGGCCATCCGAATTCGGGAGGAAAGATTCAATTGAAGAGCGCCGGGTTCACCTATGAGATCACAGTTTACTTAGGGAGCGGAAATGTCCATGCTAAACGGAAATAAAGGGTTCTCTACTATTGAAACACTATCAGCAATGGCCATTTGGCTGTTCCTTATGACGTCTATCATTCCGGTCTGGACGGGCATGCTGACAGATGGTCTGAAAATAGAAGATCGCCAGGAAGCGTACCAGCTTCTTCAGAAACATATCAGCACTTATATGATGACCGGAAAAAAGCCGCCGTCTCCCGGTGTGAAGTGGAAGGAGGATGGTGAGTATTACAAAGTGTGTGCGGCTGACCGCGGCGAAAAAGAAATGTGCCTCAGCATTCTCAAAACAGACTGGCTTTACGCTTCTTAATGTTTTGTTCTCCTTGGCAGTCTGTCTTTTCCTATCAGGCACCCTGGGCCCGATTTTACATCTGTTTTTATCAAACCGGACCGATAACGGCGGAATAGACAGCCGGGAGCATCAAATTGCCGTTCAGCAGATCATGAACGAATGTAAACAGGCTGAGACTGCTAAGCCGGCGGACGGCGGACGGGCGTTAGCATGCCGGAAAACAGGGGGCGAAGAAGTGCGTTTTGAAATTTATCATAAGATGATAAGGAAAAGAGTAAACGGAAAAGGCCACGTGCCGATCCTGCAAAACACGGCATCATTAACGGCTGATGTGAAAAACGGCCTGCTCTTATTAGAGATCTCAAGCGTTACAGGTAAAAAGAATCAGGCGGTCATTCCGGTTTACAGCTCTTTAAAAGGTGATTAAATGCACAAATCTGACGGTTTTATATATCCCGCGATTCTGTTTGTTTCTGCCGCAGTTTTACTTGTCATCAGCTATACTTCATCTGATTTCATCACCCGAAAAACATTTGCGAAAGAGGCCGGGGAGTACTGGATCGGAGAGAATCTGCTCCAAAACGGCGCGCTGCTGTCAAGCCGCCATATGACACAGGGACAAAAGGTCCAAACTGGTACACAGCGTTTTCCGTACGGAACTGTTTCCTTCCACATCACCGGGAGTGATCGCCGGGAAACGGTTCAGGTTACAATTCAGGCCGAAACAGTGTCAGGCACGAGACGCGAGGCTCACCTTTTGTTCGATCAGAAGAAGAAACAGCTGATTCAATGGACGGAAGTATAAAAAAGAGGCGGCGGGACAACACTTCATAGTAAAGACAGCACTATGAGGTGAGAGCCGTGAAAACAAATGATTATGTAAAATATATGACTGAGCAATTCGTTAAATATTTCGATACGCCGAAACAGGAACGGAGAGAGCGAAAAGAAGTGCGGAAAGAAAAGAAAGTGCCGGCTTCTCAGCACTGGTTCGGAATATTGCCGTACAGTTTTAAGCTGTGGATGCAGCGGAAAAAATAAAGTGAATCACACGAAAGGTCCTCCTGTATCAGGAGGGCCTTATTGGTATTCCTCAATGACGGCAATTTTATTTACCTTTTGGCTGTAGGGATTAAAAGAAATCGTAACAAACACACCAAATTCTTTTGCGCCATCCCGCAATGTCAAGTGGTATTGTTTGACTGCTTCATCCGTTCTTTTCCGATCCCACACCTTTTGAATAAATAATGTTTGGGCGAGCGGATATCTTTTTTTAGCTTCTTTTTCTGCTAACTTTTCCCATTTTGATTTATGGTGAACAGCATAATAAGGCACCGTTTCCGCCTGAGCTGTTCCTGAAACCCCGAAAACAAGAAGAGAAAGGCAAATCAGACTTTGTGTGATCATCATTCTTCGTCCTTTCGCTGTATATACTTTCCATTTTGTTCTAGTCACCTCGTTATTTTCTCACGTTTTATTAGAAAAAATTCCAAAAAGGTGTGTAATTTGAAGCAAAACGATGTTTTTGAAAGATACCATTCTTAAAAACGAACAATTTGACCGATTTTGACATTTTTCAAGACGATAATCCTTGATTATACTTTGTTCATGCGGTTCTTTAAAAAGAACGGTTGTCATATTTATTAACAGTTTTACAGGGGGTAAGGCATGTTCCGATGGTTGCGAATGGAAAAAAAGGGCAAGGTGAGATGGCGGATGATGCTATTTTTACGGCTTTCGTTCATTTTTTGCCTGTCCGTGACGATATGTGCTCAGTTCACAGGTGATACAAGTTCCTCCTTCAATGATGTGAAAAGCTTCAGTCTCCCGGTTCAAACGTGCGGAGATTTTCAATATACGGATGACGATTGCCGTTATGACGAACGCTGGGATCAGAGTGATTTACATATAACAAATCAAACTGATACGTCAGGCACCGTGTGTGCGCCGCTTCAACTCTATGCCGAGCTGGAGAATAAGGGAAAAGAGCGGACTGTTTCTGACTGGAAATGGGAGCTCCATAAAATCGCTTCTCAGCAGCAGCCTTTACGAAACGGCAATGTTGTGGATAAAGGGCTTATTACTGATAAAAAAAGCAAAACGATTTATAAAATTGAGTCAAAGCGGTCTTTGCAGCCGGGCATATACGCATTCAAGGTTTACAAGCCTGAAGGGTATCCGGCGGACGAAGAAAAATTTGAGTGGTCAAAACCGATGAAACTCGTCAAATGCCGGGAACAGGCAACCGTTTCTGATATAAAGAAAACGGAGAAAGAGCCGGCTGAGCCGGTAAAAGAAAGCGGGGAAGAACATGAAAAAAACGCTGAAACTGATCAGTAATATTTTGTATGCCGTCATCTTCAGTCTGATTATTGTGCTGACGTTAACGGTGATTTCGACCCGGGCTTCCGGGGGTGAGCCGGCCATCTTCGGCTATACGCTGAAATCCGTGCTGTCGGGTTCAATGGACCCGGAATTTAAGACGGGTTCGCTCATAGCGGTAAAGAAAATTTCTGACGTGAATGACTTAAAAAAAGGGGATGTGATCACCTTTACGCAAGATGACGGAACAGCCGTCACACACAGAATAATCGGGATCACAAAAAAGGACGGGAACCTGCTGTTTGAGACAAAAGGGGACCATAATGCCGCCCCGGATGCCGCACCCGTTCAAGCTGAAAAAGTGGCGGCCCAGTATACGGGATATCAGCTTCCGTATGCAGGATATGTCATACATTTGGCAAGCCAGCCGATCGGAACGGCGATTCTGTTAATCGTTCCCGGCGTCATGCTTTTGATTTACTCAATAACAGTCATCGTCAGCGCCCTCCGCGATATTGAGCGGAAAACGAAAGCGCTGGAAGAACATGCGAAAAAGGGAACCATCTCCACATGAATACGGTTGCAACCTGGCGACAGGATTTGATAACAAAAAATAAAAAGTAAGGGGAGTACAAACATGGGTATGAAAAAGAAATTAAGCTTAGGCGTTGCCTCTGCCGCACTCGGTTTAGCATTAGTAGGAGGAGGCACATGGGCCGCATTTAATGATGTGAAGTCGACGGACGCTACATTTGCGTCAGGAACACTTGATTTATCGGCTAAAGAACAATCAGCCAATGTCAATTTGTCAAACTTAAAACCAGGTGATAAATTGACGAAAGATTTTGAATTCAGAAACAACGGTTCACTTGCCATTAAAGAAGTGCTGATGGCTTTGAATTTTACTGACTTTAAAGGAGCAAAGAAAGGAAATGAATCTGCGGAGGATTTCCTCAGCCAGTTTGAAATTACGGTTCTGACAGTCGGTAAAGAAGGGGGCAACGGCTATCCTAAAAATATCATTTTAAAGGCGGCCAGCCTGAAAGACTTATACTTAATGTCAACAAAACAGGATAAAGCAGCTGCCGAAGCGATCAGCAAGCACATTGATCCGAAATTCCTGAGTGAGAGCGGAAAAGTCAATGTGGCAACCATTAACGGCAAAACAGCTCCTGAGTACGACGGAGTTCCGAAAACGCCTGCTGATTATGACCAGGTGAGAATGGAAATCCAATTTAAAAATGACACCGCAAAAACTGCGGACGGATTAAGTGTGCAAAACAAGTTCCAAGGCAATGCGATTTCTCTTCAATTCTCTTTTGAAGCAACGCAATGGAACGGCTTGACCATTACGAAAGATCATACGGATAAAGACGGTTACGTCAAGGAAAATGAAAAGGCTCACAGTGAGGATAAAAACTAATCCGAAAGTCGGACAGTTAAAAGAGGAGTTGTGCACATATGGCGGCACTACTCCTCTTTTTGCGCTTTTCTCCATTTTTGATAATCTAAAAATTCACGAAATTGTTTTTTTGATACCCCGGATGTCATCGCATCGCGAACTAATTTCTCCCATTCACTATCTAATTGACCATCGTATTCGGTTTCATGTTTTTCATCAAGTAAAGTATGAACCGAGACGTCCAGAACAGCGGAGACTTTTTCGAGAAATTGAATGGAGGGGTTCGTCTGTAAATTTCGTTCTATTGAGCTTAAATAAGACTTCGCTACCCCAGCTTTTTCAGCTAGTTCTGATAGTGAGTAGCCTTTTTCTTTTCGGTATTGTTTAATACGCTGGCCAATCAATGTCATCACCTTCCTTGTGATATTATAGCACATTCAGAAAGGATTTACGGTATGACTTCTGGCTGCCTGGATATGTTGAGAAGACTTTTTATGCGAAAGCAGGTATTTGCGTATTTCTTCTAGGCTGATATTTGCTTTTTGGGCTTCTAATATCAGCTCAACCCATTCCTTATCTAATTGCGAAAATTCCATTTTTGCATTTTTCATGCATTTTCTCCTCCTAAAATACTTGTTTATGTATTTCAGCCAATCCGCCCATGACCTTATCTTTACATGTCTGGAAGTGATTCATCGCATGCGAAACGCCAGAAATTTTTTCTATATACTTTTATTATAATATAGAATTTCCAGAAAAAACGGGAAAGGTGTCGAATGGATAACGCTTATCCAGAAAAATTACTTTGCAGGAAAAATAAACCGCCGTTTTCAATCTGAATGTGAATTTTCGGCTGATATAAGGCTTTCAGCGCTTGTTTTTCCAAATGGTATTCCTCAGGTTTTTCTTCTGTCTGCTCATAAAACTGATCGAGCAGCCTGAGGTCCTTTTTCCATCTGGCGATCGCGCTGTCAGCCCAGTCTGACGGCTCTTTGGCGGCAGCGTCTTTTAAGTAATGCTCCATCCTTTTAATCCCGCTTTCCGGCTTAATCATCGGCGATATGGTAAAGCAATAGTCTGATATTTGCGAGGTCAGCGGAAGCGGTGCAAGCTTCTGCTGAAACCCTTCTATAATTGTTCCAGAAACAAGATGCAGGCCTAAAGACAAAAGTCTGTCTTTTTTCATGTCGGATTGGTATGAAATCACTACATTTAATCCAAGCCAGGGCTGAAGCGGCACTCTGGCTCCGGCTGATACAATTTTCTCATATATTCTTGTAAATCTCCCATTTTGTTTAACTGCTTGAAAGATTTGAAAGAGGCGCGGGGCTCCAAAGTAAATAAACTCGCCGTCCATATCCTCCGGAGCCGTTTCTTTATCAGTGATGAACGTAATCTTCATCGGGTTCGGTTCGCCGCCCGTTTTTTCACGCCAATGCCAATAAAACGGGCGGTTCATAATTTGTTTGTCCATCTCGACCGTCAACTGAACCGTCATAAAACCCGGCCCGTGTTCTGTAATCGGGCAGTGGTTCGCTTCAAAAAAGCGCAGTAAAAATTGGTGAACCTCCTGCTGTCTCATGTCGCGCTTCCTCCTTTTTAAGAGCCTTTTTTTCTGGCGGGCTTTTCCGTACTGTACGACAGAAAAGAGGTGAGATTGTCCATTTTGATTCTCATTTCCTCCTCTGTCAGCGAATGGCATAAAATATCATGCAAATGGTCTTCAAAATTGCTCACTTTGATTTTTGTTAAAATGTCATCTAATTCTCCGACGACATTTTCAAATAAATGAATTTTGTCATACAGAAGTTTTAAGATATGCTCTTCCACCGTATGTTTTGTCGCCATATTGTAGATATGGACATCTCTTTCCTGACCGAGTCTGTGAATCCTTCCGATTCTTTGTTCAAGCCGCATCGGGTTCCACGGGAGGTCATAATTGATAATATGGTTGCAGAATTGCAGGTTGATCCCTTCGCCTCCTGCTTCTGTAGCGATCAGCACCTGCACTTTGCCGCGGAAGAGATCCTTCATCCAGTCTTTTTTTCCGCGTTTAAATCCGCCTCTGAACGGAACGGAGCTTATGCCGTTCTGCTGAAGGAACCATTGCAGGTAAATCTGTGTCGCCCTGTATTCAGTAAAAATAATGACTTTGTCATTAATCTTTTGGATCAAGTCAACAACTTGAATCGCTTTTGAGTTTTGCGTGACTTGATTGATGCGGTCCATTAAATTAGCGATCGTCTGTTCATCGAATGCGGGCGCTTGTTTATCTTTTTGGTCAAGCATTTTTTTGAGCGTCATATACACGGCTTCCCGGCTTGAACAGCACTCTCTTTGCAGCGTCATAATGGAAAATGCGCTTGCGGGCTTTTCCGTGCCGTTTTTCAGTGCGGCAATGTCATCGTAAAGCGCCTGTTCCGTCGGTGAAAAGGTGATCGGCACTGTTTCCACGTGGCGCTTCGTCCATGTAAGGCCGGTGTCGCTCCGCGTGTTGCGGATCATCACCTTATTGACGAGTTCTTTCAAATGCTCATGAGCGTCAATCCCGTCCTTCTGATTGAAGGTTTCTTGAAATCCGCTTTCGTTTCCTAAATGGCCGGGCTTTAACAGTGACACTAAATTGAAGATTTCTTCGATCCGGTTTTGAATCGGCGTCGCCGTCAGAAGCAGGCAGTATTTCTTCACAAGACTTCTCGCAAATTCATAATTTTTCGTTTTGCTGTTTTTGAGCTTGTGCGCCTCGTCAATAATGACGAGATCATACGGAATAGAAAGGACAATGTCTTTGTGAGGGGAGCGTTTGGCCGTATCAATAGAAGAAACGACGATATCGCACTGTTCCCACACATAGCTTTTCTTCTGTTCAACAGCGGGTATTAAAAACTTCTCCTGAAGCTCTTTCACCCACTGGGAAACGAGTGATGCCGGCACAAGAATCAGGATTTTTTTGGCCAGCCCGCGAATCATATATTCTTTTAAAATCAGGCCCGCTTCCACCGTTTTTCCGAGCCCTACTTCATCAGCCAAAATCGCCTTGCCGTTCATTTTTTCAACGACTTTCTGCGCGACCTCAAGCTGATGGGGAAGCGGAGTGAAATCGGGAAGGTACAAAGGAGCCCTCAACCCTTCGAATTCAGGAATGGCAAGGGTCTGCTGGACTTCAGCCGACAGTTTGTACATCTCCCAATTTGACCAGGGACCGTCCGTTTTCAGCCGCTCAGAAAACTCTCCCGGCCAGTTTGCATCAAATATGATCTCTGCTGTCATATGTAACAAAACCGCCTTTCTTTTAAAAAACTGATTTATCATAATTTTTGTTGCCGGACGTAAATGAGGGTGGTAGGATATAAGTAATGATTTCACTAAAAGATATTGCTTTAGTATGTCCATAAAATTGGTAAATATGAGCGAATGACAGCAAGGGGAGAGACTCGGACGAAAGATGGGCGTCCGGGCGCCGAAGGAGCAAACTGCGGAGTGAATCTCTCAGGCAAAAGAACTCTTGCTCGACGCAACTCTGGAGAGTGTCTGCACTTAGAAGAAGCAGGCCACCAAAGGGGACGTCTTTATGATATGTTCATAAAGTAAACTTTCAGGTGCCGGGACAGAGAAACCTTCATTTTCATGAGGTGTTTCTCTGTCCTTTTTTATATGTTTTTACAATGCGCCAATGACTGAAGGGGGAAGATGATGCTGAAACGAACACCGCTTTATGACGTGTATAAAGAATACGGCGGAAAAACGATTGATTTTGGAGGATGGGAGCTGCCGGTTCAATTTTCTTCTATTAAAGAGGAGCATGAAGCCGTCCGCACAAAAGCGGGACTGTTTGATGTGTCTCATATGGGGGAAGTTGAAGTATCCGGTAAAGACGCCCTGTCTTTTCTGCAAAAAATGATGACAAATGACGTTGCCGATTTAAAGCCGGGAAACGCGCTTTATACCGCCATGTGTTATCCTGACGGCGGTACGGTCGATGATTTGCTGATCTATCAGAAAAGCGAGAGCTGCTATCTGCTCGTGATAAACGCGTCTAATATTGAAAAAGACATCGCCTGGCTGACGGAACATGCGGAAGGCGACGTCACGCTGACGAATCAGTCTGACGGGATTTCACTGCTTGCCGTTCAGGGGCCGAATGCTCAGTCGGTTCTTGCGAAGCTGACTGAATGTGATTTGTCCTCCTTAAAGCCGTTTACATTTATTGACGAGGCGGACGTTGCCGGACGCCAAGTCCTGCTTTCAAGAACAGGCTATACCGGTGAAGACGGGTTTGAGTTATATTGCCGCAATGAAGATGCGGTTCATCTATTTAAGGAGATACTTGCAGCGGGAGAGCATGAAGGCCTCGTTCCGTGCGGCCTCGGCGCCCGTGATACGCTGAGATTTGAAGCGAAGCTTGCTTTATACGGTCAGGAATTGACGAAAGATATTACACCGATTGAAGCCGGAATCGGATTTGCCGTGAAACACAAGAAAGATTCCGATTTTTTCGGGAAATCTGTATTGCGCGAACAGAAAGAAAAAGGAGCCCCGCGAAAGCTGGTCGGACTTGAGATGATTGAAAAAGGGATTCCGAGACACGGGTACGCCGTGAAAAAAGACGGTGTTCCGATCGGGGAAGTCACGACAGGCACGCAATCTCCGACTTTAAAGAAAAATATCGGCCTTGCCTTAATCAAAACGGAATTCAGTGAAGTCGGAACGGAAGTAGAAGTGGAAATCCGTAAAAAAACGGTAAAAGCGAAGATTGTCCGCACACCGTTTTATAAACGTCCAAAACAGAGCTGAAAAAGGAGAGTCATATGAAGCATCGATATTTGCCCGCGACAGAACAGGATAAAAAAGAAATGCTGAAAGCCATCGGCGCAGAAACAATTGATGAACTGTTTGCCGATATTCCGGAAGATGTGAGGTTTCAAAAAGACTACCAAATTAAAAAAGCAAAAGCTGAAACGGAGCTGACGAGAGAGCTGACAAAGCTTGCGGCGAAAAATAAAGACGCTGTTACATATGCATCTTTTCTGGGCGCAGGAGTGTACGATCACTATCAGCCGGTTATCGTCGATCATGTGATTTCCCGATCAGAGTTTTACACGGCTTATACGCCTTACCAGCCTGAAATCTCACAAGGGGAGCTGCAGGCGATTTTTGAATTTCAAACGATGATCTGTGAATTAACGGGAATGGATATCGCAAACTCCTCTATGTACGACGGGGGAACGGCGCTTGCGGAAGCGGCGATGCTTGCATCGGGACATACGAAAAAGAAAAAAATCGTCATTTCCGCAGCCGTTCATCCGGAATCACGGGATGTTTTGAAAACATACGCAAAGGGCCAATATATTGAGGTTGTAGAGGTGCCCGCGAAAAACGGCGTCACAGATCTTGAAGCATTGGAACATGCCGTTTGTGATGAGACGGCCGCCGTGATCGTTCAGTATCCGAACTTCTTCGGACAAATCGAGCCGTTAAAGGGCATTGAGCCGCTCGCACATAAAGGAAACAGCCAGCTGATTGTTTCTTCAAACCCGCTCGCGCTCGGTATTTTGACACCGCCCGGGGCATACGGAGCTGATATTGTCGTCGGGGACGCGCAGCCTTTCGGCATACCTGCGGCATTCGGCGGCCCGCACTGCGGCTATTTTGCAGTAACGAAAAAACTGATGAGAAAGGTGCCGGGCCGGCTTGTCGGCCAAACGGAGGATGAAAACGGGCGAAGAGGTTTTGTTCTCACTCTTCAGGCGCGCGAGCAGCATATCAGAAGAGACAAAGCCACGTCTAACATTTGTTCAAATCAGGCGCTGAATGCTTTAGCGGCTTCAGTCGCAATGACGGCGCTCGGAAAAAACGGCGTCAAAGACATGGCCCGTCAAAATATATTGAAAGCTGATTACGCGAGACGCCAAGCGGAAAAAGCCGGCTTGCACGTAGCATTTGACGGCCCGATATTTAATGAATTTGCCGTCAGGCTGAATCTTCCCGTCAAGGAAGCAAACCGGCGGCTCCTGCAAGACGGCATCATCGGCGGATATGACTTAGGTCTTGCGTATCCGGAACTGAATCAGCATATGCTGATTGCCGTCACAGAGCTGAGAACGAAAGAAGAGATCGATTCGCTTATTGCGGGATTGGGGGATCAACATGAATAATCAAGATCAGGCGCTTATTTTTGAAATGTCCCGCGAAGGGCGTGTCGGTTACAGCCTTCCGGAGCTTGATGTGCCGGAAACAGAGCTTGAAAGCCTTCTTCCCGGTGACTATATCCGCGATGAAGACGCAAAGCTGCCGGAAGTATCAGAGCTTGATATTATGCGGCATTATACCGCTCTTTCTAAGAGAAACCACGGAGTTGATTCAGGCTTTTATCCGCTCGGCTCCTGTACGATGAAATACAATCCGAAATTAAATGAAAAAATTGCCCGGTTCGCAGGTTTTTCCGCTATTCATCCGCTTCAGGACGAGGACACAGTTCAGGGGGCGCTTGAGCTTTTATACGATTTAAGCGGACACTTGGAGGAGATTACGGGCATGGACGAGGTGACGCTGCAGCCTGCGGCGGGCGCTCACGGCGAATGGACCGGCCTGATGATGATCCGCGCCTATCACGAAGCGCGGGGAGACTTCGGACGGACGAAGGTGATTGTCCCTGATTCAGCCCACGGTACGAATCCGGCATCCGCCACGGTCGCCGGTTTTGAAACGATTACCGTTAAGTCAAATGAGCACGGGCTGGTTGACATTGAAGATTTGAAAAGAGCGGTAAACGAAGAAACAGCGGCGCTGATGCTGACGAATCCGAACACCCTCGGGTTGTTTGAAGAAAACATTACGGAAATGGCTGACATCGTCCATCAGGCCGGCGGAAAGCTTTATTATGACGGAGCGAATTTAAATGCCGTTTTAAGTAAAGCAAGACCGGGAGATATGGGATTTGACGTCGTTCACCTTAATCTGCATAAAACATTTACCGGGCCGCACGGCGGGGGAGGACCGGGCTCAGGGCCGGTCGGAGTGAAAAAAGAATTCATTCCGTATCTGCCGAAACCCGTTCTTACGAAAAAAGAGGGCCGTTTGACTTTTGACTATGACCGGCCGCAGTCGATCGGGCGCGTAAAACCTTATTACGGCAACTTCGGCATTAATGTCAGAGCCTACACGTATATCCGTTCCATGGGGCCTGACGGCTTAAAAGCTGTGACCGAAAACGCGGTTTTAAATGCAAATTATATGATGAGAAGACTCGCGCCTTATTATGATCTCCCGTTTGACCGTCATTGCAAGCATGAATTTGTGTTATCGGGAAGAAGGCAGAAAAAGCTCGGCGTAAGAACGCTTGATATTGCCAAACGGCTTTTGGATTTCGGCTATCATCCGCCGACTGTGTATTTTCCTCTCAATGTTGAAGAAAGCATCATGATCGAACCGACGGAAACGGAATCGAAGGAAACGCTTGATGCGTTTATAGATGCCATGATTCAAATTGCGCGGGAAGCGGAGGAATCGCCTGAAATCGTTCAGGAGGCGCCGCATACAACAGTTGTCAAAAGAATGGATGAAACCAAGGCGGCAAGAAAGCCGGTTTTAAAATACGAACGTACACCTGACGTCAGCCGCTGACACGGTATAAAAAAAGAGCTTCCGTATAAAACGGACAGCTCTTTTTTCATGATTAGTTTTTTGCTTTAATTTTTCCGCCCCATTTTTTAAATCCGCCTTTCAGGTTGTAAATATCTTTGCAGCCGTGTTTGCGGAGCGTCTGTGCCGCGCGTCCGCTGCGGACATTGTTTTGGCAGTACAGATAAACGGGTTTATCAGGACGGATTTCACTTTTGCGCTGTTTCAGCTGTGACAGCGGAATGTTGCGCGCGCCGAGAATATGGCCGCCTTCAAATTCATTCGGTTCACGGACGTCAATCAGCTGCGCTTTTCTGTAGCCCGCGCGGAATTCCTCTTCCGTAAGTGTTTTCATTAAACGCTGCTGGTAAAAATACGACACGATCATATAAACGATAAACGCCGCAACAATAATTAAAGCAATCATATTAGACAATGCAATTCTACTCCTTTAGCTTATAAAATCAAAACCCTGCTTCCTGAAAACAAGGCTTACCGGACGTTTTGGGACAAATACTATTATAGTAAAGCATGAAGCGATTGTCATCCTTAATGAAACGAAATATTTTTCATTTTCAAGGCAGTTTGCTAAACTGATTTTATTAAAACGATAAAGAAGGGTTCAGTATATGGAAAAAGAAACATGGCGGTTTATTGACTCAGGGAATGAAAGCCCGGCATTTAACATGGCGCTGGATGAAGCGCTTTTATATTGGCACAGCCAAAAGAAAATTCCTCCGGTGATCCGATTTTACGGCTGGAATCCGGCAACTTTGTCTGTCGGGTATTTTCAAAATATTAAGAAGGAAATTAACTTTGACGCAGTACATAAACACGGCCTCGGGTTTGTCAGAAGACCGACAGGCGGACGGGGTGTTCTGCATGATAAAGAATTGACATACAGCGTAATCGTTTCAGAGGATCACCCGGAAATGCCGGCCACGGTGACAGAGGCGTACCGGGTGATTTCAGAAGGTATTCTGCAGGGATTCAGAAACCTTGGACTTGATGCCTGCTTTGCGATTCCGCGAACGGAGAAAGAAAAAGAAAGCTTGAAAAATCCGCGCTCGTCCGTCTGCTTTGATGCGCCTTCGTGGTATGAACTGGTCGTCGAAGGACGGAAAGTTGCCGGAAGCGCACAGACACGCCAAAAAGGCGTCATTCTTCAGCACGGTTCCATCCTGCTTGACATTGATGAGGATAAACTGTTTGATCTGTTTTTATATCCGAGCGACAGAGTCCGTGAGCGCATGCAGCGGAATTTCAAAAACAAAGCGGTAGCCATCAACGCCTTAGCGCCGAAACGGGTAACGATGGATGAGGCCAGAATCGCTTTTAAAGCCGGTTTTGAGGAAGGGCTGAACATTCATCTTGAGCCTTACACACTCACGTCTGAAGAGCTTGCATTTGTCAATGAGCTGGCTGAGACGAAATACGCGTCTGATGAATGGAATTATAAGCGCTGATAAGGCTTGACAGACCGGAAGCATCCTTGTTTTTTCATGACCGTTAGTGTAAACTTGTAATGGTTTATAAAGTTAAGGTGCTTTTTGGGAGGGTTACTTATGACAACACCAAGTATGGAAGATTATATTGAACAGATTTATATGCTGATAGAAGAAAAAGGATATGCACGGGTTTCTGATATCGCGGAAGCTTTGGCAGTCCACCCCTCCTCTGTAACGAAAATGGTTCAAAAACTAGATAAAGACGAGTATTTGATTTATGAAAAATATCGCGGGCTCGTATTGACGTCAAAAGGCAAAAAGATCGGCAAACGGCTCGTATACAGACACGAATTGCTTGAGCAGTTTTTAAGAATCATTGGTGTTGATGAAGAGAAGATTTACAATGATGTTGAAGGAATCGAACATCATCTGAGCTGGAACAGCATTGACCGCATCGGCGACCTCGTTCAGTATTTTGAAGATGACGAAAGCCGGAAAAAAGAATTGAAATCCGTACAGAAAAAAACCGAAAATCCCGGTGAATAAAGGGCAGCCCGAAATGGGGCGCCCTTTTTTTAATGTCTTCATTCTTTGGTCTATTTCGCCCAGCCGTTTCTTAAAATAATAATACACCTTGAGATGGAAGGGAGAGGGCGCGCTATGCAGATTGACGGCGTATTTTCGGGCGGGGGGATAAAAGGGGTGGCGCTTGCCGGCGCTTATGAAGCGCTGGAAGAAAAGGGCTTTCGCTTTGAAAGGCTCGCCGGAACAAGCGCCGGCGCGATTATTGCCGCATTTATCGCTGCGGGCTATACGAGCAGAGAGGTTCATTCCATCATAGATGAGGTGGACGGAAGGCAATTGCTTGATCAGAGATGCTCATTCCTCCCGCTGAAAATCCTGCAGTGGGTGTCGATATATTGGCGCCTCGGACTATACAGAGGCGATATGCTGGAAAAATGGATTGCGGATAAATTAAAAGCGAAGGGCATCATCGCGTTCGGCGATTTGAAAAAAGGCTCGCTCCGTCTCATCGCTTCAGATCTGACGAACGGAACGATGATCGTGCTTCCTGACGATCTTCCCCGCTACGGATTAAATCCGGAGATGTTCCCGGTTGCCAGAGCCGTCAGAATGAGCTGCAGCATTCCTTATTTTTTTGAACCGATAAAACTGAAGACCGAAAAAGGCACCTCAACGGTCGTTGACGGCGGCGTGTTAAGCAATTTCCCGATTTGGCTGTATTCAAAAGAACGCAAACGGCCGGTCATCGGAATTTCGCTTTCGCCCAACGAAAAAGAGCGCCCGAAAAAATCAATCCGCAACGCTTTTGAGCTGTTCGGGGCTTTGTTTGAAACGATGAAAGACGCTCATGATGCCAGGCATATCGCGACAAAGTACGAACAGAATATTATTTTTATTCCGGTGGAACATGTGATGGCGACGGAGTTTCATCTCACACCGCAAAAAAAACTAGCTCTCATTGAGCTAGGAAAAAGCAGAACAGAGCAATTTTTGAAGCAATGGAGCTATTAAAAAAGCGCTCTGTTTTTCTTTTTATTCTTTTTGCCTTCTATGACGGTAAGCTGGGTCTGGCTTTTTTTCTTAAGAATCATCGGCTTCGGTCTGCTGCTGCTCGGCACGCTCCGCAAATGGCTGACCCGGCCTCTGTGTCCGGCGCGGTGCTTCGCTTTTTGCTCCTTCATTCGGAGCCGCGATTGTCTGGCCGCTTTTTTGAAAGCGGTTCCGTCGCGGCCGGTGCGTCGGTTCAGGACCGTCCTCACGATAAAATAAATAATAACGCCTGCGATAATTACGGTGATCGCTCTTGAAATCATCTGCCCGGGGTTGGTTACCGCCGCATAAATGAAACCGAATGCGCCAAGCGCTATCAATACAGCAAAAAAAGGTTGTACACGATGATTCATAACTGCCCACCTCCAAAATAATAACGGTAACGGTTCAGATTACGTTGTGAGACGGCTTTTCGCTCTGTTCTGAAATGTCTTCCAGTCTGAGAAGCTCGTTAAAGCTTTCTATGGCAACCTCGACCTGATCATCCGCCGGTTCCTTTGTCGTCAAAAGCTGCAGCCACAGGCCGGGGTAACCGAGCACTTTCAAAACGGGGATATTCCGCACTCTGTTCGTCAGCTGGAGCACTTCAAAGGAGATGCCGAGAACGACCGGTATAAGCGCAATCCTGTCTAAAATCCGCACCCAAAGCGGATCTGTCGGAACAAGTAAATAGACGAACATGCCGACAATGATCGTAAATAAAATAAAGCTTGAACCGCAACGGTAATGAAGCCGTGACTGTTTCTGAACATTTTCTATTGTAATTGGCAAATTCTGTTCATAACAGTTTATGACCTTATGTTCGGCTCCATGATATTGAAACACTCTTTTAATTAACGGCGTCATTGATAAAAAATAAATGTAGCTGAGAAGCAGAATCAGCTTAAACAGACTTTCGATTCCGATCTGCGCGGCGTCTGAGGAAAATACGGGCCTTACAAGCTCCGCTAAGAAGACCGGGACGAGCGTAAAAACGAATTTGCTGAACAAAAACGACAGAACGCCGATCACCGCCAGGCTGAAAAACATCGATAAGCCGGAACCCTTCTTATCTTCCTGCTCCAGCTTGGCGTCATCCTGAGGATCAAGCCCGTAACGTTCGCTGGAAAAGTTTAAATGCTTTGTGCCGTTGGCGCTCGCCTCAATGATGGCGACGATTCCCCGCAAAAAAGGAATCTTTTTTAAAGCCGAAAGCTTGGCGTTCGGCACTCTCGGAAGCTTGAAAAAATCAATGCTTCCGTCATTCCTGCGGATGGCGGTAACATAATTTTTTCTGCCGCCGAACATTACCCCTTCAACGACAGCCTGCCCGCCGTATGCAGGGGGCGTTTTTTGTTTGGACATTGTTTATCAACCTGCCTGTTTTCTTAGGATTTACTAACCATTTCCTTTCACTCTATTGTACAGGAAACCGCGGTAAACCTCTAGTTAGACAGCCGGAAAATCAATGCTTTTTCTACATGCAGTATACCCCGTTTCTTTAGATTTTACTCATTGAATGAAAATATGGCGCAGCTTTTTATGACTTTTTAATTTTTGGGCAGTCTATGACTGGAGGTGCCATGATGACAAGCGAAAAACATTCAGAACAGGAAGAAAAAAAGAAGCAGGATGATGATCAGCAGCCTGTTTCATTTACCGGCAGAATTTGCGGTATCGGATTTGCCGGCGGTGTATTTTGGAGTTTGATCGGCTATCTCGGGTATGTCTTTCATTTTTCAGAGATCAGCCCCAACATGATTCTTCAGCCGTTTATGATCGGAGAATGGAAAAAACAATGGCTAGGCACGATGGTCAGCATCGTTGTCATCGGATTCATTTCAATTGCCGGGGCGTTTATTTATTTCGTCTGCCTGAAGCGTTTTAAAACCATGTGGCCGGGGATGGTGTACGGCGTCATTTTATGGTGTGCGGTTTTTTTCTTATTCAATCCGATTTTCGAAGATGTGAAATCCGTCACTGAATTGAAATCAGATACAATCGTGACGACGCTTTGCCTTTACATTCTGTACGGTTTGTTTGTCGGCTACTCAATTTCCTTCAACTACAATGAACTTACGTCAGACAAGCTTGCAAGGGCGCTCGGCAACAAGTGAATAAGTGTATAATCCCTGTCCGGTATGGTAAAATGTTCACGAGAAGTGAACATTTTTTGTGCTGAAAACCGGGCGGGGATGCTCCCGCGTTGTCAGGCGGCAGTCAAGAATCGGCGAGGAGGAGAAAGGGAATGAAACTTGAGAAATTGCGAAATCTTTTCGGTCAGCTGGATATAGACGGAATGTTGGTGACAAGCTCCGCCAATCTGCAGTATATGACGGGATTTACGGGTTCGTCAGGCCTTGCGGTCATATCGAAAGAACGTGCGGCATTTATCACGGATTTCCGTTACACCGAGCAGGCGAAGACGCAAGTGAAGGGTTTTGACATTATCGAGCACGGCGGTAGCTTAATCCAAACGGCTGCGGATACGATTCTTGAGTACGGCGTTAAAAAACTCGGCTTCGAGCAAAACAGCATGACGTACGGAACATATGCATCCTACCAAGCGGTGCTGCAGGAAGCGGAGATGGTTCCCGTCGCGGATTCCGTTGAAAAGTTGCGCTTGATTAAGTCAAGTGAAGAGATTAAGATATTAGAGGAAGCTGCGAAGATTGCGGATGATGCGTTTGAACATATTCTGACGTTTATCAAACCGGGCATCTCAGAGATTTCAGTTGCAAACGAGCTCGAATTTTATATGAGACGTCAAGGAGCAGACGGCTCTTCCTTTGATATGATCGTCGCCTCGGGAGTCAGATCCAGCCTTCCCCACGGAGTGGCAAGCGGCAAATTGATTGAAAAGGGAGACTTGGTCACGCTTGATTTCGGCGCTTATTATAAAGGCTATTGTTCTGATATCACACGCACCGTCGCGGTCGGAGAGCCAAGTGATAAACTGAAAGAGATTTATCAAGTCGTATACGATGCCCAAGCGCTTGGTGTCCTGCATATAAAACCCGGCATGACGGGAAAAGAAGCGGATGCCCTGACGAGGGATCATATCACCGCAAAAGGCTACGGACAGTATTTCGGCCATTCGACAGGACACGGGTTCGGAATGGAAGTCCATGAATCACCGGGGCTGTCTTTCAGGTCATCGGCCGTTCTTGAGCCGGGCATGGCGGTAACGGTTGAGCCGGGCATATACATACCGGATGTTGGGGGCGCAAGAATCGAAGATGATATCATCATCACTGAGGACGGCAACCGGACAATTACGCATTCCCCTAAAGAATTAATTATTTTGTGATCGGAATATAGGAGGACATCAAACATGATTTCAGTTAACGATTTTCGTACAGGACTAACGATTGAAGTAGACGGCGGCATTTGGCGCGTCGTTGACTTTCAGCACGTAAAACCGGGAAAAGGAGCGGCATTTGTCCGTTCTAAATTGCGTAACCTGCGCACGGGCGCTATTCAGGAGAAAACATTCCGTGCAGGTGAAAAAGTCGCGAAAGCTCAAATCGAAACAAAAACGATGCAGTATCTTTATGCCAACGGCGATCAGCACGTGTTCATGGATACAAGCTCATATGAACAGCTTGAATTGAACGAAAACCAAATCGAAGAAGAATTGAAATACCTTCTGGAAAATATGTCTGTGCATATCATGATGTATCAGTCTGAAACGCTCGGTATTGAACTGCCGAACACAGTTGAACTGAAAGTTGTTGAAACAGAGCCGGGAATTAAAGGCGACACGGCGTCAGGCGGCACGAAACCTGCCAAAACGGAAACAGGCCTTGTCGTAAACGTACCGTTCTTCGTGAACGAAGGCGATACGCTGGTTGTAAATACATCAGACGGTTCTTACGTGTCAAGAGCGTAGTTAAAGAAATTCGGAGTCTGCTCCTTTTACGGGGCAGGCTTTTTTTGCGTTCTGCCTCAGAATCTTTCTTCTATATGAAAATAGTGAGACTACTTCCGTCAGCTAGAGCATATAGTGTAACAAAATGCTTGAAGTTGGGGGATTGCAATGAAATTTTTGTTCGGTTCAATCAATTCTACTGTTTTAACGATGGCCGGTTTACGAGTTTTGTCCTCGCTCATTGAATTATCGGCCGCTATTATCATGCTTTTGACAAACGACATCAGAAAAGCGGTTGTGGTGAATAGTATTTTGGCAATCGTCGGCCCTCTGATCTTTATCATCACAATGACGATCGGCATTTATCAGATTGCCGGACAGCTCTCATATGCAAAATTAATATTGATTTTTGCGGGGGTGGTGCTGATTTTGGCCGGTGTGCATAAATAGAGGGCCGGGGTGTCATAAAGTCTGTCCCGGATCATACATTTTAAAGAAGCCAATCGGTAAAAAGGAGGAGACTCTATTGAATGAAATTACAGAGGTTCTCCCTGAATTATTGAGAGATGCCATCTCCGCCGTGCCCGAAGAAGCAAGGCGGGATACAGAAGAAATCAGAATCCGGGTCGACAGGCCGGTTGAACTGATCCAAAAAGGACAACCTTTGTATTTGTCATATGTGTGTACGGCCGGCGACGCACAGCTGATCCTCAGCCGGCTCAGCAATTACAGTATGTACACGCTTGAAGAAGAGCTGAAAAAAGGATACATCACAATCAGAGGAGGCCACCGTGTGGGGCTGGCCGGAAGAGTCATCGTCGAAAACGGAGCCGTCAAAGGACTCCGGGATATTACTTCTTTTAATATCCGAATCGCCCGGGAGAAGCTGGGGATCGCAGAACCGCTCATTCCTTTCTTATGGAAAGAAAACTGGCTGAACACGCTGATCATCGGTCCTCCGCAAACGGGGAAAACGACCTTGCTTCGTGATTTGGCCCGGCTTTCCAGCACCGGATCAAAACGCATTCCGGCAAAAAAGACAGGTATCGTAGATGAACGGTCGGAAATTGCCGGCTGCCTGCGGGGCATTCCCCAGCACAGTTTCGGCCGCAGAGTCGATGTCCTTGATGCCTGTCCGAAGGCGGAAGGGCTGATGATGATGATCCGTTCTATGAGTCCTGATGTCATAATTGTGGATGAAATCGGGAGAATGGAAGACTCACAAGCGCTGCTGGAGGCGCTCCATGCGGGCGTATCCGTTATCGTCTCTGCGCACGGATGGAATATGAAAGACTTGGTCAAGAGGCCGTCGCTGAAAATGCTTTGGGAGGAAAACGTGTTTGACCGGTATGTTGAACTGTCAAGGCACCGCGGTCCGGGAACGATCAGCAGGATGTACGGAAAGGACGGAGAACCGGTTCCGCATGCTGAAAGCGTGATGACATGCTGAAGCTTTTGGGTGCCGTGTTCATTCTGACGGCGACGACATGGACGGGATTTGAGATCGCCAAAATGTATATTGAAAGGCCGAGGCAGATCCGTCAGCTGCGCGCGGCGCTCCAATCGCTAGAAGCGGAAATCATGTTCGGGCATACACCGCTGCACATAGCTTCGGGACAAATTGCCGCACAGCTTTCCGAACCTGTATCGTTATTGTTTCTAGCTTTCAGCAGAAGGCTTGAGCAGGGAAGCGATTCCGCCAAAACGGCTTGGGAACAGAGCTTGAAACATAACTGGCCCTCCATGGCGATGAAAAAAAGCGAATACGATGTGCTGAAGCAATTCGGAGAGACGCTCGGGCTCCATGACCGTGTTTCTCAGCAGAAACATATCAAGCTTGCGCTTACACATTTGGAAGCGGCGGAAGCGGATGCCGGACGGGCGCAGGCGAAAAATGAAAAAATGGTGAAAAGCTTAGGATTTTTAGCCGGACTGTTACTCATTCTTCTATTGATGTAAACATGAGGGGAGCAAACATAAAATGGGAGTCGACGTAAATGTCATTTTTCAAATCGCCGGAGTCGGTATCGTGGTTGCGTTTCTGCACACCATACTTGACCAAATGGGAAAAAAAGAATACGCCCAATGGGTGACGCTGCTTGGCTTTATCTATATTTTATTTATGGTGGCGACGATTGTCGATGACCTGTTCAAAAAGATCAAAGCTGTGTTTCTATTCCAAGGATAGGGGGGCTTACAGATTGAGATTGTTCAAATTGTAGGTTTAGGCCTGATCGCCACATTTCTCTCCCTGATCGTGAAAGAACAGAAACCGACTTTCGCGTTTATGATTGTCGTCTTCAGCGGCTGCGTGATCTTTCTCTATCTCATCGATCAGATTTACGACATTATCAGAATGATAGAAAAAATAGCCGTCAATGCAAATGTCAATATGGTCTATGTGGAAACCATTTTAAAAATTATCGGCATCGCCTACATCGCTGAATTCGGTGCGCAGCTGACAAAGGATGCGGGCCAGGGAGCGATTGCTTCGAAAATAGAGCTGGCCGGAAAAATTTTGATACTGGTAATGGCCGTGCCGATACTCACCGTCATTATTGAAACGATTCTCGGACTTATTCCTTCTTGATCATCAATAAAATGGAAAGGGGGGGCACAAAAAATGAAGCGCTTTCGGTGGGCGGGGGCTTTTTTGTTCATCCTCTTATTTTTTCAGACTGAATGTGTACAAGCTGCCGGAACAGACGGTGCGTCGCAGGAAACCGCAGTTCACCAAGAATCCGCTGATGAAGTGGCGAAAAAGCAGGCTGAAGCGCTGAAAACAGAAGGCATCGGAAAGTTTTGGGACGACATCATGACAGAATACGGCGGTCTTCTGCCTGAAAGCCAAAAGGGAAGCATCATCGACTTTATTAACGGAGAAAAAACGTTCTCGCCGGAGGCATGGCTGAAGGCTTTATTTTCATACTTGTTTCATGAAGTGCTCGCAAACGGAAAGCTCCTGGGAACTTTGATTCTTCTCACCATTTTTTGTGTCATTCTGCAGCTTTTGCAAAATGCGTTCCAGCAGAGCACCGTCAGCAAAGTGGCTTATGCAATCGTCTACATGGTGCTGATTATTCTCGCTTTAAACAGCTTTCATGTTGCCGTCAATTATGCCAGTGAAGCGATCCAGACGATGACAAGTTTCATTCTCGCGCTCATCCCGCTTTTACTCGCGCTTTTGGCGTCTTCTGGGGGAGCCGTCTCCGCAGCTTTTTTTCACCCCGTTATTTTATTTCTGATGAATACGAGCGGCCTTCTCATTCAAAACATTGTCATGCCGCTTATCTTCCTGTCAGCGATTTTAAGCATCGTCAGCACGATGACGGATCAATATAAAGTCACGCAGCTTGCCAATCTGCTCAGAAATATCGCGATCGGCGCGCTTGCCGTATTTCTCACCGTGTTTCTCGGCGTCATCTCCGTACAGGGGGCTTCGGCTGCCGTGACGGACGGGATTACCCTCAGGACTGCAAAATTTATCACAGGCAATTTTATTCCCGTGCTCGGCCGGATGTTTACGGATGCGACGGATACGGTCATCAGCGCCTCGCTCCTATTAAAAAACACCGTGGGAATCCTAGGAGTCGGAATTTTGATCTGCATCTCCGCGTTTCCGGCGATTAAAGTGCTCTCGCTCGCTTTTATTTATAAGCTCGCGGCCGCTATTCTGCAGCCGCTCGGAGGCGGGCCCGTCATTACGTGCCTCGGCGTCATCAGCAGAAGCGTGCTGTATATTTTCGCGGCGCTCGCCATCGTCTCTCTCATGTTTTTCCTCAGTATTACAGTCATTATTACAGCAGGCAACCTCACCATGATGATGAAATAAAGGAGGCCCATTGGATATGAGCTTTTTAACAGAATGGCTGACAAGCATTATTTTATTTATCTTATTCGCCATCGTCATCGACATGCTGCTGCCAAGCTCCAGTATGCAAAAATACGCCAAGATGGTTGTCAGCCTGCTGTTAATCATTGTCATGCTCAACCCGATCTTCAAACTTTTCAAAACAGACCCGGAAATCATCTTCGATTATTTGACAAAACAAGAGCAATCTCAATCCGCTGATATAAAAAATCAAATCAAATCAGAAAAAAAAGAAATACAAGCATCAAACCGCGCATATGTTTTAGAAGAAATGGCTGTCCAACTAAAAAAGAAAGCGGAGGAGATGTTCAGTCATGACGAATACAAAATAGACGACATCCGCCTTACAGCGGAAGAACAGGTTCGTTCAGAAGAAGATGTAAGAACGATCAGCGTGTATATGGCCCCATCTTCTGAAAAAACCGTGCAAACCGTCGCACCGATCGACATCCGCACAGACCGCAAATACGAACCGGAAGGCGCAGCCGAAAAAAAAGAGGCCGCAGACATCAAAGAAAAACTTGCGGATATATGGGAAATCGGCAGTGAGAAAATTACGGTTTATATGGAAGGCGGGGAGAAAAACGGCCATGAATAAAAACGGACTATGGACCATACTCAAAAAACAGCTGATGATCGGACAGGCGAAAGACGGAGAAAAACCAAAACTGACAAAATATCATTATTTTCTGTTCGTGTTTGTGCTCGGGGTATCTTTTATGCTGGTGAGCCAGCTGTTCTCTTCACCGGAGAAAACCGGGAAGGACCAAGCGGCGCAGACCGTCATGTCCGGCCGAACGGAAGACAAAAGCGGGCAAAAAAGCGCACCCGTTTTTAAGGCATCGAAAGACAGCAGCGCCAAAAACACGATCGATGATTATGAAAGAGACTATGAAAACCAGCTTAAAGAAATCCTTGAAACGATTATCGGCGTGGAGGATGTATCAATTGTCGTGAACGTAGACGCAACATCTTTGAAAGTGTTTGAGAAAAATAAAACGAAAAAAGACACCACCACCGAAGAAACCGATAAAGAAGGCGGCAAAAGAAGCGTAACCGATCAAACCTCAGAGGAGCAAATTGTCATGATTCGAAACGGGGATCAGGAAACCCCGGTCGTCGTCCAGACGAAAAAACCCGATATCCGCGGTGTACTCGTTGTCGCTCAGGGAGTGGACAACGTTCAAATAAAAAAAACCATCATTGATGCCGTCACAAGGGTGCTTGATGTTCCGAGCTACCGTGTAGCGGTTGCCCCTAAAAAAATCAAGGAGGATTCATAAATCATGCTGAAAAAACAAACGGTTTGGCTTTTAACAATGCTCAGTCTCGTCGTGGTATTAAGTGTTTATTATATTATGTCGCCGGAAAGCAAAAATGCCGTGCAGATGAAAAGCGAAAAAAGCAGCGGAGAAGTGGCAACTGAAAAAACGCCGGCTCCTGAAACGAAAGATAAGAACGGAAGCGGCACGGATAAAGAAGACGGAACAAAAGGAACGAAAGATTCTAAAGGCACAAAAGAGGATAAAGAAACATCCGCCGAAGCATCGGACAAAGACGGATCGGTCGCTACAGAAACAGCTGATGAAAACTTATTTACCGCATACCGCATGGAGCTTGAAGACGCGAGAAGCAAAGAAAGGGAACAGTTAAACAGCATAGTTTCAAGCGATGATGCGACCGCGAAGGAAAAAAGCGAAGCCTACGATAAAATGACGGCGCTGAGCAATGCTGAAGGGACGGAAAAACAGCTGGAAACGCTGATTAAAACACAAGGCTACAAAGATGCGCTCGTGGATGCTGAAGGAGACAAAATCAACATTACGGTCATGTCTGACAAACATTCAAACGCAAAAGCTTCCGCTATCATTGACCTGGTGGAAAAAGAAATCAAGACGATGAAAGACGTCGCCGTCACGTTTGAACCGACAAAATAAGAGATCTCCACCGCCCGCACCTGCTGCGGGCTTTTCTGATGTCATTTTAGATCAGTGTTGAATTTACACAAGCGCTCCTGTAAGATAAACATAGTATGTACTTTTAGTAGCAACCCATAAATTTCTATTTTTTATACATAGGAGTGGAAACTGATGTTAAAAATCAACGAAATTCATGAACTGATAAAAAGAATCGATGAATCTTCCATCGACGAATTCGTTTACGAAATCGAAGGCGTAAGCCTCAAACTGAAAAAAAATGAAGCGCCGGCAGTGAATGTAACGGGACAAGCCCAAGCCGTTCCCGCCGCTTACGCACCTGCTCCGCAGGCTGCAAAACAGGAAGCGCGTGAAGCCGCTCCTGTTCAGGAAGCGCCGAAACAAGACGAAAACCTGCACAAAATTACGTCTCCGATGGTCGGAACGTTTTATGCTTCTTCATCGCCGGAAGCCGGCCCTTACGTAAACCAAGGTTCAAAAGTGAGCGAAAATACAGTTGTTTGTATCGTAGAAGCAATGAAACTCTTTAACGAGATTGAAGCCGAAGTAAAAGGAGAAATCGTTGAAGTGTTAGTTGAAAACGGCCAGCTGGTCGAATACGGACAACCTCTATTTCTTGTAAAAGCTGAGTAAGGAGACCTGCTATTATGATTAAAAAGCTATTGATCGCCAACCGAGGAGAAATCGCCGTCAGAATCATCCGGGCCTGCAAAGAGCTGGGCATTGAAACTGTAGCCGTTTATTCTGAGGCAGATAAAGATGCCCTGCATGTCCAAATGGCCGATGAGGCTTTTTGTATCGGGCCGAAAACATCAAAAGAAAGCTATTTAAATGTAACGAACATCGTCAGCGTCGCAAAGCTGACCGGCACGGATGCGATTCATCCGGGATACGGGTTTTTAGCTGAAAACGCCGACTTTGCCGAGCTGTGCGAGGAATTGAACGTAACGTTTGTCGGCCCTACGGCTGACGCCATTTCAAAAATGGGAACAAAAGATATCGCGCGCGACACGATGCAGCTGGCCGGCGTGCCGATTGTGCCCGGTTCAAAAGGAATTATAAAAAATACGGAAGAAGCGGTTTCGCTTGCAGGTGA
Source organism: Bacillus sp. JK106 (assembly GCF_053663355.1). NCBI lineage: Bacteria > Bacillati > Bacillota > Bacilli > Caryophanales > Bacillaceae > Bacillus > Bacillus sp. JK106. The sequence continues at coordinate 448,733 of NZ_JBSJQC010000003.1, read as the reverse complement.
AATTGGGTATCCTGTCATTATAAAAGCCACTGCGGGCGGAGGCGGAAAAGGCATCCGGGTCGCACGCACAGAAGAAGAACTGATCAAAGGCATTGAGATTACCCAGCAGGAAGCCGCTACGGCATTCGGAAATCCGGGTGTGTACATCGAGAAGTACATAGAAGATTTCCGCCATGTTGAAATTCAGGTGCTTGCGGATAATTACGGAAACACGATCCATCTCGGAGAGCGTGACTGTTCTATCCAAAGACGTCTGCAAAAACTTCTTGAAGAGTCACCGTCACCTGCGCTTGATTCTGAAATCAGGGAGCAGATGGGCGAAGCTGCGGTAAAAGCAGCGAAGGCCGTCGGTTACACGGGAGCCGGCACAGTAGAATTCATTTATGACTACAGAGAACAGCGCTACTACTTCATGGAAATGAACACGCGTATTCAAGTAGAGCACCCTGTCACAGAAATGGTGACGGGAACGGATCTGATCAAAGAACAGATCAAAGTGGCATCCGGACAGGAGCTTTCGCTCAGACAGGAAGACGTTGAATTTAACGGCTGGGCGATTGAATGCCGCATCAATGCTGAAAATCCTGCGAAAAACTTCATGCCTTCACCCGGTAAAATTAACATGTACCTGCCGCCGGGCGGACTCGGCGTACGCGTGGATTCAGCCGCATATCCCGGCTATTCGATCCCGCCGTACTATGACAGTATGATTGCTAAAGTCATCACATACGGAACAACGCGTGATGAGGCAGTCGCACGGATGAAACGCGCGCTGAGCGAATTCGTGATTGAAGGTATTGAAACGACGATTCCGTTCCATCTGAAACTGCTTGAGCACGAAACATTTGTCAGCGGAGAGTTTAATACAAAGTTTTTAGAAACATATGATGTAATGGGCTCATAATTTTTGCGGGAGGTGAATTGAATGGAAGACAACAGTGTGCTTAAAATGGATCATGATGAGGCTCATTTAGGCAAGGTTGAAATTGCTCCTGAGGTCATTGAAGTCATTGCCGGCATCGCCGCTTCCGAAGTTGAAGGAGTTGCTGAAATGCGCGGCAATTTCGCCACCGGCGTCGTAGAGCGCTTCGGCAAAATCAATCACGGTAAAGGCGTAAAGGTCGATTTAGCCGATGACGGGATTACCATCGACGTCTATTGCGTCGTTCAATTCGGGATCTCGATCCCGAAAGTGGCGGCAAGCGTTCAGGAGAATATCCGCCAAACCTTATTAAACATGACGTCTCTGACCATTAATGAAATCAATATTCATATCGTCGGCATTCAATTTGACACGAAAGCCCAAGAAGTCGAAATCGACGAAGAAATGTAATGAGCGTATAAAAACCAAGGGGATGGGCAGCCCTTTGGTTTTTTATACGTTTCCCGTCATTTCAGGCATGAAGAAAGCCGGCTTACAAACGGCAGCCGAGTTTCTTCATGCTGTGAAATCCGAATGAAATTAATACGGTTTGTGAAAATATTCGGCATTAGGGTGAAAAAACCTAAATTTCGACATGCGATTGAGAAAAAAATATGTTATGATCTCTTTAAGCTTAACGACAAGCGGATAAAGCGGATCTGAAGGAGAAAGAAAATGAAAAGAAGAACAGCTAGAGAAAAAGCTTTGCAGGCACTTTTTCAGATTGATGTCAGCGATATTGCACCGAACGATGCCATTGAGCACGCGCTTGATGGTGAAAAAACAGATGCCTTCTTTGAACAGCTGGTGTACGGAGTGATCGAACATCAGGTTCAGCTTGATGAAATGATTTCCGGCCATCTCGTCAATTGGAAGCTTGACCGGATTGCAAACGTAGACCGCGCGATCCTGCGTCTGGCGGTGTATGAAATGGTTTATACTGACGACATTCCTGCTAACGTGTCATTAAACGAAGCAATCGAGCTGGCAAAACGGTTCGGCGACGATAAAGCTGCAAAATTCGTAAACGGGGTTCTTTCTAACATTAAAACTGATATCGAATCATAGGAGGAAAGAAAATGACTGCAACAATCATCGACGGAAAAGAAACGGCTAAAGAAAAACGCGAACAATTGGCAAAAGAAGTAGAAGAGCTGAAAGCACAAGGCGTAGTGCCTGGTTTGGCGGTCATTTTAATCGGAGACGATCCCGCTTCTGTTTCATATGTGACAGGCAAGAAAAAAGCCGCTGAAACAATGGGAATGAAATTTAAGCTTGACCGCTTTGACTCAAGCTTAACCGAGGCGGAGCTTTTAACAGTGATTGATCAGTATAATCAAAATCCGGAATTCCACGGCATTCTCGTCCAGCTGCCGCTCCCGGATCATATTTCTGAAAAAGCCGTAATCGAGCGGATCTCTCCCGATAAGGATGTTGACGGTTTCCACCCTCTCAACGTCGGGAAAATGCTGCTTGGCGAAGATACATTTCTTCCATGCACGCCGCACGGAATTGTCGAGTTATTGAAAAAGACGAACGTAGATCTTTCCGGCAAAGAAGTTGTTGTAGTCGGACGAAGCAATATTGTCGGTAAACCGGTCGGCCAGCTGCTGCTGAACGAAAACGCGACCGTCACATATTGCCATTCCCGCACGAAAAATATGGCTGAGCATACGAAAAAAGCAGATATTCTTGTGGTAGCGGTCGGTAAAGCGAATTTCATCAAAGCCGATCAAATCAAAGAGGGCGCCATTGTCATTGATGTCGGCGTCAACCGTCTCGAAAGCGGAAAACTCTGCGGAGACGTTCAGTTTGATGAAGCGAAAGAAAAAGCATCTTTCATTACACCGGTGCCGGGCGGAGTAGGTCCGATGACCATCACAATGCTTGCGCATAATACTGTTAAATCTGCCAGACGTACGTTATCATAGATAACCGGAGACAGTCACAAAAAGTGTGACAATGAGCACGATACCCGCTTCTTAAGGCTCCTTTCAGCCAGAGCGGGTTTTCTTAGTTTAGGGCAAAAAGCCTTTATGAAAGGAGTGCAGGATGTGAGTGAAGCGGCATATGTCACGGTTTCCGCGCTGACCAAATACATTAAACGAAAATTCGATGTGGACCCTCATCTTGAAGACATTTGGATTAAGGGTGAGCTCTCCAATGTTAAAATTCATACGAGAGGCCACATCTATTTTACATTAAAAGATGAGCATGCCCGCATGCAGGCCGTCATGTTTCAAAGACAAAGTTCGAGGCTTGCGTTTAAGCCCGAGGACGGAATGAAGGTCATCGTAAGAGGCGGCATCTCCGTCTATGAACCGAGCGGAAGCTATCAGCTGTACGCGAAAGAAATGCAGCCGGACGGTGTGGGGGCGCTCTACTTAGCATATGAAGAATTAAAGAAAAAACTTGCCGGCGAAGGGTTGTTTGATGACCGGCATAAGCAGGCCATCCCCGCTTTTCCGGCTACGATCGGGGTCGTCACGTCACCGACGGGAGCAGCCGTCAGAGACGTCATTACCACACTCAAAAGAAGATACCCCCTTGTGAAAGTCATTGTGCTTCCCGCGCTCGTTCAAGGTGAAAATGCCAGCAGATCGATTGTGAAGCGCATTGAAGAAGCCAATGCACAAAAAATGTGTGACGTCCTGATCGTCGGAAGGGGAGGGGGCTCGATCGAAGAATTGTGGGCATTTAACGAAGAAATCGTGGCCCGGGCGATTTTTGCTTCCGCCATTCCGATTATATCAGCCGTCGGACATGAAACAGATTTTACAATCAGTGATTTCGTCGCGGATATCCGGGCGGCAACGCCGACAGGAGCGGCAGAAATCGCCGTCCCCCACACGACGGACTTAATGGAACGGACAAAAACGGCGGAAGTCCGCCTGACAAGAGCGATACAGCAGCATATCAGCAAGAAAAAAGAACGGGTTCAATCGCTCCAGTCATCCTACGCGTTCCGTTTTCCGAAACGATTGTATACCCAAAAAGAACAGCAGTTTGATCTTTTGTATCAGCAGTTCCAATCACAGCTCACAGGGCTTACGGACAGGAAACAAAGGCAGCTGGAGCGGAATACGTACAGATTAACGGCGCTCCACCCTGAAACCCAACTGAAACAGGCGAAAAAACGGTACGAGGAGCGCTCAAATCAGCTCGCCCGAAGCATGAATGTCCAGCTGAAGCAGCTTCATTCGCAGTTTCAGACGGTTCTTGGTAAACTGAATGCATTAAGTCCCCTTCAGGTGATGGAGAGAGGATACAGTCTGGCCTATAAAGACAAAGAGCTGATCAAAAGCGTTGATCAAGTGGAACAAAATGATACGCTTGAAGTAAAGATGACAGACGGCGTTCTGACGTGTGAAGTATTGCAAAAGAGAGGCGAACGAAAATGACAGAAACCAAAAAAAGTGAAGAGCTGACATTTGAAGAGGCGATGAAAGGCCTTGAAGGCATTGTGGCAAAGCTTGAAGAAGGAGACGTGCCGCTTGAGCAGGCGATTAATTATTTTCAGGAAGGGATGGCCCTTTCAAAAATGTGCCATGAAAAGCTTCAGCATGTCGAAAAGCAAATGGACTTTATTTTAAAAGATAACGGCGAACTTGCACCTTTCAGCGTTCAGGAGGAAGAAGAAGGTGACAAATAAACTGGACGCATTTTTAGCATCGCGCAAACAACTGATTGAACAGCAGCTTTTTTTGTATACGGAACGGCTTGCGATGCCGGAAATCCTCAAAAAATCTATGCTGTATTCTTTGGAAGCGGGCGGAAAGAGGCTGCGTCCCCTCGTCGTCTTAGCCGTTCTGAATGCTTACGGAAAAGATGAAAAAGACGGGATTCCGGTCGGATGCGCTGTCGAAATGATTCATACGTATTCCTTAATCCATGATGATCTTCCTTGCATGGACGATGATGATCTGCGCCGGGGAAAGCCCACAAACCATAAAGTCTTCGGAGAAGCGGCAGCCGTATTGGCCGGAGACGGGCTTCTGACAGAAAGCTTTAAATTGATCACATCTCACGTGTCTGAGGCGGTTTCAGCAGAAAAACGGCTCCGTCTCGTCGATGAGCTGATCAGCGCGGCAGGAACGGAAGGAATGGTCGGCGGGCAGGCTGCCGACATGGAAGCGGAACAAAAGCGGATAACGCTTGAGGAGCTGGAATCCATCCACGAGCGGAAAACGGCCAAGCTCCTCGGTTTTTCCGTGACGGCGGGCGCCATTTTGGCAGATGCGCCGGAGGATGAAGTCGAAAAGCTGCGTCTGTTCAGCAGCCATATCGGCATCGGATTTCAAATCAGAGATGACATCCTTGATATTGAAGGGCATGAGGAGAAGATCGGCAAACCGGTCGGCTCAGACACGTCGAATGATAAGTCAACGTATCCGTCGCTTTTAACGCTAGAAGGCGCGAAAGAGAAGCTGGCGTATCATATCAGCGAGGCGAAACGGATCATCAGCGGCCTTTCTCTTCAGAAAGAACTGCTGCATGACCTCTGTGATTTAATCGCGGCGAGAGATCATTAAAAACGGTCCTGATTTGAAGGGGCTGCCGCTCCTATGGTAAAATGTAAGCAGTTTCGATGAAAATACAAAGGGAGTCTTTTTCTTTTTTCAAAAAGACACTGTTTAATTTGCAGAAATTCATGCTGAAAGTGAGTTGATCCGCTTTGGATCTTTTATCAATACAGGACCCGTCATTTCTTAAAAAGATGTCAATTGAACAGCTGGAAGAGCTGAGTGAGGAGATCCGCAATTTCCTCATCACATCGCTGTCTGCCTCTGGCGGCCATATCGGGCCGAACCTCGGGGTTGTCGAGCTGACAATTGCGCTTCACAAAGAATTTGACAGTCCGAAAGATAAATTTTTATGGGATGTCGGACATCAGTCCTATGTTCATAAACTGTTAACCGGGCGCGGCAAGGAGTTTGAAACCTTGCGCCAATATAAAGGGCTTTGCGGTTTCCCGAAACGCAGCGAAAGCGAACATGACGTATGGGAAACAGGCCACAGCTCAACATCGCTCTCAGGCGCGATGGGAATGGCTGCCGCCCGTGATATTAAAGGATCGAAAGAATATATCATCCCGATTATCGGAGACGGCGCTTTAACCGGAGGAATGGCGCTTGAAGCGCTGAACCATATCGGTGATGAGAAAAAAGATATGATCGTCATTCTGAATGATAATGAGATGAGCATTGCGCCGAATGTCGGGGCGATTCATTCTATGCTGGGACGGCTTCGCACGGCCGGCAAATATCAATGGGTGAAAGACGAGCTTGAATATTTATTTAAGCGCATCCCGGCCGTCGGCGGAAAATTGGCCGCCACAGCGGAACGGATAAAAGACAGCTTAAAATATATGCTTGTGTCAGGTATGTTTTTTGAAGAGCTGGGCTTTACGTATTTAGGCCCGGTTGACGGTCATTCCTACCACGAACTGTTTGAAAACCTGCAATACGCCAAAAAAACGAAAGGCCCTGTCCTTTTACATGTCATTACGAAAAAGGGCAAAGGCTATAAACCGGCTGAGACCGACACAATCGGCACATGGCACGGAACGGGTCCTTATAAAATCAATACGGGTGATTTTGTCAAACCGAAAGCCGCGGCGCCTTCATGGAGCGGACTTGTCAGCGGCACCGTGCAGGAGCTGGCGCGCGAGGATGACAGAATTGTCGCGATTACACCGGCTATGCCGGTCGGCTCTAAGCTTGAAGGATTTGCGAAAGAATTTCCTGAGCGCATGTTTGACGTCGGAATCGCAGAACAGCATGCGGCGACAATGGCCGCGGGAATGGCGCTTCAGGGTATGAAGCCGTTTCTTGCGATCTATTCGACCTTTTTGCAGCGGGCGTACGATCAGGTCGTCCATGATATCTGCCGTCAAAACGCGAATGTATTTATCGGCATTGACCGCGCCGGTTTGGTCGGCGCTGACGGGGAGACGCATCAAGGCGTCTTTGACATCGCCTTTTTGCGGCATATACCGAACCTCGTTTTAATGATGCCGAAGGATGAAAATGAAGGCCGCCATATGGTCAATACAGCCCTTTCCTATGAGGAAGGTCCGATCGCGATGCGCTTCCCGCGCGGAAACGGGCTCGGCGTTAAGATGGATAAAGAGCTGAAAACCATTCCGATCGGAACATGGGAAGTGCTCCGTCCCGGAAAAGACGCGGTCATTTTAACATTCGGTACGACCATTGAAATGGCGCTTGAAGCGGCTGAAGAACTGCAAAAAGAAGGCCTGTCCGTGCGTGTCGTGAATGCGAGGTTCATAAAACCGATTGATAAACAAATGATGAAGGCCATTCTTAATGAAGGTCTGCCGATTTTAACGATAGAAGAAGCCGTGCTTGAAGGCGGATTCGGCAGCACGATTCTTGAATACGCTCATGACCTCGGCATGTATCATACACCGATTGACAGAATGGGCATCCCAGACCGGTTTATTGAACACGGCAGCGTAACCGCCCTGCTTGAAGAAATCGGTCTCACGAAGGCTGAGGTTATGAACCGGATAAAACTGCTGATGCCGCCGAAGACACATAAAGGAATTGGATCATGACAGCAAAAAAAGAACGATTAGATGTACTTCTTGTAGAAAAAGGCCTTGCGGAAACGCGGGAAAAAGCGAAACGCGCCATTATGGCGGGCATCGTATACTCAAATGAAAACCGATTGGACAAACCGGGTGAAAAAATCGCCCGGGATCTTCCGTTAACGGTAAAAGGAAACCCTCTTAAATACGTCAGCAGAGGCGGATTAAAGCTTGAAAAAGCCCTGGAAGTGTTTCCTGTCTCGGTAAAAGGCAAAACGATGATTGACATCGGCTCGTCTACAGGGGGATTCACGGATTGCGCCCTCCAAAACGGAGCTGAGCGGTCCTACGCAGTGGATGTCGGCTATAATCAGCTTGCTTGGAAGCTCAGACAGGACGAGAGGGTCGTCGTCATGGAACGGACGAATTTCCGCTATTCCGAGCCTTCCGATTTCACAGAGGGTTTGCCGGAATTTGCGACAATCGATGTTTCTTTCATCTCACTCCGCCTCATTCTGCCGGTTTTAAAAACGCTGCTTGTACCGGGGAGCGATTGTATCGCACTGGTGAAGCCGCAATTTGAAGCCGGACGGGAATCCGTCGGAAAAAAAGGCATTGTCAGAGATCCCGGCGTTCATGCTGACGTTCTCCGCCGCATGAATCAATTTGCAGCTTCTGAAGGATATACAGTGAAAGGACTGTCCTTCTCACCGATTACGGGGGGAGACGGCAATATTGAGTTTCTGCTTCATTTGGAATGGGGCGGAGAAGACGGAAACGGCGCTGAACTGCCGGAAGAAGACATTCTCCGTACCGTCCGCGAAGCACATGAGACATTAAAAGCCAAAAAGACAGATGTACCGGAATAATAGGGGGCTATTATTCCTTTTTTCTGCCATCATGTACTTTTTATCAAGAAGCGGTTAACATAATGACAAACAGCTTGAAAACAGAGGTGCTTACATGACAAAAGGCCAAAGGCATATAAAAATCAGAGAGCTTATTACAAGCCATGAGATTGAAACGCAGGATGACTTAGTTGACATGCTGAGAGAAGAAGGATATAAGGTAACCCAGGCGACTGTCTCCAGAGACATTAAAGAGCTGCATCTCGTAAAGGTGCCGACGAACAACGGCTCCTACAAATACAGCCTGCCGGCGGATCAGCGGTTCAATCCGCTGTCAAAACTGAAGCGTTCATTAATGGATGCGTTCGTAAAAATTGACTCAGCAAGCCATATGATCGTATTAAAAACGATGCCGGGGAATGCTCAGGCAATCGGCGCTCTGATGGATAATCTCGAATGGGAAGAAATCATGGGCACGATCTGCGGAGATGACACGATCTTAATCATCTGCAGGACGCCTGAAGATACGGAAGGCGTACAAAGCCGTCTTTTGGAGCTGCTGTAGCGTAATTATCAGATAAAAGGTGGAATGCTGTTTGTTAGCTGAACTATCAATAAAAAACTTTGCCATTATAGAGGAACTGACGATTTCGTTTGAACGGGGGCTCACCGTCCTGACGGGAGAAACAGGGGCCGGCAAGTCAATTATTATAGACGCCGTTTCCCTATTAGTCGGCGGCCGCGGCTCGTCTGAATTTGTCCGTTACGGTGAAACAAAGGCCGAGCTTGAAGGACTGTTTCTATTGGACAGCGGTCATCCCGTTTTTGAAGTATGCCGTGAGCAGGGAATAGACGCATCTGACGACATGATTGTCATGAGAAGGGACATCAATGCCGGAGGAAAAAGCGTCTGCCGTGTCAACGGAAAATTAGTGACGATTGCGGCTTTAAGGGAAATCGGCAGACTTTTATTAGATATTCACGGACAGCATGATAACCAGCTGTTAATGGAGGACGACAAACACTTGGAGCTTTTGGATAAATTTGCGGGCGTTGAGGCCGAATCCGCGCTTCAGGCTTACCATGAAGGCTATGAGCGTTATATGAAGCTGCTCAAAAAAGTGAAGAAGCTGTCAGAAAGCGAGCAGGAAATGGCGCATCGGTTAGACCTGATTCAATTTCAGCTTGAAGAAATCGAGTCGGCGAAGCTTGAATTGAATGAAGACGAACTTCTTCAGGAAGAGCGGAAGCAGATATCCAACTTTGAAAAAATTTATGAATCATTGCAAAACGCCTATAATGCGCTCCGCAGCGAGCAGGGGGGGCTTGACTGGGTCGGAATGGCCTCTGCTCAGCTTGAAGATATTTCGGATATCAATGAACCGCTGCAAAAGCTGTCTGAAAGTGTGTCAAGTTCCTATTATCTGCTGGAGGATGCAACCTTTCAGATGCGCAATCTGTTAGATGATCTGGAATATGATCCGGAACGGCTGAATTTTATTGAAACCCGTTTAAATGAGATCAAACAGCTGAAGCGCAAATACGGAGCGACGGTAGAAGACATTTTGGAATACGGATCTAAAATAGAAGAGGAAATCGATCAAATCGAGAACCGCGACAGCCACCTTGAAGCCCTGAAGAAGGAATTGGAGTCGGTCGGCAAAGATGTGGCCGTAGAAGCCGCCAATTTATCAAAAATCAGAAAAGCATGGGCCAAGAAACTGGCGGAAGCGATTCATCAGGAATTACAAAGTCTGTATATGGGCAAATCAACGTTTGATACGGAATTTCTCGTGAAAACCGATCCGTCAGCCAGTGAAGCACCGGTTGTCAACGGGCAGCCCGTGCAGCTTACCCAAAAGGGGATTGACCTTGTGAAGTTTTTAATTTCAACAAACACCGGTGAGCCTTTAAAACCGCTGTCAAAGGTCGCTTCCGGAGGCGAGCTTTCAAGGGTGATGCTGGCGATGAAGAGTATTTTTTCTTCCCAGCAGGATGTCACCTCCATCATCTTTGACGAAGTGGACACCGGTGTAAGCGGGCGGGTTGCCCAAGCCATCGCGGAAAAAATCCATAAAGTATCGACCGGTTCACAGGTGCTCTGCATTACACACCTGCCCCAGGTTGCCGCCATGGCGGATACGCACCTTCTGATCGCAAAAGAATTCAAAGACGGACGGACGACAACGCATGTCACGCCGCTTTCCAAGCAGGATAAGGTAGCGGAAATCGGCCGTATGATTGCGGGTGTTGAAGTGACCGAGCTGACGAAGCGGCATGCACAAGAGCTTTTAAAACAGGCCGGACAGGTAAAAACGACAGGATAAGCTGCTGATACAGGCAGCTTATTTTTTTGTTCCATTTCTCTAACAGTGTATCCAATGTTTTTCTTCGTATGCCGGTTATAAATCAAGCGCAGGAAGGCAAAAGTATAGATGTAGCAGAAAAAGAAAGTGGTGTGGGATAGGAGCGAGGAGAGTGAAGGAATGAATGCACGATAACATGAGGAAAGCAATAGGTGTAATTCTCCTTGTTTCTTTACTAAGTGTAGGCTTTTTTAAGCCGTTTAAAGAATATTTACTGATACCGTCAGAAATGAGCGTCTTTGAAAACCAGACTCAGGCCGTTCCGGTCAATGCATCAATAAGCGCTGAAAAGGGCGAATTATCAGAAGCCTTTACGCTGAAAGAAGAGCACGGTCATGCAAACATAACAGGGCAAACACAAGGCCGGTCAGAAGTAGTATATGATCTTGCCGGGTTTCCCATTAAAAAAACGAAAGTGCGTGTCCTTCCAGAATTGAAGGTCATTCCGGGCGGACAGTCCATCGGTGTAAAACTGCATTCAGTCGGTGTTTTGGTCGTCGGTTTTCACCAGGTGATGACAAAGGATGGGAAAAAGTCTCCGGGAGAACAAGCGGGTATTGAATCTGGCGACATCATTATTAAAATGAACGGACATAAAATTGAAAAAATGAGCGACATCGCCCCGTTTATTCAAAAAGCGGGCAAAACCGGTGAATCTTTGGATTTATTGGTGAAACGCGATAAGCAAAAAATCAAAACAAAGCTGATTCCGACAAAGGACGAAGCCGAGGGGAAATATCGAATCGGCCTTTATATCCGCGATTCGGCAGCCGGCATCGGCACCATGACATTTTTTGAACCGAAAACAAAAAAATACGGCGCATTGGGCCACGTCATCTCTGATATGGATACAAAAAAACCGATTGTTGTAGAAGACGGAGAAATCGTCCGTTCTACTGTAACATCGATTGAAAAAGGAAAAGGCGGCAATCCCGGCGAAAAACTGGCAAGGTTTTCGTCAGAACGGAAAACAATCGGCGATATTAACCGCAACAGCCCGTTCGGCATTTTTGGGACACTGCATCAGCCGATTAAAAACAACATTTCCGACAAAGCGCTTCCGATTGCTTTGTCAAATGAAGTAAAAAAAGGACCTGCGCAAATGCTGACGGTTATCGAAAACGATAAAGTAGAGAAATTTGATATTGAAATCGTCAGCACCACGCCGCAAAAATTCCCGGCGACAAAGGGAATGGTGTTGAAAGTGACAGATCCGAAACTGCTGAAAAGAACCGGCGGAATCGTTCAGGGGATGAGCGGAAGCCCGATCATTCAGAACGGAAAGGTCGTCGGAGCCGTAACCCACGTATTTGTCAATGATCCGACAAGCGGCTACGGCGTTCATATCGAATGGATGCTGTCTGAAGCGGGTGTTGATGTTTACGGGAAAGACAAAGCAAGCTGACTGCCGGATGATCCGGCAGTTTTTTTATGTGATGCGTTCTTCACTTCTTTCCTGGATTCATGTAAAATAAGACATGAAGATTTTTCGACAAATTCACGTTTCCTGATTTGTCAAACTTAATTTTTAGTCGAAAAACCTAGAAAATGCTAGAAAAACAAAGATATACCACTATTATTGGTAAATATGGATTTTTTAAAAGGGGAAGTAGTGGTTTTGTCGAATGTAACATATAGCAGTCAAATGGGTTGCGTCCTGTTAATACATTGGGGGAGGAAGAAACGTGGAGAAAATTAAAGTTTGTGTTGCTGATGATAATCGAGAGCTTGTAAGCCTGTTGAGTGAATATATAGAGGGACAGGATGATATGGAAGTGATCGGCGTTGCTTATAACGGACAGGAATGTCTTTCTTTGTTTAAAGATAAGAATCCCGATGTGCTCGTTTTAGACATTATCATGCCGCATCTGGACGGACTTGCGGTTTTGGAGCGTCTGCGGGAATCAGAGCTCGAGAAGCAGCCGAACGTCATCATGCTGACGGCATTCGGTCAGGAAGACGTTACGAAAAAAGCCGTCGATTTAGGCGCGTCCTATTTCATCCTGAAGCCGTTTGATATGGAAAACCTTGTCGGCCATATCCGCCAGGTAAGCGGAAATGTCAGCAGTGTCACACACCGTGCGCCGTCCGCGCAAAGCAGCATTATCCGCAGCCAGCCGGAGCCGAAGCGGAAAAATCTCGATGCCAGCATTACAAGCATTATCCATGAGATCGGTGTGCCTGCCCATATCAAAGGCTATCTTTATTTGCGTGAAGCCATTTCCATGGTGTATAACGATATTGAACTCCTCGGCAGCATCACAAAAGTCCTTTATCCCGACATCGCCAAAAAATTCAACACGACCGCAAGCCGTGTAGAACGGGCCATCCGCCACGCCATTGAAGTCGCATGGAGCAGGGGAAATATTGATTCCATTTCTTCACTGTTCGGGTATACGGTAAGCATGACAAAAGCAAAACCAACCAACTCGGAGTTCATCGCGATGGTTGCTGACAAGCTGAGATTGGAGCATAAAGCTTCGTAACGCAAGCCTTTGGCTAAATGTCTTTTTGCGCCTTCTATTCCGTGCATGAACGCGGAAGAGAAGGCGTTTTGAGATTTTGCTGACGAAAACAATGGGAACCACTCACGCTGGTACTTGTTCTATACATAAATGCGGGAACTATGGCGTCTATACGTATAATACCGGAGCTGATATTTTAATGATTTTGCCGTCTCTGAAATAAAAGCGGGGGATGCGGCGGCTTAACACTGACAGGACTTCGTAGCTGATCGTACCGAGCATTTCGGCAATTTCATCAACGGAAATCTCGGCTTCTTTTTGTTTGCCGTAGATGACGACTTCTTCTCCTTGTTTGCCCTCATTCTCACCTAAACTGACCATTATCATATCCATTGTCACTCTCCCCGCTACCTGCACCCGTCTGCCGCGGTGCAGAATAAACCCGCGGTTGGACAGGGCGCGGGAGTAACCGTCAGCATAGCCGATCGGAATCGTCGCGATGATTTCACCCGGTTCGGCGATATATGTGGCACCATAACTGACGGTCCGGGGATCTGTCACCATGGCTTTCACATAAGCGATACGCGCCTTTAAACTTAGTGCGGGCGTGAGATCCACGAGGCTCAGCTCCTTTATCGAGGCGGACGGATATAAACCATATAACCCAATGCCTAAACGGATCATGTCGGTGCTGAATTCCGGGAATGCGATAGCGGCGGCTGTATTGCACATATGCACGGTAGGCAGCGTAATGTCTTGATTTTTTAAAAAGCGGAGGAAGCTGATAAACTTTTCGTGCTGCAGCATCGTCAGCTCAGTGTCCGGTTCATCCGCTGTTGAAAAATGTGTAAAGATGCCATCCCATGACAGGTATGTACTCGACTTGAGCGCTTTCACCACTGCTAAAAGATCTTCTTCCGTGCGCACACCCAGCCGGCCCATTCCGGTATCCACATTGATATGAATGGACAGCCGTTTCGAATCTGCTTCTTTTTCCAATATCCGATTCGCTTTTTTGATCCAGCTGACCTGAAACGCTGATAATGTGATGTTCCAAACGGCAGATTTTTTCACACAGCTGAGAGCTGTGAAGCCGAGCACGAGAATAGGTGCCGTAATTCCCGCTCTCCGTAACACAATTCCCTCTTCGACGCTTGCGACAGCAAGCTCGCTCGCCCCGCTTTCCAGTGCCTGCCGCGCTACTTCCACAGAGCCGTGGCCATAAGCGTTCGCTTTTACGACGGCCATAATTTTAGACGTATTCGGAATATGGCGGCGGATCGCCCGTACGTTCTTTTTTATCGCATCAAGGTCAACTTCAATCCAAACTTCCCGGCAAAGTTTTTTCATCACGATTCCTTCTTTCCTTAATGAGATTCAGTACTCATGCTTTCAATCTGCATTCTATTCATCTTTAACTGAAATCATTCAAAACATGAGAAGGTGACCGCTGATGTTTAAAATCAAGTTTTCGGGAAATCATGCGCCTGCTTTATTTATGCAGTAAGGGCTGCATGGCAGCCCTTACAATGACTTCACAATATTCTGATCTGAAAATTGATGTTCAAACATTTTGGACTGGCTTACAGCATTGTTTTGAATGACAATGCCGATATTTCCCCCTCCGGCACCGAAAACGGTTTTTGATGCAGTCAGCGGACTGATGGATATGGCGCCGCCAACATTGACAACTCCGTTTCCTGATACGTTGTTTATCGTAATCGGGCAACCGCTCATTCTATTTTTTCTCCTTTCTCTCTCAGTCTACTAACTATATGTACGCTGTGATATTTGAATAAGATTAAACAAAACGGCAAAAAGAATCCGGCTGCTGCCAGCCGGAAAGGGAGGGAAATACGGATGTCATAATGTTTTCGTTACATTTTGATCAGAGTATTGAGAGTTTGAAGATTGAGATGTGCTGGATTGATTCATTTGCAGGACCATACCTGTATTTCCCCCTCCTGAGCCGTAGACGGTTTTTGATACGGTTAAAGGACTTATCGAAAACGCACCGCCGACATTGACAACCCCGTTTCCGGAAAGACTGTTAATCGTAATAGGGAAACCAGCCATCATATACGGTCTCCTTTCTATTAATCTATTTACTATATGTACGCTGTGTGTTGGAAATAAGAGTAAACAAAGCGGTAAAAACTTGTGAATCAAAAAAACTGCCGGACATCCGGCAGTTTTTTTAGTCTACTTTTCAAACGGCACCCAGCCGCCTGTATTCTGAATCATTTCCCATAACGGTTCAGGAAGTCGGTATTTCTCAATTTCAGATGCTTGAATGGCTTTTTCGATTTCCTGTTCGCGGCCTTCTTTGACCAGCACCGCCCATTCGGGGTTAATCAAAATGACACGTCCCAGAGCCACCAGCGGAATTCCGCTTTCTAATACGGCAAGCGCTTCGTCCGCGGTATAGATGGAACCGACGGCCATCAGCGGCACTTTATGGCCGACGCGTTCGTTTAATAAATCCATCCGGGTCCGTGAAGTATCCGCGCCGCGGCGGGCTTTGGAATTGACATCCATCAGTGAAATATGCAGATAATCCAAGTTCTCTTCCGCAAGCGCGTCGGCGAGCATGAATGTTTCTTTCATTGTAAGCCCCGGTGTTTCCGGCTCTTCCGGTGACAGGCGGTAGCCGAGAACGAATGGATTTTCAGCGTGTGTATCAATCGCCTGTTTGACAGCGTCAACGACTGCAAGCGGGAACGCAAGGCGCTTTTCATCGCTTCCGCCCCAGCGGTCTGTGCGCCGGTTTGTTTTCGGTGAATAAAATTGGTGAATCAGGTACCCGTTTGCCCCGTGAATTTCAACACCGTCAAAGCCGGCTTCAATCGCTCTGCGTGTCGCTTCGCCGAATGCTTTCACGATGTGCTCAATTTCTTGTTCGGTGAGAGCCCGGGACGTTTGTCTGCCGTCTTCTTCTGAGCCGCTCGGACTGACGACGTCGTTGTTTGGCACGAGTTCAGGAGGGCATTCCAATCCTCCGTGGTGAATCTGCACAACGGCTTTCGCTCCTTGAGACTGGATCGCCTGAGCGAGTTTTTTCAAGCCGGGAATGTGAGAATCATCATAGATGCCGGGCTGGCCTGGAAACGCTTTGCCGTCCGGCGTTACGTTTGCACATGCCGTAATGACCATGCCCATTTCTTTTGAACGGGGAGTAATGTAGCTTAATTCACGGTCGGAAATCGTTCCGTCATCATTTGATGAATAATGTGTCATCGGTGCGACTGAAATACGGTTTGGTATGGTGACGCCGCTTTCGAACGTAAAAGGTTCAAACAGCGGTTGATAAGTTTGCTTCATCATTTCGCCTTCTTCCTTAGGAGTTTAACTCGTCCGTATTCTAGCTTATGTTTTCATTGTGTGCAATTATTTTGCTTGTTCTTCTTCCGGAGGTTATGACCGGCTGAACCATTTAAACGAATGAAACGGTTTTCTCCGTTCCTTTTCAGGATCTTTATATCCTCCTGAAATTTGATGGCCGATCGAGCTGAATATGACAGCGGCGGCGAAGAGGAGAATGATTTTTTTCATATGCATATCTTCTTTCTTATCTTTTACAAGGTTATTTATAAGCATACGCTTGTGCGAAAAAACCGTCAATTTGTTTATTCTTTTTTCCACTTTCCTGCGGCGAATATCGTTCCGATCTGAATCACAACACTTAACAGAGCGCACACTGCCACTACTGTGTTGCTGTCCATAGAAGACACCCTCCTTTTTGTTAGGTTGATGTATCATATGACAGCTGTCTCTGTTTTGACAAAACCGTAATGCGGTGTTTCATATTTTTCAACACAAAAAGGGCGCTTTTTTAAGCGCCTTTACTTTTTTTTCAGCCGGTTCAAAGCGATTTGCACGGCGATGGCGTCATCCAGGTAGCCGATCGGAAACATGTAATCCGGAATGACGTCGGTCGCTAAAATATAATACAGCAGCGCGCTCCCGAGAATCGCGCGGTCTTCAGCCGGTGTTGATTCATCCATATACTGATGATGCATGTTTTTCAAATGATCAATAAAAGGGCCGACGCTTTCTTCATTGTCCATTTTCTTTTGAAACTCATCGCAAATCAGGCGATGGCCCTGCTGGGTTTTGGCGTATTGTTCATATCTGGTCAGTTCGCGCTCAATTTGCTCCCGGGAAAAAGGCTGATCAAACATCTCGGCCATATTCAGCATATCCTGAATCGCGTGCATCGGGTCTTGCGGCGCAGTTTCTTTTTCATGACCGATGTCTATGCCTGACGCCTCAAGCAATTCCTCCAGCGGGGTGCGGAGGTGTTTTGAAAATTCCTGAAGATGCTTTAAATTGGCCTTCTGTTTGCCGTTGATAATCCGGGAGATGGTGGCCGTATCAATGTTTGTTAAGGCGCCGAGCTTTCTCATGGAGAGCGAGTGCTTATCAAGCAGTGATTTTAAAAGGGGTCCCAGTGTCTTATTTTTATTTTCTGTCAAGGGTGTCACCTCGTTTCCGCCGGAATGATGATCGTCAATCAATAATTTTTGCAGAAAAGGTACCTTTTCTGTGCTGCTGAATAGGATAGTGTAGATTCAACGGCACAACATGTTGAAAAGACATCAAAGAATGGAGAGAAACGAACATGGCTTGGTTATTGATTTTAGGTTTGGCAGTGTCCTCAAGCATTGATAATTTAGGAGTGGGGATGTCATACGGCATCAGAAAAATCAAAATATCGCATGCGTCAAATATGATGATCGCTTTTATCTGTTTTGTATTCAGTTATATCGGAATTTATTTCGGAAAATGGATTTCAGCCGTTTTACCGGGCTTTCTTCCTGTATTGCTGGCGGCGTTTATTTTATCTGTCATCGGTATCCGCATCATTCTGCTGGCTGTGCCGAGAAAAACAGCGCGTGTTGGCGCGTCAGGAAAAAAAGGCCGTTTTGCCGGTCTGCTGCAAAATCCGGAGGCAGCGGATGCCGACGGTTCGGGAGAAATCGGTATATTGGAATCCATGGTTCTCGGGGTGGCCGTATCCGCAAATGCGCTGACCAACGGATTAAGCGCGGGGTTGATCGGGCTTTCTCCTGCTGCCATTTCCATCACTGCGGCGATCGGAAGCTTTCTGACCATATGGATCGGCTGCTCGCTTGGAAAAAAAGCCGCGTCATTGCGCATCGGTTCTTTTCACGTCGGACAGTTCAGCACGGTGCTGAGCGGAGTGATTATTCTCATCATTGCCGCCGATACGCTGTTCTTTTAAGTTGTCCCGTTCATTTTATGAAAAGCTCAAAATAAATATGAATGTTTCTATTCGGGAGAGTGCATGACGCGGCTCTCTTTTTTTTGCCGATCTGATATTTTTTCAAAATGAACAGAAAGTCGTCCGTTTCCGTTAAATTCTGCATATTCGGCCTTCAGACAGAACCTTTTTCATAGACTGATCAGCTTGTTTTCTTTCTAAGTTCAGGTAAACAGCAGGTCAGATAGCCTTCATTCCAAATATGGAAAAGCGCTGGAGGAATGGAGGCTCCCTTTACAAATCGGCCAATCTGTTCAAAGATAAAGCCGAATGAGAAAACGTGAGGTGATCTGTGTGAAGTCTGTCATACTTCTGATCTTCACCGCATGGCTGTTATCAGGCTGCGAGTATACCGCGGAGGCTGATGCGGCGCCGTCATTTACACAGGAAGGAACATTTATAAAAGCGGCCGGAAACGATGCGATCGCGGTCGAAATTGACGGAGAAAGGCAAGAGGTGAAGGTGCCTTTCGCTAAGCGGTTTGAATGTCAGTCTCTGCCTGAACATACGGCGGTGCAAATCACCTATAAAAAAGAGAGCAACGGACAATTACGGCTTGAGAAACTGAAAAAAGAAACAGATATGTGAAAACGAGGAGGAAAAAACGTGGGTTTACTGACAAAAAGCGCTGCTGCCTTCGGTGCCGCTCTGCTTCTGCTTGCGCCGTCCGCTTATGCAGCCGAACCTTTGCAAGGGAAAACCATTTATATCGATGCCGGACATGGCGGAGAAGACAGCGGGGCCGGCGGAAATGGACTGCTTGAGAAAAACATCAATTTAGCGGTGTCAAACAAGGTGATCGCCAAATTGGAGACAGAAGGCGCAAAACCTGTAGCTTCAAGGACTGACGATACTTTTTTACGTTTGGACGAGCGGGTGGCGAAAGCGGGCGCCAGCCAATCCGATTTATTCGTCAGCCTCCATACGAATTCAGCCGTATCAACGGCATCGGGCACGGAAACGTATTTTAATTCGACATATGAAGGCGCGGACAGCGAAAGGCTTGCTTCCGACATTCAGCAGCAGCTTGTCACGTCTTTAGGGATGAGGGACAGAGGCGTAAAAGAAGCTCCTTTTTATGTTATTACATATTCAAAGATGCCGAGTGTGCTGGCTGAATTAGGTTTTATCACAAATCCTCAAGATGCGGACAAGCTGAAAAGCGATAACGGACAAGAGCATGCCGCGGACGCCGTTGTAAACGGAATCGAAACCTATTACAGCGGACGGTAATGATAAAATATGTGTAAATAGCGCCCTCCTGATGTGCATAACGATTATAATAGAGAAAACCGATGACAAACATCTGAGGTGACACATATGACGAATATTTTTGCCCACCGGGGGGCGTCGGGCGACTGCCCTGAAAATACGATGCCCGCATTCAAAAAAGCGATTGAGGACGGGGCTGACGGAATCGAACTTGATGTACAGATGACAAAAGACGGCCGGATCGTGGTCATTCACGATGAAACCCTCGACCGCACGACGTCTTTGAAAGGATTTGTGAAAGATACGGCGTATGACAAAATCAGAACCGCCGATGCCGCCGGAAAATGGAAAGATGCTTTTAAAGGTGTCAGAGTTCCGCTTTTGTCAGATGTGCTGCGTTTTGCGGAACGTGCTGATTTTCTGATAAACATTGAGCTGAAAAACAGTGTATTCCGTTACGAAGGAATGGAAGAAGAAGTGATTAAAAAAGTCAGATATTACGGACTGGAAAAGCGCGTTATTTTTTCTTCATTTAATCATGAGAGTCTCGCGGTTTGCCATGCCCTGGCGCCTGAAATTGAACGGGCGGTGCTGACAATGGATGTGCTGTACCGGCCTGAACGGTATCTTGCCGCCATTCCCGCTTCGGGTTATCATCCGAAGCTCGGTACGCCTGCGGTCAGCGCTGAAGTGATCAAACATCTTGCAAAACACCAAGCGGCGCTCCGTCCGTTCACTGTCAATCGTCCTGAGGATATGAAGCAGATGATGAAAGCGGGGATTGACGCAATTTTTACCGATTATCCAAAGCTGGCTGTTTCTATAAAAGAAGAATGCCGCAGCTGAGAAGACTGTTCAGACAGTCTTCTTTTTTTATGGGCGGGAAAAAGGCGGTGCACTCATAACTCGGTCAGCCGGTTCATATATTGTAACAGGGCGTTTTCTGTAAGCGTTATCTTTTATCTTATTGAAAGTGAGGCAAAATTGTGGGAAAAACGGTTATCGTCAGTGCGGCAAGAACGCCGTTCGGAAAATTCGGCGGTGCATTAAAAGAGGTAAAGGCAGCCGAGCTTGGCGGCATTGCCATAAAAGAAGCAATGAAGCGCGCCGCTATCAGTGAAAGCGAAGCGGAAGGAGCGGTGATAGGAATGGTCGTCCAGGCGGGTGCCGGGCAGATTCCGGCACGGCAGGCTGCAAGATATGCCGGGCTTCCGTGGTCCGTTCCGGCTGAAACCATTAATAAGGTCTGTGCATCAGGGCTCAGGGCTGTTACCATCTGTGATCAAATGATCCGGGCGAAAGATGCGGACGTGCTGATTGCAGGCGGAATGGAAAGCATGAGCAACATTCCGTACGCCATTCCGGCCGGCCGCTGGGGTGTGAGGATGGGGGACGGGGTTTTTCAGGATTTAATGGTTCATGACGGGCTCACCTGTGCGTTCGACCAGGTGCATATGGCTGTCCACGGAAGCACTGCGGCCAAAAAGCACGGCATTTCCCGGGATGAACAGGATCATTACGCTCTTTTGAGTCAGAAACGCGCGGCTGAGGCGGCTGAGGCGGGCAAATTGCGTGAAGAAATTGTCCCCGTCACCTGGATCGGCAAAAAGGGCAAACAGCATATCGTTGAAGCGGATGAGGGGCTGCGTCCTGATACAAGCCTTGAGCAGCTCGCAGCGCTCAAGCCAATTTTTACAGCCGACGGAACGATTACAGCCGGAAATGCTCCCGGTGTAAATGACGGGGCCGGAGCATTTGTGCTGATGTCAGAGGAAAAAGCAGCAAAGCAGCATGTCAGGCCGCTCGCAGCAATACTTGGCTTTGCGTCAGTCGGACTGGAAGCGTCCGAGCTGGCAAGCGCGCCGGGAGAGGCCATCAGCCGGCTCTTGAAAAAAACCGGACTGTCCGTTGACGATATTGATTTGTTTGAAGTAAATGAAGCATTTGCGTCCGTCGTGCTCGTGAGTGAAAAAATAGCCGGGTTCAGCCGGGAGAAAGTGAATGTAAACGGAGGGGCAATCGCGTTCGGCCACCCGATCGGCGCAAGCGGAGCGAGAATCATCATGAGTTTAATATACGAATTAAAGCGTCGCGGAGGAGGTTTAGGCATAGCGGCTATATGCAGCGGAGCGGCTCAAGGAGATGCCGTCCTGCTGGAGGTGTACTGATCAAAGGAGGGAGCGCCGGATGAAGATGAAAACAATCATGGTCGCAGGTGCCGGTCAGATGGGGGCAGGCATCGCTCAGACGGCTGCAGAAGCCGGGTTTGCCGTCAAGTTATACGATTGGGAGCCGGAAACGGTAACAAAAGGTCTTCACCGCATAAAGACAAACCTGGAGAAAGAGCAGGCAAAAGGACGGAAGTCACAGCAGGAGACAGATGCCGTTTTCAGCCGTATTTCCCCGGCAGAGCTTACAGAAGCGGGAGATGCTGATTTTATCATTGAAGCCATTGCCGAAAACAAAAAAGCAAAAGCGGAATTGTTTGACACACTTGATAAAATCTGTCCCCCTCATGCCGTATTGGCAAGCAATACGTCTTCTCTTCCCATTACGGAGCTTGCCGCGGCCACAAAAAGGCCTGAAAAAGTAATCGGCATGCATTTTATGAATCCGGTTCCTGTCATGGAGCTTGTCGAAGTCATCAGAGGACTCGCCACATCGGAAGAAACGGCGGAAACAGTAAAGAAGCTTGCCGTCCGGATGAATAAAACCCCTGTCGAAGTCAATGACTTCCCGGGCTTTATATCTAATCGCATATTAATGCCGATGATTAACGAAGCCGTTTATTGCCTTTACGAAGGAGCAGCTTCAAAGGAAGCGATTGATGAGGTGATGAAGCTCGGCATGCGTCATCCGATGGGCCCTTTAACGTTAGCTGATTTCATCGGGCTGGATACGTGCCTTTCCATTATGGAGGTTCTCTACGCGGGGCTCGGAGATCCGAAATACCGCCCATGCCCTCTGCTCAGAAAATATGTCAGCGCCGGCTGGCTCGGCAAAAAAAGCGGGCGCGGTTTTTATGAGTACGGCAGATGATGTAAAGATCATGAGGGGAGACGGCAGCCATGCATTTTACAGAAGAGCACATCATGATGAGGAAAATGGTGCGTGATTTTGCCCGCAAGGAAATCGCGCCGGTGGTTGAGCTCATGGAATCAACAGATGAATTTCCGGAGCGGCTGATTAAAAAAATGGGCGAAGCGGGATTGATGGGCATTCCCGTCCCGGAAGCTTACGGCGGGGCGGGTGCTGATACAACATCTTACATTTTAGCGATTCATGAAATATCAAAAGTCAGCGCGGCCGTCGGCGTCATTTTGTCCGTCCACACATCGGTAGGGACAATCCCGATTTTGCATTTCGGGACAGAAGCCCAAAAACAAACGTATATTCCGAAGCTGGCAGCGGGCGAATATATTGGGGCATTTGCGCTTACTGAGCCTCAATCCGGATCTGATGCGGGAAGTCTGAAAACAACAGCCGTGCGAAAAGGCGGTTCATATATTCTGAACGGTTCAAAAATCTTTATTACAAACGGCGGAGCGGCTGATCTGTATCTGACATTCGCCATAACCGATCCGGGTAAAGGGAGAAAGGGAATTTCGGCGTTTATCGTTGAAAAAAACACACCCGGTTTTTCTGTCGGAAAAAAAGAAAAAAAGCTCGGATTGTTAGGTTCCAATACTGTCGAATTGCAGTTTGACCAAGCGGAAATTCCGATTGAAAACCGGCTCGGCGAAGAGGGCGAGGGTTTTTCAATCGCCATGAAAAACCTTGACGTCGGACGGATCGGCATAGCGGCTCAGGCGCTCGGGATTATCGAAGCGGCGCTCGGCTGCTCGGTGGAGTACGCCAAAACCCGCAGCCAGTTCGGCAGACCCATCGCTTCGAATCAGGCCGTTTCATTTAAATTATCTGACATGGCAACGAATGCGGAAGCTGCCAAATTATTGGTCTATCATGCTGCTGATCTTTATCAGCGAGGGCTTCCGTGCGGAAAAGAAGCATCTATGGCGAAGCAATTCGCGTCCGATGCGGCGATGAAAGCGGCGGTGGAGGCTGTGCAGATTCACGGCGGCTACGGCTATATGAAAGAGTATCCCGCGGAGCGTTTATTTCGGGATGCGAAAGTCACGCAAATCTATGAAGGAACCAATGAGATTCAAAGGCTGATTATTTCTAAGTATCTTCTTCAATAAAAAGTGCGCAAAGGAGCGAAACCATGGAATCTTATTCTCCCGGTTTAGATGGCGTCATTGCGGTGGAAACGGGGATTTCTTTCCTGGATACACAGCAGGGCAGTATTTTAATCAAAGGCCACGATCTGATTGAGCTTTCTAAAACGGCCGGCTATATGGACATTGTTCATCTCTTATTGGAAGACAGACTTCCTGATGCGAAAGAGAAGAAGGCGCTAGAAGAAGACGTTCGGCGCGGCGGACACCTTCCCGAGGAAATCTTGCGTATATGCCGTCTGCTGCCCGAACGTACTCACCCGATGGACGGACTGAGGACAGGTTTGTCCGCGCTTGGAGGCTTTGATAAGGATATTGATAACCGCACCTCTTCTGTAAATCGGCACCGTGTCCGCGGGCTGATAGGCAAAATGCCCAATCTGACCGTCAACAGCTATCGAGTCATCAACGGACTGGAGCCTTTAGCGCCTGTCGGAACCTTATCGTACAGCGCAAACTTTTTATATATGATTACCGGAAAAACGCCGTCCTCCTTGGAAGAAGAAATATTCGACCGGTCGCTTCTTTTATACAGTGAGCATGAATTGCCGAACTCAACGTTTACGGCCCGTGTCATTGCTTCGACGCAATCGGATATTTACGGCGCGCTGACCGGAGCCGTCGCCTCGCTTAAGGGAAACCTTCACGGCGGAGCGAACGAAGCGGTTATGTACATGCTTGAGGAAGCGAAGGATACAGACGGGTTTACACAATTATTAACTCAAAAACTCGCAAACAAAGAAAAAATCATGGGCTTCGGCCACCGCGTCTACATGAAAAAAATGGACCCGAGGGCGCTCATGATGAAAGAAGCATTGAAAAAACTGTCTGATCTTTCAGGCGATTTCCGTCTTTATCATATGTGTGAAGCCGGAGAAACCGTCATGCGGGAGAAAAAAGGCCTTTATCCGAACTTAGATTACTACGCAGCGCCGGTTTATTACATGCTCGGCATCCCGATCCCGCTGTATACGCCTATATTTTTCAGCGCACGGACGGTCGGACTGTGCGCTCATGTCATTGAACAGCACAGCCGAAACCGGCTTTTCCGCCCGCGTGTCCGCTATACCGGAGCGCGCCTGTAAACAGATGAGAAAGGAAGATGAAAACATGACAGAACCCCGCCGAATGGATGCTGTAATCGAAGAGATTTCTGACTACGTGCTCCATCAGGAGATTGACAGTTCAGAAGCTTTCACTACGGCAGGACATGTGCTTCTTGATACGATAGGCTGCGGAATTTTGGCGCTCAGCTATCCCGAATGTACAAAGCTGCTCGGCCCGATTGTCCCGGGAACCTCCGTGCCCAACGGCAGCAGAGTCCCGGGCACGCCTTTTGTTTTAGACCCGGTCACGGCTGCCTTTAATATCGGCTGTATCAACAGGTGGCTCGATTATAATGATACGTGGCTTGCGGCCGAATGGGGGCATCCGTCTGACAATCTCGGAGGCATATTGGCTTGTGCGGATTATATATCCAGAGTGCGGATTTCAGAAGGGAAAGAACCGCTTACCGTGCGTGATGTGCTTTGCGCAATGATCAAAGCGCACGAAATTCAAGGAATTCTCGCTTTGGAAAACAGTTTAAACAGAGTCGGGCTTGACCATGTGCTGTTTGTGAAAGTGGCGACTGCGGCTGTTTGCGCACAAATGCTGGGCGGCTCAAGAGAGGAAATCAATAACGCCGTATCTCACGCTTGGATTGATAATTCAAGCCTCAGAACGTATCGTCATGCGCCGAACACCGGATCACGCAAATCATGGGCGGCCGGCGACGCGACGAGCAGAGGGGTATATTTGGCCCTTATGGCGCAAAAAGGTGAGATGGGGTACCCGACGGCTCTGACCGCATCTGGGTGGGGATTTCAAGACGTATTATTTAACCGGAAGGAAATGAAGCTTGCCCGCCCGCTTGGGTCCTATGTGATGGAGAATGTTCTGTTTAAAGTATCCTACCCGGCTGAATTCCACGCCCAGACAGCGGCGGAATGCGCGGTCCGGCTTCATCCGGAGGTGAAAGACCGCATCGAAGACATTGACAGGATCACGATTATGACCCATGAGTCGGCAATCCGGATTATCGATAAAAAAGGGCCGCTTCACAATCCGGCTGACCGGGATCACTGCCTCCAGTATATTACGGCAATCGGGCTGCTTTTCGGAGATATCACGGCGGATCATTATGAAGAGGAAACGGCGTCTGACCCGCGAATTGATACATTGCGGAGCAAAATGGAGGTGACGGAACACAAAGCGTACTCAATAGATTACTTAGACCCGAATAAGCGATCCATCTCAAATGCCGTACAGGTGCATTTTACAGACGGCACGGCTACGGGACGGATTGAATGTGAATATCCGCTCGGGCACCGATTCCGCAGAAAAGAAGCCGTTCCGAAGATTCTTGCCAAGTTTTCAGCAAACATCAGCACTCATTTTTCATTGAAGCAGCAGCGGAAAATCGAAGAGGCCTGTAAAGATAGCGGCCAAATGCAGAAGCTCAGCGTTAGTGAATTTATGGACTTATTTCTCATATAAATTAGGAGGGTGACAAACATGACGTGGATCGTCAGCAAGCAGTCGTCTCAAGAGGAGCTTGCAGAGCGGTTCCGTACGCTGATGGCAGCGCCGGATCTATTGCAGATTCCCGGCGCTCACGATGCGATGGCCGCTCTTATCGCCAAGAAAACGGGTTTTTCGGCTCTTTATTTATCAGGCGCGGCTTACACGGCGAGCAGAGGGCTGCCCGATTTAGGCATCATCACGTCGGCGGAAATGGCTGAACGGGTTAAAGATCTGGTCCGCTCGTCTGATCTGCCCGTCCTCGTCGATATTGACACGGGTTTCGGAGGCGTGCTGAATGCCGCCCGGACGGCGAAAGAAATGTATGAAGCGCGCGCGGCCGCCGTCCAAATGGAGGATCAGCGCCTGCCGAAAAAATGCGGACATCTGAATGGGAAGCAGCTCGTGCCGATTGAAGAAATGGCGCAAAAAATCCAAGCGGTCAAGCGGGCCGCGCCGACTCTTCTTGTTGTTGCGAGAACAGACGCCAGACAGCAGGAAGGGCTGGAGGGGGCATTAAAAAGGGCGTCCGCTTATATAAAAGCGGGTGCTGACGCTGTTTTTCCGGAAGCGCTCCAATCCGAAAGTGAATTCAGAGCGTTTTCCAAACAAATCAGTGTGCCGATTCTCGCAAATATGACTGAATTCGGACAAACGCCGTATTACAGTGCTGATGAATTTTCCGATATGGGCTGTCAGATGGTCATTTACCCGGTCACGTCACTCAGAACGGCTGCCAAGGCTTTTGAGCGTATTTTCCGCCTTCTGAAAGAAGAAGGCTCTCAAAAAGAGGGGCTTTCGGATATGCAGACGAGAAAAGAATTATATGAAACGATCGCTTACGATGACTATGAAGAACTGGATCAATCCATTGCCAAAACGATACTGCCGGACGACTGAAAAAGCCCTTTTTTGCAAGGGCTTTTTTTACAGCTTTTTTTTCCTGAACCGCGGGCTGACTTGATTGCGTTTCCGATCTCTGTACAAAATAAACCCGGCCAGAACATAAAGGCCGAACAAAAAAAACGCCAATCCGGCCGCCCCCTGAAGAAAAAGGGACGGAAACGGGGAAAACGCATGCCCGAATAATGCATCTCTCATCAGCTTAATGCCGAGCGCCGCGACAGCGCCGGGGAGGACCAGAATCAAAAGCGCAACAAGCCGGCTCATATTCAGAAAACCCCTTTACGATATGATTTCCTTTATTGTCCAATCGAAAAAATATTTTGTCAAGAGATCAAAACGTGGTAACATAGGGGTTGTGCAAATTATTGCAACGGGAAATACAGGTGTGCAAATTTTTTCATATAAAGGGGTATCGGGATGCAGAAGGTGCTGATTATAGGTGCTGGTAAAGGAGGCACGGCGCTCCTACAGATTTTGATGAAAACAAAACTGATCCGGATTATTGCGGTGGTTGATCAAGATCCGGAGGCGCAAGGGCTGCAAGAAGCCCGGAGATATGGAATTGCAACCTCATCAGATTGGAAACCCTACATAACTGAAGATATAGATATTATCATCCATACAACAGGCGATAAAGCGGTCATGGATGAGCTGCTCCATGAGAAAAAAGAACAAACCATCGTCATGCCGGGAAAATTGGCGTACATGGTGTTTCAGCTGATGGAGGAAAAACAGCAGCTTATCCAAATGCTGAAGTCGCAGACGTATAAGCATGACCGCATTTTTAATTCAACGCACGACGGTATGATTTTTATAGACGTCAACGAAACGATCATTTTATTTAATCAGATGGCAGAAAAAATGGTCGGCCGAAAACGGGAGGATGTCATCGGCCGCCAAATTAAAGATGTAGTGCCGAACACAAAGCTGCCGCGGATTCTGGAAACGAGAGAGCCGGAATATAACCAGAAGCAGCTTCTCGGCAAGCACCTGCAGATTGTCACGACAAGACTGCCGATCATTGATGAAGGCGGAAAACTTCTCGGCGCGTTATGCGTGTTTAAAGACATCACCGACGCAGTTGAACTGGCGGAAGAGGTCACGAACTTAAAACAAATCCGCACCATGCTTGAAGCGATTATTCAATCGTCAGACGAGGCCATTTCCGTCGTTGATGAAAACGGCATCGGAATGTTAATCAACAAAGCGTATACAAAAATGACCGGGCTGTCAGAAAGCGAAGTCATCGGAAAACCCGCTTCCACCGATATCTCAGAAGGGGAAAGCATGCACCTGAAAGTATTGGGGACAAGGCGGCCCGTTCGGGGTGTGAGGATGAAGGTCGGCCCCAATAAAAAGGATGTCATCGTAAATGTTGCCCCCGTTATTGTGGACGGTATTTTAAAAGGCAGCGTCGGCGTCATCCATGACGTGTCAGAAATTAAAACGCTGACTGCTGAGCTGAATCGGGCGCGCCAGATCATCCGCACGCTTGAAGCGAAATACACGTTTGACGACATTATCGGCACGAGTGAACAAATGCTGGTCGCCCTTGAACAGGCGAAGCTCGGGGCGAAAACGCCGGCGACGATTCTGCTGCGGGGAGAATCCGGCACAGGAAAAGAACTTTTCGCCCATGCCATCCATAATGAAAGCGACCGAAAATACAATAAATTCATCCGGGTCAATTGTGCGGCCCTGTCTGAATCCCTGCTTGAATCCGAGCTTTTCGGCTATGAGGAAGGCGCGTTTACGGGTGCGAGGCGCGGGGGCAAAAAAGGACTTTTTGAGGAAGCGAATAACGGCAGCATTTTCTTAGATGAAATCGGAGAGCTGACCCAAAGCACCCAGGCAAAGCTGCTCAGAGTTCTGCAGGAAAAAGAAATTATCAGAGTCGGCGGCGCTAAAGCGATTTCTGTCAATGTCAGAATTATCGCAGCGACAAACGTCAACATCGAAAAGGCCATGGCGGAAGGCGCGTTCCGTGAAGACCTGTATTACCGGATTAACCGCTATCCGATCTCAATCCCGCCGCTTCGGCAGCGCAAAGAAGATATTGAAGCGCTGAGCATTCGGCTCATTGAAAAAATCAATCAGGATTACGGCCGCAATGTAAAGGGGCTCACGCCGAACGCGCTGCGAGCTTTATCAGCCTACAGCTGGCCGGGAAACGTACGGGAGCTTGAAAATGTTCTCGGACGGGCAATGATATTTTTAGAGCCGCACATGGAACGGATCGAACAGCAGCATCTGCCTGTTTTCGAATCAGAGCTGAATGAAAAAAACGGCACCCAAAGTGATTTTCCGGATGTAGAAGGGGAAAAGCTGTCTCAGGCTGTTGAAAAATTTGAAGCGCACGTCATTCAAAAAACGCTTGAAAAGCATAAATTCAACCGAACCAAAACGGCGAAAGCGCTTGGTGTCAGCATTCGGAATCTGTACTACAAAATGGACAAGTACGGCCTTGCAAATGACGGCATGCAATAAGTTGCAGAGAAAGCGCAAACAGCTGCATGTGTTCTTGAAAAAAGCCGGAATAAACCCTTTCGCATATTTGGCACGGAACTTGCATTGTTAAAAGCGGATTCGCACAAGAAAGGTGGTACAAAATGAAGCTGAAAGACCTAGTTGAAAAAGCCGCGGCAAAAAACGCAAAAACCATTGCAGTGGCCCACGCAGCACATAAAGAAGTGATCCAGGCCGTCAAAATGGCGGCAGAACACTTGTCGGCACGATTTTTACTGACGGGTGACAGCGGAAAGCTGAAAGAGCTTCTGGCAAATGAGCCGAAGTTCAATGCTGACATCATCCACGCCGATTCACCAGAAGAATCTGCGGCAAAAGCAGTGCGCGCAGTGCGTGAACAAGAGGCGGACGTTTTAATGAAAGGGAATCTCCCGAGCTCAACTCTTTTGAAATCGGTTTTAAACCGCCAGGAAGGGCTTCGTTCAAAAAGGGTGTTATCACATGTAGCCGTTTTTGAGGTGCCGGACTATGACCGGCTGATGTATGTGACTGATTCAGCGCTGAACATTGCCCCGTCTCTTGAAGAGCTCGGGCATATTCTGCAAAATGCGGTTCATGTCGCACATTCAGTAGGGAACCCTATGCCGAAAGCCGCAGTCCTTGCCGCTATTGAAACGGTTAATCCGAAAATGGAGGCGACGCTGAATGCGGCTGCGATCGTCCAGATGTGCAATAGAGGACAGATTACCGGCTGCATTGCGGACGGACCGCTTGCTTTGGATAATGCCGTATCCCAAGCGGCTGCGCTGCAAAAAGGGATTTCCGGAAGCGTAGCGGGCCAGGCGGACATTCTCTTGGTTCCTTCAATCGAGGCCGGAAATATGCTTTATAAGTCAATGATTTATTTTGCGAAAGCAAATGTTGCTGCCGTCATCGCCGGTGCAAAAGCGCCGATTGCATTAACGAGCAGAGCGGATACCGCAGAAAATAAACTGTATTCAATTGCGCTTGCGATTTGCGCATCACAAGAACAGTAGGAGGAACGAACCTATGGAAATTTTTAAATATATGGAGACTTACGATTACGAACAATTGGTATTCTGCCAAGATGAACAATCCGGATTAAAAGCGATCATTGCGATTCATGATACGACGCTCGGCCCTGCACTCGGCGGAACAAGAATGTGGACATATGACAGTGAAGAAGCGGCGATTGAAGATGCACTGAGACTCGCAAAAGGCATGACTTATAAAAATGCGGCTGCCGGTTTAAACTTAGGCGGCGGGAAAACCGTTATTATCGGAGACCCGCGCAAAGATAAAAATGAAGAAATGTTCCGCGCGTTCGGCCGCTACATCCAAGGCTTAAACGGAAGGTATATTACGGCGGAAGACGTCGGCACCACCGTTGAAGATATGGACATTATTCATGATGAAACAGACTATGTAACCGGAATTTCTCCGGCATTCGGTTCATCAGGAAATCCGTCCCCGGTTACGGCGTACGGCGTCTACAAAGGGATGAAAGCCGCAGCGAAAGCGGCGTTTGGCACTGATTCACTGGAAGGTAAAACAATTGCCGTGCAAGGCGTGGGAAATGTGGCTTACAATCTATGCCGCCACCTTCACGAAGAAGGCGCTTCTTTAATCGTAACGGATATCAATAAAGAATCTGTTAAACGTGCCGTTGAGGACTTCGGCGCCCGCGCAGTTGATCCCGGCGACATTTACTCACAGGCGTGCGATATTTATGCCCCATGTGCTCTCGGCGCCGTCATTAACGATGACACGATTAAACAGCTGAAGGCGAAAGTCATTGCGGGGGCGGCCAATAACCAGCTGAAAGAAACACGTCACGGCGATACCATTCATGAAATGGGAATCGTGTACGCTCCGGATTATGTTATCAATGCAGGCGGCGTCATCAATGTGGCCGATGAGCTTTACGGCTACAATGCTGAGCGGGCTTTAAAAAAAGTTGAAGGCATCTATGCAAACATTGAGCGGGTGCTCGATATTTCCGCGCGTGACGGCATTCCGACATACTTAGCGGCCGACCGTCTGGCTGAGGAACGAATTGAACGCATGCGCCGTTCAAGAAGCCAGTTTCTGCAAAACGGCCAAAGTATATTAAGCAGACGATAGGAATTCGATCTGGAGGTATGAAAATGTTCGAAAAGGAAAAACGCATTCTCATTCTGAATCCAGGCTCAACATCAACGAAAATCGGTGTCTTTCACAATGAACGCTGTATCTTTGAAAAGACGCTGCGGCATCCCGAAGAAGAGCTGAAAACATTTAACGGCATTATCGACCAGTACGAATTTCGAAAAATAAGCATTCTTGAGTCTTTGCACGAACAGGGCATCAACATTTCAAAGTTTGATGCCGTTTGTGCCAGGGGCGGCCTGCTCAGACCGATTGAGGGCGGCACATATGAAGTGAATGACGCCATGATCACTGATTTGAAAAACGGCTACAACGGCCAGCATGCTTCTAATCTGGGCGGAATTATTGCCAGGGAAATAGCTGACGGACTAAATATCCCCGCGTATATCGTCGATCCGGTCGTGGTGGATGAGATGACTCCGCTCGCTAAAGTATCAGGGATGCCTGAAATCAAGCGGAAAAGCATTTTTCATGCTTTGAACCAAAAAGCTGTTGCCCGTCAGGCGGCGGCGTCCCTCGGCAAACGGTATGAACAGATGAAGATGATCGTCACTCATATGGGCGGCGGCATCACAGTCGGTGTCCATGATTGCGGACGGGTGACGGATGTCAACAACGGGCTTCACGGAGAAGGGCCCTTCAGCCCGGAGCGCGCGGGAACCGTTCCTGCGGGTGATTTGGTGGAGATGTGTTTTTCCGGCAAGTATTCAAAAGCCGATATGATGAAAAAACTTGTCGGCACGGGCGGACTCTCCGGCTATCTGGGGACAACGGACGCGGTGAAGGTGGAAAAACGCATTCAGGCCGGAGATGAGCATGCGAGGCTCATTTATGACGCCATGGCTTATCAAGTAGCAAAAGAAATCGGGGCGGCAAGCGCCGTATTAAAAGGAAAAGTAGACATTATCGTCCTGACGGGCGGATTGGCGTACGGGAAAAGTTTCGTATCCGCCATCAGATCGTACATAGATTGGATTTCGGATGTACTGGTGTACCCGGGAGAAAATGAACTGCAATCTCTCGCGCAAGGCGCGCTTCGGGTTTTAGCCGGTGAGGAGCAGTCAAAGCAATATCAGATCGGCGAAGGAGTGAAAACAAATGGCGACTGAATATGATGTGGTCATTCTGGGCGGCGGGACGGGCGGTTATGTAGCCGCCATCAGAGCGGCCCAGCTCGGCTTAAAAACGGCCGTTGTAGAAAAAGAAAAGCTCGGCGGAACATGCCTGCATAAAGGATGTATCCCGAGTAAAGCGCTGTTAAGAAGCGCGGAAGTGTACCGAACCGCAAAGGAAGCGGCAGCATTCGGCATTGAAACGGAAGGTGTCTCCCTCCGCTTTGACAGCGTGCAAAAACGAAAGCAGGGAATCGTTGACCGTCTGGCCGGCGGTGTCGCCCACCTGATGAAAAAGGGGAAGATTGATGTATTCAACGGGTACGGACGTATGCTCGGCCCTTCCATCTTCTCACCTCTTCCCGGTACGGTTTCTGTCGAATACGCAAATGGTGAAGAAAACGACATGCTGATACCGAAACAATTGATTATCGCAACCGGTTCAAGGCCGAAAATGCTGCCGGGTTTAGAAGCAGACGGTACATATATTCTGACATCAGATGAAGCGTTAGAGCTTGAGCGTCTGCCCAAATCCATGATGATCGTCGGCGGCGGTGTCATCGGAATTGAATGGGCATCCATGCTGAACGATTTCGGCGTCAATATCACTGTGATTGAATATGCGGACCGCATTTTGCCGACTGAAGACCGTGATATTTCAAGCGAGATGGAAAAACTGTTAACGAAAAAAGGAATTAAGATCGTAACGGGTGCGAAAGTGCTTCCGGATACATTGGAAAAAGCGGACGGCGTTTCAATTGCCGCTGAAAAGAATGGAAAAAAAGAAACGTATCACGCGGAACAAATGCTTGTTTCCATCGGCCGCCAGCCGAACATTGAAGGGATCGGCCTTGAAAACACGGATATTGAAGCGGAAAACGGTTCTATCATCGTGAACGAAGCCGGGCAGACGAAGGAATCGCACATTTATGCGATCGGTGATGTTGTCGGCGGTCTTCAGCTTGCGCATGTGGCCTCCCGTGAAGGCATCATTGCTGTTGAGCATATGGCGGGTCTAAATCCGGCTCCGCTTGATGCCGCTCTTGTGCCGAAATGCATTTATTCAAATCCGGAAGCGGCGAGTGTCGGTCTGACAGAAGAGGAAGCAACCCGAAAAGGACATGAACTGAAGATCGGGAAGTTTCCGTTCATGGCAATCGGAAAGGCTCTTGTATACGGAGAAAGCGATGGCTTTGTTAAAATCGTCGCCGATCGGAATACAGATGATATTCTCGGTATTCATATGATCGGCCCGCACGTCACCGATATGATCTCTGAAGCGGGGCTTGCCAAGGTGCTCGACGCGACGCCTTGGGAAATCGGCCAGTCCATACATCCGCATCCGTCGCTTTCAGAGGCGATTGGAGAAGCTGCGTTAGCCGCAGACGGAAACGCGATTCATTTTTAAAAGGAAAGAAGGAGGGGTTTGAATGACTACAAACCGCCATCAAGCATTAGGGCTCTCTGACGAAGAAGCCGTTGAAATGTATAGAACCATGCTGTTAGCCAGAAAAATCGACGAAAGAATGTGGCTCTTAAACCGCTCGGGCAAAATTCCGTTCGTTGTTTCATGTCAAGGACAGGAAGCGGCTCAAGTAGGCGCGGCCTATGCTTTAAACCGTGATACCGACTATGTGCTTCCTTACTACAGAGATATGGGAGTTGTGCTTGCATTCGGTATGACTGCAAAGGACTTGATGATGTCCGGTTTTGCGAAAGCGGCTGACCCGAACTCAGGCGGAAGGCAGATGCCTGGCCACTTCGGGCAAAAGGAAAACAGAATCGTAACGGGCTCATCCCCTGTGACAACGCAGGTGCCTCATGCAGTCGGAATCGCGCTTGCGGGACGCATGGATAAAAAGGATATCGTCTCTTTCGTTACCTTTGGAGAAGGATCTTCCAACCAGGGGGATTTTCACGAAGGGGCAAACTTTGCCGCCGTGTATAAATTGCCGGTCATTTTCATGTGTGAAAACAATAAGTATGCTATTTCTGTTCCGTATGACAAACAGGTGGCGTGCGAAAATATTTCCGACCGGGCGGCAGGCTACGGCATGCCGGGAGTCACAGTTGACGGAAATGACCTGCTGGAAGTTTACCGGGCCGTGAAAGAAGCGCGCGAACGGGCATCTAAAGGCGAAGGTCCTACATTAATAGAAACGGTTTCCTACCGGTTGACGCCGCATTCCAGTGATGACGACGACAGCAGCTACAGAGAACGCGAAGAAGTAGAAGAAGCAAAGAAACAGGATCCGCTTCTTTTATACAAAGCATACTTGCAAGAAGCCGGGCTTCTAGATGAAGAAGAAGAAAAGACCATGCTGGATGACATCATGGCTATCGTAAACGAAGCGACAGACGAAGCGGAGAAAGCGCCATACGCATCTCCTGAATCAACGCTTGATCACGTTTATGCGAAGTAGGGAGGAATACTTATGTCTGTAATGTCTTATATTGACAGTATTAATGCAGCAATGAAAGAAGAAATGGAAAGAGATCCGCGCGTTTTTGTTCTCGGGGAAGATGTCGGGAGAAAAGGCGGCGTGTTTAAAGCCACGGCGGGTCTCTATGAACAGTTCGGAGAAGAGCGGGTGATGGATACGCCGCTTGCGGAATCAGCGATTGCCGGTGTCGGGATCGGCGCCGCGATGTACGGCATGCGCCCGATTGCCGAGATGCAGTTTGCCGATTTCATTCTGCCTGCGGTCAACCAAATCATTTCAGAAGCGGCCAAAATACGCTACCGTTCAAACAATGATTGGAGCTGTCCGATGGTCATCAGAGCGCCTTACGGAGGCGGCGTGCACGGCGCGTTGTATCATTCCCAGTCTGTGGAGGCCATTTTTGCCAACCAGCCGGGTCTTAAAATTGTCATGCCTTCAACTCCTTATGACGCAAAAGGGCTGTTGAAAGCCGCAGTCCGTGACGAAGATCCGGTGCTGTTTTTCGAACATAAGAGGGCGTACCGTCTGATTAAAGGCGAAGTCCCTGCGGATGATTACGTCCTTCCGATCGGAAAGGCGGATGTAAAACGCGAAGGCAGCGACATTA
Source organism: Bacillus sp. JK106 (assembly GCF_053663355.1). Taxonomy (NCBI): domain Bacteria; kingdom Bacillati; phylum Bacillota; class Bacilli; order Caryophanales; family Bacillaceae; genus Bacillus; species Bacillus sp. JK106. Next base: position 412,582 of record NZ_JBSJQC010000003.1, on the reverse strand, counting down.
CTGTCATTACGTACGGATTATGCGTCCATTTCGCTCTGCAGGCTGCCGAGCGTCTTGAAAAAGACGGAATTTCCGCGCACGTATTAGATTTGCGTACGGTTTATCCGTTAGATAAAGAAGCCATCATTGAAGCTGCGTCTAAAACGGGAAAAGTATTGCTGATCACAGAAGATACGAAAGAAGGCGGTATTATGAGTGAGGTCGCCGCCATTATTTCTGAAAACTGCTTATTTGATTTAGACGCGCCGATCAAGCGGCTTGCAGGTCCTGATGTTCCGGCAATGCCTTATGCGCCGACAATGGAAAAATACTTCATGATGAATCCTGACAAAGCAGAAGCCGCGATGAGAGAATTAGCGGAGTTTTAAAGACGTAAGGAGGTTTTTGACATGGCGATTGAACAAATGGCTATGCCTCAGCTCGGAGAGAGCGTGACGGAAGGGACGATCAGTAAGTGGCTGGTATCCCCCGGTGATCAAGTGAATAAATATGACCCCATTGCGGAGGTCATGACGGATAAAGTGAATGCGGAGGTGCCGTCTTCTTTTACCGGTACGATTACAGAACTTGTAGGAGAAGAAGGCCAGACTCTTACAGTCGGCGAGATCATCTGCAAAATTGAAACGGAAGAAACGGAAACCGAAGAGGCGCCGAAGCGGGAAGAAGAGCAGAATACCCCTTCAGACACCGATGCAAACCGTAAAGGTAAAGACCAGTCAAATAAAGCGCGTTATTCGCCGGCCGTGCTCAGATTAGCGGGAGAACACGGCATTCAGCTTGAAGAAGTTGAAGGAACGGGCGCAGGCGGAAGAATTACGCGAAAAGACATTCAAAAGATCATTGATTCGGGAATGCAGCAGAAGTCGGAAGCACCGGCGCCGGCTGCCGTTCAAACAACGCAACAAGCGCCGAAACAACAGCAAAAACAAGCGCCGGCGCCAGCTCTGTCAGCCGGTGATATTGAGATTCCGGTTACAGGCGTCAGAAAAGCCATCGCCGCCAATATGCATAAAAGCAAAACAGAAATTCCGCACGCCTGGACGATGATGGAAGTCGACGTCACGAACATGACGGCGTACAGAAACAGCATAAAAGACTCATTTAAACAGAAAGAAGGCTTCAATTTAACATTTTTCGCTTTCTTTGTAAAAGCGGCGGCGCAGGCTCTCAAAGAGTTCCCGCAGATGAACAGCATGTGGGCGGGAGACAAAATCGTCCAAAAGAAAGACATCAACATCTCCATTGCCGTTGCCACGGAAGATTCGCTGTTTGTTCCGGTTATTAAGCATGCTGATGAAAAAACGATTAAAGGCATAGCCAGAGAAATAACGGACCTTGCGAAAAAAGTGAGAAACGGAAAACTTACCGCGGAAGATATGCAGGGCGGCACATTTACCGTCAATAACACGGGATCTTTCGGCTCAGTTCAATCTATGGGCATTATCAACCATCCGCAGGCGGCCATTCTTCAGGTAGAATCAATCGTCAAACGTCCGGTTGTCATGAATAACGGGATGATCGCAGTGCGTGATATGGTTAATCTTTGCCTGTCTTTAGATCACAGAGTGCTTGACGGGCTCGTATGCGGCCGATTCCTCGGACGCGTCAAAGAGATCTTAGAAAACATTGATGAACATACTTCCGTCTATTAAAAAAACTCCTTTTGCCCGGGCGGCAAAAGGAGCTTTTTTATTTTCATTGTGAGTCCTCGGGAACAAGCATAGTGAGATGACGTTTTTTCACTTCGATCGTACAAGGTGTTGTTCCGTATACCTCGCCATCTGTATCCGCGTCCATTTCACGTCCGGTTTCGATTTCAATCCTCGAGGCCTGAATATAGGACAGCTCCCCTTTGAAATCATCAAATGAACCCTGCTCCATCGTCATCAGCTCCCGCAACGCGGCAAGGCTTGTGTTGCGGCAGATTAACACATCGGCTAAGCCGTCCCGGAGGCTGGCATCAGGCAGGGGAACTCGGTTTGTCCCGATATAATGCCCGTTCATGACAAGCACCATTACGGCTTCGTCTTCTTTCACCTCGCCGTCAATCGTCAATTTGACAGGGAACGGGTTCGCGCTTGTCATCGTTCGCAAGGCGCTCGTGAAGTAGCTGATTTTACCGAGCCATGCTTTTTCAGTTTCATTGATATGGCTTGATGCTTCAGTGATCAATCCGATGCCCCAAAAGTTCAGAAAATAGCCGTCATCCGTTTTACAGACGTCAATCATCCGTTTATGTCCGGCCGCGAGCGCTTCAGCGGCCTTTTGAAGGTTTTGCGGGATGCCGAGCGCCCGTGAGAAATCGTTGCACGTTCCTCCCGGCAAAATGCCGACAGCGGGCCTGTGATCAAGTTTGCTGATGCTGTTGATGCATTGATGCACAGTGCCGTCTCCGCCTAAAATATATAAATGGTCAACTGAACTGTCGAGATTTTCACAATACTGACGGGCATCATCCTGATGTTTGGTCGGTTTAATCAAAAGTTCGTCAGCTGACTGGGCCAAAATGGGGACGACCGTGCCGAGCGTTTTATCAATCTGTTTTTGACCGGCGTTTCCGTTATAAATTAATACTGCTTTCCGTTGGCTCATACGACTGCTCCTTTATTTCAGACAATCTCTTTAACAAGTTTCCCGTTTTTAAAAGGTCATAAACTTACATCGGGTACATAAAAGGGACAAAAACAATTGGATATGAGCGGTGTCATTTGCCGATAGGGAGGTTCCTTGCTATCATAAGAAGAGATGATCAAAAAGGAGAGGTCCCAGTTGAATATGGATTTTAATTTATTTATGAATGATGTCGTGCGTCAAGCCCGCCAGGAAATCACGGCCGCCGGGTATACAGAGCTGAAAACCGCTGAGGAAGTGGACGAAGCGCTTTCGAAAAAAGGAACGACACTCGTTATGGTCAACTCTGTGTGCGGATGCGCAGGCGGTATTGCACGGCCTGCCGCGTACCATTCCGTACATTACGATAAACGCCCGGATCAGCTTGTGACGGTATTTGCCGGACAGGATAAAGAAGCGACAGCCAAAGCGAGAGAATACTTTGAAGGCTATCCGCCGTCCTCTCCGTCATTTGCCATTTTAAAAGACGGGAAAATCATGAAAATGGTGGAACGCCATGAAATTGAAGGCCATGAGCCGATGGCCGTCGTCACAAAACTGCAGGAAGCATTTGAAGAATATTGTGAAGAAGTATAAGTGAAAGAAAAACCCCGGAGCCGAGCGCTTCCGGGGTTTTTTATATGGAATCTGTATAAATATAAATATTTATACACCGGCGTTCAGCTGTCACTAATCGGAAAAACAATGACTATAATAAACACAGAAAGGAAAATATATTTTTCAAAAATAGTATTGCATCACAATTAAAAAGTGTTTAAAATACAAGTTGACGAATAAATATTCAAATTTAAGAGATCAGTAGATATGGGGGAAATGAATTATGAAGAAATGGCTGTTGGTATTAGCTGCCGCATGTATCACCTTTGCGCTGTCCGCCTGCGGATCAGGCAATTCAGGCTCAGAGGGCGGAAAGAACAAGCTGATTATGGGTACATCGGCTGACTATAAACCATTTGAATATAAAGACGGCGATCAGATCACCGGGTTTGACGTTGATCTGGCAAAAGCTCTGGGCAAAAAGACCGGCTATGACGTTGAGGTGCAGGACATGGACTTCAACAGCCTGATTACAGCCTTAAAGTCCAAGCAGGTAGATATGATTTTATCTGGAATGACACCTACGCCGGAACGGAAAAAGCAAGTTGATTTTTCTGATATTTATTATACTGCTAACAATATGATCGTTACGAAAAAGGGAAGCAGCATTAAATCCCTGAATGATCTGAAAGGCAAAACCGTCGGTGTTCAGCTCGGCTCCATTCAAGAGGAAAAAGGCAAGAAGCTCGCTTCGAAATACGGTTTTCAGCTCGAAGACCGCAACCGGATCTCAGACTTAACGGAAGAGATCAAATCCGGGCGTTTTGATGCCGCGATTATCGAAGACATCGTAGCACAAGGCTATTTCAGTTCAAATAACGATCTGCAGGGCTTTGCGTCAGCAGATGCGAAGTCAGACGAATCGGGCTCCGCGATTGCGTTCCGCAAAGACAGTGATCTGACAGCGAAGTTTAACAAAGCGCTGAAAGAAATGGAGAAAAACGGAGAAATCGAAAAACTGAAGAAAAAATGGTTCACCAACGAGAAATAAAAGAAAGCTCAACTTTTCGTTGAGCTTTTTATCTTGAATAAAGACAAAGGAGATCACACGTATGAATTTGGATTTCTCAGCGACAATCCCCCAAATTCCTTTTATATTGGAAGGCCTTGCGGTCACATTAAAAATTGTGCTCGTTTCAGCGGTCATCGGTCTTGTATTAGGAATCGTGCTCAGCTTATTTAAAATCAGCATGATCAGTCCGCTGAAATGGATTGCGGATTTTTATACTTCGATATTCCGCGGCACGCCGCTCGTGCTGCAGCTGATGATCATCTATTTCGGTATGCCGCAGCTTCTCGGCTTTCAGATCGATCAATTTTGGGCGGCGGTCACCGCATTATCGCTCAATTCAGCCGCTTACGTCTCTGAAATTATCAGAGCGGGAATCAACGCAATTGACAAAGGACAAAAAGAGGCTGCCGTCGCTCTCGGCGTGCCGTACGGAAAAATGATGAAAGATCTGCTGCTGCCGCAGGCGTTTAAAAACATTTCTCCGGCTATTATTAACGAATTAATCACCTTGACGAAAGAATCGGCGATCGTCACGGTAATCGGTCTCGGAGACATTATGAGACGGGCCTACCAGTCCGGCGCCGCAACATACAACTATTTAGAACCTCTTATTGTGGCGGGCTTAATCTATTACGTGCTCGTTTTGATCTTAGCATTCATCGGAAAAGGCGTAGAAAGGAAGCTGAAAGCCAATGATTAAGGTCGACAACCTGTCAAAATCATTCGGGAAACATGAAGTACTGAAAAACATTTCAACACAGATCGAAGAAGGGGAAGTCGTCGCTGTCATCGGCCCTTCCGGTTCCGGCAAATCAACGTTTCTGCGCTGCTTAAATCTGCTGGAAACCCCGAGCGGCGGAACGATTGCCATTAAAGAAAACGAAATCACCGCAGCTAAAACGAATAAACTGAAAGTGCGGGAAAATATCGGCATGGTATTTCAGCATTTTCATCTGTTTCCTCATAAAACGGTGCTTGAAAATATCACATACGCGCCGGTCAGCGTGAAGAAAGAGTCTAAAAAGGAGGCGGAGGAAAAGGCATGCGCTCTCCTTGAAAAAGTCGGACTGCTTGACAAACGGAACGACTATCCGAACCGTTTGTCAGGCGGACAGAAGCAGCGGGTCGCCATCGCGCGGGCGCTTGCCATGAATCCTGACATCATGCTGTTTGATGAACCGACCTCGGCTCTTGACCCGGAAATGGTCAAAGAAGTTCTTGAGGTGATGAAAGAGCTCGCGCAGACGGGCATGACAATGGTGATCGTAACGCACGAAATGGGATTTGCCAAAGAAGTCGCAGACCGCGTATTATTTATGGATGAAGGGACGATCGTGGAAGACGGTCAGCCGGAAGAATTTTTTCTTTCTCCGAAGTCAAAAAGAGCACAGGACTTTTTAGAAAAAATATTATAAAATATAACTGTAAGAAAAGAAGAAGAATGCTCTTCTTCTTTTTTTTGAGAAAGAAACAAACAGAATGGAGCAAGCAATGTTTAAAATCGGTTACCGGACACTAAAGACCGCACTTGGAACGGCGCTGGCCATTTATTTAGCCCAGCTGTTGCATCTGCAAAACTTCGCATCCGCAGGAATCATCACCATATTGTGCATCCAGATTACGCAAAAGCGGTCGCTTCAGGCCTCGTGGGCCCGATTTGCCGCCTGTTTATTGGCGATCGTCTTTTCATATGTCTTTTTCGGACTGATCGGCTATTATCCGTTTGCGATCGGAATATTGCTGGTGCTGTTCATTCCGACTACAGTCGTTTTAAAAATAAATGAAGGGATCGTCACCAGTTCAGTAATCATTCTTCATTTATATATGTCCGGCGGCATTACGATGGCGTTTATCTGGAATGAGTTCCAGCTGATCACCGTAGGTATCGGCGTCGCGCTGTTAATGAATCTGTATATGCCGAGCCTCGACAGAAAACTCGCGGCGTACAGGAAAAAAATCGAGGACAACTTTTCCGTCATCTTCGCCGAAATCGAACGGTATTTGTTAACTGGTGAGCAAGATTGGACGGGGAAGGAAATACCGGAGACGCATCAGATGATTCAAGAGGCGAAAAACCTCGCCTATCGGGACGTGCAGAATCATATTTTGCGCCATGAAAATCTCTACTATCATTATTTTAAGATGAGACAGAAACAATTTGAAATCATTGAACGGCTGCTGCCGAAGATTACCTCTATTTCAATAACGGTGGAGCAGGGAAAAATAATCGCCCATTTCATCCATGAATTAAGGGAAGCCATTCATCCCGGCAATACCGCTCATAAATTTTTAAAAAGACTTGCAGAAATGAGAACGGAATTTGAAGAAATGCCGCTCCCGGCAACGCGCGAGGAGTTTGAAGCGCGGGCGGCTTTGTTCCACCTCCTCGGTGAGATGGAACAATATCTCGTGATTAAAAGTTATTTCAAAGGCATCAAGCTGTAAAAAAACATATGGATCAATCGCATGAGTCCTCCTTTCATTGGTCATTCTAATGAAAAAAGGAGGGGAGCCCATGCGATTTTTTTTATTGTCAGCCGCCCTGCTGCTGTCTCCGCTTTGGCCGCTTGGCGCGAACCCTTTGCCGGGTGACCCTTATATTATCGTCAATAAAGCCACAAATGCGCTTGCTGTTGTGAAGGATAACCGAATAGAAGGCATTTATCAGGTGGCGACGGGAAAAACGGATGATTTGACGCCTGAAGGAGAATTTACGGTAACGGTCAAAGCCGTCAATCCGTATTACCGGAAGAAAAATGTAGAGGGAGGCGCGCCGGAAAACCCGCTCGGCGTCCGCTGGATCGGCTTTGATGCGAAAGGAACCGACGGCAGGATATACGGCATTCACGGAACAAACAGAGAAGAGCTGATCGGGGGGTTTGTATCAAACGGCTGCATCCGTATGAAAAACCGGGATGTCATCCGTATTTTCCGGATTATCCCTCCCGGAACGAAAGTATTGATCACAAAAGAAAACCGCTCATTTGAGGACATTGCAATAGAGCGGAAAGCCCTCATAAAAAAGCAGGAAACCCCCTTGCAATGAGGCGCCTGCTTTTTTACCGCAAATACATCATAATACCTGAGAGGAGGGTTGAAAGTATAAATACGCCCAAAATGACGATGACGGCGCTTTTCATAAATTTTTGAGACATTGTTTCACTCCTTAAGATTACTGTCTACCATTTTAACGTGTTTTGCTTGTATGAACAAGCCATATCCTATGGCGGAAAGCAGGTGGCCGCGCTATGAAAAAACTTGATCATGTCGGCATTGCCGTCAGCTCTATTGAAGCCGCGAGAGGATTTTACGAACGGATGCTCGGGCTTACGTATATGGGAGACGAGCTGGTAAACGGCCAAAATGTGAGAGTTGCTTTTTTAAAAGCGGGAGGCACAAAGCTTGAGCTGATTGAGCCGCTGTCGGACGCGTCTCCCGTCAGCTCTTTTTTACAGAAAAGAGGCGAAGGGCTGCATCATTTGGCATTCCGCTGCGCCGATATGAAGGAAACGATCAAGGAGCTTGAATCATGCCGCATGACCTTGATTCATCATGAACCGCAAAACGGAGCGGGCGGGAAGAAGATCGCATTTCTCTCTCCAAAAGAGGCGAACGGGGTCCTGATTGAGCTTTGTGAAACAATTGAAAAAGGAGAAACTCAAGATGAGCATGAGTGATCATATCAGACACTTAAACGAAAGACGCTCCTTTTTAACAAACGGCGGCGGAGCGGAAAAAAATGAAAAACAGCACAAAAAAGGCAAGCTGACGGCAAGAGAAAGAATTGACTATCTATTGGACGAAGACAGTTTTTCAGAGCTGCAGCCGTTTGCCAAAAGCCGCACGCCCGGGTGCCAGAATGCTCCGGGAGACGGCGTTGTTACCGGATACGGCACAATTGAAGGACGGCCCGTGTATTTGTTTGCCCATGACTTTACCGTACTCGGCGGGACGCTCGGCGAGACACATGCGGAAAAAATCGCGGCGGTAATGGATCTGGCGGCGAAAAACAAAACCCCGATCATCGGGCTGAACGACTCAGGTGGTGCGAGAATTCAAGAGGGTGTGGTATCATTAAATGGATACGGTCATATCTTTAGGCGCAACGTCCTTTACTCGGGAGTGATTCCGCAAATTTCTGTCATCCTTGGGCCGTGTGCCGGCGGTGCTGTTTATTCACCCGCTTTGACGGATTTTGTGATTATGGCGGAACATACGTCGCACATGTTTATTACAGGCCCGAAAGTCATTGAACAGGTGACGGGTGAACAGATTGACGCGGAAAGTTTAGGCGGTGCGGGAATACATAATGTGATAAGCGGAAATGCCCACTATTCCGCACGAACGGAAAAAGAGGCACTTTCCGCTGTGAAAACCCTGCTTTCTTATCTCCCGCACGGCGGACAGACGGCATTACCCGTTAAAAAGGAAGACGCCAGACCGTTATTAAACACCCTCGTTCCCGCGGACAGTTCGAAACCTTACGATGTGTTACAGGTAATAAAAGAGCTGGCGGATGACGGAACGTTTTTTGACATTCAGCCGTATTTTGCCAAAAACATTGCTGTCGGTTTTCTGAAACTCGGACGGCGCACAGTCGGTGTTGTCGCAAACCAGCCGAAACACTTGGCGGGGAGCCTCACGATTGATGCCGCTGACAAAGCGTCGAGATTCATCCGTTTTTGCGACGCGTTTCATATTCCGCTATTGACGATCGCTGATGTTCCGGGATTTCTTCCGGGCCTTCAGCAGGAACATGCGGGAATCATCCGTCACGGAGCAAAATTGCTGTATGCTTTTGCCGAAGCGGCGGTGCCGAAAGTGACGCTCATCATCAGAAAAGCTTACGGAGGCGCCTATGTTGCCATGAATTCGAAAGGGCTCGGGGCAGATCTTGTATTCGCCTGGCCTAATGCGGAAATCGCCGTGATGGGAGCGGAAGGCGCGGCGTCGATTTTATACAGCAGAGACATACAGGCTTCTGGCGACCCGGAGAAGACGAAGCGCGAAAAAAAAGCCATATACGAAAAGGAAAACGCCGGTCCGTATAGAGCGGCGGCCTGCGGAATGGTGGATGATATCATCCGGCCGGAAGACTCGAGGAAAAAATTGATTCAGGCATTTGACATGCTTGCGCATAAGGAAGAGGAAAGACCGAAAAAAAAGCACGGTAATATACCGCTTTAAACGGAGGGAACTGAAAATGGTAAATGAAAAACGTCTGCTTGAAGAATTTCTTGAACTCGTTCAAATTGATTCAGAGACAAAACATGAAGCGGAAATCAGCAAGGTGCTCAAACAAAAATTCACTGATTTAGGATTGAGCGTAAAAGAAGATGATACAAAAGAAGTGACCGGGCATGGAGCCGGCAACTTAATCTGTACGTTAAAGGGCACAAAAGATGCGGATACGATTTATTTCACATCGCACATGGACACGGTTGTTCCGGGCAAAGGCGTTAAGCCGATTGTGGAAGACGGCTATGTAAAATCCGACGGCACGACGATTCTCGGCGCTGATGATAAGACGGGTCTTGCCGCAATGTTTGAAGCCATTAAAGTGCTGAAAGAACAAAACATCGAGCACGGCACCATTGAATTCATTATCACGGCCGGAGAAGAATCGGGATTAGTCGGGGCAAAAGCAATGGATCGTTCAGACATTACCGCGAAATACGGTTTTGCGCTTGATTCAGACGGAAAAGTCGGCAACATTATTGTAGCCGCGCCGACACAAGCGAAAGTGAGAGCAACCATTTTCGGGAAAACGGCTCATGCGGGAGTGGAACCGGAAAAAGGCATCTCCGCGATTACCATCGCATCAAAAGCAATCTCTAAAATGCCGCTCGGCCGTATTGATAAAGAAACAACGGCTAATATCGGCCGTTTCGAAGGCGGCACGCAAACCAATATCGTCTGCGACCAGGTTGATATTCTGGCTGAAGCGCGTTCATTAGTGCCTGAAAAAATGGAAGCGCAAGTGCAGAAAATGAAAGAAGCTTTCGAATCTGCTGCAGCTGAGATGGGAGGCCGCGCGGAAGTGGACATCGCGGTCATGTATCCGGGTTTCAAATATCAGGACGGCGATCAGGTTGTGGAAGTCGCGAAAAAAGCAGCGGCAAAAATCGGCCGTCCGAGCGAACTTCAGACAAGCGGCGGCGGAAGTGATGCAAACGTCATTGCCGGCCACGGCATTCCGACAGTCAACCTGTCAGTAGGCTATGAACAAATCCATACGAAAAATGAAAAAATGCCGATTGAAGAGCTCGTCAAAACGGCGGAAATGGTCGTTGCCATTATCGAAACAGCGGCCAACTAAAAACGAAGCACCCAGTTGATTGGGTGCTTTTTTCATTCTTCATGATAATTGGCGTAAAGCTTCGCAGATACAAGAAAAAACCCTGCCGGATAGGTTCCGGCAGGGTTTCAGTATTATGATTTGGCGGGCTCCGCCTGAGCCGCAGCCTGTTTCTTTTTATGATGCGTCTGCTGTAAAAGTACGTTCTGCACTGTCAAAAACAGTCCGCTTGTAAACCAGTAAAGCGGCAGCGCAGCCGGTACGTTAAGCGAAAAAACGGTCATCATGACAGGGAAAATAAAGACCATGATTTTTGCTGACTGCATCGCGGCCGGATTTTGAGCAGCCGGTGAATATTTCTCGTTTAATTTTTGGGAAATATAAGCCTGTAAGAAATACATGGCCCCCGCGCACAGTGATACAAGAATATCAGAATGCCCTAAGCTGAACCACAGAAATGAGTGTGAAGCGATTTCCGGCGTTGAGCGGATGGCGTAATAAAAACCGATCAAAATCGGGAATTGCACCAGCATCGGAAGACATCCCATTGCCATCGGATTCAGATTGTGCTCACGGTAAAGCTTCATCATTTCCATTTGCAGTTCTTTTTGTTTTTCCGCATCTTTCGTTTGTTTTATTTTAGCCTGGATGCTGTCGACCTGCGGTTTGATCACAGCCATTTTTTCCTGGAACACCCGCTGTTTCTTAAATTGGTTCACAAACAAAGGCAATACAACGATCCGGACGATAATCGTCACTAGAATAATCGACAGTCCGTACTCACCGTGGAACAGGCCCGCCACCCCTTTTAAAAGTGCCGAAAACGGCTCGATCAGGTAATCGTGGAAAAAACCGATATTCCCGAGGCCTCCCGTCTGAGTCTGAGATGTCGCGGCAAAAGCCGAGCGGCCTGTGCACAGTACGATAAAAAACAATCCGAATGCAATCCATTTTTGATATGTTTTAGACAATTATGTCTCCTCCTTTTTATCTTCACTTGCCGTTATAAAAGGAGGAAGCTGACATCTTCATCATCATTCGCCGGTGAATTCATGCGGATGACTTTACGTATCCAAGTTGTAATGCGATGATATATAATAATAAGAAAGTCTGTTCGGTTCAGCTGAACGACTGCTTGATGTCCATCTATTCGTTTCGTTCTCCAATGCTCGCCTGCGCGGCGCTCACGCAAAAGAAAAGCGATGCCGATCGCGGTCAGAGCGGGAAGAATAATTGTGAAAAAATCGACTAAAAATAAAAAGTCATTCATTGACTCAAGAATCATTTTATCACATCCATTCAGCTCTTATTTTACTACATATATATAAGGTTGTCTATGAAAGGAAAGGAGGCGCCGGGAGTGGCCGGAAAAGGGAGAATTATATTTCATATCGATATGAACAGTTTTTATGCCTCCGTAGAAATGGCGTATGATCCGTCTTTAAGAGGAAAACCTATCGCCGTTGCCGGAAACGTGAAGGAACGGAAAGGAATCATCGTCACCTGCAGCTACGAAGCGAGAGCGCGGGGCGTAAAGACCACCATGCCGGTGTGGCGGGCAAAACGCCTCTGTCCGGAACTCATCGTCGTGCCTCCGAATTTTGACCGCTATCGGAGTTCGTCAAAAGAAATGTTCAGCATTCTGAGGGAGTATACGGATTTAGTCGAGCCTGTTTCTATTGATGAAGGATACATGGATATTACGGACACACCGCACCGACACAGGGCGTATGAGACAGCCGAAGACATTCAGGCGAGACTGCAAAAAGAGCTTTTGCTTCCGTCAAGCATCGGCATCGCCCCGAATAAATTTCTCGCTAAAATGGCGTCTGACATGAAAAAACCGCTCGGCATCACCATTTTAAGAAAAAGAGAGCTGCCGGACGTCTTATGGCCTCTTCCGATTGAAGAGATGCACGGTATAGGAACGAAAACTGCGGAAAAAATAAAAACGCTCGGCATCAAAACGATCGGTGATTTGGCAAAAGGAGATGAACATGCGCTGAAAACGCTTCTCGGCATAAACGGCCCGAGGCTGAAGGATAAAGCGAACGGCATCCATCCTGCAGAAGTCAATCCCGAGCGGATTTATGAATTTAAAAGCGTCGGCAACTCATCCACCCTGTCGCATGATTCGGCTGACTGGGATGAATTAACGGGCGTGTTTGACCGGCTCGCGCTGTCTGTGAGCGAACGGCTCCAGCGTAAGGAGGTCATGGCCTGCCGGCTGTTCATCATGATTCGGTATGCGGATTGGAAAACGGTCACAAGAAGCATGACCCTCAGCAATCCGGCTGATCAGAAAAAAGACATCATGGAAGCGGCGATGGAACTGTTTGACAAGCACTGGAACCAAAATCCGGTAAGGCTTCTCGGCATCACCGGGACGGAACTGGTTGAAAAACAGCAGGCGTATAAACAGCTTGATCTGTTTTCATTCAAGGAGGACGCAAAGGATGAGCCGATTTTTCAGATGATGAACGAGCTGAATGAAAAGTACGGCCAAAACCTGATCAGAAAAGGCGCCGTTATAAAAAAAGAAGAAAGCAAAACAAGGGGAACGAGCTTTAACAGAGACTTTTTTCAGGATGAAAAGAAAAGGTGAATAACTTGAAAAAAGGGGTTATGTATGATAATTTCTTTAGTATAAATATCATTTTATTTTAATTTAAATTTTAAAATGGTTAAACGTTTGAAGAAGGGACGTTAGAATATGTCAAAACAACAAATCGGAGTTATCGGTCTTGCGGTAATGGGTAAAAATCTGGCTCTTAACATCGAAAGCCGGGGATTTTCTGTGTCTGTATACAACAGATCAAGCAGCAAAACGGAAGAGTTTTTAGAAGAGGCAAAAGGCAAAAATGTTGTCGGCACATACAGCATTGAGGAGTTTGTCCAGTCTCTTGAAACACCCCGTAAAATCTTATTAATGGTTAAAGCGGGAACTGCAACGGATGCGACGATTCAATCTCTTCTTCCTCATCTGGAAAAAGACGATATTTTGATTGACGGCGGAAATACATACTATAAAGATACACAGCGCCGGAACAAAGAGCTTGCCGAAAGCGGCATTCACTTTATCGGAACGGGTGTATCAGGCGGTGAAGAGGGAGCGCTGAAAGGGCCTTCTATTATGCCGGGCGGCCAAAAGGAAGCGCACGAACTCGTAAAACCGATTTTAGAAGCCATTTCTGCTAAAGTGGACGGAGAAGCTTGTACGACATACATCGGCCCGGACGGAGCGGGGCACTATGTAAAAATGGTGCACAATGGTATCGAATACGGTGACATGCAGCTGATCTCTGAGTCATATTTCATTCTGAAACAGGTGCTCGGATTGTCTGCCGAAGAGCTTCACGAAGTATTCGCTGAGTGGAACAAAGGAGAGCTTGACAGCTATCTGATCGAAATCACGGCTGATATTTTCACTAAAAAAGATGAAGAAACGGGCAAACCGCTTGTTGACGTCATCCTTGATAAAGCGGGCCAAAAAGGAACGGGTAAATGGACAAGCCAAAGCGCTCTTGACTTAGGCGTGCCGCTTCCGATTATCACTGAATCTGTTTTTGCGCGTTTCATTTCCGCAATGAAAGAAGAGCGTGTGAAAGCAAGCGGCCTTCTGTCCGGACCAGACGTTAAGCCGGTCACTGAAAATAAAGAAGAGCTGATTGAAGCGGTCAGAAAAGCGCTCTTCATGAGTAAAATCTGTTCTTACGCACAAGGCTTCGCCCAAATGAAAGCCGCGTCTGAAGAATATAACTGGGATCTGAAATACGGTGAAATCGCGATGATCTTCCGCGGCGGCTGTATCATCCGCGCGGCGTTCCTGCAAAAGATCAAAGACGCATATGACCGTGAACCGGAGCTTGACAACCTGCTGTTAGACAGCTACTTCAAAAACATTGCAGAAAGCTACCAAGGCGCCCTTCGCCAAGTGATTTCACTTGCCGTAGCCCAAGGCGTGCCGGTACCTTCGTTCTCAAGCGCACTTGCGTATTACGACAGCTACCGTACGGCAGTGCTTCCTGCAAACTTGATTCAAGCGCAGCGTGATTACTTCGGCGCGCATACGTATGAACGCACAGATAAAGAAGGCATTTTCCATACTGAATGGATGAAGTAATGAAGAAGCCCCCGCATTGATTGCGGGGGCTTTTCCTGATATTAAAAACCGCGGGCCGTCATGAACGGCGCCGCGGTTTTTTAATTTTTTCTTATATATTCCACCAGTGAAGGCCGTCTTTTTCAAGAAGGTCGTCCGAAGCTTTCGGTCCCATTGACCCGGCTTCATAATTCGGAGAAAGGGTTTTGTCGGCTGCCCACGTTTCGGAAATCGCATCGACGAAATTCCAGGAAAGCGCCACTTCGTCCCAATGGGCAAAGTTTGTCGCATCACCGAGCAGACAGTCATGGATTAATTTTTCATAGGCTTCCGGTGTGTTCATTTCATCACTGCAGTTGCTGCAGTAATCCAGCTTAATCGGCTGAGCATGAGCGGCTCCGCCTAATTTTTTAGCGTTCAGATATAGTGTGATGCCTTCATCCGGCTGAATATGGATGACAAGCAGGTTCGGATTTACATTCGTTTCATTGCCGTAATAAAGATTCATCGGAATGTCTTTAAATTGAACGACGATTTTCGTTGATTTTTCTTTCATCCGTTTCCCTGTGCGGATATAAAACGGAACGCCGGCCCAGCGGAAGTTATCGATTAACAGCTTTCCGGACACGAATGTTTCCGTATTGGAATCCGGTGCTACATTTTGTTCATCTGTATAGCTCGGTACAGCGTTTCCGTCAATCTTTCCCGCTTGGTATTGTCCGCGGACGAAGAAGTCACTCACTTCGTTTGGAGCGACAGGGCGGAGAGCTCTCAGCACCTTCACTTTTTCGCTGCGGATTTCTTCCGTGTTCAGTTTAATCGGCGGTTCCATTGCCAAGAGAGCGACCATTTGTAAAATATGGTTTTGAACCATATCACGGAGTGCGCCTGATTTTTCATAATATCTCGCGCGATCTTCAACGCCGAGATCCTCACTTGATGTAATCTGGATGTTTGAGATGTAGCGGTTATTCCACAGCGGCTCAAACAGCGCATTTGCAAACCGGATGACTTCGATATTTTGAACCATTTGTTTGCCTAAGTAATGGTCGATCCGGTAAATTTGATCTTCCGTGAAAGCTTCGCGTATTTCTTTGTTAAGCTCTTTCGCACTCGGCAGATCATGGCCGAACGGTTTTTCAATGACGAGACGGGACCAGCCATTTGTCGCTGTGACACCTTCGTTTTTAAGTGATTTTGCGATCGTGCCGAAAAACTCAGGAGCCATCGCCAAGTAAAACATTCTGTTGTTCGGGATTTCATATGTATGTTCAAGCTGATCCAGCAGGACATTCAGCTCCTGATAGGAACCCGGATTCGTTACATCAAACGGATGGTAATAAAAATGAGATGTGAAATCGTCTATGTCTTTTTGCCCGGCAGAAGAAACAGACGTTTTAACCGTTTCCCGGAGGTCCTCGTTTGACCAAGGTCTTCTTCCAACACCTACAACTGCAAACTCTTCACCAATTTGACCATTTTTATATAAACGGTGAATGGATGGGTAAAGTTTTCGTTTTGCCAAATCCCCTGTGGCACCAAATATTACAATTACTGCTTTTGGTTTGTCGTTTGTTTTCACTTAGAGTACCTCACTTTATCTGAAGCATGGTTTAAAACCCCGCATATTTCCTTCATTTTAAATCTAAAATTCGTTGAAAGCAAACATTTCAGCCTGTTTTTTGCGGTTTGCGGAAAAAAATTAATCAGGCAGGAGAAGGCCCGGGTGAATTCACATTTTCAGCCTGATCCTGTATCCTTAGTAGTACAAAGGTCTAGGAGGAAGCATTGTGGAATTATTATTTTTAGGGACGGGGGCCGGCATGCCGGCAAAGACGAGAAACGTAACGTCCGTCGCGCTGAAGCTTCTTGAAGAAAGGCGTTCCGTATGGCTGTTTGATTGCGGAGAAGCCACTCAGCATCAGATATTACATACAACAATCAAACCAAGGAAAATAGAAAAGATTTTCATCACCCACCTTCACGGCGACCATGTTTACGGTCTTCCGGGTCTGTTGGGGAGCCGTTCATTTCAGGGCGGTGAAGAAGAGCTGACGATTTACGGGCCAAAAGGCATTAAAGCCTTTATCGAAACAAGCCTGAACGTGACGGCGACTCATCTGACGTATCCTCTTACCGTACATGAAATCGAAGAGGGGACGGTTTTTGAAGATGAGCACTTCATTGTTACCGCAGCATCCGTCATTCACGGTGTGGAAGCGTTCGGCTATCGGGTTCAGGAAAAGGATATTCCCGGCGCATTGCAGGCCGGCAGATTGAAAGAAATGAATATCCCGCCCGGACCCGTCTATCAGAAACTCAAAAAAGGCGAAACGGTCACACTTGACGATGGCAGAATCATTAACGGACGGGATTTTCTGGAATCCCCGAAAAAAGGGAGAATCGTCGCTTTTTCCGGGGATACGAGGGCATCAGAGCGGGTAACGGAGCTTGCGCGCAATGCGGATGTGCTTGTTCATGAAGCGACGTTTGCCAAGGAAGATGCAAAGCTCGCACATAATTATTATCACGCGACGACAGAACAGGCTGCGCAAACGGCAAAAAAAGCAGGCGCCAAACAGCTGATCTTAACTCATATCAGCGCAAGGTATCAGGGTGAATCGCCGATAGAGCGTCTCGAACATGAGGCGAAAGCGGTATTTGAAAACAGTAAGATCGCATTTGACTTCATGGAGGTCACTGTGGAGCGGTCTTAAAAAATAGACGCTTGACATTTTTTTCTGATGAGATATAATAAAACGTAATAATTACGATTTACAAAAGGGGTGAAAATGATGCGTGTGAATGTTACATTGGCCTGTACAGAGACAGGGGACAGAAATTATATCACGACGAAGAACAAACGGACGAATCCGGACCGGTTAGAAATGAAAAAGTATTCACCCCGGTTGAAAAAGTATACTTTGCATCGTGAGACCAAATAGATCACGATAACAAAAGCCATTGTGCCGTTGCACAATGGCTTTTGTTTTATCAGTTTACCGCCTGATAGGCAGGAGCATTCATTTGCTGGCGCACCGCGCACCAAACATCATAAATGGCAAGGTGGACGATGTGCGGTTCATCGTGATGAATGGCATGAGAACTGTTTTTGGCCTGAATCCATCCGCTTTGATAAGAGACATCAAGCATGCTTCTGTGCAGTTTCACCCATTGTTCATGAGCGTGCTTTAAGCGCTCATCCCGCTCTCCCGATGATAAAATCAACAGCGGCATATCGCCGAAGTGAATCTGCTGATGCTGGATCTGCCTAAGGCTTGTTAAAAATTCCGCGTGTGATCCTTCCAATTTGAACTGTTTCAAATAGGCGGCCTTCATTTCTTCAGGAAGAAGCGGAAGCACTTTCGTCTCCTGATCCTCAGAAACCGGATCAAGCAGCACCATCCCGAGAATATCCCGGCGGTTCCGGCTCGCCCAAAGTCTGCTGATAATCGTGCCGTATGAATGCGAGACGACAAGGTAAGGAGGCTTGACGCCGGCCTTCAGAAGAAGAGCGTTTAATTCCTGTACCATATGGTCCGCCGTTCTCTTGTTTCGGCTTCGTCCGCTTTTGCCGATTCCGGCTCTGTCATATGTGAAAACCCCAAATTCTTCATCTATGTCAGCGAGTAATGATGTCCATGTTTCAGAAGAAGTGCCGTAGCCGGCTTCAAAGACGATCGTCACTTCGCCGGCGCCTTTACGGTGTTTCGTATAAAACGGACACCCGTCAATCAGATATGTCCTTTCCATCCATGCTGCTTTCATTGGAGTCATCTCCTCTAATTGGTTCTATAGGGAAGACGGAGAAGCTTCGGCAATCGTTTCTCGAAAAATAAAAAAAGAGACAGCCGGATCGAAAAACTCCGGCTGTCACTTCATCACCATGCTCTGTCGTATTGGACCGGTGACGGTATTTCAGTATTCAGCTGCTTCGCTGCACTCCTTGCAAAGTGCGGATCGCGCAGAAGTTCTCTCGCGACAAAAATAAGGTCAGCGCGGTTGTTTTGCAGAATTTCTTCCGCCATTGTTCCCGTCGTTATCAAACCGACGGCGCCTGTTGCAATTTCGGCCTGTTCACGGATTTTCTCCGCGAAGCTCACTTGGTAGCCGGGGAAGACGTTAATATCAGCTTGAACGAGTGCGCCTGAGCTGCAATCAATGAGGTCGACTCCCTGTTCTTTCATCCACTTCGCAAAACCGATATGATCCGCAATGTCCAGCCCTTTGTCTGTATAATCCGATGCAGAAATACGGACAAATAACGGGCCGTCCCAGACTTCCTTGACGGCTTCAATGGTCTCGCCTAAGAAGCGGTAGCGATTTTCATGTGAGCCTCCGTATTCGTCTGTACGGTGATTGGACAGAGGGGACAAAAATTCGTGCATTAAGTAGCCGTGTGCGGCATGAAGTTCAATAATGTCAAAGCCGGCTTCTTTCGCGCGCGCCGCTGCCTGTTTGAATTCCTGAATGGTTTCTTTAATTTGTTCTGTCGTCATTTCAGCCGGTGTTTTGGACTGCTCATCGAACGGAATGGCTGACGGAGCGTAAATGTCTCCCTCAAGCTCAGCTTTACGTCCGGCGTGCGCAAGCTGAATGCCGATTTTAGATCCTTGCGCTTTCACTTGTTCCGTCAGTTTGGCAAAACCTTCGATATGATCATCGCTCCAAATGCCCAAATCCTGATCGGAAATGCGCCCCTGAGGATTAACGGCTGTCGCTTCCACGATAATCAGGCCGACCTGTCCGATTGCACGCGATATGTAGTGCGCCATATGAAAAGGCTGCAGTTTTCCGTCCTTCTCATGTGAGGAATACATGCACATCGGTGCCATAACAATACGGTTTTTGATCGTTACATCTTTAACGGTCCATGGTGTGAATAATTTTCTCGCCATTTATTTCGCCTCCCGGAATGTTTTTAGACATTGATTATAACAACTCATGATCATTCAGTCATATAAACTGCTCACAACTGAACAGATCGTTCTTATTGTTCTGGACGGGCATTTTTTTATACACAGCGTGGCCGTATCTTCATAACAGGCATTTACAGCCGATCATATAGCAAATATAGATGAGAAACGCACCGATGACTGCGTGGCCTCCTTTGAACCAGTTTGTCAGGATGAAAATACTGCTGATGAAGATCACTGCGCCGAAGGCACCGAATATTCCGTTTTTTTGAGCGGCTCTGAAATCGTCGGGGCTCATATTTTTCAGCTGCAAGTGAATATTCAATAACGTCATGATCGGCAGCAATGTGATAACGCCTGATAAAAATAAGTATTTCGACTTGCTTAAATACGCGGCGGCCACCATAACGGTGCCGCCGATAAAAAATTGAATGAGAAAACTCATGCTGAAACGCTCACCTTCTGTTTGTTATCAAGTATAATGATGGAGACATTGCCATTTTATTTTTGATTGATGTATAAGTAAACTAAATATAACTAATGCATTGGATAATAAGTAATGATATCTGGGAGATGAAGCCGGTTGGATTTAAAGAAGCATTTAGCCTTTATTAAAACGGTAGAAAGCGGCAGCCTGACCCAAGCCGCTGCCATATTGAATTACACACAGCCGAACATCAGCCAAATGATCAGTAAATTAGAGGAAGAGTACGGTTTTCCGCTTTTGATCAGACAGCGGCATGGAGTGAGGCCCACCGCAAATGGGTTGAAAGTGTTACATATTATGAAGGAAATTCAAAAAAACTATGAAAAACTGTCTCAAACCGTTGATAATATTAATGGGTTAGAAAGAGGGGAAGTCCGGCTCGGCACTGTTACGAGCGTGGCGGTAAAATGGCTGCCGAAAATTTTGAGGGAATTTAATGAGCTGTATCCTTCTATTAAGGTGCATTTGTTTGAAGGAAATTCTACTGAGCTGGAACAATGGCTGAAAGATGACCGGATTGATGCGGCGATCGGGACATCCCACAGCGAGAAGTGGCATTTTTACCCGTTGGCCGAGGACCCGATTGTAGCGGTGATGAGCCCGCAGCATGAATTGGCGCAATGTGAAACGGTTCCGTTACATGTCATGGAATCCGTCAAATGTATCGTGCCTTATCCGGAGACACATTTTGATGTGCTGAAAGTGCTGAAGGAAGAAAAGATCACACCGCGGGTCGCTTATCAAATCAGAGGGGATGAAGCGATAATTGCAATGGTGCGGAACAATCTGGGGATCAGCATCCTGCCGCAGCTTTTGGTGAATGATTGTGATGTGCTCATCAAACGGTTCGACCGGTATGTCTCCAGGCAGCTCGGCATTTTGACAGCTCATGCAAAGGAGACGCAGACACCTTCTGTCCAGAAACTGATTCAATGCATACAAGAATGGGTTGCGGTCCATCAGGCTTCTGTCTGAAGAAGCCTGATATGCGTTTAAGCCGGTTCAGGATAATAGACCAGCATAAAATATGTCACCGGTTCATCCGAGGAATGAAAATAATTGTGCGGCATCGCCCGAAGTCAGCATATGCTTTTCGTCATGAAGCTCAACCGTCAATTCACCGCTCTTGATTAAAATGGATTCCCCTAAATATGATTTTGTCTCATAGGCGCAGCCCGGCTTCAGGTCAACTATGCCTTGAAAACAAAAATTTGACCGTGACGGTGGTGAGCGGGGTTATTTTGATGTCGGGCTTTCGTCTGTTTATATAAAAAGGGCATCAACGGCACATGCTGTTGATGCTTTTTTTGAAATGCTAGGGTTTGGAGAGCACTTCAATTCCGACGTTGACCATTTTGTCCAGTCCCATAAAAGACAGGCAGATTTTGGCGCGTCTTTTTCTTTTATCGATCTTTTTAATAATGCCTTCCATTCCTTTAAGAGGCCCTGAGGCAACGGTTACTTTTGAATTTTCAATATAGACTTTTGAATAATCTACAGTGTCTCCTTCTCCGATCAGTCTGATAATAGGGAGGATTTCTTCATCCT
Source organism: Bacillus sp. JK106 (assembly GCF_053663355.1). Taxonomy (NCBI): domain Bacteria; kingdom Bacillati; phylum Bacillota; class Bacilli; order Caryophanales; family Bacillaceae; genus Bacillus; species Bacillus sp. JK106. The sequence continues at coordinate 390,991 of NZ_JBSJQC010000003.1, read as the reverse complement.
TAATTGTCGTGAAATAGGTTTTACGCTCTTTGGAATAATATGCGCCGTTATTCACGATTCTGCATGAAATGGGGAGTTCTTTGATTTTATGAAATGTCCGCTCTGTCATCTTTGTTTTAAACAGAACATATCCCGGAAACATCTTTTTGAGTGCCTCGTATTTGATTCCGGCTTTTCGTTCTGTGACTTTTTTCTTGGGTATGATTGAGTAGAGAGCCTGCTCATCAAACTGCAGACGCAGAAATTTTTGAACTGCTTCTTCTTTTCCCGACTCTACAAAAAGTGCGTACCATTTCATGACTGGATCCTCCTTAGAATAATAAGAAATTATTATACAAAGAAAGTATTTAATGGATAGTATTTAAAGTGATTAAAAATTTTTCTAATTCGTCTTTTTTTTACATAATATATGAAAATGAAAAATAAGTATAGACCCAATTGACAGAGAGGTGATGAATTTTCTTTGACATGAAAAGGGTTCAGGGAATTATCTGACATTTATCCCGAAACAATTATGCCGACTGTCCACCGAATATAAAACTGTGGAATAAATGTCAGAAAATAACGAAATAAAGCCTTGACATTATTATCTATAAATTGATATTATTCTCTTTAAATAGCAACTATTTGTTAAATTTATTAAATTAAAGTAAAGCACCTATTAAATTTCAATCGCTGTTTCGGCACGTTGAAGAGGAAATAGGGATTATAAAAATGATTGCAGTGTATATATCTACATATACATGATAAGGGAGAAGTGTGCCGTCATGGCTGTTTTCGGGCATATTGGCACTGCAGCTTGTCATGCGAAACATTCAGTAAACAAGCAAGATGTCTTTATATAAATTATGTTAGAAAAGGAAAACACAATGCGTTTGCGATTTTTAAACCTGTGCTGAATCGCAAACGCGTTTGTGTTTTTATTTTTATGGCGGTGTTTACACCAGTCAATAAATATAAGAGACGTTTTTGTATGGAGAACCACATGTGATATTCAAATTGACGATGCGGAAAGGATGAGGATAAGATGCTTACGTTTGTGTTCCCGGGGCAGGGTTCTCAATTTAAAGGAATGGGAGCCGGGCTGTTTGATGAATTTCAAGATCTGACACGTCAGGCTGATGACATATTAGGCTACTCTATAGAAGAATTGTGTCTGGAGGATCCGAATCATCAGCTGGGGAAAACGCAATTTACCCAGCCGGCGTTATATACGGTAAGTGCACTCAGTTATTTAAAGAAGATTAAAGAGTCCGGCAGAGAGCCCGATTACGCCGCAGGGCACAGTTTAGGAGAATATAATGCGTTATTTGCGGCCGGCTGCTTTGATTTTAAGACCGGTTTGCAGCTTGTGAAAAAAAGAGGGGAGCTCATGAGCAAGGCAGCTCCCGGAGGCATGGCGGCGGTTTTGGGGTTTACGGCTGAACAAGTAAAAGAGGTTCTATCCGATTATCATCTGACCGGCATTGATATCGCTAACCACAATTCACCTTCGCAAATTGTGATCGCCGGAACGAAACAAGACATTGAAAAAGCGGGCCCCGTCTTTGAAAAAGCCGGCGTGAGAATGTATCTTCCTTTAAATGTGAGCGGCGCCTTCCATTCCCGCTATATGAAAGATGCTGAAAAAGAGTTCGCGGATTATTTAGAAGAAACGGCGTTTATGCCTCTTCGTTTTCCGGTGATTTCAAATCTTCATGCCGCACCTTATAAAAATGATGAAATCAAAACAAATCTGACTTTGCAAATGACCAATCAGGTAAAGTGGACGGACACGATACGCCGTCTGATGGGGCTTGAAAATAATGAAATTGCAGAAGTCGGGCCCGGGGAAGTGCTGACAAAACTGACGCGGCAGATTAAAAAAGATGCCGTCCCATTACCAATGCCGAAAGAAGAGTCTGATACTGCTGATGTTAAAGCATCGGCAGCTGATTCACAAAAAACGGCGGGAATGAGATTAGGGAACGAAGATTTTAAAAAAGATTATAACATCCAATATGCTTACATGACGGGCTCCATGTACAGAGGAATTGCTTCGGAACAGATGGTCATTAAAGCGGCAAAAGCGGGAATGCTGGGCTTTTTCGGAACGGGCGGATTGAGTATCGAACGGATCGGGCAGGCCATCGGAACCATCCGGTTTGCACTGCGGCAAGGGGAAACATTCGGATTGAATCTTCTTCATCATATGATGTCACCTGACAAGGAAGTCAGAATGATAGATTTATATTTGAAAAACGGCATTCATCTTATTGAAGCATCGGCATTTATGGGCATAACCCCGGCTCTCGTGATATACAGGGCAAAGGGATTAAGCAGGAATCATGACGGGTCGGTGTCAGTTCAAAACAGAATCATCGCGAAAGTATCCCGGCCTGAAGTCGCTGAGGCCTTTCTGAATCCGGCTCCGGCTCATGTGCTGGAAAGACTTGTGTCTGACAATCGGCTGACAGCCGGGGAAGCGGCGCTTGCAAAAGAAATTCCGATGGCTGATGACATTTGCGTTGAAGCGGATTCAGGAGGGCATACCGACCAAGGGATTCCGTATACATTAATGCCTGCCATGATCAGACTCAGAGACCGCATGATGGAGAAGCACGGTTATGCGAAAAAAGTAAGAATCGGCGCAGCCGGGGGCATCGGCACTCCGGAAGCGGCTGCTGCGGCGTTTCTGCTCGGCGCCGAATTTATCGGAACCGGTTCTATTAATCAATGCACGGTCGAAGCCGGGACAAGTGATTCAGTGAAAGATCTGCTTCAGGAAGCGAACGTGCAGGATACGTCATACGCTCCCGCGGGAGATATGTTTGAAGCGGGAGCAAGGGTGCAGGTGCTGAAAAAAGGCCTGTTTTTCCCGGCAAGAGCCAATAAACTCTTTGACTTGTACAGACAATACAATTCTTTAGATGAAATAGATGAAAAAACGAAAACATTAATTGAAGATAAGTATTTCCAGCGCAGTTTTGAGGAAGTGTATGAGCAGTTGAAACGTGATAAATCTCCTGAACAGATCGCCAAAGCCGAACAGAATCCGAAACACAAAATGGCGATGGTATTTAAATGGTATTTTTCCCATACGACGAGACTCGCTCTGGAAGGAAAAAGCGAAAGTAAAATAGATTACCAAATTCATTGCGGCCCTGCACTCGGGGCGTTTAATCAATGGGTGAAAGGAACCCCGCTTGAAAATTGGAGGAACAGGCATGTCGACTTGATCGGCAAACAGCTCATGGAAGAAACAGCCGGCCTTCTTGCGCAAAGGCTGGTATCGATTACAGGCTGAGTATGACCAGACATTACATTTTTTCTGCGGAGGACTACCATGCTGATTGAAAATCATGAATTAACGATGAGCCATGTCGGGTTAGGGAATTTGAATGAGTACGCGCTGCTGCTGTTATTCGGCAACGCACACAGTCACCATTTAACGGACGGAACGGGATTCCGGCCTGATCAGATGGCCGATCACCAAGGGCTGATTTTGTATCCGGCTTATTTTATGACACATCTCAAAGTTCCTTCAGATAAGCCTCTTGATCAGTACCGATTATGGGACGAGGTTTCCGTCGGAGTCGATATCTCCCGGTTTGGAGAAACCATATTAGAATCTGATTATTTGTTCGGGCCGAAAGGAGCGGTCAGCTCTGATAAAAGCGAGTGGGACCGCGGACGGTTTCCTTCTATGAAAGCCAATAGTTTAATTGTCGTCGACGTCACGCAAACAGAAGGTTCGACCCGCAAAGTCTCAGCGCCGAAGGCTGAATGCATTGCGGAACTTTCTAAGCTAGCCAAGCCGCCTTACGCGCTGATGCGCTCAAAGAAAATCAGAACGGACGCTTTCGGTATGAAGCCGGGCAACCTCAAAACAGCGGACCCCGTTTCATATCGGGTTCCTGTTGATCAGGATGCTGCGCCGGGGCATGCCATGGTGTTTGCGAAATTCAGCAAGATAATGGATGCGGCGGAATTTGAATGGATGACGCGCCGGTCGAAGCCGGGTTTTCCGGTTTCAATCGCGCGGCATTTATTTTTGCTTGAAAGAGAGACGTATTATTACGGAAATTGTTTTGCAGATGAAGAGCTTGATATTTATATGACGGGACACATTGAAGAATGCGATCCCGACTTTCACGGTGAGTCCCTCGGTATGATCTCAGTGGCGAAAATCAGCTATCAGATTGAAGTCTATATGAAAAGGAATCATACATTGCTGGCCATTTCCAAGGTGGATAAGCTGCTGGCGGTGCCGACCTCTTCACAAGATCATATTCCGGATTATAAACGGGTCATCAGAAGTTTATAAAATAAAGAATGGAGCTGAAAGCAAATGGAACAAACCAAGGAAATGAAGCAGATCATCGCTCAAATTATTCAGGATATTCAAGAACAGCAGTCATATCGGGCCGTCGAAGCGGGAGATGATGTGAGAGTCATAGAGGATCTGGGCTTCTCATCACTGGATATCGCTCAATTAGTCGCACAGATGGAGATGGAAACCGGAGTAGATCCTTTTTCCCAAGGAGAAACGATTTCCAGCATTACAACCGTCGGCAGCATTTGTGATATTTATCAAAAATATATGGACAGTGCTCAATCATGAAAACAGAAAGCAGGGGAGATATCAGCTGGGTGACTGATAAGCTTAGGGAAACGCAGGACAGTGAGTTTCTCATTTTTAAAGGGCAGACTTTTACGTATGATGATTTGCTGACACGAATCAGCTTTTTTCAGAAAGAACTTGAACAAAACGGAATACGTGAAGGAGAATGTGTGGCGCTTATCGGGGATTATTCCCCGAACGCCATTTTTTTGCTGATGGCGCTTTTGTTAAACCGAAATATCGTTGTCCCTCTCAGCAATGAATCAAGGGAAAAGCATCTTGATATGTTTGAAGACGCGAAAGTGAATCAAATCATTGAAATAAATGAAAATGACAGCTGGACGCTTCGTGAAGGTTCTGAAAGCGCCTCTCACCCTCTGCTTGATGACCTGCGAGAGAGAGGGGAGTCAGGCATTATTATTTTCACATCGGGAACCTCCGGCAAAAGCAAAGCATCCGTGTTAAGCGCCGGCCGGCTGCTTGAAAAATACAAAACGGCGAAGAGAAAACCGCTGCGTACGCTCATTTTTCTGAAATTGGATCATATAGGCGGCATTAATACGCTGTTTGCGATTCTGTTTAACGGGGGAACGATCGTCACATCAGACAGCAGAACGCCGGAGTCCGTTTATCAGGCGGTCGACAAACATGCTGTCCAAGTGCTCCCCGCCACCCCGACCTTTTTAAACATGCTGCTGATGTCCAAGGCGGATGCCGGCTATAACCTGTCTTCACTCCAGCTGATCACTTACGGCACAGAACCGATGCCCCAATCAACGCTGCGCGGCATTCACCGGCTGTTTCCGGATGTACGGCTGAAACAAACATACGGATTAACTGAGTTGGGTATATTCTCAACGAAATCAAAAGACAGCCAATCCACTTGGATGAAAGTAGGCGGTGCCGGAACAGAGACCAAAATTACCGGAGGCACGCTTTGGGTCCGTTCTGAGTCGGCGATGCTCGGCTATTTAAACGCACCCTCACCTTTCGATGAAGACGGCTGGTACGACACCGGTGACCAGGTGGAAACAGACGGCGAATATATAAGAATTCTCGGAAGAAAGAGTGAAATTATTAATGTGGGCGGAGAGAAAGTGTTTCCGGCAGAGGTGGAAAGCGTCTTTCTGGAGATACCGAATGTCCGGGATGTTCTCATAACGGGCCGAAAAAATCCGATTACGGGCGAGATTGTCGCGGCAGAGGCCGTGCTTGAAAAAGAGGAAGATATCAAATCTTTCAGAAAGCGGGCCGTAGCTCATTGCAGACAGAAGCTGCAGCCATATCAGATACCGCAGATCATCTCTGTTACAGATCGGAAACTGTCTAATGACCGATTTAAAAAAATAAGAAACGTGTAAAACAGGAGGCAAATATGAATAACGGAAAAGTAGCGGTCGTCAGCGGAGGTAGCCGGGGGCTCGGAAAAGCGATTGTACAGGCGCTTTTGGATGAGAATTACAAAGTAGCCGCTTTCAGCCGCAGTGAATCTGATTTTATTAACACATTGAGAGAGAGTGAAAAGTACCGTGACCGTTTTTATTGGGAAGCGGCGGATGCGGCGGATGATGCCGCCATGAAACAGTTTGTTCTTCAAGTATACCGCAAGTTTTCCAGAATAGACGGCTTGGTCAATAACGCCGGTTTGAACCTTGATCAGCTGCTGCCCCTGACCAATGATGAAGACATTGACCGCATCCTCAATCTGAATATCGGTTCAGTCATCAAGCTGACCCGAAACGTTTCCCGGGTCATGCTGAAACAAAATTCCGGATCAATCGTTAACATAAGCTCCATTATCGGTTCAAGAGGATTTAAAGGCACTTCAGTCTACAGCGCATCCAAAGCGGCTCTTGACGGCTTGACGCGAAGCCTGGCCAGGGAGCTCGGGTCTAAAGGAATCCGTGTCAATTCACTTGCCCCCGGTTTTGTGGACACCGATATGACGAAAAATATGCCGGAAAAACAAAAATCGCAGATTATCAGAAGGACGCCGATGGGGCGTTTAGGCGAAACAGACGATATGACCGGACTCGTTCGTTTCCTGCTTTCTCCTGAATCGTCCTTTATGACCGGACAGATAATTGCGATAGACGGCGGATTAACTTGTTAAAGCACAGAAAAATTCTTTTGTACAAGGGATGGTATCTTCATGAAATGTATTAACGAATTTTTAAGAACGGTAATAGCGGAAAAGCTGGGTGCCGAGGTGACCGAAGCAGAAGATAAAACCGCTTTTTTTACTCTTGGCGTGACGTCTCTCATCAGTGAAGAAATCATGACCATATTGCATAAAGAATTTACCGGCCTTTCTGAAACGCTGCTGTTTGAATATCCGAACATTGAGAAATTGAGTGAGTTTTTAAGTGCGCAGAAACGAAATCCCGAAAGCGTTCTTGAATTCAAAGAAACGGAGCCTGATACGGGAAGCCGGCAGGAAGAAGAATTGCTTCCTGTACAGGCGGCTGAAAAGGTGCCTGTACCGGGAACGGATAGGAGTTCTGATATTGCGGTTATCGGAATGAGCGGGATGTTTCCGAAAGCGGAAAACCAGCATGATTTTTGGGACAATTTAATGGAAAATAAAGATTGTGTCTCCGAAATCCCTGAGGACAGATGGGACAGCTCTTATTACTCGGAAGAGAAAACGGCAGAATACGCGTCATACAGTAAATGGGGAGGTTTTATTGATCGTCCGGATCGATTTGACCCGCTGTTTTTTTCTGTTTCCCCGTGGGAAGCTGATTTAATGGACCCTCAGCAAAAATTGTATGTCACGTGCTGCTGGGAAGCGATGGAGGATGCCGGTTACGGGAACCCGGCGGCGAGGCCGACGGATCAAATCGGTGTATTCGCCGGAGTGACCTGGAATGAATATTCATTAATTGCACACGAAGAAGGTTTCCTCAAAGATCAGTATAAAGGCCCCGGCTCCTTATATTGGGGCATTCCGAACCGGGTTTCTTATTTCCTTGATCTCCATGGGCCGAGCATCGCTGTTGATACGGCGTGTTCTTCATCGCTTGTCGCCGTCCATCAGGCTTGTCAGGCCATTATGTCGGGCGACTGTGAAATGGCGCTTGCCGGAGGCGTCAACCTCAGCTTACATCCGCAAAAATACATGTTTTTAAGCCAATCGCATTTTCTGTCTTCTGAAGGAAAATGCCGCAGTTTCGGTGAAGGCGGAGACGGTTACGTGCCCGGCGAAGGCGCGGGAGCCGTTTTGTTAAAACCATTGAAAAAAGCGATTGCGGACAACGACCACATCTACGGTGTCATTAAGGGGTCCGCCACTAATCACGGCGGCAAAACGACCGGGTATACGGTGCCGAATCCGGAAGCGCACCGGGACCTGGTTTTATCCGCTATAAACAGAGCCGCGGTAAGTCCGGCGGATATCAGCTACATTGAAGCTCACGGTACCGGCACGGCACTCGGCGATCCGATTGAGATACGCGGTCTGTCTATGGCATTTGAGAAACAGACCGATGAGAAAAATGACTGCGGAATCGGCTCGGTGAAATCCAATATCGGACATTTGGAAGCGGCTGCAGGGATCGCCGGTTTAATCAAGGTGCTTTTAAGCATGAAACATGAAACGCTTCCCGCCAGTCTGCACGCCGAGGAACTGAACCGCAAGATTTCTTTTTCTGATTCGCCATTTTATGTCGTCCGAAACAATCGGCCGTGGCCGGCTGAAGGAGATAAACCGAGAATCGCCGCAATCAGTTCATTCGGCGCAGGAGGCTCTAATGCCCATCTGATCGTAGGTGCTTATCAGCCAAAACGGCAAGCGGACGGGAATACTGAGCAAAAACCGCATGCCGTCGTACTAAGCGCACATTCCGAACAGCAGCTGAAAGAATATGCCGGGAAATTGAGCTCCTTTCTTGCCCGATTGGAAAACTTGCCTTCTGCCGGCGGATACAGCCTGGAAAATATCGCTGCCACCCTATTGTCAGGCAGAGAGCCTTTCTCCTTCCGGCTTGCGGTAATCGCATCATCTCTTTCTGAGCTGAAACAGCGATTGGACGGATTTGTGAGCGGTCACAGCGGCGGCAGGCATATTTACTTCGGAAAAGCGTCACCCGGGCGGCCGGACGTTTCTGGCCAATCCGTTTCAGATCCTGAAAAATTTGCCGCGCTGTGGGTGAAAGGCTTTCAAGGTTGCAAAAAGCCGGAAACGCCGTATCAGAAAGTTCCGCTTCCTACGTATCCGTTTTTAAAGGAAACGTCCTGGCTGACCGATCAAAAAAAGCGGTATACAAAAAAGCCCCAAAATACCAAAAGGCGTGAAGCGCTGCATCCTCTGCTAGATGAGAATGTTTCATCCGCCCGGAAAGGGACGTTTCAAAAGATATTTTCCAAGGATGAATATTTCTTTAAAGATCATTTAGTGAACGAAAAATACGTGCTCCCCGGAGTCTGTCATCTGGAAATGGCGGCATACGGCGCGGCATTGTGGGGAGAACGCCCGGCCGTCTCTCTCCAAAATGTGTGGTACATGGAACCGATTGTGACAGGGACAGACCCAAGATCCGTCATGATAGAGTTTGAAGCGGAAAAAGAGCGTATAAGCTATGTCATTAAGGAAAAAGGAGCGGCCGGCACTCTCTTTTCGCAAGGAGAAGTGATTTGTAAAGAAAAAGGAGCGCCTTTTGAGGTCCAGGTCTTTCAGCTCCCGGCGTTATTTTCGCAGAGAACGGAGCCGAAAGACATCTATCACTCGTTCTCTGAGGCGGGAATCGTGCAAAAGGACAGTTTTCAGGTCATCCGCGAATTTTCTTATACAGAAAGGAAAGCACTGGCCAAATTAACGCTCCCGTCACACTTGGAAGCCGATTTTAAACAGTACATCCTGCACCCGTCCTTAATGGATGGCGCTGTTCAAACCGCAATGGCGCATGTGCTGCAATTTCAAAAAGAGCCTGCGCTTATCGTACCGTTTTCCTTCGGAGAAATACAGCTGCTTAAACCGTTAGCGAAAACCGTATTTGTGCATGCGGAGGTAAAAGCGGCCTCCGTTCACCAATTTGATTTGCATATTTGTGATGAGCGCGGCGTGCTGCTGGCGGCAGTGAAAGATTTTATCATAAAAGAGGTGCAGGAAAGCGCCGGGTTTAACCAAAAAGCCGGCTTCACGCCGAAGAAAAGCCGTGAAACGGAATTGCTTATGACACCGGTTTGGAACACCGTCACCATTCCGGAAACCGGCATGTCTTTCATGCGTGAAGAAAAAATAATCGTCATCGGGGGCGGGCCGGATTTTCAGCAGGCTTTGAAAGAGATGTATTCCGATGTCCGTTTTCCGGACATCACTTCTTTGGACAGCGCGGAACAAATGGCTGAAACACTGAAAGCGCAAGGCTCTTTTCAACACATGATATGGGCGGCGCCGGATCATCCGATTCCATCCGTTTATGATGCGGATACGGCCGACGGACAGGAGCACGGGGTCATGCAGCTTTTCCGGCTGGTAAAATCGCTTCTGCTTCTGAATTTTGACACGGAACAACTATCATTGACACTCTGCACGTTTCAAGCACAGCCGATTCATGAACATGATGAGGTTAATCCGAGTCATGCAAGCATACACGGATTAGCGGGATCGCTCGCAAAAGAATACAGCAATTGGAGCATCCGGCTTCTTGATTTGGAATCTCAAAGGGGAGACCGGCATCTTCCCGATATCTTCTCTTTACCGGCGGACCCCGAGGGAAACCCGTGGGTCTTTCGTGCAGGTCAGTGGCACCGCCAGCAATTGGCCGTCTGCCAGACTCATGCAGGTGAGCCTTCATTATACCGGCACGGCGGGGTTTATGTGATTATCGGCGGAGCAGGCGGAATAGGAGAAGTATGGACTGAATATATGATTCAGACCTATCAGGCGAAAATTGTCTGGATCGGGAGACGGAAAAAAGATACACAGATTGAAAGAAAGCTGAAAAGACTTGCGGCTTTAGGTCCCGCACCGCAATATTTCAGCGCGGATGCTGCGGATTATGATTCTCTCAAGCGGGCGTATGACACCATTGTGAAGGAACATGGAAAGGTGCGCGGAATCATTCATTCCGCCATCGTGTTATCAGACCGGAGTTTTGCCAATATGGAAGAGGACCAGTTCCGCGCTTCACTTTCTGCAAAAACTGATGTCAGCTTGCAGATTGCCCGGGTAGCTGAAGGGGAACCGCTGGATTTCTTGCTGTTTTTCTCTTCGATGATGTCGTTTCAAAAAGCGCCGGGACAGAGCAATTATGCCGCCGGGTGCACGTTTAAAGACGCTTTTGCTAAGCGGATCTCACAAAAAGCGCCGTATGCCGTAAAGGTTGTCAATTGGGGCTTTTGGGGAAGTGTCGGCGTTGTCGCTTCAGAACAATACCGGAAACGGATGGAGCGGGACGGAATCGCTTCTATTGAGGCGCCCGAAGCGATGAAAACGCTGGAAACCCTGCTTTCGGGACCTTATGACCAGCTGGCGCTGATCAAAACGACAGATCCGGTTTTTATGAAAGATGATCTGAAAGAACAAGTAACGGTTTATCCGGAAAAGATTCCTTCCGCACTCGGACAATTAGCGGTTAACATCACGCAGAATGACGAAGCTGAGCGGGTAAAAGCATCAAATGTCATGAGCTGCATGAGAGAGATGGAATCCCTCATTGAAAAAATACTTGTATCAACCCTTTATGAGATGGGCACAAGGCTTGATGAGACTTTGCCGTTATTTCAATCGGCTGCCGGCATAACGGAACAATACAGCAGATGGCTGAAAGAGAGCTTTGTCTTCCTGACTGAATTAGCGCTTGCTCAGGAAAAAACGGATTTAGGGCAGGTGTGGGAGGAATGGGAGCGGAAAAAAGAGACTTGGCTGCGCCAGAAAGACATGAGGGCGCATGTCAGATTGGCAGAAGAGACATTGCGTGTGCTTCCAGACATTTTAACCGGTAAGCTTCCGGCAACGGAAGTGATGTTCCCAGACTCCTCTTTCCGTCTTGTGGAAGGTATTTACCGCAATAATATCATTTCTGATTTTTTCAATGACAAGCTTGCTGACACATTGATTGCAGTTCTGCGGGAACGTCTGGAAAAAGACCCGCAGGCGAAAATCCGCATTTTAGAAATCGGAGCCGGAACGGGCGGGACGAGCGCCGCGGTCATGAGAAAATTGAAACCGTATGAAGCGCATATTGCCGAATATTGTTTCACGGATATTTCTAAAGCATTTCTTTTACATGCAGAAGACATATTCGGTCCGGAATATCCTTATGTCACTTATAAAATATTCAACGCTGAGCAGCCGGTATCAACAGAAGTGCCGGACATCGGCACGTATGACGCAGTGATCGCGACCAATGTGCTTCATGCGACAAAAAATATCCGCTCTACGCTGCGCCATGCGAAAGCAATGCTGCAAAAAAACGGCCAGTTGTTTATAAATGAGATCAACAGCCGCACCATATTTAACCATGTGACATTCGGCCTTCTTGAAGGCTGGTGGCTGTATGAGGATCATGATTTACGGATTCCGGGCTGTCCGGGGGTTGAGCCGGCCGGCTGGGGGGAAGCGCTTTCACTTGAAGGATTCGTCCATCCTCTGTTTCCGGCTGAAGCCGCACACGACTTGGGCCAGCAGATTATAGCGGCTGAAAGTGACGGAACGGTCAGGCTTGCCCTCCCGCAGGCGTCAGAAGAAAAACCGGAGCGCCGTCCGTATGACGCAGATGGTCTTTCGGATGATACCTTGCATTTCAGCTTGAGAGAAAAAAGCGTTGAACTGATGAAGAAGGTAATCGGTGAAGCGCTTAAAGTGCCGGCGCATCGTCTTTTATCCCATGAACCTTTAACCGCATACGGATTGGATTCCATACTGGTCGTCAGACTGACCAACGCGTTAAAAGACGTCTTCGGTTCTGTCAGCAGCACTTTGTTTTTTGAATATCAAACCATTGATGAGCTTGCTGATTACTTTCTGTCTTCCCGTAAAGAAGCGCTCGAGCGGCAATTCGGGAATGGACGGGCTCATCCTGAAAACGCCGAACGGGTGCAGGCTCCCGCAGAAAGCGCCGCGCCGATTCCAAACGTAAGGGAACGGGGCATCACATATCTGACGGAATTAATAGGAAAAACGCTGAAGATTCCGAGCGGGAGAATGGATCCGTCGGTTTCCTTAACCGCATACGGTTTGGATTCTATTCTGGTCGTCAGGCTTACAAATGCTTTTCGTAACGTGTTTGACCAAATGACCAGCACCCTCTTTTTTGAATATCAGACGATAGAAGAAATCGCGGATTACCTGCTTCTTTCTCAGCGGGGAGCATTTATGAAAGCAATGGGTGTGCGTGAGGAGCAGCTGTCTGATCACACAGATAACCTGAATGTAATTCCTCAAAACGAGGAAGGCAGCAGGACAAACGGAGATCCCTATATCCAGGATATCGCTGTCATCGGTCTGTCAGGCCGGTATCCGGGCGCCGCTCACGTTGATGAGCTGTGGGAAAATGTAAAAGCCGGCAGGCATTCTATTACTGAAGTGCCGAAAGATCGCTGGGACTGGAAAACGTTTTATAACGAGGAACGCGGAAAATGGGGGTCCATTTATTCAAAATGGGGCGGTTTCCTCGATGACATTGATAAATTTGATCCGCTGTTTTTCCGTATATCTCCCGCGGAAGCTGAAAGGATGGACCCACAGGAAAGGTTGTTTCTGCAGACTGCTTATTCAAGCATTGAAGATGCGGGGTACACCCCGGCCACGCTATGTGACAGCCGGAAAATCGGAGTCTTTGTCGGTGTGATGAACAGCAATTACCCGACAGTTCCCAGCGACTGGTCTATCGCAAACAGAGTATCGTTTTTGTTCAATTTCCAAGGGCCGAGTATGGCAGTGGATACAGCCTGCTCTTCTTCTTTAACAGCTGTCCATCTCGCTGCAGAAAGCCTGCGGAGCGGAATGAGTGAAACAGCGATTGCCGGCGGAGTCAATCTTATCGTTGATCCGGCTCACTATGAGCGGCTGTCCGCTTTTTCAATGCTGTCTCCCGGTGATAAATGCAAATCTTTCGGAGACAGGGCGGACGGTTTTGTTGACGGTGAAGGAGTAGGGGCGATTGTGTTAAAGCCGCTTGCTCAAGCGGAGAAAGACGGCGATCATATTTACGGCGTTATCAAAGGAAGCATGCTGAACGCAGCAGGCAGGACAAACGCTTATATGGTGCCGAATCCGAAAGCGCAGTTTGATCTGATCGCAGAGACGTTGAAACGGACAGACATTCACCCGAGAACGGTCAGTTACTTGGAAGCCCACGGAACGGGCACTGCGCTCGGTGATCCGATTGAAATCGACGGGTTAACGAAAGCTTTTCGCCTGACAACAGAAGACCGGCAGTTTTGTTCCATCGGTTCAATTAAATCAAATATCGGACATTTAGAAAGCGCTGCCGGGATTGCGGGAATCACCAAACTGCTTCTCCAATTGAAACATAAGAGGATTGCCCCTTCATTGCATGCGGCGGAATTGAATCCGAATATTGAGTTTGAGCACACTCCGTTTTTCGTACAGCAAAAAGAAACGGAATGGAAACGACCTGTCTTAAATATCACGGGTGAAATGAAAGAATATCCGAGAATTGCCGGTATTTCCTCATTTGGAGCAGGAGGTTCAAACGCGCATGTCATCATTCAGGAATATGTGCCGTCTGACAGCCTGAAACCAATGGAAAACGCGTCTGTTTCTCCGCAAAAACCGGCTGTTATTATTTTATCAGCACGAAATGAGCAGCAATTGACAGAGCGCGCCCGCCAGCTTCTGGATGATGTCATAAGAAAAAAACGTTCTGACGGGGATTTGGCCAAAATCGCTTACACGCTTCAGGCGGGAAGAGAACCGATGGCTGAGCGGCTTGCATTTACGGCCGAGTCGATAGAAGAACTGAAAATGAAGCTTATGAGTTTCTCAAACGATCATAATATCGAACATGCTCATATCTGGCGGGGCAGGACAGCCAAACATCATTCATTGGCGGCTTCGCTCACTTCCGATGAAGATATGGCGCTTACCATAAATGCCTGGCTGAAAAAAGGGAAATACGGAAAGCTGCTTGACCTTTGGGTTAAAGGACTTGACGTCGATTGGTCAGCTCTTTATCAGCGCAACCCGGGCCGCATCAGTCTCCCGGCTTACCCTTTTGCCAAAGACCGATATTGGGTCACAAAAGCTGATGTGTCACTTGACAAAACAGGCTCAGCGGAAAGTGAGAAAGCAGCCAGACTTCACCCGCTGCTCCACGCGAATACATCGACCTTTACCGCCCAGCGCTTTACTTCTGTTTTTTCAGGGCATGAACCGTTTTTTGCTGATCATATCGTCAATGGAAAACCGGTGCTTCCGGGCGCGGCTGCTTTAGAAATGGCCCGGGCCGCCGTTACACTTGCCGCTGAGGACTTGCCGGGCGGGAAAGCGGGTGTCCGGCTCAAACAGATCGTTTGGCTCCGCCCGGTGACGGCGCTTTCTGAAGGCGTGACGCTTCATGTAAAGCTTCAGCCGGAAGAAAACGGAGACATTGCTTTTGAAGCGTATGCCGAAGGGGAAGAGCCGCTTGTCTTTTTCCAGGGAAAGGCCGTGCTCGAAGAGACGGAGCGTGCTCCTGTACTCGATGTGGAGGCGGTTCAGGCGCGCTGCGGCGGCCGGCGCATGTCAAAGGCTGAGTGCTATGAAGCATTCGACAGCCTCGGCATCACCTACGGACCGTCTCATCAGGCGCTTGACGCCGTCTATGCCGGAAGCGGAGAAGTGCTCGCGAAGCTCACTCTTCCGCCGTCCGTCCGCGAAGAAAAGGAGCCGTTCATCCTGCATCCGAGCATGCTGGACGCCGCCCTTCAGGCTTCTATCGGTCTCGTGCTCTCAGACGGTTCCGCGTCCGGACGGCCGTTTCTGCCGTTTGCCCTCCGGGATATGCAGGTGTTTTCTGCGTGCCGGGAGACGATGTGGGCGGTGCTTTCCTCAGCGGACGGCGCCTATCATATTGAGCTGTGTGATGAAAACGGCGAGGTATGTGTCCGATTGACGGGGCTCACCGCCCGTTTTCTGGAGGAGGAAACGGAGGGAAAACCGCTCTTGCTTCAGCCAAAGTGGCAGGAATCACCGCCGGGTGAAGACGGCGGACAAGAAGAGTCTTTCAGATACGTGACGCTGTATGGCGGAATGAACGCTGAGGACATAAACGTCGCCGTATGTGCGGCTGACGGCGAAGGTCCAATTGAAGACCGTTATGACGCCTGTGCGGCGGAGCTGTCAGCGATCGTCAAGCGTCTTATCAAAGAAAAACAGAAGGGAAAAACGCTGATCCAGCTTCTTGTCCCCGACAGGGGGGAAGACAATGTATTGGCGGGGCTGGCCGCTTTTCTGAAAACGGCTCACCTTGAACATCCGAAGCTGTACGGCCAAGTCATCCAAGCCGATCCGGACGAGTCAGCATCAGCGCTTTTTGCCAAGCTGAAAGAAAACCGGGCGCACCCTGAACAAGCGGAAATCCGTTATGAAGGCGGCAAACGTCTCGTCAGAAACTGGCGTCATCTGCCACCTCAAAGCGGCACCGTTCCGTGGAAAGACAAAGGGGTTTACCTCCTCACCGGGGGAGCGGGCGGCATCGGACTGATTTTCGCTGAAGAAATAGCCTCCCGCGTCAAAAACGCCGTCCTCATATTAACGGGAAGGGCGGAAGCGCTTGATAAAGACCGCTCCGCCCGCTTACGGTGCTTGGAAGCGACGGGTGCCCGCGTACTGTATCAACCGGTTGACGTGACAGACAGGGCGGCGGTCATCGCCCTCGTCCGCGGCATACAGGAGGAGCACGGAACACTCGACGGGATCATTCACGGCGCCGGCGTGATCGCCGACAACTACATTCTGAACCAGACAGAAAACGAACGGAAGGCCGTCATGGCGCCGAAAGTGAAAGGGCTTATCAATCTTGATGAAGCAGCGAAAGATATGCGGCTGGACTTTTTCATTCTGTTTTCTTCCTTGGCGGGAGGCATGGGAAATCCGGGGCAGGCCGGTTATGCGGCAGCCAACGCATTTATGGACGTATATGCAGCCCGCCGAAACCGTCTCGTGCGGGACAACAAGCGGAGCGGGCAGACCCTGTCCGTCAACTGGCCGCTTTGGGAAGAAGGCGGTATGCGTGTGGACAAAGAGACAGAACGGCTGATGTATGAACAGACCGGAATGAAAGCCATGCGATCGGCTTCAGGCATCCAAGCGCTGTACGCCGCTTTTGCCTCCGGAGAACACCAGGTCATGGTGGCAGAGGGCGATGAGAAACGGATTCGAAAAAACCTGATGCCTGAAGCGTCGGAACCGTCACGTAGCATTCATGTGTCAAGGAAGATGCACGTCCATCTGCCAAATAAAGTACAAGCGGAACTCAAACATATGATATCAGGCATTCTGAAGGTGAAAGAAGAAGAAATAGATGCTGAATCAGAGATGAGAGATTATGGTTTTGATTCGGTTTCATTCACGCAGTTTGCAAATGAACTAAATAAAATGTATGGGCTTGAACTGACACCGGCCGTGTTTTTTGAATACCCGACAGTCTTTAGTTTTGCCCAATACTTGCTGACGGAACATCCGGATACATTCGGCTCACAGGAAGAAACAGAAACGGAGAAACCGGTTGAGCGTAAAAAAATGAAGACGGAGCCATTCTCGATTCCGTCCCGCCTTCCTAAAACAAAAACCGCAGCTGCACCTGAAGAGCCCGTGGCGATAATCGGAATCAGCTGTGCATTTCCAATGGCTGAAAATCCGGAAATGTTTTGGGAGAATTTAGCCGGAGAAAAAGACTGCATTTCTGAAATACCGCCGGAGCGCTGGGACTGGAGACAGTATTACGGAGATCCGCAGAAAGATAAAAATGCGAGCAATGTAAAGTGGGGCGGCTTCATTGATGAAACCGCTCAATTTGATCCTTTATTCTTCGGTATTTCTCCGCATGAAGCCGAAATGATGGATCCTCAGCAAAGACTTTTAATGATGCATGTATGGAAAGCGATTGAAGATGCCGGCTGCTCTGCCAAAAGCCTGTCAGGTACAAATACAGGCATTTTTGCAGGCACGGCAAACAGCGGTTACGCCCAGGAAGCTTCAAAGTTCCATATAGAGATTGAGGGTTCTTCCGCCGCCGGAACGGTTCCGTCAATCGGTCCGAACCGCATGAGCTATTTTCTGAATATACATGGGCCGAGCGAACCGATTGAAACCGCCTGTTCAAGCTCATTGGTCGCTGTCCACCGTGCGGTCAGAGCAATTCAGGCCGGAGACTGCGGCATCGCGATTGCAGGAGGCGTCAATGCTATTGTGTCGCCGGATATGCATATCAGCTTTAATAAAGCGGGAATGCTCAGTGAAGACGGGCGCTGCAAAACATTTTCCGATCAAGCGGACGGGTATGTCAGAGCTGAAGGTGCCGGCATGATTGTTTTGAAAACATTATCCGATGCGGAACGTGACGGCGACCGTATTTATGCCGTTATCCGCGGAACGGCGGAAAATCATGGCGGAAGGGCGGCTTCCCTTACATCGCCGAATCCGAAAGCGCAGACAGAAGTCATGATAAAAGCGTATCAGCAAGCGAACATCGACCCCCGTACAGTGAGTTATATTGAAGCCCACGGCACGGGAACGGCGCTCGGAGATCCGATAGAAATCAACGGACTCAAAGCGGCTTTTGCAGCGCTTTATCAGAAAGCCGGAGTAACGGCACCCGAGCAGCCTCATTGCGGCCTCGGTTCCGTCAAAACGAATATCGGCCACACAGAGCTTGCCGCCGGCATGGCCGGTCTTTTAAAAATTATTTTGCAGATGCAGCACAAAACGCTCGTTAAAAGTCTGCATTGTGAAACCGTTAATCCGTATATCAGCCTCGACGGCAGCCCGTTTTATTTCGTCCGCGACACTCAGCCGTGGAAAGCGGCGACTGATGATAGCGGAAATGAACTGCCGCGGAGAGCGGGTGTCAGCTCGTTCGGATTTGGCGGTGTCAATGCTCATGTCGTGCTCGAAGAATATGTTTCTCCTGTTGAAGAGAAACAATGGACGGCCGGTGAACTTCAGCGGTCCTTATTCATTCTCTCGGCAAAGACGGCGGAACAGCTGAAGGAACGTGCGGAACAGCTGCGCAGATATTTGGAAAAGTCACATTCAGCTGACGGAGCTCTTGCGGATATCGCTTATACGCTTCAGCTTGGCCGGGATGAAATGGAAGAGCGCCTTGCCGTCATTGCTGAAACAAAAGAAGAGCTTACGAACGCGCTGAATGATTTCCTCAGCGGCAAGGAGACGGGGCAGAATTTCTTTACAGGCCGGAACAAAGCGATGAAACAGCTGTTTACAGAGATGACGGACAATGCAGAAATGAGCGGGGCCGTAGATCAATGGATTGAAGCAGGAAAGTATGCAATGCTTGCAAAATTATGGGTGCAAGGCTTGCATGTTGATTGGAGTAAATTGTATCAGGACGAAAGACCGAAAAAAGTCAGCCTGCCCGTCTATCCTTTTGCGAAAACACATTGCTGGATACCGCACAGTGCGCAGCATATAAGGCACCGGGAGACTTACGGGACTGATACGTCCCCGCTTGAGACTTATGAGCGCCTGCTTGATGAATTGGAGAAAAACGAAATAAGCATAGAAGCCGCTGTAAAAAGAACGATCGGTTTTTACAGGGATTAGCGTAATGGAGGAAACCATATGAAAGAGTTTCTGTACCGGGTTTTTTCTGACGTCAAAAATAAAAAAATGACAAAACAGGATGCGATCGGCATTTTGCGTGATTATGATATGCGGATGGGACTTCGCCAAGCGGCTTCCCTTCATCCGCTTGCTCAGCAGCATATTTCCGATGAAACGGGACAGGGATTCTCGGCAGCTTTCAGCGGCCGGGAATTTTTTCTCGCTGATGTTTCTTTACAGCATAAAAAGCTTATGCCTGGAGAACTTCTTTTGGAAATGGCGAGAGCTGCGGCTGTTTTGACAGTAAAGGAGACTGCGGCTGTCCGGCTGACGCATATCGTGTGGTCAAAGCCCATTCTGACTGAGGCTGAGCCGTTCCATATCGAAATCAGGCTGATACCCGCAGAGGGTGAAGCCAAAAGGTTTGAGATTTATAATCCATTTTCTGCTGATTCCAGTCATTATGATGTGTACAGCCAAGGGACGATTCAGCCAGTTGATGCTGCGCCCGGCATGCTGGATATCAGCCGCTTGATGGAAAACAGCGGTTCCCTGATGGATCAGCAGCAAATTGAAGCCATCACTCAGAACGATACCGTTCAATACAGTGAGCACATGAAAGGAATTGAGCGTATTTACGCCTCAGCAGGACGGATGCTGGCAGACATATCAATTCCATTGACAGACCAAAAAGAATCCGCCCGATTCGGCCTCCCTCCCTGTGTGATGCAAAGTGTGACAGAGGCATGCGCGCTGCTTGGCGGCAAAGAATATAAAACGCTCGCCCCGGTTTCATTGGACGAGCTTTTGTTTTATGAATCTTGTCCTGACAAGGTATGGGCCGAGATACAAGAGAAGGCGGGGAGCTTTTATATTGATTTATGTGATGAAGAAGGAAAAATATGGGCTTCCCTGTCGGGGTTGAAGCTGCAGCCTGTCATCAAGACGGGCGCTTCCGGAAAAACCAATACCGAACACCGCAGTGAACGTTTGTATGAACAAACGCTTCTTCAGCTCAAAACGCTTTTTGGCCTGACTGCAAAAATTGCTGTTTCCAACATAGATACTGAAGAGCCGCTGGAAACTTACGGAATCGACTCAGTCACTGTGACGAAATTGAACCGCGAATTGTCTCTGCTTTTCGGTGACCTTTCCAAAACGGTTTTTTACGAATATAAGACACTGGGCTCCCTGGCAGCTCACTTTGTCACGGATTATCCGAATGAATGCCGAAAATGGACAAATGATGATGAGCACCGTTCAGGCATATCAGAACAGGTTTTGGCAAATGAAGATTTTCCGGTGCTTCCGTCGTTTATCAAGCGAAAGAAACGGCCTGCTTTTTCCAATGAGAAACAGACAAAAGAAGGGATTGCGATTATCGGCGTCAGCGGACGTTATCCGCAAGCTGAAACACTTGAAGCGTACTGGGATAACTTAGCGGCCGGAAAAGACTGTGTGACGGAAATTCCCGAAGAGCGCTGGGAAAAGGACAAGTACTACAACCCTGATCCCGAAGCGGCCGTGAAAGCAGGGAAAAGTTACAGTAAGCGGGGCGGGTTTCTGAAAGATGCCGCTTTCTTTGATCCGCTGTTTTTTCAAATTTCACCCCGTGATGCTTTGAATATGGACCCGCAGGAGCGTCTCTTTATTGAAATGTGCTGGCAGGTGCTGGAGGATGCCGGTTATACGAAGGAACAGCTTGAGAATCTGTATAACGGCCGGGTCGGCGTTTTTGCGGGCATTACGAAAAACGGGTACGGAATGTACTGGAAAAACGGCGGCACCCTGCAGCCGAAAACGTCGTTCAGTTCAGCGGCCAACAGAGTTTCCTATTTTCTTAATCTGAAAGGGCCGAGCATGCCGGTCGACACGATGTGCTCGTCTTCGCTGACTGCAATTCATGAAGCGTGTGAAAACATCCTTCGCGGCGAATGTGACATGGCGATTGCCGGCGGTGTGAATGTGTATACGCATCCTTCGGCTTATGCGGAGCTCAGCGCCTATCGAATGCTTTCAAAAGACGGAACGTGCAAAAGTTTCGGTGAAGGCGGGGACGGATTTGTTCCCGGGGAAGGCGTCGGGGCCGTGCTGTTAAAGCCGCTGTCAAAAGCGATGGCTGATAAGGACCATATTTACGGGGTGATTCGCGGCACTCATATCAATCACGGCGGCAGAACAAACGGGTATACAGTGCCGAGTCCGAGCGCCCAGGCTGACGTGATTTCCGGCGCGCTTGAAAAATCAGGAATACATCCGCGGATGATCAGCTGTATCGAAGCCCACGGCACGGGCACTGAACTCGGAGATCCGATCGAAATTGACGGTTTGACCCGGGCATTTCAAATGAAAACGTCAGATAAAGGCTTTTGCGCCATCAGCTCAGTTAAATCCAATATCGGGCATTTGGAAGCCGCGGCAGGCATTGCCGGTGTAACAAAACTGCTGCTCCAGTTTCAGAAACGAAAGCTGGCCCCTTCATTACATTGCCGAAAATTGAATCCGAATATTGCATTCGACCGGACGCCGTTTGCGGTGCAGCGTGAATTGGCAGACTGGAAACGGCCGGTCATTGAGGAAAACGGGGCGCAGAAAGAGATTCCGAGAATCGCGGGAATCTCTTCTTTTGGCGCGGGCGGGGCAAATGCCCACATATTGATAGAAGAATATATTGAACCTGATAGGGAGATTTCTGAGCCATTCACAGATGAAGATCCCGCAGTCATTTTATTATCCGCCAAACAGGAGGCCAGCCTGAAGCAGCGGGCGCAGCAGCTTCTTCAAGCGGTCAGAAAAAATGACGTCACAGACCGTAGCCTCCGGGATGCGGCTTACACCCTTCAAACCGGAAGAGAAGCGATGGAAGAACGTGCGGCGTTTATCGTGACGTCGACAGAGCAGTTAGCGGAAAAACTGCAGCGTTTTATTGACGGCGGAACAGACGGCTGCTTCAGGGGAAAAAGCAAACAGTATAAAGATATTCTAGCCGTTTTTAAGGATGAAGATATGCAGGAAGCCGTCCGTAAATGGATGAAAAGAAAAAAATTCGCAAAGCTTCTGGAACTTTGGGTAAAAGGGCTGAAGATTGATTGGTCAGAGCTTTATAACGGCAGCCTGCCGCATCGCGTCAGCCTTCCCGGTTATCCATTTATAAAGGATCGTTATTGGCCGGACGATGCAGCGCCGGACAATGTTCGTGATGCTGAAACACATTCTGAAACATTTCGTGAATTCCGCTTTTTACAGAAAAGCTGGGCAGAAAGCAGCCGTGTTCCGGTTAAGGAAGTGCGGGGCGTCATCGGAATAGCTGCTGATCACCAGACAGGAAATTTGGCCGTTGAGCTGTCCCGTTATTTCCCCGAGTCTGAAATCATTGACGCTGCATCACCGGAAATATCCGGGGACGCGGCCCGGTTTGGCGGTCTGATTGATGTGACGGGGTGCGGGACGGAAATCAAGCATGATGACGGCTGGATTCATCGTCTGCAGTGTCTCATTGACAACAGAAACCGCGGCCGAAAGCTTCAGCTGCTTTGTGTGACAAAGGGGCTTGAACCTTTTGCAAATGAAACGATAAATCTTTCAGGTGCAAAAAAGGCCGGATTGTACCGGATGCTCCAAAGTGAGTATAAGGATATCCGCTCGCGGCATATGGATGCAGAACGGACTGCCGAAGATCCCGAGCTGGCAAACCAGATCGCAGAGGAGTTTTTTCGCGATTCTGCAGACATCGAAGTGTGTTACCGAAACGATGTGCGCTATCACGCGCGGTTAAAGGAAACAAACAGCTTAGCTGAAAAAGAATTTTCATTTCCGAAAGACCATGTGCTCTGGATCACCGGAGGGACCCGGGGACTCGGATATTTATTCGCCCGGCATTTTGCCGAACGTTACGGAGTCACGAAACTCGTGCTTACCGGAAAAGAAACAATGCCTCCGAAAGCGGAGTGGGATGATCATATCAAACGGAATTCCCCGTTTTCCGATAAAGTGAGAAGAATCAGAGAGCTCGAACAAAAAGGTGTCCGGACGGAAGTGCTGACTGTATCTTCCGGTCCTGAATATGAGCAGGCCGTCAGCCGGGTGAAAGAGAAGATGGGGCCGATAGGAGGCGTGATACACGCAGCGGGAGCCGTAGATCTCGATCATCCAGCCTTTATCCGCAAAACGAGAGAACAGATGATGCCCGTGCTTGAACCTAAAACAGACGGACTGGACCTTTTGTATCAAGCGCTGCACAAGGAGCCTCTCCGATTTTTTGCGCTGTTTTCTTCAGTGTCCGGCGTGATGCCCGAATTAGGAGCGGGACAAAGCGATTATGCCATGGCTAACGCCTATATGGATTATTTTGCGGCCGCAAAAGGTTTTCCGGTGCTGAGCATCCAATGGCCGAGCTGGAAAGAAACGGGTATGGGCGAATCAAAAAGCCGGGCCTATCTGAAAAGCGGTTTAAAGAGCATCACTGACAGAGAAGGGCTGAGTCTGTTTGATGCCGTTATGGCAGGCGATTGCGGATCTGTTATTATGCCGGCCGTCATTCACCCGGAAAAATGGGAGCCCGACCGTCTGATGCTTTCAACCGGCCTTACCGAAACAAAGCAGCATGTACAGGGTGAGACAGAAAGCGTAGAGGAGTGGCTGACGGGCATTTGCTGCCGGGAATTAAGACTGGAGCCGTCAAGATTTGAATCTGATACACCGTTTCAAGATTACGGAGCCGATTCCATCATGCTTGCCCAAGTGTCCAGAGCGATCGGAATGAGGATCAAAGCTGACCTTGACCCGGCGGTGCTGTATGAATACCCTACGGTTGCTGCGCTGGCGGGATGGCTTGAAACGGCATATCCGGAAATCAAAGATGCCGTTTCAAAACCGGTTCAGCCTGTAATCCCGGACGTTCCCAAACAAACAGCAGCCGCTGTCATTCAGCCTTCTGGCGCTGCAGCGGCGCAAGACATCGCTGTTGTCGGAATGTCCTGCCGTTTTCCGGGAGCTGAATCAATTGAAGCTTATTGGAAGCTGCTGTCTGAAGGAACGTCGGCCATTCAAAGGGTGCCGAAAGAGCGCTGGAAAACGGAGAAGGCGGATTATGCGGGCCTTTTAAAAAATGTAACGCATTTTGACCCGGAGTTTTTCCTTATTCCCGAAGAAGACATCAAGGCAATGGATATCCAGTCCTTTCTTATATTAGAAGAGGCGCTTCATCTGTTCAGAGACAGCGGTTACTCTTTACAAGAAATGAAAGGCAGGTCAGCCGGTGTCTATTTAGGAGGACGCGGCGGCAGTATGCCTGACGAAAACCGTCTGAAGCATGCAAAAAATCCGATAGTCGCCGCCGGCCCGAATTACTTGGCGGCCAATCTTTCTCAGTTCTTTGATTTGAAGGGGCCGAGTCTCGTTTTGGATACGGCCTGTTCTTCAGCGCTTGTCGGTATGAATATGGCGATACAGGCGCTTTCTTGCGGTGAAATCGACTCAGCGGTGGTTGGGGGAGTCAGTCTGCTGGAATCCGGTCAAACCCACCGGATGTTCGAACTTCGCAATCTGTTAAGCGAAGAGCCTGCGTTTCATATTTTTGACCGCCGCACCGGAGGCATCGTATTGGGAGAAGGCGTCGGAATGGTGTATTTAAAAACAGCGGCCCAGGCTGTAAAAGACGGGGACCGGATTCATGCGGTCATTAAAGGCATTTCCGTAAACAATGACGGCAGAACCGCGGGGCCTGCCACACCGAATATACAGGCGCAGAAAGAAGTGATGGCCAAGGCGCTTGCCAAAAGCGGCAGAAAAGCGGAGGATATCAGCTACATTGAAGCAAACGGTTCAGGCTCTGAAGTAACCGACCTTTTGGAACTGAGGGCGATTGAAGCGGTGTACCGTATGCAAAACAGCGCGCCTTGCGAATTGGGGTCGATGAAGCCGAATATCGGACACCCGTTATGCGCTGAAGGGATTGCCGGATTCATTAAAACAGTGCTTATGCTTTCGCGCCGAATGCGTGTGCCTTTCCTTTCGGGCAAAGAGCCGATGACGCATTACGATCTGTCCGCCTCGCCGTTTTATTTTTCGCACGTTCTGCGTGAATGGACGGATTCACCGCGGATTGCCGCCGTCAGCAGCTTCGCTGACGGAGGGACGAATGCCCATGTCATAGTGGAAGCCTGGGAGCAAGAGGCGTACACCCCGGTTAGAAAGCCTTTGCCGAGACAGGAATTAAAACGCCGGCCCATCCGTCCGGACAAAGCTGAAAACCTGCATGAAAACGCACATAAGTCCCGCCCGAATACGTTTTGGAAACAAATGAAGACTTACTGATTGCGCTGAAAATTGAACGTCGATATGGAGGAAGTTCATATGCAAGAGCAGCTTCTTATTAACAATCAGCATCCCGTTCTGAAACATCATAAAGCCTATGGAAAGGAACTGCTGCCGGGTCTGGCTTATATTGACCTGATCTATCAGACTTTCAGAGAAAACGGTTTTTTTTATGCCGGCCTTGAACTCAGGCACTTATCGATTTTTCACCCTTTAGCTCCTGAACAGGGAGAAACAATCCTGCTTTCCGTTGACTGTACAGAGAACGGCGAAGGGCAATGGAAGGTAGAGGTGAAAGGGCGAAAACAAGGTGACGAAGCAGCAGAGACAAAGATATATGCCGCGGCGCAAATGCATTCCGTCAAGCCCGCCGGCTTCCAAGAGAGCGTCCGGATGGATGCCGTAAAACAAACGGCGGCAGAAATACCGCTTGAGGACATTTACGCGGAATGCAGGGATCAAGAACTGGTTCATTCAGGAATGATGAAAGGCTGCGGAAGCGTCTACCAGACTGAAAAAGAGATTTATATTGATCTGTCGGTGCAAAAGGATCAGCTGGAACATGCAGGAGAGGCGATGTTTCATCCCGCATTGATAGATGCGAGCAGCATCGGCTCCAATGTATATCTCGCTCCTTTGACGAGGGAGGAGGGGCAATTATTTCTGCCGCTGTTTTATGAATCGTTTTATTGCGCCGAATTGCTGCAGACGACATGTATCACCAAGATAAAAAAAGAATCCGTCACCCGTAAGAAAGATCTCGTTTACGTGACAATGGAGTTTTTCAATGAGGAAGGCAGAAAAGTCGGCGAACTGAAAAACTTCGCCAATAAACGGGTGAGGGGCCCGGAACTGATCAATCAGAAACGGCAAAAGAAAGAACCTGACGGGCGGAATGCCGTCCCGGCTCCGCAAGCGGAACCGGCGCCTTCCGCCGGCCTTACTGAACAGTGCATCCTTTATTTAAAAGAATTGCTTGCCGCCCGATTGAACAAACCTGTGAAAGAGATCGACCCGGATATCGGCTACTATGAAATGGGGCTGGATTCTCCGGGGCTGTTGGACATGGTAAAGGAAATTGAACGAAAAATCGGAACGCAGCTTCTGCCGACGCTGTTATTTGAATACACGACAATCACGGAATTGGCGGGGTATTTGTGCGAACATTACGGAGCCGGCTTCGGCCGTGCTCAAAGCGGGCATTCAAATGCTGAACCTTTGCACAGGGAAAAAAAGAGGACGACCCAAATCCGTGTGAAAAAATCGGCGTCAGCCGGAACGCAGAATGGAGATATTGCGATTGTCGGGATGGCGGGACGGTACCCCGGCGCCAAAAATCTTCGTGAATTCTGGACAAATTTAAAAAATGGAGAAAACAGCGTAACGGAAGTGCCTCGTTCCCGCTGGGATACGAGGAAATATGAGCATTTGCGATCGCCGTCCGGCAAGCCGATTTCCAAATGGGGCGGTTTTATAGACGATCCGGATTGTTTTGATGCGAAATTTTTCCGGATTTCTCCGCGGGAGGCAGAAGCTAAAGATCCGCAAGAACGATTGTTTTTAGAAACATGCTGGGAAACGATTGAGGATGCGGGCTACACCCCGGAAACAATCGTTCAGCCGAAAGGGCCGAATAAGAGAATGAACGTCGGTGTGTTTGCCGGGGTGATGCATATGGATTATTCTCTCGCCGGCGCTGAAGCTGCGGCCAAAGGGCTGGTCTTTCCTTATCCCTTGAACTATGCGCCGATTGCAAACCGGGTTTCATATTTCTGCAATTTTCACGGGCCGAGCATGGCGGTTGACACGGTGTGTTCGTCATCTCTGACGGCCGTCCATATGGCGGCGGAAAGTCTGAGACGCGGTGAATGTGAAGCAGCTCTTGCCGGAGGCGTCAATTTATCATTGCACCCGACAAAATATATCACATACGGCTTGATGGATATGCATTCGAGTGACGGGCTGTGCCGCACGTTCGGCGAAGGCGGCACAGGCTATGTCTCAGCTGACGGCATCGGGGCCGTGCTGCTGAAGCCGCTTCACAAAGCCGAAGAAGATAAGGATCATATTTATGCGGTGATAAAAGGCAGCGCCGTCAATCACGTGGGAACCGTCAGCGGGATTACCGTGCCGAGCCCCGTGGCGCAGGGGGATATGATAGCCGAATGTCTTGAAAAGACGGGGATCGATCCCAGGACGATTTCTTATGTGGAAGCGCATGGAACCGGAACTTCTTTAGGAGATCCGATTGAAATACAAGGTCTTGTTAAAGCTTACCGCACGTTTACGGAGGATCGGCAATTTTGTGCGATCGGTTCCGTTAAATCGAATATCGGACATGCGGAATCAGCCGCCGGAATCAGCGGGCTTCATAAAACGGTTTTGCAGCTGTTTCACAAAACGCTTGTCCCTTCTTTGCACTCAGAGACGATTAATCCGTATCTCCGTTTAGAGGACTCGCCATTTTACGTGCAGCAAAAAACCGAGTCATGGAAAAAGCCGGCGTATACAGAGAACGGCAGAGAACATTCCTGTCCGAGACGCGCAGGCATCAGTTCATTCGGGGCGACGGGTTCAAACGTTCATCTCATTTTAGAAGAGTACAGGCCCAAAAACCCCGGCATTACGGAGAATCAAGAGAGACCGTATATCGTGCCTCTATCAGCGAAAAATCCGGAGCGGCTGAAGGAATACGCTGCCCGCCTGCTGATGTTTCTCAAAGATAAAGCGCTTGAAGGAAGCGGGCCGCTTTATGACAAAATAGATACAATGCAAAATCAGCTGGAAAATGCGCTGCGCGGTGCTCTGGCCGAAGTTCTGCATGTAGAGGCCGGCTCGGTAGATGGTGAACAGGATTGGAAGGAATTCGGCTTGGATGTCATGCAGCTGACACAGTTTTCTGAGCGGCTGACGGATCAATACGGGCTGGCAATAGACATGACTGATCTCATACAGCATACTTCCGTCCGGACTTTAGCAGAATGTCTGACAAACGATGAGAAACATAAGAATATTCTTTCCGGTCTTTTCGGTCAGTCCGGCTTAGAGAAGCAGTCTGATGAACCTTTTTCCCTGCGGTCACTGGCGTATACGCTGCAAACGGGACGGCTGGCAATGGAAGAACGGCTTGTTTTTTTAGTGAACGATCAAGCGGACCTGATCAGGAAATTAACCGAATTTACAGAACGAAAACGGCAGATTGACGGCTGCTTTCAAGGGCGGTCTGATAGCGGAACGGAAATCAGGGGTTTCCTGAATGATGATCAGGATACGGAGGAGCTGATCCGAAAATGGACGGACAGCGGCACTTACAAAAAACTTGCGGAGCTGTGGTCAAAAGGATTTGAGATAGACTGGACGCGGCTGTATCAGGAGGAGAAACCGCGCAGGATGAGTCTGCCGACGTACCCGTTTGCAAAGGACCGCTATTGGATACCGGAGCCCGATCATCCCGTCACTTCCGTAAATACAGAAAGCAGGCTTCACCCGCTGCTTCACCGCAATACTTCAGATTTGTTAGAACAAAAATTCAGCACGGTACTGAACGGAGATGAATTCTTCTTAGCCGATCATATCGTCCGAAACAAGCGTGTTCTCCCCGGGGCGGCTTATCTTGAAATGGCGAGAGCCGCGGCTGAACTGGCTGCCGCGCCGTTAGCCGCTGAATACACGGCTAAAACCGGCATTTCGCTGCGGTATATCAGCTGGATACGCCAGGCCGTTCATAAAAAAGAGCCGCTGCGTATGACGACAGGTCTTTCCTTAGAGGATAACGGCAATATTTCATTTCAAGTGTACAGCAATGAAAACGATTCAGACATTTATTGTGAAGGCAGTGCTGTGATTGAGCCGCTGTCTGAGGCGCCGGTTTTGCATATTGAACAGCTGAAAGCGCGCTGCCGCAAAAAAGTGCTGTCAAAAGAAGACTGCTATGCGGCATTTGCAAAGGCGGAAATTGTATACGGACCTTCACATCAAGGAATTGATCACATTTATTGCGGGGAAAAAGTAGCCTTGGCTAAATTGGTGCTCCCTGCTTCCGTTTGTGATGAGGCCGAACAGTTTGTGCTCCATCCGAGTCTGATTGATTCCGCTTTTCAGGCGGCCATCGGCGTTATGAATGAAGATAAAGCGGGTTATCCGGAGCAGCCGTTAATGCCTTTTGAATTGCATGAACTGACCGTTTTTCATCCGTGCAGTCCAAACATGTGGGCGGCCGTGTTTGTGACGCATGAAACACCGGCCGTGCGAAGAATGGACATTGATATATGTGATGAACGCGGCAATGTGTGTGTAAGAATAAAAGGATTTTCTGCCCGGATGGCCGAAAGTGCGCCGGCTGAAACGGATGACAAGCAATACGATCTGCCGGGTAACCTTACCGGAGCCGTCAAACTGATGCAGGTATGGGACGCGGAACCGATAGACAACCAAACCGGCTTCCCCATTTCTGAAGCAAAAGCTGTCATCATAGGCGGTACAGACGGGCAGGCGGACGCGGTTTTACGATTGTTTCCTAAAGCTGTGCGATTTGATAGCAGCCAAAGTGCTTCCGTTGAAGTGATATCCGATCGGCTCCGCCGTCTCGGTGAGATTCAGCATATGATCTGGTTTGCCCCTCAGCCGGCTGATTCTTACATCCATGATCAAAAAAGCGGGGTGCTGCAAATTTTCAGAGCGGCCAAAGCTCTTATCGGTCTCGGGTATGGAAAAGAGCAGCTCGGGATGACGGTGATTACGCACCAAGCACAGCCTATCACCCAATATGATGAGGTGCGTCCCGCTCATTCCAGTGTGCATGGTTTCGTCGGGTCTCTTGCAAAAGAACATCCGAGCTGGCACATCCGTCTGGTCGATCTTGAAGACGGGGGGGATTTCCCCGCAGAAGACATATTCAGCCTGCCCCGCGACCGTACGGGTAAAGCATGGGTGCGCAGACATCAGGAATGGCACCGGCCTCAATTGCTTCCGGTCCAAAGCGGGCCGTCTGAAAGTGTTCCTTACCGATATGGAGGCGTATATGTCATCATCGGCGGTGCGGGAGGCATCGGCGAGGTTTGGACAGATTATATGGTGACGACGTATAAAGCCCGAGTCGTCTGGATCGGGAGGCGGCCGCTGGACAGCCGGATACGCCAAAAAATAGACCGGTACCGGCCATCAGGCTCGGCTCCCGAATATATAGCCGCAGATGCTTCTGATCTTCCATCGCTTCAGCGCGTCTATGAACAGATTAAAAACACATACGGCACCATCAGCGGCGTCGTTCATTCAGCGATGGTATTTGCGAATGAAAGCGTAAAAGATATGGAAGAATCACAGTTTCGCGCCGGCCTTGCGGCGAAAGTGGATATTTCCGTCAACATTGCCGAAGTATTTGCGAAAGAGTCTTTGGACTTTATTCTCTTTTTCTCTTCGGTTATTTCATATATTAAGAATCCGAATCAAAGTCATTATGCGGCGGGGTGCGCATTTAAAGACGCATTTGCCCATGAGCTTTCCGGGCGGCTGTCATGCCCGGTCAAAGTGATGAACTGGGGGTATTGGGAGCGGGCTGACAATCACATTTCTGAAGAGTTTGACAGACTGAGTGCAATCGGTCTCGGACTGATCAGCCGGGTGGAAGGGATGCAGGCGCTGGAAACTCTGCTGACGCAGCCGATCTCCCGCATGGGGCTGATGAAGCTGACCAAGCCGATTCCGATCGAGGGAATGAACCCTCATGAATTTGTGACTATCTGATTGCCTGTCAAAATGACGGAGCAAATTTAATTTTCTTAGGAGGATAAGGTTTTGGGTAAGGGAGACAAACAAAAAGACCGTACACAGTTATCCTTAAGAACAGAAATAAGCAATCAAATGAAAGAATTGAATCGGCTTTTGCTGCAAGTGCTGCGGGTGACGCTGCGTTCAATGGGTCTGACCGGCGAAGCGCCGGCAGCTTCCTGTCTGCCTTTATATGAGCGCTGGCTGGAAGAAAGCATACGTCTTTTAGACAGCGATTTTAAAAGCGGTGAAACGGCCGCGGTGTGGGAAGAGTGGCATAAGAAGAAAAACGAATGGCTGAAAGATCCGGATATGAAAGCGCAGGCTCTGCTGGCGGATACCGTCATTCAAGCTTTGCCTGACATTTTAACAGGCAAAATAAAAGCCACTGACGTGATGTTTCCCGATTCTTCAATGGAGCTTGTTGAAGGAATCTATAAGCATAACATTCTCGCTGATTATTACAACGATGTGCTGGCAAATGAAGCGTGTATTTATGTGGAAAATGTAATTAAAAACAATCCTGAGGCAAACATCCGTCTGCTGGAGATCGGAGCGGGCACCGGCGGAACGAGCAGCACACTGTTTAAAAAGCTCCGCCCCTATCAAAACCATATTCAGGAATACTGTTATACCGACTTGTCAAAAGCTTTTTTAATGCATGCCGAAAAGGAATACGGCGCGGACAATCCGTATTTGACGTATCAGCTGTTTAATGTGGAGAAGCCTGCGGCGGGCCAGGGATTACATCTGAGAACCTACGATATCGCTATCGCCGCAAACATGCTGCATGCGACCAAAAATATCCGGAAAACCTTACGGACGGCAAAAGCCGTATTGAAAAAAGACGGTTTGCTGCTCGTTAATGAACTGGGCGGACATACGCCGTTTACACATGTTACATTCGGCTTATTAGAGGGCTGGTGGCTGTACGAAGACGAGGCGCTGCGGATTCCGGGGTGCCCCGGTCTTTATCCGGAAACATGGAAATCGGTTTTAATGGCTGAAGGCTTTCATTCCATTCAATTTCCGGCTGAAAACGAACGTCTGCACACCCAGCAGATTATCACGGCGAAAAGCAACGGAGTCATCAGGCAGAGCAGGGAAGCTTACACCGCGCAAAAGCGCCAATCAAACGTACCGCGAACATCCTCTGATCGTCAGCTCCCCATCAAACAAGCGGGAGAGGGGCTTTCGGAAAAGACAGCGGCTTTTCTGATAAGGGCTGCGGCAAAAGTATTAAAACTGCCGGCAGAAGAGATAAACCCGCTGGCTCCTCTGGATGAATACGGCATTGACTCTATTCTGATCGTTCAGCTGACGAATGAGCTGCGGGATCTCGTACCTGATATCAGCAGCACGCTGTTTTTTGAATACCGGACGATAGAAGAGCTTGCCGCATACTTGGCTGAAACGAAGGAGCGCGAACTGCTTGCGCAATTTTCTGAAGAACTCCCTCATACTGAAGCGGTATCATCCGGCTCTTTGCTTGAAAAAAGCACAGAGTATTTGAAACAGATCGTCAGCGTCATCTTAAAGATGCCGATTGAGGACGTTCAAGCCCATACGCCCCTTGAAGAATACGGAATCGATTCCATCTTAATCGTACAGCTGACCAACCGCGTGCGGGAAGACGTCCCTGATATCAGCAGCACATTGTTCTTCGAGTATCCGACAATCGGCGGATTAGCGGAATATCTCGTCAGCTCAAGACAGGAAGATATGGCTGGGATTTTCAAGACAAATAAAGAAGCCGAAAAGGTGCCGCACACTCTACAGAAAAAGCAAAGCCGCAAAAAAAGCGCCGGATTGACGAAGCGCCAAGCGGCATCTTTTTCTGAAAAAGCGCCGCCCGCTTCCGAACCGCCGTCAAAACACCTTGAAGTGGCAATTGTCGGTCTTGCCGGGAAGTATCCCGGAGCTGAAAATGTTAATGAGTTCTGGGAACGGTTAAAGACCGGTGAACACGGAATCACCGAAATTCCGAAAGACCGCTGGGATTGGCGGGACTACTATGATGAGACAAAAGGTAAGGAAGGCCGGATGTATACAAAGTGGGGCGGCTTTTTAACAGATATTGATAAATTTGATCCGCTGTTTTTTAAAATCTCCCCGAAAGAAGCGGAGCGCATGGACCCGCAGGAGAGACTGTTTCTGGAAACCGCTTATGCGGCCCTTGAGGATGCCGGATATACCCCTGATTCACTATGCGCCGGTAAAAAGGTTGGTGTCTTTGCAGGTGTCATGAACGGCAACTATCCGACAGGGGCCCACTACCACTTTATCCCGAACCGCGTATCCTATGTGTTTGATTTTCACGGTCCGAGCATCGCGGTCGATACCGCATGCTCCTCATCCTTAACCGCCATTCATCTCGCCGCAGAAAGCATCAGAACAGGTGCATCTGAATGCGCGATTGCCGGCGGCGTAAACCTGATTACAGATCCGGTTCATTATATCGGACTTTCTTCTATGAGAATGCTGTCGCCGTCAAACGCGTGCAAAGCGTTCGGTGATAAGGCTGACGGGTTTGTTGACGGAGAGGGCGTCGGCTGTATCGTGTTAAAGCCGTTGAAGAAGGCTGTTGAAGATCATGATCATATATACGGTGTCATTAAAGGAAGCGCTCTGAATGCCGGCGGCAAAACGAACGGGTTCACCGTTCCGAACCCGAATGCACAAGGGGAAGTGATCGCAGACGCGATGGAGAGGGCAGGGATTGATCCGAGAGCAATCAGCTATCTGGAAGCCCACGGCACCGGCACTTCCTTGGGAGACCCGATTGAAATCGCGGGGTTAACCAAGGCTTTCCGCCGCTATACGGATGCAAAGCAATTTTGTTCCATCGGTTCTGTTAAATCCAATATCGGACACCTGGAAAGTGCGGCGGGCATTGCTGCGGTCACCAAAATTCTTCTTCAGATGAAACACGGATATCTGGTGCCGTCGCTGCATTCAAAGCAGCTGAACCCGGAAATTGATTTTGAAACTTCTCCTTTTATCGTGCAGCAGGAAACGGCGGAATGGAGACGGCCGGTCATAGAATCTGAAGGAGTAACACGGGAATATCCGAGAATCGCGGGTACATCTTCTTTCGGAGCGGGCGGGGCAAATGCCCACCTGCTTATAGAAGAGTATGAACCGGCTGAAATGACTTCGGCGGACTTCGGCCGTCCGGCGCTTTTTGTTTTATCGGCAAAAGATAAAGACCGCTTGCGCGAGCGGGCTCTGTTGCTGTCGAATGCCGCCGGAAACGGAACAATTACAGATGCGAATCTGCTTGACGCGGCATTTACCCTTCAAGTCGGCAGGGTTCAGATGGAAGAACGGCTGGCGATGACAGCGGACTCTGTTTCTGAATTGGAACAGAAGCTGACTGCTTTTCTGAATAATGCCGGTTCCGTAAGCGGGGTGTTTACGGGCCGGAGTGATAGTGCTGTCACAGAGACGGAAGGCACAGTCGGTGATTGGATGGAAAAAAGTCAATTTGACAGTCTTTTGAATGCCTGGGTCCACGGGGCGCCCGTCGATTGGGCATCTTTATATAAAGGCGCGCTGCCGCATCGTATCAGTCTGCCGTCTTATCCATTTGCAAAAGAAAGCTACTGGATGAAGCGGGAAGAACCAAAAACAGGAACAACTGAATATGTGCATCCTTTCCTGCATGAAAATACGTCAACCTTGGCGGAGCAAAGCTATCATACATCTTTTACAGGCCGGGAACACGTTTTCCAGGATGTGAGAGGGGAGCGGGTTCTGTCGGCAGCCGTTTATTTAGAAATGGCGCTTGCGGCTTATCATCATGCGGCAGACAGCTCTGAAGAAAAAGAGATATGGATCCGAACGGCGGCATGGACTGATCCGATTACCGGCGGACATCACGGTGCGGGCGTCAATCTCTCCCTTCTGTCTGAAGACGAGGAAGGCATCCATTATGAAATATACAGTGATGAAGAGAAGCTGCATCATTATGGAATCATCGGTCAAGGGAACATACAGCCGTCCCGCATGCTTGATATTGCCTCCTTACAAAAAGACTGCCGCCCGCTGTCATTCGATTATGAAACACCAGGCACATCAGGTGTAACGATCAGTAAGGAGTTCCGCACCGTTGAAAAGCTTTATACGGGAGAAAATACGGTTTGGGCGAAGCTTGCTCTTACAGATGAAAGCGGCCGTAATCCGGGATATCATCTGCCGCCGGAATTTCTGGACGCAGCTTTTCATGTCCTGGCAAAAACGGAGCCGTCAGTCCATATCGTGCCTGAAGCGGTTGAAGAACTGCGCGTCATGCGTCCGTGCTCATCCGGCATGTGGATGTATATGAATAAAAAGAATCAAACCGGCTGTGACATTCAATTTTGTGACGAAACCGGCATTGTCTGCGCAGAAATCAAAGGGGTGAGAATGAGACAGCCGTCTCAGCAGGATTACGGGCAAGATGAACAATCCGAGATGATGATATTTGAAGAAATGTGGACTCAGCAGCCTCTGGTGAAATCCATTCATGAAGAGCTGAAAACGGTCATCTGTTTTCTTACGGGAGAAGCTGCCAGAAAGCATGCTTATCGGTCTTTACAATCCCTTTATCCGGGAACCGGCGTGTTTTTTATTTCACAGGGTGAGGAAACTCAAAAGCTTTCAAACACGCATTATCAAATTAAAATCACTGACGGACAAGCATATCAAGAAACGTTTCGGCATATTGAAACGGCTGCTGGCAAAGCGGATGCTGTTTTATATGGATGGCCGCTTGAAGATGAAAAGGCCGTGAAAGACTATTCTATTCTCTATCATGTGATCCGCGCAGCGGCTTCTTTGCGTTCTAAACCGAGGCGAATCCTTCTTTCCGCTCAGTGCGGGACCGATACCGATATCAGTTACGCCGAGTCATGGATCGGGCTGGAACGGTCGCTGAAACTGATCTTGCCGGAGACGGATACGGCCGCGGTTTATTTTGGACAAAAAGAACCGTTTGAAAAGCTGATCCATAACGTATGTGAAGAGTTTCACAGCGAGTCATTCCGCAGTGTCATGTACAGTGGGGAAAGCCGTCACGTCATGGAAATGAAGCAGACGGATATTGCCCCTGTTGAGCAGCGTGTGATAAAAAGCGGAAAAACGTACTTGATTACCGGCGGATGCGGGGGATTAGGCTTGTTATTTGCCGGATATTTTGCTGAAAAAGGACCGGTTACGCTCATTTTGACGGGGAGATCAGCGGCAGGCGGCCCGGTGCTGAACAAGATAAAGAGATTGGAAGAATCAGGCGCCAAGGTGTTTTACGTGCAGGCGGATGCCGCAGATCAGGCTCAGATGGAGAAAGGTTTGCAAGAAGCGAAAGAGAAAGGATGCGGGCCGATTCACGGTGTCATTCACGCTGCAGGTCTTCAAGGCACTGAAAGCATTCTGGAGAAAGATCTGCAAACCTTTCAGCAAGTCTTATCGCCAAAAGCGGACGGCACCGCGGTGTTAGATCAGGTTCTGTCACGGGAGCCGCTTGACTTCTTCTGTTGTTTCTCTTCTTCTTCAGCGATTTTAGGAGACTTCGGTTCTTGTGACTACGCCATGGGGAACCGCTTCCAAATGGCTTTTGTCCGTCACCGGGATAAGCTTGTGAGCCTCGGACTCAGAAGCGGCAAGTCACTTGCCATCAATTGGCCGCTTTGGAAAGAAGGGGGGATGCATGTCGGCACGGCGGAAAGCACCGATATGTATTTAAAATCAAGCGGACAGCGTTATTTATACACAGAGGAAGGACTCGAAGCTTTTGAAACATTGTTGGTCCAGCCGTCCAGCCAGTATCTCGTCCTGGCCGGCTTTCCGTCGAGGGCTAAACGCTTCCTGCAGATAGATCAAGGCGAACGGCCGATTTCGGGTTCTGTACACAGGAACGTCCCGTTTTCAGGAAGGCGGAGTGAAATGAAAGGCTTTACACTGGAAGAATGCGTAAGCTGGGATGTGAAGGAACTGGCGGCGGGGCTTTTGAAAATAGACAAGAACAGACTGACGGACGCTGACAATTTGGCTGATTTCGGCTTTGATTCTATCAGTTTGGCGGAATTCGCTTCTTCTTTGTCCGCTCACTACGGAATTGAAGTGACCCCGGCCCTGTTTTTCGGACATTCCACACTGGAGAAGGTCGTCCGCTATTTTCTGACGGAACACAAGTCCGTCATAGAGCATGTCTATGAAGAAAAGAAACCTGAATCCGCAGATCAATCTGTCTTTGAAAAGGCAGAAACGGAAAAGCGAAAGAAGCAGAGGGGAAGGAATAAGCTGAACGCCGGAACCGAGGGCAGTCAGGCAGCTGATTCCATTGCCATTATCGGCATGAGCGGCCGATTTCCTCAGGCGCGCACGGCGGACGAGCTGTGGGACATTCTGTTTCAGGAAAAGGACGTTGTCGCACCGGTCGCAAAAAAAGGCTTCACAAGTTCAAAATGGAAACTCGGCGCTGTACCGGGGGCGGACGAATTCGACCCTTTATTTTTTGAAATATCGCCGAGGGAAGCTGAAACGATGGATCCGAAGCAGCGGCTTCTTCTACAGGAAGCGTGGAGGGCCCTTGAGGACGCCGGCTACGGCGCCAGTCACATCAGGCAGCAGACGATCGGTATGTTTGTGGGTGCGGAAGAAGGAGATTATCACCTTTTAACACGGGACAAAGGCAATGTCACGTCTCATCATAACGGTATTTTGGCGGCGCGGCTGGCTTATCACTTGAATTTATCAGGTCCTGTGATGGCGATAAATACAGCATGTTCTTCGGGGCTCGTTTCTGTCCATCAGGCGGTATTAAGCCTGCAGAATAAAGAGTGTACAACAGCTGTTGCGGCCGGGGTGAATATCATGAATACTCCGGACTTTTTTGAAACGATAGATAAAGCCGGAATGCTGTCGGAAAACGGGAAATGCTTCGCGTTTGATAAAAGGGCTGACGGCATGGTTCCCGGGGAAGCGGCCGCGGCGGTTGTTCTGAAGCCGCTGAGAGAGGCGGAAGAAGATGGTGATCCGATTTACGGGGTGATTCGGGCGAGCGGCATCAATTATGACGGGAAAACAAACGGAATTACCGCTCCGAGCGGCGTCGCGCAGACCCGGCTGCTTACTTCCGTTTATGACCGGGGCCGTATCAACCCTGAAGATATCGAATATATCGTCACACACGGCACGGGTACAAAACTCGGTGATCCGGTGGAAATTAACGCGCTTTATGACGCATTTTCTGCCTATACAAACGAAGAAGCATTTTGCGCGCTCACATCAATTAAAACCAATATCGGCCACACGTTTGCCGCGTCAGGCATTGTCAGTTTGATCAGTCTTTTACAGGCATTCTCCCGTGAAATGATTCCCGCCAGTCTGCATTGCAGCGGGGAAAACCGCTATATCAACTGGGAGAAGAGTCCTTTTTATGTGAATAAAACGGGTAAACCGTGGCCATCTCTGCCGGGTAAAAACCGAATGGGGGCAGTCAGCGCATTCGGGATGAGCGGAACAAACGCCCATGTCGTTATGGAAAGCTATAAGCGCAGCGCTTCACCTCATCCGGATGCCCCTGCTTATTTACTGACTTTATCAGCAAAAACAAAGGAGGCCCTTCAGGAAAAAATCGAAGATATGATCACTTGGGCGGAAAATGGCGGACTGAAAGAAAATGATCTAGCCCAGCTCAGCTATACATTGCTAAAAGGACGGCATCACTTTAACCATCGCGCCGCCATCGTGGTTCAAGATGCTGATGACGCAGTGTATGTATGGAAGCAGGCAAAGCTTAATGAACATCATCCTTATGTGTTTTCGGGAAAAGTACCGCAGCACTTTGCAGGCCGACAGCATATTCAGGAGCACATAATAGAAGTGCTCGGCAAGTGCAGCGCCTCATATTCTGACCATAGAAAATATCAGGAACTGTTATGCGTGCTGGCAGATTTTTATTGTCAAGGTTATGAAATCGAAGGGGACTTGCTTTATGGCGGACCTTTGCCGCGAATCGGCAATCTGCCGGGCTACCCGTTTGCCAGGCAGACGTATTGGGCGTCCGATTGTCTTCAGGGAGAGCTTGAAAGCCGGAATTCAGCTGAACGTGAAAAGCTTCACCCGCTGCTCCATGCGAATACGTCGACCTTTACCGCCCAGCGCTTTACTTCTGTTTTTTCAGGGCATGAACCGTTTTTTGCTGATCATATCGTCAATGGAAAACCGGTGCTTCCGGGCGCGGCTGCTTTAGAAATGGCCCGGGCCGCCGTTACACTTGCCGCTGAGGACTTGCCGGGCGGGAAAGCGGGTGTCCGGCTCAAACAGATCGTTTGGCTTCGCCCGGTGACGGCGCTTTCTGAAGGCGTGACGCTTCATGTAAAGCTTCAGCCGGAAGAAAACGGAGACATCGCTTTTGAAGCGTATGCCGAAGGAGAAGAGCCGCTTGTCTTTTTCCAGGGAAAGGCCGTGCTCGAAGAGACGGAGCGTGCTCCTGTACTCGATGTGGAGGCGGTTCAGGCGCGCTGCGGCGGCCGGCGCATGTCAAAGGCTGAGTGCTATGAAGCATTCGACAGTCTCGGCATCACCTACGGACCGTCTCATCAGGCGCTTGACGCCGTCTATGCCGGAAGCGGAGAAGTGCTCGCGAAGCTCACTCTTCCGCCGTCCGCCCGCGAGGAAAAGGAGCCGTTCATCCTGCATCCGAGCATGCTGGACGCCGCCCTTCAGGCTTCTATCGGTCTCGTGCTCTCAGACGGTTCCGCGTCCGGACGGCCGTTTCTGCCGTTTGCCCTCCGGGATATGCAGGTGTTTTCTGCGTGCCGGGAGACGATGTGGGCGGTGCTTTCCTCAGCGGACGGCGCCTATCATATTGAGCTGTGTGATGAAAACGGCGAGGTATGTGTCCGATTGACGGGGCTCACCGCCCGTTTTCTGGAGGAGGAAACGGAGGGAAAACCGCTCTTGCTTCAGCCAAAGTGGCAGGAATCACCGCCGGATGAAGGCGGCGGACAAGAAGAGTCTTTCAGATACGTGACGCTGTATGGCGGAATGAACGCTGAGGAGATAAGCGGCGCCGTATGTGCGGCTGACGGCGAAGGTCCGATTGAAGACCGTTATGACGCCTGTGCGGCGGAGCTGTCAGCGATCGTCAAGCGTCTTATCAAAGAAAAACAGAAGAAAAAAACGCTGATCCAGCTTCTTGTCCCCGACAGGGGGGAAGACAATGTATTGGCGGGGCTGGCCGCTTTTCTGAAAACGGCTCACCTTGAACATCCGAAGCTGTACGGCCAAGTCATCCAAGCCGATCCGGACGAGTCAGCATCAGCGCTTCTTGCCAAGCTGAAAGAAAACCGGGCGCACCCTGAACAAGCAGAAATCCGTTATGAAGCCGGCAAACGTCTCGTCAGAAACTGGCGTCACCTGCCGGCCTCTCAAAGCGGCACCGTTCCGTGGAAAGACGAAGGGGTTTACCTCCTCACCGGGGGAGCGGGCGGCATCGGGCTGATTTTCGCTGAAGAAATAGCCTCCCGCGTCAAAAACGCCGTCCTCATATTAACGGGAAGGGCGGAAGCGCTTAATAAAGACCGCTCCGCCCGCTTACGGCGCTTGGAAGCGTCAGGCGCCCGCGTATTGTATCAACCGGTAGATGTGACAGACAGGGCGGCGGTCATCGCCCTCGTCCGCGGCATACAGGAGGAGCACGGAACACTCGACGGGATCATTCACGGCGCCGGCGTGATCGCTGACAATTACATTCTGAACCAGACAGAAAACGAACGGAAGGCCGTCATGGCGCCGAAAGTGAAAGGGCTTATCAATCTTGATGAAGCAGCGAAAGATATGCGGCTGGACTTTTTCATTCTGTTTTCTTCCTTGGCGGGAGGCATGGGAAATCCGGGGCAGGCCGGTTATGCGGCAGCCAACGCATTTATGGACGTATATGCAGCCCGCCGAAACCGTCTCGTGCGGGACAACAAGCGGAGCGGGCAGACCCTGTCCGTCAACTGGCCGCTTTGGGAAGAAGGCGGTATGCGTGTGGACAAAGAGACCGAACGGCTGATGTATGAACAGACCGGAATGAAAGCCATGCGATCGGCATCAGGCATCCAGGCGCTGTACGCCGCTTTTGCCTCCGGAGCACACCAGGTCATGGTGGCAGAAGGAGATGAAAAGCGGATTCGCAGCCATATTTTCGATCTGGGCGAAGAACAAAGCGCCGCCGGACAAGCTGCGGCAGAGACAGATGCAAGAGATCTGAAAGATCGGGTTCAAGAGAAACTAAAGCGGCATGTATCAGATCTTTTAAAGGTAAGCATGAAAGATATTGAGGCTGACAGCGAACTGACGGAATACGGATTTGATTCGATCATCTTCACTGAATTTACAAATCTATTAAATCGGTCTTATCAGCTTGAGCTCAGCCCGACTATCTTCTTTGAATTTCCGACATTGCGCAAACTGAGCGGCCATTTGATATCTGAATGGAAAGAAGCATTCAGCGGCTTAGAAAGAGAGCGTTTAAAAACCGCTCCAAAAGCCGGAATAAGAAAAGCTGAAGCTCCGGCGGCCGTTCATGTCAAACGGGAAACGCCCGTATCCGTAAAAGGAAAATCAGAAGAAAAAACCGAACCGATAGCCATTATCGGAATCAGCGGTATTTTTCCGCAAGCGAAAGACATAGATGAATTCTGGACACGTTTATCAAAAGGAGAGCATTGCATCACAGAAATTCCCCGGGATCGCTGGGATTGGCGCGAATATGACGGCGATCCGGCAGCGGATGCAAATAAAACGTCAATTAAATGGGGCGGTTTTATAGATGGAATCGCCGGGTTTGACCCGCTGTTTTTCGGGATATCTCCGAAAGAAGCTGAAATGATGGATCCTCAGCAGCGCCTATTAATGATGTATGTGTGGAAAGCCATTGAAGACGCGGGGTACTCAGCAAAACGGATTGCCGGAACAAAAACCGGCATTTTCACCGGCACATTGGGAAGCGGATATCAAACCTTAATCAATAAGGCGGGTCTTCCTGTCGAGGGGTATACGATGACCGGAATCGTGCCGTCCGTCGGGCCGAACCGGATGAGTTATTTTCTTGATATCCACGGGCCGAGCGAGCCGGTAGAAACCGCTTGTTCAAGCTCTTTAGTCGCCATTCACCGCGCGGTAAAAGCCATTGAAACGGGAGATTGTGATATGGCGGTCGCAGGGGGCGTCAACACGATCGTCACGCCTGAAGGCCATATCGGTTTTCAAAAAGCAGGCATGCTCAGTGAAGACGGACGCTGCAAAACATTTTCTGATCAGGCTGACGGTTATGTCAGAGGAGAGGGTGCCGGCATGATTGTCTTGAAAAAGCTTTCAGAGGCTGAGCATGACAGGGATCACATCTACGGCCTCATCCGCGGTACAGCGGAAAATCACGGCGGACGCTCAGCGTCACTTACCGCGCCGAACCCGCAGGCTCAGACGGATGTGCTGAAAAGCGCTTATCAAAAAGCCGGTATTCACCCGTCAACGATCACTTATATAGAAGCGCACGGAACAGGTACGGCGCTCGGAGATCCGATTGAAATCAATGCATTGAAAAAAGCTTTCCAAACAGACGGGGCTCCGGGCGGATATTGCGGGATAGGCTCAGTGAAGACAAATATCGGACATTTGGAGCTCGCAGCAGGTATTGCGGGCGTTATCAAAGTATTGATGCAGCTGAAACATCGGACGCTCGCCAAAAGTCTGCATTGCGAGAACATCAATCCCCATATCAAATTGAAGGACAGCCCGTTTTACATTGTGACAGAAACAAAGGAGTGGGAAGCGCTGCGTGATGAAAACGGCCGGGTCCTTCCCCGCCGGGCGGGTGTAAGCTCATTCGGTTTCGGAGGTGTCAATGCGCATATCGTTATTGAAGAATACATGGACAAAAGTGAGACGGAACAGCCGGAAACCCGTGAGAAAGCGTCATCTCTTTTTGTTTTGTCGGCTAAAAATGAAGAGCGGCTGAAAGAAAGAGCGCGTCTCCTTCGGGATTTTATCCAAAACGGATCATCCCGCCATATCGATCTTGCAGATGTTGCATACACACTGCAAACCGGACGGGACGCAATGGAAGCGAGGCTGGGAATCATTGCAGGCTCCGCAGAGGAACTGACTGAAAAACTGAACGCGTTTCTGACGGAAAAAAACAGCGAAGATATCATCAGCGGGCGCAAAAAACGCGAGAATAACACGATCTCCATGTTCTCAGACGATGAAGACGCTGCTGACCTCGTCAGCGCCTGGATTGAGAAAAAGAAATACAAGAAAGTGCTGCGGCTCTGGGCAAACGGATTTGACACAGATTGGGAGCAGCTGTATACGGACAGTAAGCCGCGCCGCATCAGCCTGCCCTCCTATCCGTTCAGAGCCGACCGCTATTGGGTGCCGAAACGGGAGCAGCTGCCGCTTTCGAATCAAAAAACAGTAGTATTGCAGAAAACATGGGAGCCTTGCGAGGCAGTGTCTTCATCCGAGCCATTCAGCAAAATAGCGCTCATCGTTTCCGAGGATACAAAAGACCTTGCCGCCGAGGTGAAAAAACAGCTGAACGATGCTGACATTGTGCAGGAAAATCAGCTCATCTCTTTCTTACAGGATGCGAATGCGGCCATCTATTCCGGGTTTATTGACTTCACCGGCTGCGGCTCCCGGCAAAAGCGGCAGGACATCAGCTGGGTGGCATCGCTGCAGCAGCTGATTGAATACGGCCGCGGAAAAGAAAACATGAAAATGCTTTATCTTACAAAAGGCCTTGAATCCTTCAAAAATAAGGCGGCCGCTATGCATGGTATTGAAAAAGCGGGGCTTTATCGCATGCTGCGGCATGAATACAGCCATATTCTCACCTGTCACGCCGATATTGATCCTGAAAAGCCGCTGGAGCAGACAGCCGCTTTTATTAAACAAGAAATTGAATCAGACTTAACGGAATC
Source organism: Bacillus sp. JK106 (assembly GCF_053663355.1). Classification (NCBI taxonomy): domain Bacteria; kingdom Bacillati; phylum Bacillota; class Bacilli; order Caryophanales; family Bacillaceae; genus Bacillus; species Bacillus sp. JK106. The sequence goes on along the minus strand of NZ_JBSJQC010000003.1, from coordinate 346,617 downwards.
TGCTGTTTGCTACAGGGACGGCATGCGCTTCAGCTATGTTCTTCGGCAGACTGATCAGATTGAACCAGAAGCCGTGCAAACAGACCGGACTGTGTTTCCAAAAGACGCCGTCCTGATGATAACCGGAGGAACGCGCGGACTCGGCGCTTTATGCGCCAAGCATTTCGTTTCCGCATACGGTGTGAAGAAACTGCTTCTGACAGGCAGAAAGGAGCTGCCGCCGAAAACCGAGTGGGATCTTGAGCAAACAGACCCTGTCGTTTCGGAAAAAATACAGCTTATCCGAAAGCTGGAATCACAAGGCGTAAAAGTGTGCGTCTCTACAGTTGATCTGACGGATAAGCAGGCCGTCGGACGGCTTATAAAAGAGGTAACCACAACGCTCGGACCTGTCGGAGGTATTTTGCATTGCGCGGGAATTGCGGACCGTGAAAACCCTGCTTTTCTCCGCAAATCCAAAGACAGTATCGCGCGGGTGCTCGCACCGAAAGCAGACGGCCTTCACAGTCTGTATGAGAGTGTAAAGGATGATGCGCCGGCATTTTTCGTCCTGTTTTCATCTGTCTCGGCAGCCGTCCCGATTCTTGCGGCGGGTCAGAGCGATTATGCGATGGCAAATTCTTATATGGACTATTTTGCAGAAAACAATGAGAGCGGCATCATGAGCATACAATGGCCGGCATGGGATGAGACGGGCATGAGCAGGGATACAAAAAGCGGGGTGTATCAGCAAACGGGATTGCTGCGGCACTCTGACGCGGAAGGTCTCAAGATGCTTGATTACATTTTAAGAGAAAGACCCGGAGCTGTCGTGCTGCCGGCACAAGTGAAACATGATTGGGACATCAAAGCGCTTGAAAACGCCAAGCCAGCCGCCCATAAAGGAATGAGAACAGCTTCCAAACCTCCTGAAACAAAAAAACGGGTCCAAAACCGGACTGATATTCAATCTTGGCTGAAGTCGCTTTTGGCAAAAGAGCTGAGTATCGATGAAACGCATATGGATATCGATGTGCCTTTTCAGGAATACGGAATGGATTCTATTTTTCTGGCGCAAGTGCTGACAAAGATCGATCAAAAACTGCCGTCCGTTTCAATTGATCCGACTGTCCTTCTGGAACACCCTACCATAGAACAGCTCGCGGATTATTTAGCCGCACATTGTTCGGAAGCTTTTTCGGCAGATGCAGCGGTTCCCGCGGAGAAGGTCCCTTTGCAGAAAACGCCGAAACAGAGCAAAAAAACGGCAGATAAGCCCGGGAAACGGGGAAAGGTTGCGATCATCGGCATGGCCTGTCATTTTCCGAAAGCGGGGGATATAAAAGAATTTTGGAAGAATCTCCGCAGCGGAACGGATGCCGTCACTGAAGTTCCGCCGGACAGATGGAACGCCGGGGAACACTATCAGCCGGGTGAATATCAAGAAGGAAAAAGCATCAGTAAATGGGGCGGTTTTATTCGCGATATTGATCAATTTGACCCGGAGTATTTTAATATTTCAGAAACGCTGGCACCGATGATAGACCCGCTGCAAAGGCAGTGGCTCGAAGTGAGCGCGGAAGCTTTGGCCGATGCCGGTTATCAAAAAGAGGATCTCTGGGGCCGCCGTATCGGCGTTTTTGCCGGTGCAAGGGCAGGTGCGTTTCATCAGAAATTTCAATATTTGCAAAAAGACGCGATTATTGGCGCGGGGCAAAATTTTATTACCGCACATATGGCGCACATTTATAACTTTACAGGGCCCAACCTGGTCGTAGATACGGCCTGCTCCAGTTCGCTTACGGCAATTCATTTGGCTGTGCAGGCTATTCAAAATGGAGAAGCGGAGGCGGCCTTTGCGGGCGGGGTTGACATTTTGCTTGATGAAAAACCTTTTCTCACAATGAGCGCGGCGAGAATCTTATCGCCAAATGGCCGTTCAAAATCTTTCGATGCCGATGCGGACGGAACAGGAATCGGAGAGGGCTGCGGTGTGCTGATGCTGAAGCCGCTCGAAAAAGCGATAGAAGACGAAGATAAAATATACGGCGTTATTGACGGCTCTGCGATAAATAATGACGGCAGCACAATGGGGGTGACGACGCCGAATCCCCGGGCGCAGCAGGACTTGATTGAGCAGGCGGTTCAATCAGCGGAAATCGAGCCGGACACCATGACATACGTAGAGACTCACGGAACCGGTACTTTGATCGGCGACCCGATTGAATTAAAAGGATTAACCAATGTCTTGTCTGCTTATTCCGATGAAAAACAATTTTGCGGTGTAGGGAGCGTCAAAAGCAATATCGGCCACTTGCTGAGTGCGGCGGGCGCGGCGGGAATCATCAAAGTTTTGCTGGCGATTGCCAATGAAGAACTCCCGCCGACTTTGCATTGCCATAAACCGAACCCCCGCTTTCAATTTCATGATTCGCCGCTTTATCCTGTGCTTGAGCTGAAGCGGTGGGACGGAAAAAAAGAGATACTCAGGGCCGGGGTCAGCGCGTTCGGTTTGGGCGGGAATAACGCCCATATCATTGTCAGCAACGAAGGAATTCCGAAAGAACGAAAAGCGACCATGGAACCGAAAGGCGGTCAGACAGTATACCGAAAACAGCGGTATTGGCCTGAAAAAGCACAGTTGTCCGAAGCGGAAGAAAATGAGGCGGGCACAGAAGCAATGTTTGAAATAAGCGAGGTGTGATAGATTGGCAGTTGCCACCGATCAAGTCAAAACGTTCCTGCAGAAAATCAGCCATTCGAATTATATCGTCCGGGATCATCGCGTTCATCAAATCCGCGTCCTCCCGGGCGTGACTTTAATAGATATGCTGTATCGGCTCGCCGCCGGGTATCTCGGTGAAAGGCCTATAGAATTAAGACAGATTATTTTTAAGCAGCCTGTTGTAACATCTGAAGAGTTTGATAAACACCTGTATGTCACCTTTACGCCGGCGAGTGACAGCTGGAAAGTTGAGATCACAAGCGAAAAAGCAAAAAACGGCACACCGCTTGGCGGAAAACGGGATGAGAATATGGAATGTCAGCTTTATTTGCAAAAAGACACGCCCCGGGCAAAAGAACTGAATATTGAAGCATTCAAGAAAAACGCAAGCCGAAAATGGGACATGCATGACATTTACGGAATTGCAAGAAGAAGCCATATTGAGCATGGCGAGTTTATGAAAAATGAAGGGGCTGTTTATCAGCTTCAGGATAAAGAAGAATTAATGGAGCTCACTCTGAGTGATTTGGCTGAAGGATTCCGGGAGAAATTTAAGGCGCATCCGGCTTTTTTAGATGCGTCCACCCTTGCCGGCTCTTCCTTTGCATTGTCGGCCCAAAAGCAGAATGACACACCTTATATTCCTTTTATGATCAATCGTTTTTGCATACATCATCCGTTTCCGAAAACGATTTACACTTATTCTGCGAAAAACAGCCGCACTGAAAGCGGCGCATCAGATAGCGAACCTGATTTTTATTCGGCCGACTTCACGATTTACGACAGGGCAGGGAACGTATTGGCCGAATGTGAGAAACTGACAGTAAAAAGGGTCAGACAAGCGAATATGATTACCCATCTGATAGACAAAGAGAAGCCGCCTCAGCAGAACAGAAGCGGCCGTGGAGAGCCCGAAAGTCCTGTGGCCGCAGAAGACGTGTCTGAACAGCAAACGCCGGAACAAAACATGGTGACTTACATAAAGTCGGAAATCGCCAGGCTGATCAATCGTCCGGCACAGGCTATTGATGTGCGGAAAGGCTTTTATGATATGGGGCTTGACTCGGCGCATTTGCTGAAGCTTGTAAAGATATTAGAGCAGACTTTTCAGCAGCAGTTTTATCCGACACTGCTATTTGAATATTCATCTGTCCGCCGCCTTGCGGATTACCTTATCAATGAAGCGGGCTGTGTGCTGAAAGATTCGGCCGAAGAACGGCATACATCAGACGCTGACATTGCTGATGAGGTTCTGTTTTTTGAACCCGCCTGGAAAGATCAGCCGCTGGAAACGGCGGTGCAGAACGGGCAAAAACACACCCGTCATCTCATTATCGCTGCCGAGGCAGGACCCCGTCTCACCGGTGAACTCGGCACATATTGCCCGGAAGCGGAAGTGATAGAACTGAAAAGGGAGCATGAGGTTGCAGATGAGCAGTTTGGAGCAGATGCCGAGCGCATATTTCATATGCTCAAACGGGAACTGACAGACCATCCGAAAGAACATACATTGATTCAGCTTGTATGCGCCGTTGAGAATGGAGCGGCATTGTCTTCCGCTCTCGGGGCTATGCTGAAAACGGCACATCTGGAAAATCCGGCTCTTCGCACTCAGGTGATCACCTTCTGTGACAAGAATGAGAGATTGCCAAGTGAGACGGCCGCAATCATTAGAACAGAAGCAGACTGCTCTCATGCAGGCTGCACAGACATTCGATATAAAGACGATATGCGGCAGATCAGATTGTTCGAACGTATTGAGAAACCGGGCGGACAGACACAGTCTCCTTGGAAACAAAACGGCGTATATGTCATTACAGGAGGTCTCGGCGGTCTTGGATTTCTGCTTGCCCGTCACCTTGCAGAAAAAGAAAAGGTGAAGCTCGCACTCATCGGCCGTTCGCCGGAACAGTCTGAGAAGATCAGCAGACTGAAAGCATTGGGAGCAGAAGTTCTTTATGTTCAAGCGGACATCGGCAGCAAAGCCGAAACAGAGCGGGCATTTGCTCAGATTACAGAAACTTTCGGCCGGCTGACGGGCATTTTTCATTGCGCCGGTGTATTAAAAGATCAATTTATCATCCAAAAAGACAGTTCTGACTTGAAGCGGGTGTTCCTGCCGAAAATCAGCGGCCTGATTCATGCGGACGAAGCTTCACGGCATGAACCGCTTGAATTTTTCGCCGCATTTTCCTCATTCTCGGCGTTGACCGGAAATGCGGGCCAGACAGATTATGCCGCAGCGAACGCTTTTATGGATGAATATATGAAATATCGCGATTGCAAAGCGGAAAAAGGCGAACGGACAGGGGCTTCTATGACGATCAACTGGCCGCTTTGGGAAGATGGCGGCATGCAGGTTGACAGCTTGATGAAAGAGATCATGAATGATGCAACCGGCACCAGCCCGCTTCCGGCCGGGGAAGGGATGGCTTCACTTGAATATATGCTGCGTCTCGGCAAGCTGCAATCCGTTATTTTATACGGGAAGGAGCCTGCTGTAACTGAAAGCATGGCCAGATTGGTTCCGATGGCAGACAAGAACCGCTCTTCATTATCCCATGCAGCTGTCAAGAGAAGAAGCCGAAAACAAGAGAGACACACAGAAGAGCACGATATTGCGGTAATCGGATTGGCGGGAAGATATCCGCAGGCGGGAAGCATCGATGAATTTTACCAAAATCTGCGCTCAGGTAAAGACTGCATCACAACAATGCCGAAAGACAGATGGAAAGGTTATCCTTTCTCATATGAAGCAGATCAGTTCTACCGTTACGGAGGATTTTTAGATCGCATAGACAGCTTTGATCCGCTGTTTTTCAATCTGACTCCGCGCCAGGCTGAAATGATGGACCCGCAGGCGCGGCTGTTTTTAGAGACGGCTTGGGAAGCTTGTGAAGATGCCGGTTTTTATCAGGACAGAACGGCGCGCGGGCCATCTTCACAAAAAAGAAAACGCGTCGGGGTATTCGCAGGTGTGTTTTGGAGCCATTATGAGCTGTTCGGCGCTGAGATCACACAGCGGGGCACACCGCTGTCTATGGGCGTGACGCCTGCCTCTGTTCCGAATATCGTGTCTCACTGCCTGAACTTTACAGGGCCGTCAATGGCTGTTGATACGATGTGCTCTTCTTCGCTCACATCCATACATTTGGCATGTGAAAGCATTAAAAGGGGGGAGTGCGAATTCGCCATTGCCGGCGGTGTTAATGCGGTCACACATCCGCATAAATATGCGTTTTTGGCGAATGCCGGATTTCTGTCTTCAGAAGGCGTCTGCAAAAGCTTCGCCGACGGCGGTGACGGCTATGTGCCGGGAGAAGGCGTCGGCGCGGTGTTGCTGACAACTGTTCAAGAAGCGGAAAAGATGGGCTGTCCGATATATGGCGTCATAAAAGGCTCCGCTTTAAACCATGTCGGAAAAACATCCGGTTTGACCGTGCCTGATCCGGCATCACAGGCGGAAGTCATTACAGATTCCTTTCAGAGTGCCGGCATTGATCCGGAGACATTGAGTTATATTGAAGCTCACGGAACGGGGACGTCTCTGGGTGATCCGATTGAAATTGAAGGGCTGAGCCGCGCTTTCCGTAAATGGACAAACAAGAAGCGGTTTTGCGCCATCGGCTCTGCCAAATCAAATATCGGCCATTTAGAAGGAGCCGCCGGAATCGCCGGATTAACAAAGGTGCTTTTGCAGCTGAAGCATGGAGAAATCTTTCCGTCATTGCACGCGGACACGCTGAATCCCCATATTCCATTTCCGGATACGCCGTTTTATGTGGCGGACCGGCTGGAAGAATGGGAACGGCCGTCACATCCTGACCAGCCGAGAAGAGCGGGTTTAAGTTCTTTTGGCGCCAGCGGGAGCAATGCCCATTTTGTCATAGAAGAATATCTGCCGCCGCAGGCTGAAAAGAAATCGGTGAATATACGGGAAGACGAGCCGGTTCTGTTTCTGCTTTCGGCAAAAAATGAAGAACGGCTATTGGAATATGTCAAACGGTATGACCGCTTTTTACGGGAAAAAGAAGTCAACCTTAAAGACCTGGCCTACACGCTTCAAGCGGGCAGAGAAGCGATGCCTGAACGGCTGGCATTGATCGTTACATCCGTTTGCGGCCTGCAAGCGAAACTGAAGGATGTGCTTGAACGGAAAACGGAAATTGAAGGGTGTTTCCGCGGACGTGCTCAAGATGATATTTCAACAAGTGGAATGGCCGAACTTTTGAAAGACAAGCAATATTCCAGATTGCTCACGGAGTGGGCAAAAGGAGCCGCCGTTGACTGGAACCAGTTATACGAAGGAGAGAAGCCGAAACGGGTCAGCCTTCCTGTATATCCGTTCGCGAAGGAGCGGTATTGGGTGCCTGTGCCTGCGGATATCCGGAAACAGACAGACGAACCGGCGGAAAACCAAAAGATCATTCTTCAAAAAGACTGGAAGCAGCAAGATCCGGCGGAGTCTGAAGCATTATCAGGAACAGTAATGATACTTGCAACTGATAAGACGAGCCGATTGGCCGATGCTCTATTTAAAGGAAACGACCATATTGAAACGATCTGTTTCATCCATCAGGCAAAAGACGGCGCCGATTATTACGTTGCCGCATCGGGGCGAAACCTTTACGGCAGAGTGCGGGAGTCTCTTCAAAACAAACAGATACTCGGGGTCGTCGACATAACCGCATATGATGCGGAATATGAACGGCGGGAAGATATAGAATACGGAAAGCTTGCCTTTTTACAGCAGGTTCTGGAATCATTCCGTCATAGCGGCGCTGTGCTCAGCCAAGTGACACACCGCCTCCAGCCTTTCAAGGAAAGTAAACCTCTGATGCAGGGGGCGAAAACGGCGGGGCTGTACCGGATGCTGGGCGCTGAGTATGCCAACATTCATTCTTTTACGATAGATAGCGATTGTGCGATTGAGCATACAGAAGAATTAAGCAGACAGATTGAAACTGAATTTTTACAGCCGCGGGCCAAAAGCGGCAGTGAATGCTGCTACAGGCTGAATCGCCGTTATGTGCCGTTTCTGAAGCCGGGTACGAATGTGTCTGCGGTGCCTGAGCTTTCCTATTCGTCTGATGATGTGCTGTTAATAACGGGCGGATCGCGCGGGATCGGCGCAATTGCGGCGGAGCATGCCGTTTCACGCGGGTGCAGAAAACTGGTCATCATGGGGCGGGAGCCGCTTCCCGATTCCTCGGAGTGGGCAGACATGAAAAAGGACGGCATTCTCCCGGAAAAAGCCGAGCGGATGCAGAGGTTAGCCGAGCGGGGCGCGGAGATCCGTTATTACAGCGTTTCCCTTACGGATCAAAAGGGGCTCCGGAACATGACGGACAGCATCCGCGGCACGTTGGGACCGATTACCGGCGTTTTTCATTGCGCGGGTGCAATGGGAGAACACCCCGCTTTTTATAACAAAACCGAAACTGAGATCGAAAGCGTTTGCACGCCGAAAGTAACAGGGCTTGGCGGTCTCTATGAAGCCGTTCAGAATGAGCCGCTGTCGTTTTTTATTTTGTTCTCATCCGTTTCTGGTCTGATCCCTTCGCTTGCTGCGGGGCAAAGTGACTACGCGATGGCTAATTCATTTATGGACTCTTTTGCAAATCATCAGGCAGGTAAAGGAAACGTGTTTGTTAAAGCCGTTCAATGGCCCGTCTGGAAAGAAACCGGCATGGCTGAAGGCCTGCCGGAAACACCTGCTTATCAAAAATCAGGACTTTCCAGGCTGTCTGCCGAAGACGGACTGAAGTTTTTAGATTACATCATATTAAACGGACAAAGCTGCGGAATTCCTTGTGTTCCCGAAGACAGTGAGGCTGATTTTGGTGATCTTCTGAAGGTGAAGAAAACTGAAGCGCCCATGAAAAAAAGCACTGCCGGTGACCAAAAGGTGAAGGATATGATTCGTCAATGGGTGCGCACCGTTTTCAGCGAAGAACTGAAAATGACGGATGAGCAGATAAAAGATGATATGCCGTTTGATGAATACGGGATTGACTCAATACTCTTTGCGGAATTGGTTCAATCATTGCAAAAACGGATCAGCATAAAGTTAACACCGTCCTTAATGCTTCAATATCAAACGATTACAGAAATGGTTGACTATTTCGCAGCGCATCATGAAACCGATTTTATGACAAAAGAAAATGGTTTCGTTCAAGACATGGACGTCCAGCCTGATGTAACCGCCGCTGAAGAGAGAACATCCATGAAGCCGAAAGCGGATACCGAAGACGATATTGCCGTCGTCGGCATGTCCTGCCGTTTTCCGGGGGCGGGCGGAACGGATGCTTTTTGGGAGCTGCTGATGAAAGGGAACACCGCCATCCGGCCTGTCCCCGCATCGCGCTGGCATGCAACAGCACATGCAAAGGATTATGCGGGGTGGATTGATGATATCGACATGTTTGATGCGGGCTTTTTCGGCATCTCTGAAAAAGACGCGGCAATTATGGACCCGCAGGCGCGGATCATATTAGAAGAAGCGGTTCATTCCGTTTATGATGCCGGGTACGGACAAAAGGATTTGTCGGGCCGGAAAGTCGGCGTATACATCGGCGGCAGGGCGCAGCCTTCAGCCGGTATGGAACATATCCTGCAGGCGCCTAATCCGATTTTGGGGGCGGGGCAAAACTATTTGGCGGCCAACATTTCACGATTTTTTAATGTCACAGGGCCGAGCCTTGTCGTGGATACAGCATGTTCCTCAGGGCTGATCGGGCTGTCCTTTGCAAAAGACGCCCTTTTGGCCGGAAGGATTGACGCGGCCTTAGTCGGTTCGGTGAGTCTGCTCTTATCTCCGTCCGCGCACCGGTTATTCGGAGCGCGCCATATTTTAAATGAGAACGGCGTGTTTCATATATTCGACCGTGAATCAGCGGGAGAAGTGCTCGGAGAAGGAGCGGGGGCGGTTTTTATCAAGCGATTGAGCGATGCGGTGCGGGACGGAGACCGTATTTACGGCGTCATAAAAGCCGTCTCGGTAAACAATGACGGCCGGACGCTCGGTCCCGGTTCACCGAATATAAGGGCGCAGAGAGACGTCATTCAAACTGCGCTTAATATGGCGGAAAAGTCGCCCGAAGACATCGGATATATAGAAGTGAACGGAGGCGGTTCCCCAATCGTTGATTCGGTGGAAATCAAGGCGCTCTCAGATGTCTATCAGCTGAACCGGAAAACGCTTCTGCCCTGCCGGATCGGATCGGTGAAACCGAATGTAGGGCATTTGCTTCTGTCTTCAGGTCTTGCGGGCTTCATCCGATGTGTGCTGAGCGTCTATCATAAGCGGATTCCGCCTTTCTTATCAGCGCGTGAGCCATTTGAACATTATGACTTTGAAGCGTCGCGTATTCATTTTAATCGTGAACCCGTTGATTGGCATTCAGAGAAGAAACCCCGCGTCGCAGCTCAGAGTTCATTTCCTGACGGCGGGACAAATGCTCATATCCTCGTTGAAGAATACAGAGGTGCAAGGCAGCGGGAACATCACCGGTCGCCTCAGCCGCCGGAATTCAGAAAAAAACACTACCCGCTTTTGGGCGGCTGGAACAGCACGGAAAGTGAACCGGAAAAAACAAGTAATGAAAAAACGGACATTGCGGATCTTTTAAAGAAATATGAGAAAAAAGCAGAGACAAGCACTGCACCTGCAGACTCGTTTTGGCAGGTGACAACGTGACGTTTTTAAAAGGGGACTAACCATGAAAAAAACAGTGAATCTGCGCCTGACGGCAGAACATCCCATTATGAAAAACCATCTTGTTCACGGAGAATCTGTCATGCCCGGTCTGGCCTATATTGATATGCTGTATCAGCTGGCAAAGCAAAGCCTTGATCTTTCATTCCGTTCCATCTGTCTGAAACGGGTGACCATTTATCATCCTTTATCAGTGAAGCGGTCAGAGCGGCTTGATGTGAGTGTCATATTCAGTAAAGAAAAGGAGTTCTGGACTGCCTCGATTTGCGGGGCGGATTCCGGGACGGTTTTCTTATCCGCGGAGATGCATGAAGGAGTCTTCTCATCAGACAGGCGTCTTGACGCAGGGGAGAAAAAACAACAAGCCGCACTTCCATCAGTCTCTTTGCATACGGTTTACGAAGACGCGAGAAGCCGCGGACTGTCGCATGACGGGCTGATGAAGCCGGAGGGAGAGATCTATGCTTATGAAGAGGAATGTTTCCTTGATATTCGGCAGTCTGATTCATGCCGGGAAAATCTCCCCGGCGCTCTCTTTCATCCCGCGCTGATGGACGGTGCCGCCATGGCCTCCGGCGTATTGCAGACAGCTGCAGGCGCCGAGTTATTTTTACCGATTTATTATGATTCGTTTATTGCCGCTGAGACCGTTACGGAGCGCTGTTACGCGGTGATTTCGAAAAAGTCCGGCACGCCTTCTGAAATGGTGAAAATGGATATTGACTTTTACAACCCCAGCGGCGTGCATATTGCTTCACTGCTCGGCCTGACAGCCAAAAAGGTGCGGACGGACCGGCAGCTGATACCAGGCGTTCAGCAGATGGAAGAAACCTTATACCGCATTTTCTCGACATACGTAGGCCGTCCTGTCACAAGAAATGATGCACACACCGTGTTTTTTGAATTAGGTCTTGAATCGTCACAGCTTCTGGCCATTATTAAAGACATCGAAGGGGCGTTTGATCTGCGTCTGAATCCGACTCTTTTATTTGAGTGCAGCAGCATATCCGAACTGCTTGAAGACATAAAAACAAAAGGAACAGATGAATCTTCCGGTCTTGTCGCGGATGCAGCACCGGTCTCTGAAACACAATCAGGCAGTCAGACATTTACTTTCTATGAACATGAAGCATTCCTTCAGGATCATCTGGTTTTCGGCAAACCGGCACTGATGGGTGTAGTGTATCCGTGTCTGGTGCTTGAAGCCTCCGGAGCGTCTCGTCCCGGCACGTGTCCCGCCGAGCTGAAAGATATCCGCTTTACGGGCGGGCCCGTCACGCTGGAGCCTGGTGAGGCCGCGCAGATTGACATTTCATTTGCGGCAGAAAAGAGTGCCGAACGCTTTACCGCAAGCTGGACTGTCTCCGGTAAAGAAAGCCGAAAGACATGTGCCGAAGGAGAAATAAGCAGATATACAGAGGCACCCATAAAAAAATCATATGACGTTGAACAAATGAAGTCGCATGCACAAAAGGTGGGGCCGGATGTCATTTCCCGTCTGTACGATTCGGTTGCCGACTTCACGATAGGCCCGATGCTGAAAACGGTAACGGCGGGATACAAAATGAGTGAGAGTTCCTTTTTATTGCAGCTGGACTTATCAGGAAAAAAAGAAAAAGGCGATCTGCATCACTTTGCATTTGACCCGCTTATATTGAATTCATGTTATATGTCGCTCGGTGAAGAAGAATTGCAGCTGAAAAAGCGGATTCACGTCCCGCTCATGATTGAGAGGCTGACGCTTTACGGACCTGTCATGTCTGATACCGTCTATGTGGTGAATACAATCAAACATAAAAAAGACGGGTTTCTCTCATTTGATGCCGCAATCCTCAGTCATACCGGGGAACAGCTGGCGGAATTGAAAAATGCGTCTGTGAAAGAAGTGCTTCAGCCAAATCGGCTTGAAAATGCGTCTTTTGCCCCGTCCGGGAATCAAAGCCGTCAGGAAACGAAAGGAAAACCGCTGGATATTGCCGTTGTCGGGATTTCCGGCAAGTATCCGCAGGCCGATGATATCGATGCGTTTTGGGATAATCTCAAACAAGGAAAGGATTGTATTACCGAAATTCCGAAAGACCGCTGGAAATGGGAACATTACTTTTCCGAGGACCGGACGGCGCCGGGAGCGATCTACAGCAAATGGGGCGGGTTCATTGACGGGATCGCCGATTTTGATCCTGAGTTTTTTAAGATTTCCCCCCGGGAAGCGGAACACCTTGATCCCCAGGAGCGGCTGTTTTTAATGCATGCTTGGATGGCCATGGAGGATGCGGGATATACGAGGACATCCCCTGAACTGGGCCGTCAGGTAGGCGTGTATGCCGGTGTCATGTATCAGGAATACCCGCTATTCGCGGCTGAAGCGGGAGTGAAAGGACGGCATATCGGGCTCCCCGGCGGGATTTCATCCATTGCTAACCGTGTCTCCTATTTTTGTGACTTTCAAGGGCCGAGCATTTCGGTCGATACGATGTGTTCGGGTTCGCTGACTTCATTGTACATGGCGTGCCGGGATCTGCGGGATCATCGGATTCGCGCGGCGCTTGCCGGCGGAGTGAATCTCACCGTTCATCCTAACAAGTACTTCATGCTGAGCCAGGGGCAGTTCATCTCATCTAAAGGACACTGCGGGAGTTTCGGCGCCGGGGGTGACGGCTATATTCCGGCAGAAGGGGTCGGGGTGCTGCTTCTTAAACGTTTAGAAGACGCCGTACAAGACGGAGATCGGATTTACGGCGTCATTAAAGGAGCTGCCATTAATCACGGCGGGAGAGCGAGCGGTTACACCGTACCGAACCCCAAGGCGCAAAGCGAAGTCATTTCTCAAGCTTTACAGGAAGCGGGGGTATCTCCGGGCCGGATCAGCTATGTGGAAGCGCACGGGACAGGGACGAAATTAGGCGATCCGATTGAAATCCGGGCTTTAACCGAGGCATTCGGTGATGTTTCTGAAACATGTCTTGTCGGGTCTGTCAAATCAAATATCGGACATGGGGAATCGGCAGCAGGCATCGCCGCTGTCACAAAAGTGCTGCTGCAGATGAAGCACAGACAAATCGCCCCATCCTTGCATGCAGATGTTTTAAATCCGAATATCCAATTTGATGAAGGGCCGTTTTCCGTCTGCCGTGAATTAACAGATTGGAAACGGATTTCAGCAGACGGAGAAGAACAGCCGCTCAGGGCGGGGATCAGCAGCTTTGGTGCGGGCGGTTCTAACGCGCATATCATTATTGAAGAATATGAGGCTCCTGTCAAACAAGCAATCAGCAGCCAAGAGCCGGCGGTCATTCTGCTGTCTGCAAAAAATGGGGAGCGTCTGACAGAATATGCGGAGCGCCTTCTTGCTTTTCTTCAAAAGAAGCATATTGATAAGCCGGACTTATTTGATGTCGCGTACACTTTACAAGCGGGGCGGGAAGCGATGGATGAGCGGCTGGCTCTTATTGCGGGCTCCCTTAAGGAGCTGGAGGACAAGCTCAGATCGTACTTGGGAAATGAAAACGCACCGCATCTTTACAGGGGGCGGGCGAAGCGAAACCATGAGACAGTGGCTGTGTTTGAATCTGATGAAGATCTGCAGGAAGCCATGGTCAAATGGCTGAAAAAGAGAAAGTACGGTCATTTGCTGAAAATGTGGGTGCAGGGAGTCGATGTGGACTGGAACTTGCTATATTCGGGACAAAAACCCCGGAGAATCAGTCTTCCCGCCTATCCGTTTGCAAAGGTCAGATGCTGGATTCAAGATGAAGCCGAGGCGGTTTCAAAAAGGGATGACGGCAAAACGGTGATCCATCCGCTCCTTCATGAAAACACATCCGATCTTTGGGAGCTGAAATTCACCTCTGTTTTTACCGGACGGGAATTCTTTTTCACTGATCACACAGTCAATGGACAGAAGGTGCTCCCGGGAGCCGCCGTGATCGAAATGGCCAGAGCGGCCGTTGAGCGTGCCGCATACGCTGTGCCGGACGGACGTAAAGGAATGTATTTGAAAGATCTCATATGGATGAGGCCCGTTGTTCATAAGGGGACGGATGTAGAAGTCCATATCAGCCTTATTCTTAAGGAAAATGAAGACATTGAATTTACGATTTACAGTCTATCGGAAGAACCTGGGGGAGAACGGATTTTATACAGTAAAGGCACCGCGGTATCAGGAGAGATAGCAGCGGTTCCGTCTGTTCATTTAGAGGGCTGGCTGTCCGGCTGCAGCCAATCGGTTATGACGTCTGATGAGGTTTATCAGGCTTTCCGGCATGCGGGTATGATATACGGGCCGAGCCATCAAGGCATTGATCAGCTGATGATCGGAGAGAGGGGGGCTGCAGCCCGGCTGTCGCTGCCGGAAACGTCAGACAGTACCGCCGATCAGTTTGTCATCCATCCGAGCCTTCTGGATGCCGCGTTTCAGGCGTCACTGGGGGCCGGTTCAGATACTGCCGGAGACACTCCGATGCTGCCGTTTTCCCTGCGGCAGGCAGAAATATTTCAGCCGACTCAGAAAACGATGTGGGCGCTTGTCCGCAAACAGAGCGATCGGTCAGATAACGGAGCGCTGACGCTGGATATTGATTTATGTGATGAAAACGGCGCTGTTTGTATGAGATTGACAGGGTTCTCCTGCCGGGCTATCCGGCAGACAAACCAAACCGAAAGCAAACGGCAGGAAGTTCAGACGGCGATGCTAGCCCCTGTTTGGGACAAAACTTTCTTTTCCCTGGAAGAAAATCGAGCGGTTGATCAGGAACAATTGCTGATCATCGGAAAGCCGGGAAATACCATAAAGGCCGCGGCAAAAATGTGGCCCCGCGCCCATCTGGCGGAGACGCCGGATCATTCAAACGAGCAAACATTACGTGAATTGACAGCCGGGTATCAAGATATCCGCCATTTCTTATGGATTGCGCCGGATCGTTTCGCACCCGCATCTGTCAGTCAGGAAATGCTTGATGAGCAGGAGAATGGGGTGATTCAATGTTTCCGTTTCATCAAAGCGCTGCTGTCACTCGGGTATGGAAACCGAAACATCAGCTTTACAGCGGTCACCCGGCAGACACAGTCCGTGTATCCGGGTGATCTGCCGCAGCCTGAGCATGCAGGCGTACACGGTTTGATCGGCTCATTGGCAAAAGAATATCCGAACTGGGACATCAGGCTGATTGATGCAGAAGAAGGCAGTGATTCGTCTGAGATGAAAAACATCTGGCGCCTTCCTCCAGATCCGGACGGAAATGCTGCCGCGTACCGTAACGGAGCTTGGCACAAGCAAAAAACAGTCCGGGTGCTGACAAGTTCCGCTCCGCGTATGTCGTACAGAGAAGGCGGCGTTTATGCTGTCATCGGCGGAGCGGGCGGCATCGGAGAAGCATGGAGCAAATACATGATCACCCGTTACAAGGCACGGATGATATGGATCGGCAGGCGGCCGAAGGATCAGGAGATTCAGAGCAAAATAGACAGGCTGGCGCTATCAGGCCCCGCGCCGCATTATATACAGGCTGATGCTCAAGATGCCGCAGCGCTTAAAGCGGCCGTCCGTTCCGTAAAAGAGCAATACGGCAATATAACGGGAGTCATCCATTCCGCGATAACGCTTGCCGACAAAAG
This sequence comes from Bacillus sp. JK106, assembly GCF_053663355.1. Classification (NCBI taxonomy): domain Bacteria; kingdom Bacillati; phylum Bacillota; class Bacilli; order Caryophanales; family Bacillaceae; genus Bacillus; species Bacillus sp. JK106. The sequence goes on along the minus strand of NZ_JBSJQC010000003.1, from coordinate 330,583 downwards.
TATGGCGAATATGGATGAAGCTTCTTTCAGAAACGCTTTTTCAGCTAAGGTGAATACGAGCGTCCGAATGATCGAAGCTTTTAAGGGAGAGCCGCTTGATTTTGTGCTGTTTTTCTCATCCGTTAATTCTTTCACAAAAAATGCCGGGCAAAGCAACTATGCGGCAGGATGTACATTTCAAGACGCCTTTGCCCGCCATATCGCTTCCTTGCTTGATTGTGAAGTGAAAGTCATGAATTGGGGATATTGGGGCAGTCTGGGCGTTGTATCAGACCCGTCTTACAGAAAACGGATGGAGGCGTCAGGGATCGGTTCTATTGAACCCGATGAAGCAATGGAGGCGCTGGAAGTCTTACTATCAGAACCGTTCAGCCAAGCGGCATTCATCAAAGCTGCTCCGCACGGCTTAGCCGCACTGACGGATCAAGATGCAATATCGGTTGTATCCGGCCCGGAGCCTTCATTTATGGAAAGCGTCAAGCGGCAAAATCCGGATCGGAATGAACGGCTTGAGACTTTAAAACGAGAAATGGAGTTGCGCATATGAACAGCCTTCTTTGCAAACTGCTCTTTTACCAATTACAGTCAATCGGGTTTTTCAGCGAGCCTGTCACCACACCTGCAGCATCCATGGGGAGCGCCGGCGTGATCGGCACATACGGCAGATGGCTGGAAGAAAGCCTGAATCTATTAAAAGAAAACGGATATATCGCGTATGACGGATACACGATCACTCTTCTCGCGGATCAGCGCCCGGACGGCCGCACAGTCTGGAATGAGTGGAATGCCCATAAACGCCTGCTTCCCAAGGGGGAGCTTGCGCAAGCTGAATTGGCCGAGGCGACGATAAAAGCGATGCCTTCAATTTTAAAAGGAGAACGTCCGGCTACGGATATCGTATTTCCCGATTCATCAATGCGGCTCGTTGAAGGTGTTTATAAGCATAATCCCGTTGCGGATTATTTTAATGAAGTGTTAGCAGATTCCGCGGCCGCTTACCTGAAAGCCTATCTTACAGAACATCCCGATGCCCGTATCAGGCTGATAGAAGTAGGGGCCGGGACGGGCGGAACGAGCGCCATGCTGTTTACAAAACTGAAACCATTTGCAAAACAGATTGCGGAATATTGTTATACGGATGTTTCTAAAGCTTTTTTAATGCATGCCGAACAGGAATACGGACCTGATGTGCCGTATTTGACAACAGCCTTGTTTAATGCAGAGGAGCCTTGCGAATCACAAAATATCAAAACGGGTGTTTACGATATTGTCATCGCCGCCAATGTGCTTCACGCCACAAAAAATATCGGTTTGACATTGCGCTGTCTGAAAGCGCTCCTGAAATACAACGGGATGATTTTGATAAACGAAATCAGCGATCGTTCTGTTTTTACCCATTTAACCTTCGGGCTGCTTGACGGCTGGTGGTCCTATGAGGATGCTGAGCTTCGGATTCCGGGAAGTCCCGGCCTATATCCAAAATCGTGGGAGCGTGTGCTGCATTCGGAAGGATACAGAGCGGTTTGTTTCCCTGCTGAAACGGCTCATGATTTAGGTCAGCAGATTATCGCAGCTGAGAGTGACGGACTCGTCCGGATGCAAGGGATCAGAGACGGCAGAAAGCCATACGCCGCCCCGGCCGAAGTTTTCCGAAAGCCCGCACAGCCTGTTTCCCGCAGCCGCGCGCCAGAGGAGCATCAAGCTGTTAAGGCTGATGGGGAATCGGTCGCTTCCCATGTCCGCTCTGTCATCAAAACAAGTATTGCCGATGTATTAAAAATGAAAGAAGAGGATATTCAGGAAGAACTGAATTTCTCTGAATACGGCATTGATTCCATTTTGGCCGTCAATGTGATTAACGAGATTAATAAGCGATTGAATCTTACACTGCAGACAACGATTTTATTTGATTACTACCATGTGAAACTGCTGACCGGTTATATCTCGGCAGAATATGAAACCGCCATAGCCTCATCTCTGGAGACCGAAAGAGCGAAAATCCGCCCGGCGCTTCAGGAAGAACGGCCTGCTGAAAAACCTTTGCAGACGGAAAGAAAGGAAAACGGTTATCAGAAACCGAAACAAGAACGTATGCCGCTTTCTTTCGCAAAGTCCGATGACTCGGAAATGTTCCGGGTTGTGATTGACCGTCCGGGCGGCATTGAAGATCTGACGATTGCCCGCAGTGAAGTGCCCGAGACAAAAGATGACGAAGTTCAAATAGCCGTCCGCGCCTTTTCTTTAAACTTCGGAGACTTGCTTTGTGTCAGAGGGCTGTATCCGACGATGCCGCCTTATCCGTTCACTCCGGGATTCGAAGCAAGCGGCGTCGTGATCAAGACGGGGAGGCATGTAACATCCGTCATTCCGGGTGATGAAGTGATTGTCGGCATGGGAGAGGAATTTGGCTCTCAGGCGAATATCATCACATGTAAAGAACATCAAGTCTATCATAAACCGGCCCGGCTGACCTTTGAAGAAGCATGCGCTCTTCCCACCGTGGCGGTGACAATGATAGACGCCTTCCGGAAAGCCGGACTTAAAAAAGGCGAAAAAATATTAATTCAGACCGCGACGGGAGGAACGGGGCTGATCGCGGTGCAAATGGCCCGGCATATCGGCGCGGAAATATATGCCACGGCCGGATCACAGAAAAAAATTGAGTATCTGCATTCGCTCGGGATCCACAATACCATTTGCTATTTAGAAGAAGACTTTGAAACGGAAATCATGCGAATGACCGGCGGCCGTGGGGTGGATGTTGTCATTAATACCCTGGCCGGTGATGCCATGCAAAAAGGAATGAATTGCCTGGCGCCGGGCGGAAGATATATCGAAATTGCTATGACTGCGCTGAAATCCGCTAAATCAGTCGACTTGTCCGTCCTTCATAACAATCAATCGTTTCACAGCGTGGATTTGCGGAAGCTCTCCCTTCAAAATCCGGATCAGGTCAAGGACTATCAATTGGAACTGCAGCGGCTGGCGGAAGAGGGAGTCATTCAGCCTGTCATCTCAAAAATCTTTTCCTTTGAAGACATAAAAGAAGCGTATCACTGTCTGGATGACCGCGGAAATATCGGGAAAATCGTCATCAGCGTTTCTGAGCCGTATCAAATGACGTACCGCCCCGAACAAAAGGATCCGGCCGATACGGTAAAATCAGCAGCTGTGTTACCTGAAAAAGAACCGATCGCGATTATCGGGATGAGCGGGCGGTTTGCTGAATCGGAGAATGTCCATGAGTTTTGGGAAAACTTAGCCGCCGGACGGGATCTGATTAAAAAAGCAGACAGATGGGATGTCTCTGACAGCCAATGCCAGTATGGCAGTTTTATAGAGGGCATTGAATGTTTTGACCCCGTTTTCTTTCATATATCAGGACGTGAAGCGACCTATATGGACCCGCAGCAGAGGCTGTTTTTGGAAGAATCATGGAAAGCGCTTGAAGATGCGGGATATGCGGGAGACTCGGTAAGAGGCCGGGAATGCGGCGTGTATGCCGGCTCCTGCGGCGGAGATTACCAGGCTATTTTTAAACAGCAGGGGCCCGCGCAGGCTTTTTGGGGCAATCATAATTCCGTCACTCCGGCAAGGATCGCCTATCACCTTAATTTACAAGGTCCGGCGATCACTGTTGATACAGCATGTTCCAGTTCGCTGACAGCCATTCATTTGGCATGTCAGGGGCTCTGGACGAAAGAAACGGAAATGGCGGTGGCGGGCGGGGTTTTCATTCAATCCACTCCCGCTTTTTATCAGTCGTCAAATAAGGCGAATATGCTGTCACCGACCGGGCGCTGCCATACGTTTGATCAAAGCGCGGACGGCTTCGTGCCGGGTGAAGGCGTGGGAGCCGTGGTGCTGAAACGTCTTAGCGACGCCGTCAGTGACGGAGATCATGTGTACGGCGTCATAAAAGGCTCTGCAATGAATCAGGACGGCGCTACAAACGGAATAACCGCTCCAAGCGCGCTTTCTCAAGAACGATTGGAACGGCATGTCTATGATACTTTTCACATTAATCCGGAAACCATTCAAATGGTGGAAGCTCACGGAACGGGCACTGCACTGGGAGACCCGATCGAATTCAGCGCCTTAACGCGCGCTTTCCGCCGTTATACGGATAAAAAAGGATATTGCGCCATCGGCTCTGTGAAAACCAATCTCGGACATGCCGCTGCGGCCGCGGGGATGGCCGGACTGTTTAAAATCCTGCTGTCGCTGAAGCATCGGCAGATTCCGGCTTCCCTGCATTTTCATCAAGCCAATCAGCATATTCAATTTGCGGACAGCCCGTTTTTTGTGAATGAAAAGCTGATACCGTGGGAACGGAATTCGGATGCACCGCGCAGAGCCGCCATCAGTTCATTCGGATTCAGCGGAACAAATGCCCATCTTGTGATTGAAGAGGCGCCGCAAACCGTGCGCCGGTCACCGGCAAAACCGGCCTGCCTCATTCCTTTATCTGCGCGGACGGAGCGTCAGCTGGAAATTCAGGCAGAACGCCTGCTGGATTCACTCAGCAAGAACAAAGACAGCGATCTGGGAAATATAAGTTATACGCTCCTGCTCGGCAGAAAGCATCTGCATCACCGGTTTGCCTGTATCGTAAGCAGTGCGGACGAACTGAAGCGGGTATTATCGGAGTGGCTTGTAAAAAGAGAGCTTCCGGGTGTGTTTGTGTCCAATTTGAAGGACCAGAAGCCGGCAGACGAAGCCGGAATGAAAACATTCGGAATGGAATGCATTGAACAGTGCTGCTCGGCGGCTTCACCCGCACAGTACAGAGAAAGCCTGGCACATATCGCTGACCTTTTTTGCAGAGGATATGATCTTCCTTTCACACGGCTTTTTGACGGAGGGCAATATTATAAAACGCCGCTTCCTGCCTATCCGTTTTTAAAAGAAAGGTATTGGGCGGCTGATGTAAACAGTTCTTTACCAGGCCAAGCCATGAAAAAGTCTGAAACGCAAACCGTTCCCCCGTCTCCGCCACAGCCTGAACATGAAGGTCTGATTTCTCTGAGTCCTTTAACTGAGATCGAAATGACAGCGTTTGAACCGGAGACATTGCAAAAACCGATCGTCTTACAGCCTTTGGATTGTACTGTTCCTGTCCAGCAGCCGGAAAACGCCGTTTCCGAAGACAATAGAACATTGCTTGAAGAATTGAGGATAAGCCTGGCAGATATTTTATTTTTGTCGCCGGAAGATATTGATGCTGATGAGCCTTTCATCGACATGGGGCTTGACTCCATTATCGGGGTTGAATGGATACAAACAGTAAATAAAACGTACCACACTGAGATTACTGCCAATAAGGTGTATGAACACCCGACGCTTGAGGAGCTTGCGGAATATATAGCGGGGCAAATAAAGAAACCCGAGTATGCTGAAGCGGAGGAAACAGCGGTACGTCCGCAAATCCCGGAAGCAGAAACTCCCCTTGCCGGCATCTCTGACGGCACTTTGCGCAAAGAGCTTAAAGAAAGCCTTGCGGACATCCTGTTTCTGAAGCCGGAAGATATTGATGAGCATGAGGCATTCATTGACATGGGGCTGGATTCTATTATCGGTGTGGAATGGGTTCAGTCTATTAATAAAACGTATCAAGCGTCTATTACGGCAAATCTGGTCTATGAATATCCGACAATCGCAAAATTAGCCGGGTATCTGACCGGTTCCGTTCAAAAAGACACTGAGGAAGTACATGAGGAACATACGAAACAAAACGATATATCAGAAGAGACAGATGATCAAGAACCGCCCGAACTGATCTGTCTTAACCCGGGGGGAAAGGGAAGACCGATTTTCTGGTTTCATTCCGCGCTGGGGGCAGTGGAGCTGTACCAGCCTGTTGCCGAACGGACCGGGCGTCCTTTTTACGGAATTCAGGCAAGAGGATGGATGACAGACCGGGAACCGATCCGCGGCATTAAAAACATGGCGGAATATTACGTTAAGCTCATACGTACCGTGCAGCCCCGGGGTCCTTACGATGTAGGCGGCTATTCATTAGGGGGCATGCTCGCTTATGAAGTCACCCGGCAATTGCAGCTGGCTGGAGAAACCGTTGAGTCAATCGTCATGCTCGACTCCTTTGACTCGGCGGGTGCGCGGGAAATAAACATTCCTGATGAATTATTTGATAAAAATATGATGCTGCAGACGGTGAACATGGCTTTATTTGCACCAATCTATCAACATCCGGAACGCATTTCTGAAACCTTGATTCACCGTGATGAACTAGATGCCGATCTTCATGAAGACATATTTTTAGAGCAATTAATAGCAAAAGCCAAACAGCGGGGGTTAACGAAGACGGACGCGTTGGTGAAAAATCTGATCAGGCAGAATATAAACGTTCAGGACGCTTACGAAATCACTGATTACGAACTCCTGCCGCTTCCGGATCCGAACGGGGTGACATGCTATTATTTCCGAAATAAAAACGGTATTTTCTTGGGTGAGCTTGATCCGTATTTTACGATCAGGGCCGATATTTTATCCGCTGATTTCGTCAACTACTGGAGCCAGTGGCAAGAGCATATGACAAACATCGCCATCATGGATGTGGCGGTATCCAACCATATGACGTTATTGGCTGAAGACAGCGCAGCCGAAACGATTTCTGAATTTTGCGGCGTTTTATATTCGGCAGACGGAATGACAGAACACAGCTTTCTGCAGCTGCAGGAAAAGATACTGAATGTGCATGGTGAGATGCTGAAGCAGCCCGCCAAAACAAGACCGTAAATTCACATATCCGCCCGCCGGGTTTACTCGTAAGCTTTGGCGGGTCATTTCAAATCTTGAACACATCTTGGAGGAATGAAAATGACCAGTTTAACAAAAATCAGACAGCAGCAGCCGTACAAGTGGTACCAAACGATGAGAGAAACCTCTCCCGTTCATTACAATGAAAAGGAAGATTGCTGGGAAATCTTCACCTATGATGAAGTGAAGCGGGTGATTTCTGACTACAGTCATTTTTCTTCCGATCATAAATACTTAAGTGCGGACAAGCAGGAAAAAATGATCCGGCATATTAACAAAGACAGCCTTTTGAAAATGGACCCGCCTGAACACACCGTCTTCAGAAAATTGGTCAATCAGCCTTTCATGCCGAAATCGGTTGAGTCTCTTGCACCGCGTATAGCCGCTATCGCTGATGACCTGCTTCAGGCCGTCCGTTCAAAAGGCAGGATGGACATTATCGAAGATTACGCATTTCCGCTTCCGATTATCGTGATCGCAGAGCTTTTAGGATTTCCTCCGAAAGACAGGGATATCTTTAAAAGCTGGGTCGACCAAAGCCAGAATGTAAAAGATGAAAAGAAAATGAATGAAGTGCAAAAGCAGATGATCGGATACTTCATGCAGTTTATTTTACAGCGGAGAAAACAGCCGCAAAATGATTTAATCAGCCATTTAATTGCAGCTGATTTAGACGGAGAGCCGCTGTCAGACAAGCAATTAATCGGTTTTTGCGGCTTGTTGATCGTCGCGGGGCACGTAACGACGGAAAATGTGATCGGAAATTCATTTCTCAGTCTCAAGGAGTTTCCGCATATTCTGCCCCGGCTGCTTGAAAATAAGGCGCTCCTTCCTGACTTTATTGAGGAAGTCATCCGCCTCAGACCTTCCATTCAGCGGGTAACCCGCTACACCGCGGTTGAGAGCGAGATTGGCGGAAAAACGATTCCGGCCGGAGAAAAAGTATATGCGTGGATTGGATCGGCGAACAGAGATGAAAAGAAGTTTGATAATGCCGATCAGATTGACTTGGGACGAAAGCCGAATCAGCATCTGTCATTCGGTCAGGGCAGCCATTATTGCTTAGGAGCGCCGCTGGCCCGGCTTGAAGCGAAAATCGCGCTTTCCCACTTTTTTGAACAGGTGCCCGCATGGCGTTTTACTGAGGATCAAGAGCCGAATCTGGTTCCGAGCCCTGTATTTCACGGCGTTGACCGGCTGCTTGTTGAGTTTTGAACGAAAAAATAAAAGAGGCTTCACGGGAAGCCTCTTTACTCTGGGGGCTTGGAGAAATGAATGTAGGAATCGAAGCAATGAACGTGTTTGGCGGAACCGCGTATGTAGACGTCATGGAGCTTGCGGAACATCGGAACCTGGATAAAAAAAGGTTTGAGAACCTGCTGATGAAAGAAAAAGTGGTGGCGCTTCCGTTTGAAGATCCGATTACGTTCGCCGTAAATGCCGCAAAACCGATTATCGATTCTCTTTCAGAAGAGGAACGGAATCAGATTGAAATGGTGATCACCTGTACGGAATCCGGGATTGATTTTGGCAAATCCATCAGTACATATGTCCATGATTATTTGCAGCTGAAGCGGAATTGCCGGTTATTTGAGGTGAAACAGGCTTGCTATTCCTTAACGGCCGGGTTCCAAATGGGCGTGAATTTCATCTTGTCGCAAACATCGCCGGGAGCGAAAGCGCTCATCATCGGAACGGATATTTCCCGCTTTTTAGTGGCTGAAGGCGGTGACGCGTTGACGGAGGAATGGTCCTATGCCGAACCGAGTGCGGGGGCGGGGGCTGTCGCGCTTTTAGTCAGCAGCACCCCTCATGTCTTTTTGCTTGATCAAGGTGCAAGCGGGTATTACGGGTATGAAGTCATGGATACCTGCCGCCCGATTCCGGATAGTGAAGCGGGGGATGCTGATCTGTCGCTCATGTCTTATTTGGATTGCTGTGAAAATTCATTTCAGGAATACCGAAAGCGTGTGAGCGGGGCGGATTATAAGAATACATTTCAATACCTTTCTTTTCATACTCCGTTTGGCGGAATGGTAAAAGGAGCGCATCGGACGATGATGAGAAAATTGGCAAAGGCTAAGCCGCAAGACATTGAAGCGGATTTTCAGCAACGCGTGCTGCCTGGGATTCAATACTGTCAGCGCGTCGGCAACATCATGGGGGCCACCGTATTTTTATCTCTTGCCAGCACGATTGATAACGGCTCTTTTGAAACGCCGAAACGCGTCGGCTGTTTTTCATACGGTTCGGGCTGCTGCTCTGAATTTTACAGCGGTGTCGTTATGCCGCAAAGCCGTGCCCGGCAGAATCAATTTCAGATCAGCCGGCATTTGGATGAACGCGTCCGTTTATCGATGGCTGATTATGACCGGCTGCTCCAAGACAGCGGCATCGTAAAATTCGGCACAAGAAATGCCGCGCCCGCAGCAGACATCCCGAATGCGCATCAAGGAAAAACGCGATTAGTGCTGACTGAAATAAAAGAGTTTCACAGAAAGTATGAATGGACGACCTAGTATAAGAGCCGGAAAGGCTTAAGTATTTTTAAAGAAACGGAGAATAAACATGAATCCAATGATTGATGTACAGGAAACAGAACCGGGCATTGTGCAGGTCACAATGCAGGATACGGCCGGGAAAAACGGGCTGTCAGAAGAGTTTGTAAGAGAGCTGCACCGGGTATTCCAAGACATCAATGCCCATCCGTCCTATAAAACCGTTCTTCTGACGGGTTACGGAAATTATTTCTGCACGGGAGGAACGCAGGAGGGGCTTTTGACCATTCAGAGCGGAAAGCTTCAATTTACAGATTTAAAGCTTCACAGTCTTTTATTGGATTGCAGGATCCCTGTGATTTCCGTCATGCAGGGGCATGCGATCGGAGCCGGCTTTACGATCGGTCTGAGCTCGGATTTCGTCATTTTAAGCAGAGAGAGTTTTTATTCTTGTAATTATATGAAGTACGGATTTACACCGGGAATGGGCGCGACGTATATTGTGCCTGAAAAACTGGGAATTGTCCTCGGGGAAGAAATGCTGTTTACGGCCGCGAATTTCAGCGGCGCCGCTCTGGAAAAACGGGGTGTTCCGTTTGAAGTGCTTCCGAAAAAAGACGTCCTTCAAAGAGGCCGCGAATTGGCCCGGCTGCTGGCGGATAAACCGAGAGCCTCACTGGTTGCGCTGAAAACCAATGTCACCGCACGGATCAAAAGAGAGCTGGCAAAAGCGGTTGAGGAAGAGGTAAACATGCACGAAGCCACATTCCATCTTCCTGAAGTAAAAGAGAGAATCAGCCGTTTATACGGCAGTTAAACAGAATGAAAAAAGCATGGGATGCCCCATGCTTTATGACTGGTCCGTCTTTTGCAGAACGGAGCCTGCGAATTGTTCTTTAATTTCGGCGCTCCGGGCTGCGGTTTCTGCGATGCAGTGCATGATGGCTTCTTCAAAGCGGCGCTCGTCTAATGCGCGAAGGCCTGCTTCAGTCGTGCCGCCGGGGCTTGTGATTTCCTTGCGCAGGCGTTCAGGCCGTTTGCTGCTTTTTCTGAGCATTTCCGTCGCCCCGGCCATGGTTTGTAAAATCAGCTCTTTTGCCGTTTCTTCCGGCAGGCCGGCTTGAAGGGCGGCCTTTTCCATCGCTTCCACATACCGGTACACATAGGCGGGACCGCTTCCGGCAATGGCTGTGACGGCATCAAGGTGTTTTTCTTCAAAGAGCGTCGCTTCTCCGATTGTTTCCAGGAGCTCTTTTGCCGTCCGGATTTCAGCTTCACTCGCCTCGGAGCTTGCGGAAAAACCGGTCGCCGATTGCTGAATGGCCGCGGATGTATTCGGCATCGCCCGGATGATGGTGAGCTTTCTGCCGAAATATTGCTGAATCGTGTGAATCGTCAGCCCCGCAATGACAGAAATCACAAGCTGATCTTTCACGTATTCGCGAATGTTCTCAATGCTTTCTGCCGCATCTTTCGGTTTAAAGGCGAGAACAATAATGTCGGTATTGCTGAAAAACTCTTCTTTATCCCGGCACGGTTTCACTCCGTACGTTTTTTGGAGCTCTTCAAGCCGGCTGTCATTTGACCGGTTTGTCATATATATATGTCCGGGGGCTGTCATTCCGCTTTGCAGCAGTCCGTTCACCATTGCTTCCGCCATTGATCCGGCCCCGATAAAACCGATTTTCTTCATATAAATCCTCCTTCTTCTAAAACACAAAAAAACCTTTCCGTCAAAAAGGACGAAAAGGTTTCGCGGTACCACCTTACATTAGCACGAATCAGCCGTGCTCAGCTCAAATCCCGTAACGAGGGGATACGTTTAGGTTTTCCTAACCGCTCTGAGGGCAGGTTCTGTAAACAAGAGGGCCGCAATGTCTTTCAGCCGGGGACATTGCTCTCTGCTGCCGTTGTTTATATACTAGTTCCTCGTCATCGCGTTCCGTGTTTTCTAGTTTGTTGTTCATTATGCTATGCGAAAGAGCGGGATGTCAATCTTTTTTTCAGATATGCGGCAATAATGACACAGTGAAAAGAAAACGCTAAAATATGATTATTCAGGAATGAAAAGAACGAAGGAGCGTAAACATGGCAGCGAGAAAGATCATTCCGATACGTGTGCCGACTCCGTTTGCAGTCGGCGACGTTATCGTTTATTTAATAAAAGATGAAGCCTTAACCCTTATTGACTGCGGCCCGAATACAAAGGAAGCGGCTGAATCGCTCTCATTTCAGCTTAAGGAACACGGCGTTTCTGCGGCGGATATAGAACAGGTGGTGCTCACTCATCATCACGCAGATCATTCAGGTCTGCTGCACCTTTTTTCCGAGGATACGGAAGTGATCGGGCATCCGCTGAATGACAGGTACATTACTCAGGATCAGTCGTATATCGCCCGGCAGGAGGACTTTTTTCTGTCGCTTATGACTGAAATGGGCGTTCCCCTGACGCCTGAAGACATACATAAAACAGTTAAGCTGTCATACTTATTTTCAGCAAACCGTCCGTTAACGAAAACAGTGGAAGAAGGCGGGAAAATCGACGGGCTTAACGGCTGGACGGTGCTCGAAATCCCGGGTCATGCCGCTTCTCACATTGCGCTCTACCATGAAAAAAGCGGTGAAATGTTCAGCGGCGATCTGCTTTTGTCCAACAGCTCCACCAATCCGATTCTGGAAGCTCCGGAAAAGGGGGGCGTGCGCGCGGCCCCGATGCTCGACTACTTGAACTCAATGAAGCGGCTGTATGACGTAAACCCGTCCTTTTTATATCCGGGACACGGCGATCTGCTGACAGACGTAAAGCCTGCTTTTGACAGGCGGCTTGAAAAACAGAGAAATCGGTCGGAATATGTGCTGCGCCTGTTGTCAGAGGAAACGCTGACGGCTTTCCAGGTATGCCGGCGGCTGTTTCCGGCTGTGTACGAAAATGAATTATTTTTAACGATGTCAGAAACGATCGGCCATCTTGACGTACTGGCTGCAAAAGGGAAGGCCGAATCCTTTCAGTCGGGAAGCACTCTGATGTTTAAAGCTGTGAAGGGGTGAAGGAAATGGGCAGATTAACGGATAAGCGGATTTGGATCACCGGAGCATCCGGCGGACTCGGAGAACGGCTTGCATATTCCTGCGCGGCAGAAGGGGCTCATGTTTTTTTATCCGCCAGGCGGGAGTACCGCTTGCAGGAAGTGAAAAAAACCATTACCGCGCGCGGCGGACAGTGTGATGTCATTCCGTTTGACGTCCGGCATGCAGAAGAGGCTGAAAACGTAAGGCGTTTGATCGGTCATGTTGACGTATTAATCAACAACGCCGGCTTCGGCATTTTTGAAACGGCCGCTGATTCATCTTTGGAGGATATGAAGGCAATGTTTGAAGTCAACGTCTTCGGATTAATCGCCTGTACGAAGGCCTGTCTTCCGGTGATGCTTCATGCGAAAAGCGGCCATATTATCAATATCGCCTCACAGGCCGGCAAATTGGCGACGCCGAAATCAAGCCTTTATTCCGCAACGAAACACGCCGTTTTAGGGTATTCCAATGCGCTGCGGCTTGAGCTGGCCGGTACGGGTGTAGCTGTGACAACGGTTAATCCCGGTCCGATCAAAACAGACTTCTTTACAATTGCAGATAAAGAGGGCGGTTATGTGAAAAGCGTCGGCAGATGGATGCTTGATGCCGACCGTGTGGCAGAGCGTATTACATCCGTAATTCTGACGGATAAACGGGAAATGAATCTTCCGCGATGGATGAGTCTCGGGACGAAGCTGTATCAGCTTTTCCCTTCGTTTACAGAAAAACTGGCCGGCCGCGCATTAAAGAAAAAGTAACAAGGGGGAGAAAGGAATGTCCGACCGGGATATACACAAGGCATTGATGGCAGAGCCTTTAGTCAGGCAAATGGCGGAGGCGTGTGAAGTATTTTGGATCAACCCGCATAAAACCGATGATCCAGTAAAGAATGGCGCTGAATGGAAAAAGGAGATTGCCGAAGCGGAAGAAAGGCTGCGCCGGTTTGCGCCTTATATCGCGTCGGCTTTTCCGGAGACGGAAGCGGCGGGAGGCCTCATTGAGTCTCCGCTTGTCTTCATCAATGAAATGAAAAAGCGTCTGGAACAAAGCGCCGCTCAGGCTTTCCCCGGGCGTCTGCTTTTGAAATGCGACAATGAACTTCCGATTTCCGGTTCCATTAAAGCGCGCGGCGGAATTTACGAAGTGCTGAAGCATGCCGAAGACCTCGCGGTAAAAGCGGGAATGCTCTCAACAGACGATGATTACAGCATATTGACTGAGGAACGGTTTACCGCTTTTTTCTCAAAATACTCTATAGCCGTCGGTTCTACGGGCAATTTAGGTCTGAGTATCGGCATAATCGGCGCGAAGCTCGGCTTTTGTGTGACCGTTCATATGTCCAGTGACGCAAAGCAGTGGAAAAAGGAGCTGCTCCGGGAAAAGGGGGTTCGCGTCATCGAATATGAAGCAGACTACAGTCTGGCTGTCAAAGAGGGGCGCATGCAGGCGAAGCAGGACCCTTATTGTTATTTTATTGATGATGAGCATTCCCGGGATCTGCTTTTGGGGTATGCCGTTGCGGGAAGCCGTGTGAAAAAGCAGCTCAATCAAATGAACATAAAGCCTGGTGCAGATGAACCGCTTTTCGTTTATTTGCCGTGCGGGGTCGGAGGAGGCCCGGGCGGCGTCGCGCTTGCGCTAAAGCTGATCTATGGCGGGCATGTCCATATTTTTTTCGGTGAGCCGACGCATTCACCGTGTATGCTGTTAGGACTGTTTTCCGGCTTGCATGACGGAATCAGCGTGCAGGATATCGGCCTTGATAATCAAACAGCCGCCGACGGACTTGCGGTAGGAAGGCCGTCCGGACTGGCCGGCCCTCTGATGGAGCCTATACTCAGCGGCTGTTATACCGCTGATGACGGCACGCTTTTTTCGCTGCTTTATCAATTAAGAGCGACCGAGAATAAGAGCCTTGAACCCTCTGCACTTGCCGGTATGGCCGGAGCCGTCAAGTTCGTTCAGACCGAAGCCGGAAACCGTTATATAAAAGAGCGGGGGCTTGAGATGGAAAATGCCGTGCACCTTGTGTGGAGCACCGGCGGAAGCATGGTTCCCAAGGAGGAAATGGAAGAGTACAGCCGGATCGGTTCCTCATTTGTGAAAAAAATGGGCAGACAGTGAGGCGGTTTTCCGTTACAATCTTTGTAAGCGTTTGTTTTTTAATCGGAAAGCCATACAGAGAGATTGGTGTGAATTGTGAAAAGTAAAGAATTGAACTTACATACATTGTATACGCAGCACAGCCGCGAGTCGTGGGCCGGATTCGGCGGCCATCTTTCCATTGCCGTTTCAGAGGAAGAAGCCAAGGCCGTAGAGGGGCTGAATGACTACCTGTCGGTGGAAGAAGTAGAAACGATTTACATTCCGCTTGTGCGCCTGCTCCATCTTCATGTCACGTCTGCCGCAAGACGGAATCAGCATGTCAACGTGTTTCTGAAACATCCGCATTCAGCGAAAATCCCGTTTATCATCGGAATCGCGGGCAGCGTCGCCGTCGGCAAAAGCACGACGGCGAGAATTTTGCAAAAGCTTCTTTCCCGTCTGCCGGACAGGCCGAAGGTGAGCCTGGTGACAACCGACGGTTTCTTGTATCCGACGGCGGAATTAAAAAGGAAAAACCTTCTGTCCAGAAAGGGATTTCCGGAAAGTTACGATGTGAAAGCGCTGCTTGAGTTTCTGAACGATATAAAGTCAGGGAAAGAGAGAGTGGAGGCGCCCGTATACTCCCATCTTACCTATGACAGGGAAGAGGGCGCCGTCGAGGTTGTCGAAGGTGCGGATATCGTTATTATCGAAGGAATCAATGTCCTGCAGTCGCCAACCTTAGAGGACGACAGGGAAGATCCGCGGATTTTTGTATCGGATTTCTTTGATTTTTCGATCTATGTGGATGCCGAAGAAAGCCGGATTTTCACGTGGTATTTGGAGCGTTTCCGCCTCTTAAGAGAAACCGCTTTTCAGGATCCGGCTTCTTATTTTCATAAATTTAAGGATTTGTCTGATGCAGAAGCGGATACCATGGCCGCCTCCATTTGGGAGAGCGTCAACCGTCCGAATCTGTATGAAAATATCCTGCCGACAAAATTCAGATCGGATTTGATTTTGAGAAAAGGTGACGGCCATAAAGTTGAAGAGGTGCTGGTAAGGCGGGTGTGATATGAGGAGGAAGCGAATATTATGATGCATCATATTGAATTGTATGTATCTGACTTGAAAGCCTCCGCCCGGTTTTGGGGATGGTTTTTAGGTGAGCTCGGTTATAGGGAGTTTCAAAATTGGGACTCCGGCATCAGCTGGAAAAACGCAGGATTTTATGTTGTGCTTGTACAGACAGAGGAGCGTTTTTTAACACCGGAGTACCACAGATGCCGGGTCGGGCTGAACCATCTGGCTTTTCATGCTACATCAAGAGAGCAGGTTGACGAGATGACGGAAAAGCTGCTTGCCAGAGGATGCCCCGTGCTTTACAGGGACCGCCATCCATATGCAGGCGGAAGCACGCATTACGCTGTATACACGGAGGACCCGGATCGGATAAAGGTGGAGCTGGCTGCGCCTGCCTCTGAATGAACTATAACTTCTCGTTTTTTTCTTCGCGCAGCGCGTCGAGTTTCTTTTCGATTCTGTCCAATTGTATGCGGCGCTGCTTCAAGCTTCTGAATACGTATATCACGGCAAACAGGAAAAATGCGGCTGCAATAAATGAGATCAATTGAAAAATGACATCACCGATGTTCATCTTTTTTACCTCCGTGTGCGGCGGGCTTCTTCAGCCCGCCGTTTTTTCATTTTGACCGATGTGAAGACATGGGGGATGAATCATTTCTCTCTTAGCTTTGTGTTTTTCTGAGAATGAATAGTTTCTGCATGTGGCTTATGACCACTTTTGCGGCCGCATATCCCGGAATGGCCAGCAGCATCCCGGCAATTCCTGAGAATTTGCCGGCGGCAAGCAGAAGAAAAATAATGGTCAGCGGGTGAATGTCCAGCTTCCGTCCCATAATTTGCGGGGAAATCAGCTGGCTTTCAAGCTGCTGGACAATGACGACGACCGTAATCACCAGCACCGCCTCGGTCGGTGAATCGAACAATCCGACAATGACTCCGGGAAATGTGCCGATCCAAGGCCCGATAAACGGAATCAGATTTGTCACCATGGCGAACGCGCCCAGAACGAGCGGATAATCGAGCCCGATGATAAAATAGCCGATTGTGACGAGAACGCCGACACAGAAACTGACGAGCAGCTGTCCTTGTATGTATGAACTGAGAGCTTCATCCATGTCCCGAAGGATTTGTTTTCCTTCTTTTTGATGTTTTTCCGGAAGAAGCCGCAGCAGTCGCCGGGGGGCTTTATTTCCTTCTTTTAACATGTAATACAGCGCAAACGGAATAATGGCTGCGGTGATGGCGGCATTGGCAGCCGTACCGGCCAGACTGCTGAGAGAATCAGCGATTGAACCGGAATAATTTGCGGCTTTGTCCGCTAATTTTTTAAAGGAATCCCCATGCTGAAGCCTGGAAAACCATTTGCTGTCCTGAAGGTGTCCGATCCAATTTTCAGCTTTTGCGGAAAGCTCCGGAATATGATCTGTGAAGGCTGTAAACTGTTTTTGAACGGCAGGGCCCGCCGTATAAAGGAAGAGGACAAAAAGGCCGGCTGCTCCCGCATAAATCGCTAAAATCGCGATTCCTTCGGGCAGCTTTAATTTCGCATGCAGCAGTCTGACGAGCGGGCGGCACAAATAGTAAAGGACGCCCGATAATACAATGGGCGGAAACAAGGTTTTAACCGTAATCACAACAGGCTGGAACAAAAAGTCTATTAATGTTCCGAGATAAATGATGAGAAATAACAGAAGAACGGCATAACCGATCTTGAAATAAGGCCCGACAGGCATATCCTGCACCACGCAATCTTTAAGGGTTTACTCTCGGACGTTTCCCTTATCGCCCAGTGCATAAACGTCCGTGTCAGGAAAACTGCCCCTGATTGGTGACGTAATCGTAGATAATATCTTCTACATGGGCATGGAGATCCTCATCGGGTTCTTCATTCCTTCTTTCTTCTAAAGCTTTTTTTAAACTCTGTTTTTCATAGGGGCTCAGCGGATCTGTCGACACATTCCGTCCATACTGGCGGAGGGCTTGTCCCAGCATTTTTTCTATAAATTGATCCATCATATATTCTCCTATTCTTGTCATTCATCTTTATTCTACTAAATATCATGTGATCCTCCCACTCTTCTATCATATTTTCTGTCAGGACGATTTAGGCTCTTATTCCAGTTCAGCCGAGAGAATAAGATGAAACGGCAGCGTTAACGCATCTTCATCGTTTATGATTTTTAAACGTTTTTCGTCATGCCTCACTTGTTTTACCCATCCCCAAAAGCGGCGGGGGCCGTGTGCTGAAGCATAGGTGACCGAGATGGCTCTGTCTTCTTCAATCGACGCCGCAATGATGCGGTTCATGTCGTTCAGTTGCTCTTCGCTCAGTTCCGGAGGCCGGAATTCCCGTTCTTTTCGTTTTTTTGCAAGCAGCTGCTCCCGATGTTCGGGCAGCATCATCCGGCTTGATTCCCACATGACATTATACCCGGGTGTTAATTTGTTCGGATTCATGTATATCACCTCAATTATTTGTAATGCCCGCCGATTTTTTCAGCCCGGTGAAAGGCTTGGCCGGCCTCTGTCAGCGAAGCGGCATGGAGGAGCGACGCAGGGCCGTACCGCTCATGAATATCATCCAATACTTTGCCGAGACTGATCTTTTTTTCCTGAGCATCAAACAGGCTCAGCTGAACATAATCACAGGGCTCCAGCTGGGAAAGGGAGACGCCGGCGCTGCGGACGGGCTCACCGTTCCAATGCTCTTTGAAGAGCTTGACCGCCGCTTTAAAAATATCCATTCCGAAATTAGTCGGAGAGACCAGCTTTCTCTGTCTGTGAAAACCTGAAGGGAATTCAAAATCAGCGCCTCTGATGCTGACCGAAACCGTATGGCCGATGTATTGTTTGAAACGGGCGCGGCGGGCCACTTCTTCGCTTAACTCCAGCAGCACGACTTTGATATCCTCAAAGCGGCTGTAGTCTCTCGGGAGGGTCATGTTATGGCCGATCGCTTTTTGCCGGCTGTGCGTGTTGACGGTGACCGGAGAGGGATCGATGCCGCGGGCTGTCCGCTGAAGCAATTCGCCGTTAATGCCCCAGCGTTTTTTCAGCAGTTCGGCGGGGTGCCCGGCAAGCCCGCCGATTGTGCTGATGCCCATCCGTCTTAAATGATGCTCCATCCGTTTTCCGATGCCGAATAATTTTCCGACCGGCAGCGGCCACAGATCCTGCCTGATATTTGACATATCCAATCTGTGAATGCCGGATGCGTTTTTTTTGGCAAAATGGTCGCAAGCCATTTTCGCGAGCGCCTTATTCGGCCCGATGCCGACACGGGCATAAATTCCGAATTCACGCATAATCGCTTGCTGAATGCTTTCGGCAATTGTAAAAGGATCACCGAACAGCCGCCTGCTTCCGGTCACGTCGAGAAACTGCTCATCGATGGAGTAGGGTTCTACAAGATCGGTATATCGTTCAAACAGTTCGGTAATCATGACGGATACATCAATATACCGCTGCATCCGCGGACGGACAATAACGGCGTCGGGACATTTGGCCTGCGCTTCCCACAGCCGTTCGGCATTTTTTACGCCGTATCGTTTGGCGAGCGGACAAGCCGCAAGCACGACGCCGCTGCGTCTTTCGGGATCTCCCGAGACAATCACGGGCCGGCTTTTGAGATGAGGCGCTTCCGCTTTTTCCACAGACGCATAAAACGATTGCATATCAACAAGAAGAATATCAGCCATAAAAAAACCTCCGGGAACATTTGTTCTGTTTTTCATTGTACCCGAACAATGATCACGTTTATACTGGTAAATCATTCCCCGGCTGGAAGACGTGCTGATTCGTTTGCTTGAAAAGAAATCATTTACAATTGCAAACAACCCACATATAATTTTTTATATTCCAATGAGAAGAGCTGACATTCATTTTGCCGGACGAAAAGGAGAGTCAATCGATAATGGATATTCGAACAATTACCTCTGAAGACTATGAAATGGTTACGTCTGTTTTGAATGAATGGTGGGGCGGCAGGCAGATGAAAGACAAACTGCCGCGCTTGTTTTTTGAACATTTTCAGGACACAAGCTTTATCACGTACGGGCCGGAGGGAATGACCGGTTTTTTAATCGGTTTTCAGTCACAATCAGACCCTGAGACAGCCTACATTCATTTTTCCGGTGTGCATCCGGATTTCAGAAAAATGCAAATTGGAAAACAGCTCTACGACCGATTTATGGAGACGGTGAAAAAAAGGGGCTGCACAAAAGTCAATTGCGTGACGGCACCTGTCAATAAAGTATCAATCGCTTATCATACAAAATTAGGCTTTGAAGTTGAAAAAGGAACCAAAACCGTAAACGGAATCCCTGTTTTTGCGAATTATGACGGTTCGGGAGAAGACCGGATTCTGTTTGTGAAATATATGTAGAGGGGGATGTATATGGGTTTTTTAGCTGACACGCCCAAACCGCCCTATTATGCGGTCATTTTTTCATCAATAAAGGGAAAATATGATGAGGAATATGAGCATACGGCAGAGCGCATGATGAATTTGGCGGGCGGACAGCCGGGCTTTTTAGGCGCGGAAAGCGTTCGGGAGGAAAACGGCTGCGGCATCACGGTTTCCTACTGGGACAGCCTGGAGGCGATTAAAAGGTGGAAAGACCATACTGACCACCGGGCGGCAAAACAAAAAGGAAAAAGCGCCTGGTATGAAGCGTACGCGGTCCGCATTACGAAGACGGAGTCACAGCGGATGTTTGCGTCAAAAGGGGCGGAAGATTGATTACATTTTTACGGCATACACAAGAACAGACGGCGCGGGAAATTGCGGCGGTTCAACGCTGCTCTTATCAAAAAGAAGCCGAGCTGATCGGCTTTTTCGGCATTCCAGCCCTGCATGAAACACCCGATGACATACAGCGGTCACGGGAGACGTTTGCCGGTTTCAAGGAAAAAGATCGGCTTGCAGGCGTCATTTCGTATGAAAAAAAGGGATATGACCTTGTCATATGCAGGCTGACGGTGCACCCGTCCGGCTTTCGGAAAGGAATCGGACAGGCGCTTATTCAATTTGTGATAGATCAAAACCGGGACGCCCAAAAAATAGAGGCGGCTACCGCCAGTCAAAACGTTCCGGCAGTCTCTCTCTATTTAAAAACCGGGTTCATAGAAGCCGGACAGACAGAGACGCCGGAAGGGCTGACCCTCTCGTTTTTTCATCTTTATCCGAAGAGGAAAGCGGAAGTTGTTCCGTACAAGCCGGAATGGAAAGAGATGTTTGAAAGAGAGAAGGCGGACTTGATCCGAATCTTCGGCCCCGCTCTTCATTCTGTCAGCCATATCGGCAGCACCTCCATCCCGGGAATGGCCGCAAAACCCGTCATTGATATACTGGCGGAGGTCAAAGATATTTTGGACGCTGACCGATTCAGTCCGCAGCTGGAAGCACTCGGCTATGAGGCGAAAGGAGAAAACGGGATAGAGGGCCGGCGTTTCTTTCAAAAAGGCGGCAGCAAGCGCACACACCACATCCACATATACGAAACAGGCCATCCGGATGTGAAGCGTCATCTGCTGTTCCGGGATTACCTCACTGCAAAGCCTGAAAAAGCGGCTCAATACATGGAACTGAAACGGCGGCTCGCAAAGGCATACCCATACGATATGGAAAAGTATAGTGAAGGGAAAAATGACTGGATCAAGGCGGCTGAACAAGAGGCAAAGGACTGGGAGAGCAGGCTGCTGTAAAGAAAGCAGAAACAATGCATACAGCGGCTCCGGTATGCTACAATGGCGAAAATGAAAAACGGAGGATCATCTATGCAAATACATGTGACGGATGCGGCGAAACACACACTTCAGCAGGCGATGGACGCCAACCCGGGGAAAAAAGCGCAGCTCCGCTATGACGCAGAAGGCTGCGGGTGCGCGGTGAGCGGCGTGCCGACCATCTGGCTGGCGGACGAATTAACGGGACAATGCGAAGCCATTGAAACCAACGGACTTCCGCTTTACATCCAGACCTCACAAAAAGTGTTTTTTGACGAGGAAATGACAATCGATTACAATGAAAAGGCAAAAACGCTCGTCTTAAAAAGCCCGGCAGAGATGCTGAGCCCGAGAATGAGCATATTAGTAAAGCAGGGAGAAACGGAAAGTGAATCAAAAGCTGAAAGCCATTAAACAGACGGCACAGCATAAAACGTGGGTATCCTTTCTGAACAACAACCACCCGTACAGTCTGCTGCACTGGTCCATCGGAGGCGCTGAATCCGTTCAGAAGGATGTCTGGCTGCTTCAGGATGAGATGACCTTCAAAGCGCAGGAGTTTACGACAATCGACCTCGCCATTGACTGGATCGGAGAAAATATGGACGGGATTACCGACGTTTTATGACGGGAAAGCGAAAGAACCAGCATACGTTCTTTCGCTTTTTTACGTTTGCGTCATGGTATCTAAAAAGGTTTGAACGGCTTTGCGGTAGCTCTCCGGATTTTTGGTGTACGACATGGCATGCCCGCCCGATTCGGCCAGATAGAGCATCTTCGGGCCGCGTTTTCTGCGGTGCAGCAATTCGGAAGAAGCGGGAGGTATATAATCATCTTCCTTACTGTGAATAAACAGCACGGGCTGCCGGATTCGGCTGATAACCGATAAAGGCGATACATCACGGATACGGTATCCTTCTCTCATCCGCAAAAAGAAATCAGCCAAAGGCAGAAGCGGCCACGGAGGCAGCCGGAACTCCCGCTTCAGCCTGTAGGCGAGCTGATCGCGAAAGCTTGCGAACGGACAGTCCGCAATATAAAAATCAGCGCCGTTTTCATCCTGATGCCCGCCCGCGTATAATAAGGCCGTCACCGCTCCCATCGATTCCCCGTGGATGCCGATTTGACCGCCGTCTCCCGTTTTGTGTCTCACCCAATTCACGGCTTCTTCCAAATCATCTTTTTCAAAATAGCCGTAGCTCGTCGTTCTGCCGCCGCTTTTTCCGTGCCCGCGGTGGTCATATACGAGCACATTCCAGCCTAAATCTAAAAATAAATCCATGTATTTCAATGAATTGAACGAATTTACGGTAACGCCGTGACAAATAATCATGGTGTTTGCCGTATGATGCGGGGCGACGTAAAAGCCTTTGATCTCATACCCGTGGCGTGACAGGATGACGGCCTCTTCTTTTTCCATGGCCTGAAAGGAATCAAATCTATCATGCCCGTCGGCCGTTTCTTTTTTCATGATATCTTCATCCGTCTTTTTCTTCATAAACATAATCAGATTCGTAAAAGCGAATCCGGCAGCCAAAAAGACTGCGCAAGCCGAACCGAACACCGCCAGCCATTTTTTCACACAGGCACCCTCCTTTCATATGAAAAATCCTTCCTCCGGCTTTTCAGGACCGTGAACGTTGCCGGCCTCCGGCGCTCCGTGGTACACTTGCTTCACCATATTCAGATACGGGGGGCGTAATGATGAAAAAGCAGCTGCCTAAAGAAAAACACAGCTTAAAAGACGATCTGGGGGAAGATCTGAAGGCCAGGCTTTTGCAAATGAAAAGTGAGCTGAAGGAAGAAGACGAGAAAAAACAGGCGCAGCAAAAAGCGGAACAAATCAGAAAACGAAAAGAAAAAGAAAAAAATAAAAGCTTTGAAGAGCTGCTGAATGAAAGCAGTCTCGATTGGCACAAATATAAATAAACCGGCATCTGACAAGGTGCCGGTTTTATTGTTTAAGAACGATGGGCTTCGTATACGTCCCGTTTTGTATGGTATTGCAGGGCTTTGATTTCCTGGCTGCTTAAACGCCGGGCCTCTGCAGCCGAACAGTTTTCTCTCAGCTGCTCAAGTGAGCTGGCTCCGGTGATGACAGAAGCGACGGCCGGCTGTGACAGTAAGTATTGAAGGGAAAGCTCCGTCATGCTCAAGTCAGGTGCGGCAGCGCTGATCGCTTTTTTGGTTTCTTCCAGTTCCGCAAAAGAATATGTTAAATAGCCGTTCTCTTTTACGCTTGCGGCTGCTTGATCAAGCGGTTTTTTCGTAAGAAGCCCTTTAGCGACAGGCCCTCTGGCGACAACGCTGATTCCGTTCTCCTCTAAAAGGGGAAGCCACTCCTCGGGACGCCGGTCCAGCAGGCTGTATTGCATCATAACGCTGGTGATATTTGATTTTTTCACATATTCTTTAATGACATTCGGACGAATCGAGGAAATGCCGTAATACCGGATGACGCCTTCCTGTTTTAAGTCCTCAAACGCTTCGATCGTTTTGTCAATATGATCTTCCATCGTGCCGCCATGCAGCTGATAAAGGTCGATATAGTCCGTTTTCAGCCGGCGCAGACTGTTTTTGACCGCTTCTTTTATGTATCCTTTGGAAGCATCCCAATGCCAGCCGTCTTTATCATCATTCCAGCGGTTTCCGGCTTTCGTGGCTAAAATGATGTCGTGCCTGCGGTTTTTGACGGCCTCCCCGACAATTTCCTCATTTCTGCCGAAATCATAAAGATCAGCGGTATCTAAATAATTGATTCCAAGCTCGATCGCTTCATCCAAAATAGACAGCGCTTCAGCTTTATCCGTGCCCAGCGACATACAGCCGAGCCCGATTTCGCTTATTTCTAAATCAGAATGTCCCAGTGTGCGTTTTCTCATCGTTTCGCTCCTTTTTATAGTCTTTTATTGACCGTAATATAAAGGCGCGAAGTTTTCAACTGTTAAGGCCCGGTGATCCAATCTCCGACATAGCGGAATGTCCGTCCGTATTCTTTCAGTTTAGCCCGCACTTCCCACGCCTTTCCGACCAATACGATACTTTTATCCTTCCGGTACACCTTCAATCGAAAAGCACCTCCCTCTCATGCATGTATGATAAAATATATGAGGCATAATAGAGAGACAGAACGGGAGATGACATGATGAAACATTTAGAAGAAAAAACACTTGCGAAAAAAAAGCTGTATGACGGGAAAGTCATAGATCTTTACTTAGAGGATGTAGAGCTCCCGAACGGAAAAACAAGCAAGCGGGAAATCGTCAAACATCCGGGAGCGGTGGCCGTACTTGCGGTGACCGAAGAAGGAAAAATCATTTTGGTGAACCAGTTCAGAAAGCCGCTGGAACGGACAATCGTTGAAATTCCGGCCGGGAAGCTTGAAAAGGGAGAAGAGCCGGAACATACGGCGTTAAGAGAGCTCGAGGAAGAAACGGGATATACGGCGGAAACCTTGACGAAAATCACCGCTTTTTATACATCACCCGGGTTTGCTGATGAAATCGTGCATCTCTTTCTTGCGGAAGGGCTTTCGCCGCTGGAAGAAAAGCGCGAACTGGATGAGGATGAATTTGTCGAAGTCATGCAGGTCACGCTTGAAGAGGCCGTGAAGCTGATTGAATCCCGCAGGGTGTATGACGCAAAAACGGCGTACGCGATTCAGTATCTCCAGCTGAAAGAAGCGCTGAAGGAAAAATGATGAAAACCATCTATGCCGATCTGCATATTCATATCGGCCGCACCTATACGGGAAAACCGGTCAAAATCACCGGGGCCAAAACGTTGACGCTGCACCGGATTTTAGAAGAAGCCAGTGAGGGGAAGGGAATTGAACTATTGGGCATCATCGACTGCCATTCTCCGGAAGTCATAGAAGAAATCGAGCGCGGAATTGATGAAGGCAGATACCGTGAGCTGAAAGAAGGCGGCATCCGGTATCGGAATACGACGCTTCTATTGGGCAGTGAGCTTGAAATCTATGATCACACATGCCGCGGGCCGATTCACGTTCTCGTCTTTATGCCGTCTCTTGCCGAAATGAAGATGTTTTCTGAGTGGCTCGCAAAAAGGCTTAAAAATATCCATCTCAGTTCCCAGCGTATTTATGAAACCGGTTTGAATCTTCAAAGGAAAACAAAGGAATTGGGCGGGCTGTTTATTCCCGCCCATATGTTCACCCCGCATAAAAGCCTGTACGGAAAAGGGGTCATATCTTCTTTGACAGAAGTTTTCGACCCGGCGCTCATTGACGCGGCGGAACTCGGGTTAAGCTGTGACACCGACATGGCTTCGCGGGTAACGGAACTTGATCCGTATACATTTTTAACAAATTCTGATGCGCATTCCTTAGGAAAAATCGGCAGAGAATATAATGAAATGCTTCTTAAAGAAGCGAATTTCACGGAATTTTCGCTGGCTTTAAAAGGGAAGGACGGAAGAAAAATCACGGCGAATTACGGGCTGAACCCGAAGCTCGGGAAGTATTACCGGACGGCTTGCGACCGCTGCGGCGGCCCAGTGGAAAAAGGAGCTTCCGCCTGTCCGGAGTGCGGGGGGAAAACAATGACAAAAGGGGTCAGTGAACGGCTGGAGGAACTGAGCGGACCGAAAAAAAGCCGCGTGCCGCGGCCGCCGTATATTCATCAAATCCCGCTGCAGTTCATTCCGGGGGTCGGGCCGAAAACGTTAGACAAACTGAAGCGGGCTTTCGGGACGGAGATGGCGATTCTTCATCAGGCGCAAGAAGAGGAATTGGCGCGTGTCGTCCAGCCTAAAATAGCGGCTGTCATTCATAAAGCGCGCACCGGGCAGCTCGTCCTTGAGGCCGGGGGCGGAGGGACGTACGGCAGAATCAAGCCGTAAAAGCCGGATTTTAGCGGAGCTCCTCCTGCACCTTCTTTTTCGTGCGGACAAACGCAATCAATTCGATGATTTCATCCTGATTCAGCGGCTGTCCGTCAACGGTCAGTGTGCCGCGGCCTTGTGCGGCGTTTGTTAATTCGATGGTCTGGGTAAACGGCTCCGCCTTTTTTTCAGTGCGCCCCAGTAAATCGTCGCACGTCGTGTCAAACAGATCGGCAAGCGTGCCCAGCGCCTCGAATGACGGACGCCGGTATCCTGATTCATACCCGGCGTACGTGCTTTTGGCGATGCCGAGACGGTCAGCCGTATATTGAAGAGACCAATTTTTCTTTTTTCTCAGTTCAGTTAAACGATCTAAATTCATATTCAAAACCGCTCCTTTTCACTTGAGCAAATTATATCATATCGATATGCAAAAGTGTACGCGAATTGAATAATAATCACTTGATTAATTTCAATCGTCTGTCTATAATTTGATTAAAAGTATGCGAAAAGCGAATGCTTAACACATCTTGAGAAATGGATGAAGAGGTGCAGGGTATGAAAAAATTATTGCTGTTAACAACCGGAGGAACAATCGCCTCAGTCGAAGGAGAAAACGGGCTTGCACCCGGGGTGAAAGCAGACGAATTGTTAACCTACGTATCAAAACTTGATAACGATTACACGATGGAAACCCATTCGTTAATGAACATCGACAGCACAAATATGCAGCCTGAATACTGGGCCGAAATCGCAAATGCTGTCAAAGAAAAATATGACGCATATGACGGGTTCGTCATTACGCACGGGACAGACACAATGGCGTATACATCAGCGGCACTGTCTTATATGCTTCAGCATGCTGATAAACCGATCGTCATTACGGGTTCGCAAATTCCGATTACATTTCAAAAAACCGATGCCAAAAAAAATATCACGGACGCGATCCGCTTCGCATGTGAAGGGGTGGGCGGCGTATACGTCGTATTTGACGGCAGAGTCATTCAAGGCACACGCGCCATTAAATTAAGAACGAAAAGCTATGATGCATTTGAGAGCATTAACTATCCGTATATCGCGTTTATTACCGAAAACGGAATTGAATACAACAAACAAGTGCACATGCCAAAAGACGATGCCTTTACGGTCAATACCTCACTTTGCACGGACGTGTGCCTGCTCAAGCTCCACCCGGGGCTGAAACCGGAAATGTTTGACGCATTAAAGGGCATGTACAAAGGGATCGTCATTGAAAGCTACGGCAGCGGCGGCGTGCCGTTTGAAGGAAGAGACATTCTCGCCAAAGTCAATGAAATGATTGAAAGCGGCATTGTCGTCGTCATTACGACACAATGTCTTGAAGAAGGAGAGGACATGAGCGTCTATGAAGTCGGCCGAAGAGTCAATCAAGATCTCATTATCCGCTCCAGAAATATGAACACGGAAGCCATCGTGCCGAAATTAATGTGGGCGCTCGGCCAGTCTCACAACTTGGCTGAAGTCAAAAACATTATGGAGACACCGATCGCAGACGACGTTGTACTGTAAAAACATGACTACCACAAAGAGAAAGTAGGGTTTTAGCATGACAAACGCGCAAAAAGAATATCGTCAGGAAAAAGATTTCCTCGGAGAAAAACAAATTGAAGCTGATGTGTATTACGGAATACAAACGCTGCGCGCGAAAGAAAACTTTCCGATTACCGGATACCGCATCCACGAAGAAATGATTAATGCGCTCGCCATCGTCAAAAAAGCGGCGGCGCTTGCCAATATGGATGTAAAACGGCTGTATGAAGGAATCGGAAATGCGATTGTCCAGGCCGCAGATGAAATTCTCGAGGGGAAATGGCATGACCAATTCATCGTCGATCCGATCCAAGGGGGAGCCGGAACGTCCATGAACATGAATGCCAACGAAGTAATCGGCAACAGAGCGCTTGAAATCATGGGGCATAAAAAAGGTGAATACATTCACCTCAGCCCGAACACACACGTCAACATGTCACAATCGACGAACGACGTGTTCCCGACGGCAATCCATATTTCCACCTTAAAACTTTTGGATAAGCTCCTTGATACGATGGCGCATATGCTGAGTGTCTTTAAGGATAAAGCGAAACAATTTGATTCTGTCATTAAAATGGGGCGCACACACCTTCAGGACGCTGTGCCGATCCGTCTCGGACAGGAATTTGAAGCATACAGCCGCGTGCTCGAGCGTGACATAAAGCGAATTAAACAATCCCGCCAGCATCTGTATGAAGTCAACATGGGGGCAACGGCCGTAGGTACGGGACTTAACGCCGATCCGCGCTACATAGAACAGGTTGTAAAGCACCTGGCTGACATCAGCGGACTGCCGCTTGTCGGCGCCGGCCATTTGGTTGACGCCACACAAAACACTGATGCGTATACGGAAGTTTCAGCCGCGTTGAAAGTATGCATGATGAACATGTCTAAAATCGCCAACGATCTGCGCTTAATGGCTTCAGGCCCGCGCGCGGGACTTGCGGAAATTTCACTGCCCGCCCGTCAGCCGGGATCATCCATTATGCCAGGGAAAGTCAACCCTGTAATGGCAGAGCTGATCAACCAAATCGCCTTCCAGGTCATCGGGAATGACAATACGATCTGCCTCGCTTCAGAAGCGGGCCAGCTGGAGCTTAACGTAATGGAGCCGGTACTCGTATTTAACCTGCTTCAATCCATCAGCATCATGAATAACGGGTTCCGTTCATTTACCGATCATTGTCTGGCGGGAATTGAAGCCAACGAAAAACGTCTGAAGCAATACGTGGAAAAGAGCGTCGGCGTCATTACAGCGGTCAATCCGCACCTCGGGTATGAAGCGGCTGCGCGAATTGCCCGTGAAGCCATCATGACGGGGCAATCTGTAAGAGATCTCTGCCTTCAAAATGATGTACTGACAGAAGAAGAATTGGATATCATTTTGAATCCGTATGAAATGACAAAACCGGGGATTGCCGGAAAAGATCTATTAGAAAAATAAATTTTAAAGCAACAACAGCCGCCTTTTCACGTTTTTCAGTGAAAAGGCGGTTGCCATACAAAGGGATGAGGCAGTATAGTATAATTTGTTATATCATTTGATGAAAGCGTTTTAGCTTTTTTCTTCTAGGGGGATTTTCTTGTGAAAGAGGTCAGATTGCCAAATTTATTGGAAATTATTATCTTATTATTCGGGTTTTTAGCACTTGTCTTATCGTTCACAGTGTTTTTAGACCTGCCGATCCAGCTAGCTCTATTAATATCCTGGTTTTTCGCTATTATTCTCGGAGTCAGGCTGGGATATTCATATAAAGACTTGCAGGATTCGATTGTCACCGGGATATCAAACGGTCTTGAAGCGGTGTTGATTCTCGTTTCGGTCGGTGCGCTCATCGGGACATGGATTGCCGGCGGTGTTGTGCCGACGTTAATTTATTATGGTTTAGAGTTTATTAATCCTCATATTTTCCTTCTGGCTACACTGGTTATTTGTTCCGTTATGTCCGTTGCGACCGGAACGTCGTGGGGAACCGTGGGAACCGCGGGGATCGCCATGATTGCCATCGGAGAGGGAATGGGTATACCGCTTCCGATCGTAGCGGGAGCCGTTTTGTCCGGCGCTTACTTCGGAGACAAGCTTTCACCGCTGTCTGACAGTACGGTGCTTGCCTCCACGCTTTCTAAGGTGGATGTGCTGTCACACGTCAGAGCGATGATGTATCTGTCAATTCCGTCCTATATTATTACGGCCATTCTATTTACCGTAACGGGATTTATATACGGCGGAAAAAATATTGATCTCGACAAAGTGGAATTTTTAAAGTCTTCATTGCAGAAAACGTTTGACATTCATATATGGATGCTCATCCCGGCTGTTGTCGTCGTTGTCCTTCTGATTTTGAAAAAGCCGTCTATGCCCGTTATCGTCATCGGTGCTTTGCTTGGCGCAATCTGGGCTTCCGTCTTTCAGGGAATGAATTTTGCCGATGCCATTGCGACTGCTTATAATGGTTTTTCCATTAAAACGGACGTCGAATTTTTAAACGGCCTGTTAAACCGCGGAGGCATTACCGGTATGCTGGATACGTTAGTCGTTATTCTGTTCGGTCTCGGTTTTGGGGGAATTCTTGAGAAGCTGGCGTATTAAAAGTGATTGTCTCAACTTTTGAGAAAAAGCTGACCACACCGGGAAATGTAACGCTTTCGACATTGATCGTCGCCCTTTTAGGAAACATTTTCGGCTGTGCGATGTACGTGTCATTGATTCTGACGCCGAAAATCATGGAGAACAGTTATGATAAACTGAAACTTGACAGAAGAGTTTTATCCCGGAACGCAGAGGTGGGCGGCACGCTTACTTCAGGGATGGTGCCGTGGTCTGATAACGGCATCTATATGGCCGGCATTCTCGGCGTATCCACATTTTCTTATCTGCCGTTCATGTGGCTCAGTTTTGTATCTATCGGACTGGCAATATTGTACGGATACACGGGGAAATTCATTTGGTACACGAAAGAAAAATCCTTGCAATCTCAAAAATTGGGTTAGGAGGTTCATTTCATGATTACAAAGCATATGATTCGGACGTTAATGATTGAAACGCCGACTGTTCCCGGAAATCTCGGAAAAGTGGCAACCGCCATCGGAGTGATGGGCGGAGATATCGGGGAAGTTGAAACCGTTAAAGTCGGCCCGAACTACACAATGCGCAACATCACGGTGCAGGCCGAAAATGAAGAGCAGCTGCAGGAAATCATTCAAGCCATTGAAGCTCTCGGGGAAGGCATTCGGCTTCATACAGTTTCAGATGAAGTGCTCTCTGCTCATGAAGGCGGCAAAATTCAGATGAAAAGCAAAATGCCGATCCGGACATTGGCTGAGCTTGGCCGTGTTTATACGCCGGGCGTCGCCGATGTGTGCCGACTGATTGAAAACGAGCCCGAAAAAGCGTCCATCTATACGACAATCAGCAATTCTGTCGCCATTGTCACCGACGGCACGGCGATTCTCGGCCTCGGCAATATCGGTTCTGTCGCGGGAATGCCTGTAATGGAAGGGAAAGCCGCGCTTTTTGACCAGCTGGCGGGTATCAGCGGAATTCCGATTTTGCTCGACACCTCTGATCCGGAAGAAATCATTCGTACGGTAAAACATATTTCTCCGGGGTTCAGCGGAATTCTGCTTGAAGATATCGGTTCGCCTCACTGCTTTGACATTGAAGACCGCCTGAAAGAAGAACTGGATATTCCGGTTATGCACGATGACCAGCACGGCACGGCGGTCGTCACGCTCGCCGCCGCCATTTCCGCTTGTAAAAGCGCCGGTCTTGATTTAAAAGAAGCGAAGGTCGGACAGATCGGTCTCGGCGCGGCAGGCGTCGCCATCTGCCGCATGTTTATGGCATACGGAGTCAAAGCGGTCTGCGGAACGGACAAGTCAGAAGACGCAATGAACCGCCTCGCTCAGTACGGAGGTCAGCCGCTTGGAAGCATCAAAGATTTAATGGACACGTGTGACATTGTGATCAGTACCACCGGAGTTCCGGGTCTCATTAAAAAAGAGGATGTCAGAAAAGGACATGTCATTCTGGCCTTATCTAATCCGAAGCCGGAGATTGAACCGGAAGAGGCATTACAAGCCGGGGCCGCTTATGCAGCCGACGGCCGTTCGGTCAATAATGTTCTCGGCTTCCCGGGTATTTTCCGCGGCGCGCTGAACGCCAAAAGCAAGAAAATCGACCATGAAATGCTTGTGGCGGCCGCAGAAGCCATCGCCTCTTGCACAAAACACGGCGATCTCGTGCCTCAGCCTTTGGATGCGGACGTGCATCAGGCCGTATCAGCAGCCGTAGAACGGGCCGCGGCAGGAAAATAAACAACTCTTACAGTACCGGACATGTGCCGGTGCTGTTTTTTTATCATGAATAGGAAGCGGAATTCTTAGGCAGGCTAACAGATAGCAAAAGACGGAATAAAGAGGTGTCAATGTGGATTATTTTCCGCTGATCCATACAAATATTTGGGATGCTGTGATCGGCGTGCCGGTCGTCTTATGCGTTACACAGCTGATCAAAGTGTTCTGCCGGGTTCCGGGCATATTCGTTCCCACGATTGCCCTTGCTGCCGGAAATGTTGTGTCTATCGTTTTCGGTCACCATGAACACGTGTATGCGGGGATTTTTATGGGATTTTTTTACGGATACGCCGCCATGGGGAGCTATTCATCTGCCAAAACGTCTCTGCGCGCTTACCGGTCGAAACATGAGCCGTATTCATGAACACATCGGGATTTTTTTGTTATGATAAAGAAAAGGCAAAAAAAGGAGCGATTGGCACATGGCGAAAAGCAAAACGAAAAAAATGCGGGAGCATCTCAGAAGAAACGGGATGCGTGACGCAGTCTTGTCAAGGGGGACGGCGCCGTCTTTCAGCACCCATGAAAGAGTGACGAAAACCAAAAAAGACAGGCTTGAAAGAATAAAGCATAAAAAAAGGAACCCCTATGATCACCGGAGTGATGACGGGGGTTCTTTTTTTATGCCCGAATCTCGCGCCTTTCTATGATTTCTCTGTCATGTTTTCTCTTTTCTTTCATACAATCTACTAAATCAAGTCAATAGATTAGCGGGAGGAAAGCGGTATGAGAAAACAATCGTACAAAGAACTGTTTTTTCGCCATGTAAAGGATCATCTGTCACTTTATATATTTGTGTTCGTCTTGTTTTTGATGGGAGTCATTTTCGGGGCGATCATCGTCAACAGCATGACCATCACGCAGAAAGAAGATTTGTATTACTATTTAAGCAAGTTTTTCGGACAGCTGTCTGACGGAAAACATGCCGGCGCTTCAGAAATGTTTTGGCAGGCCGTCTTTCATGATGTAAAATATTTGGGGCTGATGTGGATTCTCGGTATTTCCGTGATCGGTCTTCCGGTTATTTTCATTATGGTGTTTTTAAAAGGAATCGTCGTCGGCTTCACGGTCGGTTTTTTGGTGAATCAAATGGGGATGAACGGGTTTTTCCTGTCATTTATTTCGGTTCTGCCGCAAAACATCGTTCTCATTCCGGCATATCTTATCATGGGGACATGCTCCATCGCTTTTTCACTGAAACTGATCCGGCAGCTGTTTGTCAAACGCAGCCTTCATGACGCGCCGATCCAATGGTTCGGACGTTACGCCTTCGTACTGATTCTCATCGTTTTCTTCTCGGTCATCGCTTCGCTGCTCGAAGCGTACGTGTCTCCGCTGTTTATGGAAAAGCTGTCTTCACGCATATTTTAGAATGATTATCACAAAATAATACTTTTATTTATCAGTTTATAATAATTATAGTTGGAACTCTGCGCGTATTTTGTTATAATGAGTCATGGAATGCGGCGTAGGAGGGAAAGACATGGAAAACCGTATTGATCGAATTAAAAAGCAGCTGCACTCGTCAAGTTACAAGCTTACGCCACAGCGGGAAGCAACGGTAAGAGTGCTGCTTGAAAACGAAGAAGACCATTTAAGCGCAGAAGATGTATACCTCCTCGTAAAAGAGAAATCTCCTGAAATTGGTCTCGCTACAGTATATCGTACATTAGAATTATTAACAGAATTAAAAGTCGTTGATAAAATTAACTTCGGGGACGGCGTATCCCGCTACGACCTTCGCAAAGAAGGCGCGGCTCACTTTCATCACCATTTGGTCTGCATGGAGTGCGGAGCCGTCGATGAAATTGAAGAAGATCTGCTTGAAGACGTTGAAGAAGTGATTGAACGTGATTGGAAATTTAAAATTAAAGATCATAGATTGACTTTTCACGGAATCTGCCACCGCTGCCGCGGGGATGAAACAGAGTAAAAGCCTATGAACCTTTTCTGCCAGGAAAGGGTTTTTTGCTGTTTTTATGTATAAAAGCCTTTGAAATTGGCATAAGGTGTACTAACAGCCGCCAAAGAAAGGGTCGATCGAAAGATGGGCAGATTCCTGAAAACAGCCGCGGATACGATCAAAGTGTTTATTCTGTTCACAGGTTTTACCGCGCTGTTCTATTATGCTATGATATGGGTGAATTCAGAGTATGAAAACTATCATCGGTACGATAAACCGGAAGGCTCCGCCGTCAAAGTGGCCAAAACGGAACATGAGGAAAAAGACGGCTGGTTCGGCCGATTGATCTTTTTTTACCAAAACGGGGAGTAGATCAAGAGTGAAGGATCAAATTAAGGATTTCATCCATTATGTGAGGGTTGAAAGAGGGCTGTCCCAAAATACGATGATGTCCTATGAGCGTGATCTGAAAAGTTATTCTCTCTTCTTAACTGAAACCCTTCAGATCACTTCATGGAATGATGTGACCCGTCTTCATATTATTCAATATTTAAAGCATATAAAGGACTCCGGGAAATCCGGCAAGACGTCTGCCAGGCATTTGGCGTCGATCCGGTCTTTTCATCAATTTCTGTTAAGGGAAAAAGCCGCGGATAAAGATCCTTCGGTACATATTGAAACACAAAAAACAGAGCGGACGCTTCCGAAAGTATTGGCGCTTCACGAAGTTGAGCGGTTATTGGACACGCCTAAGCTTGACAGCCCGTTCGGTCTCAGGGATAAAGCCATGCTTGAACTGCTGTACGCAACCGGCATCCGGGTCAGCGAGATGATCGAGCTGAAATTATCCGACGTCCATTTGACGATGGGATTTGTCCGCTGCTTCGGAAAAGGGCGGAAAGAGCGGATTGTGCCGATTGGTGAAGCCGCTTCCCATGCGATAGAAGCATACATTGAAAAAGCCAGAGGGAAATTATTAAAGAAAAACGTAACCGAAGCGCTTTTTCTGAATCATCACGGCAGGCAGATCAGCCGTCAGGGATTCTGGAAAAACCTGAAAAAAATCGCCCTTGAAGCGGGGATTAAAAAAGAGCTGACACCGCATACGCTCCGGCACTCTTTTGCAACGCACCTGCTTGAAAACGGCGCGGATCTGCGCGCCGTGCAGGAGATGCTCGGACATGCCGATATTTCCACGACGCAAATTTATACGCATGTGACGAAAACAAGGCTGAAGGACGTGTACAAACAGTATCATCCGCGCGCTTAGGAGCCGCTGCCGGAGGGGCCGCGGCTTTTTTTGCCGGATTGGCGGAATACAGAGAAGGTTCTAATTATTTGAATCGGCATTGTCAACAAGAATGTAAACGGTTTATACTTGAGTTGTCTGACCTCTGTAAGCTACAATGGACAGATGGAAGAAAAGGAGGCTTTTATGATGTCTGAATACAAATATAACCGGGTATTTTTGATCGTAATGGATTCTGTCGGAATCGGTGAAGCGCCGGACGCTGCCGATTTTAATGATATAGGCGCAAATACGCTCGGACACATCGCAGAGCACATGAACGGCTTACATATGCCCCATATGGCGCAGCTCGGTCTCGGACTGATCGGAGACATTAAGGGCGTGGAAAAAACGGAGCACCCTCTTGCGTACTACGGAAAAATGCAGGAGGCGTCAAACGGGAAAGATACGATGACGGGGCACTGGGAGATTATGGGCCTCTACATTGAAAAACCGTTTAAAGTGTTCCCGGAAGGATTTCCGGATGAACTTCTTCGGGAACTTGAGCGGCGTTCAGGACGGAAAATCATCGGAAATAAGCCGGCTTCAGGCACGGCGATTCTGGACGAGCTCGGAAAAGAACATATGGAAACGGGTGCGCTGATCGTTTATACATCAGCAGATTCCGTGCTGCAGATTGCGGCTCACGAAGATGTCGTTCCGCTGGAAGAGCTGTACAGCATCTGTGAAACGGCCAGAGAACTGACGCTTGATCCGAAGTACATGGTCGGCCGGATTATCGCAAGACCGTTCGTCGGAGAACCGGGCAGCTTCAAACGCACGCCGAACCGTCATGATTATGCGCTCAAACCGTTCGGCCGCACGGTAATGAACGGAATGAAAGACAGCGGATTAGACGTCATTTCCATCGGCAAAATTTCTGATATTTATGACGGAGAAGGCATTACATCTTCCCGCCGCACGGTATCTAATATGGATGGCATGGACAAAGTGATTGAAACGCTCGGTGAAGAATTTACGGGCCTGAGCTTTGCCAACCTCGTTGATTTTGACGCGCTGTACGGACACCGCCGCGATCCGGAAGGGTACGGAAAAGCGCTTGAGGAATTCGACGCGAGGCTTCCGGAAGTGTTTGAAAAAATGAAAGAAGACGATCTGCTGATCATCACTGCGGATCACGGCAATGATCCTGTCCATCACGGCACGGATCACACGCGGGAGTATGTGCCGCTTCTTGTTTACAGCAAAAAGCACAAACACACTGAACAGCTGCCGCTTGCGGAAACATTTGCCGATATCGGCGCAACCATTGCGGATAATTTCAAAACGGAAAAGCCGGAATACGGAAAAAGCTTTTTATCAAGATTACAGTAGGGGGACTTTTTTTGAAACAAAAGATCGAACGTGCTGCTGCATTTATTAAAGAACACGTGAAAGAAACACCAAAGATCGGTCTGATTTTAGGATCAGGGCTCGGCGTATTGGCCGATGAAATTGAGGGAGCCGTCAAGCTTACATATGAAACGATCCCTGATTTTCCGGTCTCAACGGTAGAAGGCCATGCCGGCCAGCTTGTGATGGGAACGCTTGAAGGCGTGCAGGTCATCGCGATGCAGGGCCGCTTTCATTACTATGAAGGCTACTCAATGGATCAGGTCACATTCCCAGTCCGCGTGATGAAAGCGCTCGGCGTTGAATCTCTCGTCGTGACGAATGCAGCCGGCGGTATCAACACTGAATTCCGCGCCGGCGATCTGATGATTATTACAGACCATATCAACTTTACAGGCACCAACCCGTTAATCGGGCCGAACGAAGCTGAATTCGGAGCGAGATTCCCGGACATGTCAGAAGCCTATGACAAAGAGCTGTCAAGCTTGGCTGAAAAAACGGCCGATGAGCTGGGCATTCCTGTTCAAAAAGGTGTGTATACAGCTGTTACGGGGCCGTCTTACGAAACGCCTGCTGAGGTTCGGTTTTTAAGAACGATGGGGTCTGACGCTGTCGGCATGTCGACCGTGCCGGAAGTCATCGTCGCCAACCACGCGGGGATGCGCGTGCTCGGCATCTCATGCATTTCCAACGCGGCGGCGGGTATTCTTGACCAGCCGTTATCCCATGAAGAAGTAATGGAAATGACGGAAAAAGTAAAAGGCGGCTTTTTGAAGCTTGTAAAAGCCGTAGTCGCACGATCTCAAAAATAAGTCAGCATAAGTCAGCTGTTTCTTCGGAAGCAGCTGTTTTTTTGTGCCCTCAACACGAAACATTTTCCAGATGAGGCGTATAAAACCACCGGATTTGGAAAAAATAAAAAGGATTATGAAATGGAGGGCTTTGGAGATGAAACGTCTTATATCCACTTTGTTGATTGGCATTTTATTAACGGCATCAGCACCGTCCGCTTTTGCAAAGCCGGACGGAAAACATACATCGGAGCTCGCTCATGAAGCCAAAAGCGCCGTGCTGATTGAACGCGATACGGGAAGCATTCTTTATAACAAGAACAGCCGGGAGCGTCTGGCGCCAGCAAGCATGACAAAAATCATGACCATGCTTTTAATCATGGAAGCGCTTGACAAAGGGAAAATAAAGATGAGCGATAAAGTCAGGACGAGTGAACACGCCGCGTCTATGGGCGGATCACAGATTTTCCTTGAACCCGGAGAAGAAATGACGGTAAAAGAAATGCTCAAAGGAATTGCGATAGCTTCCGGTAATGACGCATCTGTCGCAATGGCGGAGTATATCGCCGGTTCAGAAGAGGATTTCGTCAGCCGGATGAACAAAAAAGCAAAAGAATTGGGATTGAAAGATACCTCCTTCAAAAACCCGACGGGACTGCCTGAAAAAGACCATTACAGCTCTGCTTATGACATGGCGAAAATGGCGAAGGAATTATTAAAGTATGATAAAATCACTCAATTTACGGGAACGTATGAGGATTATTTAAGAGAAAATACAGACAAAAAGTTCTGGCTCGTCAATACAAACCGGCTGATCAAATTTTATCCGGGTGTAGACGGCGTGAAGACGGGCTTTACAGGCGAAGCGAAGTATTGTTTAACCGCCACCGCTAAAAAAGGAAATATGAGGGTCATCGCTGTCGTTTTCGGAGCCAGCACCCCGAAAGAAAGAAACGCCCAAGTGACCAAAATGCTTGATTACGCCTTCAGCCAGTTCAAAACACACCCGCTGTACAAACGGAATCAAATCGTCGGAACGGTAAAGGTAAAAAAAGGAAAACAGAAACTGATCAAGCTGACCACATCTGAGCCGATTTCTCTTCTGGCCAAAAAGGGAGAGAACATGGACAAAGTAAAAAAAGAAGTGAAAATCAACGGCAATGTAACCGCTCCGGTTAAAAAAGGAGAGGTGCTCGGCAGCCTCGTTCTGAAAAAAGACGGAAAGGTGCTCGTTGAAAGCCCGGTCACGGCAAAAGACGACATGGAAAAAGCGGGTTTTCTCACTTTTCTGAAGCGGACGATGGGAGATTGGACAAAATTTAAATAATCGTGGCGAACGGGCACTAGTTTTGTCATAGTGAAGGAATTGCTTTCCCAAAAATCGAAACACTCATTATCCGATCATATCAAGGAGGAATGAGCATGAGCCTTGGAATTGACTTTCATGTCAAAGAATCCGTGCTTTGTATTCGATTAACAGGTGAACTCGACCATCATACGGCAGAATCATTAAAACAAAGGGTTACTGAATCGCTGGAGGCTGACGGCATCCGTCACATTGTGCTGAACCTTGAAGATCTTACCTTCATGGACAGCTCCGGCCTCGGCGTGATTTTAGGGCGTTATAAACAAATTAAACAGCTCGGCGGAGAAATGGTCGTGTGCGCGATTTCGCCCGCGGTGAGACGCCTGTTTGACATGTCCGGCCTGTTTAAAATCATCAGATTCGAACAATCGGAACAAAAAGCGCTTTTAACGTTGGGGGTGGCATCATGAAAAACGAGATGCATCTTGAATTTTCAGCCCTCAGTCAGAACGAATCGTTTGCGCGCGTAACGGTTGCTTCTTTTATCGCGCAGCTCGACCCGACGATGGATGAGCTGACGGAAATCAAGACCGTCGTATCAGAAGCGGTAACAAACGCAATCATCCACGGCTATGAAGAAAACTGCGACGGAAAGGTGTACATCTCCGTTACACTGGAGGATCATGTCGTCTATTTGACCATACGTGACGAAGGCCTCGGGATCACGGATCTTGAGGAAGCGCGCCAGCCGCTCTTTACGACAAAACCCGAGCTTGAGCGCTCCGGAATGGGCTTTACCATTATGGAAAACTTTATGGATGATGTCACGATTGATTCCTCGCCGGAGATGGGAACGACGATACGCTTAACAAAACACCTATCAAAAAGCAAAGCGCTTTGTAATTAAGGAGATTTGTTATGGATGTGGAGGTTAAGAAAAACAGCAAAAACGCGCAGCTCAAGGACCATGAAGTCAAAGAATTAATCAAAAAGAGCCAAGAGGGCGACCAGCAGGCAAGAGACCTCCTCATAGAAAAAAACATGCGTCTTGTGTGGTCCGTCGTTCAAAGGTTTTTAAACAGAGGCTATGAGCCGGACGATCTGTTTCAGATCGGCTGTATCGGATTGTTAAAATCCGTTGATAAATTCGATTTGTCCTATGATGTCCGTTTTTCAACTTATGCCGTGCCGATGATTATCGGGGAAATCCAGCGCTTCATCCGCGATGACGGAACCGTCAAAGTATCAAGATCTTTAAAAGAGCTCGGCAATAAAATACGCCGGGCGAAAGATGAACTGTCAAAAACATACGGAAGAGTGCCGACCGTCCAGGAAATCGCGGATCATTTAGAAATTGATGCGGAGGATGTGGTGCTTGCGCAGGAAGCGGTGCGGGCGCCTTCATCCATTCATGAGACCGTGTATGAAAATGACGGAGACCCGATCACCCTGCTTGATCAGATCGCTGATCATTCAGAAGAGAAGTGGTTTGAGAAAATCGCCCTCAAGGAAGCGATCAGTGATTTGGAAGAACGGGAAAAACTCATTGTCTATCTGAGATATTATAAAGATCAGACACAGTCGGAAGTAGCCGAACGGCTCGGGATTTCCCAAGTTCAGGTATCGAGGCTGGAGAAAAAAATATTAAAGCAGATTAAAGTGCAGATGGATCATACGGAAAGCTGACCTTTTACGGGCCGGCTTTTTTTATTTGTGCATCGGTGGTAATTTATGGTCTTTTGCCGCTGATGAATGAGAACAAAAGTGAACCACATACTACATATATAACCACCCGAAAGATGGTGATGCAAGATGGAAAGACGAATATTTCTCAGACTTCGCCACCGCGTGAAGGCTCATACCGGAGATATCATCACAGTCGGCGACGCCGCGCAGATTGCGGGACAGCAAAAGCTGAAAAAAAAACTGTCGGCACTGCCGCTGTATAAGGTCACGAAAAAAGACAAAAATATCGTCGTGCTGGACATCATAAAAGTGCTGAAAACCATTCATACCGCTTTTCCCGCGCTTGATGTACAGACCGTCGGCGGCGCTGAAACGATAGTGGAAATCCATTACCAGAAAAAGCAGCTGTCAGCCGTTTTATTCGTCGGTGTCTGGCTCCTGCTTTTTATCGGTTCATGTCTTGCCATTATGAATTTTCATGAAGATGTCAGTATGAGAGAAGTTCATATCGCCTTATATGAAATCATAACGGGCGAACGGAATGAATACCCGTATCTGCTTCAAATTCCATACAGCATCGGCCTCGGTCTCGGTATGATCGTCTTTTTTAATCACATCTTCAAAAAACGCCTGAATGAAGAGCCAAGCCCGCTGGAAGTCGAGATGTTTAATTATCAGATTGATCTCGATCATTATGTCGCAATGCACGAAAATGAAGAGACGATGAAAGATCTGCATGATCGTTAGCATTCTTTTCGTTATATTTGTCGGGCTTGGCGGAGGGCTGACCGTGGGCGCGGGCTTTGTGGCTTTTTTAACCGTTATGGGAATCGTCCCCCGCCTTATGCAGCTGACAAAAACAATGCGCTTTGTACAGGCCTACGAAGGAGCTGTTATTTCAGGAGCTGTGTTCGGCGGCTGGGAAACCTTAAATATGAATCATTTTTTTTTATCTGAATGGCTGGCCGTTCCGGTCGGGCTTTTGGCCGGCATGTTTATCGGCATGCTGGCCGCAGCGCTTACAGAAGTGCTGAATGTGCTTCCCATTCTTGCCAAACGGATCGGCTTCGGCAGCAAAATCATCATATTGCTGATGGCCATTGTGTTCGGCAAAATAGCCGGCTCTTTATTTCATTGGCTGTATTTTATCCATCATTCATAAGGAGGAACCGACGTGACAAACTTAAAAGAAAATTACAAAACAAAAGTGAAAGACTATCAGCCGAAACCGCCATATGTTTGGAATTGCGTCAAAGCCTTTCTGATCGGCGGTTTGATCTGTCTGATCGGGCAGGCTCTTCAAGACTTTTACATCCACTTTTTTAATTTTAATGAAAAAACAGCGGGCAACCCGACGGCCGCCACTCTTATTTTAATTTCCGCTCTTTTGACCGGATTCGGCATTTATGACAGACTCGGGCAGTTTGCCGGAGCGGGTTCAGCCGTGCCGGTGACGGGTTTTGCAAACAGTATGACAAGCGCGGCTCTGGAACACAGAAGTGAAGGACTCGTGCTCGGAGTAGCGACAAACATGTTTAAATTGGCGGGAAACGTCATTGTATTCGGCGTCGTGGCAGCCTATATCGTAGGCCTGATACGGTTTGCTTGTGAAAAACTGTTTTCGTAGGAGGAGAAAAAATGAAATTAACCGGAAAGCAAACCTGGGTGTTTGAAAACCCGTTATTTGTAAATGCGGCGGGGACGGCAGCCGGACCGAAAGAAAAAGACGGCCCGCTCGGTTCGCTGTTTGATAAGACATACGA
This sequence comes from Bacillus sp. JK106, assembly GCF_053663355.1. Taxonomy (NCBI): domain Bacteria; kingdom Bacillati; phylum Bacillota; class Bacilli; order Caryophanales; family Bacillaceae; genus Bacillus; species Bacillus sp. JK106. Next base: position 288,475 of record NZ_JBSJQC010000003.1, on the reverse strand, counting down.
TGAAATGCATTGCAATCAGAAAAACTGGGAAATGGCGGAACGTCAGTTAATGGAAGATGCCATCAACTCAGCTTTGCAAAAACAGAATTTGAAAAAGAGCGATATTGATTTGTTACTCGCGGGGGATCTTTTAAATCAAAATGTGACCGCCAACTACGTCGCCAGACATCTGAAAATCCCGTTCCTCTGTCTGTTCGGCGCCTGTTCGACATCAATGGAAACGATTGCCGTCGCATCCGCGCTCATTGACGGCGGTTTTGCGAACCGGGCGATCGCAGCCACGAGCAGCCATAACGCGACCGCAGAACGGCAATTTCGCAATCCGACGGAATATGGCGGGCAAAAACCGGATACCGCCACTTCGACGGTCACGGGGGGCGGGGCGGTCATCATCAGCCAAAACCCTTCTGATATCAAGATTACAAGCGCAACAGTGGGAAAAGTAAGCGACCTCGGAATAACAGATCCGTTCGATATGGGATCCGCCATGGCGCCAGCTGCCGCCGACACAATCAAACAGCACCTGCAGGACTTAAACCGCACGGCGGATGATTATGATCTGATTTTAACGGGAGACCTTTCAGGCGTCGGCTCGCCGATCGTGAAAGATTTGCTCAAAGAAGAAGGCTATCCCGTCGGAACGAAACACGATGACTGCGGTCTTCTCATCTATACGCCGGACCAGCAGGTGTTTGCGGGCGGAAGCGGCTGCGCCTGCTCCGCGCTTGTTACGTACACACATATTTTTAATCAATTAAAATCAGGGGCTCTGAACAGGGTGCTCGTTGTCGCGACAGGAGCGCTTTTAAGTCCGACAATGATCCAGCAGAAAGAAACCATTCCGACCATCGCGCACGGTGTGGTATTTGAGCGGGCGGGAGGTGCATCATAAATGGAATATCTGTTGGCTTTTGTTTGCGGGGGAATCATATGCATTATCGGTCAGCTGCTGCTTGACATTTTTAAACTGACACCCGCCCATGTGATGACAACTTTTGTCGTCATCGGCGCCTTGTTGGATGGGTTCGGAATATATGACAAATTTATCGAATTTGCAGGTGCGGGCGCGACGGTTCCCATCGTCAGCTTCGGTCACAGCTTATTGCACGGCGCCATGCATCAAGCTCACGAGCATGGATTTATCGGGATCGCCATGGGGATTTTTGAACTTACTTCCGCCGGTATATCTTCAGCGATTTTATTCGCATTTCTTGTAGCCATTATTTTTAAACCGAAAGGATAATGCCTGATGACGAAACGGAAGGTCATTCTTGTGACAGACGGGGACGTATACGCCGCCAAAACAATTGAATATGCCGCGGAAAAAGCAGGCGGACGGTGTATTTCCCAATCAAAGGGCAATCCGTCAACCAGAAGCGGCCCCGAACTTGTTCAGCTGATTAAAGCCGCGCCGAATGACCCGGTGTTTGTCATGTTTGACGATTCAGGCCTGCAAGGGGAAGGGCCGGGCGAAACGGCGCTGAAATATGTCGCCTCACATCAGGACATTGAAGTGCTGGGGGTGATTGCGGTCGCTTCTAAGACCCATCAGGCTGAATGGACGAAAGTCGATGTCTCCATTGACCGTGATGGAGAAGTGACGGAGTACGGCGTCGATAAAACCGGAATGAGAGAAATGGACGAGCACAGAATGAACGGAGATACGGTGTATTGTCTGGATAAATTGGACGTTCCCCTCATTGTGGGCATCGGCGACATAGGAAAGATGGGGAGAAAAGATGACATATCCAAAGGCTCGCCGATTACGATGAAGGCGGTCGAATTCATTTTAGAAAGGAGCGAAAGCCATGCCGGAAAAACCGGAAAATATGATCAAGGTATACCGGGATCCTAGAAAAAATGAACAATTTTTTAAAGACCGCGTCGGTATGGGAACGAGCTATGATGTCGGCGTCCGCAAAGTTCGAGTATTAGACCGGGAAGTCCAGATTTACTTTGTCAACGGATTAACCGATACTTTGTTTATCATTCATTTAATGGAACAGCTCGTCGACGTTAATAATTATGACGAGAATGCGGATGAAGCGATTGACGTTGTTGAAAACAGGCTTGTCAATCAGCAGGTCCAAAAAGTCAAAACGCTCGACGAAGCAACAGATCAAGTGCTTTCCGGACTTGTGGCCGTTATCGTTGAAGACGCGGGCTTCGCCTTTATCGTTGACGTCAGAAGTTACCCCGGACGCACACCTGAAGAACCGGATACGGAAAAGGTCGTCCGCGGGGCAAGAGACGGTTTTATCGAAAATATTGTCATTAATACAGCATTGATCAGAAGAAGAATCAGGGACGAAAGGCTCCGCGTCAAAATTACGAAAGTCGGCGAGCGCTCTAAGACCGATCTTGCCATTGTGTATATAGAAGACATCGCGGACCCGGACCTTGTCAGCATCGTCGAAAACGAAGTGAATGCGATTGACATTGACGGATTGACGATGTCTGATAAAACGGTGGAAGAATTCATCGTCAAACAGGGCTACAACCCGTTTCCGATGGTCAGATACACGGAGCGGCCGGATGTGGCCGCCAATCACATTTTGGAAGGGCACGTCATCATTGTCGTTGATACGTCACCGAGCGTGATCATAACGCCGACAACGATTTTTCACCATGTTCAGCATGCGGAAGAATACAGGCAGGCGCCTTCAGTGGGAACATTTTTAAGATGGATCAGGTTTTTCGGTATTATCGCTTCAACGGTTCTGCTTCCGATCTGGTTCCTCTTTGTTCTTGAACCGTCTCTTCTGCCTGAAAGATTGGATTTTATCGGTTTAAATAAAAATACGCATATCCCGATCATTCTGCAAATCTTTTTGGCCGATTTGGGGATTGAGTTTCTCAGGATGGCCGCGATCCATACGCCGACCGCTTTATCCACCGCCATGGGTCTGATTGCGGCGGTGCTGATCGGTCAAATCGCCATAGCGGTGGGGCTGTTTTCAGCAGAAGTGATTCTGTACGTATCGATCGCCGCCATCGGATCATTTACCACGCCGAGCTATGAGCTCAGCCTCGCCAATAAAATGATACGCCTCATCTTAATGGTGCTCGTGGCCATTTTCCAAGTGAAAGGCTTTGTGATAGGCTTTACATTGCTGCTGATCATAATGGCGAATATCCGCTCGTTTCATACGCCGTATTTATGGCCGTTTTTACCGTTTAACGGCAAGGCGCTGTGGCAGGTGCTCGTCCGGACGACAGTGCCGGGAGCGAAAGTCAGACCGAGCATTGTTCACCCGAAAGACCGTCAAAGACAGCCAAGCGGTTCATAATCGCATTGAAACCGACAGAAGATTATGATATTGTATGTCTTAACTTATACGGGACTTGTATAAGGACAGCTCAAAAGAAGCTGTCCTTTTCACCCATAGGCGGATCAGAAAGAGGGAATGAGCATTGTTCTTACATGGCACAAGCAGACAAAACAAACTAGGTCATTTGGAAATCGGAGGTGTGGACGCGCTGTATTTAGCGGAGCATTACGGCACGCCTCTTTATGTTTACGATGTGGCTTTAATACGTGAGCGCGCTAAAAGCTTTAAACAGGCATTCATTGACGCGGATTTAAAGGCGCAGGTCGCGTACGCGAGCAAGGCGTTTTCTTCCGTTGCGATGATACAGCTCGCTGAGCAGGAGGGGCTCTCATTGGACGTTGTATCCGGCGGAGAGCTGTTCACGGCGGTTGCGGCTGGTTTTCCGGCTGACAGGATTCATTTTCACGGCAACAACAAAAGCAAAGAAGAGTTGAAAATGGCGCTCGATCATCAAATCGGCTGCATCGTCGTTGATAATTTTTATGAAATATCCTTACTCGCGGAACTGTGCCGCAAATCAGGGCGCACAATGGATGTGCTTCTGCGGATCACTCCCGGGGTAGAGGCGCATACGCATGATTATATTACGACGGGGCAGGAAGATTCCAAATTCGGTTTTGATCTGCATAACGGGCAAATAGAAAAGGCGATTGAACAAGTATTGCAGTCAGACCATATCCGCCTTCTCGGCGTTCACTGCCACATCGGATCGCAAATTTTTGATACGGCGGGCTTTGTGCTGGCCGCAGAAAAAATCTTCGCAAAACTGAATGAATGGAGAGAATCATTCGGCTTTGTCTCTGAAGTGCTGAATTTAGGGGGCGGCTTCGGCATCCGCTACACGGAAGAGGATGAACCCCTTCATCCCGCCGTTTATGTGGAAAAAATTATCGAAGCGGTAAAAGAAAACGCAGCGCGGCACGCGTTTGACATTCCGGAGATCTGGATTGAACCGGGACGCTCGCTCGTCGGAGACGCCGGAACGACGCTTTATACCATCGGTTCGCAAAAAGAAGTGCCCGGCACCCGTAAATATGCAGCGGTTGACGGGGGCATGAGCGATAATATCCGTCCTGCGCTGTATCAGGCGAAATATGAAGCCGTATCGGCAAACAGAATCGGAGAACACCACGACAAAACGGTATCCATCGCGGGTAAGTGCTGTGAAAGCGGGGATATGCTCATTTGGGATATAGATCTTCCGGAAGTGAAAGAAGGCGATCTTCTCGCCGTTTTCTGTACGGGAGCGTACGGATACAGCATGGCTAACAACTACAACCGCATTCCGCGTCCCGCCGTCGTTTTTGTGGAAGACGGCGAAGCGCATCTTGTCATTAGAAGAGAAACTTATAAAGACATTGTAAAACTGGATCTGCCGTTTAAGACGGGGGTCAAACAATAAATAAAAAAGAGACCGGAACAATGGCGTCCGGTCTCTTTTTGCGTTCAGCTGTCAGAACTTGATCCGCTGTCTCCTGTAAATACAGACACGATCGCATTCCAAATCGAAGCGAAGAAATCAATAACTTTTTGAACAAAGCTTTTGCCTTCATCGGATTGAATGAACTTCGTGATTTTGTCTTTTGCCTTATCGAGCTGGCTGCCGACTTGGCCCCAATCAATCTTTGCATTTTTCATTTTATTAAACAATGAAACGAGCTGGTCTTTTTGAGCGTCAGTCAGTGTAATATTAAGGTTTGAAGCCGCATCATCGACCTTTTTCTCGATTCCTTCTTTTGTATCGGGCACACCGTTTTTCGCGAAATCATCTTTAATGTTTGCGATAAGCGCGGAGGCGTTTTTATCCCCGATTTTATCCCCGAGATTTGAAGTGGTGACAAGCTCTTGGTTGGCGACCTGTTTTACATCTTCTGAAATTGCTTTGTCTGATGAGACTTCATATGCCTTGATGATTCCCGTTAATGCTGCGGTGCCTGATACCTCAAACGGCGCCGTCACGTATACTTTCGCATCTTTCACTCCTGCTGTCATCAGGGCGTTTAAGTACATTTCATCCGTAATGGAATCGATATTATGGGTCTTAACGTCAAGCCCGGACCCTTTCTTTGCCACCGTAATGGATGACGAAGAGATGGCTCTTGTGCCGATTTGGGCGTTCGATATATATTTTCCCAGATATTCATGTTCTTCTTTATTTGTGACCGTCACTTTTGTCGCGTTATCAGGGACATTTAATTCGTCAAGCACTTTCTGACGGTTTTCGTTTGACAGATCCGCCCCCAGTGTGACGATGACATCTCCGACTGCGGCATCGGCCAGGCTGATTTTCGGTATTGTGCACAATACAACGGCCGCCGCCAGCAATCCAATCCACATTTTTTTCAAAGCGGTTAACCTCCTTCTTTTCACAAATGCCGTTTTGAAGCGGTTTGTGAGGACCTGCGTGAAGCAGTTCCGATACATAGACGGCTGTGAAGCTGTTCTGGTTTCATTTTCTTTCTGCGGAAGCGGGGAGATTCGTTTTCCGGCTGAAGGTGTGGTATAATAGCCGCGAAAAGAAGAGCAGAGGCCTCTTCCTTCAAAAGAATATCAAAAAGAAAGCCGGCTTACAATTGAAATTCATATTGAAGAAGGCTTTGACAAAAAACAATACGGAAGTAGGAATGAGAATGAAAACTGGTTACATCGAAATGGAAAACGGCAGCAGAATCGAATTTGAACTTTATCCGAATGAAGCGCCTAATACAGTCGCTAACTTTGAAAATCTGGCGAATACGGGCTTTTATGACGGCGTTATTTTCCACCGCGTGATTCCGGGCTTTGTCAGCCAAGGCGGAGATCCGACTGGGACAGGCATGGGCGGAAGCGGAAAAACGATCAAATGTGAAACAGAAGGCAATCCGCATAAACACGAAGCCGGTTCTTTATCAATGGCGCATGCCGGTAAAGACACGGGTTCAAGCCAATTCTTCATCGTACATGAGCCGCAGCCGCATTTAAACGGCGTTCATACTGTATTCGGAAAAGTGACAAGCGGTTTAGAGCATGCGAAAAACATGTCTAACGGAGACAAAATGAAAGAAATCCGTGTAGAAGGATAATGACAGAAAACCCGCCTTTTTCAGGCGGGTTTTTTTATGTATATGAAAATTCTCATGTGTAAATCATGAAAAAATACATATATGAACATCGGTGATCATTCTGGTATAGTGAAAAAGACCGATTACAACAATGAAAAGAGGTAGAAACGTTGGTTCAATTGGCAACCGTTTTATTTGTCATTATCATTCTCGCACTTATGATTTGGTTCAGGGTGAAAAAGGGAAACAGGCCGATTAAAGGCGGCGGCTTCGGCATCATTCTCCCGCTTTTGATTATCGCCGTCATTTTCACATTCAGTATCAGCCAGCTCATGAATATCCCGGGAAAGCAGTTTCATTTTCCCGCTCTTTGGGAGCTCGCCATCGCCGGACTGTTAGGCGCGGTATTCGGTGTCATCATGCTGTCGCAAACCGCCTATGAAATCCGGGAAGACGGCTTTGTCTACTCCAAGCGGAATAAAAACTTTAAATATGTCATTATCGCGATTATTGCGATCCGTATCGCGCTCAGCCAATATTTCAAAAACATTGACGCGGCGGAATTCGCCGTTTTAACAATGGAGCTTGCTTTTGTGTATTTGTGCATTTGGCGGATCGGAAGCTTCGTGAAATACCGTAAAATCAGCAGATCCGGCTTATAAAATGAAAAAATGGATGGGGTGCGGGGCTTATTTGCCCTCTGTGCAGGGATTCATGGTAAAATAAAAACGACCATGGCTAATGGGAGGAAATCACTTGAAATCAGAAAAAGAAAAAACTTCTAAAAAAAGCGCCGTACTTGATTGGGTGAAAGCCATTATCATCGCTGTCGTTCTGGCACTGCTCATCCGAAACTTTTTATTTGCCCCTTATCTCGTTGATGGAAGATCAATGGATCCGACGCTGCATGACCGCGAGAGAATCTTTGTCAATATGACGGTCAAATACATAAGCGACTTCAAACGCGGCCAGATCGTCGTGCTGAACGGAGAAAATGAGCACTATGTCAAACGGATTATCGGACTTCCCGGCGACACGGTGCAAATGAAAAACGATCAGCTGTATATCAACGGCAAAAAAGTGTCCGAACCGTATTTAGCGGCAAACAAGAACAAGGCGAAGCAAGACGGCTATGACCGGCTGACAGAAGACTTCGGCCCGGTGAAAGTGCCGGACGACAAATATTTCGTCATGGGTGATAACCGCAGAGAATCTATGGACAGCCGCAACGGCCTCGGTCTTTTTACGAAAAAACAAATAGCGGGCACATCAAAATTCGTCTTCTTCCCGTTTAACGAAATTCGCAAGACGAAATAAACCGTACAGGCAGTTTTCTTCATGAGAAAACTGCTTTTTTTATATAAATTTATCTCTCCACCCTCAAAAACAGAACATAAATTCGTATATCTATTTAATAGATAGAAAGTTTTACAGATACATGAAACATCTTCCCTTTATGAAACGTTATATGAATAACTCACGCAGGGAAGAACGGTTTTCTATTCATGAAAAAAAGGAATATGACATAGTAATGAATAGATTGATACGGGCTGGAGGTAGAAAAATGGGAAGAATTAAAACAAAAGCAGCCATTTTACTTGTACTGCTGCTGTTATTAGCGGGCGGTTATATGGTCATAAACGATATTGAACTGAAAGACGTGCCGACTGCAATCGGACAAACCCTGTCCCAGGAAAAAGAAGAATATACAGTCAAAACATATAAAATTACGAAAATCGAAGGAACTGAGTATCACGGTACGGCAGCGAACGGCACAAAAATTATTTTTAACGGCGACAAGCTGAAGCAGGATCTCTCCGATGTGAAAAAAGGTGATAAGATTAAAGCGTACTTCAGCAAATCAAACCGGATTGACGGCTTATTGAAGGTCGTCAAAGTGAACGAATAAATAAAGACGCCTTTTATGGGAAAAGGGCGCTTTTTATTTTTCTGAATAATGAGGTGCAAATTCATTGCGCCTGCCGCAAAGGATGTTATAATAGCGGATAAGGACAAAAAAATATTGATTGTATCCTTCGGGGCTGGGTGAAAATCCCGACCGGCGGTAATAAGGCGCTTTGCGCTTTACAGCCCGTGACCCGTATGCATCTGTATACGGTGGATTCAGTGAAAAGCTGAAGCCGACAGTGAAAGTCTGGATGGGAGAAGGATGAGAGAAGCTATGCAAAAAATAAACTTGCTGTATAGTCTTATTTCCTATGGATTAAAACTGGCAAAGCCCCGAACTGTGTAAACATTCGGGGCTTTTTTGACGCCAAATTGCGTGGAAGAAGGGAGGGATAACGATGGATGAATATTATATGAATACGGCAATAGAACTTGCCAGACGCGGTGAAGGGCAGACACAGTCCAATCCTCTTGTCGGCGCTGTCGTCGTCAAAAACGGACAGATCGTCGGAATGGGCGCCCATTTGCAATACGGAGAAGCGCATGCCGAGGTTCACGCGATTAATATGGCCGGCAGACACGCAAAAGGCGCCGATTTGTATGTGACGCTGGAGCCTTGCAGCCATTACGGAAAAACACCGCCATGCTCCGAACTGATAATAAAGTCGGGGATAAAAAGGGTGTTCATTGCTGTGAAAGATCCGAATCCGCTTGTAGCCGGAAAAGGCATCGGAATGCTGGCAGCAGCGGGCATCGAAGTGAAAACCGGACTTCTCAGGCAGCAGGCAGAAGAGCTGAATAAAATGTTTCTTCACTTCATGCGGACCGGACTTCCGTATGTCACCTTGAAAGCGGCCGCGAGCCTTGACGGGAAAACAGCGACCGAAACCGGTGACAGCAAATGGATTACATCAGAGGCGGCAAGGCTTGATGCCCAGCAATACAGGAAATCGCATCAAAGCATTCTTGTCGGAGCAGGCACAGTCAAAGCCGATAATCCGAGCCTGACCTGCAGGCTTCCTGATGCGGTGAAGCAGCCGGTCAGAGTGATTCTCGATACAAAGCTGACCATTCCTGAAACGGCAAATGTGCTCACTGACGGCGCTGCGCCGACATGGATATTTACGGCCAAAGGTGCAGACGTGCAAAAGAAAGACCGGCTGACCGCACTCGGAATAAAAGTTTTTCCGCTGGAAACAGACCGTATTCACATCCCTGAGGTGCTCAGTATTCTCGCTGAAAACGGCATAATGTCCGTTTATGTGGAAGGCGGAGCATCCGTACACGGAAGTTTTGTCAAGGAAGGCTGTTTCCAAGAGCTTCATTTCTATTTCGCCCCTAAATTAATCGGAGGAACGCTTGCTCCCAGCTTGATCTCCGGTGAAGGTTTTCAATCAATGAAAGATGTCCCCCATTTACAATTCACACAAATCACCCAAATCGGGCCGGATATAAAACTGACGGCCATACCTAAAGATGGAAAGGATGGTGACGATGTTTACAGGAATCGTTGAAGAAACAGGCACGATCCAAGCAATCAAAAAGACAGGCCTTTCCATGGCATTAACCATCGCCGCTTCAAAAGTGACAAGTGATGTGAAACTTGGCGACAGCATTGCGGTAAACGGCATCTGTCTGACCGTAACCGGATTTTCTGACAATCAATTTACGGTTGATGTTATGCCGGAAACAGTGAAAGCCACTTCGCTGAACGGCTTGTCAAAAGGCAGTAAAGTAAACCTGGAAAGAGCGATGTCCGCCAACGGACGGTTCGGCGGCCACTTTGTATCAGGGCATGTGGACGGAACGGCTGAAATTACGCGGATCGAGAAAAAAAGCAACGCGGTCTATTACGATTTAAAACTTTCGCCGGAATTGACAAAAACGCTCGTATTGAAAGGTTCAATTACGGTAGACGGCGTGAGCCTGACGATTTTCGGTCTATCAGACGAAAGCGTGACGGTATCCATCATTCCGCATACCATCTCAGAAACGATTTTTCAGACGAAAACAGTCGGATCAACCGTAAATATTGAGTGTGACATGATCGGCAAATACTTATACCGCTTTTTGCACAAAACAGAACAAACGAAAAGCAATCAAACTATCACGGAAGCCTTTTTAAGCGAGAACGGCTTTTAGAAAGGAAGATCGATATGTTTCATCCGATAGAAGAGGCGTTAGAGGCGCTGAAAAAAGGTGAAGTCATCATTGTTGTCGATGATGAAGACAGAGAAAACGAAGGAGATTTCGTAGCGCTGGCTGAGCATGCCACGCCTGAAGTGGTGAATTTTATGGCGACCCATGGGAGAGGCCTGATCTGCACGCCGCTGTCTGAAGACATCGCCGGCCGGCTGGATCTTCACCCGATGGTCGATCATAATACGGACTCACATGAGACCGCCTTTACGGTCAGTATTGACCACAGGCTGACAAAAACGGGCATCAGCGCTCAAGAACGTTCTTTTACCATTCAGGCGCTGTTGAACGAGGAATCTGTGTCTGACGATTTTCAGCGTCCGGGCCACATTTTCCCCTTAATCGCAAAAAAAGGAGGCGTCCTGAAGCGGGCGGGCCATACGGAAGCAGCCGTTGACCTTGCAAAAGCCTGCGGATCTCAGGGAGCGGGCGTCATTTGTGAAATTATGAATGAAGACGGCACAATGGCCAGAGTGCCGGAGTTAGCCGAAATCGCCGAACGCCACCAGCTGAAAATGATTACGATAAAAGACTTAATAGAGTACCGTTACAACATTACGACACTTGTGAACAGAGAAGTTGATATTACGCTGCCGACTGACTTCGGCACGTTTAGAGTTTACGGATATACAAACGAGGTTGACGGAAAAGAACATCTCGCCTTTGTCATGGGGGATGTCCCGTTTAACAGCGAACCCGTTCTTGTCAGAGTGCACTCAGAATGCCTGACGGGCGATGTGTTTGCATCCCATCGCTGTGATTGCGGGCCTCAGCTTCATGCCGCGCTTGCGCAAATTGCTGAAGAAGGCCGCGGCGTTCTATTGTATTTGCGCCAGGAAGGCAGAGGAATCGGTTTAATCAATAAGCTGAAGGCGTACCGATTGCAGGAACAAGGGTACGACACGGTTGAAGCGAACGAAGCGCTCGGCTTTCTGCCTGATCTGCGCAACTACGGCATCGGCGCCCAGATTCTCCGCGACTTAGGGGTTCAGCATATGAAACTTTTAACCAATAACCCCCGAAAAATCGCCGGCCTCGAAGGATACGGTCTCAGCATTTCAGAACGGGTGCCGCTTCAAATGGAAGCGAGTGAGCATAACAAGCAGTATTTACAGACCAAAATGAAAAAACTTGGACATCTGCTCCATTTCTAAAAACAAATCTCACAAAAAAGGATGGATAACATATGAATATCATACAAGGAAACCTAGTAGGAACAGGACTTAAAATCGGAATCGTCGTCGGCAGATTTAATGAATTTATAACGAGCAAGCTGTTAAGCGGAGCGGAAGACACGCTGCTTCGCCACGGTGTAGAATCAAACGACATTGACGTCGCTTGGGTGCCGGGAGCGTTTGAAATCCCGTTTGCGGCAAAGAAAATGGCGGAAACGAAAAAATACGATGCCGTCATTACGCTCGGCACGGTTATCAGAGGAGCGACAACGCATTATGACTATGTCTGCAATGAAGCGGCAAAAGGCATCGCCCAGGCGGGAACGGCGACGGGCGTCCCGGTTATCTTCGGCATCGTGACGACTGAAACCATTGAGCAGGCCATCGAACGAGCCGGAACAAAAGCCGGAAATAAGGGAGCGGATTGCGCAGTATCTGCCATTGAAATGGCAAATTTAAACCGCTCATTTGAATAATTTGTTGAAAAGCGTTTAAAACCGCGGCGAAAATGATATAATGTGAGAAAACGGATCGCCTTATGTATCCGTTTGATAGGACATGAATGGACATTTTGGATATAGAGGGGTTTTTATGTTAATTCGTTATAAAAAATCGTTTGAAAAGATTGCGATGGGTCTTCTGTCATTTATGCCGAATGAAAAAGATCTCAAGCAGCTTCAGCAGACAATAAAGGACTATGAAACGGATACTGGCCGCCAGCTCTTTCTTTGGAAAGAGGATGAAGATATCGTCGGAGCGATCGGAGTCGAAAAAAAGGACTCAGAGGTTGAAATCCGGCATATCAGCGTGAATCCTTCTCACCGCCATCAAGGAATCGGAAAGCAAATGATGGACGCCTTAAAACGTCTGTTCAAAACGGAGGCACTCGTTCCGAATGAATTAACGCAAAGCTTTTTTGAACGCTGTCAACATCAAAAAGATCAGGATATCTCATATAATAACTGACAAATGCTCCCGGAATCTTCACGGTTTCGGGAGCTGTTTTGATATAGAAAAAGCAGGGCTGACCGTCAGCCTCTGCTTTTTTTTCTTCTCTCAATTTCCCGTTCGCGTTCCTTAATGACATCCGTCCTGTCCCGCAGGCGGTGTTTATGAATAAGAAAGGTATCTGATACGCCGTCTTGCCCCCATGTATAACCCTTTTGGCGGCATTCGGCAAGACATGCTTCTTTCAGGGCTTCATCTGTAATCGGAAGCATAACACTTCTGTAAGGCAGGCCCGCTTCTATATCGTCTGACAGCGTTTCTATCAGCTCAATCAGCTTCGGATGGCTGAGCCCGAGAGAACAGACCGCCTGCTTTTCAGACCGGAGAATACGTAAGCTGTTGGCAATCAGCCGTTTCGCCCCGGCTTCATTTCCCCTGCGCTGGTGATACAGAGCGACGGCAAGCTGAATCAGGCCGACCCAATGAATGCTCCGCTTTTCAGCCGGGCTTTCTTTCCAATATTCCTCTAACAGTTCATGACACTCAAAATAATCTCTTGATGCGTGAAATTCGGCCAAAAAGCCGATATAAGCTTTAGGATACAAGCCGCTTCCTCCTTTTATGCTAAAACCAGTGTACCACAGCGCTATGAAAAGGAAAAAGAGCGGCTTGGTGTCTGAAGCCTGAGGAACTAGCAGATGTAAGATGCTCCTACGACAACGAGCAAAATAAACAGAACGACAATTAATGCAAAACCTCCGCCGAAACAAGCTCCGCTCATGTGAAATCAGCCTCCCTTTGTTTCAAGTTTACACGGCTATCATATGTGCATCCGCCTTTAAAGGTATAGGCGTATATCTTCTTTTTCAGTATTTTCTAAATAACGGAGGACGTGTATAAAAGTATTGGACGAGAGCATTTCGGTGGATTATACTAAAGGGTAGCCAGTTTTTCCGGCAATGAGAGTGATACTGAAAATGGTGAGATAATGGTAGAATATCAAGTGAAAATTGATACGTTTGAAGGCCCATTGGACCTGCTGCTTCATCTGATTAACCGTCTTGAAATCGACATATACGACATACCCGTGGCAACTATTACTGAACAATATTTATTATATGTACATACAATGCAAGAGCTTGAACTTGATGTCGCCAGTGAATATCTGGTCATGGCGGCGACGCTTCTCAGCATTAAAAGCAGAATGCTGCTTCCGAAACAAGAGGAAGAGCTGTTTGAAGACGAAATGCTTGAAGAAGAAGACCCTCGGGACGAGCTGATTGAAAAGCTGATTGAGTATAGAAAGTATAAAACCGCTGCGAAGGATTTAAAAGAGCGGGAAGAAGAAAGACAAAAGTCATTTACAAAGCCGCCGAGTGATTTAAGTGAGTATGCAAAAGAAATCAAACAGACCGAGCAGAAACTGTCGGTGACCGTTTATGACATGATCGGCGCGTTTCAAAAGGTGCTTCAGCGTAAAAAAATCACGCGGCCGAAAGAAACGACCATTACAAGACAGGAAATACCGATTGAAGACAGAATGAACGAAATCGTTAAAAGCTTAAAAACGGCGGGGAGAAGAATAAACTTCACGGAGCTTTTTCCTTCTCGGCAAAAGGACCATCTCGTCGTGACGTTTTTAGCAGTCCTGGAACTGATGAAAAATCAGCAGATTATCATTGAACAGGAAGAAAACTTTTCAGATATATACATTACGGGGAGTGAATCCATTCATGGCGCTTGATATCGTGAATTGGAAAGCGATTGTGGAAGCCCTGCTGTATGCGGCGGGTGATGAAGGGCTGACCAAAAAGCAATTGGTGACGGTGCTTGAAATAGAAGAAGCGGAACTGGCCGGAATCATGGAAGAAGTGGCCGCTCAGTACAAGGAAGACGACAGAGGCATCGAGCTTACCGAATATGCGGATACGTATATGCTTGGAACGAAAAAAGAATTCGTGCCTTATTTGAAAAAACTAATCGAAGTGCCGTCAAAAGGGCTGTCACAGGCTTCTTTGGAAGTGCTGGCGATCGTTTCGTACAAGCAGCCGATCACACGGGCGGAAATTGAAGATATCCGGGGCGTGAAGTCTGAGCGGATTCTGCACAGCCTCGTGTCAAAAGCGCTGCTGTGTGAGGTGGGCCGCGCCGACGGTCCCGGCCGGGCGATTTTATACGGCACGACACCGGTATTTCTTGAACAATTCGGCTTAAAAACATTGGAGGAGCTCCCGCCGCTTCCTGAAAATGCGGAGGAAGACGTTCTCCAGGAGGAAGCCGATTTATTCTTTGAAAACTTCAACCAAACTTTTGAGGATATTAAATAATAACCGTTTTTCATCATACGATAGTAGGGAAAGGCCATTGATGAATGACGCAAATGACGACGTACAAGAGAGGAAGGAAACGGACGGAAATGGGAAATTCGATTGTGAGGGCCCATACTGAAGAAACTGGTGAATTTTTAGCCGAGGTTGTCACGATGGTCAGCAGCTATTTAAATCATACAACATTGCCGGAGATGCGGGCTCAAGGAGATGCGGATGAGGCATACTGCCGCGACGTGCTCAGTGTGCTGAGGAGGATGACCGTCTTTTGCGAAGGCGCCCAGGAAGCCTGCCGGCGGCTCTTAATGCAGGAGCCGTTTCATGAGGTGAGAGCGGAAAAAACGCTGTATAAAGTGTATCATCAGTGCGTGGAAGAGTTTTTCATGCCGAAAAAGGATACATGGTACGAAAACAGCCGCGCCGCTTATACAGGCCAAAGCGCGATTGAATTCTACCAGCAAGTGCCGGACTCGCTGCGGAGCCTTCTGCTTTCGCTCAGCAGTGAATTTCTGCGCATGCGGGAAGAATTGGCGCAATATGAAGCATCAGGCTCAAATATGGCATCAGTCAGATAAAAACTCTTCCTTTTGGGAGAGTTTTTTTATGTGAAAGTGATGCAATTGGTATTCATAAGTCATGGACAGGCGCATAAACTTGTACAAACCCACAACAAGGACGTGAGCATTCATGCGCTTTCTCAAAAAAGCTGCCGTATTTCTTTTGACTTTTGTTATTCTTTTTTCCATTACAGACGGCAATACGGCACATGCCCAAATACATGTCAGCGCAAAAAGCGCGATTATTATCGACGGAGCATCTGGCAGGGTGTTATTCGCCAAGGATGAACATCATAAGCGGCGGATTGCAAGCATTACGAAAATCATGACGGCGGTGCTGGCGATTGAATCAGGGAAGATGGAAGAGACCGTGACGGTTTCCCCGAATGCCGTAAAAACGGAAGGCTCAGCCATTTATCTTCAGCCGGGACAAAAAGTAAAGCTGAAAGATCTTGTATACGGGCTTATGCTGAGATCAGGAAATGACGCCGCTGCGGCAATAGCTGAATATGTCGGCGGAAGCCTTGACGGTTTTGTATTTATGATGAACAAAAAAGCCGAGCAAATCGGGATGGAAAATACAAAATTTCAAAATCCGCACGGGCTGGACGACCATGAAAATTTATATTCTACGGCGTATGACATGGCGCTTTTGACTAAATACGCGATGAAAATCAAGGAATACCGGACCGTTTCAGGCACAAAAGTGTATAAGGCGGAAACGATGGACCGGGTATGGAAAAATAAAAACAAGCTTCTGACTGGGCTCTACCGTTACAGCACAGGCGGAAAAACGGGTTACACAAAAATCGCGAAACGGACGCTCGTTTCGACGGCTTCAAAAGACGGAACGGATCTCATCGCGGTCACCATAAATGATCCGGATGACTGGGATGACCATATGAATATGTTTAATTATGTCTTTGAGCACTATAAAACCTATGTCGTCGCTAAAAAAGGCGGCATCCCGAAGCTGAAAAAGACGTTTTACGGAAAACACGCTTTTATTGCCCGGGATGTCAAATATTTATTAAAAGAGGATGAAATCGACGATGTAAAAATCCGCACAACCTTAATAAAACCGAAAAAAGCCTGGAAAAAGGACGCCTCTCTCATTCCTGATGTCGTCGGCCGGATGACTGTTATGCATGATGGGAAAGTGATCGCCAAGATTCCCGTCTATTATGAAAACGAGCGCCATAAAAAACCGAAAAAGCATTTCATTGAGACGTTTACGAGCCTGTTTATGAGCGCGGCGGGCGGTTCGTCATGGTCAATTTAATCTGGGTATGTCTGACGGTAATCGGACTTGTCTTTGCGATGTTTAACGGTACCTTGCAGGATGTGAATGAAGCCGTTTTTAAAGGAGCGAAAGAAGCGGTTACGATCTCGTTCGGATTAATGAGCGTCCTCGTCTTCTGGCTCGGCCTGATGAAAATAGCCGAGCAGTCCGGCCTTTTGGATATATTCAGCAGAATGTGCCGCCCGTTTATCTCTAAGCTGTTTCCCGATATTCCCCCTGATCATCCGGCGATGGGATACATCTTATCAAATCTCATGGCAAACTTTTTCGGACTGGGAAATGCGGCGACACCGCTCGGTATTAAAGCCATGGAGCAGATGAAAAAGCTGAATGGAGGTAAGTCTGAGGCCAGCCGTTCCATGATTACCTTTTTGGCGGTAAATACTTCGAGTATTACATTGATACCGACAACCGTCATTGCCGTGCGCATGGCTTATTCGGCGAAATCACCGACCGATATCGTCGGGCCGACCATCTTAGCGACTTTAATTTCGGGAATCGGCGCGATTTTCATTGACCGCTACTTCTGGTACCGCCGCAAAAGAAAAGGGAGGTAAGCGAATGGAAATGGTGAATTGGCTGTCTTTAGCCATGATTCCGATTATTATCGCCGGTATATTGATATACGGCACGATCAAAAAAGTGCCGACGTATGAATCATTCGTTGAAGGCGGAAAAGAAGGAATTGAGATTGCGTTTTCCATCATTCCGTATTTGGTCGGGATGCTGGTGGCGATTACCGTATTCCGGGCCTCAGGCGCGCTGGATTTTGTCATGGGGCTGTGCAAGCCTTTCTTTACAGCGCTCGGCATTCCCGCAGAAGTCGTGCCGCTTGCTCTGATCCGCCCGATTTCGGGGACGGCGGCGCTCGGCATGACGACAGATCTGATCGCCGTGTACGGGCCTGATTCATTTATCGGCAGACTGGCCTCGGTCATGCAGGGATCGACTGACACGACGCTGTATGTCCTGACGGTGTATTTCGGGGCGGTCGGCATCAAAAAAATGGGGGATGCTTTAAAGGTTGGTCTTCTTGCTGATCTGATCGGGGTGGTTGCATCAATCATCATAGTTACGTTATTATTTGGAAGCGCCTGAAATCAGGCGCTTTTTATATATCAGAATAACTCTCCTTGAAAAAGCTTGTTTGTTCAAGGGGAAAAAAGTAAGATTATACTTGAGGTGAACGACATGGAAAGACTGCAAAAAGTTATTGCTCATGCCGGCGTGGCATCACGCAGAAAGGCAGAAGAGCTGATAAAAGAAGGAAAAGTAAAGGTGAATGGAAAAGTAATAACAGAGCTCGGCGTAAAAGTGACCGGTTCTGATCAGATTGAAGTAAACGGATTAAAGGTGGAGCGGGAAGAACCCGTGTACTTTCTGCTTTATAAACCGAGAGGAGTGATCTCAGCAGCTGATGACGACAAAGGGCGGAAAGTGGTGACCGACTTTTTCAAAGAAGTGCCGCAGCGCATTTATCCGATCGGCAGGCTTGATTATGATACGAGCGGACTTTTATTGCTGACAAATGACGGCGAGTTTGCCAACAAACTCATGCATCCGAAATACGAAATTGATAAGACGTACGTCGCCAAAGTGAAGGGGATTCCTTCCAAGGAACTTCTGAGAAAGCTTGAGCGCGGCATTCAGCTTGAAGAAGGCAAGACAGCGCCGGCCAGAGCGAAAATGCTTTCCCTGGACAAAAGAAAGCAGACGAGCATTATTCAGCTGACGATTCATGAAGGCCGAAACAGACAGGTCCGCCGCATGTTTGAGGCGATCGGTCATGACGTGCTGAAACTCAAACGTGAAGAATACGCATTTTTAGATTTAAGAGGTCTGCGCACAGGAGACGCAAGAGAATTGACGCCGCATGAGGTGAAAAGGCTGCGGGCTTTAGCTGAACACGGTAAAAACGCTTTCTAATTTTCACATAACCTTCAAAAATTACAAAACGTGTAGATGATATAATTGAATGGATTTGCAGACAGGGGAGGGGAGCAGTGTACAATGAACAAAAAACGGCGGCGTTTATTCATTCGGACCGGCATCCTTCTCATCTTACTCTGCGCGCTCGGATATACCATCTATAATGCCGTTTACACAAACGGAGAGCGTATATCTGAGGGGTCCAAAGCCCCGAATTTCGCGCTGAAAGATACAGAGGGCAGACTCATAGAACTGAGTCAGTTAAAAGGGAAAGGTGTTTTTCTGAATTTCTGGGGAACGTGGTGTGAGCCGTGCAAGCAGGAATTTCCCTACATGGAGAATCAATACAAGCATTTTAAAGACCTCGGTGTCGAGGTGGTTGCGGTAAATGTCGGCGAATCAAAAATTGCAGTACATAATTTTATGAAAACATACGGCGTCAATTTCCCGGTTGCGCTTGATACTGACCGGCAAGTGCTGGACGCGTACGGCGTATCACCTATTCCGACGACATTTTTGATCAATCCCGACGGAAAAGTCGTGAAAGTGGTGACCGGCACGATGACAGAACGCATGGTTCATGACTATATGAATTTAATTAAGCCGGAGGCGTCTTCATGAAAAAGGTCAAATGTGAATGCGGGCACGTGAATCCAGCCGGGACGGTTTTGTGCGAGTCGTGCGGGAAGCCGCTTGATGATCAAAAATCGCCGCTTGCCGATATGCGGTACGACGGCAGCGCAAGGCGTTCGCAAACATATAACAAAACAATCGTAGATAAGGTATGGAACTTCTTTTCTTCCGTAAAAGTCGGAATATGGCTGATTGTCATTACTCTGGCGGCATCTGCTTTCGGCACGGTTTTTCCGCAGGAAGCTTATCTGCCGCCGGGCGCCCAGCCGGATACATATTATGAACAGCAGTACGGCATAATCGGCCAACTGTATTATTTGCTGGGGTTTCATCACCTGTACGGCTCATGGTGGTATATGCTCCTGATCGCATCCATTGGCATATCACTGGTCATCTGCAGCCTGGATCGGGTGATTCCTTTGTACAGGGCGCTGAAAAATCAAGGAGTACGGCGGAATCCGGTCTTTTTGAAGAGGCAGCGTCTATACAGCCGGACAGAAACCGAGCTGAGCGGGGATGCGGCTGATGGCCTCAGAACACGATTGAAAAAAAAGCATTATAGAGTGCGAGAACAAGAGGGAAGCATCCTGGCGGAAAAAGGCCGTTTTTCAAGGTGGGGGCCCTACGTTAATCATATCGGCCTGATCATTTTTCTGATCGGAGCCATGCTGAGATTTGTACCCGGTATGTATGTCGATGAAACGCTCTGGGTCCGTGAAGGCGAAACCGCCCAGATCCCCGGTACTGACGGCAAATATTACTTAAAAAACAACCGGTTCACGATGCAGACATATAACAAAGACACTGAGAAAAAAGTATTCGCCGACGCCATTGACAGAGCCGGAAACGGCAAAGTCGCCAAATCCTTCACAACGGACGCGGTTTTGTACAAGAGGGAAGGCGGCATTGTATTCGGTGAAAAGCCGAAGCTTAAAAGAGTCAAAGAAAACAATATCCGCGTCAATGAACCGCTGCGCTTTGACTCCTATTCTGTGTATCAGGTGGACTATAAAGAAAACCAGCTCGACCAGATGGTATTTCAGCTGATCGACCAAAAAACAAAACAGTCATTCGGCAAACTGAAGATCAATCTTCTTGATCCCGACACGGACTACGATCTTGGTAACGGTTACAAAGTGCAGATCGCCAGTTATCTTCCTGATTTTTATTTTAACAAGGACGGAGAACCGAGCACGAAAACGAAGGTTCCTAACAATCCGGCTTTTGTCTTTAAAATCACGGCTCCCGACAAGCCGAAAGGGGAGAAAAGTTTTGTTGCGATTCAGCAGACTGTTGAAGGTTCCGAAAGTAACAAGTACAAATTAAAATTCGACCATGTGGAAACGAAAAACATTACAGGACTCACTGTCAGAAAAGACTTAACCTTATGGGTGCTTGCCGTCGGCGGCGCGATCTTTATGATCGGCGTCATTCAAGGGATGTACTGGCAGCACAGAAGGATCTGGATCAAAACAGGTGATCATGAAGTGCTTGTGGCGGGACATACGAACAAAAACTGGTTCGGTCTGAAAAAGGATATCGAATTTGTTCTTAGCGGGACCGGGATTCAAGAGCCGGCCGATCAAAAAGAATTGGCCAAAAATCAGGCCTAGTGAAAAAGGAGTGGTGTCATGGCGGAGCTGAGCGCAAATTTTCTTTATGCTGCCTTTTTGATTTATTTAATTGCCGTCCCGGTTTTCGGCGGCGCCATCCGGGGAACAAAAGGTGCGAAGGACGGTAAGGGCCGCTGGTCGGCTATCGGAATCACGTTAACCATTTTCGGATTTCTTTGTCATCTCGGCTATTTCATTGCGAGATGGTCGGCAAGCGGACATGCGCCTGTCAGCAATATGTTTGAATTTACGACGTCATTCGGCATGATGCTTGTTCTCGCTTTTATTATTATTTACTTTATTTACAGACTGCCTTCATTAGGCATGTTCACATTGTCTATCGCGCTTTTGCTTATCGCATATGCAAGCATGTTTCCGACAGACATCACGCCGCTTATTCCGTCACTGCAGAGCAATTGGCTGTACATTCACGTCACGACGGCTGCGCTCGGGCAGGCGATTCTTGCGATCAGTTTTGTAGCCGGCGTCATTTTCCTGTTAAAGCATGTCGACCAATCCAGACCGGGCAAAAAAACGTTCTGGCTTGAAGTCATCATGTTTATACTCGTGACGACCGTGGCATTTATCGCCGTCACGTCGGCATTCCGGCTGGCGGATTACAAAGCAGAATTTAATTGGGTGGATAAAAAAGAGGCTAAAAGCGTGATGATATATGATATGCCTGCGCTTGTCGGTCCGCATGACGGAGAACTGCTTACGGAAGGCGCAATGAAGCCGCTTATTGAGCTTCCGGCCATTTTTTCGGGCAGAAAGGTCAATACGGTGATCTGGTCGTTTGGCGCAGGTCTCGTTTTATACGGGGCGCTCAGGCTGATATTCAGAAAGAGAATCAGCGCTCTTATAAGCCCGCTCGTCAAAAATGTGAATCTGGACTTGGTCGATGAAGTCGGCTACCGCGCTGTTTCCATCGGTTTTCCGGTATTCACACTCGGCGCGCTTGTGTTTGCGATGATTTGGGCGCAGCTTGCATGGACGCGTTTTTGGGGCTGGGACCCGAAGGAAGTATGGGCGCTGATCACCTTTTTATTTTACGCAGCGTATTTGCACTTGCGGCTGTCAAGAGGCTGGCATGGCGAAAAGTCCGCGTGGCTTGCCGTCATCGGCTTCGCCATTATTATGTTTAACTTAATTTTTGTGAATCTTGTGCTTGCCGGACTTCATTCGTACGCATAGATGCAAAAAGCCGATACAGTTCTCAAGCTGCCGCACAGTTTGTTAAAATGAAAGTAACAGAAGGAAAGCAGGGGGAAAACGATGGATCAAACAAATGAAACTAAAATATTAGTAGTAGATGATGAAGCCAGAATTCGACGCCTTTTAAGAATGTACCTTGAACGGGAAAACTATGTGATTGAAGAAGCGGAAAACGGAGACGAGGCCATTAGAATGGGGCTGGCATCAGATTATGATCTGGTGCTCTTGGATTTAATGATGCCGGGAACGGACGGAATAGAAGTATGCCGGCAGCTCAGAGAAAAAAAAGCGACCCCGATTATCATGCTGACGGCAAAAGGGGAAGAAGCCAACCGCGTCCAGGGATTTGAAGCAGGTACGGACGATTATATCGTCAAGCCTTTCAGCCCGAGAGAAGTGGTGCTTCGGGTAAAGGCGCTTTTAAGAAGGGCTTCCCAAACATCTTATCTGACAGCCAATACCCCGACAAAAAATGTGCTCGTCTTCTCGCATCTATCCATTGATCACGATGCTCACAGGGTGACTGCGGACGGCACGGAGGTGAGCCTGACGCCGAAGGAATATGAACTGCTGTACTTCCTGGCGAAAACACCGGACAAAGTGTACGACAGGGAAAAGCTTTTAAAAGAAGTGTGGCAGTATGAATTTTTCGGAGACCTCAGAACAGTGGACACTCATGTCAAACGGCTCCGTGAAAAATTAAACAAAGTGTCCCCGGGAGCGGCGAAAAAAATCGTCACCGTCTGGGGAGTCGGATACAAATTTGAGGTAGGCGCTGAATGAAGTTTTGGAAAAGCGTAGTAGGAAAGCTTTGGTTTACCATTCTTTCACTCGTGTTAATTGTTTTATTTATTTTAACGGTGCTGCTTCTGGAATTTATAGAAAATTACCACGTTGAAGAAGCGGAAAAAGATTTAACGCAGCTTGCCGATAAAATCGCGGTCATAATAGAAAATCATGAAGACCAGCCCCTTGCCAGATCCATCACGTGGGAACTGGCGGACAATTTAACGAGCATCGCGATCATTCAGGATGATAAGCATGTCTGGTATTCGCCCAATGACGATAATCATTTATCCTCTATTACATTAGAGCAGATTAAACATGACCGGGATCTGCACAAGGCGCTGACAGACCGCAATAAAGTAAGCAAACGCGCGGTCCCCAAAAATGCCGGTTCGGATAACGAACGGCTGATCGTCGGAGTGCCGTATGAAAAAGACGGCAAAAAAGGCATGGTCTTTTTATCCCAATCGCTGCTTGCCGTCAAAGATACGACGAAACATACGACACGCTATATTTTTCTTGCGGCGGGCATTGCCATCGTCTTGACAACGTTTTTCGCGTTCTTTTTATCCAGCAGGGTGACATATCCTCTTCGGAAAATGCGGGAAGGCGCCCAAGACTTGGCGAAAGGAAAGTTTGATACAAAAATTCCGATTCTGACCCAAGATGAAATCGGGGAACTGGCCATTGCCTTTAATCAGATGGGACGGCAGCTCAATTTCCATATTAACGCGCTAAATCAGGAAAAAGAACAGCTGTCCAATATTTTAAGCAGTATGGCAGACGGGGTCATCACCATTAATATCGACGGCACCATTTTGGTGACCAACCCGCCGGCCGAACGTTTTCTGCAGGCATGGTATTATGAGCAGAACATGAACATTAAAGAAGGAGACAACCTTCCCCCTGAAGCAAAAGAGCTATTTCAAAATGCAGTGAACACGGAAAAAGAGCAAATGATTGAAATGACGCTTCAAGGAAGGTCATGGGTTTTATTGATGTCGCCTCTTTATGCGGAATCACACGTCCGCGGCGCCGTGGCCGTGCTCCGTGATATGACCGAAGAGCGCAGGCTGGATAAATTGCGTGAAGACTTCATTGCCAATGTCAGTCATGAGCTCAGAACCCCGGTTTCTATGCTGCAGGGATACAGTGAAGCAATAGTGGACGACATTGCAAGCACCGAAGAGGAGAAAAAAGAAATCGCGCAGATCATTTATGATGAATCTCTTCGCATGGGCCGGCTCGTCAATGATTTGCTGGATTTGGCCAGAATGGAATCCGGACATACGGGCCTGCGCTATGAAACGGTAAACCTGCATGAATTTCTGGAGAAGATCTCCCGCAAATTTTCCGGGCTAGCGAAGGAAAAAGGCGTTTCGCTCACAGAGGACATCTCGGTGTCTCAGCCGGAGTGTGTCTTTGACGAAGACAAAATGGAACAGGTGTTTACCAACCTTATAGATAATGCGCTGCGCCATACGGAGTCAGGCGGAAGCGTTCATATCGCGGCTCAGACCGTAAAAGACGGACTGAAAATCGATATCAAAGATTCCGGCTCGGGAATACCGGAAGAGGATCTGCCATTTATTTTTGAACGTTTTTATAAAGCGGACAAAGCAAGAACAAGAGGCAGGGCGGGGACCGGACTCGGACTCGCCATCGTAAAAAATATCGTGGAAGCCCACGGCGGATCAATTGCGGTTCACAGCAGCATCGACAAAGGGACGACGTTTACATTTTATATTCCGACAAAAGCGCAGGATGACGTCTGAAATTGACGAACAATCTTGTTCCATACGAAACACCCGCATGTTCTGCGGGTGTTTTTTGTTTGTTTCTCCTTTAAAAATTTAAGAATATGTTAATATAAATTCCCTTCCAAATTCCAGTTTCTCGTAATATAGTTGTAATGTAACTTTTCAACGCATTTTTACGACAAAAAAGTGAACGGAGGGGTTTCCCATGGAAGAAACCTTTCAGATATTATACGATGCATACCATCAAGATTTATATCAATTTTTATTTTATATGGTAAAAGATAAGTCGCAGGCTGAAGATTTGACGCAGGAAGTGTATATCCGCGTCTTGAATTCCTATCATACATTTGAAGGAAGAAGCAGTGAAAAAACATGGCTGTTGTCCATCGCACGCCATGTGGCGATTGACTGGTTCCGCAAGCAGCAGACGATCAGACAGCGTATTATGGGTACGTTTGATTGGGATACACAAGATGTCAGAGATCAGCATTTGCTTCCGGACGAACTCGCCGTACAGCATGAAAATGTCCGGGAAATTTATACCGCGCTTGATCATTGCACCATTGATCAAAGAGCTGTTATTATCTTGAGATTTATTCAGGGATATTCCATTCAGGAAACAGCCGCCGCTCTCCGCTTCTCGGAAAGCAAAGTCAAAACGACCCAACACAGAGGGCTCAAAATACTTCGGAAACAGATGGAGCTTTTGAGGGAGGAGCTAATGGATGATGAAGTCATATTGGAACGAAGAAAGAGTAGAGGAGTTGTTAAGACAACTTCCGGCGGTTAGAGATCATCGTTCACCCGAGGCCATTTACCGGAATATTGAAACGGGTAAACCGTACAGGAAAAAACCGGCCCGAAGCTGGATCGGCCCCGCCGCAGCCGGCATCTGCGCATTGTGCATCGCTCTGATTATTTCTCCTCACCTGATGACAAACAAATCTGCCGGTGATCTTACAGCTGACAGCGGTCAAGCTGAAAAAGCCAGTCAGTCAGCTGCTGTCAAGCCGGATCAGAAGACGTTTGTCGTTTCTAACGAAAACAAAAACAATTACATTACTTTAGCGTTTGCCGATTCAGATACATCCGCCGTCATTCCGGTCAGTTTTGAAAAAAAGAAGCCTGACGAATCGGTTTCAGAGGCATTATCTGATGCAGAAAACTTAGAAGTGCCCGAATCTTTCCTTTCTGTGCCGAACCTTTTGGACGGTGTGCAGGTAACGGCGGATAAGAAGGATTTGCTTGTGCAGGTAAACGGACGTCTTTCTATCGAATCAGCTGCCGATGCTGACTTATTGAAAAAGATGCTGAAAGAGACTTTGACATGGAGTCCTTACGAGCGGATTAAATTGAAAAAGGTTCAAAACGGAGCCGGACAGGATTTTTATAAATCTTACGGCATTTCCGCTGAGATGTCCGTACATAAACAGACAAACCGGGCGTATTTTTCTTACAGCGACAGTCTGGGACAAGAGTATCTCATCCCGTCTGAACAAACCTATTATTCAGTATATCAGGCTATTGACGGGATGAAGACAACAGACGGAGGCTCAAAGACCGCGAGCATTATAGAAGCAGATGCGATTGCATCGGTATCGGAAAGGGAAGACGGCGAGCAGCTGCGAATCCAATTGTCCGAAAAACATAAAGTTGAAGATTCGCTGGAAGGCATTTTAATGATCGAAGGGCTTTTGTTAACCGCGAAGGAATTCGGTTATTCTGAGGTGCTGTTCACACATGCACACGCAAAGAAAATCGGTAATTATGATGTGACAAAACCTATTGCTGTGCCTGCCGCGCCTAATCCGCTTCCGACCCATTAAACGTAAAAAAACCCAAAACATATGAATGTTTTGGGTTTTCTGTTGGTTACGGAAGGTCAATCAGTTTAACGGAAACAATATCCTGAACTGAAGTCAGCTCATTGACGACTTTATCATCTAAATGTTTATCAAAAGAAAGCATCATAATGGCTTCTCCGCCTTTTTCTTTACGGCCTACCTGCATGGTAGCGATATTGATATCGTTATCGCCGAGGATGCGTCCGACGCGTCCGATTACACCAGTCGTATCCTGGTGCTGGATATAAACGAGGTGGCCGGCAGGATTTAAGTCAATATTAAAGCCGTTCAGTTCAACGATTCGTTCACCGAAGTGAGGGATATACGTAGCCGTTAACGTAAATGTGCTCCGGTCTCCGGTTACTTTTACGCTGATGCAGTTATCATATCCTGATTCATTTGAGGAAATCTTCTCGCTGAAGCTGATACCGCGTTCTTTTGCTACACCGCCGGCGTTCACTTCATTGACCGTTGAGTCTACACGCGGTTTTAAGAAACCGGACAGCAGGCTTTTTGTAATAAATGATGTTTCAAGTTTGGCGATGGTGCCTTCATATTGAATCGCAACATCTTTGACAGGTTCCTTCATACATTGTGACACGAGACTTCCGATTTTATCGGCAATTTGGTGATAAGGCTGGATTTTTTTGAATTCATCTTTCGTCATCGCAGGCAGGTTGATCGCTGACATGACAGGCAGACCTTTTGCAAACTGCAGCACTTCTTCAGAAACCTGTGCCGCGACATTCAGCTGTGCTTCTTTCGTTGAAGCGCCTAAGTGAGGTGTGGCGATCACCAGCGGATGGTCGGGAAGCTTTGATTCAACTGGCGGTTCCACTTCAAACACGTCAAGGGCAGCGCCTGCGACATGGCCGCTTTCCAGCGCTTCCAAAAGCGCCGCTTCATCAATAATGCCGCCTCTTGCGCAGTTGATAAGACGGACGCCTTTTTTCGTTTTGGCAATGGTTTCTCTGTTAAGCAGTCCCTTTGTTTCCTTTGTTAAAGGCGTGTGGACGGTAATGATATCCGCGCTTTCAAGCACTTCTTCGAATGTCCGGCTGTTTACGCCGATTTTGCCGGCTCTCTCTTCGGTTAAGAAAGGATCGAATACATGAACCGTCATACCGAACGCTCTGGCGCGCTGGGCAATCTCACTTCCGATCCGGCCCAGACCGACAATGCCTAAAGTCTTTCCGTAGAGCTCCGCCCCGACAAAAGCCGTCCGGTTCCATTCTCTTGATTTTACTGAGATATTGGCTTGCGGGATGTGTCTCATTAATGAAGAAATCATCGCGAATGTATGCTCTGCCGTTGAAATGGTGTTTCCATTCGGCGCGTTTATCACGATAACTCCATGTTTTGTGGCCTCATCAATGTCGATGTTGTCTACGCCGACACCGGCTCTGCCGACGATTTTTAAAGAAGTCATCTTTTTAAACAATTCTTCGGTTACTTTTGTGGCACTGCGGACTAACAGGGCATCAAAGGTATGTAATTCATCTTCTGCATCCGCGACGTTTTTTTGAACAATTTCTATAAAGTCTGATTCCATCAGCGGCTTTAAGCCGTCATTGCTCATCTTATCTGAGACCAAAACTCGAAACATTGTTAGATTTCCTCCTAGTTTAGCTGACTAAATATCTGATAATTTATCATATTCTTAATAGAGTGTCAATGTGTATTGACGCAGTAAAGGAGAAAAGGAAGCCGATAATTCAGTTAAAATGGGCTTCATCAATATTTTATATAAAATTGAGCAGTTCTCTATACAATTACAATTTGATCATATATAATGTGAATAAATTCATAAGATCAATCTTCGGGGCAGGGTGAAATTCCCTACCGGCGGTGATGAGCATCACGCTCTAAGCCCGCGAGCTGCTTCGGCGGCAGGATCCGGTGAGATTCCGGAGCCGACAGTATAGTCTGGATGGGAGAAGATGGAGGTTCAGCAGACGTTTTGATGCTTATATCAAACGTTTCTTTGCCAATCCTTAGTAAGCTCCCGCTTTTTAACAAAAGCGGTTTTTTTATTGGGGCGCAAAGAACCTTTCCACTTTTCGAGAGATTTGATCGAAAAGGAGAGAGCATTGTGAAAGTAAAAAAATTAGTTGTCATCAGTATGCTTAGCAGTATTGCGTTTGTGCTTATGCTGTTAAATTTCCCGTTTCCGGGGCTGCCGGATTACTTGAAAATTGATTTCAGTGACGTTCCTGCAATTATCGCCATTTTGGTTTACGGGCCTGCGGCGGGGATTGCGGTTGAAGCGATTAAAAATATTCTGCAGTATATCATTCAAGGAAGCATGGCCGGCGTGCCTGTCGGGCAGGCAGCCAATTTTATCGCGGGAACGCTGTTTATTCTGCCGACGGCGTTTATGTTTAAAAAGCTTAATTCTGCAAAAGGGCTTGCAGTGAGCCTGCTGGCCGGAACCGCGGCGATGACCGTGCTGATGAGTATTTTGAACTATATTCTTATCCTGCCCGCGTATACTTGGTTTTTACATTCACCGGCATTGTCAAACAGCCAGTTGAAAACGGCGGTTGTCGCAGGAATTCTGCCGTTTAACATTGTAAAAGGCATTATCATCACCATCGTCTTTACGTTCATCTTTACGAAGCTGAAACCTTGGATTGAACAAAAACGCAGCATCCAAACACAATAAAGGCTTAAAGCGTCCGCTCTGTGAAGAACAGCCGGGCGCTTTTTTTGTTTGTGCTGATCGGCAAAAAAATAAGACTCCGGCCGATAACAGCCGGAGTCTTATTCAGGACGAAAAAGCTCCTCTCACGGGGAGGGCTTTTTTATTCGTATTTCAGCGGGTCGCCTTCGAACGGTTCATCCGCAACTTTGATTGAATCAGTAGGGCATCCTTCAAATGCGTCAATCATATCTTCTTCCAGAACTTCCGGAACTTCGACGACACCTTTATTTTCGTCAAGCGTAACGAACGCAATGCCTTCATCATCATAATCATAAATGTCTGGTGCCGCAGCTCCGCAGGCGCCGCATGCAATACACGTATCTTTATCTACAATTGTGTACTTTGCCATGAATAAAACCTCCCAGATTGTTCGTGTTGGAACAAATGGTTTACCTTATATATTTTTAAATATAACACCTATTCCTCTTACTTATTGTAATGATGTTAGTGTCAAATTTCAACAGAAAAATGATTGAGAATGCTTATCACATAAGGGATTCTCTTTAGCACTTCCCCCTAAAAGATGACTTTAAACGTCAAATTTATATGAAAATCTGTTAAAATAAAAAGAACCAAAAAACGAAACTTGTCACAAAAGAAATGTAGGTGTGTTTAGATTGGCGATAAACTACTTTGATACCGTGGTTCTCGACTGTCTGGACAAAATAGACGGCGAACGGACTCCGAGTGCTGTGTTTCATTTATTAAAAGGAAAAAAGTCGTCTCAAACCATTCAGGATGCCGGCTTATTTCAGATCGCTAAATATTTCGGCATGGCTTCACAGTGTGAACGTGGCGATATTGCTGCTTCTTTGCATAAACTCACCGAGAACTCATACATTACAGCCGGAAAAGAAGAGGGAACGTGGAAAGTGACTGCGCGCGGCGTTCAAAGGCTTGAACGGGCGTTTGCCGAGCGGCCTTGGCCGAAGCACTGCCACGGCGCGAATTATCAAACGCCTGCCGTCACTCTGTGGAGGCGGCTTTCCCTGCTCATTCAAGTCCTGTCAAACAAAGAGCATCAATGCAGTCAATATATCCCGGTTACCAACGATGTGCAGACGCTGAGATGGGTCAAACGGTTCATGCGGAAAAACAGAGATGCTAAAGAGCTTTCCATCCAAATGCATGACGCGCTGTTTCAGCTTCTGCAAGGCGTAAGTGAACGGCAGGCGCTTATTTTTGTCTATTCTTTAACTTCATTCAACAGAATCGGCAAAACGAATAAGCAGCTCGCTCTCCAGCTGAACGAAGATGAATGGTATGTGTCCGTCCAGTTTTGGGGAGCGGTACATTATGTTATTCAATCGCTTCCGCAATGTGCATATCCCGCTCTGCGCGAGCTGTTGTCCGATCTGCAGGCGGAAAGCGCGCTGACACAGTCTGCCAGAAAAACCTTTGAGCTGTTGGAAAAAGGGTTTCCGATTGAACGGATCGCCGCGGTCAGAAATTTAAAAACCGCCACAATCGAAGACCATATCGTAGAAATATCATTGCATCAGCCTGCATTTTTTATAGAACAGTATCTTTCTGAAGAGGAACAGCGTATGATAACGGCATTTGCAAAACAGCATCAAACGAATAAAATTAAACGGATTCGCGAAGGAATGCAGATGCGCTTCAGCTATTTCCAGATCAGGCTGGCGCTGGCAAAGACGGTGAATCAGCATGACTGAGCTGCATAAAGCTTTATCCAGGTATTTTGGTTTGCATTCCTTTAAAAAAGGGCAGGAAGAGATTATGACTAGCGTGCTCCAAAAAAAGGATACGATCGCCATGCTTCCGACCGGCGGGGGGAAATCATTATGCTATCAGCTCCCGGGTTACATGATGGACGGGCTGGTGCTGATTATTTCACCGCTTCTTTCATTAATGGAAGATCAGGTGCAACAGCTGAAAGCAAAAGGAGAAAAGCGGGTTGCGGCATTAAACAGCATGCTGAATTCCGCAGAGCGGCATTTTATTCTCAGCAACATCAGCCGGTATAAATTTCTCTATATGTCTCCTGAAGCCCTTTCTTCACCTTATGTACTGAACCGTTTGAAAAACGTTCCGGTCAGTTTATTTGTTATTGATGAGGCTCATTGCATATCAGAATGGGGACATGATTTCAGGCCTGATTATTCGAAGCTCGGGCCTTTCAGACAGGCACTCGGAAAGCCGCCTGTATTGGCGCTGACCGCAACAGCGACAAAAGAAACGCTCAGAGACGTGACGGATGTGCTCGGACTTGAGCATGCTGTGCGTCATCTTTATTCAGTCAACCGGCCGAATATTCTCCTGGCGGCAGAACATTTGGCTGATAATGCCGAAAAAATAAGCAGGCTCACGGAGCTTGCCGAAAAGCTTGAAGGCCCGGGTATCATATATTGTCCGACCAGGAAATGGGCGGAAGAGCTTGCGGCTGAGCTGAATGAAAAAACGGGAAAGCGGACGGATTATTATCACGGCGGAATGGATACAGGGGACAGAATCTTGATCCAGCAGCAATTTATCCATAACCAGCTTGATTGCATCTGCTGTACCAATGCGTTCGGCATGGGTGTGGATAAGTCAGATATCCGCTTTGTCATTCACTTTTATCCTCCTCAAACGGCCGAGGCCTTTATGCAGGAAATCGGCAGAGCGGGACGCGACGGCAGCCCGAGTGTCAGTATTTTGCTGAGGGCGCCCGGCGATACCGAGCTTCAGCAGCAGATTATTCAGACAGAAAGCCTGTCTGATTATGATCTGGAAGGCATTCTGGCCGTCATACGGGATGCCGGTACGGGTGATGAGCGAAAGCTTCGGGACGTTCTGATCAACAAGGGCGTACAGGAAACACAGGCGCGAACGGCCGTCCATCTGTATCTGCAAGGAAAAACCACAAAAGAGCAGCTGCAGGAAGAACTGACATACCGCGTGGAAAAGAAGCTGCGTAAAATGAACTGTTTTTCGGCGTTATTAGAGCGGAAAGAATGTATAAGAGAAGCGCTGCTGTCTTATTTTGATGAATCGTATGAGCCTGAAGGTCAAACCGGACAATGCTGCAGCAGCTGCGGACTTGATCTGGCTCCGTACGAGCAAAAAGGAGAACGGAAAAACATGGAACGGTTTGAAGATTGGAAGCTGGAATTAGGCCGGATTTTCGGTTCAGAGTCTGCGGGTGAGTTCAGCTGAGACGGCAAAGCGAATTGATCCAGCAGCTCTCAGACCGGGAGATTGTGATACAGCTGTATGCCACCCAATTGCTCATATTGGCGGTTTCAGCTGTTATCGGCTTTTTCTTTTTCACCGACATTCACGATTTTTTAAAGCTGTGGCATATACGTGACGATAATATCATATGGTACGGTGTAACTCTTGCCGTCCTTGTCATTTTTGCCGATCTGGCGGTGATGAAATGGTGTCCTTCGCATTTATATGATGACGGCGGCATTAATGTATTGCTTTTTAAGAACAGGCCGGTTCTGCACATTTTATTTTTGACGCTTCTCATTTCGTTCAGCGAAGAGATTTTGTTCAGAGGCGTTCTGCAGACACATATCGGCTTATGGGCCGCCAGCTTCATTTTTACCGTGCTTCATTTCAGATACATGGCGAAGTGGCTTCTGTTTATGATGGTTGCGGGCATCAGTCTTTTGCTGGGGCTTATCTATGAATGGACCGGCAATTTATTCGTTCCGGTTACAGCGCATTTTATTATTGATGCGGTATTTGCCTGTCAGATCCGTTTTCAATATGTTAGGAGGGGTTTCTATGACGGAAATGTCAAGAGTTGAAAGAAGAAAAGCTCAGCTGCGTGCCGAGCAGCAGGTTGCCGCGGCCGCGGATGAACAAATTGAATATCTTGAAGACAGCCTCCCGACAAGACAATCTGTAAAAGAGGAGCGTAAAAAAAAGGAAGAGCAGGTGAAGGAAAAAACCAAAACAAAAACGCCGCTGTTCACTTTTCTGACCGTCCTGTTCATTATCGTAACAATCGGTGTCTTTTTCGGTCTTCTTTATATGACGAACAGCAGCAGATTTGACCCGAAGGACTATGAAGATGTCTTCATTGACCACAGTGAAAGCGCGCCTGCCGTTATTCCGAAAGGCGCTCAGAAAGAAACGTCAGAAACCGCTCTTTTAGAACAACCGAAAAAAAAGTCTGACGACAAAGATAAGAAAGAAGCGGCTGCATCTGAAAAAACAAAAGAAAAACCAAGTGAAAAAACACCTGAAAAAACGGAAACACCCTCAGAAAAACAAGTAAAGCCGACAGACACCGAATACGCGGAGACAAAACAGCAGTCTCCGCCGGCTGTCCGTGAAAAAGCGGCTCCGGCTGCCGCGAGTGATCAAGCCGGGACTGTCCCGAAAAAAGTGCGGACCGTACAGCATACTGTACAGCCGAAAGAAACGCTTTACCGCATTTCAATGAAATATTATAAAAGCCGGGCGGGCGAAGAGAAAATCCGCAGCTACAACGGATTAAACGGAAACGACGTGTACACCGGCCAGGTTCTGAACATTCCGCTGTCTGATTAAAATAAATGCATGTTTTCACCGTGTTTTTCATATAGTGTACCAATGAAAACGGACAAGGTGTGAAGCGCATGGATTCTTTATGGAAGCAATTAGACCGATTTGCTGACGGACCGACGAAACAAATGCTTCAGGCGCTGGTGAAACGGAAATTAAAATACGAAAATTATGCCGCACAATGCCGAAGATGGCAGTGGGCGTCCCTCGTTTGTTTTTCCCTGATGTGTATACTGCTGATGTTTAAAAGCTTTAATGCCCCCCAAGCCTCTCCGCAGCTGATTCTGCAGGAAATATTAGGCCATACGGTTTATTTGTGCTGGATTATGGCTTCCGCTTTTGCGTACTGCACTTCTTATTATTTTAAAAAAAAGGAAGAAAAAGCTGAGGGTGAATTTCATAAACTGAGATGTGAAATTATCCAAAAAAGCACGGATTTATGGCCCCAGCCTGAAAAATGGAGGGCGAGAGAATCTGTTTTTCACTTGATGAAACATCGGTATGATATCAATCTTTATTTTGAAAGCAAATAAAATGAGGCGTTTTCCGGAAAGGATAGAAACGTCTTTTTTTGTTTGTCCGTCTAATGTAAGACAATGACAGAATGGAGAGTGCGTTTATGAAGCTTACAGCGGGAATTCTCGGCACATTGGCGGGAGCGGCTGCGGTTATGGCGGCCGTCATGTACAAAACGGCAAACGGCAGCCATTTGAAAACACATACATTTACGCTTGATAAAATGAAAGGGATGAAGCCGCTCACCATCTTCTTTATATCTGACGTGCACCGCCGTTTAATTGATGAAAAGCTTCTCCGCGAAGCGGCAGTTTATAAGCCGGATGCCGTTTTGCTCGGCGGTGATTTGGCGGAGGGCGGAGTTCCTTACGCCAGAATTGAAGAAAACATCAAACGTCTGACGGCTCTCGCGCCTGTCATTTATGTGTGGGGAAATAATGATTACGAGGTCAGCCAGCAAAAATTGCTCTCACTTTTACGGGCATACAAAGTGATTCCGCTGAGAAATGAATCGGTTCAGTTTGCTTATAAAGGGGAAACCGTTACGATCTGCGGGGTGGATGATATCAGGATGATGATGGATGATTACGAATCTGCAATCAGATATACGGATGCTGACAAAGTAAACCTCCTGCTTTGCCATAATCCTGACATCCATGAGCAGATGAGGGAGTCAGACGGGATTGACGCTGTGTTCAGCGGCCATACGCATGGCGGCCAAATCCGTTTCGGCCGGTTCGGGCCGTATGAATTGGGCGGGACGGGAACGGTAAAAAAAGCGCATTACCTGATCAGCAACGGCTACGGGACGACAAAAGTTCCGCTGAGGCTCGGGGCGAAGCCGGAGACGCATATGATTACGCTGTGCGGACCGGATGAGCCGTTTTCCTGAAACAAACCCGGCCGCGGTGATAAAAAACGGCATTCTGCTTGTCTTCCCGCTGTACACGGTGTAAACTGATAACAAATTAAGAACCTATGACTCATTTATTCATATACTGTGTTATATGATTTGTGTGCAAGAAGAGGCAGGAGGGAACATTATGCGGCTTGAGCGTCTGAACTATAATAAGATTAAAATCTTTTTAACCCTCGACGATCTGACTGATCGGGGACTGACAAAAGAAGACCTCTGGAAGGACTCGTTTAAAGTCCACCAGTTATTTAAAGATATGATGAATGAAGCAAATACAGAGCTCGGCTTTGAAGCGAATGGTCCGATCGCGGTGGAAGTATATTCTCTTCAGGCACAAGGTATGGTTGTGATTGTAACGAAAAATCATGACGCGGACGCAGAAGATGACGAATATGACGATGATTATATCGAGATGCAGGTCAAACTTGACGAAAGCCCGGATATTATTTATCAGTTCCATTCGTTTGAAGATATCATTCAGCTAGCCGGAAGCCTTCACCGAATCGGGATTACCGGCGGCACCGTCTACCACTATGAGAACCAATACTATGTAAGCCTTGAAGACCTCGGCTCCCGTTCCGCCGAAGGTGTCATCGCGGTGCTGGCTGAATACGGACACCCGGCGACGATTACGATTTACAGGCTCCATGAGTACGGAAAACTCATCATGGACGGCAATGCTGTGGAGACCATCCAGAAACATTTTTCATAAAAAAGATTTGAAGCGGCAGCTGTTTTCAGCGGCCGTCTTTTTTTAAGCGAAATAATGGAAAAATCATTGTCTTTCTTCTATGCACGGAGATATTGAAGGTGTATACTAGTCACTGAAAGGGAGCATGAGAGAAACAGAAGATTTTAGGAGGTTAACTCAAATGGCAGCCGATCGATTCACCGGTCATAATGAAGAAGACAAACATGATGTATTAAAATCAACCCAAACCGTAATACATAAAGCTCTGGAAAAATTGGGGTATCCAGAAGAAGTGTATGAACTGCTGAAAGAGCCGCTCAGATTATTAACGGTTAAAATTCCTGTTCGGATGGATGACGGGTCTGTGAAAATATTTACAGGCTATCGTGCGCAGCACAATGATTCCGTAGGTCCGACAAAAGGCGGCATTCGTTTTCACCCGAATGTAACTGAAAAAGAGGTGAAAGCACTTTCCATCTGGATGAGTTTAAAATGCGGAATTATTGATCTTCCTTATGGCGGTGGTAAAGGCGGAATTGTTTGTGATCCGAGAAATATGTCATTCAGAGAGCTTGAAAGGCTGAGCAGGGGATATGTAAGAGCAATCAGTCAGATTGTCGGACCGACTAAAGACGTCCCGGCACCTGACGTATTTACAAACTCACAGATTATGGCTTGGATGATGGATGAATATTCAAGAATTGATGAATTTAACTCACCCGGCTTTATTACGGGAAAACCGCTTGTACTCGGCGGATCCCACGGCAGGGAATCAGCGACGGCAAAAGGCGTCACCATCTGCATAAAAGAAGCGGCCAAGAAAAAAGGTCTCGATATTCAGAACGCGCGCGTCGTCGTACAAGGTTTCGGAAATGCGGGCAGCTATCTGGCTAAGTTTATGCATGACGCCGGCGCGAAAGTTGTCGGAATTTCTGACGCGTACGGAGGCCTTTACGATCCGGACGGTCTTGATATTGATTATCTGCTTGACCGCAGAGACAGCTTCGGAACGGTGACGAAGCTTTTCAATGACACCATTACGAATCAGGAGCTGCTTGAGCTGGACTGTGATATACTTGTCCCGGCGGCGATCGAAAACCAAATTACAGAAGAAAACGCTGACCGCATCAAAGCGAAAATCGTGGTAGAAGCGGCAAACGGACCGACGACACTGGAAGGAACGAAAATCCTGACAGACAAAGGAACGCTGCTGGTTCCCGATGTTCTGGCGAGCGCCGGCGGTGTAACGGTTTCTTATTTCGAATGGGTTCAAAACAACCAGGGCTTCTACTGGAGTGAAGAAGAAGTCGAGGAAAAACTGGAAAATATGATGATAAAATCGTTTAATAATATTTATGAAATGTCCCAAAACCGCCGGATTGACATGAGGCTTGCGGCTTACATGGTCGGCGTGCGGAAAATGGCTGAGGCTTCGCGTTTCAGAGGCTGGATATAAACCAATCGTTTGCATAAACAAAAAAAATCTCCTATGATAATATAGGAGATTTTTTATATGAGTGGAAACTTATGATGGAAATGCCAATCGCAGGAGTTGAAGGACATGACAGAAGAAAAAGCAATTATAATAGGCGGAGGTCCTTGCGGATTATCGGCGGCTATACATCTGAAGCAAATTGGCGTGAACGCGCTTGTGATCGAAAAAGGGAATGTCGTAAACAGCATTTATAACTATCCGACCCACCAAACTTTTTTCAGTTCAAGTGAAAAATTGGAGATCGGCGATGTTGCCTTTATTACGGAAAACAGAAAACCGGTCCGAATACAGGCTCTCTCTTATTACAGAGAGGTTGTCAGAAGAAAAGAGCTGCGCGTAAACGCCTTTGAAACGGTGGAGCGCGTAACGAAACAGGAAGACGGCCGTTTTCTTGTAGAAACGTCAAAAGACCGCTACCTCACTCCGTTTTGTATCATTGCGACAGGATATTATGATCATCCGAATTATATGAACATACCGGGTGAAGGGCTTCCTAAGGTATTTCATTACTTTAAAGAAGGCCATCCTTATTTTGATAAAGATGTTGCTGTGATCGGCGGGAAAAACTCAAGTGTGGACGCGGCTTTGGAACTCGTGAAGTCCGGTGCGCGCGTCACGGTGCTCTACAGAGGACATGAGTACTCCCCGAGCATCAAGCCGTGGATTCTGCCTGAGTTTGAGGCCCTTGTCAGAAACGGCACAATCCGGATGGAATTCGGCGCTTGTCTTGAAGAAGTGACGGAAGATGAAATCATTTTCCGCTCCGGCCGAAATGAGACGGTCCGGCTGAAAAACGATTTCGTATTTGCCATGACGGGATACCATCCCGATCACGGTTTCCTCGAAAAAATCGGTGTGCGGATTGATGCGGAATCAGGCCGGCCGTTTTTCCGGGAAGAAACGATGGAAACAAATGTTGACGGTGTTTTTATCGCCGGAGTCATTGCGGCTGGAAATAACGCCAATGAAATTTTTATCGAGAACGGCCGTTTTCACGGCGGCTTGATCGCAAATGAAATATCAAAACGGCTGGGTGCAGAGAGCATATGATCATTCATATGCTCTTTTTTAAAAAAATTGAAAGATGTAAAAATATGAACAACATGGTACCATAGATATAGGAATATAAAGGAAAGAGGTTGCCTGATGTTTGCAATCATCTCTGCAGGAATTGCTCCCGGCATTGCGCTGTTAAGCTATTTTTATTTAAAAGATCAGTATGACAATGAACCCGTACATATGGTGCTGAGGTCTTTTTTTCTCGGGGTTGTCCTTGTGTTTCCGACCATGTTTATCCAATATGTTTTTGAAAAAGAGCATGTGGGGGGAGGAAGCTTTTTCGTTTCGTTTTTGTCTTCGGGATTTTTGGAAGAATCGGTGAAATGGTTCGTTCTGATGATCAGTGTGTACCCGCATGCTCATTTTGATGAGCATTATGACGGAATCGTTTACGGGGCCAGTGTGTCTTTAGGCTTTGCCACGCTTGAAAATATTCTGTATTTATTCGGCCACGGCGTTGAGCATGCTTTCATAAGGGCGCTTCTGCCGGTCTCCTGCCATGCGCTGATCGGAGTGATTATGGGGTTTTATCTCGGAAAAGCCCGCTTTTCGCAGAAAAAAGCCCGTGTCAAATGGCTTGTGATTTCGCTGGCCGTCCCTTCATGTCTGCACGGTTCGTACGATTTTATTCTTACCGCCCTCAATCATTGGGTATATTATATGCTGCCGTTTATGCTGTTTTTATGGTGGTTCGGGCTGCGAAAGGCAAAAAAAGCACGCTCCGTCAATATGATCCAAGTGTGAAGAAACCGCGCATCGCGTGCGGTTTCTTTTTTTATGCCTTGATGAGGGATAAGAAGGAAACGGTGTATAAAAATATCCGCGTGACAGACAATACGGGTACACTTTAAATTTTGCAGTAGGAGGCTTGAAGAGATGAAGTGCAAAGGAGCCTTTATGGCATGTCTCATTCTATTTTCTTTCGCCGCCGCTTTCTTCGATCATCATGAAACGGTTCATGCGTTTTCAAATCAAGTGATTCAAAGAGGCGCGACGGGTGATGATGTTATAGAATTGCAGGCCCGTCTTCAATATAACGGATTTTATAACGGGAAAATCGATGGTGTTTACGGCTGGACCACATACTGGGCCGTGAGAAATTTTCAGGAGAAATTCGGCATGAAGCCGGTTGACGGCCTCGTCGGGGCGAAAACCAAACAGGTGCTGATTTCAAAATCAAAATATTACCGTGAATATGTAATGGAGCAGATCCAAAAAGGGAATACGTTCACTCATTATGGCAACGTCCCATTGGAAAACCAAACAAAACCGAGAGCCGGAGCGCAGAAGCCGGCGGGAACGAATAAGCCTGCTCAAAAGCCGCAAAACAATACAGGCGGTCAGTCAAATCAAAAGCAAAATACGACAGCGGCCAATATGCCTGGCGGTTTCTCAAACAACGACATCAATCTTCTGGCGCAGGCTGTGTACGGGGAAGCGCGCGGTGAGCCGTTTGAAGGACAGGTTGCCATCGCCGCGGTTATTTTAAACCGTATTAAAAGCCCGTTATTTCCGAATACGGTGGCCGGCGTCATTTTCGAACCGCTCGCGTTTACCGCCGTTGCCGACGGCCAAATATACATGCAGCCGAATGAAAGAGCAAAAGAAGCGGTTCTTGATGCGATCAACGGATGGGACCCTTCTGAAAACGCGCTTTATTATTTCAATCCTGATACGGCGACAAGCAAATGGATTTGGGGACGTCCGCAGATTAAAAGAATCGGAAAGCACATTTTCTGTGAGTAAAAGTACGCAAAATGAGGTGTTAACATGATTAGAGGAATCATTATCGCTGTTCTCGGTGTCGCGATCGCCGCAACCGGATACTGGGGATATAAAGAGCATCAGGAAAAAGATGCGGTCCTTCTGCACGCGGAAAATAATTATCAGAGGGCTTTTCATGAACTGACGTACCATGTTGATCAGCTTCACGACAAAATCGGGACGACGCTTGCAATGAACAGTAAAAAATCTCTGTCTCCGGCGCTCATTGATGTATGGAGAATTACATCTGAAGCACATAACAATGTGAGCCAGCTGCCCCTGACTCTCATGCCTTTTAATAAGACGGAGGAGTTTTTATCCAATATAGGAGATTTCAGCTATAAAACATCCGTCCGGGATTTAGACCAAAAACCGCTTGATAAGAAAGAATATACAACACTGAACAGCCTGTACAAACAGGCCGAGAACATTCAAAACCAGCTCCGCAGCGT
The DNA here is from genome assembly GCF_053663355.1 of Bacillus sp. JK106. Classification (NCBI taxonomy): domain Bacteria; kingdom Bacillati; phylum Bacillota; class Bacilli; order Caryophanales; family Bacillaceae; genus Bacillus; species Bacillus sp. JK106. The sequence goes on along the minus strand of NZ_JBSJQC010000003.1, from coordinate 247,805 downwards.
TCAGCATCTCGTCATGAGCAAAAATTTACGGTGGATGGATGTTGAGATGGCGCTCGCCTCTGACAAAAAACAAAGCGATAATACGATCGTCGACAGCTTTAAAACAGTCGAAAAAAATGTAGGCGCTTTTTCTGAAGACAGTACCAGCCCTACGTTTACAAGCGCAAATACAGAACGAAAAGGGTTTACGCATCTGAAAGGAAAACAAATTACGGAAAAAGAAGCGGTAAAAATCGCGGAACGGTTTGCGCCTGATCATAATTATTCCATTAAAGTGGTCAAAAGCGGCCGGAAGACGAATCGGGATGTATACAGTATCCGCATGAATGACGCGGATCACAAATCTTTTATCTATATGGATATTACCCAAAAAGGGGGACATCCTGTCTATTTGATTCAAAAACGGGGCGTGAAGAAACAAAAGATCAGCCTCAATGAAGCATCTAACCGGGCCGTCGCGTTTTTAAAGAAAAACGGATATGAAACAAAAGGCCTCGAAATTGATGAAAGCGCGCAATATAATAACATCGGCGTCTTTTCTTTTATTCCCGTGGAGAAAAACGTCCGCATTTATCCGGAAGCCATCCGAATGAAAGTGGCGCTGGATGATGGTGAAGTCGTCGGTTTTTCCGCGCGTGATTACCTGGCGGCGCACCGCACGAGAACGATTCCGGCTCCCGCTTTGTCAGCTGATGAAGCGAAAGCGAAGCTGAATAAAAATGTTGAAGTGCGGGAGACCCGGCAGGCGCTGATCACGAATGAACTCGGTCAGGAAGTGCTTTGCTACGAAATGCTCGGGACGATCGGGAAAGACACGTATCAAATGTTCATTAATGCGGACGACGGAAAAGAGGAAAAAATAGAAAAATTAAAAAGTGCAGAGCCTATATATAAAGACCTATAAAAATAAAGGAGGAAAGGACTAAAAGTCTTTTCCTTTTTTTCATTACATGCTTTAATAAAAGCATAAATAATGAAAGAGTGAAGGCCCATGATAGCTGTCGGAGATTATATTTGGATTGAATACATAGAGAACAATGAGCCCAAAAAAGCGAGGAGCAAAGCAGTAAGCGTTGAAAACGGCGAACTCCATATCTCATATCCCGTCGATCTGGATTCGGGACGGACGGTCTTTTTGCATAAAGGATTGGAAATAACAGCGGAATTTATGGGGAATGGCCAAGTACCGTATCAATTTAAAAGCATAATCAAAGGAAAGAAAAAAGAACCCATCCCGATGATCGGATTGGACATCCCCCCTCAGAAGGAAATGAAGCGGATTCAAAGACGCCGATACGTCCGTGCAGAAGCAGTATTGGATGTATCTGTCAAAATGGAAGCGAAAAAAACCGCTTTCCAAACGGTTTCCTCTAATATCAGCGCTGGCGGAATCGCTGTTGTGATGCCTGAGCATATTTCCGCGGAACCAGGTGAAAAGCTGTATGTCTCATTTTCTCTTCCCGGCAAGGAAAAGGAGGCGGATATAACGGCTGAGGCTCTTACCCAGCGGATTTTTTATGATGAAAAGGCGGATAAACAAAAAATGACGCTTGAATTTACAGAAATCGGCCCCGCAGCGCAGCAGCTTTTACTCCAATATTGTATGCGCGCGCAGCTGCAGCAGAGAAGAAACAGTCTGTCGGAATAAACAGCAGCGCACTTTTCCATACTAATCCTAATGGAGGTGCGCGTGTATGAAAACGTTTGAACGTCTGCTGGTCAAATTGGTCTGCATTCAGCTTATCATTTTGGGCGCGGTGCAGTTTTTGCTTCATTATCAGCCTATTGAACCTTATATTTCGAAAGCCGTGAAATATGAGGGAGTTGATAAAATGGAGAAAAAAGAATGGATTGAAACGGTAAAGCGGTAAATCAGCTCAATTTTTTCGCCCCTTTTCCGGCAGTTCATGATACAATCCATAGAGGAGTAAAGAGCAAGGAGAGAGATTATGGACAAGAAATTATCAATTGCGATCGACGGGCCGGCCGCTGCCGGAAAAAGCACCGTTGCTAAAATAGTGGCTGAGAAAAAATCATATGTGTACATTGATACAGGGGCGATGTATCGTGCCATTACATACACGGCGCTCAAGCAGAATGCCGATTTAACCGATGAATCCGCGCTTACAGAGCTTTTGAAGCGTACGGAAATTGAGCTTGTATCCGCTCCGGAAGGACAAATCGTTCTCGTAAACGGAGAAGATGTGACAGAAGAAATCCGAAAAGACGAAGTCAGCAACCAAGTATCCATCGCCGCCAAGCATAAAGGCGTCAGAGAAGAAATGGTTAAAAGACAGCAGCAGCTCGGACAAAAAGGCGGTGTCGTCATGGACGGCCGTGATATCGGTACTCACGTGCTGCCTGATGCCGAAGTGAAAATTTTTCTGCTCGCGTCCGTAGAGGAAAGAGCGAAGCGCCGATATGAAGAGAATAAGAAAAAAGGCTATGACGTGAATTACGAGACGCTCATTGAAGAAATTGCCAGACGCGACAAACTCGATTCAGAGAGGGAAGTTTCCCCGCTGCGCAAAGCGGAAGACGCGATTGAAATCGATACGACGTCACTCAGCATTGCCGAAGTCGCAGGAAAAATTCTGGAGATCGTCGAACAGAAATCACGTTAACTTCGGGCGGAGCGCTTTTTAATTTTTTTTCAAAAGACAAGATGTTATTGCTTGACAAACCAGTCCTTTTATTAGAAGTTAATACTAATAAAACTTTTTATTGATCATTCAAAATCTTTTTTGGATGATTCTTTAATACATATTCGGCTGAAAAGCGGACATTCACATGTTCAGCTTTCAAACCGTATTAATTAAGCTGTGTAGGTTTGGACCAAGGAGGTTATTCAAATGACAGAGGAAATGAATCAAATTGATGTTCAAGTGCCAGAGGTTGGAGATGTAGTAAAAGGGATTGTGACAAAGGTAGAGGACAAGCATGTAGATGTCGAAATTGTCAATGTCAAACAGTCCGGAATCATTCCAATCAGTGAATTATCAAGTCTTCATGTAGAGAAAGCATCGGATGTCGTAAAAGTTGACGACGAGCTTGACCTGAAAGTAACAAAAGTGGAAGACGATGCTTTGATTTTATCTAAACGTGCCGTTGATGCTGACCGCGCTTGGGAAGACCTTGAAAAAAAATTCGACACAAAAGAAGTGTTTGAAGCTGAAGTGAAAGATGTGGTGAAAGGCGGTCTCGTCGTTGATATCGGCGTTCGCGGCTTCATTCCCGCATCACTTGTCGAAGCTCATTTCGTCGAGGATTTCACTGACTATAAAGGGAAAACCCTCTCTCTTATCGTCGTTGAACTCGACCGTGATAAAAACCGGGTGATTCTGTCACACCGGGCTGTAGTGGAAAAAGAACAGACAGCCAAAAAGCATGATTTTCTCCAAACGCTTGAAGTTGGAAGCGTGCTTGAAGGAAAAGTGCAGCGTCTGACTGATTTCGGCGCATTTGTCGACATCGGCGGAATTGACGGGCTTGTTCATATTTCGCAGCTGTCTCATTCACACGTCGAAAAACCGTCTGACGTGGTGGAGGAAGGTCAGGACGTAAAAGTGAAAGTACTGTCCGTAGACCGCGATAATGAGCGTATTTCTTTATCTATTAAAGAAACGCTGCCGGGACCTTGGAGCCAGATCGGCGAAAAGGTAAAACAGGGAGATGTGCTTGAAGGAAAAGTGCAGCGCCTTGTAAGCTTCGGCGCCTTCGTTGAAATTCTTCCGGGCGTGGAAGGACTTGTGCACATTTCGCAAATTTCCAATAAACATATCGGAACGCCGCATGAAGTGCTTGAAGAAGGACAGACTGTTAAAGTGAAAGTGCTTGACGTGAACGAAAGCGAAGAGCGCATTTCCTTAAGCATGCGTGAGCTTGAAGAAGCGCCGAAAGCCGATCAGGAGGACTTCCGTCAATACCAGGCGAAAGAAGAGCCGAGCACCGGCTTCCAGCTTGGCGATTTAATCGGAGACAAGCTTAATAAATTAAAATAAATTGGTGATAAAACGTGACACGAGCAGAACGAAAAAGAGAACATATAAATCATGCGCTGTCTACCGGTCAAAACCGGGAAACGGGGCTTGATGATATTACGTTTGTTCATGTCAGCCTACCGAACCTAGCATTGGAAAAAGTGGATATATCAACGAAAATCGGCGGACTCACAAGCAGTTCGCCGATTTTTATCAATGCGATGACAGGCGGCGGCGGACAGCTTACATACGAAATTAACAGATCGCTGGCAAGAGCCGCGCGCAAAGCCGGCATGCCGCTGGCTGTCGGTTCGCAAATGTCGGCTTTAAAAGATCCCTCCGAACGGTATTCTTACGAGATCGTCAGAAAAGAGAATCCGGACGGGCTGATATTTGCCAATTTAGGCAGCGAGGCGGATGCCGAGCAGGCGAAAAGGGCAATTGATATGATTCAAGCAGATGCCCTCCAGATTCATTTAAATGTGATTCAGGAGATCGTCATGCCAGAGGGAGACAGAAGCTTTACCGGCGCTCTCGGCCGTATTGAGCGGATTGCGGCGGAAGCGGGAGTTCCCGTTTTTGTCAAAGAAGTCGGCTTCGGAATGAGCAGGGAATCGGCACGGCAGTTATTTGATGCCGGCGCGGCAGCAGTTGATGCCGGCGGATACGGCGGTACAAATTTCTCTAAGATTGAAAATATGCGCAGAGAGAAGGCGCTTCAATTTTTTAATACATGGGGAATTTCCACTGCCGCAAGCTTAGCGGAAATCCACTCGCTCTCCGCTGATCAATCAATTATCGCATCCGGCGGGCTGCAAAGTGCCCTGGATGTCGCCAAATCGATTGCCCTCGGCGCTTCTGGCGCGGGAATGGCGGGCACTTTCCTGAAAGCTCTCACCTCCAAAGGAGAAGAGGGCCTGTTTGACGAGATGACGGCGCTTTTACAAGAGCTGAAAATGATTATGACCGCCCTCGGATGCCAATCGGTTGCCCAATTGCAAAAGGCGCCTTTGGTCATAAAAGGTGGCACACATCACTGGCTTTCTGAACGGGGAATTGACACGTCCCGTTTCAGCAGACGTTAAAAGGCATGCGAACCCGCATGCCTTTTTCTGTTTTTTACGATTTTCTTTTTCGGAATTCACCGTTTTGTTCAAGGCTTGTCGCTCCTTTATGGTGAATCGAATCATCGCGATCAGATTCCACCCGGCGGGAGGCTTTCAGTTTTTTCTCCTGTCTGTCTTTTCCCATCCTTATCCGCTCCTTTCAGGCATAATTGGTTTAAAAAATGCGTTCCCGCTCCATACTGGTCAGAGGAGGAGCGATTATGGAACCGTTTTATTATTACTGGTCAATGTGGTTTTTATGGATACTTGCGACTTTTATTTTTGCCAAAACAAAAAGCCGTTTTTACGTATCAGTCTTTATTTTGACTAATATGATGGCAAGCATACATCAGATAACGGCTTATTTTACGCTGAACGCGGCATATGTCATGTTTTTTGCTGCGGCATTTGTTTATGCGGGAAGCCTCGGCATGCATAAACGGCTCCGTCATATTGTGATTCATCTGACGGCGTCTGCGGCATACGGCTTTATTTTTCTTTTTGCATTATATGACCCTGTTTGGTTTATCATAAAACCTGAATGGGCGGCGGTTATACTGCTTACCGTTATTACGCTTTCTGTTGAGGGGCGGTTCCCTGAGAGGCTTTGTCTTTTTGTTCTCGGCATGTGCCAGGGGGAGTTATTGTATGCTGCGGTCATCCGCAACATTGCGGGTGCAGCAGCCGTCGGTGATTATAAATGGCTTTCAGGCTGTTCGGCGGGAGTGATTCTTCTCGTCGGGCTGACTACATATGAACAGCTTGCGGCGCGCATCAGCCAAAAAAGCAAAAAGCAGGGCAAAGGAGCGACAAAAATGTCTTGAAAACAGACGGAGACTGTTACATGAATGCGAAACATTTTGAAGAATACATTGTGATCTCAGTGAAAACTGATATAATAAATGAGTTAAGCCCTTCTGTTTGAAGGGTTCTTTTCATAGCGAAGATGATTTTTAATAACCGGTTGAACAATTTTTTGTGAAAATGTAAGCGGCTGGATTGAAAGGAAGGGTACTATGGGTAAACCTGTCGTAGCCATTGTCGGAAGACCGAATGTGGGAAAATCCACAATCTTTAACCGGATTGCGGGTGAAAGAATTTCAATAGTAGAAGATACCCCCGGAGTGACGCGGGACCGGATATACAGTTCGGCGGAATGGCTGAATTATGATTTTAACCTGATTGATACGGGCGGAATTGATATCGGAGACGAACCGTTTCTGACACAGATCCGCCAGCAGGCTGAAATCGCCATGGACGAGGCTGATGTGATCATCTTTATGGTGAACGGCCGCGAAGGTGTGACGTCTGCGGATGAAGAAGTGGCAAAAATACTGTACCGGACGAAAAAACCGGTCGTATTAGCCGTTAATAAATTAGATAATACCGAAATGAGAGCGAACATCTACGACTTTTATGCGCTCGGCTTTGGAGAACCGTATCCGATTTCGGGCACACACGGTTTAGGATTGGGAGATTTGCTCGATGCTTGTGCCGAGCATTTTAAAAACATTCCGGAGACGAAGTACAGTGATGATGTCGTTCAATTCTGCCTGATCGGCCGCCCGAATGTCGGAAAATCATCCCTTGTCAATGCGATGCTCGGCGAAGAGCGGGTTATCGTGAGCAACGTAGCCGGAACGACTAGAGACGCTGTAGATACGGCGTTCACTTACAATCAGCAGGAATTCGTAATCGTTGACACGGCGGGAATGAGAAAAAAGGGTAAAGTATATGAAACAACAGAAAAATACAGTGTGCTGCGGGCGTTAAAAGCCATTGACCGCTCAGACGTCGTCGGCGTTGTGCTGAATGCAGAAGAAGGCATCCTTGAGCAGGACAAGCGGATCGCCGGATACGCCCATGAAGCCGGGAAAGCCGTCGTCATTATCGTAAACAAATGGGATGCCGTTGATAAGGACGAGCGCACGATGAAAGAATTTGAACAGAATATTCGGGAGCATTTCCAATTTCTCGATTATGCGCCGGTGCTGTTTATGTCGGCACTGACGACAAAGCGGATTCATACACTCATGCCTGCGATTATTAAAGCGAGTGAAAACCACTCTCTCCGCGTGCAGACAAATGTCTTAAATGATGTCATCATGGATGCGGTCGCCATGAATCCGACTCCGACGCACAACGGCTCCCGTCTGAAAATTTATTATGCGACTCAAGTCGCTGTTAAGCCGCCGAGCTTCGTTGTTTTTGTCAACGATCCGGAACTGATGCATTTTTCTTATGAACGCTTTTTAGAAAACCGAATCCGGGACGCTTTCGGATTTGAAGGTACGCCAATTAAAATATTTGCAAGAGCAAGAAAATAAAAAGGTGTGATACAGAGATGAAAAAAGTGGCAATGCTTGGAGCGGGAAGCTGGGGCACTGCACTTTCTTTAGTGCTGGCTGATAACGGACATCAAGTCATGATGTGGGGACACCGTGCCGAATTGATCGATCAAATCAACGAACTGCATGAAAACAAAGATTACCTGCCGGGGGTGGAGCTATCAAGTTCTATCATCGGGACAGCCGATTTAAGCGAGGCTTTAAAAGGAGCTGACTTCATCATTGTGGCAGTTCCGACAAAAGCCATTCGGGAAGTGCTGAAAAAGGCTCTGCCGTACATCCCGAAACAATCGATTTTTGTTCATGTCAGCAAGGGAATTGAGCCGGATTCGCTTCTCCGCATTTCAGAATTAATGGAAGAGGAGCTGCCTGAGGAGTACAGAAAAGACATCGTCGTGCTTTCAGGGCCGAGCCACGCTGAGGAAGTCGGATTAAGACACCCGACGACTGTTACATCATCTTCAAAAAATATCAAGGCTGCAGAAGCGGTTCAGGATTTATTCATGAACCAGCATTTCCGCGTCTATACAAATCCGGATATGATCGGTGTTGAAATAGGGGGAGCGTTAAAGAATATCATCGCTCTTGCAGCGGGGATTACAGATGGATTGGGATACGGAGATAATGCAAAAGCGGCCTTAATCACCCGAGGTCTTGCTGAAATCGCCAGACTCGGCACAAAGATGAGCGGAAATCCGCTCACCTTTTCCGGCCTGACCGGCGTAGGCGATTTAATCGTGACGTGTACAAGCGTTCATTCCCGAAACTGGCGCGCCGGCAACCTGCTCGGCAAAGGATACAAGCTGGAAGCTGTCCTGGATAAGATGGGCATGGTTGTTGAAGGCGTGCGGACGACGAAAGCTGCGTATCAGCTGTCACAAAAATATCAAGTGAAAATGCCGATCACAGAAGCGCTTCACCAAGTATTATTTAACGGGCAGAAGGTAGAAACGGCCGTAGAATCCTTAATGGCCAGAGTGAAAACCCATGAGATGGAAGACTTGGTCAACACATTCGAAAACCGGGTGAAGTGACAATAACATGCCGTCAGCATATTCTGAAGTGACGAAAGTCCAAAACGCAGAACTCTCCGGCTGAAATCGCTTAAAACATTTGCTGATTTAGGCAGAAGAGGATGCAGACGTACGCATCTACGCATACTATAGCATCGAAGTCCAAGAGAGTGTATCTCAGACGTACAGGTGAATATAGTCAACTTGACTGAAGCAAAGTCCCCCTCTTTGCTTCAGTTTTTTTGTTTTTTCAATAGATGGAAAACCTGTTGATCTTTTCAACATTTGTATATTAAAATGAAATATAACGCTTACAATGATGGGACGGGGGGCACGAACGTGAGTGTGGCATTGATGAAAATGTGGTTTGCGCTTGGTGCTATGGGATTAATGTTTGTTGCGGTCGCCTCTATTTATGTCAGCAGGTACAAAGTGAAAAACAAACTGATAAAAGCAGCGGTTTCTTCACTCGCTTATGCCTGCATGGTCATCTCGGGATTGATCGTGTTAATGGTCGTTTTCAGCGGGCCTGTCAATGAATAAAGCCAAAAGGGGGCGCGGAATGCATAAGTTAAAAATGGCCGTCATAACGGCAATGGCGGTGCTTCTGCTGTCGGGCTGTCTGTACCCTGAAGCAAAAAAAACTGAAAATAAAGTATCTTACAAACATCAGCTTCAGCAGGTGCAAGCGGCAGTGGATGAATTTAAAAAGGCGAACGGCGGACTTCTGCCGATTCAGACAAAAGATATGAAAACACCGCTCTATCAAAAATATCCGATAGATTTTAAGCGGCTCGCGCCCAGATACATAGAGGAGCCGCCGGCCTCAGCTTATGAAAGCGGAGGAATGTACCAATACGTGCTTGTCGATGTGGAAAATAAGCCGACCGTCAAGCTGGTCGATCTCCAAATGGCGGAAGCAATCCGCGACATGAAGCTGCGTGTCAAAATGTATCAGGAAAAGCATACATATCCTCCCTATGAGGACGCCGTCTCAAAAGGCCTGTTCACTCTAAATAAAAAAAAGCTCGGCATGAAAGACTCTCCTTCGGTCAAAAGTCCGGTTTCAGGCACGTCTCTGCCGCTTTTAATCGGCGCTGACGGAGAAATCTATGCCGACTATCGCGTCGATCTCGCCCGCTGCCTGAAGGAAAACAAAAAGAAAATCAAACCGGGCGCGGAAATTCAGGATATTTTATGGAAAGAGACTCCTTTCGTCCCGGCCTTTTCAGTCACATACACCGTAAATGAAAAACAGGAACCCGTTTTTTTAGAAAGTCAAACGAAACAGGAATGAACCTTTTTCCCGCGCATACAAATAGGGAGAAAGGTTTTTTTGATTTTGATAGAAAAGACTGCCTGAAAATTTTCTAAAGATGTCATATTGAAATAGGACAACGTCATACACATATAGTGTCCTGTATTTGATTGGAGAATGGTGAATGAAAAATGATAAGGATAGGAAGTCCGGGAGGGGATCACTTGGAAAAGGTCGATATTTTCAAGGATATCGCTGAACGAACAGGAGGCGATATATACTTAGGAGTCGTTGGCGCTGTCCGTACAGGGAAATCTACATTCATTAAAAAATTTATGGAGCTTGTGGTGCTCCCGAATATCAGCAATGAGGCCGACCGAGCGCGGGCGCAGGATGAGCTTCCGCAAAGCGCAGCAGGAAAAACGATAATGACCACAGAACCAAAATTTGTCCCGAATCAAGCCATGTCCGTTCATGTCGCGGAAGGGCTTGATGTCAACATCCGTCTTGTGGATTGTGTAGGATATACGGTTCCCGGGGCGAAGGGATATGAGGATGAAAACGGTCCGAGAATGATCAATACACCTTGGTACGAAGAACCGATTCCCTTTCATGAGGCTGCGGAAATCGGTACGAGAAAAGTCATCCAGGAACACTCCACAATCGGGGTCGTCATTACGACAGACGGCTCCATCGGCGATATTGCGCGGGGCGATTACGTGGAAGCGGAAGAAAGAGTCATCGACGAGCTGAAGGAAGTCGGCAAACCGTTTATTATGGTCATCAACTCGGTAAAACCATACCACCCGGAAACAGAAGCGCTCAGAGCTGAATTAAGCGCGAAATATGATATTCCTGTCCTCGCCATGAGTGTTGAAAGCATGCGGGAAACAGATGTGTTAAGCGTCCTCAGAGAAGCGCTTTACGAGTTCCCTGTGCTGGAAGTCAATGTCAACCTTCCGAGCTGGGTCATGGTGCTGAAAGAAAATCATTGGCTCAGAGAGAGCTATCAGGAATCAGTGAAAGAAACCGTAAAAGATATTAAACGCCTGCGCGATGTCGACCGGGTTGTCGGCCACTTCAGTGAATTTGAATTTATTGAAAGCGCCGGATTGGCCGGAATCGAACTTGGCCAGGGTGTCGCAGAAATTGATTTGTATGCGCCGGATCATTTATATGACCAGATTTTAAAAGAAGTGGTCGGCGTTGAAATCCGCGGGAAAGACCACCTGCTTGAATTAATGCAGGACTTCGCCCACGCGAAAAAAGAATATGATCAGGTATCAGATGCGCTGAAAATGGTGAAACAGACCGGCTACGGCATTGCCGCCCCGGCCTTAACCGATATGAGCCTGGATGAACCGGAAATCATCAGGCAGGGATCAAGGTTCGGAGTAAGGCTGAAAGCGGTCGCTCCGTCCATTCATATGATCAAAGTGGATGTGGAAAGTGAATTCGCACCGATCATCGGGACAGAAAAACAAAGTGAAGAGCTTGTCCGCTACTTAATGCAGGACTTTGAAGATGATCCGCTTTCTATCTGGAATTCCGATATTTTCGGCAGATCATTGAGCTCTATCGTAAGAGAAGGAATCTCCGCAAAACTGTCACTCATGCCGGAAAATGCGAGATACAAACTAAAAGAAACGCTTGAGAGAATTATTAACGAAGGCTCAGGCGGCCTGATCGCCATTATTTTGTAAGCTGAAGGACCTCTTCCTGAAACGGGGGGTCTTTTTTTATTCTTTTTAGATACTGGAAATCAATCAAGGATTAGGAGGAAAAAAGCAAAAAAAGGAATATTTGTTCGGTGAAACACGTGAAAACCTTGACGAGCAAGGGATTGAGGCTTTAAAATGCTTGATATGGCTTTTTATATGTGTTACTCTACATACAGAAAATCTTCACTTTGTTGGACAAACATTCCTCAAAGTGTCTGTTTTCTTATGAAAAGCCGTTTACTTGTCTGTTCTTCCCTGCTTTGATTTTTTATCAGACAGGTTTAGAATCAGGCTGAACTGTGAAGAAATGATAATAAACTGCTGATTTGATACCCTTTTGGGAGGAGGTGAAAGGCATGAACAAGACAGAACTAATCAATGCGGTTGCTGAAGCAAGCGAATTGTCTAAAAAAGACGCTACAAAAGCAGTTGATTCTGTTTTTGATACGATTTTAGATGCACTTAAAAACGGTGATAAAATCCAACTGATCGGTTTCGGTAACTTTGAGGTGCGCGAGCGTTCTGCACGTAAAGGACGTAACCCGCAAACAGGTGAAGAAATCGAAATCCCTGCAAGCAAAGTACCTGCTTTCAAACCAGGTAAAGCTCTTAAAGACGCTGTTGCAGGAAAATAATTGTGAATATAGATCGTGTATGCATCTGATACATACACTTTGTTTCTTCACAGAAAAGCCCCTTGATAAAGGGGCTTTTCATATTTAAGCAGCCCCGGTCACCGGGCAGGACTTTCGTTTTGCTTTTGGCGCGGCAAATGTGCTAGAATCGAAATTAAATGTATTCAATGGTGGAGGACACAGACAATGAAAGAAGTTAATAAAGAACAGATTGAACAGGCGGTTCGCCAGATTTTAGAGGCGATTGGAGAAGATCCGAACCGGGAAGGGCTTTTAGATACGCCGAAACGCGTGGCAAAAATGTACGCGGAAGTATTCTCGGGATTAAATGAAGACCCGAAAGAACACTTTAAAACCGTTTTCGGAGAAGACCATGAGGAGCTTGTTCTTGTAAAAGATATCGCGTTTCATTCCATGTGTGAACATCACCTTGTTCCTTTTTACGGAAAAGCGCATATTGCCTACATTCCGCGCGGCGGCAAAGTGACGGGCCTGAGTAAATTGGCACGGGCGGTGGAAGCCGTCTCAAAACGCCCGCAGCTGCAGGAGCGCATTACTTCAACGATTGCAGAAAGCATCGTAGAGACCTTAGATCCCCACGGCGTCATGGTTGTCGTCGAAGCTGAGCATATGTGCATGACGATGAGGGGCGTAAGAAAGCCGGGCGCAAAAACAGTGACTTCCGCTGTAAGAGGTATTTTTAAAGATGACGCAGCGGCGCGTTCCGAAGTGTTAGAACATATTAAACGTGCGGATTAATAATGATAGAGGGTGCAGATATGAATTCAAAGCATTCAAGTGATTTTGTCGTCATTAAAGCGGTCGAGGACGGCGTGAACGTCATCGGTTTAACGAGAGGAACGGATACGAAATTTCACCATTCCGAAAAACTGGACAAAGGCGAAGTGATTATCGCTCAGTTTACTGAGCATACCTCTGCCATCAAAGTGAGAGGCAACGCCCTCATCCAGACCGCTTACGGAGAAATGAACAGCGAAAAAAAATAAGCCGGCTGTTTCCCGCTTTTGCCAAATGCCCGCAAACGGCGGGAGAATACAGCCAATTTCTTTTTTTTATGCTATAATGATACCTGCGTATAATAATGACGAGTAAATCTCATACATATTAGAATAAATGTGAATTTGGGGACAAGGGTGATATTTTTGCAAGACATCTACGGAACTTTAGCGAATCTAAATACGAAATTAAAACAAAAGCTGTCTCATCCTTATTTAGCGAAACATATTTCCGCGCCTAAAATCGATGAGGATAAGCTTCTTCTTTTTCACGCTTTGTTTGAAGAGGCGGACATTAAGAACAACGACAGAGAAAATTACATAGTAACTGCGATGCTTGTCCAAAGCGCCCTTGATACCCACGATGAAGTGACAACAGCCAGAGCGTTAAAGCGAGACGAAAATAAAAACCGGCAGCTCACCGTGCTTGCCGGCGACTATTTCAGCGGACTGTATTATTCGCTTTTATCTGAAATGAAGGATATCTATATGATTCGGACGCTCGCTACGGCAATTAAAGAAATCAATGAGCATAAAATCCGTCTGTACGATCGGTCTGTCAATGACTTGAATCAATTGATCGAAAGCATGGCGATTGTGGAAGCGGCCCTGTTTCACAGAGTGTCAGACCACTTTAATCTTCCGCGCTGGAAAGAGCTGGCGAGTGATTTTTTTGTATATAAGCGGCTGATGAACGGCAATGCTATATTTCTCGATGTCATCGGCAATATTGTAAAGTCAGGGAAATCAAAGGCTGACATAATGGAAGATAGCTTCCGAAAGGCAAAGCAAAGCATTGAAACGCTGCTGCCGCTCAATTCACCAATCCAAAACCTCATGCTGAACCGGCTTAAGGCGATCAGCCAGAACAAAACATATCATCAGAAAGTGGAAGAAGGGTAATCAACATGCAGGAGTCAAAAGAACAGCGCGTACACGGCGTGTTTGAAAAAATCTATAAAAATTATGACCAAATGAACTCTGTTATCAGTTTTCAGCAGCATAAAAAATGGCGCGATAAAACGATGCAGATCATGAATGTAAAAGAAGGCGCAAAAGCGCTTGATGTCTGCTGCGGAACGGCTGACTGGACGATTGCCCTCGCAGAAGCAGCCGGAAAAAGCGGCGAAATCAAAGGACTGGATTTCAGCAAAAATATGCTGAGCATCGGCGAGAAAAAAGTGAAAGAGGGCGGTTACAGCCAAATTGAGCTTTTGCACGGAAATGCGATGGAGCTTCCTTTCGCTGATGATTCTTTTGATTTTGTCACCATCGGCTTCGGGCTGCGGAACGTTCCCGACTATCTGACCGTGCTGAAAGAAATGCGGCGGGTCGTCAAACCGGGCGGGCAGGTCGTATGTCTGGAAACATCCCAGCCGGAAATGTTCGGGTTCAGACAGGCATATTTTCTTTATTTTAAATACATCATGCCTTTCTTCGGAAAAATGTTTGCGAAGAGCTATAAAGAATATTCTTGGCTTCAAGAATCGGCAAGAGAATTTCCCGGTATGAAAGAACTTGCGCGTCTGTTTGAAGAAGCGGGCCTGACGAATGTCAAATACCATTCGTTTACCGGCGGAGTGGCCGCTACGCATATCGGTTGGAAATGATGAATATACAGATGTTTGGGTGAATGATATGAAATTTAAAATGGCCTATTCTTTTTTAAATGACGATATTGATGTGATCGAAAGGGAGCTTGAGCAAACGGTGCGGTCAGACTATCCCTTGCTGAGTGAAGCCGGGCTCCATCTGCTCCAGGCGGGAGGCAAGCGGATCCGCCCTGTTTTCGTATTGCTTTCCGGCATGTTCGGCGACTATGACATTAATAAAATAAAATATGTTGCGGTGACGCTGGAAATGATTCATATGGCGTCCCTCGTTCATGACGACGTCATTGATGACGCCGAGCTGCGGAGGGGAAAGCCGACCATCAAAGCCAAGTGGGACAACCGTATCGCCATGTATACCGGTGATTATATGCTTGCGGGCTCACTTGAGATGATGACGAGATTGGATGAGCCGAAAGCCCACCGGATCCTGTCCAAAACCATCGTAGAAGTATGCCTCGGAGAAATTGAACAGATCAGAGATAAATACAATATGGAACAAAACCTCAGAACCTATTTGCGCCGCATCAAACGGAAAACGGCTCTTCTCATTGCCGTCAGCTGTCAGCTCGGCGCCATCGCTTCGGGAGCTGATGAGAAGATTCACAAAGCATTATATTGGTTCGGCTATTACGTGGGCATGTCCTATCAGATTATTGACGACATTCTTGATTTCACTTCAACGGAAGAGGAACTGGGAAAACCGGTCGGAGGGGATCTGCTGCAAGGAAATGTCACTCTGCCCGTTTTGTACGCGCTCCGTCAGCCTGAATTGAAAAATCAGCTGAAATTAATTAACAGTGAAACAACACAGGAGCAGCTCGCCCCCATTATTGAAAATATTAAACGCACAGACGCGATTGAAAAATCAATGGCCGTCAGTGACAGGTACTTAAAAAAAGCGTTTGAGAAACTGAATACACTGCCGAGAGGACGGGCGCGCTCATCATTGGCCGCCATCGCCAAATATATCGGCAAACGGAAATTTTAAATTCCTTTTACGAACAAGATGTGAACATTCTCCGCCCTGGATTGATTAATTGTCAGAAAGATGTTACGATTTCGGTGTGCAACTTGAAAGCCTATACATAATGATGGGGTGGAGAATCTTATGGAAAAAACTTTTATCATGGTAAAACCGGACGGCGTACAGCGCCAGCTGATCGGAGAGATTTTATCCAGATTTGAGCGTAAGGGCTTACAATTGGCAGGAGCCAAGCTAATGCAAGTTTCAGAACAGATGGCTGAAAACCATTATGCTGAACATAAAGGGAAGCCGTTTTTCGGCGAGCTTGTGGAATTCATTACATCAGGACCCGTATTTGCAATGGTATGGGAAGGGGAAAATGTAGTAGAGATCACAAGACAGCTGATCGGAAAAACGAACCCGAAAGATGCACTGCCGGGCACGATCCGCGGTGACTACGGCATGTTTGTCGGCAAAAATATCATTCACGGTTCAGACTCCTTAGAAAGCGCTGAACGGGAAATTGACATTTTCTTCAAACAGGAAGAGCTTGTACCGTATCAAAAATTAATGGCCGACTGGGTGTACTAAGCCGTCAGCCTTTCTTTTTCTCTTGTTATGAAAAGGTTTACATATTTTAAAAAAGACAGAGGCTGCGCTGCCCTGTCTTTTCATTTCTCACAAATCAGCCTGCGGGCTGATTTTTTTATTGAAATCGTACAAATTAGAAAGAAAACAGGCTATACTAGGACAAAAGACAGCGAGATTGGGAGAGAAGCAATGGAGCCTTACGAAATTTTTATCACCAAGTGGAAACAAATAACCGGCGTTGATTTATCTTTATACAAAGAAGCACAAATGAACAGGCGGCTGACGTCCCTTTATGAAAAAAAGGGATTCAAAGATTTTCAGGAATTTGCCGCCGCTTTGGAGAAAGACAAGCTTTTATTAAATGAAACATTGGACAGGATGACGATCAATGTTTCTGAATTTTACCGAAATTATAAACGGTGGGAAGTTCTTGAAACCTCAATTCTTCCGTTAATAAAGCATAACAAACCGTTAAAAATATGGAGTGCGGCCTGTTCAACGGGGGAGGAACCCTATACCTTGGCCATGATTCTCAGTCAGCAGGCGGGTTTGGCCGGATTTGATATATTGGCGACAGATATTGATGAAAAGGCGCTTGGCAAAGCCAAGCGGGGCATCTATCAGGAACGCTCGCTGCAAGAGGTGCCGGCTTCCGTGAAAAGCCGTTATTTCACCAAGCAGGCTGACAACAGTTATCAAGTAAAACAAGAGATTCAAAAAAACATCCGGTTTAAGCGGCACAACCTGCTCGCCGACAGCTATGAACAGGATTTTGATCTGATCGTCTGCCGCAACGTCTTTATTTATTTTACTGAAAAAGCAAAAGAAGAGCTGTATGTGAAAATGGCGGGCAGCCTGAAAAAGAACGGAATTCTGTTTGTCGGAAGCACAGAGCAGATTTTCAGCCCGGAAAAATTCGGCCTTGAGAGCACTGATACATTTTTTTATCAAAAAAGATAGAAGACATTTAATGAAAACTTGTGGTATAGTTTTACTTAAAAGCGTTAATGCGATGAAGGGAGAAGAAAGAAATGAGATACTTAACAGCCGGAGAATCACACGGTCCGCAGCTGACGACAATTATAGAAGGTGTGCCTGCGGGGCTTTATATAACTGAAGAAGATATTAATTTTGAGCTTGCCAGACGTCAAAAAGGGCACGGCCGCGGACGCCGCATGCAGATTGAAACGGACAGAGCGAAGATCACAAGCGGCGTGCGGCATGCTCGGACACTCGGTTCACCCATCGCGCTCGTTGTAGAAAATAAAGATTGGACTCACTGGACAAAAATCATGGGCGCCGCACCGATTACAGAAGAAGAAGAAAGTGAAATGAAACGCCAGATTTCAAGACCGAGACCGGGACACGCAGATTTGAACGGGGCTATTAAGTATAATCACCGCGATATGAGAAATGTGTTAGAACGATCTTCCGCGCGTGAGACAACGGTTCGCGTGGCGGCCGGAGCCGTCGCTAAAAAGATTTTAGCGGAGCTTGGCATTAAAGTCGCCGGACATGTCCTGCAAATCGGCAGCGTAAAAGCAGAGAAAACCGATTACACATCCATTGAGGATCTCAAACGGGTAACGGAAGAATCACCGGTCAGATGCTACGATGAAGAAGCAGGCCGTCAAATGATGGCAGCCATTGATGAAGCGAAGGCAAACGGTGACTCGATCGGCGGAATCGTTGAAGTGATCGTCGAAGGTATGCCGGTCGGTGTCGGAAGCTATGTCCACTATGACCGTAAGCTGGACAGCAAGCTCGCTGCTGCCGTTCTGTCGATTAACGCGTTTAAAGGCGTAGAGTTCGGCATCGGTTTTGAAGCGGCCGGCAAAAACGGCAGTGAAGTTCATGATGAAATCGTATGGGATGAAGAGAAAGGCTATACACGCGCCACAAACAGGCTCGGAGGATTAGAAGGCGGTATGACGACGGGAATGCCGATTGTCGTCCGCGGCGTTATGAAACCGATCCCTACTTTGTATAAGCCGCTGAAAAGCGTCGACATTGAAACGAAAGAACCGTTTACAGCGAGCATTGAACGTTCAGACAGCTGCGCGGTTCCGGCAGCAAGCGTAGTGGCTGAAGCTGCAGTGGCCTGGGAAATCGCAAATGCCGTCGTAGAACAATTCGGGCTTGACCAGATCGACCGTATTAAAGAAAATGTTGAAAACATGAAAAAACTATCGAGGGAATTCTGATGAAAGAGCTTGAGGTTCGGACAGCTTCCTCCGCATATCCCGTGTATATCGGTGAAGGCATAAGGAAACAGGCCGCTTCCCTTTTGTCTTCACTGAACAGGCCGCTGACAAAGATCCTTCTCGTCATCGATGCTGAAGTTGACCGGCTTTACGGCGATGAGATGTTCCGGCTTTTAAGCGAAACATGGCCCGTGAAAAAAGTAATCGTTCCAAGCGGAGAAGAAGCGAAGTCTCTAAAAGAGTATGAACGGATTCAAACGGAAGCGATCGCTTTCCATATGGACCGCTCCTCATGTATGATCGCCTTCGGAGGCGGCGTGACGGGTGATTTGACCGGCTTTTGCGCAGCAACATTTATGCGAGGAATTGATTTCATTCAAATGCCGACGACACTGCTTGCCCATGACAGTGCGGTCGGCGGCAAGGTGGCCGTCAACCATAAACTCGGAAAGAACTTAATCGGCGCGTTTTATCAGCCGAAAGCGGTGATTTACGATACGGAGCTTCTGAAAACCCTGCCGGAACAAGAGCTGAGATCGGGCATGGCTGAAGTGATCAAACACGCGTTTATCGCCGATCATGCTTTTTTAGAAAAGCTTCTCACGTTTGACACGTTGCAAGGACTGACAAGCGCTGAGCTGAATGAAATGATTTATAAAGGAATTTCAATCAAATCGGCCGTCGTGCGTGAGGACGAAAAGGAAGAGGGGATAAGAGCTTTTCTGAATTTCGGCCATACGCTCGGCCATGCCGTTGAGGCGGAATACGGCTACGGCCGGATTACACATGGAGATGCGGTCGCCCTCGGCATGCAGTTTGCCCTTTACGTGAGTGAACAGGTTGCGGGTTGCAAGATGAACAGGAAAGAACTCACACAATGGCTGATTGGGCTCGGCTACCCGGGAAGCATCAGACAAGATATTGAAACGACGGTTCTCTCCGCCCGGATGATGAATGATAAAAAAACACGCGGAGGCATGACACAGTTCATCGTGTTAAAGGAATTAGGCGAAGCACGGGACTGCATGCTTTCAAAAGATGAGCTCGAAAATTTGCTGAACAAATGGCGAATGGAGGAAACAGCATGATGATACGCGGCATTCGCGGAGCAACAACGGTGGAACAAGACACCGAACAAGAAATTTTAGAAAAAACACAGCAGCTGCTTGAAAAAATCATTGAACAAAATGGATGCAAGCCGGAAGACGTTGTGCAGATCCTGTTATCCGCCACGCCTGATATCCATTCCGTATTTCCGGCAAAAGCGGTCCGCCGCCTTTCCGGGTGGCAGTACGTCCCGGTGACGTGCATGCAGGAAATGGATGTCACCGGCGCTCTGCAAAAGTGTATCCGTGTCCTGATGACGGTTCAGACGGATATGCCTCAGGATGAAATCAAGCATGTCTATTTAGAAAAAGCCGTTGTGTTAAGGCCGGATTTATCATTGACAAAAAATACTGACATGTAATACGATAAACAAAGCTTAGAAATACACAAGAGTGTGTATAGAGCTGGTAAGTAAGATATTGAACAGTTGAGTTTAGAATAGGGTAGCAGAGAATGAGTTTAGCTGAGCTGAGATAAACACGTTTTTATTCTGCCCAAAAGAAGCCTTTCTTTTGGGTTTATTTCTTATACGCAAGACTCCTCTCACTCTTCATCTCATTCTCCTTACCGTAAGGAGGAGAATCATGAATTTACAATCGGATGTTTCTTTATTTTTAAAGGACAGTCTGACACACCGCACCATTCCAATCGCAGAGACTTTTACGGTCGACACGATCACACCCATTCAGATGGTTGAAAAACTGGACAGAAACATTACGTATCTTTTAGAAAGCAAGGATGAGTCGTCAAGCTGGTCGAGATACTCTTTTATCGGCCTTGATCCTTTTATCACGATTAAGGAGAGTCATCACACATTCACTGCCGCTGATCCAAACGGGCATACGCTGTTTGAAGCCGGAGAATTAAAAGCCGTGCTTGATTGGATGAATGAAAGCTTCCGCATTAAAACACCCGAGCTTGATATCCCGTTTTCGGGAGGGGCCGTCGGTTATCTAAGCTATGACATGATTCCTTTGATTGAGCCTTCCGTGCCGAGCCACGCGAAAGAAACAGATTTCGAAAAATGCATGCTGTTTGTCTGCCGGAAAATCATCGCGTACGATCACGAAACGAAACAAGTGCATTTCATTCAATATGCGGCGCTTAACGGCTGGGAGACGGAGGAAGAAAAGCGGGCCGTTTTTAAAGAAAATTGCGCGGAGCTTCGTAAGCTTATCGGTATTTTGACAGAACCGAAAGATATGAAAGAGCCGTTTTTTTCTAAAGAAACATTTGAAACGCCAAGTTTTGCCGATGTGACATCCAATTATACGAAAGAAGAGTTTATGGCCGGCGTCGATAAACTGAAAGAATATATAAAAGCCGGAGACATTTTTCAAGGGGTGCTTTCGCAAAAGTTTGACATTCCGGTATCCAGACATTCATTTGAGCTGTACAGGGTGCTCCGCATCATCAATCCTTCACCTTATATGTACTATATCAAACTGCCTGACAGAGACATTGTCGGGAGTTCGCCTGAACGTCTGATCCGCGTGCATGACAGGCACTTGGAAATTCATCCGATTGCCGGAACGAGAAGAAGGGGCGCCGGAAAAGAAGAGGACGAACGCCTGAAAAAAGAGCTGATGAATGACGAAAAAGAGAAAGCTGAACATTATATGCTCGTCGATCTTGCGCGCAATGACATCGGCAGAGTTGCGGAGTACGGTTCCGTAGCCGTTCCGGAATTCACAAAGGTCGTTTCTTTTTCACATGTGATGCACATCATCTCTGTTGTAACCGGCCGTTTAAAACAGGGCGTCCATCCGGTTGATGCGCTGATGTCGGCATTCCCGGCAGGAACACTCTCGGGCGCTCCGAAAATCCGCGCGATGCAGCTTTTAAATGAATTAGAACCGACTTCCAGAGAAACCTACGGCGGATGTATCGCTTATATCGGATTTGACGGGTCAATTGATTCGTGTATCACCATCCGCACCATGAGTGTCAAAAACGGTACGGCGTCGGTGCAGGCAGGCGCTGGAATAGTCGCCGATTCCGTCCCGGAAGCCGAATATGAAGAGAGCTGCAACAAAGCGGGGGCGCTTCTAAAAACGATTCAAATCGCAGAAGACATCTTTTCTGGCGGGGAGGAGAAGACGGATGAACAAATTTCTGCAATCGTGCGTTAGTGGCCGCACGCTGAAAACCGGAGAAGCCGAAAAGCTGATGGAGATGATGATGAACGGGGACATGTCGCAGTCTGAGATCGGCGGGATTTTATCAGTATTAGCCCACCGGGGTGAAACGGCGGAGGAGCTTGCCGGATTTGTAAAAGTGATGCGGGCGCGGGCACAGACGGCGGGTGGCTTGGCGGATGTCGTTGATACGTGCGGAACAGGCGGAGACGGGATTTCTACGTTTAACATATCCACGGCAGCGGCGATTACAGCTTCTGCCGCCGGAGCTAAAGTTGCCAAGCACGGAAATCGCTCCGTTTCGTCTAAAAGCGGCAGCGCGGATGTGCTGGAAAAGCTGGGGGTTTCCATTCAAGCCACTCCAGAAAGCGTCAAACGCAGCATTGAAATGAAACAATTGGGGTTTTTGTTTGCGCCGCTGTTTCATTCGTCAATGAAGCACGTCGCCGCCGCAAGAAAAGAGCTTGGCTTCCGAACCGTATTTAATCTGCTGGGCCCGCTCAGCAACCCGCTGCAGGTGAAGCGGCAGGTGATCGGCGTCTATTCATTTGATAAAGCGCGCCTGATGGCAAGCGCTTTGGAACAATTTGATGTCAGACACGTCATGCTTGTGTCGGCGCGTGACGGATTAGATGAACTGTCCATCACAGCACCGACCGATATCATTGAACTGAAAAACGGTGAACGTCTGGAATATTCCGTTTCACCTGAACAATTCGGTTTTGCAGAAGGTTCATTGAAGGATATTCAAGTGAATTCATCGGAAGAAAGCGCGCTCCTCATTCAGAATATTTTTGCAAATAAAGCTCCGTTATCCGCTCTGCATATTACCGCCTTAAATGCGGGCGCGGCCATTTATACGGCAGGTCTTGCAAACGATCTGAAAGAAGGAACGAAAACAGCCTTAGAAGCGATTCAAAACGGAGATGCCAAAAAGCAGCTCGAACGTCTGAAACAGAAAGAGGAAGAAATGTATGCTTGACCAAATCATTCAGCAGAAAAAAGAAGAAATCAAATCCATCTTGCTGCCGGAAACCTGTCAAATTGAACGGAGATCCTTTAAAGAAGCGCTCCTGAACCCGAACCGTTTTATCGGGCTGATTGCCGAAGTGAAAAAAGCTTCGCCGTCTAAAGGATTGATTAAAGAGCATTTTGTTCCGGAAACGATTGCGGCGGATTATGAAGCGGCTAAAGCCGACGCCCTTTCGGTTCTCACGGATACCCGTTTTTTTCAGGGGAGAAATCAATTTCTGACAGATGTGAAACAAACCGTGTCTCTCCCCGTGCTGAGAAAAGATTTTATTATTGATTCCCTTCAGGTGGAGGAATCGTTCAGGATCGGCGCCGATGCCATTTTGCTGATCGGGGAAGCGCTGGAACCTTCAGAGCTTTATGAGCTTTATCTGGAAGCCCGCGAGAAGGGCATGGACGTTCTCGTTGAAGTCCATGGTGAAACTGTGCTTGAACGGATTTTACAAGTGTTTCAGCCGGACATTCTCGGTATAAACAACCGGGACTTAAAAACGTTCCGTACTTCTGTTACGCAAACGGAAAAAATAGCGCAGCTTGTACCGGACGGCTGCCTGCTGGTCAGTGAAAGCGGCATCGGTTCTTTGGCTGACCTGCAATTCGTCAACAAGCACGGGGCGCAGGCTGTATTGGTCGGAGAATCCTTAATGAGAGAGGATTCACAGCAAAAGGCGATCCGCGGACTGTTCGGGGAGTGACGATATGAAAAAGCCTGAGTTAAAGTACTGCGGAATACGATCGAAGCGTGATTATGAACTTGCGGCAGCTTCAGAAGCGGATTATCTGGGATTTATTTTTGCCCCAAGCAAACGGAGAGTAACGCCGGATGAGGTCCGGAAATGGAAAGAGCAGGTCCGGACAGACAAGAAACATGTCGGAGTATTTGTAAATGAAACGATAGAAAACATCGGGCAAATCGCCTCTGATCTGGCACTTGACGTCATCCAGCTTCACGGTGATGAATCGCCTGAGGATGCCCTCCGTCTCCGTCCGCTTGTGCGCTCGGAAATATGGAAAGCGCTCCATCACGGGGAAGGGACGCTCCGTCAGATGGCTCAATTTACACCTGCTGTCGACGGCTATGTCATTGATTCTTCAGTGACAGGAATGAGAGGCGGGACGGGAATCGCGTTTTCATGGGCCCGTGTCCCCTTGTACCGAAAGCAGGCTCAAAATGCAAGCAAGCGCTGTTTTATTGCGGGCGGTGTTAATCCTGAAACGATTACCGGCTTACTGAGATCGCGTCCGTGCGGTATAGATCTTGCCAGCGGAATTGAAAAAAACGGACACAAGGATCAAACACTGATCCGGCTTTTAGAAGAAAGGATGAACCACTATGTATCCATATCCAAATGAAAACGGAAGATACGGCGAATTCGGCGGCAAATTTGTCCCTGAAACATTGATGCGGCCCCTTGAGGAAATCGAAACGGCTTTCACAGAATTAAAGAATGATCCCGTTTTTCATGCCGAATATAAAAAACTATTGTTTGATTACTCCGGAAGACCGACTGCATTAACGTTCGCAGACAGGGTGTCAGAGTATTTGGGAGGGGCGAAAATCTATCTGAAAAGAGAAGATTTAAACCATACCGGCTCTCATAAAATTAACAACGCGTTAGGCCAGATTCTGCTTGCTAAAAAGATGGGCAAAACGAAAATCATCGCCGAAACCGGTGCGGGACAGCACGGTGTGGCTGCCGCGACAGCCGCCGCAAAATTCGGTTTTAAATGTACGGTTTTTATGGGTGAAGAAGACGTTGCGCGCCAGTCGCTGAACGTATTCCGGATGAAACTGCTCGGCGCGGAAGTGGTGCCGGTCACAAGCGGCAACGGCACGCTGAAAGATGCGACGAATGAGGCAATCAGGTATTGGGTCCAGCATTGTGAAGATCATTTCTATCTTATCGGTTCTGTAGTGGGTCCGCACCCGTATCCGTATATCGTTCGCGAATTTCAGAAAATCATCGGCGAGGAAGCGAAAGAACAGCTCCGCCGAGTTGAAGGAACGCTCCCGGATAAGGTTGTTGCATGTGTCGGCGGCGGAAGCAATGCGATGGGCATATTTCAGGCCTTTTTAGACGAAGACATTGAGCTGATCGGCGCCGAGGCGGCCGGAAAAGGAATTGATACGCCGCTGCATGCGGCAACGATCGCAAAAGGGACGCTCGGGGTGATTCACGGATCAATGACCTATTTAATACAAGATAAATACGGGCAGATTATCGAACCGTATTCCATTTCAGCAGGCCTTGATTACCCGGGGATCGGCCCTGAGCACGCCTATCTGCACAAAAGCGGCCGTGTAACGTACGAAAGCGTGACAGACGATGAAGCGATTGCCGCGTTACGTCTGCTTTCTGAAACAGAAGGTATTCTTCCGGCTATTGAATCTGCCCACGCCCTGGCAAAAGCGTTCGAAATGGCAAAGGACATGGATAAAGACAAAATCATTCTCGTCAGTTTGTCGGGAAGAGGAGATAAAGACGTTCATACGCTGATGAATGTTTTGGAAAACGGGGTGGAGACACATGTTTAATCTGCGAGATTCTGAAAAATTGTTTATCCCTTTTATCACAGCGGGCGATCCGCTTCCTGACATTTCTGTTGAACTGGCAATATCATTACAGAATGCAGGCGCTTCTGCCCTTGAAATCGGCGTTCCTTACACAGATCCGCTTGCGGACGGACCCGTCATACAACGGGCTTCAAAACGGGCTCTGGAAAACGGAATGAATATCGTAAAAGCCATTGAACTTGGCGGCAAAATGAAAAAAAACGGCGTTCATATTCCAATTATCCTCTTTACGTATTATAATCCTGTGTTACAATTAGAAAAAGAATACTTTTTCGCTTTACTGCGGGAAAACGACATAGACGGCTTGCTTGTACCCGACCTTCCATTAGAGGAAAGCGCCCTTTTGCAAATGACATGCAAAAAGGAGAACATCGCTTATATCTCACTGGTTGCGCCGACAAGTGAAGACCGTTTGAAAATAATTACTGAACAGGCCTGCGGCTTTGTGTATTGTGTATCCTCTTTAGGAGTGACGGGCGTACGCAGCGAATTCGATCCTTCTGTATACTCTTTCATCCGTAAGGTGAAAGAATTCAGCTCTGTTCCGGTGGCGGTCGGTTTTGGCATTTCAAACCGCAAACAGGTTGACGGGATGAATGAAATATCTGACGGTGTCGTTGTCGGCAGCGCGCTTGTCAAAAAAGTTGAAGAGCTTAAAACAAAGCTTGTGAATCCCGGCACAAGAGCTGATGCGCTTCTTGAATTTGAAGAATACGCAAAGACGTTCGGACGACTGTACAGTGTAAAATGAGGTGACTGGATTTGCAGATTAAAGAACAGCTGCGGCAGCTGAAACCGTATCAGCCGGGCAAACCAATAGAAGAAGTGAAAATGGAATACGGGCTTGAAAAAGTAGTAAAACTCGCTTCTAACGAAAATCCGTTCGGCTGTTCACAGGCCGCAAAAGATGCGCTGCATCAGGAGATTGAGCAGCTTGCGCTGTATCCCGACGGTTACAGTGCCGCTTTGAGAACGCGGCTCAGTGAGCATCTGCAGGTCAGTGAATCTTCGATCATTTTCGGCAACGGCTCTGATGAGCTAGTGCAGATTATCTGCCGTTCTTTATTAAATGATCAGGCAAACACGATTACCGCCGCCCCGACTTTCCCGCAATACAGACACAATGCGGTGATTGAAGGCGCTGAGGTGCGCGAGGTGCCGCTCCGCAGTGACGGCGCTCATGATTTAGACCGGATGCTGGAAGCAATTGACGGCGAGACGAAAGTCATATGGGTATGCAACCCCAATAATCCGACGGGGACATATACTTCTGAGCAAGAGTTAATTGCCTTTTTAAACAGAGTTCCCGAGCATATACTCGTTGTACTTGATGAAGCGTACTACGAGTATGTTACGGCGGACGATTACCCTGAAAGCATTCCGCTTTTAAAGCAATATCCGAATGTCATGATCCTCCGCACCTTCTCTAAAGCGTACGGACTTGCCGCGCTGCGTGTCGGATACGGCATTGCGGACGAAGCGCTGATCCGCCAGATTGAACCGGCGAGAGAGCCGTTCAATACGAGCAGAATCGGTCAGGCTTCGGCACTGGCAGCGCTTGACGACCACACATTTATTCAGGAATGCGTCGAGAAAAATAAAGCGGGCCTTAAGCAGTATTATGATTTTGCGGAAACTCACGGATTAACTTGTTATCCTTCACAAACCAACTTTGTGCTCATTGATTTTAACCGTCCGGCGGATGAACTGTTCCAAGCCCTGTTGGAAAAAGGATATATCGTCCGTTCAGGACAGGCGCTCGGATTTCCGACAGCGTTAAGGATTACGGTCGGTACGAAAGAGCAGAATGAGGAAATTCTCACAATCTTAGCTGAAATATTATAAGAGGTGATCAAGCATCACCTCTTTGCTCTATTAAAATAGTTGAAAAAGGAAATGAGTGAAATGAAGGATACTATATTGCTTGCGGGGATCGGGCTGATCGGCGGATCGATCGCATTGGCCATCAAAAAGGAGCATCCGCATAAACGGATTATCGGTGTGGATATTTCGGAAGAACAGCTCACTGCCGCGCTGAAGCTCGGAATTATTGACGAGCGGGCCGGCTCATTGACGGAAGGGGCGCAGCAAGCGTCTGTTGTCATTATCGCCACGCCTGTCGCCCAAACGCTGAAAATGCTCGATATGCTGGCCGCATCAGACATCACCCATGAACTCCTGATTACGGATGTGGGCAGCACGAAACAGAAAGTCGTCAGCTACGCCGACAAAGTGCTTCCGGCTCATTATCAATTTGTCGGCGGCCATCCGATGGCGGGGTCTCATAAATCCGGGGCCGCTGCGGCGAAAGAATTTTTATTCGAAAATGCATTTTACATTTTAACACCCGGAAAATCAACTTCTAAAGAGTCAGTAACGCATCTGAAGGAGCTTTTGAAAGCGGCAAACGCCCACTTTGTGGAGATGACTCCCGAGGAGCATGACGGCGTAACGAGCGTCATCAGCCATTTCCCTCATATCGTTGCTGCAAGCCTCGTCCATCAGGCTCATCATTCTGAAGAAAATTATCCGTTTTTGAAGCGTTTCGCAGCCGGCGGTTTTCGGGACATCACCAGAATCGCCTCAAGCAGTCCGGCGATGTGGAGGGACATACTTCTTCATAACAAAGATAAACTGCTTGACCGCTTCAAAGAATGGAAACGGGAGATTGACACGATCGAATCTTATGTAGAAAATGAAGATGCGGACAGCCTGTTCGGATATTTTAAAAAAGCGAAAGATTATCGCGACGGCCTGCCGCTCCGTCAAAAAGGAGCGATCCCGTCCTTTTATGACCTTTATGTCGATGTTCCCGATCATCCGGGGGTCATTTCGGAAATTACGGCGATACTGGCAGAAGAAAAAATCAGTATCACCAACATCCGCATTATCGAAACAAGAGAAGATATTAACGGAATTCTCAGAATCAGTTTCCAGACTGATGATGACCGGAAGCGTGCGGAAACCTGCATTCAATCCCGCGCCAAATATGACACATTTTACGCTGACTGAGGTGGAAAACATTGAAAAGAGAAAAAGTGACGTCTTTAAACGGTGAAATTCATATTCCGGGGGATAAATCCATCTCCCACCGTTCTGTTATGTTCGGAGCGCTTGCGGAAGGAACGACAACGGTAAAAAACTTTTTGCCCGGAGCCGATTGTCTGAGCACCATTGCCTGCTTCAGAAAAATGGGTGTCTCCATTGAACAAAACGGAAGTGATGTAACGATATACGGAAAGGGCATTGACGCACTTTGTGAGCCTGACAGCCTTCTTGATGTCGGAAATTCCGGCACGACCATCCGCCTGATGCTCGGCATTTTAGCCGGACGCCCATTTCACAGTACGGTAGCGGGCGACGAAAGCATTGCAAAGCGCCCGATGAAGAGGGTGACGGAGCCTTTAAAACAGATGGGAGCCGCGATTGACGGAAGAGCGGACGGAGGGTTTACGCCTTTATCCGTAAGAGGCGGACAATTGAAAGGCATAGATTACGTCTCCCCTGTTGCAAGCGCGCAGATCAAATCTGCCGTGCTGCTTGCCGGATTGCAGGCTGAAGGGACGACGACCGTCACTGAGCCTCATAAATCAAGAGACCATACGGAACGGATGCTGAACGCTTTTGGCGCCGAGCTTGCGGAAACGGAGACGAGCGCTTCCGTAACGGGCGGTCAGAAGCTTCGGGGAGCCGATATTTTCGTGCCCGGCGATATTTCTTCAGCGGCCTTTTTCCTCGCGGCAGGCGCTGTCGTTCCCGGAAGCCGGATTGTGCTGAAAAACGTCGGCCTGAACCCGACACGCACGGGAATGATTGATGTCTTAAAGCAAATGGGGGCTTCACTTGAAGTGATTCCTTCAGAAGCGGACAGTGCGGAGCCTTACGGAGACCTGGTTATTGAAACCTCAGCTCTGAAAGCGGCAGAAATCGGCGGAGAAATCATTCCCCGTTTAATTGACGAGATCCCGATTATCGCCCTTTTGGCAACGCAGGCTGAAGGCACAACTGTCATTAAAGACGCTGCGGAGCTGAAGGTGAAGGAAACGAACCGGATCGACACCGTCGTATCAGAGCTCCGGAAAATCGGCGCAGACATTGAACCGACTGAAGACGGCATGAAAATACACGGCAAAAAAACGCTTGCGGGCGGAGCCGATGTGTCAAGCCACGGCGACCACCGCATCGGCATGATGCTCGGTATCGCTTCATGCCTGACAGAAGAGCCGATCGACATCCATGATACAGAGTCGATCCATGTCTCATATCCGACATTCTTTGAGCATTTAGATCAATTAGCCAAAAAAGCCTGAAGACGATTCTTCGGGCTTTTTTCTTCATGTGTCATAAAATCTTGGGCTTTGACATAGCTTGTCTTAAACAGAAAACTAAAAGAAAGGGGGAATGCGTTTTCGTTACAGAAACAGCCGGAACAAATTGCGCTGTTTGCGTATAAAGATGCCGTCCCCTTTTTTGCCGTTTTCCTCTTAACCATTTTCTGATAAACTATAATGCCGGGTGAAGCATCTTATTTGCGGGCAGGCCCTGTCTGAATTATGATAAGAATAACCCGAATAAAAACCCTTTTCATTTGGTTGATGAGGTATAGGAAAAGAAAGGACCGGTCTGATTTGAATACATTGATTCAAGAAGCCATAAAATTAGTTGAAGCAGGTGAAACCGAAAAGGGACTCAAAGCGCTTTCAAAAGCTGAAACAGAGCTTCATGACGAAGACAAAGCCATTGCAGCCCAGCTCTACTATGAATGGGGAAACGCCGAAAAAGCGTTAGCGCTGATCAGTGATCTGCATGACCTCTATCCGGATGAGTCTGAGCTGACGAATTTTTACGCCGAATTGTTAATAGATATTGATGAAGAAGAAAAAGCTCTTGAGGTGCTGGAGACGATTTCTCCGGAAGACCCGTCTTACGCGGAAAGCCTCCTTTTAATGGCTGATCTGTATCAGATGCAGGGCTTATTTGAAGTAAGTGAGCAAAAGCTGTTACAGGCGAAAGCGATGTTACAAGATGAACCTGTTATTGATTTCGCTCTGGGGGAATTATACTTCACTCAGGGATCATATGCAAAAGCCGTTCCTTACTATGAAGAGACGGCAAAAGAACGGCACGAAATCGGCGGCGTAAACGTTCATCAGAGGCTGGCTGAGTCATTGAGCGCGGCGGGTGAATTTGAGGAAGCGATTTCATGGTATGAAAAAGCGGCGGCAGAACATACAGAACCGAATACGATTTTCGGGTACGGGTTCACAGCCTATCAGGCGGGAATGGTCAAAACAGCCATCAAGCAGCTGTCTGATTTAAAAGGGCTTGATCCTTCCTATTCATCGCTTTATATGCCGCTTGCAAAAAGCTACGAGGCAGAAGGCATGTATGAAGATGCATTAAAAACCGCTAAAGAAGGTATTACTTACGATGAATACAATAAAGAGCTTTTTCTCTATGCGGCGAAAATGGCGTTAAAGCTCGGCAGCGAAGAGGAAGGCAAAAAGCTTCTTCAGGAAGCGCTGGCGCTCGATCCGGGTTACGTGGAAGCGCTCCATACGCTTTTAGCCGTCTATCATAAAGAAGAAAGCTTTGAAGAGATTATTGATCTGATTCAGGAAGTCCGCGGCTACGGAGAAGAAGATCCGAAATACAATTGGTATTTGGCGGGGGCCTATACAGGCCTGGAGCAATACGCTGAAGCGAAAAAAAGCTTCGAAGCTGCGTATCTCCATTATCAGGATGATCGGGATTTCTTATATGAATACGCTCACTTCTTATTGGAAGAGGGTCTCCAGAAAGAAGCGCTGCCGCTTTTAAAACAAGTGCTTTCAATGGATGGAACAAACGAAGAGCTTGAAGAAACAATCTTACGGATAGAGGATGAATTTTTAAGATAAGCAGGATTTTGGACCATGCTTGCTGAATGTATAAGTGATGTCAGATTATACGATCGATAGAGGAGGGAATTACATGCAGACCCCTGTTTCTGTCAATGAAAAAAAGGATTTTATCCGTTGGTTTTTAAATCATTATCAGCTTAAACGCCGGGAGTGCGTCTGGATTTTAAATTATTTAATGAGTCATGATTCATTAATGGAAAAAGTCCATTTTGTAGAACAAGCCGAATTTTGCCCGAGAGGCATTATCATGTCTACTCATTGCGTTGATGAGGTGCCGTTTAGGTTTTACAAAGAAAATGTCATGACTACGGACGCGGAAAAATCTTTTCACGACATCCGGTTAAATAAACAGCAGGATTTATTTATCCAGCTGAATTTCCGTTCGGCCTACAGCTCACCGGAATATGCCGCTGTTCTTGAATCAAATCCGCATCTGCCGAAAGACCTGTTTGAAAATAAACAGGATCAGGGGATGGCTGAAAAAATATTAGAACATGCCATTTCCACTTTCCAGCGGGAAAAGCTGCTTAAAGATATCGACGAGGCGCTGGACCGCCACGACAAAGAAACATTTAAAAAGCTTTCCCGCCAATTGAATCAGCTCACATAAATGACAGCCTTGCAGAATATGCAAGGCTTGTTGCGTAAAGAGGAGGAACGAGACATGAGATGGAGGGCCGCTGATGCCGATGCCTATTTACAATCTGCGGGTTACATTGATACCGCTGTCATTCCGTTAATTTCCATAACGTCTTCAGGAGGCTTAAAAGAGGCCGTTGAACAGGGGGAAAGCACCCAATTGCTTTCTGAAGAGCTTGAGCGCCAATTGAAAGGACGCGTATATTTATTCCCCTCTTATACATATGTTGATATAGACCAATCACAAATCGCCCTGCTTCAAAAACTCAAAGAAGAGGTGATGACCAACTTCCGGCACGCCTTGTTCCTGACGGCAGACGAAAAATGGAAGGATTCTGAAATAGGGTCTGATGTCATATACATACCTGCCGTTCCGTTTGAACATATGAAAGACTCTTTAAAGAGAAAAATTGCGGATGACAAGTGCGGAGAAATTTTGAACGTTTTGTTACAGAAGTGGAACAATTCTTAAAAACTCCAGGTATCCTGCAAAACACCCGTTTTGCCTCTGTTGACCTTGCTGAAAGATTCATATATTATGAGGGTGTCAAATCTCAGAATTATTTTCTATTTTAGTTAATTTTTGGTCAATCTTTAGGGGGGGAAGAGATGGGCGGAAAACAAGATATATCAAGAAGACAATTTTTAAACTATGCGCTCACCGGCGTGGGGGGATTTATGGCCGCCAGTGCGCTTATGCCTATGGTCCGTTTTGCGCTGGATCCGGTATTAAAACCGACGGGAGATCAAAAAATGGTGCAGGTTGTCAGTGTGGATGAGCTGACGAAGGAGCCGAAGCGGTTTGACTTTAAAATTCATCAAGTCGACGCCTGGTACGAATCGGAAGAATCCAGGTCAGCCTGGGTTTACAAGCATGGGGATGAAATTATAGCGCTTTCTCCGATATGCAAGCATTTGGGCTGCACCGTAAACTGGAACAATGATCCTAAAAATCCGAACAAATTCTTTTGTCCCTGCCATTACGGGCTGTATGAAAAAGACGGCACGAACGTTCCGGGCACGCCGCCGCTCGCGCCTCTTGACCGTTATGAGCAAAAAGTAAAGGACGGCTTTTTGTATCTTGGAAAAGCAAAGCCTAGGGGGGAAGGGTGACATGCTGAATAAAATTTATGACTGGGTGGATGAACGTCTCGATATTACGCCGATGTGGCGGGATATCGCCGACCATGAAGTGCCGGAACATGTAAATCCCGCTCACCATTTCTCGGCTTTTGTCTATTGTTTCGGCGGTTTGACGTTTTTTGTAACCGTTATCCAAGTGCTCTCCGGGATGTTTTTAACGATGTATTATGTGCCGGATATAAAAAACGCGTGGGAATCTGTGTATTATTTGCAGAATGAAGTCGCTTTCGGGCAGATTGTAAGGGGTATGCACCATTGGGGCGCAAGTTTAGTCATCGTGATGATGTTTTTACATACGCTGCGGGTTTTCTTTCAGGGAGCTTATAAAAAGCCTCGGGAATTGAACTGGATCGTCGGTGTTCTGATCTTTTTTGTGATGCTCGGTCTCGGTTTTACAGGGTATTTGCTTCCGTGGGATATGAAGGCGCTGTTTGCGACAAAGGTAGGTCTTCAGATTGCGGAGGCGACGCCATTGATCGGAGCACAGGTGAAAACTCTTCTTGCCGGCCACCACGATATTGTCGGCGCTCAAACGCTGACGAGATTTTTTGCGATTCACGTATTTTTTCTCCCTGCCGCTTTGTTTGCGCTCATGGGCGCCCACTTTGTCATGATCCGCAAGCAGGGAATTTCAGGACCGCTTTAATACAAATCTGATATAAAAGGGAGGGGATGACATGCACCGGGGGAAAGGAATGAAGTTTGTAGGAGATTCAAGGATACCGGCTGAAAAAAAACCGAATATACCGAAAGACTATTCAGAGTATCCTGGAAAGACAGAGGCGTTTTGGCCGAACTTTCTGCTGAAAGAATGGATGGTCGGAGCCGTTTTCCTCGTCGGATTTCTCGTTTTAACGATTGTGCACGAGCCGCCTTTGGAACGGGTGGCGGACCCGACGGATACAGGGTATATTCCGCTGCCGGATTGGTATTTTCTATTTTTATACCAGCTTTTAAAATATGAATATGCCGCAGGGAGCTACACCGTTATCGGGGCGATGATTATACCGGGGCTTGCCTTCGGGTCGCTGCTTTTGGCTCCGTTTCTCGACAGGGGGTCTGAAAGAAGGCCGTGGAAGCGTCCGGTTGCCGTCGGGATGATGCTTTTGGCGCTTTGCGCTACGGTCTTTTTAACGTGGCAGTCAGTCGCGACACATGACTGGGCGAAGGCGGAGGAGCAAGGGAAAATTAAAAAAGAAGCCGCCATTGATACTGAATCAGACGGTTATAAGGTATTTAAAGAACAAGGCTGTATTTCCTGTCACGGGGATAATCTTCAAGGGGGAGGCGCCGGTCCGTCCCTGGTCGATAACGGGCTGAGCCCGGAAGAAATTAAAAAAATCGCCGTCAAAGGGAAAGGGCAGATGCCAGCCGGTATTTTTAAAGGGAATGACAAACAGCTTGATCAGCTGGCGAAGTTCATTTCTGAAACGACAGCGAAATAACGTATTGTGAAGTAGACAACAGCAGGATATACTTTTATGAAAAGAGCTGACCGGATGTCAGCTTTTTTTGCATGATACATACTTTTTATGGACTGAGAGTTGATGGTATGAGGTGGATTTCTTATCTTTTAGGGTTGCGCGGCATGCTTCTGCTTGTTCTTGCCGTTAATTTTATCGGTACGGTGTACGGCTATTATTGGTATGTGCCGCAGCTTTTGGACACGCCGTTCCGATTTCTGATATTTGTGCCTGACAGCCCGACGGCGACGTTTTTCTTCCTGTTTGTGCTTCTGGCATTTCTCATGGGAAGAAACGCGCCGCTGTTTGAAGCGCTGGCTCTTGTAACCCTTGTAAAATACGGGCTGTGGGCGGTCGGAATGAATGTCTTTGTGCTGGTCAAAATGGGGCAGATGCCTTGGGAAGGGTACATGCTGATTGCTTCACATTTTGCCATGGCCGTTCAAGGCGTTTTATACAGCCCGTATTTTCGGTTCCGGTTATGGCATCTTGCCGTTGCCGCTGTTTGGACGCTTCATAATGATGTCATTGATTATCTTTTCGGCATGATGCCCCGCTACTCAATGCTCAATGACTATATGCAAGAGATCGGGTATGCTACATTCTGGCTGAGCATATTTTCACTCGGCCTTGCATACTATTTGGTGATTTCCAAAAGACGGATAAAGCTTGACTTACACTGATAGAATCTTGGTCTAACCTTGTCCCGCTCCTCATATTCTGTAAAGAGAAGGAGTGGGAGGGACCTCTATGAAACGAAAGCTGACGATCTGTCTTTTACTTGCTCTTATGTGTTTCATCACAACTGCCAAAGCTGAAGATGAGGGCGGTCTCAAGGAACTGAACGACCTTTCGGATACCGTTTTCCAAATGACGCGGCATTCGCAGTATGATGAGGCTCTGCAAGTGCTTGGCTACTTTAAGAAAAAAATGACACACGTAAACTCACTGAGCGGCGCCGAAGTCAGGCAGGTGACTCTGGGCTTTAATGATTTAGTGCGCGTCCTGAAACAGGCAGACGCCTCAGATACCGAAAAAATCCGGGCAGCCGCCCAGTTCAGGTTGGTAATGGATGCGATGGAAGACCACTCCGATCCGCTGTGGGGTTCGCTTGAAAGACCGATTATGGCGACATTCAGCGCCTTAAAAGAAGATGTCAGCGGAAACGGAAGTGAAAATTTCAATGAAAAGTGGAATGAATTTATATCATTATATGATTTAATTTATCCCAGCCTGACAATGGATGTGTCGGCCGGCCAGCTTGATACGGTGGCGAAACATATCGAGGTGATTGAGCAGGAAGGGTTTCAGCAGATGACAAAAGGAACAAAGCTTGAGCGTCTGACGCTCCTGCAGCAGGATTTAAAGCGGGTTTTTGACAAGGTGGAGCGGGATGACGCTGACCCTTCGCTGCTCTGGGTCATTCTGACAACAGGCGGTATCATTATTACTGCGCTGACATATGTCGGCTACCGAAAATACAGAGCGGAAAAAAAGAAAGAGAAAAAGCGTGAGTATCCTAAGTCTAAATAAACACAAATTGCTGTAAAGGAGCTAAGCCAGTGAAAAAACTCATCCAGCAATTGGCTTCAAAACACCTCCCGCAGCCGATCAGAGGCAGAAAAGGGGCGACTGACGAAGGACCGCGAAACCTCGCGCGTGACTTCCAGAATCCTGACATGCTCGTTCCGCCTTCAACGGATTCAGGAACGGTTCAAAACTTGAAATTCTCATTTTCTGATACGCATATGAGGCTTGAAGACGGCGGATGGTCCAGAGAGGTGACGGTCAGGGAACTGCCGGTATCCAAAAACATCGCGGCGGTGAACATGAGACTGAAACCGGGAGCTGTGCGGGAGCTTCATTGGCATAAAGAAGCCGAATGGGGATATGTGATTAACGGAGGAGTACGTTTAACTGCGGTCGATCAAAATGGGCGGAATTTTATTGATAACGTAAGTGAAGGGGACCTGTGGTATTTTCCTTCCGGCATTCCTCATTCCATTCAAGGATTAGAGCAGGGAAGTGAGTTTTTGCTCGTCTTTGATGACGGCTCTTTTTCAGAAAACAGCACCTTTTCAGTAACGGACTGGTTTGCCCATACCCCGCGCAGCGTGCTGGAGGCGAACTTCGGTGTTCCGGGTTATGAGCTGGCTTACATTCACAAGAAAGAGCGTTACATGTTCCAGCTGGAACCGCCTCCCCCTATTGAGCGGGCAGCAGTTTCTTCCCCGGAAGGCCCCGTTTTGGAGCCATTCAGCTACAAGCTTTCCCGGCAGGAGCCTCTTGTTACCGGCGGGGGAAGAGTAAAGATTGTCGATTCAAAAACGTTTAAGGTGTCAAAAACGATTGCCGCAGCTCTTGTGGAGGTCGAACCCGGAGGCATGAGAGAATTGCATTGGCATCCCAATACGGACGAGTGGCAGTATTATCTTTCAGGAGAAGCGAAAATGACGGTGTTTGCGGCGGAGGGAAGAGCGCGGACATTTAACTATCAAGCGGGTGACGTAGGATATGTTCCTTTTGCAATGGGACATTATGTTCAGAATACCGGTGACACCGTGCTTCGCTTTCTGGAAATCTTCAAAAGCGACCGTTTCGAAGACGTCTCCTTAAACCAATGGCTGGCACTGACGCCGCAGCGCTTCGTCGAGCAGACGCTCAATGTCAGTCCGGCATTCGCCCGCCGATTGAAAAAGAAAAAATCACCGGTTGTCAAATGGAAACACGAACAGTAAAGGCGGCAAAAGCCGCCTTTTTATTATCGTCTGATCGGATTTTTATTTTCATCAAGCGTAAATCCTTCGCCGAGCACATCATGGACGTCGTTTACTGCAACAAAGGCGTGCGGGTCAACGGAAGTGATGACGCTTTTCAAAAGCACAATTTCGTTTTTCGGAACGACGCAGTAAAGAACGTCCCTGTCTTCTTTTGTATATGATCCCTGTCCTTTTAAAACGGTGACGCCGCGCTCCATCTCTTCAATGATTTTTTGCTGGATCAAATCGTTTTTCGAAGAAATAATCGTTGCCCCTTTTGCGGCATAGCCGCCTTCCTGTATAAAATCAATCAATCTCGCAGCGACAAAAACGGCTACAAGCGTGTACATCGCTTCCTTGTAAGAAAGATACGTAAACAAAGAAAGCAGAATGACACAGGCGTCAAAGGCAAACATCGTCCGGCCCATCGGGATTCCGAAAAATTTGTTGATCAGCCTGGCGATGATATCGACCCCGCCCGTCGTGCCGCCGTATTTAAAAATAATGCCGAGACCCGCGCCGATAAAAACACCGGCGAACAAGGCGGCCAGCGCTAAATCATGCGACAGCGGCATATGAATTTCGTAGCGCTGAAAAACACTCAGAAAAACGGAAAGAGAGACGGTGCCGATCAGGGTATAGACAAACATCGTCCGGCCGAGCATACGCCAGCCGATGAAAAAGATAGGAATGTTTAATACCAGGTTGGAAATAGAAGGGCTGATGTGGAATAACGCATATAAAAGCAGCGTAATGCCGGTAAATCCGCCTTCCGCCAAATTGTTCTGCATATTAAAGTGAACCAGTCCGAATGAAAAAACAGCGGCGCCGATTAAAATAAAGCAAATGTTTTTGATTCTGATTTCTCCAAGCATTGCATCAAACCCCTTTTCCTTCCATAAGATTGCGTAAATATTATAGTGGATACAAAAGAAAACAGCAAACTGCCGTTTTTAACATTTGTCAAATGTACTTGAATTAGCTAACATGGAAGAGATGACAGGAGGTATTCGCACAGTGAGTGACAAAACGATGAAAGACTTACAAGCTGAGGTCGATGAATATATCGGCCAATTCAAAGAAGGCTATTTCAGCCCGCTTGCCATGATGGCCCGTCTCACGGAAGAACTGGGCGAACTTGCAAGAGAAGTCAACCATTATTATGGGGAAAAGCCGAAGAAAACGACGGAAAATGAGAAAAGCATGGAAGAGGAAATGGGCGATGTGCTGTTCGTCCTGATCTGCCTCGCCAACTCCCTTGATATTTCATTGGAAGAAGCTCATAACCGCGTCATGCATAAATTTAATACACGTGATAAAGACCGCTGGACTAGAAAAGAAGAAGGAAAGTAGGAGAAACTATGTCAAATGAAATCATTAAAGTCGTCATTGCCGGACCGAGAGGCAGAATGGGCCAGGAGGCCGTAAAACTTGCCGTCCGCACGCCTCATTTTGAGCTTGTCGGCGCTATTGACCATACATACGATCAGCAAACATTGCGGGAAGTGATGTCAGCTGATTCAGACGCTCTTATTTATACGGATATCCGCGCATGTTTCCAAGAAACAAAACCGGATGTACTGATCGATTTGACAACGCCTGAAATCGGCAAAAAACATACGAAAGCCGCTCTTGAACACGGCGTCCGCCCCGTTGTGGGAACGACCGGATTTTCTGAAGCGGATTTAGAGGAGCTTCAAGCTTTGACTGAAGAAAAAGGAATCGGCGCTATCATCGCTCCGAATTTTGCATTGGGCGCGGTGCTGATGATGAAGTTCTCACAAATGGCCGCCAACTATTTTGAAGATGTAGAAATCATTGAGCTTCATCATGATCAAAAGCTGGATGCCCCGAGCGGAACGGCGCTGAAAACAGCGGAAATGATTTCAAACGTCCGTACAGAAAAGCAGCAGGGCCATCCTGATGAAAAAGAAATTCTGCCGGGCGCCCGCGGTGCTGAATTAAACGGCATCCGCCTTCACAGCGTGCGTCTGCCGGGCCTTATCGCCCACCAGGAAGTCATGTTCGGCATGGACGGCCAGACGCTGAAACTGCGCCATGACTCCTATAACCGGGCTTCCTTTATGTCAGGAGTGAAGCTGTCAGTGGAGCAAGTGATGAAAATCGACCAGCTTGTATACGGACTCGAAAATATTATCGACTGAATCGGCAAGGGGGAGAACATCAATGAAAATTGCTTTGATTGCTCACGATAAAAAAAAGCAGGATATGGTTCAGTTTACAACCGCATATAAAGATATATTGAGCCATCATGAGTTATACGCGACGGGTACGACAGGCTTAAAAATCCAGGAAGCGACCGGATTGTCCGTTGAACGTTTTCAATCCGGCCCGCTCGGCGGAGATCAGCAAATCGGCGCATTGATTGCGGCAAACGCCCTGGATCTCGTCATTTTTCTGCGCGATCCGTTAACTGCGCAGCCTCACGAACCGGATGTCTCGGCGCTGATCCGGCTGTGTGACGTATACGCGATCCCGCTCGCCACAAATATGGGAACAGCGGAAATCCTCGTCCGGACGCTGGACGGCGGGGCATTTGATTTCCGCAATCTTGTGCGCGGAGGAGAGCCGAATGTCTGAACACGTTGATATCCTGGCGTTCGGCGCCCATAGTGATGATGTCGAGATCGGTATGGGCGGCACGATCGCAAAATTTACGGTTCAAGGAAAAACCGCGGTGATATGCGATTTGACCGAGGCCGAACTATCATCTAACGGAACGGTAGGGATAAGAAAAGAAGAAGCGGCAGAGGCGGCACGAATTCTCGGCGTAAAAGAGAGAATCCCAGCTTACGCTTCCCGACCGCGGGCTTTTGAAAAGTGAGGACGGCATCCGCCGGATTGTCAGTGTCATCAGAGCCTGCCGGCCGAAAACCGTTTTCATGCCTTATCCGAAAGACCGCCATCCTGACCACGGCAATGCGGCGGCTTTGGTCGAAGAGGCGGTGTTCTCGGCGGGAATTCATAAATACAGAGATCATCAGGAACTGCCGGCTCATAAGGCTCAGCGCGTATACTATTATATGATCAACGGGTTTCACCGTCCGGACTTTGTAATCGACATAACGGAAACCATCGATCTGAAAAAAGAAAGCCTGCACGCCTATCAAAGCCAGTTTATTCCTACGGAGCAGTCAGTGAACACACCGCTGACCAACGGTTATATCGAAATGGTGGAAGCGCGGGAAAGACTGTATGGCAAAGAAGCCGGGACGGGGTATGCTGAAGGCTTCTTTTCAAAACAGCTTCCCGTTTTGAATGATGATGTTTTTGGGGGCGGACAATGAGACCATTAAAAATAGGGATTACATGCTACCCGAGTGTCGGAGGCTCGGGTATTATTGCGACGGAACTCGGCAAGCTGCTTGCGGAAAAAGGGCACCAGGTTCATTTCATCACATCAAGCATCCCGTTCAGATTAAATACATATCATCCGAATATTCATTTTCATGAGGTGGAAGTCAACCAATACGCGGTATTTAAATATCCGCCTTATGACCTTACGCTGGCGAGCAAAATCGCCGAGGTGGCCGCGAGGGAAAATCTTGATATCATTCACGCGCATTATGCGCTGCCGCATGCGGTATGCGCTTATCTCGCCAAGCAGATGCTCAAGCGTGACATCGGCATCGTGACGACGCTTCACGGTACGGACATCACCGTTTTAGGATATGATCCGTCATTAAAAGATTTAATCCGTTTTGCCATCGAAGCGTCCGACAGAGTGACGGCGGTATCAACCGCGCTTGCCGGAGAAACATATGACTTAATTAAGCCGGATAAAAAAATTGAGACCATCTACAACTTTATTGATGAACGTGTTTATCTTAAGAAAAATACAGAGAGTATAAAAGAGAAACATGGTATTTTGCCGGATGAAAAGGTCGTCATCCATGTTTCGAACTTCAGAAAAGTAAAACGTGTTAAAGATGTCATCCGCGTTTTCCGTAATATCGCAGCCAACACAAAGGCGAAGCTCCTGCTTGTCGGTGACGGGCCGGAAAAGTGCGTCGCTTGGCAGCTTGTCGAAAAATACGGACTGCAGGATCAAGTGCTGCTCCTCGGAAATCAGGACAGGGTGGAAGAGCTGTATTCCATCAGCGATCTTAAGCTTCTTCTGTCTGAAAAAGAAAGTTTCGGACTCGTCCTCCTTGAGGCGATGGCCTGCGGCGTGCCGTGCATCGGAACAAATATCGGCGGCATCCCCGAAGTGATTAAAGATCAAGTAAGCGGTTTTCTGGTGGAAGTCGGCGATATTCAGGCGGCATCTGAAAAAGCGCTTGCCGTTTTAGAAGATAAACAGCTCAGCAAACGATTGACTGATCATGCGCTGAAAATGGTGGAGACCGCCTTTTCTTCGCAAAGAATCGTCAGTCAGTATGAACGGATTTATGACGAATTGGCAGGACCGGAGTGATCTTATGGAACAGGAATTTGTCAAAGCCCTCCCCATCCTTCATCATCTGATGAAGGCGGGCCATCAGGCGTACTTTGTCGGGGGAGCCGTCAGAGACAGCTATATGAAACGAAAAATAGGTGATGTGGACATCGCAACCAGCGCTTTGCCGAATGAGGTGGAGCGTCTCTTTAAGCGGACTGTCGATGTAGGAAAAGAGCACGGCACCGTCATCGTCCTGTGGGAAGATGAAACCTATGAAGTCACCACTTTTCGTGCCGAATCAGAATATAAGGACTACCGGCGCCCTGAAGCTGTGCGGTTCATTACTTCTTTATCAGAAGACTTAAAGCGGAGAGACTTAACGATTAATGCGATGGCGATGTCTGCCGAAGGAGAGCTGCTTGATTATTTCGGAGGCGCACATGATATCGGACAAAAGCTGATCCGTACGGTGGGTAACCCTGAAGACCGTTTTCGGGAAGACGCTCTGCGGATGATGAGAGCCGTCCGCTTTATGAGTCAGCTCGGCTTTCTGTTAGAAAAAGATACAAGAGAGGCCGTCATAAAAGACAGGGAGCTTATGGCACATGTATCAGTAGAACGAAAGACCGTCGAGTTTGAAAAGCTGATGCAGGGCGCTTTCTCACAAGAAGCGATTCAAACGATGGTGCAGACAGGTCTGATACAAGAGCTGCCCGTCCTTTCCGGTTATGAGCAGCAAATGCTTGAAGCAAGCGGCTTTCCGTTTTCTTCTTTAGATGCACGCGAAGAACGCTGGGCAGCGCTGTTATTGTTTCTTGGTCTTTGTCCGAAAAGCGCCGAGGCGTTTTTAAAACAATGGAAACTGCCGGGAAAGGTCATAAAAAAAGCGGTGCAGATCATAAGCGTTTATCCGGCGCAGCTGGAAGCAGAAGCGATGTACCGGGCGGGAGAGGCGCTGTTTTCAGCCGTTAAAATCGAGATGCTGAAAAAGCATAGGACGATTGATGAACAAAAGCTGAAAGAAGTTCAGAGCCTGTATGAGCAGCTGCCGATCAAAAGCCTTCGAGACCTCGACATTTCAGGCGCTGATCTGATGGAGCTCAGAAACCGCCGCGCGGGTAAATGGGTGGCCGAAGAACTTCGCCGGATTGAAGAAGCGGTATTGGCAGGGAAGCTCCCTAACCGAAAACATGACATAAAGGAGTGGCTCGCATCATGGGATCAACATTAAGAACCCGATTAATTGATTTATTTTCTGAGGCGGGTGACGGCTTTATCTCCGGGCAGAAAATAAGTGACGCGCTCGGCTGCTCGAGAACCGCCGTTTGGAAACATATAGAGGAGCTCCGCAAAGAGGGGTATGAGGTTGAGGCGGTCAGACGAAAAGGGTACAGGCTCATTAAAAAACCGGGGAAACTCAGTGAATCCGAAATCCGTTTCGGACTGAAAACAGAAGTTTTGGGCAAACAGCTTCATTACCGGGACGTCCTGCCGTCCACCCAAAAAACCGCTCATGAACTTGCCAATGACGGCGCGCCGGAAGGGACCCTCGTAGTCGCCGATAAACAAACGGCAGGCAGAGGAAGAATGGCCAGAGTATGGCATTCACAGGAGGGAAACGGGATTTGGATGAGCCTCATTCTGAGACCCGACGTTCCTTTGCAAAAAACGCCGCAGCTCACCCTGTTATCCGCCGTTGCGGTCGTACAGGCCATCGAGGCTTTTACAGGCGTACAGGCCGCCATTAAATGGCCGAATGATTTAATGGTTCACGGCAAAAAAGCCGTCGGGATTTTAACTGAGCTGCAGGCGGAAGAAGACCGTGTCCGTTCGGTTATTCTCGGGATCGGCATCAACGTGAACCAGCAGGAAACCGATTTTCCCGGCGAGCTTCAGGACATTGCGACGAGCCTGAGCATGGAAGCCGGCGAAAAAATTGACAGAGCGGGTCTGATACAAGAGATTCTGCTGACTTTTGAAAAACGCTATCAGGATTACTTGAACCACGGCTTTACACCGATCAAGCTGCTATGGGAAAGCTATGCGGTCGGACTGGGGAACGAGCTCAGAGCGAGAACGCTGCAAGGAACGTTTTACGGGAAATCGCTCGGCATTGATGATGAGGGAGTTCTTCTTTTGGAAACGAGAGACGGTATAAAGAAGATCT
Organism: Bacillus sp. JK106; assembly: GCF_053663355.1. Lineage (NCBI taxonomy): Bacteria > Bacillati > Bacillota > Bacilli > Caryophanales > Bacillaceae > Bacillus > Bacillus sp. JK106. Next base: position 204,028 of record NZ_JBSJQC010000003.1, on the reverse strand, counting down.
ATTCTGCCGATATTGAGCTCAATTAATCTTAGTTGGTACAAGCCTCGTGAATTTGGTATACTTCCTATGGGCAGTATCATAATGAACTGCACCTGATCAGCAGAACAGAGATTACGAAAAGTCTGCCTTGATCCAAAAAAGGACTGGGACAGAGGGATGACATTCGCCGAACGTTAAACAAGTGGGAATCCTTCTTATTTTACAGAAGGCTTTTTTGCTTGCGAAGAATTGGCGGCTCATCTCCTCACCGTTTAGAGGAGGAGAAACAGAATGAAAACAAAACTGGATTTCATGAAAATGAAGGAAAACGGAGAGCCGATCGTGATGCTGACCGCTTACGATTATCCGCAGGCAAAGCTTGCGGAACAGGCGGGAGTCGACATGATTTTAGTCGGGGATTCGCTCGGAATGGTCGTGCTCGGACTCGATTCAACCGTCGGCGTAACGGTCAGTGACATGATTCACCATACAAAAGCGGTAAAACGCGGTGCGAAAAATACGTTTATCGTAACTGACATGCCGTTTATGTCTTACCACCTTTCAAAAGAGGATACATTGAAAAACGCCGCGGCCATTATTCAGGAAAGCGGCGCGGACGCGTTAAAGCTGGAAGGCGGAGACGGCGTTTTCGAATCCATCCGCGCGCTGACTCTCGGCGGAATTCCCGTCGTCAGCCATTTAGGCCTCACACCGCAGTCTGTCGGCGTATTAGGCGGATATAAAGTGCAGGGAAAAGATGAGCAAAGCGCGAAAAAGCTCATTGAAGACAGCATCAAATGCGAGCAGGCGGGAGCGATGATGCTCGTGCTTGAATGTGTGCCTGCTGAACTGACTGCTAAAATAATAGAAGAAGTATCCATTCCCGTCATCGGTATCGGAGCCGGTTCAAAAGCGGACGGCCAAGTCCTTGTCTATCATGACGTCGTCGGCCACGGCGTGGACAGAACACCGAAGTTCGTGAAGCAATACGCCAAAATCGACGGCACGATTGAGTCGGCCCTCAGCGATTATGTCCGTGATGTGAAAGAACGGGTTTTCCCGGAAGAAAAGCATTCCTTTCAGATAAACCAAACTGTGCTGCAAGGCTTATACGGAGGAAAGTAAGCGATGAAACAACTGACAGAAACTCAACAGCTGAAAGAATTAATTGCACAATACCGCTCAGAAGGCCGGACGATCGGATTCGTCCCGACAATGGGTTTTCTTCATGAAGGACACCTGACCCTGGTTGAAAAAGCAAACAAAGAAAACGATATTGTCGTGATGAGCATCTTTGTCAATCCGACTCAATTCGGACCGGGCGAGGATTACGAAGCATATCCGCGAGATTTAAAGCGCGATGCCCGGCTTGCAGAACAGGCGGGAGCAGATGTTTTGTTTACGCCGTCTCCAAGTGACATGTATAAAGGCGAGCAAAATGTTGCCGTGCAAGTGAAAAGGAGAACTGACGTGTTGTGCGGCGCCTCCCGCGTCGGCCATTTTGACGGAGTGGCCACTGTGCTGACGAAGTTTTTCAATCTCGTTAAACCGACCCGCGCCTACTTCGGCCTGAAAGATGCCCAGCAGGCAGCGGTTGTGGACGGATTGATTGAGGATTTCTTTATGGATATCGAATTGGTTGCAGTGGACACGGTCAGAGAAGAAGACGGACTTGCCAAAAGCTCTCGCAACGTCTATCTGACTGAGCAGGAACGCAAAGAAGCGCCGATGATCTATAAAGCATTGCAGCAAGGTGCCGAACTGGTCAGAGACGGTGAAAGAAATCCGGAAACCGTCATAAAAACCGTCACCGATATCATCGAAAACACAAGCGGCGTCATTGATTATGCCGAACTGTACGCTTATCCGGAGCTGACTCCGCTTAAAACATTAAACGGCAAGGTCATTCTGGCCTGCGCCGTCCAATTTTCTAAAGCCAGACTGATTGATAATATCATTATTGATATTGATGAATGGGAGAGATCATAATATGTACCGCACTATGATGGCCGGAAAACTGCACCGCGCTACCGTGACGGAAGCCAATTTAAACTATGTCGGCAGCATAACGATTGATGAAGATCTTTTAGATGCCGTCGGAATGCTCGCTAATGAAAAAGTTCAGATTGTGAATAATAACAACGGAGCGAGACTTGAAACGTATATTATTCCCGGTAAGCGGGGGAGCGGCGTCATCTGTTTAAACGGAGCTGCCGCCCGTCTCGTCCAAGAAGGAGATAAAGTCATTATTATTTCTTATCAAATGATGTCTGATCAGGAAGCAAAAAGCCATCAGCCGAAGGTGGCCGTTCTGGATGATCAGAATAAAATCGAGCAGATGCTGGGCCAGGAACCGGCACACACGATTTTGTAAAAGAGCCCCCTTCATGGGGGTTTTCTTTTAAGATTTAGGGGCAAAAGCTGTTTTTCCGCTCCATTTCTCAACAAAACGTGTTACACTTTTCTCGTATGCAAGAATTGAGGTGTCCATTTTAATGAACAAACAACGGTTCGTTGTCATAGATGTCGAAACAACAGGAAATTCGCCGAAAAAGGGCGATAAAATCATTCAAATCGCAGCGGTTGTCATTGAAAATGGACAAATAACTGAGCGGTTTTCAAAATATATCAATCCGAATCAGGCCATCCCGCCGTTTATTGAACAGCTGACCGGAATTTCGTCCGGAATGGTTGAAAATGAACTGCCGTTTGAAGCGGTCGCAGAGGAGATTTTTCATCTGCTTGACGGCGCGTATTTTGTTGCCCACAATATTCATTTCGACCTCGGATTTGTCCGACATGAACTGAGCGAAGCGGGCTATGAGCTGCCGGATTGTGAAGTGCTTGATACGGTTGAGCTTTCGCGTATTGTTTTCCCGGGGTTTGAAGGATATAAGCTCGGTGAGTTGTGCGCAGAGCTGAATATTGTTCATGACCGCCCTCACCGCGCAGACAGCGATGCGGAGGTTACGGGACTGGTCTTTTTAGACATTTTACATAAACTGAAACATTTGCCTTTACCGACGTTAAAGCAGCTTAGAAGGCTTTCACAGCATTTTATCAGCGATTTGACGCTGCTTTTGGATTCCTTTATACATGAAAGCAGGCCGGCGGAAGAAAAGAGCTGCATTCCATACGCCTCTTTTTCAATTAAAGAGCCCGATCAAATTCCGGTTTCCCGTCCGGTGAATGCGGCCATTGACCTTGAAAAGTGGAACGAAGAAAAAGAACAGATCTTGTCCGGCATCATCCCCCGCTATGAAAAGCGGAAAGGACAGCTTACGATGATGGATGAAGTGCTTGGCGCCTTCCGCAATCGGGAGCATGCGCTGATTGAAGCGGCGCCCGGCATCGGAAAAACGATCGGTTATCTCGTTCCGGCTGTTTTATTTGCCAAAGCGGAACAAACTCCCGTCATTATCAGCACGTACTCTACTCTTTTGCAGCAGCAGATCATGTCTAAAGATCTTCCGCTTTTGGAGCGTATGTTTCCTTGGCCGGTCAAAGCCGCTATTTTAAAAGGGAAATCACATTATCTGTGCCTGCCGAAGTTTGAACATATTCTGCATGAGGAAGATGACAACTATGATGCGGTTTTGACGAAAGCGCAGCTTCTCGTCTGGCTGACGGAGACTGAAACGGGCGACGCCGCTGAGCTGAATCTTCCATCAGGCGGCAGATTGCTGTGGGAGCGCATGGCTTACGATGAGAATTCTTTTATGAAAAAAGGGAAGGACTCGGCTGCGGGGTTTTATGAACGGGCTAAAGAAAAAGCGCAGGCCGCAGATCTGATTATCACAAACCATGCTTTGCTGTTTTCAGATCAAAGCAGTGAAACGAAAAAACTGCCTGCAAGCGGAACGGTCATCATTGATGAAGCGCATCATTTCGAACGCGCCGCCAGCGAGCACCTGGGGAAGAGAGCTTCATACATCGGACTGCACACAAAGCTCAGCCGAATCGGAACCTTAAAGGAACACGGACTGTTAAAGCGGATGAGAAAACTGTTTTATACGTATGAACTGCCGGCGGAAAGTTTTTTTGACGCCGATGAGTGGATGAAGCATATTCAATCGGAAAGCGACGCATTTTTCAGTTCAGTGCATTCTTTTGTCAAACGAAGAAAACCTAAAGACGATCTGAACCGTCTCGTCTATAGTCTCAATCATAAAAGCCAGGATAAAGGGTTTCACATGATAACGGACGGAGCGGAGCGGCTTTGTGCGATGCTGGATCAGCTGCTTGACATGTTTTCCGTACAGGAGAAACTGTTACATCAAAAGCTTGATCAGATGAAAAGCGGAGCGGCTTTTTTAGCGGGCGAATATGTAAAGTGTATCAGGGGGCTGAAAGAATATCGTGATACGTTCAGCAGGCTGCTGTTTGAAAATGATGAGAAAGAAGCCGTTTGGGTTGAAATTGATGCGAAGGGCGCAAAAAATGCCGTCAGCATCTATGCGCAGCCTTTGGAGCCCGGTGAAATGCTGGCAGACCAGTTTTTCGCCCGCAAAAAAAGCGTTGTGCTCACATCAGCGACCTTAATGGTGGAGCAGTCTTTTCAATTTATGATTGAAAGGCTCGGACTTGCGGATTTTTATCCGCGCACCAAAAGCATCCCGTCTCCTTTTTCTTACGATGATCAGATGAACGTCATCATTCCGAAAGAGATGAAATCCGTTAAATATGACGGGGAGCGGGAAGTCATTGAGCATATTGCCAAGTATGCAGAAATCATGTCAAAGGGAAAACAGCCGAAGATCCTTGTCCTGTTTACGTCTCATGATATGCTGAAAAAAGTGTATCAGGAACTGAAACTCAGTATGGAGATCTCAGGCATTCAGCTTCTCGCCCAAGGTATTTCAGGCGGGAGTCCCGGTAAATTAATGAAAACCTTTAAAACGGCAAGCCGGGCGATTTTGCTCGGGACGAATCATTTCTGGGAAGGCGTTGATTTTCCGGGGGATGAATTGTCAACCGTCATGATCGCAAGACTTCCTTTCAGGGCGCCTGATAATCCGCTTCACGCCGCAAAATGCGAATTTGCCAAGAAGCAGGGGAAAAATCCGTTTCAGACGATTTCCCTGCCTGAGGCCGTGTTAACGTTCAGACAGGGGATCGGGCGCCTGCTCCGTACGGCGGGAGACAAGGGAACGATCGTTCTTTTAGATCAGCGTGTAAAGACGGCGGGATACGGACGGCTGTTTCTTGAAGCGCTCCCGACTTCATCCCTTTTGGAGCTGACGGATGCCGAGCTCGGGGCTTATGTCAGCCAAACGGAATAAAAGCCGCATAAACGCGGCTTTCGTGGTGTGGGATGAGGAATTGTTTTTATAGTAAAAGCGGGTTCATGCCGCCTTGTGATTTTATTATGCCGCGGGCGCATCCCGTTATGACTAACAAAATTTGTTCGACCGATGGAGGGTATAAAAATGGAAAGCAAAATTGAAATTCTGTCAACGATTAATGTGGAGCATTCAGATGATTTATATAAAATCGTCGATACATTAAACCGGACTTTGAAACGGGACAATCTGATGTTCGGCCTTGCGCTCGACGAAGAAAATCAAAATGAAGCGGTCTTCACCATTTATCGCACATAGGTGAAAAAGATGAGAAAAAAAGCATTAATATTTACAGCCGTATTTGGTATTATTTTTTTAGCAGTTCTTTTATTTTCGGCCAGCATTTTTAAATCTGCAATGGCTCAAAAAGAAGAAGGCCACGAAACAGCTGCCGCAACCGCTAAAGAAAAAACGAATCTGACAGATGCTGAGAAAGTGGAGACCTTTGTCGGCAAACAGAAATATTATGTTGTTACCGGAACGGATAAACATGGAAAAGATATGTATGTATGGGTTCCGGCCGACAAAAAAGCAAAAATTCTCTCAAAAAAAGCCAGTGACGGCATTTCAAGCGGCAAGGCTGCCAAGATTGTTCGGGACGAAGGGCTTGTTTCCAAGCTGAATGGTGTTCACCCGGCGAGAGAAAACAATGTTCCGTTATGGGAAGTGACCTATATCAACAAAAGCGGGCAGTATAGCTTTAGCTATGTGGACTTTACAAGCGGCAAGATTCTCAAAAACATCACACCGTGAGACGTATTAGGGGGAGTTCAAGTTGAAATTGGCAAAAAGAGTATCCGCATTAACACCGTCTGCAACACTTGCAATTACTGCAAAAGCGAAAGAGCTGAAAGCAGAAGGCCATGATGTCATCGGCCTCGGAGCAGGAGAACCGGATTTTAATACGCCTCAGCACATTATAGATGCCGCGGTGCGTTCCATGAATGAAGGCCACACAAAATATACGCCTTCAGGCGGTCTGCCGGCCTTGAAAGACAGTATCGCAAAAAAATTCAAAAACGATCAGGGGATTGAATATAAGCCGTCAGAAATCATTGTCTGCACCGGAGCGAAACACGCTCTGTATACATTATTTCAGGTCATTCTCGATGAAGGGGATGAAGTGATTATACCGACTCCTTACTGGGTCAGCTATCCTGAGCAGGTGAAACTGGCAGGGGGGCGTCCCGTCTATGCAGAAGGGCTGGAATCCAATCAGTTTAAAATTTCACCGGAGCAGCTGAAGCAGGCTATCACCGAGAAAACAAAAGCGCTCATTATCAATTCACCGAGCAACCCGACAGGTGTTATGTATACGAAGGAAGAGCTTGCGGAACTCGGAAAAGTGTGTCTGGAGCATGGCATTCTGATCGTTTCTGACGAGATTTATGAGAAGCTTACATACGGAGGAAAAAAACACGTCTCAATCGCACAGCTTTCAGATGAATTGAAAGAGCAGACGATCATCATTAACGGTGTTTCGAAATCTCACAGCATGACGGGCTGGAGGATCGGCTATGCAGCGGGTTCGGAGACGATTATTAAAGCGATGACGAGCCTTGCAAGCCACAGCACATCAAATCCGACGTCCATCGCTCAATACGGCGCCATTGCGGCCTATAACGGGCCGGCTGAGCCGCTGGAAGAGATGAGACAGGCATTTGAGCACAGACTGAATACCATTTACGCTCAGCTTAGTGAGATTCCCGGATTCACCTGTGTCAAACCTGAAGGAGCGTTTTACTTGTTCCCTAACGCCAAAGCGGCCGCAGAAAACTGCGGATTCAAAGATGTCGATGAATACGTCAAGGCGCTTCTGGAAGAAGAAAAAGTCGCCATCGTGCCGGGCTCGGGTTTCGGTTCACCGGACAACGTCCGCTTATCTTACGCAACGTCACTCGATCTTTTAGAAGAAGCGGTCAAGAGAATCCGCCGCTTTACGGAAAAACACAGCTGATTCTGAAAAAGCGGCTTTTAAAGCCGCTTTTCACTTGCATTGACCCCGTTAGAGTAGAACGGGTATAATAAAGTGATGAAAAAAGAGATTCAGGCAGATTCCTGAATGTCTTTCTTGTTCTGGAGGGAAAGAGTTTGAAAACAACAATCAACCAAGTGTATAAACACACAGGCGAGGAAGTAACGATTGGAGCTTGGGTCGCTAATAAACGCTCAAGCGGTAAAATCGCATTTTTACAGCTGAGAGACGGTACCGGCTTCATTCAGGGAGTTGTCGTCAAAGCTGAAGTAGAAGAAGACATCTTCCAAATTGCGAAATCAGTGACGCAGGAAACGTCACTTTATGTAAAAGGAATTGTGAAAGAGGACGAGCGTTCACCGCTTGGCTATGAGCTTGCTGTTACATCCATTGAAGTCATTCACGAAGCGACTGATTATCCGATTACGCCTAAAGAGCACGGTACGGAATTCTTAATGGATCACAGACATTTATGGCTCCGTTCGAAACGCCAGCATGCAATTATGAAAATCCGCAACGAAATCATCCGTGCGACTTATGAATTTTTCAACAAAGAAGGCTTCGTGAAAGTTGATCCGCCGATTTTGACGGGAAGCGCTCCCGAAGGCACGACTGAGCTGTTCGCGACGAAATATTTTGATGAAGACGCCTTCTTGTCTCAAAGCGGCCAGCTGTATATGGAAGCAGCTGCAATGGCGCTCGGAAAAGTATTCTCTTTCGGACCGACGTTCAGAGCGGAAAAATCGAAAACGAAACGCCATCTCATCGAATTCTGGATGATTGAGCCTGAAATGGCATTTGTTGAATTTGAAGAAAACCTTGAAGTTCAGGAGAATTATGTTGCATACATCGTACAAAGTGTGCTGGAACATTGTAAGATCGAGCTGAACACATTGGGAAGAGACACATCGAAGCTTGAACAAATCAAAGCGCCATTCCCGCGCATTACGTACGATAAAGCGATCGAATTCCTGAAAGAAAAAGGCTTTGACGATATTGAGTGGGGAGATGACTTCGGTGCGCCGCATGAAACAGCGATCGCAGAAAGCTATGACAAACCGGTGTTTATCACTCATTACCCGACGTCATTAAAACCGTTTTATATGCAGCCTGCCAAAGATCGTGACGATGTCGTGTTATGTGCCGACTTAATCGCTCCGGAAGGTTACGGGGAAATCATCGGCGGTTCAGAACGCGTTCATGATATGGATTTATTGGAAGAAAGATTAAAAGAACACGGTCTGGATTCAGATGCTTACAAATGGTATGCTGAACTCAGACAATACGGTTCTGTTCCGCACTCCGGCTTCGGCCTCGGACTTGAGCGGACAGTGGCTTGGATCAGCGGAGCGCCTCACGTGCGTGAAACGATTCCGTTCCCGAGACTTCTGAACCGTCTGTATCCGTAATAGTTATGAAAAACGAAGTCTCCTGCAAGGGAGACTTTTTCTAAGTAAAGGGGAAAGCTCCCGGAGATAACCTTTTACAGTAAGAGGTGTAAGGATGAAAAAACAGCAATTTATAGATATGCAGGAACTCGGCATTTCAAGCATTCCCAACCTGCTGCTGACACATTACCGGCAGCTCGGGCTGAATGAAACCGAATTGATCCTGCTTTTGAAGATTAAAATGCATTTGGAAAAGGGCTCTTATTTTCCGACGCCGTTTGAACTTCAATCAGGCATGTCCATCTCTGCTGAAGAATGTACAAGCTGCCTGAGAATGTTTATTCAAAAAGGTTTTCTGTTTATTGAAGAATGTGAAGACCATAACGGCATAAAGTTTGAAAAATATTCTCTGCAGCCGTTATGGGCGAAGCTGTATGATTACATGCAGCATTCTCAAAATGAAACGCAGGAAAGAACGTCAGAAAGAGAACAAAAAAGCCTGTATACCATCTTTGAAGAAGAGTTCGGAAGACCGCTGTCGCCGCTTGAATGCGAGACGCTGGCCATATGGCAGGATCAGGATCAGCATGATGCGATTATGATTAAACACGCCTTAAAAGAAGCCGTTTTATCAGGGAAACTCAGTTTTCGCTATATTGACCGGATTTTATTTGAATGGAAAAAGAACGGCTTCAAAACGGTTGAGCAGGCGAAGGCGCACAGCCAAAAATTCCGGCGTGTTCAAACGAAACAAAATGATCCGCAAAAAGAGTATACGAGGCAGGTGCCTTTTTACAATTGGCTGGAACAATAACATGAGAAGGGGAGAAACGTGTTAAATTTAAAGCAGATTGAATATTGTCTTGAAAAAATCGGCGATATGTTTCCGCACGCAGAATGTGAACTTGTCCATTCAAATCCTTTCGAATTGGTTGTGGCAGTCGCATTATCCGCGCAATGTACGGACGCTCTCGTCAACAGAGTGACAAAAACGCTATTTCAAAAATATAAACGGCCCGAAGATTATCTTGCCGTATCGCTGGAAGAACTCCAGCAGGATATTAAATCAATCGGTCTTTACCGTAATAAAGCCAAAAATATTCAAAAGCTGAGCAAAATGATCATCGAAGAGTACGGCGGAGAAGTGCCGAAAGACCGGGATGAGCTTGTGAAGCTGCCGGGTGTCGGACGGAAAACGGCAAATGTGGTCGTGTCTGTTGCTTTCGGCGTACCTGCGATCGCAGTAGACACTCATGTGGAGCGGGTCTCTAAACGGCTCGGCATCTGCCGCTGGAAGGACTCTGTTTTGGAAGTAGAGAAAACATTAATGAAAAAAGTGCCGAAAGAGGATTGGTCTGTTACGCATCACAGGTTAATATTTTTCGGCCGGTATCATTGTAAAGCGCAATCTCCCCGTTGTGCGGAATGTCCTTTGCTTCCGCTATGCAGAGAAGGGCAGAAGCGTGACAAAAAAGGGCTGGTGAAACGGTGACGGCGATTGACATTCTGGCAGACTATGAAACATACCTGCGCAGCCTTACGGACTTGGAAAGCTTCGAGATCAAAGCGGCGCTGCGCCGCCATCCGCTGTATATGGATTTCAGCGGTCAGCCAACAGTGCAGCCATGGAGGGAAAGGGGCGAATATGTCCCGTTTCTGTTTCAGATTTGGAATGAAACGAAAGAAACGCTGCTTCCCGTTTTTCAAACAAGAAAATCGAGATGTGATCAAAATGACATGCTGAAGGGAATAGCCTGTCTGATTGCCGCTTTTCATTGGACGGCAGGGGAGCGGGTCACATCACTCGACTGGACTGTGCTTGAAACAAAGCATTTTCCCGCGGAACCGATCAATTGGGCGGAGCGAATGGCGTTTATTTTAACAAAACCGACTCAATTTCACTCGTTTATTCAGCTGGATGAATTGATGACGGAGATGAAGAAACAATATCATAAATATGAAGCCATGAACAAATGTTAAAAACCTCCTTTTCTTATAAGGAGGTTTTTTTTGTATGAAAAAAATCCTTCACCTGTTTGGGGCGAAGGATTTCGTCCGCTAATGAGCGGGATTTGGATGGATGGTTGACGAATTGGACTGCCCGTTGATATTTGAAGATGAGTCTTGGTTTTTATCCGTTTGACCGCTGTCAGGTTTATTTGAGCCGTCTGAACCGGAATCGGAATCATTATCAGAGCCGTTATCTTGCTGTCCGTTGTTATCGGTCCCGTTGCCGGGCTGATTCTGATTGTTGTTATCTGTTTGATCCTTATCGGATTGATCCTGATTTTTATCCGGGTCATCAGTTGGTGTTTGATCCGATCCGTCAGACGTATCTGTCTGATTGTCATCTTTGTTAGGATCATCGGTTTGCGTCTTGTCCTTATCTTTATCTTCATCAGTCTTCTGTTCATCGTCAGTCGCTTTATCTTTATCCGCATCGTCTTCTTCATCTTTCGGGACTTTGAAAGATGCTGATGCCGTATCGCTTTTTCCGTCATCGTTTTCCGCTGTCACCTGGAAGCTGTATGTGGAGCCTGGCGTGACATTTGAGACGACGGCTTCTTTTGCCGAACTGTTTTGAATGTCACTGTAGCTTCCGCCGTCAACGGATTGTTTGACATTGAATGTTGCATCACCGTCATAATTCCAGCTTAAGGTTAATGATTTTTTATCTTTGTCGTATTTCACTTGCAATCCTGTCGGTTTATCGGCTTTTTCTTTCGTGTACGTTTTAGAAACGGCAGTTGGCTGCGTCCCTTTCACGAAGTACTCCGTCACTTTTTTATCATCCGGCGTGTTCGGTCCGGCTAAAGCGGCAGGATTCGAGCCTTTCTCAACTGTTTCTTTTACGACGCTGTCAGGCTGCTTGAAGCTTCCTTTACCGTCATCAACGTATGAGATCAGCTTTTGGAAAATACGTTTTGCGACTTGCTGGTCTGCAGAAGACAGTGATTTCTTGCCTGCTTTGTTGCCAGATTCTACACCAGTCCAAACCGCCGCAGTATATTGTGGGGTGTATCCGACAAACCAGGAATCCGGAACTCCGCCTGGAGCAATGTTATATTTTTGAATATCACCTTTAGTAAAGTTTGTCGTACCCGTTTTACCGGCAACTTCTACGTTCGGCACCTGAGCCAGCTTACCTGTTCCTGTTTGAACCGCTGATTTGAGCATATCTGTAATCATAAACGCTGTGTAGTCGCTCATAGCACTTTTCGGTTTCGGTGTTAAATCAAGCTTAGTGCCGTCATTAAATTCAATCGATGTGACCGCGTGCGGTTCATTGTACGTACCGTTATTTCCGAAAGCGCTGTAGGCGCCCGCCATTGTCATAGGGGAAACCCCCGGATTATCAGCTCCAAAACCGCCGATCGAATAAGATTCCGTTACACTATCCTTGTTTAATCCCAATCCTAAGTCATTTGCGAAGTCGACGGCATTATCTTTCCCTGCTGCTTGGTATGCTTTTAAAGCAGGAATATTACGTGAATCCGCGAGGGCTTCTCGCATTGATATCATATTTCTGTATTTATTGTCCCAATCATGTATCGGAGTGCCGTCAGAGTACGTGTAAGCCGAATCGTCAATCTGCTCATACGTCGACCATTTTTTATTTTCAATGACAGGCCCGTAATCAAGAATCGGTTTAATCGTCGAACCTGGCTGGCGTTGAGTATCTGTCGCGTAGTTAAACCCGCCTGCAGTTCTATTCCGTCCCGGTCCGATGGCGCGGATTTCTCCGTTTGTCGTATCAAGGAGGGTAACGCCGCCCTGCATGCCTTCGGTAAAGCCGGCCGTGTCTCCGTTCATCAATTGATCAAGATAATCTTGTGCTTTCGTATCAAGAGTCGTGTAAATTTTCAGTCCGTCAGTTGAAATATTGACGTCTTTCTTTTCTTTTGTCTCAATTTCTTTCATAACTTCTTCGACAAAAGCGCTGTATTTATTTGTGTCCTTTTTATCGTATTCCTTTTGGCTGACGACGCCTTCATCTTTCATGGACACTTTCTTCGCTTTTTGGTATTCAGAATTTGAAATGAATCCTTGTTTTTCCATTAAGCTGAGAACGATGTTTCGGCGTTTTTCGGAAGCCTTCGGGTTTTTAACCGGGTTATATCCGGTCGGGCTTTGCGGCATTCCGGCAAGCGTCGCCGCCTGTTCAACCGTAAGTTTGCTTAAGTCTTTTACGCCGAAGAATTCTTCAGCCGCTTTTCCGACGCCGTAGGCGCGCGGTGAGAAATAAATTCTGTTTAAATACATTTCTAAGATTTCATCTTTAGAATAATGGCGCTCCAGCTGCAGGGAAAGCCACACTTCCTGTGCTTTCCGTTTAATCGTTTTCTGATGGGTTAAAAGCGAGTTTTTCACAACCTGCTGGGTGATTGTGCTTCCTCCCTCTGAACCGAACCCATCCGTAAAGTTGGCGACCAAAGCGCCTCCGATCCGAATCGGGTCTATACCGTGGTGCTTATAAAAACGGGCGTCTTCAGTTGCGATAAATGCTTCTTTCACAACATCGGGTATATCCTTAATCGGGACGTAGGTTCGTTTTTCACCGCCCACTTCCGCGATTTCTTTTCCGTTTTTATCGTAAATCGTTGAAGAGTAAGGCGTTTTCAGCTTGGCTTCATCCAAAGACGGCGCGCCGGAAACCAAAACGGCAAATGCCGCGGCTCCGCCGACTATGCCAAGGACAAACAGAATAACCAAGGACAGCACAATCTTTTTGAATAAACCGCCTTTACGCTGTTTCTTGCCTTTTTTCGGTGAAGAGGGCTTAGTGCTTTTCGTCTGCCTTGCCTTACGGCGTTCTTCACGGCTCGTAAATTGATCTGACATAACATCTCAACCTTTCGTTTATCAACCTTTCGCTCAGTCTACTGTTCCTGCGAAAAATAAAGCTGTTCAATAATACTAATATAATCAATTCTCGGTGAGTATCCAAGGGAAATCGGAAAGGAAGCATCTTCTAATTCGTCTTTGCGAATTGATTTTCTGCCGTTCTTCTCCTTTCTCTCCCAAAAGACAAACAGCTTGTCGGCTTCGAGGAAATAAACCTTTCCGAAAGCGGATATAATAACAAAACAAATGCCGTCTTGCCTGACCACCTGCTTCATATGCTCAATCTGATGATCATGAAAATTCTGCAGGGGAAATGCCGTTTTGTTTTTTGTTTCTTTTGCCTCGAAATCAATGTAGCGTCCTTTATAAATGCCGTTGTAGTCAGTTGTTGAAGACTGTTTAAAATAAGCTTCCTTAATGACTGCGGCGCTTCTTTTCGGATAGTGGACGTTTACAATCTGGACGGGTGTCGGCTTTTTGTGAATGACAGCAATTTGGTTAGCCAGATAATACTTATTCGTTTCATTCAGGTCGTCTTCGAGGGTCATGCCGCGATTACTGTATGAATGAGACCGTTTCTGGCTGTTTTGGGATGAAACCGTTTTGTTCGGCTGAAAAGTTTTTCCATTCGGGTACCGAATCACTTTTTCCATCCTCCTTATCAAACTAATAGTGACGGAAGTGAATGAACGTGCATAAACGACAGACCGTAACCGCCATTCTTCGCCTGATCGAAAAAGAGACGAAAATAAAAAATGCCGATAATATTTCCCGGACGAATGCCTATAAAGCATATTATGACCGCCATCCTGAGATCAAGTGGCCGCTTTTGGCATCCTTTGTGTCCCGCAATGCGGGCTGGTCGATGACTGATTTAAGAGGTGTCCTTTATCAGGAGGGCCTTGACAGCAGTCAGAAAAACTGGTTTTTCCTTTCGTATGAAAGGGCGAATTGGCTGATTTTTTCTGATGCCTATCCTCAGCTTCTGGTCTACCAGTGGTCAAAACAAATCGGCGAACCTCTTTTCCGTCATCTTCCTCATTTCCGCGTCTCGGCTTTTATGCAGGAAGAATGGTTCCGCTTTTGGCGTGACGGAGATACGGAACGACTCATGTATGCTCTTATTATAAATGAACAAAACACTATCCAAGCACCTATTATACAAAATCCTTCGTTTAAAAAGAATGTTTTTGGCACGATTCCTTTTTATTTAAGTGATTGGTTTCACTTTAATACGGTGATATTCCCTTCATTTGACGGACATTTATACGGAATTTCCGTCAAACGGTTTTCAAAAACCGAAGAGAGAATTACGCTCGGAAAACAGCTGGCCCGCCTTCTGTTCAGCCCTGATCTTCACGCTTCTTTTTACCGTTTTCTTGATACCGTTCCTCATACCGGTTCACGCTTTGATATGGAGAAAATGATCGGCATCAAAAAAAGAACATCACCCATGCTGAGGACAACCTATCCCATTGTTGCCCACCCATTAGACGGCGAAAGGGCGGATTGGTTTCAAAAAAGGTTAAGAAAAGGGGCTTTCTTACAGGAGAAAATGCCGAAACAGCTTGAACTGACGGACTGGTACTTCCAGAAAAGACGGGAGCTCCATGCGCTCTTCGCGGTTAAAGAGTGGCTGAAGAAATGAAAAAGCCCGAAACCGTTCGCTGGGGTTTCGGGCTGCTGATGTGTTACGTGGAAGGGCGGTTTGGGCCGCCTAATTTTTTATCAAGCGTATCAGTCGTTTTTGCTTCGGTTTTTTGCTGTTTACCTGCATTTTTCGGTCTCGTTTTCATACGGCACCTCCTCAACTGTATCGTTTGCATTAACGTGCCGGTTCATACAAAGTTTGCG
Source organism: Bacillus sp. JK106 (assembly GCF_053663355.1). Taxonomy (NCBI): domain Bacteria; kingdom Bacillati; phylum Bacillota; class Bacilli; order Caryophanales; family Bacillaceae; genus Bacillus; species Bacillus sp. JK106. Next base: position 188,645 of record NZ_JBSJQC010000003.1, on the reverse strand, counting down.
GCACTTTTTTGTCGAAAGGCACGCCTTTTAGGATAATCTCTGTTTGTTTGCCGAACTGCTTCTAGTTTTGTCATGTGCAGAGGAGAGCGGTATGAAAACGAGAATTATATTTGAAAGAGACGCAAGTGATAAAAGGGAGGAACATGAATGTCTGTTTACACGAGCAAGGCTGATATTCTCCGTCTGCTTTCTGATATTGAAATCCGGATTTCTGCTGCTGAAAAGACGCTTACTCAAGCAGTCAGATCCTGTCAGGCGGAAGCAGAAGAAATCAGGCAGGAGAAACTTTCCCGTCTTGAGGAAGAGGCGCGGGAGCTTCATGTTTGTATTGATGACCTGTTTTTGACTGACCGGCGTAAAAAGGATTTGCCGAGAGCCTGCCGGATAAGCTGATTTTGTGCAAAAACTTTGGTACCATATGTACTGAGGTGAGTCCGTTTGCAGACACAGTCGTTATTGGAGCTGACAGAACAAATGATAGAGGCGGTTCTGGAAGCCGAAAAAAGGTATCAGGATGGAAAAGAGTCAGGCCGTTCATATGATTTTTTTGAGACGATTAAACCCGATGTTGAAAAAAGAGACCGGCTTTGCGCGCTTTGGACAGAAGCAGCGCTTGCATTTATTCAGGAAAACCGTCCGAAATACGTTCATCACGCACAAATTCAGGCCGTTACAGAAAATTTCGGGGAGCTGATGCTCCAATCATATGTTCATCATATTCATAAAAAAAGATACAGGGATTTAACTGAATCTGTTTTATATACGCTTCGTATATTAAGGGATGAAATTGAAAAAGAAGGCAGCTGAAAACGGCTGCCTTCTTTTATATAAAGGGGTCGGGTATGTTATTCATACGCCGGGTTTTCTGCTCCACTTGCTTCGAGAACCTTCATACTGTTTCGAAATTCGGTTGCGGTGAGATGGCCTTGAATATAGAGAAATTTTGCAAAGTCCATCAGTTTATCTGCACAATCTGTTTCATATTTTTTCACTTCAGCAAAACGCTTTCTTAAGTATGATACGTTCATAATGGTGCATCCCCTCTCATGTATGTTGAGATTATGTTAACATAACGATTCGACTTTTTTCTGTTTTTAAAAAATTAAGACTTTCGACAGCATTTGACAAAGATCAGAATCACCGAAAGCACATAACCAAGGCGGAATTCATACATATATAGCAGAAACTTAGTGAGAGACAAGGGGGAATGTCGTATGCAATGGAGAGCGCAGCCACATCAAAATATGTACCAGCAGCCGGCGGGATATTTCTACCCGCAGCAGATACAGCCATTACAGCAGCCGTATCCGCAGCAGATACAGCCATTGCAGCAGCCGCCATATCATCAGCAAGGGCAGTACCCGCAGCAATTTTATCCGAATCAGGAATACGGTCATATACAGCCGCCGTATGCTCCCGCTCTTCCTCAGGCAGGCATGCCCGGGGGCCAGCCGGAGTTTGTGAATCCTTACCCCGTTCCCAGACCGAATCAGCAGCAGTCTTCCCAATTCTCAGGCATACTCTCCCAGTTTAAAAAAACGAACGGACAGTTTGACTTTAATAAAATGATGGATACAACGGGGCAGATGGTAAGCGCCGTAAATCAGGTCGGATCGCTGGTGAAAGGCTTCACCAGTATCTTCAAATAAAAAGCATGAATGATATCCATCATTCATGCTTATTTTTTAGGGAAAAAGAGGGTAAGCGTCTGTTCATTCCAGGATGTTTCCATATCTTCTTCACTTACCTTATACGGGAGGACAACGGTTCTTGTCATGCTTGAAGACATGTGGGATGAATGAGCCTGTTTATGATCGTAGCGGATTGTAACGTGAAGGTAGCACCCTTTCGTTTCCACCAGCATATCCCCGTCACGGAACGTCTCGGGAACGCCGATATCAACCGCGAGGCCCGTCGGCTCTTCTCTGACGTCAATCGTCACTTGCGCTTCAGTAAAAGCCGAATTGACAAGGTGCTGAAAACCCTGCATCAATTCTGCGAAGGGACCTGAGTGAAAAAATTGGTCCATCGCATGGCTGATGATGTCCTCATTTCTTTGCGGATCAAGTTTATCGTTTTGTGATTGATCCATATGACCACCGCCTTTTTACAAACAGACTATGCGATGTTATGCCGTATGGTTAAGAATTGAAGGAAAAAAGAAAGTATGGTTAAATAGTGGAGAATAAACTGGTAACGGATTCACATTTAGGAAGGGGAGCACAACACATTGCTGAAAAAATTATTCGGATTGGGAGACAGCCGGAAAAAGCCGGCCGAGGAAGTGATTTTTTCTCCGGCTGACGGAGCGGTGATGGATTTGGCTTCAGTGCCGGATCCCGTATTTTCACAAAAAATGATGGGGGACGGGATCGCCGTCGAGCCTGCAAACGGAGACATTGTTTCACCGGTTGAGGGAGAAGTGATTCAGCTGTTCCATACAAAACATGCTGTCGGCATCCGCACCCTTTCCGGAGCGGAACTTTTGATACATGTCGGTTTGGATACCGTCAATATGAACGGCGAAGGCTTTGAAGCGCATGTAAAAGAAGGAGACAAAGTGAAAACAGGCGATCTGCTTTTAACGTGCCGGCTGGATTTAATAAAAGAAAAAGCAAGCAGCACCGTCATCCCTATGGTGATTATGAATGGCGATGCCGCAGAACCTTTGCAATTTGCAGGCGCAAATGAAGCGAAAAAAGGACAAACAGAGCTATTTACGATAAAAATGAAGTAGGCAGGGGCTGATTCCCTGCTTTTTTTCTTGTGCAGGATTTTCATCTAGCCAGGCAAACAAATATTCGGTAAACTGTACCTCATAAAGAGGTGTGAACGATGAAGAAAAAATCACTGAGCGAACTGATTCAGGAATTAAAAAATCATGAAAATATTGTGCATTGGCATGAAGAGGAACCGCGGGAGGCGAAAACCATGCCGATGCCGGAGCAAGTAGATCCGAACATTCGGGCTGCTCTCGAAAAGAGGGGGATCGAGCGGCTTTTTACACATCAATACTCCGCTTTTCAGACGGTTCAAAATGGAGAAAGCATTGTCGCCGTCACACCGACGGCCTCCGGAAAAACACTGTGCTATAATCTTCCGGTTCTTCAGTCTATCGCGGAAGATGCCTCAAGCCGCGCGCTTTATTTATTTCCGACAAAGGCGCTCGCGCAGGATCAAAAAAGCGAGCTGAATGAAATCATAGACGAGACGGGCATGGACATTAAAAGCTTCACCTATGACGGAGATACGTCTCCGGCCATCAGGCAGAAAGTCAGAAAGGCAGGGCATATTGTGATCACAAATCCCGATATGCTTCATTCAGCCATTCTTCCCCACCATACAAAATGGGTGAGTCTGTTTGAAAACCTGAAATATATCGTCATTGATGAATTACATACGTACCGCGGCGTATTCGGCAGCCATGTGGCGAACGTCATCCGCCGTTTAATGAGAATCTGCGCTTTTTACGGAAGCACGCCGTCATTTATCTGTACATCCGCCACAATCGCCAATCCGAGGGAGTTGGCGGAGCAGCTGACGGGGAAATCTGTGCGCCTGATTGACGACAACGGTGCCCCGGCCGGAAGAAAGCACTTTGCTTTTTACAATCCTCCGATTGTAAATAAACCGCTGCATATTCGAAAAAGCGCCACCGCGGAAGTGAACGAACTTGCCAAAACTTTTTTAAAAAATAAGATCCAGACGATTGTTTTTGCCAGAAGCCGTGTCCGGGTTGAAATTATTTTAAGCCACATTCAGGAGATCGTAAAAAAAGAAATCGGCGCGAAGTCTGTCAGAGGCTATCGAGGCGGATATCTTCCGAAAGAAAGAAGAGAAATAGAGCGGGGGTTAAGAGACGGCAGCATTCTAGGCGTTGTCAGCACAAACGCGCTGGAGCTCGGCGTTGATATCGGCCAGCTTCAGGTCTGCGTGATGACGGGGTACCCGGGCAGTGTCGCGAGCGCATGGCAGCAGGCGGGCCGGGCCGGACGGCGGCAGGGAGAGGCGCTTATCGTGATGGTGGCGAACTCTGATCCGATTGACCAATATATTGTGCGCCATCCTGATTATTTCTTTAAACGCTCGCCTGAATCTGCAAGGATTAATCCTGATAATCTCATTATATTAGTCGATCACCTGAAATGCGCCGCGTATGAGCTGCCTTTCAGAGCCGATGAAACATTCGGAGAAAATGATGCGAGAGACATTCTCGAGTATTTAGAGGAAGAAGGGGTGCTTCACGAAAACCGCGAACGCTATCACTGGGCGAGCGAATCTTTTCCCGCCTCCAACATCAGTCTCCGTTCGGCGTCACAGGAAAACGTGGTCATCGTTGACCGGTCAGAGACGGCTGATGTAAAAATCATCGGAGAAATGGACCGCTTCAGCGCGATGATGCTTCTTCATGATGAAGCGATTTATCTTCATGAAGGGGTGCAGTATCAGGTTGAAAAGCTTGATTGGGATCATAAAAAAGCGTACGTGCGAAAGGTCGATGTCGAATATTATACAGATGCCAATTTAGCGGTGCAGCTGAAAGTGCTGGACATTGACAGAACGGACAGCAGAAAGAAAACGGCCTTACATTTCGGCGACGTCACCGTGAACGCACTTCCGACAATATTTAAAAAAATTAAAATGACGACATTTGAAAATATAGGATCAGGACCGATTCATCTTCCTGAAGAAGAACTGCATACCAGTGCAGCCTGGCTTGAATTAAAAGAAACGGATTCGGAGATCGGCGAAAAAACGCTTGAACAGCTGCTTTTAGGCATTGCCCACGTCCTGCAGCATATCGTGCCTGTATACGTCATGTGCGACCGAAATGACGTGCATGTCGTGCCGCAAATCAAAGCCGCACATACGGGACTTCCGACAATCTTTCTGTATGATCATTATCCGGGCGGAATCGGACTTGCCGATGAAGTATATAAGCGATTTGATGAAATCAATGAAGGGGCTGAGCGCCTGATCAGACAATGTCCATGTCAAGACGGATGTCCTTCCTGCATCGGCTCCGAAATAGAAGGAATAGATGCAAAGAAAGCGATACTCAAGCTCTTGAATTACGTGTAAAAGAAAAGGGGGACGAAAGATGTCCTTGAAAAATAAATTAAAGCGGATGAAAAACCACCTGAATGTGCCCGAAGCTGAAAAAAAGCCGGCAGCTTCACAACTTTCGATCCCGGATATTCAAGTCCCGTTTAGAGAAGAATGGGAGGCATTCGGAGTGAAGCCTTTCTTTTTTGAGGATGAATACTGTCTTATCCGCGAAACCGTCTATCCGCTTTCGCACCGCCACGGACGGTACAGCTTCAGTGAACTTGATGACGTCATGGCATTATGGAATAAAGGCGGTTTGACACATACTTTATCAGCAGAAGGATACGAAAAAAGCCAGCTGTTCTTCTTTGATACTGAAACGACCGGCCTCGGCGGCGGGGCAGGCAATATGATCTTTTTGCTCGGCCATGCAAGAGTATATGAAGACCGTGTCGCGGTTAAACAGCATCTGCTCCCTAAACCGGGAAACGAGACGGCTCTTTACAAAAGCTTTTTAAGTGAGGTTGACATTACGTCCCTTGTTACGTATAACGGAAAAGCCTTTGACTGGCCGCAGGTAAAAACCAGGCATACATTGCTGCGGGACAGGCTTCCGAAACTTCCTGACTTCGGGCACTTTGATCTTCTGCACGGGGCGAGACGGCTTTGGAAACATAAGTTAGAGCGTGTATCGCTTTCGGCGGTTGAAAATGAAGAGCTTGCTTTTAAAAGGGACGAAGACACCCCTGGGTATTTGGCGCCGATGCTGTATTTTCAATTTTTAAAGGCGGAGGACCCGGCTCTTTTAAAGGGAGTGCTCTCGCATAATGAACAAGATGTGCTTTCCCTCATCGCTCTTTACATCCATATGTCAAAAAAGATTTTTGCATCTTCTGATCAGACGTCAGAACGTCAGGAAGCATACGCCATGGCGAAATGGTTTATCGCTCATAAAGAAACCGATCGCGCCGTTTCGCAGCTGGAAGCGCTGCAAGGCAAAGACTTTAAAGATTCGGATCGGGCCCTTTTTGACTTAGCGATGCTTTATAAAAAACAAAACCGCAGGCAAGACGCCGTGCCCCTTTGGGAGAAACTGACGGGCTCTGATCTTCACACATGCAGACACCAATCAGCGGTTGAGCTGGCGATCTATTTTGAGCATCATGCAAAAGATTACAAAAAAGCTCTGCAGGCCGCACAGCAGGCGGCAGAAGACGGGGAAATATCGGAAAAAGAAGCCGAGAAGCTCCATGTAAGAATTGCCCGGCTCAAGAGGAAATATTCCTCTTAAAATATTGCCCGGGAAAGCGCAAAAGCTGAGCTGTTTCGCCAAAAATATTTTTTTCTGAATCCGCATCGATTTTGTTGTAGAATGGTGCCGCATCTTGTAAAATAGCGTTAGTTATTTATAGGGGAGAGTTGGTATGTATAAAGGTGTTTTTTACTTGTTCTTTGTCGTGGTTTTTTTGATTGCGTTTGTATTTTCGAATTTTAAAGACAGCTTGCTGACGCACTTTTAAATTGGGTGATTGAATTAGAACATGCACCCTCTTTTCTTCATAACCTAACAGTGTAATAAAAGTTAATGGAGAGGGGATTTAGCATGTTTCATCATCATTGTTGCAGACCAAACGTGATGCCGCCGATTGTCCATCCGACTCATTGCTGTGAACACCATTGCTTTTCTAACACGGTTGTGCCGCATATTCATCCGCAACATACAACTAACGTAAATCACCACAACTTTGAGCACGTTCATTACTATCCGCATACTTTTTCAAATGTTGACCCGACAACTCACCAGCATTTTCAGTGCGGAAGCCCTTGCTGCGATCATTAGTATTGAACGCTTAAGCAAGATCGGTTAGGATATCAGCAAATCAAAATGGGGCCCGATGGGGAGCCCCATTTTTTAAGCAGGTGATCAATTGAAAGTATTAGCCGTAACGGGGTACAAGCCGTTTGAACTCGGGATTTTTAAACGGGATGACCGGGCGCTTGTTTATATAAAAAAGGCGATAGAAACCAGACTCAGAAGCTTTATTGACGAAGGCTTGGAATGGATTCTCATATCCGGACAGCTGGGGACTGAGCTTTGGGCGGCAGAAACGGCGTACGATCTCAGAGAAGAGTATCCGGAATTAAAGGTTGCCGTTATCACGCCTTTCTACGGCCAGGAGGAAAAGTGGAAGGAGCCGAATAAAGAAATGTATGAAGCGGTGCTTGCTCAGGCAGATTATGAGGAGAGCCTGACGCATCGGCCGTACGAAAGTCCGCTCCAATTCCGGCAGAAAAACGCGTTCTTTATTGAAAAGTCAGATGCGCTTTTGCTTTTATATGATCCGGAGGTGGAAGGGTCGCCGAAATATATGCTGCAGCAGGCAGAAAAACGCCGTGAAACCGACGGATATCCGATTTATTCGATTACGATGGATGATCTCCGTGCCGCCGTTGAAGAAGAAGATTTCTTTACATAACACGTCAGAGAATATTTGACAACGGGACGTGTTTCTGAATAAAATATAACATGATGATTCACGATATGAGGTGAAAAAGATGCTTGCTGATAAAGTAAAGCTTTCTGCGAAAGACATTTTGGAAAAAGAATTTAAAACAGGCGTTAGAGGTTACAGACAAGAAGACGTTGACAAATTTTTAGATATGATTATTAAGGATTATGAAACCTTTCATCAAGAAATTGAAGAACTGCAGCAGGAAAATCTGCAGCTGAAAAAACAGCTTGAAGAAGCAAGCAAAAAACAGCCGGTGCAGTCCAATACGACCAACTTTGACATTCTGAAAAGGCTGTCCAACCTTGAGAAACATGTATTCGGCAGCAAACTTTATGACGAATAAGGCAGATGCACTTGTCAAATGAGACAAGTTGCTTTATAATGAACAAGTGTTCTTAACGTTCGGGTAATCGCTGCAGATCTTTGAATCTGTAGAGGAAAGTCCATGCTCGCACGGTGCTGAGATGCCCGTAGTGTTCGTGCCTAGCGAAGAAATAAGCTAGGGCAGCCTTCATAGGCTGACGGCAGGAAAAAAGCCTACGTCTCCGGATATGGCTGAGTATCCTTGAAAGTGCCACAGTGACGAAGTCTCATCAGAAATGGTGAGAGTGGAACGCGGTAAACCCCTCGAGCGAGAAACCCAAATTTTGGTAGGGGAACCTTCTTGAAGGAACTGAACAGATAGAAGGACAGAATACTTTCTGTAGATAGATGATTGCCGCCTGAGTACGAGGTGATGAGCCGATTGCAGTACGACGGAACAAAACATGGCTTACAGAACGTTAAACATTATTGATATGACAAATTAGAGCTCTCCTTTAAAGGGGAGCTTTTATCTTGAATGAAACGAAAGCTTAAAAGAGACAGGGTGATACGATGAAGAAGTACACACTAATAGCGACGGCGCCGATGGGAATTGAAGCGATCGTCGCCAAAGAAGTGCGTGATTTAGGTTATGAATGCAAAGTAGACAACGGAAAAGTCATTTTTGAAGGAGATGCGCTTGCGATCTGCCGCGCTAACTTATGGCTGCGGACGGCTGACCGCATTAAAGTACAGGTCGCCGAGTTTCAGGCAAAAACGTTTGATGAGCTGTTTGAAAAAACAAAAGCGATTGACTGGCGCGCGTACATTCCCGAAAACGCAAAGTTCCCCGTTATCGGAAAGTCCGTGAAATCAGTGCTTGCCAGTGTGCCCGACTGCCAGCGGATCGTCAAAAAGGCGATAGCGGAAAAGCTGAAACTTCAATCAGGAAAACAAAATGAATGGATTGAAGAAACGGGACCCGAGTATAAGGTAGAGATTTCCCTTTTAAAAGATAAAGCGGTGCTTACGCTGGATTCATCAGGAACAGGCCTTCACAAACGGGGATACAGGGTTGATCAGGGCGGAGCTCCGATTAAAGAAACGCTCGCTGCCGCGTTAATTCTGTTAACCAACTGGACGCCTGACCGTCCGTTCGTCGATCCGTTCTGCGGTTCCGGCACGATCGCCATCGAAGCCGCTTTAATCGGGCAAAACATTGCTCCGGGTTTTAACCGTGATTTTGCTTCAGAAGACTGGGAATGGATCGGAAAAGAACTATGGGACAAGGCGCGCCTTGAAGTGGAAGAAAAGGCGAACTATGATCAGCCGCTGCAGATCTTTGCCAGTGACGTAGATCACCGGATGGTAAACATCGCCAAAGAAAATGCAGAAGAAGCGGGACTTGGGGACCTGATCGAATGCAAGCAGATGCGAGTGCAGGATTTTACGACGAAACTCGAATTCGGCGTTATCGTCGGAAACCCTCCGTACGGCGAACGGCTCGGCGAAAAAAAGGAAGTCGAGCAGATGTATAAAGAAATGGGCCGGGCATTTGAATCTCTTGATACATGGTCTGTCTACATGTTAACGTCAAATGAACAATTTGAAGAGGTCTACGGAAGAAAAGCAACAAAAAAACGGAAGCTCTTTAACGGTTTTATCAAAACGGATTATTATCAGTACTGGGCTAAAGTGCGGCCGCAGCGGAAAAAGCCGTAACAAAGAGAAGACGCCTGAAACAGCGTCTTCTCCGGCATCTTTACGTTTTATTCTGCCATTACCAGCGGTGCGCTTTTGCGTTGCTCCGTAAAATAATGTTGGTCTGGGACATTTCGGTGTGGCCGTTCACCTGCGATTTAGAGCGTTTCGGCCGCGTCCAATTGTGATGAAACAATTCAGAATGCTGATCTAATCGATCTTTATAACTCATGTAACCATCACTCCCGGATAGAATAATTTTGTGAAGATGGATATTCGATCGAATATCTGTTGTAGTTTGTGCAGGTCAGGTGCGGATCATTCAGGATGGCATGTATAGAAAGTGAAGCATCGGCATAGAATGATGATTATTTCTATTTGAGAGGTGATCTTATTTTATGCTGAACAGCGAGCACTTCAGTAAAATACAAAAGGCGTTAGACGCAACTGCTTTCCGGCTGGAGGAAGCCGGAGCGGAGTTCGGTCCTTCCGCCATGACACACGCACAGGAAGAACTTGAAAATGCGGTAAAACATACACATTCAACAGACCATCCGTTCCTATGTACACATATCATTAACCGGAAATGAGTAAATGACAAAAACTTGGCGTGGCCAAGTTTTTTTGTTGTATTGAAAAGGGTTAAATGATATTATAGATGGTCTGAATGCCGAATAGTTAGGGGTTGGAGTTGGGTGACAACATCACGTTTGCCTTTTGCTTTAACAAAAGAAAAGAATTTTTACGAAGAATTGAACAATTGGATTGGTGACGTGTTTTACGATATCCTTCCCGAGAAAGGCTTTGACCTTCGGGATGAGCAGGTATTTATGGCGTTTCAGCTTGAACGGGCTTTTAAAGAGAAAAAGGTCATGTTCGCTGAGGCAGGAGTCGGTACGGGGAAAACGCTGGTGTATCTGCTGTTTGCCATCAGCTATGCAAGATATACGGGTAAACCGGCCATTATCGCATGCGCCGATGAAACGTTAATAGAACAGCTTGTCAAAAAAGAAGGCGACATTTCCAAGCTGACAGAACATTTGGATCTGCAGATTGATACACGGCTGTCCAAATCCCATGAGCAGTATCTGTGTCTGAAAAAGCTTGAGAAAACGATGCAGCGTTCTGATGATGAAAAGTGGCTGGATCTTTATGAGTCGCTGCCTTCATTCGTACACGAATCACAAGCGATGCAGCGCTTTTATCCGTACGGCGACCGCAAACAGTACGCTGATTTGACAAATGAAGAGTGGGCAGGCGTCAGCTATGATTCCTTCCAAGATTGTTTAACATGTGATATGAGACATAGATGCGGTTTAACACTTTCAAGAGATCATTACAGAAAATCAACGGATCTGATTGTTTGCTCCCATGATTTCTACATGGAGCATGTATGGACGGAAGAATCACGCAAAAGGGAAGGGCAGCTGCCGCTTTTGCCGGATCACAGCGCCGTCGTGTTTGATGAAGGACATCTGCTGGAATTCGCCGCGCAAAAAGCGTTAACGTATCGTGTGAAGCAGTCGACGCTTGAGCTGTTTTTAGAGCGTCTGCTTCAAAATGACATCAGAGAGGAATTCGCCGAACTGATTGAAGATGCCCTTGCCGCAAACGATGAGTTTTTCTATGTGCTGTCAGAGGAATCGAAGGAAATCGCCGGCTCTCACCGATTGGACATCCAAAACGACCAGCGTGTTAAGCGTGCGGCTGACGAACTGTGCCGTCTGCTCGATAAAATCGGCGAGGCGCTCGTATTTGAATCGGAAATGTATACGATCGATAAGTACGAGCTGTCAGTCGTAGAAGAATACGTCGAACAAATGGCATATTCGCTGTCGCTGTATCAAAAGGATGCCATCAGCTGGCTTGAAACGCGGGATACAGACTCAACGTTTGTCGTTATGCCGAGAACTGTAGCCGAAGTTTTGGGAGAAAAGGTCTTTTCTAAAAAGATTCCTTATATCTTCTCATCGGCCACTCTTTCTGAGGGCGGTTCATTTGATTATATCGCTGACAGTCTCGGAATCCGTGATCCTTTATCATTTACCGTTGAATCTCCGTACGATTACGAGGAGCAAATGTCTGTTGCGCTTCACGGTGACATGACGTCTGAGCAGAAAACAGCCGAAACGATTGAAACCATTAAGGAGAATGAAGGACGCACTCTCGTTCTTTTCCCTTCCTTTGAAGACATGAAGGAATTTAAAGAACAGGCTGCCGCGTGGGAGCTGCCGTATCCGATTTACTACGAAGGTGACGAGGAGATCAGCAGTCTGGTCGAAAAATTCCAGCGGGATGAAGAATCCGTGCTTTGTTCCGTCCACTTATGGGAAGGTCTTGACATTCCCGGTGACTCGCTCCGGAATGTGACCATTTGGGCATTGCCGTATCCGCCTCATGATCCTGTGTTTACCGCAAAGCGAAACGGAGCGAAAAAAGATCCGTTTGAGGAAGTTGATCTGCCGTACATGCTTTTGAGAGTCCGGCAGGGAATCGGCCGCCTCATCCGTTCTAATCAGGACAGCGGAACCATATCCATTTATGCGGGCGGAGAAAGTGAACGGGTCCTGGCCGAAGTCAAAAAGGTCTTGCCTGTTACACCGAAAATCATATAAAAACAAAAGCTGCAGGAATCTTATCCTGCGGCTTTTTTAAATCCGGGAAGTTGACTTTATTACGGCGTTCCATTAGCCTGTAATTGATAGTGAAAAGGGAGGGGAACGGATATGGATTTACATACATATGAAAAAGAGTTTTTTGATCTGTTAAAAAGAGTATCCCACTATGAAGAAGCCATTGCGCTCATGCATTGGGACTCAAGAACGGGAGCCCCGAAAAAAGGTTCTGATGACCGGGCGGAAAGCATCGGGCAGCTGTCGGCTGACGTTTTTCAAATCCAGACATCCGACCGGATGAAAGAGCTGATTGACATCCTTCTCGCGCATGCAGAAGAGCTCTCTGAAGATACAGTGAAAGCTGCGGAACTTGCAAAAAAAGATTATGATCATAATAAAAAAATACCTGAAGATGAGTATAGAGAATATGTCATTTTGACATCGAAAGCGGAAACGGCTTGGGAGGAGGCAAGGGCAGCCTCTGATTTCTCTATGTTTGCTCCGTACCTTGAGAAGCTGATTGATTTTAATAAGCGGTTTATTTCGTATTGGGGCTATGAAGATCATTCATACAACGCATTGCTCGATATTTTCGAACCGGGCGTTACGGTAAAGGTGCTGGATCAGCTGTTTTCTGAATTGAAGGAAGCGATCATTCCGCTTGTCAAAAAAGTGACGGCATCCGGAAATAAACCGGACACTTCCTTTATAACGAAAACGTTTCCGAAAGAAAAACAAAGAGATCTCTCCTTGTATTTCTTAAAAGAACTTGGGTATGAGTTTGACGGCGGCCGTCTGGACGAAACGGTTCATCCGTTTATGACGACGATCAACCGCGGCGATGTGCGGGTGACGACCAGATATGACGAAAACGATTTCCGCACGGCGATTTTCGGAACGATTCATGAATGCGGGCATGCGATTTACGAGCAGAATATTGACGAAGCTCTGAGCGGAACGAACTTATCTGACGGTGCATCCATGGGAATTCATGAATCCCAATCGTTATTTTATGAAAACTTTATCGGCAGAAATCAACAATTCTGGACCGCCTATTATGAAAAAATGATTGAGGCTTCACCTGATCAATTTCAAAATGTAAAAAGAGAGGATTTTGTACGCGCCGTAAACGAGGCGAAACCGTCCTTTATCCGAATTGAAGCCGATGAGCTGACATATCCGCTTCATATTATTATCCGTTATGAAATTGAAAAAGCGATTTTCAGCAATGAAGTGACAGTGGAAGAACTGCCGGCATTGTGGAATCAAAAATATCATGATTATTTAGGCATTACGCCGCCATCTGACGCAAAAGGCATTTTGCAGGACGTACATTGGGCGGGCGGCGATTTCGGCTATTTCCCTTCCTATGCGCTCGGATATATGTATGCGGCACAGCTGAAGCATACCATGCTTGAGGATCTGCCTGAATTTGATCAATTAATAGAACGGGGCGACTTTGAGCCGATCAAACAATGGCTGACAGAAAAGGTTCATCAGCACGGAAGACGCAAAATGCCGCTTGATATCATAAAAGATGCAACGGGAGAAGAATTGAACGTTCAATATCTCATTGAGTATCTCGTCGGCAAATATTCAAATTTATATTTATAAACGAAACGCCCGGCATACACCGGGCGTTTTTCTAAAAATTCTAAAAAGACGAATAATCGAAAACTAATTCTTTGTAAAAGTTCGGGAATATTCAAATTTCACTATGCAAAAGAAGTGTATCTTGTTATAATTTGATTAATATCATACGAACACTCATATAATCGCGTGGATATGGCACGCAAGTTTCTACCGGTCACCGTAAATGTCCGACTATGAGTGAGCAATGGGACGGCTTTTATTCGGCCGTTACGTGTAGATCATTCGGCATTGCTTGCTCTTTTTTTGGAGAGCGGGCAATGCTTTTTTTATTTTTTATAAGCGGAGGTAATCATTGTGGAAGCATTAAAACGAAAAATAGCAGAAGACGGAATCGTTCTTTCTGATCAAGTGCTGAAAGTGGATTCTTTTTTAAACCATCAAATTGATCCGGTTCTCATGCAGCAGATCGGCCGGGAATTTGCGAGCCGTTTTGAAAAAGACGAGATAACCAAAATCGTCACAATTGAATCTTCGGGCATTGCCCCTGCGGTAATGGCCGGCCTTGAACTCGGCGTTCCCGTCATCTTTGCGAGAAAAAGGAAGTCTCTCACGTTAACGGATGATCTGCTGACGGCGTCCGTCTATTCTTTCACGAAAAAAACAGAAAGTCAGATTGCAATCTCCGGAAATCATCTCTCGAAAGAAGACCGCGTGTTAATCATTGACGACTTTTTAGCGAACGGACAGGCGGCAGAGGGGCTTTTGTCCATCGTAAAACAAGCAGGCGCAGCAGTTTGCGGGATCGGAATCGTCATTGAAAAGTCATTTCAGCCGGGAAGAGACGAGCTGGTGAAAAAAGGATGCCGGGTCGAATCACTGGCGAGAATTCAATCGCTTGAAGACGGAAAAGTGACATTTGTACAGGAGGTCCGTTCATGAAAAACGGCTATGCCAAAACACTTTCCCTCGGTATCCAGCATGTGCTTGCCATGTATGCCGGCGCCGTTGTTGTTCCTTTAATTGTAGGAGCGGCATTGGGACTGAACGCAGAACAGCTGACATATCTCGTATCAATTGACATTTTTATGTGCGGGGCTGCTACGCTGCTTCAAGTATGGAGGAATAAATGTTTCGGCATCGGCTTGCCTGTTGTGCTCGGCTGTACGTTCACCGCGGTAGCGCCGATTATTTCCATCGGTAAGGAGTACGGGATTTCAGCCATTTACGGAAGCATTTTGGCATCGGGTCTGCTTGTCATTCTGCTGTCATTTTTCTTCGGCAAGCTCGTATCCTTTTTTCCGCCTGTCGTAACCGGATCTGTCGTGACGATTATCGGGATGACCTTAATGCCGGTCGCGATGAATCATATTGCCGGCGGGGAAGGCAGCAAGGATTTCGGTGATCCGGCTAACCTTGCCCTCGGATTTACGGTGCTCGTCATTATCGTGCTGCTTTATCGGTTTACAAAAGGATTTTTGAAATCCATTTCGATTTTAATCGGCATTGTCATCGGGACGGCCATCGCTTATTTTATGGGAAAAGTGCAATTTGACAATGTGGCGAATGCTGACGCAATTCAAATGATTAAACCGTTTTACTTCGGGACGCCGACATTTCATGCGGCACCGATTATTACGATGTCCATCGTTGCCATTGTCAGCCTTGTTGAGTCAACCGGCGTCTATTTCGCTCTCGGTGACCTGACAAACCGGCGCCTGTCTGAACGTGATTTAGCAAAAGGCTACCGCGCGGAAGGTCTGGCGGTATTCATCAGCGGCATTTTCAATGCTTTTCCGTATACGGCCTATTCCCAAAACGTCGGTCTCGTGCAGCTGACGGGGATTAAGAAAAACGCGGTCATCGGTGTCACGGGCGCACTTTTAATGCTCTTCGGCCTTTTTCCGAAAATCGCAGCCTTCACGACCATCATCCCGTCTTCAGTACTGGGCGGCGCGATGGTGGCCATGTTCGGCATGGTCATTTCCTACGGCATTAAAATGCTCAGTCAAATTGACTTTAAAAAGCAGGAAAACCTTCTGATCGTCGCGTGTTCGGTCGGATTGGGACTCGGTGTAACTGTCGTTCCCGATATGTTTAAGCACCTGCCGTCTTACTTAAATTTGCTGACCACAAACGGAATCGTCGCCGGAAGCTTTACCGCCGTGCTTTTGAATATAGTTTATAATATGATTCCTAAAACGAAAAAAACCCTTGATGTGACAAGGGTTCAAGAGGGTTAGTGATCCGTTTTCTTTAAAATAACATCTTATTTTATCCAGATCGAGGATGCTTCCGAAAGTTGCTGAACTTTTTGCGAGGCATCCTCTTTTTTTAATAGTTTCATTGTTTGAAAAAAAACAAATTGAGTGATGCGGCATCCGCCTTATTTCGCCGAAAAACCGTCCCGAACTATATGTACGTGAACATATGACTAAATGTAAGAAAAAAAAGGAGAATGGGGGATTATATCATAAACGAATATCATTGTTCGGACGGTGATGACACGAAACTGGCTTAGACATGCAATGAAATGCCTGATGCCGAAGTGCAACTGCAGAATGGGCGCTGAGGGGGAGTGTCTTGTGCACCGATCCTTACAAAAGAGAGTAAAAGAAGGGAAAGCCCCTTCTTCTAATTAATCCATCCTTCAAAAGTTGCGCGATAGAACCCTTCGATTATCTCTACTTTCTTAAGGTAATAAGTAACACCATTTTTAACAGTTGTATTTGGGATATCCCATCTATGAAGGTAATCCATTGTAAAAGAATCTTTGGTCGCTTGTGTCGAAAATTTTGTTTGAGTTGAGTCGTTATTTGTATTGCCAGGGCTGGATGCAAAAGCAGGGGAAGCGGAAACGAGTAAAGCGAGAGACAAGGCAGAACCAGTTAAAACTTTTTTTAATTTCATTTTAAACACTCCTTTGTTTTTGATACACTTGTATTATTACATGAAATACAAAAATAACCAAGGGGTTTTTTGTTAATATTTTGTGAGCGTAGCGTGAATTTTGTTAGGGGAGTGGATGGCAAAAGGGATACTGATAAGTATATAGAGAAAAAGAGTTGATTATTGCTGGCCTCTGGTGAACTGCAGCCTTTGAGTGAGTGTTTGCTTTAGCTATTCCAGCGCTTTTCCAACGGGAAAGGTGTGATATGAAATTTAAAACTGAAACAATTGTACAAAAGTAAAAACTTTATTTAAAATGTTATAAATACTAATTTTCAATATAGGAGGTTATCTGGTGGCAGAAAAGAAAAAAGCTTTAATCATTGTGGATGTACAAATAGCTTTCGATGATAAAAAATGGGGAGAACGAAATAACGTAAAAGCGGAAGAAAACATTAGTAAAATACTGAAATTATGGAGAGAAAAAGGATGGACAGTCATATACATACAACATATTTCTGATAAACCTGGTTCTTTATTTTATCCAAAAAATGAGGGGGTTGCTATAAAGGAAATCGTTAAACCTATGGATAAAGAAGTCATTATAACCAAGAAAGTAAACAGCAGCTTTATCGGGACTAATCTAGAAGAGATTTTAAAATCAAATGATATAACAACTGTCGTAATAACTGGTTTGACTACGCCCCATTGTGTTTCAACAACTACAAGAATGAGCGGTAATTTAGGATTTGATACCTACCTGATTTCAGATGCAACGGCAGCCTTCGGGATGAGAGACCAAAATGATACATATTATGATGCAGAGACTATTCACAATATATCTCTGGCTACATTGCATGATGAATTTGCCACAATATTAACGACTGATCAATTAATCAATGATTTTATAAAAACAAACTGATTAACATTATGGCTAAGGCCGACGGTGGGTATAGGCGGCTGAAAAGCATATTCAGGCGCATACAAGGACCTCGTCGGAAAAAAGGCATCTGCTTCAGATGCTTTTTTGTTTCTTATAAACCGATTTCGGTAAAAAATGATCGGCGGTTAACGGTCTGGATCCGGCTTCGGTTTTGAATAACAAAAGGTTTTACTAATCAGCGAATTATTCAAGATTTTTTGGCTTGTGCTGAGTCTGATGTCTTTTGATTTCCTCAAATAGATTGGCTTGACCCTCTGTTTGAGATGGAGACTCATTGTTAAGGAATTTTGGATCGATCACATTTTTAAGATCTTTGATGGTTAAAGGCTTACAGTCATCTTTTAATTCGTAGCCTAATTGTCCATTAGCTTCTAAAGTGGCATATTTAATTGTGTTTATTTTTGAAATGCCAAGAAGCCTTAGACGCATTTCGAGTTGATCTGCTGTCAGTCTCAGCTTCTTTAAGTTTTCTATATTGAGTTGGCCGTCTTCTATATCGAATTTAGATTTTCGGGTTAAAAAAAAAATTCAATCCAGTTTACTTTTACTTGAAACCATTCCATCAAAATTAAAGCACTAAAAGGATAGACGCAGTGATTAATGTTTTCAATAAACTAGTTTCTAAAATGGGGTGAACGATCGATTGAAATCATCACCATTGTCTGTGCGATGGTCATTTGTGCAATGGATTTTCTCCCTGAAATTCTCAGTAAAATCATTCCGAATGCAATTATAATTAATTCTTCCCAAGCAAATCTCATGTTATCACCCTGGATGGTGTTTTATCAAAAATAAAAGAGCAAGTAAGAGGTTTCTTAACGTTAGCTGGGGAACTCAGGCGTCGATAAAATGTTCCGGATTGATAGAGTTGAGACTCGGCTTTTGGATAGACACGCGGGAGAGAATTTTAGATTATGTGTTTTTGCGTCTAAAAGCAGAAAACAGTACGACTGATAATGATCATCGGGTGAAATGAAATTACGCACCTAGGTGCTATATGCTGGATCAATTATAAAATGGAGTGAAACTAAAAAAAGGGGCAAAGCCCCCCTTATATTAGTAGCTTTTTAGTTGTTACTTAAGACAATCATTCCGCCGTCATGAAAAATCAGCTTTTGTAGACGGCTGTCCAAGTGCCATCAGCACCATGGAAGGTGATGTTGTCTAAATAATAGGTGATTCCATTCTGGTAAATTGAAGTAGGATAATCAGGACCAGAACCATTAAGTATGAACGTCGCCAAAGCAGATACTTCCTTCGTTTTGCTTTCTGCAGAAGGTGTATCAGCAGGACCTGCGGCAAAAGCAGGGGCGGCAGAACAGAGTAAAGCGAGTGATAGGGCTGAGCCGGCTAAAGCTTTTTTCATTTTCATTGCAAACACTCCTTTTCTTTTTTAATACAATTGTATTATTACATATTATGTTAAACATGTACATGCCTATCTTTGTTAATTTTTTGTGAACAAACAGATAATCTATTTAAACGCAGAGATGTAATAAGTATGATGATGAAGCAATTATCATCTATAAAAATAAGAACAGGAAGTGGCTGATTTTCTCGAAAATCATCTGCTCTTGCGAAATGAGGAGTTACATGACATTTACGGAACGGGCGGTAGCCATTATCAAACAGATTCCTGAAGGAAAAGTGATGACGTATGGTCAAATTGCCGGTCTTGCGGGAAGTCCGCAGGGAGCGAGGCAGGTTGTGAGGATTCTTCACTCCATGAGTAAAAAGCATCGTCTTCCTTGGCACAGGGTCATCAATGCAAAGGGTGAAATCGGATTAAGAGATGAAGAGATGTTTTCTGTACAGAAGCTGTCTCTTGAAGCTGAGGGGGTAGCGGTCACCTCAGACGGACGGATCGATCTCAATTTATACGTCCATGATCCGAATATGTAAAAAACCTGCCGTATATATCGGCAGGTTTTTCAGTTATATGCTGCAAGCCGGCCAGAAAGGTTTTGCCGGATATAAGGCCATTCCGCCCGAAGGATGGAGTAGTAGGCGGTATCTCTGAGGCCGCCGTCGACAGCCGGAATATGCGCGCGGCGGATTCCTTCAAATTGGGCACCGATCCGCAAAATCGCAGTTCGTGAGCGCTGGTTGCGAACATCGGTTTTCAACGTCACCCTGACAGCTTGCCACGCGTCAAACGCATGGGTCAGCAACAGAAGTTTACATTCCGTATTGACACCGGTCCGCTGTACGGCAGAGGCATACCATGTGCTGCCGATCTCACACACTTCCGGGGCTGCGTCCGCCGGCCGCGTAAACACTTCCGCATCCATAAACCGCGTGCTTCCGACGATTCGGTCTGTTTCAAGACTCCGTACTGCAAATGGCAATGCAAGTCCTTTTTCATAATCGGAAAGCGCACGTTCAATATAACGCTTTGTTTCTTCGATTCCGTCAGGAACATGGGTGTAAGCGTAAGTCGTCCTATTTTCTGAAGCAGCTTCACAAAGTGCCTGAGAGTGATCAATCGTCATCGGCTCTAACTGAACGAGTGACCCTTTAAGAATGACGGGTTTCAGCATGCTTATCACAACCTTTTTTTATGAATGGGTCAAGTATAGTCGAACGGTTTATCATTCAAAAGGGCCAATTTTAAATTAAAATGGCATGTCAGTGAAATCCTCGATTCAAACTTATGCATACATTCAGGAAAAAAGCGGAAACCTTTATGTGAAGAGGTGATGGGCATGGCATATGTGTTGTCGGTCGGAACGAGCATTCCGAAGTATCATGTCTCGCAAGAAACGGCGGCGGATTTTGCGAGAGGGATGTTTGCCGTTTCATTTAAGGATATTGATCGGCTGTTAAAAGCCTTTCAAAACGGCGAAATTGAATCAAGGCAGTTTGTCCGGCCGATTGAATGGTATAAAACGGCGCGGGGTTTTTCAGAAAAGAACCGGCTGTATACGGAAGAAACCGTTAAGCACAGTGCGGATGCGGCGCTTGATTGTTTAACAAACCCGGATTGTTTAACAAATCCCTTTCCTTATGAAAAAGTGGATGCGATCTTTTTTATTTCCAGCACCGGGCTTTCGACACCCAGCATTGAAGCGAAAGTGATGAATCAGCTGCCGTTTTCTGCGAAAACAAAACGGATACCGATCTGGGGCTTAGGATGCGCGGGCGGAGCGGCCGGCCTGTCCAGGGCGTACGAATACTGCCGCGCATATCCTGAAGCATACGTGCTTGTCATCGCGGCTGAACTCTGCAGCTTAACGTTTCAGCCGAACGACAAGTCAAAAAGCAACTTAATCGGAACTTCCCTGTTTGCGGACGGAATTGCCGCAGTACTAATCGGAGGGGAAAAGGCGAACCGAAACGACGTCAAACAGCCGCTTCTTCCGCGGATATTTGCCACTCAATCGGTGATGATGCCGGATGCGGAAGATGTGATGGGCTGGGAATTCACCGACAGCGGTTTTCAAGTCATTTTTTCAAGAGATATTCCCACCCTGGTTTCACAGTGGCTGAAGGACAATGTTGATGAATTTTTATTAGAATATGGTGTCGATCCTCACGACATTAAAACCTTTCTTGCCCATCCAGGCGGGAAAAAGGTCATTGACGCCTATTTAACGAGTCTTTCAATGGACACCGGTCAGCTTGCGGCATCTCGGAAGGTGCTGCAAAAACACGGCAACATGTCTTCCGCAACTATTTTTCACGTGATAAAAGAACAGTTGCTCCGCGGCCGGCAGAAAGAAAACGAAAAAGGGCTGATCGGCGCTCTCGGGCCGGGATTTTCGTCTGAGCTTTTGCTGTTCAGCTGGGAAAAGGGGGCTTCTTAATGTTTTGGCTGTTTATCATGCTGCTTGCGGCCCAGCGGATTGCGGAGATGATCGTGGCCCGGCGCAATGAGCAGAAGGTGAAAAAGCAAGGCGCAGTCGAATACGGAGAAGGACATTATCCCTTTCTCGTCCTGATGCACGTGCTCTTTTTTGTCTCTCTTACAGCTGAGGTGGCGGCGTTTCAAAAAACGCTTTCTCCAAGGTGGGCCGCCATTATATGTATTATTTTATTTGTACAGGGGATCAGGTATTGGGCTCTATTATCATTAGGGCGGTATTGGAATACGAAAATTCTTGTCGTGCCGGATGCGGAGCTTGTCAGAAAGGGGCCGTACAGGTGGATGAAGCACCCGAACTACGCGGTCGTCATCTTAGAATTTATTTTTCTGCCGCTGTTATACGGAGCATATTGGACACTGTTTCTCTTTTCGATTCTCAATGCCTGCATGCTCACTGTGAGGATTCGCGCCGAAGAGAAAGCGCTAGAAGAAAACACCGCAAAATAGAGATTGAAAATCATTCTCACTCATGATAAGATGTAAATATGAAAATGATTCTCATTCAAGGTGGTGCCGAAAATGACAATGTTATTTTTATTTGCAGCCGTTTGTACATACAGTGTTTTAATTGGTTTCGTATTGAAAAAAGTTTCGAATAAATCGATGTCTTCTTAAACATCTGCGGTTTTTAATGCCGCGGGTGTTTTTTTTTTATCAGCTGCCGATATCGGCGGCTTTTTTACGTTTCCAGAAGAAAAGTGGGCCATTCTTGTGTAAAATGGGGGAGAGGTTTTTTTCAGAGCTTTCTAAAAATGAAAACGTCATTTGATGCGACAGACACAAAGGGGTAAAGACACATGACAGAAGAAGAACGCCATAACAGGGAGATTTTCAGCAGAACGGGTGCCTTATACGCACAATTTTTGGATCATCAGGATGAAAAACGGGCCGATCAGCTCGCAGCCATTATGAAAAAAGCGGCTGATGAAGAGGTTTATATCGCGTTTACCGGGCATTATTCGGCCGGAAAGTCCTCTTTATTAAACACATTGCTCGGTGAAGACATACTGCCGACAAGCCCGATTCCCACAAGCGCCAACCTCGTTGTCATCCGGCACGGTGAAGATAAAGTCGTGCTTCATACGACGGACGGGGCTTATGCAGAAATTAAAGGAAGTTACGATAAAAAACAAGTGCAGCAATTCTGTAAAGACGGTGAGCAAATTGAAACGGTGGAAGTCTATGCCGGCTTTAAGGAGTCAGAGCCTTATGCGGCCTACATTGACACACCGGGAATTGATTCGACGGACGAAGCGCATTTTTTATCTGCCGCTTCGGTTCTCCATCAGGCTGACGCTTTATTTTACGTCGTTCATTATAATCACGTTCATTCAGAAGAAAATATGCTGTTTCTCAGCTCCATCAAAGACCGTATTCCGAATTTGTTTCTGATCGTCAACCAAATTGACAGGCATGATGAAACCGAAACGAAGTTTGAAGAGTACCGCAGGCAGGTGGAAGATATGCTTGAAGGCGCGGGAATACCGAAAGAATCGCTTTTCTTTACGTCTGTCACTGAGCCTGACCATCCTTTAAACGGCATGGAACAGCTGAAAAAACATCTGCAGAAGCTGAAACAGCAGGCAAAATCAAATTTATGGTCCTTAACGGAGAGAAAAGTCGCACACTTAGTCAAAGAGCATACAGAGATGCTCGTAAAAGAAGATAAAAACGGCAGCGGAGAGCAGTTTGACAAACAAGAAGCACTTGTCCGTTCTGTTGAAGATGAGCTTAAAAAAGCCGTTCAACAGGCTGAAACAGCAGAGAAAGACATCAGAAAAGACGTGCAGAACATATTGCAGAACGCTAATCTGACACCCTTTGAGATGAGGGAGCTTGCATCTGCTTATATTGAATCACAGCAGCCCTCATTTAAAACCGGATTATTCTTTTCAAAAGCGAAAACGGCTCAGGAGAAAGAGAGAAGGCATGCTGAATTTTTTGCCGATATTAAAAAAAGAACAGAAGGGGAAGCGGATTGGCATATTATCGACACATTTACGAAAGCGGCCAAGCGGTATGAAGCGGATTCGGACGAACTGATCAAGAAAATCCAGGCGTACCGCACACCGCTTTCTGATGATATCACCGCTCAGGCCATTAAGCAGGGAGCGGCCTTTTCATCTGAATACGTATTAACTTATACGAAAGACCTCGCTGAGATGATCAGAAGGGAAGCCAAAAGACAAACAGCGGAACTCATTGAGGAGCTGACCGCTTATGTTCAGGCAAAAAACGGACCGCTCATTGAGAACTTGAAAAAACGGCTCGAAAAAGAAAAGAAGATAAGGGATGAGCTCGCGCAATCGGCAAAAGAAGAACGCAATGCCTTGGAAAAAGCAGCCCGAGTCCGCGCTTTGTGGGAAGAAGAATTGACCTGTGATACGGGAAGCGGCGACTGGTATACGCGAAAAAAACGTCTTGCAAACGCGCCCGTCCAAATAGAGAAACCAAAAGAGACTGTACAGTATGAAGTAAACAAGCCCGAAAAAAATGCGATGAAGGAACTTTCTATAAAAGAGCAGACTGATCGATTCTATGAGCTTGCCGGGATTCTTGAATCCTCGAGCATATTAGGAAAACAGGCAGAAGCCTTTCGAAGCAGGATTGAGCGGCTTGGAAACCGCCAGTTTACCTTGGCGTTATTCGGCGGATTCAGTTCCGGTAAATCATCATTTGCAAATGCGCTTGTCGGTGAATACGTGCTTCCGTCATCACCGACGCCCACAACGGCTACGATCAACAAAATAACGAAACCGCAAGACGGCAAACCGCATAAATCTGCGGAGATCGTTTTTAAAACGGAGGAGGAGCTGGACGCTGAAATGCTTCAGCTGACTGAGCTGAAAGACGCTGATGTAAAGGGACGTTCACTGAAAGAGAGATGGAATTATGCCATTAAAAAGGGAAAAGTTCCGGATGAACTTATCCCGGTGATTCAGACGATGCTGCAGGCGTTTGATACGTATGAAGAACAGATCCGTCAAAGGCAGACACTGACGGTGCCGGTTGAAGATTTAAAACCGTATGCAGCGGAAGAAAAAACGGCCTGCTGCGTAAAAGAAGTCACCGTGTATTATGATTCGCCTCTCACGCAAAAAGGCATCACCATTGTTGATACGCCGGGAGCAAGCAGTATAAACAAGCGCCATACGGAACTTGCCTTTCAATATATAAAAGATGCTGACGCGTTCTTTTATATGACGTACTATCAGCATTCTTTTTCAAAAGGAGACAGGTCTTTTCTGAAGAAACTCGGCCTCGTCAAAGAATCATTCGGCATGGATAAAATGTTTTTTGTCATTAACGCCGCAGATCTGGCCAAAACCGAAAGCGAGCTGGAAACCGTCAAAGACTATGTCCGCTCAGAACTCTCAAAAGAGGGAATTAACCGGCCGAAATTATATCATGTCTCAAGTAAAGAAGAGCTTGCGGGTAAAAAAGCAGCTTTTTATAACAGGTTCTCTGATGTAAGAACCGGGCTTGAGCACTTTATTGAGGAAGATGTAATGAGGGCAAGCTGTGCCCAGCTGAAAACAGAGGCCGACAAATTGTGCGATATGGTGGAACAGCTTCACGAATCTCTTCACCAGTCGGCAGAAGAAAAAGAGAAAAAGAAACAGCGTCTGGAGTCTTCCTATGAAAAAGCTCTCGCTGACATTTCAAAGCGCCGTACGTCTGAGGTCATCATTCGAAAAGTGATGAAAGATACGGAAGAGCAGCTCTATCACATTAAACATCGCCTGACGTTTTATGCGAATGATATGCTGAAAACCGCCTTCCATCCGGGTCTTCAAAACGGTGATTGGAAACAAAATATATCAGCGGCGCTGAATGAAGCGCTCAAGGAATTCCGTTTTGAATATATTCAAGAGCTGAAAACGCTCGATATCCGGATGACCGGTTTTATTGAGCGCCATATGACTGAGGAATGGATGGAAAACTGTCAGAAGAAGCTTATGGAAGACGGAGATTTCTCTATTTATGTGAGCGCCGAAAACGAATTTGCCGTTCAGCTGAAAGAGGTCGCTCCGGTCATTGACGTCTCGGCATTCACACATCACATAAAAGAAGTTAAATCGCCGAAGCAGTTTTTTGAACAGAACGGAAAAAGAGCGTTTGTGGAAGGGCTCAGGCTCAGCCTGCAAAAAGTGACAGAAAAGTGGCTTGAGCAGGAGAAAGAAAGCCTTTCAGAGCGATATACTGAGCAGGTGCGCCGTCTGCAAGAAGACATGGCGGATAAAAGCCTGTCCCAGATCCACGAGCAGCGGGACACTTATTTACAAGGTCTTGCGGAAAATACGAGTGCAAGGGAAATTGAACACCTTTACGAAGCCGAAAAAGCATGGAAAAAGAAAGATGAAATGCTGAAAATTTAAAAATCCGGTTGGCGGGCAGATAACAGTCGTGGTAGACTAAAATGAAAAAAGCGAGATGAAACCTTTTATGTCAGAAGTCCATAAAGCAATTTCAGCACATTCCGCAAAACAGCATCAGCACGTCAAAACATTTGTACAGCTTGACTATGAGCGTGAACAGGCCATTGAAGAAGCCATTGTAAAATGCAGACAGAATGAACCGTTCACGACAGATGCCATTAATGGCATCACCGCAAAAATGAACCAGCTGGCGAAAAAGGGCATCGTGCCGCAAAGACGATTCGTAAGTGAAGAGATGGTGAAAGAATTCGTCAGCAGACAGTAATGGATGAACCTGCCGCGTGTGTCATCAGCGCTTGCTGTACATACTATCCGTATCTTCTCTAAAGGGGGATATGACCATGGGCAGAACAAAACTGGGAAACAGAAATGCTCAGCAGAATAACAATGCCAAAAAGAAAAACGGCTTCGGACAGAAATTTGATTCCTATGCCGGCCGTGAAGCTGAAAAGCTGATGGCAAGCAATAAAAGACACGGTGAGTAACGTGACGGCAGCATCTTCCAAATGGGGGGATGCTGTTTTTTTACCGCCTTCTTTGGTAAAATAGGAACATTGAATAAAAAAAGGAGTTTCGATATATGAATAACAAATTACTGCTCGTTGACGGCATGGCGCTTTTGTTCCGCTCGTTTTTCGCGACGGCCGTTCATCGCAATTTTATGATAAATGAAAACGGAATCCCGACAAACGGCGTGAACGGTTTTTTAAAGCATCTCATTACGGCGGTTGATACGTTTCAGCCCACACATGTCGTCTGCTGCTGGGATATGGGGAGCAAAACGTACCGCAATGATTTGTTTCAAGATTATAAGGCCAACAGAAGCGAACCGCCGCTTGAGCTGATTCCGCAATTTGATTTAGCGAAAGAAGCAGCGCGAGAGCTCGGGTTTTTAAACATCGGCATAAAAGGCTATGAGGCGGATGACTGTATCGGTACGCTTTCTGCCCTATTTGCCGGGGAAGCGGAAATTACGATTGTAACGGGCGATAAAGATCTGCTTCAATTGCTGAATGAACAAGTTCAAGTAGCGCTGCTGCAAAAGGGTATCGGCAATTATAAGGTATATACAGATGAGATATTCAGAGAAGAAACGGGAGTTCCGCCAAAAGCGCTGATTGACATTAAGGCGCTGATGGGAGACACAAGCGATAACTATCCCGGCGTTAAAGGGATCGGGGAAAAAACGGCGTACAAGCTGATCCGTGAATACGAAAACATAGAACGGTTATTAGAAAGCCTCGCTCTCTTGCCGAAGGGCCAGCAAACGAAAATTCAGCAAAGCTTGAAAGAATTGGAGCTGTCAAGGCAGCTTGCTGAAATACATTGCGAGGTGCCGTTAGTCTGTACGCTTGAAGAAGCACTTTTTTCATTGAAGATGGAGGAAGCATCCTTAATGCTCAGACGCCATCAGATAAAAGGAATTGAAAGAATGCTCGAAAAGCTGAACGCCAGAGAGATCAGCTGATCCCTCTAGCGTTTTGTATTGCTTTTTTTTGCGTTGTTTTCAAGGGCTGATTTCGGGTCTTTATGCGCATTTCCTTCCATATTTCCCTGAGGATTCACGCCCCCGGTCAGCCGGCCTTTATTTTCTTTTCTCATAGCTGTTCACCTCATTTGTAGGATGAACAGTGAGACGCAATTTCATTCCGGTTATTTATTCAGCCGAATCGCTTTTTTTGCGAGCTGATCGGCTGTTTGGTTTTGTCTGCCGGGAATCCACTTAATGAAAAACAATGGAAATCCGGCCTTTAAGCGGATGATTTCGTCAACAAACGGCTGGAAAGCCTTGTTTTTAACCGCTTCAAGTTCCGCGGCCCGCTCCACGATATCTGAATCCGTCCGGAATGACACGGACTCAAATCGGCGGGCGGCACACAGCTTCATTCCTTCAATTAAAGCGAGAAATTCAGCTTCCTGATTTGAATGGTCGCCGATCGGAATTGAGAAAGATTCTGTTTTCCCGTCATGTTTAATAAAAATACCGATACCGGACGGGCCCGGGTTTCCGGCGCTTGCACCGTCCACGTAAATTTCAGCGGGCATCATCCGTCACTCTCCCTTCGGTGTCATTCGTTTTGCCGCATACGCATAAGGGACAGAAATGAGTGATACCGCAAATTTAATCAGATAAGTCGAAATAAAGATGCTGAACCAGACGCCCGCGGAATAAACGCCGAGAAAGGCCACGGCAGTGAAGATAAATGTATCCAGCAGCTGGCTGAGGGCCGTGCTTCCGCTGTTTCTGAGCCAGAGAAGCCTGTCTGAAGGAAAGATTCTCCGAATGGCTGAATATACATAAACATCTATCGTTTGGCTGAAAATAAAAGCCAAGAGGCTTCCGAGCGCAACACGCGGCAGAAAACCGAAAATCGTCTCAAGGGCAGGCTGTGCGATATCTGACGCAGCCGGTTTATATAAAAGAGCCCCCTGCATGGCGCATGTTAAAGCGAGCAGAGTGGAAAAGCCGAGCCAGACGGCTTTGCGAGCTTCCCGGGGACCGTATTTTTCGTTCAGCACATCCGTTGCGAAGAAAACGGTGCCGTACATGATATTTCCCAGTGTTGCCGTAAGCCCGAACAGCTCAACTGTTTTGACAACCTGCAAGTTGGCGCACACCGTGGCGAAACCGACCCATACGAATAGGCCCGTTTTGCCAAATCCTTTATAAAACAGAAGAACAATGATAAAATGAATGACCGCAAATAAGATCCATAACACATCGTTAAACAAAACCTGCTGACTTCCTTTCAATTTGAGAATGGTTTGATTATAGCACACGCCCGTCAACTAATGAATGGTAAGGTGATTTCAATGAATCTTAAGCCGTATATCGAAATAGAAGCAAAAGGAACAGGCCCTGTCGCGTTTTTTTCCGAAGATTGGCTGACCGTTCCGAAAGCGCGCATGCTTGCAAGAGAAGTCAGCCGCTTTCCTTATATAAAAGACATTTATTTTGAGGATGAAAAAGGCGCGAGCTGGACGCTTAAAGAATTAGAAAAGCTTACTGAAGAACTTGCGTACGAACCTGACGACATTACAGTGTATTTCGACGGCGGCTTTGACAAAACAAGCGGACGCGCAGGACTCGGAATTGTCGTGTATTATTCTCTCGGCGGCAAGCGGCATCGCATACGGAAAAATAAAAGCTTAACGCTTCAGACGAACAATGAGGCGGAATATGCCGCTTTGTACGAAGCGCTTAAGGAAGTGCAGGAACTTGGCGCAAGCAGAAATTCAATCACGATAAGAGGGGATTCCCTCGTCGTTTTGCATCAGCTTGACGGCAGCTGGCCGTGTTATGATGAAACGCAAAACGAATGGCTGGATAAAATTGAAGCGCTGCTCGAATCCTTAAAGCTGACACCGACATATGAAGCCGTAAACCGAAAGGAAAATCAAGAAGCGGATGACCTTGCCAGAAAAATTCTCTCGGACCGGCAAATTGAAAGCCGCATAACATTAGAAGGTAACGGAGATGACTGATATTGGATAAAAAAAGCATTTATAAAGAATTGACAGAGCTTCAGGATGAATATTGCAAAGACTGTTTCGTAAAAAAGCATTTCCGCAAAGAGTTTGGAAAAACGCACGCTCATTCTTTCTGTATCAACCAATGCACGGTGGGGGAGAAGCTGAAAGCCTACGGCAAGGTGCTGACAAATCAATAAAAAATAAAACCGCAGCTTCTGCGGTTTTATTTTTCGAATTCATCAAGCTGATGCTGGCAATCGTCGAGAAGCATTCGCTGCTTTTGCAGAAAATCCTGGTCGAGAGCTTGCAGTTCACTGGATTGTGACATCGTTCTGGCATCCTGAATCGCTTGGTAAGCAGATTCCACCAAAGTTGAATTTTGGCCCCGGGTAGCCGCTCCCGTTGTTTTCTGGGCAGTTTCCACCGCTAATTCAAGCTGGCGTTTATCCGTCAGTCCGTTTGAAAAAAATTCAGAGTCCATTAAAAAACACCTCCGCAAATAGTTTGGAGATTTTTTTTAGAAATATGTACGGAAAATAGAAAAAAATATAGAAAATAAGCCGATATAACTATTGAACCTGATTAATTAGGGCTTATTTACTATTATTCAGGGTATCTTGGGAGAGAAGGGAAAAACCAGCCGTGAATGATAATGATTTAAAAACAATCCTTCAGCAGACATTTAAAGAAATATACGGTGATTTGGGAAGTTTAGCGGAAATGGCAAAAAAAGGAATGCCGTCAAAGGAGAAGCAAATTGAAGAAATCGAGCAGCGCTGTAAGCAGAATCTTGTCGCAATTGAGATTCAGACGGCAATCAAATAGGAGAGGCATACGCCTCTCCTCTATTTGTCATCTGATCAACATGTATTGAGTTTAGAGTTTTACAACATTAGAAGCTTGAGGTCCACGATTACCTTCGACAATTTCAAAAGAAACTTCTTGTCCTTCTTCTAATGATTTGTATCCTTCTCCTTCGATAGCAGTGAAGTGAACAAATACGTCGTCTCCGCCTTCAACTTCGATGAAGCCGAATCCTTTTTCGTTATTGAACCATTTTACTTTACCGTTTTGCATATTGCTTAATTCCTCCTAGTACTGTAGCACCTTCGTGCTAAAAAAAATTTTGTCATCATCCAACCGTACGTATGTAAACGTTGTTAAATGATGGTTCAACTATACACCATATGGGAGCGGGCGTCAAGCGGCCGCTCCCTATTTTTTATCTTTATTTTTCCAGTAACAAAGCTTAACCGGAAAAAAACAAAAAGCACACGAATCGTTCGTGTGCTTTTCTTTTACGATAATGCCATATCCGCCTTCCCGGCCATCATTTCAGATTCTTTTATAATGTCCTGCAAAATGACTTCAGAAGAGTTGGGGAGGTGAAGGCTTTTAATATTGTCCTTCATCCGGTTCAGCTTCTCCTCATCCGCAAGAAGGGAGGTGACAGACTCTAAAATTTCTTCGTGGCGGTTGACCACGACAGCCGCACCGCGATCTTCAAAGAAAATGGCGTTTTCTTTTTCCTGTCCGGGAACCGGTTTGTACAAAATAACGGGTACTCCGATCGCCGTCGCTTCCGTCAGTGTGATGCCGCCTGGTTTTGTGATCATGCAGTCCGTAATACGGAACAGCTCGTCAATTCTTTCTACATAGCCCAGCACTTTCAGCCGGTCGGCATTGTCACCTTCCAAGCTGCTGAGGGATTCTTTCAGCGAGCTGTTTTTGCCGCATACCACCACAACCTGCACCTGATCGTCATGAACGAGATTTTCGCACAGTTCTTTTACGTTTTTCAGCACACCATGCGCTCCCGCCATAATAAGAAGAACTTTTTTGTCGGGAGAGAGATTGTATTTTTTATAAATCGGTTCTTTCGGCATCGATTCCTCGAATTGAGGCCTGATGGGAATGCCTGTGATCTTTACGTTGTTCGGGTGAGTGCCGATTTCAATCAGTTTTTCCTTCACGTAATCTGTGGCGACATAATATTTATCAACATTTTCATGAACCCAGATTTTGTGAAGGCAGAAATCGGTCATAACGTTGAACGTCGGGATCACTTTTCCGGTTCTCCGTCTGTATTCCGGTACGACAATCATCGGAAATGTATTGATAATAATGTCCGGCTTATGCTCTTCGACGAGCTGGCCTAAACGTTTATTTCCCATTTTAAAATAAATATTGAATTTGCGTTTATTATAGATTTTGTCAACTCCGTAATAAAACAAACGATAAAACTGTTTCCCGATTGAGAAGCTTTTTAAATAAAGGTATTGAGTAACCTCTGAAACAATCGGATTTGACTCTTGATACAAATTGGAAACCGTCACATCTAAGCCGAGACGCAGACATTGTTCGTAGAGCGTTTTGGCCACTTGAACATGCCCGTTTCCGTAATTTGCAGTCAAAATTAATACTTTTTTATTGGTATTCAAGTAAATTCACCTCAATGTAATCAACAACAAGCAAGCTTCATGCATCGTAAGGAGTTATTGTCTATAGATAAACATAACACAAGTGCATCATTTTATAATAAGCGCGGCAACATATTTAAACTAAATTTAATTGATATGTTCCATTATTTTAAAGTTTTGTTATACGCATACTGAATCAAGAGTATTTTATCATATTTTTGTCACCGTATCACTCAAAACAAAAATTAATCCCATTCATACGGGGTTTCCTGATATACGTAATAATTCAGCCAATTCATAAACAATAACGTTGCATGAGCTTTCCAGCGGTTAACAGGTTCTTTCCCGCCGGGCGCAAAATAGTGCTTAGGAGCTTCTACGTTTGAAAGATTTCTCTCTATGTCTCTCTCATACTCCTGAAGCAGCGTATCGGTATCATATTCCGGATGACCCGTTAAGAAAATCTGTTTTTCGTCTTTTGAAACGATTAAACAGACCCCCGCTTCCTCTGAAACGCTGAGCACATCCAGATCCGAAGCCGATTGCAGCTGCTCTGTATTAATATCTGTATGCCGTGAGTGGGGCACATAGTATAGCTCGTCAAATCCTCTTACCAATCTCTCATGTTTTTTAAGAACGGTATGCTCAAACACACCGAAGATTTTTTTCGGCAGCTCCACTTTCTCAATGCCGTAATGATAGTATAAACCGGCTTGAGCGCCCCAGCAGATATGGAGTGTTGAAGTGACGTTCGTTTTGCTCCATTCCATGATTTCCTTCAATTCTTCCCAGTAAGAAACATCTTCAAACGGCAGGTGCTCAATCGGAGCCCCGGTAATAATCATTCCGTCAAACCGTTTGTGGCGGATGCTGGAAAAATCCGTATAAAATTCATCCAGATGCTGCCTTGCCGTATTTTTTGGAGTATGTGTGCTCGGAATTAAGAACGTAAAGTGAACTTGTAAAGGTGAATTCCCAAGCATCCTGAGGAGCTGGGTTTCCGTTTGGATTTTTTTCGGCATCAGATTTAAAATCACGATCTTCTGCGGCCGGATATCCTGATGAAAAGCCCGGCTTTCATCCATTACAAAGATGTGTTCACTTTCAAGCACCTGCTTAGCGGGCAGGTGATTTGGTATATTAATAGGCAACATGCCACCTCCGTTATTCCCCGTTAATTTTCTTCATTATAGAAATTTTTAAGCCATTTTTCAATCCATCCTGGCGCAATAAACCGCATTTAACGCATAATGACAGGGATAAAAGCGGTAAATGGACATAAAATTCGGAGCGGCTCTTTATTATGACGGGTAAAGAGCCGTTTGGTTCCTCGAAAAAAACGTTTTCCGTTAAGTGGAAGGAAAAAGCGGTTACCGTTTGTTTTGCAGTGTAAAACAGGTAAAATAAATGAAGAATGTAAAAAGGAGGGCCGCAGATGACAATTTACGATATAAACGTACGGACCATAACAGGCGAAGACATGACGCTATCGGCTTACAGAGGCAAGGTGATGATCATTGTGAATACAGCAAGCAAATGCGGGTTCACATCCCAGCTCAAGCAGCTTCAGGAGCTCTATGATACATATCGGGAGGAAGGTCTTGAAATATTGGGATTTCCCTGCAACCAATTCATGAATCAAGAACCTGGAAACGAAGCGGAAATTCAAGAGTTCTGTGTGAAAAACTACGGAGTCACATTCCCGATGTTTGCGAAAGTTGATGTCAATGGAGCAGACGCTCATCCTCTCTTCACATATCTGACGGAGCAGGCGAAGGGGATGCTCGGCACAAAAGCGGTCAAATGGAATTTCACTAAGTTTATCGTGGACCGAAACGGTGAAGTCACCGGGCGTTTTTCACCGAACGTCAACCCAAAAGAGCTTGAAGATACGGTGCAGAGGCTTTTGGCCCAATAAGAGGTGATACGGTGAACGAAAAAGAGCAGCTGGAAAGCGTCAGGAATTGGGTCAGAGAAAAGCTTATCAATGAACGTACGGGCCATGACTGGCTTCATATTTCCCGGGTCGCAGCACTTTCTGTTTATATGGCAAAAGAAGAAGGCGCCGACTTATTTATCACTGAGACGGCCGCGCTGGTTCATGATCTGATTGACGCCAAGCTCGAAAAAAGCGAAAGGCTGACGGCAGGCGAAGTGACAGAACGGCTGGCTGCTTTCAACATTGCGGCTGGCTCCATTGAGGAGATCGCGGATATCATCACGAGAATGTCATTCAGACACAGGGAACTGCTGATAAAGCGGCCGCTTTCATTGGAGGGGAAAGTTGTTCAGGATGCAGACATGCTTGATGCGATCGGCGCAGCGGGCATCGGCAGGGCTTTTATGTTTGCCGGCGCGAAGGGTCACCCGATGTACGGAACTCAAACAAGTGTGCTGGCCCATATAGAGGATAAATTAATCAAGCTTAAAGGCTTAATGAATACAAAAGCGGGAGCCGGTTTAGCAGAGGAGCGGCATCAATTTCTTTTGCAGTTCGCCGCCCGTATCCAAAAAGAGGCCGGCATCGGCAAAAGCTAAGCGGCGCAATAGAACGCTTGTGCCGACTATGTTAGAATAAGTGTCAGATTGCGCATAGGAGGACCAATATGAAGATTAAATCAATAGAACCGACGCCGAGTCCGAACACGATGAAAGTGATTTTGACTGAAGAGCTTCCGGCGGGGAAAAGCAACAATTACAAGCCCGATCAGGCAGATGATGCTCCGGCCGTCGTACGTGATATTTTAAACATTGAAGGAGTAAAGGGCGTTTATCACGTTGCCGATTTCCTGGCTGTGGAGAGAAACGCCCGTTTTGACTGGAAGGACATTCTGCCTCAGGTCCGTTCCGCTTTCGGAATGGAACATACGGAGCAGTCTGAGAGCCGTTCTGAACAGGAATCGTTCGGTGAAGTGAAGGTTTTCGTACAAATGTTCAGCGGAATCCCGATGCAGGTCAAATTGACGGACGGGGAACGTGAAGAGCGCTTCGGCCTTCCGGAACGTTTCCAAGAAGCCATCTTAAAGCTGCGTTCCGAAGCTTCAAATGTTGTATTTGAGCGGGCTTGGAAAGAACAAGGCGTGCGCTTCGGGGATTTTACCGAAATCGGACACGATGTCACAGAAGAGCTTCAGGCCGCCTACAGTGATGAGCGGCTCAAACGCCTGACAGAAGCAGCCGTACAGCAAAAGGGTGAGGCCAAACCGGCAGTGCAGCGGAAAGCTTATAAAGTGACTTTGGAAATGCTCGATGATGAAGACTGGAAACAGCGCTATGCCCATCTTGAGCAAATGGATCCGGATGAAGACGATTTACCAGTATTGGAAAAGGCGCTGCATGATCCGAAGACTTCGATCAGAAGACAAGCCGTCGTTTATTTGGGAATGATCGAAAAGCCGTCTGTGCTTCCGCTGTTATACAAAGCGCTTGAAGACAAAACGGTGACGGTCAGAAGGACGGCGGGTGACTGTCTGTCGGATCTCGGCGATGCGAGCGCCATCCCGGCAATGATAAAATCGCTCAGTGACTCAAGCAAGCTCGTGCGCTGGCGCGCGGCCATGTTTTTATATGAAGTCGGCGATGAAAGCGCGCTGGAAGCATTAAAAGCGGCGGAAGACGATCCGGAATTCGAAGTCAGCCTGCAAGTCAAAATGGCGATTGAACGGATTGAGCACGGAGAAGAGGCGAAAGGTTCAGTCTGGAAACAGATGACTGAAAGCAGAAAAAAAGAACAGTTATAACAAAAAGGTGCGCCATGCACCTTTTTTATTTGAATTCACTTTTTATAAAAATTATTTAGAATATTGTTGAAAAATGATTCAAAACTCTATATAGTAAGTACAATATTAATTGTTGGAGGGTTTTTATCGAAATACAGAAAGAATAGAAAAGCGAGACAGGGCAAAGACACTGTAAACAGGTAATTTGCAGAACGCGCCCTAGAATAAACTGAAAATTTTAAAAATAATGCACAGTCTAAAAACAGTAGGGGGATCACCATGGCAGAATTACGCAGCAACATGATCACACAGGGAATTGACAGAGCGCCGCACCGCAGCCTTCTTCGCGCTGCCGGCGTAAAAGAAGAAGACTTCGGCAAGCCGTTTATCGCGGTCTGTAATTCATACATCGATATCGTTCCCGGGCATGTTCACCTGCAGGAATTTGGAAAAATCGTAAAAGAAGCAATCAGGGAAGCGGGCGGTGTGCCTTTTGAATTTAATACGATCGGAGTAGATGACGGAATCGCGATGGGGCATATCGGCATGAGATATTCGCTGCCGAGCCGTGAAATCATTGCCGATTCAGTTGAAACGGTCGTCTCGGCGCACTGGTTTGACGGAATGGTCTGCATTCCGAACTGCGACAAAATTACGCCGGGAATGCTGATGGCGGCTATGCGGATTAATATTCCGACCATTTTTGTCAGCGGGGGGCCGATGGCAGCCGGCCGTACAAGCGATGGCCGCAAAATTTCGCTTTCTTCAGTATTTGAAGGCGTCGGCGCATATCAAGCCGGGAAAATCGGTGAAAGCGACCTGCAGGAGCTGGAACAGTTCGGCTGTCCGACGTGCGGATCTTGTTCAGGCATGTTTACGGCAAACTCCATGAACTGTCTGTCTGAAGCGCTCGGTCTGGCGCTTCCGGGAAACGGAACAATTCTGGCAACTTCACCGGAGAGAAGAGAGTTTGTGAGAAAATCAGCGGCCCAATTGATGGAGACCATCAAAAAAGACATTAAGCCGCGTGATATTGTCACCGAAAAAGCGATTGACAACGCCTTTGCGTTAGACATGGCTCTCGGCGGATCAACCAACACAGTGCTGCATACGCTTGCGCTTGCCAATGAAGCTGGGGTTGAGTACTCTTTAGAACGCATTAACGAAGTGGCTGAACGAGTGCCTCACTTATCGAAATTGGCGCCGGCCTCGGACGTCTTCATTGAAGATCTGCACGAAGCGGGCGGAGTCTCGGCGGCCCTTAATGAATTGGCGAAAAAAGAAGGGGCGCTTCATCTTGACGCGCTGACTGTAACAGGCCGCACACTCGGAGAAACAATTGCGGGTCATGAAGTAAAGGATTATGACGTGATTCATCCGCTTGACAATCCGTTTACCGAAAAAGGCGGTTTGGCCGTCCTGTTTGGGAATCTGGCTCCGGACGGCGCCATTATCAAAACAGGCGGCGTACAGGACGGGATTACAAGACATGAAGGTCCCGCTGTCGTCTTTGATTCTCAGGATGCCGCGCTTGAAGGCATTATAAACCGCAAAGTAAAAGAAGGAGATGTTGTCATTATCCGTTATGAAGGGCCAAAAGGCGGACCGGGCATGCCGGAGATGCTTGCTCCGACGTCTCAGATTGTCGGAATGGGGCTTGGCCCGAAAGTGGCGCTTATTACAGACGGCCGTTTTTCAGGAGCGTCCCGGGGTCTTTCAATCGGGCACGTATCACCTGAAGCGGCTGAAGGCGGCCCGCTCGCATTCGTAGAAAACGGCGACCATGTCATCGTTGACATAGAAAAACGGATTTTGGACGTACAAGTGCCTGAAGAAGAATGGGAAAAACGCAAGGCCGAATGGAAAGGCTTCGAGCCGAAAGTAAAAACAGGATATCTAGCCCGGTATTCCAAACTCGTAACAAGCGCCAATACAGGCGGAATCATGAAAATATAAAACAGAGGCCTGAACAATTGAATTCCGGCCCCCTCTATAGTATCCTTGACTTCATATAAGGATTTTAGAGGGGGCTTTTTTATGTCAATGGCTTATGAAGAATATATGCGCCAGCTGGTCGTGCCGATGCGCCGTGAGCTGACGGGTGCGGGTTTTCAGGAATTAACGACTGCTGAAGAAGTAGAAAGCTTTATGGAACAGGCAGAGGGCACGACATTGGTCGTTGTTAACTCCGTGTGCGGCTGTGCTGCCGGTCTCGCCCGTCCGGCTGCGACTCAGGCTGTTTTACAGCATGAAAAAGCGCCTGATCATACGGTTACCGTATTTGCCGGTCAAGATAAAGACGCAACTGCAAAAATGCGTGAATATTTTACGGGGCAGGAACCTTCCTCGCCATCAATGGCGCTGTTAAAAGGGAAAGAGGTCGTTCATTTTATTCCCCGCCACGAAATCGAAGGGCATGACATGGAGGAAATTATGAAAAATCTGACGGATGCCTTCGATGCGCACTGCTGAAATGCCCGAATTCCGGGCATTTTCTTTTTGGAGAAAAAGATGATTACAACGAGTTACAGACCAAGCGAATACACGATACAAACAGCGCAGTCACTCAGTGTCAGGCTGGGTGACACTTACTGCAGCCGCAATAAACAGCCCATTGAAAAAATGCTGGAACGAGCCGCTAGCGATCTTTTAGTCATCGGAAAGGAACGGTTCGAACTTTACACGAAGCAAGGGGAGAAGTTCTTTTTTCACCCGAATACAGCGATGTTCCGCGCAAAGCGGTTTTTGAGAGGGGAAGCCGAGCCGTTGTTAAAAGCAGCCGGATTACGCGAGGGGGATTCCTTTTTAGATTGTACTCTCGGCCTGGCATCCGATGCGATTTTGGCGAGCCTGGCAGTCGGAAAAAGCGGGCAAGTCATCGGCCTGGAGAAAAACAAGCTTGTCTCATTGCTTGTTGAAACAGGACTTCAAACGTGGGAAACCGGAATGGAGCAGCTCCAAACCGCCATGAAACGCATTCAGGTTAAACATGCCGACTGCACCGATTATTTGCGGGAGCTTCCTGATTCATCGGTAGATGTCATTTATTTTGACCCGATGTTTCACGAACCTGTTGAAACGTCAGACGGCATTGCACCGCTCCGCGCGCTGGCAGAAGAGGGTTTTAACGAAGAGTGCATCACGCAAGCCGTCCGGGCGGCGAAAAAATGCGTAGTGCTTAAAGACCATTGGAAAAGCCCGCGGTTTGAACGATACGGCTTCAAGGTGCTGAAAAGAAAGACGGCGCTTTTCCACTTCGGTGTAATCCATGTAAGCTCATGATATCATGGGCTTCTTTTTCGTTAATCAGTGATTTCCATAACGACAAAATAAAGCAGCGTGAGAAGTGATACAGTCGCAAATAAAGCGTTAATCATCTCATCCCCTCCTTTTTCTCCTTCTTATTGTAAGCGGTTTATCCGCTCGGTCACAGTTACCAATTTCCCATATTGCATGATAATACGCTGCCGGGCATGACGCCGCGCTTTAATCTATGCTAAAATAAAGGAAAAGAGGACAATAAAACAGAGGGGAACAATCTATCATGAAATTGTGGATGAAAAAGACCCTTGTGGTTCTGTTTACCATTGTAACGTTCGGACTCGTGTCTCCTCCGGCTGCTTTGATGACAGACAAGCCTTCAGGACAGTCGAGCAGTCTTGAGCAGAATGATTACACCGCTTTTTATGATGAACACGCCCTGCCGGGAGAAGCGAAGGCAGGGCGGGAGCCTGAATTACTGTTTCAATCGTATCAGCAGCAGCTTCTCGGTGATGCTGAAAATCAATCATTTTTAAAATTCGGCAGCAAAATCTCTCCGGTCATTGAAGAT
Organism: Bacillus sp. JK106; assembly: GCF_053663355.1. Taxonomy (NCBI): domain Bacteria; kingdom Bacillati; phylum Bacillota; class Bacilli; order Caryophanales; family Bacillaceae; genus Bacillus; species Bacillus sp. JK106. Next base: position 149,293 of record NZ_JBSJQC010000003.1, on the reverse strand, counting down.
GATTACAGAAGTGAAATTCTGCCGAAAATCGAAGATGTGATCACAGGACATTTAGCCAAGTTTCAAGATGATGAAGCGTATCAGGATGTGGTTATTTCCAGTAAACCGTCGGCCGGAAAAACCGAAAAAATTTTTCATGTGTATAACAGGCTGACAGGTGAAGATCTTTTAAGGTTCCACGTCCGCCGGGATCATCCTCCGCAAGACGGCTACTGGTTTAATTTTCATTACCATACCGCTGAAGACGGATTTCAATCACATCATGAGCTCGGCAGCATTTACTGGGACCGCAATACGCCGCCTGACTGGATGAGCGTGTAATAGCGAGAAGAAATAAAAAAATCATTTCTGAGAAATTTTGCAGAAATGATTTTTTATTGTGTTACACTACTAAAAGACTACTTTAAAAGGATGAAAAAAATGAAACAATATAAAGATTTGTGCCGTCATGTGTTAGAAAACGGAGAAAAAAAAGGAGACCGTACGGGAACGGGTACGATCAGCACGTTCGGCTACCAAATGCGGTTTAACCTTCAGGAAGGTTTCCCGATGCTTACGACGAAAAAGCTCCATTTTAAATCCATCGCGCATGAGCTGCTTTGGTTTTTAAAAGGAGATACGAATGTCCGCTACCTTCAGGAAAACGGAGTCCGCATCTGGAACGAATGGGCGGATGAAAACGGAGAACTCGGACCGGTTTACGGCTCTCAATGGCGTTCGTGGCGCGGAGCGGACGGCGAGACCATTGATCAAATCTCCCGGCTGATTCATGACATCAAGACAAACCCGAATTCCAGACGTTTAATCGTCAGCGCTTGGAATGTCGGAGAGATTGATCATATGGCGCTTCCGCCTTGCCACTGCCTGTTTCAGTTTTATGTCGCGGACGGAAAACTGTCGTGTCAGCTTTATCAGCGTTCAGCGGATGTCTTTCTCGGCGTGCCGTTTAATATTGCGTCTTATGCGCTTTTAACAATGATGATCGCGCATGTGACGGGGCTTGAACCGGGTGAGTTTGTTCATACATTCGGAGACGTCCACATTTACCAAAACCATGTGGAGCAGGTGAATTTGCAGCTGACAAGGGATGTCCGTCCGCTGCCGAAACTGCGGTTTGCGCGAAATGTTGATTCTATTTTTGATTTTACGTTTGAAGACTTTATCATTGAGGATTATGACCCGCATCCGCACATAAAAGGAGCTGTCAGCGTATGATTTCGTTTATTTTTGCGATGGATGAGAACCGGCTGATCGGAAAAGATAACGATCTGCCTTGGCACCTTCCCGATGATCTCGCGTATTTCAAAAAAGTGACGACGGGTCACACCATTGTAATGGGGCGGAAAACGTTTGAATCAATCGGACGCCCGCTTCCGAACCGGCGGAACATCGTTGTAACCTCACGGGACGAATCTTCATTCCCGGGCTGTATTACCGCCGACTCGGCTGAGGAAGTGCTCAAGCTGATCCCGGCGGATGAAGAATGCTTTGTAATCGGCGGCGCCCAGCTGTACAGTGCGCTCTTTCCTTATGCGGACAGACTCTACATGACAAAAATTCACCATGTCTTTGAAGGAGACCGTTTTTTTCCGGAATTTAATGAAGCTGAATGGGAATTGACCTCCCGCAAACAGGGAGTAAAAAATGAAAAAAATCCTTACGATTATGAGTACCTTGTATACGAGAAAAAGAATTAAGCAGGGGGACAAGAATTGATTCGTTACGGCTGCCTTGTGATGTACGTTGTATTTATGTTCATGAAAAATATTCAGGAATATATCAATCAAAAAGAGCTTGACCCGCGGCTTTCTTTTCAAAAACAGATGAGGCTGGTGTATGAGCGGCCGAAAGCCTTTATGAGAGGCTGTATTGACGTCTCGGGATCGACAATCGGCATTCATCATGATCAGCCGATCCCGGACGGCCCCGTATTGTATGTGCATCCCAAATTGCGCCCGGCTGATCTTCTGCTGCTCGCGGGACATCTTGAAGAGCCGGCTGGTTTTATCGCTGGCGAGAAAGCTTTCCGGATGCCGTTTCTCGGAAATTGGCTGCGTCTGATGGGTGTCATTTGTGGCGGAGACAGCCGGGATGCAGTGCTTCAGGAGGCGGAAGTCCGTCTGCAAAAAGGGCAAAGTCTGATTCTGTCCGAAGACGGCAAAATCAATCCGGAGGAACTGGCCCTACGTTTCGATCTCCCGATTGTGCCCGTCAGCACTTCGGGAACAGACCGGCTGCTGCGGGGCAGATTACTGAAACGGCTGAAACCGGCTGACATTGAATTACATATAAAGCCCGCTTATTATCCGGCCGGTCAGAAACGGCTCCGTGCATAAAAAAAGCACAGTCTCTATACGAGAGGCTGTGCTTTTTTATTTCAGATAAAGGGAACTTTGACGCAATAAAACAAAATACAGAAAAACATCGAGGCGCTGCCGCCTAAAACAAAACTGTGCCAAATGGCGTGATGATACGGAACCTTTCTCCAAATATAAAATATTGTGCCGGCGGAATACAATAAGCCGCCGAAAAGAAGAAGGCCGAAACCGGGGCCTGACAGCGAAGCGTACAGCGGTTTAATGGCGATGATGATCAGCCAGCCCATCATTAAATAGACAAGCGTTGAAAAAATGATAAACCGCTTCACGAAAAAGATTTTAAACACGATGCCTCCGATGGCAAGCGACCAAACAATAATTAAAAGGGTCAGACCGAGCGCCCCTTTAAGGGGTCCTAATAAAAATGGCGTATATGTTCCGGCTATTAATACGTATATCGCGGAATGATCCACAATCTCAAGAATGTCTTTCGTTTTTTTATGCTGGATGCTGTGCAAAAGAGTCGAGCTGAGATACAGCAGGAGCATTGAAGCGCCGAAGATTGAAAAGCTGACGATGTCTGTCGGCGAGCCGTATTTCACCGCGAAGATAATGAGAAAAATAAGCGCCGGAATCGACAGCAATACACCGATTCCGTGTGTGACGGCATTTGCGATTTCTTCTTTTATTGTGAACAATCAAATGTCCTCCTTTTTAAAGGATTTGTTTTTGCAGTGACTGCAAAAAGGTCAACCCTTCTAATGTGATTTTTGTTCCTGCGCGTCCCCGGCCTTTTGTCACATAGTTCATCTTTTCTAAGTAATCAAGCCTATTTCTGACTTGCTGGGGCGTTAATGTCATTGTGCTGTTTTCGCTTAATTCGGATATGCTCCGTCTGCTGGCGGGTTCGCCCTTTGTATTTAAGTCTTTAATTGCTTCCAAAATAAACAAAAACTCTTCTTTCTCCATCAATGTCAGCCGTTTTTCTTTTTTCTTAGCGGTTTTCGCTTTCTGGCTGTTTTTGATATACGGCGGGACATGCTCGGGATAAATCGTGCTGCCGGATGCTGCCGCGGCCATATAGTGCGCCGCATTTTGAAGTTCTCTGATGTTGCCGTTAAAGGTGTGCCGCTCAAACAGCGGATAAACGGACGGGTCGATATGAATATGCTGTCCCGAGGCTGTCAGCATATGCTGCAGAAGAAGCGGTATATCGCTCTTTCGTTCAGATAAAGCAGGGAGCGGAAGGCATAACACGTGAAGCCTGTAAAATAAATCTATGCTGAACGTGTTTTCCGCGCCGGTATCGCCAAGATTCGCCGTGCTGCTTGCAATGATGCGGGCGGAAAGCCCGGCGTCCAGCTCGGAAAGAAGGCGGGCCTGTACCGAGAGCGGCATGTCTCCGATTTCATATAAGAATAATGTTCCGCGGCGGGCTCTGTTTAATGCACCTTCAGCGCCGAACAGTTCATATTCGAGCCGATCTTCGCTTTGGCTGCAGTGAACGGTAATAAATAGTTCGCTGTTTCTGCGGGATTTATGATGGATCGCTCTGGCCATTTGTTTTTTTCCGGTTCCGACTTCACCTGTTATGAAGACTGGCAAATCAGATAAGGCAAATTGCGAGGCCAATCGTTTCGCTTCTGAAAAGGTGTGATGTTCGCCGGCTAGCTGATAAAAAGGATCAGTTTGTTCAATTACACTCATGAATTGGCTCCTTTTGGTTCTAATTGGTTTAAGTATAACACGTTTATGCGATCGAAAATATCTTTTTCTCTTGTATCGGTTCATTTATTTTTATTTACAAAATTAAAATAATTATCTTATTGTTCGAATATTCATGTTATAATGGCATATTAAATAGGGATTTAAATAAGAAAGGACTCTGTAAATGAAACCGTTGCTTAAAGAAGACTCTCTCATCCAGGTAAAAGACATTTTAAAAGCGCACCAAAACGTAAAGGACGTGGTGATACATACGCCTTTGCAGAGGAATGACAGACTTTCTGAGAGGTATGGCTGCAATATCTATTTGAAAAGAGAAGACCTGCAGGTGGTCAGATCATTTAAGCTCAGAGGGGCTTATAATAAAATGAGGCAGCTCTCAAAAGAGCAGACTGAAAACGGAATTGTATGCGCAAGTGCGGGAAACCATGCGCAGGGGGTTGCGTTTTCATGCAAACACCTCGGCATTCACGGCAAGATTTTTATGCCGTCAACTACACCGAGACAGAAAGTATCCCAAGTGGAGCTGTTCGGAAAAGAATTTGTTGAAATCATATTGACGGGTGACACTTTCGATGATGCGTATAAGAGTTCTGCGGAATGCTGTGAAAAAGAAAACCGCACGTTTATTCATCCGTTTGACGATCCCGATGTCATGGCCGGACAGGGAACGGCTGCCATCGAAATTTTAAATGACATTGATGTTGAACCGCATTTTCTTTTTGCAGGCGTAGGGGGAGGGGGACTCCTGTCCGGGCTCGGCACGTACATGAAGAACATCTCGCCGGATACAAAAATCATAGCGGTAGAGCCGAAGGGCGCAGCCTCCTATTTTGAATCGAAAAAAGCCGGACAAGTGGTTGAACTTGAGAAAATTGATAAATTTGTCGATGGGGCGGCCGTAAAAAAAATCGGCGCTGAAACCTTTCAAACGCTCGAAACCATCGTCGATGACGTTTTGCTTGTCCCGGAAGGAAAAGTGTGCAGCACGATTCTTGAATTATATAATCAATGCGCTATCGTGGCTGAACCGGCGGGTGCATTGTCCGTGTCAGCACTTGATCTGTACAAAGAAGAGATTAAAGGGAAAAACGTTATCTGCATGGTCAGCGGAGGGAATAATGACATCGGCAGAATGCAGGAGATGAAGGAACGCTCCATGATTTACGAGGGGCTGCAGCATTATTTTATCGTTAATTTCCCGCAAAGGGCGGGAGCGCTTCGCGAATACCTTGATGAGGTGCTCGGTCCTGATGATGACATCACCCGGTTTGAATACACGAAAAAAAATAACAAAAGCAGCGGCCCCGCATTGGTCGGCATTGAGCTTAAGCATCGGGAAGATTACGGCGCGCTCATTGCCCGGATGAATCAAAAAGGATTTCATTACGTAGAGGTGAATAAAGATCAGGATCTGTTCCACCTGTTAATCTGACTTTTTTTAGAACGGCCGCGCAAAATGACAGACACGCTTTCTCAGATTGTATATAATAAAAAGAAAACAATCGAAAAAGAAGGATTGATATCTTGTTACTCAAAAGCCTAGAGTTCAAACGACAGGACGGGATTCAGGTAAAAGTGACAGAAATACCGGTTGTCACGGAAGGTGAACATTATTTTTTTCAAATTCATCAGCACCTTGAGCTTTATTTGAGAGAGGTTTTTGCTTCACAAAGTGTGAGAACAGTGTATTCATTCCGACAATATGTCAAGCGCCGTATGAAGTGGAAAGATTATGAGGCCGTTTTCAGCCAAGAGATTTTAAAACATAACGCATAACGGTGCATATTCCTTAGCGCCTTCCTTTTGATAAGGGAGGGTGCGGGAATTTTTTTATGATGAACGCTGTAAGCGTTTTATCTATGGGGGGAATGGAAATGAAAAAAATGAAAAGCTTCGCTGCCGTCTTTTGTTTGCTGCTCTTGTGCGCCTGCGGCGGGAAAACGATAAAAGACCCGCTGAACTATCAGATTGAGCCGTTTTCATATCAGAACCAAGACGGGAAAACAGTGTCACTGAAAAGCCTGAAGGGGCATGTCTGGATTGCCGATTTTATGTTTACAAACTGTAATACAGTCTGTCCGCCGATGACGGCCCACATGACCGAACTGCAAAAAAAACTGAAGGCTGAGAACCTGGACGTGCGGATTGTGTCATTCAGTGTAGATCCTGAAAATGATACGCCGAAACAACTGAAAGCCTTTGCTTCCAAATATCCGCTTTCGCTTCGCAACTGGGATTTTCTGACCGGTTACAGCCAAAAGGACATTGAAGATTTTGCGCTGAACAGCTTTAAAGCAATCGTCAAAAAGCCGGAGGGAGAGGATCAGGTCATACATCAAACTTCTTTTTATTTAGTCGGACCTGACGGGAAGGTGCTTAAAGATTATGACGGCGTGCAGAAGGTTCCGTATGATGATATCCTGTCAGATGTCAAAGCGGCTGAGGAGCTCAAGTAAACTGGCAGATTAGACATTTTCAAAACTGAAAAAACATGTTACACTTTCCACTAGTAGACGGGGAAGGAGCAACCAGATTGAAGCTGCGAATGTTCTCATTGATCGCCGGACTGGCTTTGCTTTTATCAGCTTGTTCTGTCCAGCGCACCGGTTCTGACGCTGAAGAACCGAAAACGAAAGATCATATTGTCATAGCTGCGGTCGGTGATTCATTGACTGAAGGAGTAGGAGATCCTGACGGTTCAGGATACGTCGGCAGGGCAGCGGAGTCTCTTAAGAAAAAGGGACATGTGAAAACGGTAGATATTAAAAATTATGCGGTGCAGGGCGACAAAACGTCGGACCTGCTGGAAAAGCTTGATAATAAAAAAGTGCAGAAATCATTAAGGAGCGCCGACTATATCTTTTTTACCATCGGCGGCAATGACTTAATGAAGGTGCTCCGCCAGAATATGATGCAGCTGACGGTTCAGCCGTTCCAAAAGGAAGAGAAACCTTTTGAAAAACGGTTCAAGGCGATCATTTCAAAAATCCGCAAATATAATGAAAACGCAGAGCTGGTGTATGTCAGCATGTATAATCCGTTCACGTTTACGCTGCCTGAATTAAAAGAAATTAATGGGGTTGTGACGGATTGGAACAAGATCGCCGCAAAAGAGCTGGAAAAAGATCCCCACGCCGCTGCGGTGAATGTTGAAGACTTGTTCAGTCAAAAAAGCGGCAGCAGACGGATTTCAAAGGATGATGATTTCCATCCGAACGCAAAAGGGTATGCACTCATCGCCGACCGATTATACGGCATCATAGAAAAACAAGGGTTACCAGCAGAATAGGGTGAAATGATGAAAAAGTGGAAATCGCTGTTTTTTGTTCTTCTCGCACTCAATGTGATTGCCGCCGCGGTAATTGTGACATTATTGGTTATGCCGGGAGAGCAGGCGAAAATACAAGATCAGACAAAAAGTGAGTACGGCTTTCATATCACAAGCTCGAAAGAATCTCTTGCCAGGTTTGTGAATTCGTACTTAAAAGAGAAGGCATCGAATCAGCTTGACTACAAAGTCGACATCAATAACGATGTGCACGTGGCAGGTAAAATCAAAGCATTCTCAACCTCCATTAACGCGGTCGTCACATTTGAACCGTCCGTACAGGAGAACGGAGATGTGGTTTTGAAAGTGACGAAGTTTTCATTAGGCGAATTAAGCCTGCCGATCAGCTTTGTGCTGAATTATATGGACAGCTTTTATGAACTCCCGTCATTTGTGCACGTTCATTCCGGGGATAAAAGCATCGAGATCCGTCTGTCAGAAATGCCTTTAGACAACGGCATGTATGTAAAAGCGGATAAAATCAATCTCGACACGGATGAAATTGAATTTTCCTATTATCATCCGAAACAATAAGTTTTCATAAAAAAAACACAGATCCTTTCAGGGATTTGTGTTTTTTTGTGTCAGCGTTTTTTGTCTAGCTTGCTGAACAGTTTGATTAACGTTGCAAGCTCTTCATCAGAGTAGCAGTCAAACCGTTTAAAAAAGTATTCTGTTTTTTTCTGGTTGAAATGATCGACAATTTTCTCCCCGGCTTCCGTAATATGGATTCTGATAATTCGCCTGTCCTCTTTAGAACGGATGCGGGTGATCCATTCCTTTTCTACTAAAGCGTCGGTCACTGCGGTAATGTGGCTTGCGGAGACCTCAAGAATAGGGGCGAATTCTGTTACTTTTTTAGGCCCTTGTTCACTGAGAATCCGCAAAATGGTGAATTCGTTCCTGGACAGCTCTTTATCTAGAATTTCATTAACTTCATTTCTGATTTGTTTAAACACTTTTCGAAGCAAAGCTTCCATATCATACATCATTTGTGTCCTTACTTTCAAATCATGAACCTCCAATATGTAGTCAGCGTGGCATTCGTTCAGCTTCCCCTGAAAGCAGAATTATTTTTATTCTGTTTATACATGCTATAATATAATAATACCACGTATGAACAAAGGAGGGCACCCGTATGTCAGAAAAAAAAGAAATCGCCACATTTGCAGGCGGCTGTTTTTGGTGCATGGTGAAGCCGTTTGACGAACAGCCCGGGATTGAAAAGGTGGTGTCCGGCTATACAGGAGGTCATACTGAGAATCCGACTTATGAAGAAGTGTGCAGTGAAACGACCGGACACAGAGAAGCCGTTCAAATCATATTTCAACCTGACATTTATCCGTATGAAAAGCTTGTCGAGCTGTTTTGGCAGCAGATCGACCCGACTGATGCAGGCGGCCAGTTTGCAGACCGCGGAAGTTCATATCGGGCGGCGATATATTACCATAATGATGAGCAAAAACAAATCGCTGAAGCCTCAAAAAAACAGCTTGAAGAAAGCGGCATATTTAAAAAGCCGATCGTCACAGACATTTTAAAGGCTGAGCCTTTTTATGAAGCGGAAGGCTATCATCAGCACTTTTATAAGAAAAATCCTGATCACTACGGGCGCTACCGTGTAGGTTCCGGACGTCAAGGCTTTCTGGATGAGCATTGGAGGGACAGATAAGATGGCTTTTAATAAAGAAGAAAAAATCAAATCATTAAACCGCATGCAATATGAAGTCACGCAAAATAACGGAACGGAGCCGCCGTTTCAAAATGAATTCTGGGATCACAAAGAAGAGGGGCTGTATGTTGATATCGTATCAGGAAAGCCCTTGTTTACATCTCTGGATAAATTCGATTCTCATTGCGGCTGGCCCAGCTTTACAAAACCGATTGAGGAAGAAGAGGTTGACGAAAAACTGGACACAAGCCACGGGATGATCCGGACGGAAGTGAGAAGCAAAACAGCGGACTCCCACTTAGGCCACGTATTTAATGACGGCCCGGGGCCAAGCGGTCTCCGTTATTGCATTAACTCTGCGGCACTTCGGTTTATTCCGAAAGACAAGCTGAAGGAAGAGGGCTATGAAGCCTGCCTGCATTTATTTGAAAAATAGAGCTCAGCAATAAGGCCTGCCTATCAGACAGGCCTTTTTTCTATGTTTTTTTTTCTTCATGTAATCGTTCAATAATCTTTACGATTGTGTCTTTTGTGATGAGCGGCGCCTGATCGGATTGATATCTGGGGAGATTGACCTTCCGAAATTCCGGATGTTTGGCGGGATCCGGCAATATCGCGTAAAGATTGCCCCATTCATATAAAGATTCCGTCTCATGAGGAGAGGTCAGTTCTTCATGAAGCTTCTCACCGGGGCGTTTTCCCACTTCAACAGCGGCTGGCCGCGGCAGTCCGTGCCGGAACGCATATTCTTCAAACCCGTGAAGCAGTTCTTCAAGCCTCAGGGACTCCATTTTAAAAATAAACGTTTCTCCGCCCTTTGTAATCGCCGCAGATTGCAGAGTGAGCGTTGCGGCGTCATCGATCGACATAAAAAACCTCGTCATGTTTTTATCCGTAATGGTGAGCGGACCGCCTGCCATCAACTGCTCAAATAAAATAGGAATAACGGAACCGCGTGAACCGAGCACATTGCCGAAGCGGACCGAACAAAACACCGTACCGCGGTTTTGAACATGATGATTTGCCTGATGAAACAGCTTCTCGGACAACAGCTTCGTAGCCCCCATTGTGTTTACCGGGGAAACGGCTTTATCGGTTTTTTAAGATATTTACTGCATTTTGAGGAACTATCAGTGGCGGTGAGATCGAAAGCGAAAAATTAAACCTCAGGATAGGGGTGATTTCAAACTGAGCCGGAATTGGCCCTTTTCTTTTTTGTGTCATCGTAACGATAACATCTTTGAAGACCATTCTTAATAGTGAGTTCTTTTTCTCTGTGCTTGTTTCAATGTGATATTGATCAATTATCTTATTTATGTTGTTTCTGACTGTATTACTGTCTATTTCTGATTGCGCTTCTTGAGTTCCATTGAGTTCATGCTTGGCAATCTGGAGTTCTTTAAATTCTTCATCTAAAACAGCTTTTCTTTTCAAAAAAAGTTCATCAGTGTAAATGCCGCTTTCATATTTCTCGAAGATAAAATTCTCTTTGTTTTTTAACTCTTGTTCTTTTTGTGAAAGATGTTCAGACATTTGCTTCTTTGTTTTCATATTACTATTTACGTCTTCGTATTTAGAAATCATCGAAATGATATGTTTTGTTAAAGTCTTATTATCTAAGTTGCTTAAAGAAGAGAGGTAATCCAGAATGGCATTTTCAACATCGTTATATCTCACATAAGTGCATTTATTCTTTTTGCAAGTGAGTGATTTAACGTGATACACACTTTCCGTGCCGTTTTTGTTTTCTCGCGTTCGCCTAGTTTCGTATTTAGATAATGGTTCACCGCACTTAGAACAAGTGCATACGCCTGCCAATTCACTTAATTCCAATGCGTTTTTATTAGGCAGCAAGGGAACTTTGTTTGCAATTTTCTCTTGTGATTGTTGAAATTGTTCTTGATCTATTATAGGGGCGTGTGCATCCGATACTACAATTTGTTCCTTTTCAGGTCTAATTGTTCGTTTACCGTCTTTTGTTTTTTCCCTAACCTTATATTTAACAGTTCCGATATACGCTTCGTTTTGCAGAATTGCTTTAATTGTGTATTGATTCCAGCGCTTTTTTCCTGATGGAGTCGGTATTTGTAATTTTGTTAAGTGAGAAGCAATCGCTGTATAACTATAATCTTTTCCATTTAACCCATTTAAAAAGATGTTAAAGATGAATTGAACGACTTTTGCTTCTTCTTCGACTGGGACTAGTTTGGATGTTTTTTTGTTTAACCGGTATCCATAAGGCGCTAGTCCGGAAATCCATTTCCCTTGTGCCGCATATGTGTATTTAGCGCCTGTCATACGCTCTCTGGTCATTTCAAATTCTTCTCTGGCCATAAACAATTCAAAACGAATCTGACGCATGTCTGCAGGATTTCGAGGGTCATAAACTTTATATGGTGTAATGATAATCAATCGCTTGCTTTGAAGAAGGTTAACAATTTGTCCCGCATCACTGTAGCTCCCGCGGCTGAGTCTTGTTATTTCTTTAACAGCAATTGCCTGGAACTTGCCTTCCTCGAGGTCTTTAAGACATTCTTTAAAAACAGGGCGACCCTCAATGCTTTCTCCAGATCCGATTTCCATTTTTAATTCATAGGGGATTTCAATCGACTTCAGTATTTTATTCATGAGTTCATTTTGTTCTGTTAGCGTATCTTCGCCTGTTCTTTTTTCCCGCTCCATATCCTGACGAGAGCGTCTAAGATAACCCAAAATATTTGTAATGTTGTAAGAATGAACGATGTTTTTTAACTCCAAAAAATCAGCACCTCCTCTTTATTGTATTTACTGTAAAAACAGAAGTATTCGTACAATATTCTGTCTGACATTGAATACGAAAATAACGTAATATATTGTAAGGATTGTATTGTTTGAATATTGATCTATTCTAACGGATATATAGATTAAAAACATCTAATACTGTAGTAAATATATCTTAAATTGTGAATGAATATTTGATCACCGCAGTGATTTTTGAACGGTTTTAAACGTAGGACTGCCTTACCTTTTTTAAACGAATATAATAAAAACAGGAAAAAATATAAATGTTTTATGGTATGGTGTTCAATGTGTTAAACAATAAAATTAGGGATAAATGAGAGTTCAAATTGAAAAGTCTATTTGCTAAAATTCTCTTTATGTTGCTTGCAGCCGTTATAGCCATCCCAACTGTTGGAGCTTCGGCCTCGGAAGTGAAAAAAGCGAGTACTTCTAAACAGGATGTGCAATTTACTTATAATCCAACCGAGCTTCAAAAACTTGCTAAAGAATACTCAGTCCCGTCAGTTAAAGAAAAAGGCATTTTAAATGCGGCTGAAGAATAAAAAACTCTCGAAAATGGTAACTCACAAGATCAAATGAGTACTATGGGAGCTAAAAGCGCCGCAGCTAAAGAAGCGATTAAGGTTATTAGAGGACTAGCGAATAATGCTTGGGCAAAAGACATTTTAGGTACAATGTTCGGAAAGTCCACGGTAAACAAGATTATTAAAAACACAAACAAAATTTGTAAGGTTCTCGAAGGTATAACCGGAGCTCCTAAAGAGGTTGCTGCTATGGCAAGAAAACAAATTCCACCAGCTATTAAAGGTGCAGTTGGCGCAGGAGTTGCTGAAACAATTGGCATGGCGGTAGAATATATCATCCTTGCTGCAGATTATCTTGTTCTTTAAATACTAAAATTAAAGGTGATACCATGACTGGAAATCGTTTTGTAGACTGGTGTAACGAAAATAACCTAAATTCTGAAGACGAAACTTTTCTCGTCCAGTTGTCAGGTGCATTTTGTAATTATGAAAATGATAAAGCGAAAGAAATGAGTAAGCAATTATTCATTACCCGATATGGTGAAGAGCTTGGAATTAGCTCCATTAAAGGAGATAATCGATCAGAATATGAAGAGATTATTGGTATTTATGAAAAGCATAATTACAAGCAGAACGAAATTAATATAGATGAACTGCTGCAGGCATTATTTGAGACAGAGATGATGTTATCTTTAAAAGAAAAGTTTTGATAAAATCCTAATTGATGTATCATAGGGGTTTAATCAGCCACTATAGACTACAGAGTCCCTCACACGCTCTGTGGTTTTTTTGTTTAGATTGAATGTATCCAAATAAAAAAAGAAGCCTCAGAGGACTTCAAATTAATTAATTCTTCTCACATGCAAAGTTGTCATTATCCCGATCCATTTTAGATGTATAAGCAGGGTGAGTGCTTGGTACGCCATGCGGGTATTTCTTTCTCAGCTCTGTACAGTTTGCAAAGTGTTCTGTTCCTCCAGCAGAAGGGGAGGCTTGTGCAGAGTTAGAAGAGCTGCTTGATGCTGAACTGCTTGAATTTGAATTGCTAGGGTTCGATTTATGTGTCTCGGATTGGTGTGTTGTAACTGACTTTTGAGCCGGCTTAGATACACTTACTGATTTCTTCGGTTTCGTTGCGCAGCCATTAAATCCTTTATCAGTCACATACCCATTCTTACTCCAAATCTTCAAGTCTTTATCTTTCGCAGCTTGCTCATCTTTCTTATACGTGTCTAAATACTTCGTGTTTGGCTCATATACATAAGCTACTCGTGCTAATCCTTCTTTAAGCAGTGTTTCTTGTACTGATTTGCCATCTGCATAAACGTAAGCCAGCATTCTGCCATACTTGTCTGTACGATCTCCTTTATCAAACTCCAGTTGAAGTTTTCCCTTGTTAACCAGCTGTTTGTTTCTTGCTGAAGCCTCCTCACCATATGGTTGTACGCAAGAGTTTGGCTTCTTAGTTTTAGGCGTGTCAACAAGTAAATAACGAACCGTTTTGACTTCGCCTTTATAGTTTACTTTAATCGTATTCCCATCAACTGTTCTGTTAAGTGTTACATCGACCAGCCTTTTCTTTTTGTCAGACGCCTTTTTATCCGACGAATCCTTCTTTGAAGCATTTTCGGCTTTTTCATTGTTGTCATTAGTACTTTTGTCATTTGATTGAGTGTCTGCCTTTGTCTCTTTTACATCCTTTTCTTCTTGCTGCGTTGTTTTAGCTTTGTCTGAATCTGTTTTATCTGAAGAATCAGAATCAGACCCGCACGCGGCCAAAGAAAAGCTTAAAGATAATGCGCAAATACCTAACAGCCATTTCTTCAATGTAATTCCCCCAATTTGTTTGTTCTGTCTCTATATCGGACAAACCTTCCTAATTATAAATATAAAACCAAAGATTGTAAATTCCATTTTGGCATTTTAAGACACTCAAATACAGTTTTGAGGTAAAATTTAGTGGTCTAAACATTAGAGGAGGGAATTTATATGGAAGAAGGGAAGTTAATTCACATGACTCTTAATGGAATAAAGGATGCTGTTTCTAAATACGGAACTTTTCCTATGTTCCAACATGGGGGGCATGTCATGGAAGACGCTGCTTTTCAATTCAGAGATCCGGCCAGTCCTCACGAAGTTAGCAGTTTAGAAAAAAAGCTTGGGATAACTTTGCCTAATGATTATAAAGAGTTCCTATTCAATCACAACGGAATGGAAATGTTTAATGGTATTGAGCTTCTTAGCACAGAAGGGATAATTGAATTTAATGAAGTTCAAGACTTCCCTAAAGGCTATGTCCTAATTGGATACCACTATGATGGCAGGTATGTTATTGACACAAACAAATCAAATAAGGGATTAGAGTATATGTTGTATCTAGATTCAATTGATGACATTGAAGATACGGTATATTTAGACTCTAACTTTGAGGTATGGTTTGACATGTTAGTGTCTTCAAATGGAACAAAATACTGGGAAGTGAGCCCGAAAACTCAAGAGTATTATAAATATGTTTCAGAATAGAAAGTTTAGATAAAATCAAGTGGGAAGGAGACAGCTATGAAAGTATTTGAAGCAGCCTCGTTCATTTCAGCGGCGGAAAAGCGGGCGAAAGAATACGATCAGATTAGAGAACAATTTATCAATCTCAGGAAAGCTTTTCAGGAAATGGCTGACTTAGATGACAATGAGTTTTCAGGCAAAGGCGCTGACAACATTAAAGCTTTTTTCCAAGATCACGCTAGTGTCACAGACAGCTGGCTTGATTTGATCGATATGAAGATTGCTTTTCTTAACAGCATTTCAGGAAAAGTAGCTGATGCCGGATTGACCGATTCGTTTGTGGAAGAGTCATTTTTAGAACATGAGCTGATTCATGCGAAGAATAAATCACAAGCCATCATGCAGGAGCAGCGCAATGAAATGAAAGGTATCCTTGATGAAATCAGTGATATCATTCAACTAGAAGTTTTCTCGACAGAAGATGTCGATCAAAAGCTGGATTCAGCAGATAAAAAACGGGATGAGGCCATACATAAGCTCGGCAAGCTTGATCATGATCTAACGAAAGAATATGCAGAAACCGAGGCAAATGAACATTTCATTCAAGCTGATTTTCAACAGCTTCAAAATGCCACAGGCAAAGGAAAAAACGCCACTCCGCTTCACTATAACGCCAAGGCGTACAGAGAAAGTGACATACATAAGAAAAAAGGCGAGGTTGCAAGACATTCGGATGCTTATTTGACGATTAAAAAGGAAGAAGCGAAAGAGCGGGAAATCAAGAATCTGAAGAAAAAGCTCGCTGACGTTGTAACTGATCCGGATGAATATTTGGAAATTGCGAAGAAGATCGGCTATGAAAGCCTTGAACCTTCCCAGCAGCAATATGTCATTCAGATTGAACAAGCAAAACAGCTGGAAGAAGCCGGAGAAGTGACTTGGGATATATTAAAAGGAGCCGGCGTTGGTTTATATGATGTCGGGAAAGACACGGTAACCGGTCTATGGGACTTCATAACCGATCCGGGAGAAACCTTGTCAGCACTGGGAAACGCAGTACTTCATCCAGTTAAAACATATGATGCTGTTTCAGCAGCAATCGAGGAATCGTATCAAAAAGATATGGTGAACGGAGATGCTTACTCCAGATCAAGATGGGTGACATATGCAATTGGTTCAGCAGCTGTGGCTGTCGTCGGAACGAAAGGCGCAGGAGCCGTTAACAAAGCAGATGCGGCGGGGAAGGTCATAAACAAAGCGGGACAGGCAGGGAAGAAAATTAAAGACGTTAAGATTGCAGATTTGCTTCCTTATAACTCTAAGTATGATCTTGCTCTGTCGGGTGACGTACCATACAATGTGGTTGACAGCCAAAACCTTAAAAATGAACTTTTTATTAATGCAAAGAAATTAGATGAAACAAGAAAGCCATTTACAGCCCAGAAAGTAAATGTCCCTTGGTTAAATAAAGAAAAATATGAAGCATACGAAATAGACGGTAAGGTAAAAGTTAAAGGACAGCCTAGAGATGTAAACCGTAGGGTATATACAATGAAAGATATTGACCTTAATCAAAAAAATCGTAAAGGCCTTACGAATCTTCAACTGATGAAAAATGGTAACGCTCCGTTTGCAAAAGATGGAACCCAAATTAATTTGCATCATTTGATTCAAGAAGAGCCTGGCAATATGCTCGAGATACCTGAAAGCTGGCACAATAAGTACAGTGATGTTTTGCATGGATTAAAAGAGAATGGACAGAGTTTTAGAAACGATCCAGTACTTGATAAACAATATAAAAGCTTTAGGAGAAGGTATTGGAAATGGAGAGCTCAGCAATTTGAGAACCAAGAATAAGAGGTGAAAGTTTAATGGATTATTCAAAAGTGAAAACTTTCTTTGATGAAAATAAAGAAAATTCAATTCTCACCGGGGGAGTCACTGAAGATCAGATTAGAGAAATAGAAGAGGATCTTAATGTAACCCTTCCGGACAGCTATAAATGGTTTTTAACTGAGTATGGTTCAGGGGGAGCATACGGGACTATGATACTCGGTTATGACTCTCACGGTGCTGAAGTTGTCGAGCAGACCAATGAATATAAAAAGTATTATAACCTTTCCGATGGTCTCGTAGTTATCGAATATGTAGATGAATTTTCTTATTGTCTTGATACTAACAAGATGAAAAATAGTGAATGCCCCGTCATTCTTTGGGATAACCAAGAGGGATATGGTAAACAAGTTAGTAGCACATTCCTAGAGTTTTTAATAGAGGAACTAGAAGAAGCGAAAGACGACTGGATTGAGGATGAAGACTGGGACACTTAAGCAAAAGTATTACACTTGTGTAATCTATAAAAAATGTTTTTATCCAATAAACAAATTTTTTGTAAATCTTCCAATGGTTTCATTTGATCTGTTATAATCAAACTGTAAAATACAAACTGGTTATAGTGTATCTCTTTAATAAGAAATGCATAAAATAAAAAGAGCATGGTGTTGGTCACATCCCGTCAAAATTTGAGAGAGGGTGAATGCTATGGAAGGTCTAAATAACTCTTACAATATCACGAAAGATCCGAAATTTTTAGCGTTTTGCAGTTTAGCGACAGAAGGTGCAGGAATTAGTTCGAATCAGCAATGTTCAATTGGTTTTAATGAATTCAAAGAAGCGCTGGAGAATGGCAAAGTAGTTGATAATAAAAACCTTAAAAGCAGTTCGGAATTAAATCACCAGTTTGATTACTGGAAGTCCAGAATAACTGGGGGACGAGCTGTAACTGAAACTGATAATCAAGTGCTGGATATCATCAAACAAGCATACAATCTTGGAATGGTGACGAGAGATAATATGCTTTTGAGAAATCAAGCCATTAACGCGTATAAAACATCTATTTAATTTAAAATTAAAGCCCCTATTCAGGAAGGGGCTTTTGCTTTGCAACTCATTCTTGATGTTTAATCTAAAACCATAAAGTCCTGCACTTTTGTTTCTTTTTAGGCAAATCAAATTCATTAAATTTCTTTTTAGTACGGATATCAAAAATCCCCATATAGCCGCCAATGCCTTTTTTGTTTTCCTCTTGTGAAATCACATAAAGTTTTTGATCTTTAAACTTTGCATTCATAATACGGAAATTTTAAATCGAATTTTTCAAAAGAAAAATCTTTATCGTACTCAAGTAAGCAGGTTTATCCGAATTTGTTAATATATGTAACGTAAAATTTACCGCTTTTTTTGTCGTAATACATAGCGTCCGCTTGTTCGAGATCATCAGGATATTTTATGAATTTTGCTTTCCATGATCCTTTTTCGATTACAGTTAGTTCATGTTCTGAGCTAGCCACAACATATTTTTCAGAGTGATCAAATACATCTCCATAGGAAGCTAATCCAATCGTTTTAATAATCTCTTCTGTTTTTCTATCAATGACGTACAAAGACATTCCTTGAATGACGTAAATATACTTATCATTATCATCGCTTCCTCCCATGGTTACGAGGGTAGGCAAAGTCAGGCTATATTTTTTATTGAACTTTTTATCATTTACTTTCAGTTCATTTCCATTGGTGTCGACATTATAGGCTTTTACAGAAATATCTTCTCCTTGATACCAAAAAGCAAATGGATTGGATAATTTATGTTCTTTAATGGTGTTGTTTTTTAATGTGTAATAATATGGTTCATGTTCAGCTAACAAGACGATATCGTCTGAAGAGGGGGTTTTTTTCTGGATATATGGTATATCCGGTACCTTAAAGTATCGTTTATTGAATTTTTCTCCTTGGGATGTGGATATGAGTACGCTTTTCTTGATGAGTGGATTTGAATAGATAAAAAAGATTTTATCCTCGGTTGGATTAATTTTAGAAGTACGTACAGAGTGTTCACCTTTATTTATAAAGAATGCATTGATCAACAATATAACTATTGCACCAATTAGAACTCCTGAAATCCCATATAAAACATAAGACTTTTTCATATAACGCTCCTTATCTTTTATATACAATAAAAAGACACTTGCAGAATAAATCTGCAAAGTAAATGATTAGGAGCAGACAGTTTTTGATGAGCGGTCAATATCTGCAGGTGTGAAAAGTGCGCCTCCATTACTGTCTAGGTCGGTTCCTTTTGTGTTTTTGTATGATTGCCACACAAGATTAGAGCAATACTATTTATTTGTGCTTTTTTTGGTTGCAGCTATGAATAAGGCTTACCTGTTTTACTATGAAGGACAGCATTGCATAGAGCTCTACAGGTGAACACAGATCATAAAAAAACACCCCCTATGCGGGAGTGCCAAAACATTTATGCGGTTTGCCCTCGGCGTTCCGCTGAGAAGTCATTATGGTGATCAAGTGCGATATGGATACTGGCTGTGTGGCCTCTTCGGGCTTCTTTAAAAACTTTGTGGCCGTCAAGAAGATAATGTCCAACAAGCCCAAGTAAGATAACCAAAAAGATAAAAGCCGATGCAAATTTAAATTTCATAAAGACAATCCCCTCTCTGAATTTGTTTTTGGGCATAAAGCACTTTCTCATAAAAGGCTGTAGCTACTTTATGGTCTTCATTTACATTATAATACATTGCTGCATCAGTCGCTAGGTCTTCCACATCTGAAAGCATAGCTTTTGATTCTAAGTAATCTAAGATTTTAAAAAGTCGTTCTTTGTCATTCTCAACGAATAAACCCATAAGAAAATCAAACATTTTTCCTAATACGTCATCGTTCAACTCCTTTGACAGCATAAGACCTTGTTCACAAACCTGTTTTCCATCAACCGTGTTGAATAATTTAAAGTGCGTTTTTGCCAACATTAGAAGTATGTCAAGCAGTCGGCTAGAATTGTGAAGAGAATTACTTTGATAAATTGAGACGCCTTCTTTAAAATACTCCAATGCCTTCTCCATATGTCCTGTTGTAAATGAGCATAAACCGAGATTGTACAAAGAAGAACCTATTAACCGCGGCATATCAATTTCTTGTGCTTGTTTTAATGCATTCATGAAATGCGGTATTGCTTTTTCTGGATACTCCATGTCTAAATAATTCAGACCGATGACGAATGAACATTGGATTACTCTTATTGAGTATGTCTCGTGTGCTTTGTAGGTTTCTATTGCTTGAACAATATGATGCATAGACATGTGGGTTTGCTTCATGTGATAGTACACTTCAGCAACTTTATAGTGAAATTCAGCTCGCTCTATTTCATCGGGGACAATAGATATCTTCTTTTCAGCTCGGTTGTAAAAACTTATTGCTTTAAGATATTCGTACTGTTCAAATTCATACATCCCATGAAAAAAGTTAAAATAATATTCAAGAATTCCTTTTAGATCGCTTTGTTTACTTTCGATCTCTTCTGATAAGTCTGAAATTTTAGGTCGTTCTTCATTCATGGTTTTTGGTTCAAGGTAATCAAGCATTAATTGATGTCGAAAACACATGAGCGAGTAGTACAACAATAAATCTTGATCTTCTTCCATATGCTCTATTTCTTGTTCAACTTCACCCTTTAGAATTTCTGCATCTGCAACACTGAATAATCTTATATATTTGTACCATTCATTGATTTTTAAGCCAACCTTTGAAGAAGAGATCAATTGCTCCAAAAAAATCAACCTCCTAGTATTTCATCTGATTATGTAATATTTTATCATAATGTAATATGTTGGGAAGGGTGTTTTTTCTTAATTTCTCAATTCGGTGTGGAATGCGATAGAACCCCCCTCGTTAGAGAAGGGTACATGATCAGTTTGCTGTTGCGTTCAGTGAGGCAGCCACTCATCTAATGTTCCGCTTGTTGAACGGCTAATTCATATGCTGATTTTCCATCTTTACCGGCAGCGCTAGTAGCTCCAGTACTGCCTTTTTAATGAAGCTAACCATTCAAAAGTGATGAATATTCAAGGCGGGAGTAAGGGAAATTAACAAAAAAATGTGAGGGGATTTAGATGAAACGATTTATCTTGGTTATACCTTTATTGGCTGCTGTTATTGTCTCTCCAACTCAAATAAAAGCAAGTCCAATGCCTTGTAGTGCAGTACTCGAACCGGTGAATCAAAAATTGAAAAATGCGAAGGGTGCGGCACTAATCTATAAAGTGCAGTTATACCCGCCAAGTGCTGCAAGAACGAATATAAGTATTCTTGCTGTCCACCTTCCTCAGCCATCTTCTTATGGAAGCTACGACGGTTATGAAGGATTTGCCTTCAAAACAGGGGAGATCAGTTGGCGATTTAAACTATATCCGACTCCCGAGGAAGAGAGCCCTAATTGGGCTGGAAGGATTGATTCTATATCAGCTGAAATGACAAATGTTAAAGTGCAAGTACGCCTTTCAAATTCTAAGACACAAAAGTTGGGGCCGAGTGTATTAACAAACAATATCCAATCTTGCTATTAGAAATGTAGAGCTCTTAAAAGAGAGCAGTGCGCTTGATCTTTTGTAAATTGTCAAAAAAGGTAATTGTTTGAGAAATTATGGTAAAAAATGATGAAGAGTCCGTTAAGATGGAATGCCTGAAGTCAATTCATCATTTGACAGAAGAGAGCCGGCAAAAGTCGATATTGTGTTTGATTTTGTACATAGAAAGACGGCATAAAAAGAAGTGGTTAGCTAAAAAAAGGCAAAGAGTCAACGCTCTTTACCATCAGGTGTTTTCCTTAAGCGGTCTGCAATATGCTTAATTAAACTCAGCGCAGCAGTCACTAATGCAATAACTAAAACAATTTCAAGTAAGAGGATAAACCCAAAATTCAAACCGTGCCTTTCAAAGTAATCCTCAGTAAAAAAGAGCAATTGATAAATTCCAAGCATCAGCACAACAAAGGAAGCGCCTATAATAGCGAGAGACTTTTTAGAGAACTCCTTAGTATGGTTAAAATTATAAACCAATAAGAACAAAAATAGACAAGCCATGGCGATCTTATGAGTCAATGAATCACTTGCTGAAAACCCTTGCACAAGTAAGGAGATAATTAATCCGGTCATTCCGATTATTTTATTCATGATTTCACCTTCATTGGATAAGTATGATCTGGTGTCAGCTTACCAATTAAAGGTGATATTCTCAACATAATGCAGTTTAAAGTTAACTTAAAATCGTAATTTTAAAGAATTGAGGCCAAGGAAAAGAGCAGCATGAAAAGAAGGAATCTTGATATAGCAAGCACCAGTAAGACGAGCTATCAAACAATTGTTTGATACCTTATATAAAATTGATATCAAAGTATCAGAAAGAAAGCTTTCTGATTTATTTGCAGTCCAGGAAAAATTAAATACAATATGGTTTTATGAATATTTTCAGGGTAACGTCTGAGTGTAATATCATTAAAACACTCAGAGGGAGAATTAGGTTTGAGAAACAACATTGGTAAAATTGGAATTTTTGGAATTCTGCTGAAGAGTGGTTTGCTTTATGATTTTGGGGCAGGAGTTAAGGCGAAAGAGATAACTCAGACTTGGAATGATACTGAAAGCAACGTCTACGATCAACTTTGACAAATACTCAACTGCTACTGTCGTTTAAACATTAGGATTTGCTTTTAATTTGCCTACAGGGGGCTGGTCATCTGATTAGCCGGATTAGCTAATAATGATCATTCTAGGTGAATGTAAAATTGTTTACTTTAAGGATAGGCAGGAATGTAAGATGGCAGTGGCAATTTTAATGACAAAAGACCATGTAACGATTTATGAAGATAAGGATCGAAAGAAAAAATCGGGAGTGACAGCTTTAACATCACAGACAAAGGCGGCTCAAAAGCTGCTGCAATGTGATAAAAATAATCCTGCCTTAGGTGGGAGGATTATTACATGCTGTTTATTATGCTGTAAACAAACGCAACAATAAATAATGGATAAGAGAAAATAGCAATTAGTTTTGAAGATTTGCTCTTTTTTCAAATGTGTATATTAGTGCAAATCCTAAAAAGAATATTGTGACAAACCAAGAAGAATAGGACGGGTACAATGCAATAAGTAAGACAATAAGAGTGGATAACGCAAAAGAAGAGTCAAGTGTTATTTTCTGATCGTTTTTCAAATAAACCGCCTCCTTACACGTATTCCACATTAGACCGCTTAAAGAAGGTGTTGTGGTTGATCAGCCAATTGAATATTTCATGATGCAATTGTGCGGTTCTATGTTGGTGAAGACCTCGCCGTGTTCCATAAGAATGAGTCGTTTTAGTCTGTCATTTCCTAAAACAGTGTTTTACTCTTGTTACAAATATGCAAGAAGGGCGGTTTGACCTTGTATAGAGTGTTTATAATGCTGTTAATTTTGTTATGTATAACATTAGGGTGTCAAGACCAACATAGCAAACATTTTATGGAGGCTGAGCAAACCATGGTCGGCTATGTCATTTTAAAAGGAGAGAATCAAGCAATTCTCATACCTAATGAAAAAGCTGATGTTAAAGACTATGAAAATCTTAGTGAAAAAGAAATTATTGAAAAGTATAGATCGGATATAGTTTTACTGGGGCTTAGTCAACTTAACAATAAAGATGACTTGAGCAAAGGACAAAAAATTCGTATTTGGTATTAAAAATTAAATGAATCTTCACCGCCAAAAACAAACATCTCAAAGTTTGAAAGTATTTAGTGTTTATTCTTTGATTCCCAGGAATACCGCTGCGAAACTGAAGCGGCATATTGAACCGAAATAATGCTTTCAAACCTCACGTCATTCTGCATTCGCGGTGGCTTATTCCTGCCCCGGGATTTATTTGACGATTGTTGACTCAGGTGCAGAGAAGGCACATGTCAAGAACACATTTTGAATGACTGGGCACCTTGAATAAAGACAGCATTCCCATATTCATATGCGAAGAGATCGGTACTGAACGCTGGATCATACATTTGAACAAGCTTGCGAGGCTTTGATAAAGAAAGAACAGTCAAGAGACGAACCATTACATACATATAATACTCCTGTGAAAGCGGGGGTGTAGTTTTGGAACCTTACCAACGTTATGAGGAATTAAAGAAGAAAACAATAAAGGTTGTCCATAAAGATAATTACAGTATCCGCTATATAGAACAGGATGAAGCGAGTAATGACTTAGATGAATTTTATAAACAATTTGCTCAGCATTTATTGGAGGCTGCTTTGGAAAGGAGTGCAGAGTAAGCTTCTTTTTTTGATTTGTTTGTGGTAAGTATCTTAATAAACGGCTTTATCGGTACTGATATTAATCACATGCGTCACTTCTTGCAGCAAAGCGGCTTCTGCGACATTTTGTCCGCCGATAAGGTTGGTTTGAATGGCTTCAAAGGGATTATCCTCACATGTCGGAACCTGCTTCAGCGCAGCTGTGTGAAAGACAATATCAACACCTTTCATCACTTGGTTGACTCTTCTGTAGTCACGAACATCGCCGAGCACAAACGACAGTCTTTGTTCATCCGCGTATTTTTGTTTCATCACATATTGTTTGCTGTCATCTTTGCTGAACACAATAACTTCTTTAGGGGTTAAGAGCAAAAGGCGTTTTACTATTTGGCTTCCGATTGATCCTGTTCCGCCTGTGACGAGAACAGTTTTATCGTGAAAAAACGGTTGTAGCTCTACTGCTTGCTGTTTAGGCATGGCTTATCCTCCAACTCTCGTTTCTCTACCATGCATCATATGTTGAACAATTTCAGCGAGTTAATGAAAGAAACCAATAAATCAAAAATTAGAGAAAAACATTAATCTGATGCGCTTTCATATGGCTTTACCCGATTAATAGAATAGAAATCACAAATAAAACATTGTACTAAATATTCATTTCAAATATTTGTCCACGTCAATTTTTTCTCTCCATAAATTCTCACATGCGGACAATCTTCACAAAAACTTAACACTGAACTTCCTGTATGTATTTTACAATTAAAGTGCACGTTCATAAAAGGAGGATGGAAAATGAATCATTCAAAAACACTTTTGTTAACCGCGGCAGCCGGATTGATGCTCACATGCAGTGCGGTTTCTTCCCAGGCCAAACATAAGCTGTCTGATCCTTATCATTTTACCGTGAATGCGGCGGCGGAAACGGAGCCGGTTGATACAGCCGGTGATGCAGCTGATGATCCTGCGATTTGGCTCGACCCCAAGAATCCTCAGAACAGCAAATTGATCACAACCAATAAAAAATCAGGCTTAGTCGTGTACAGCCTAGAGGGAAAGATGCTTCATTCCTATCATACCGGGAAGCTGAACAATGTTGATATCCGCTATGATTTTCCGTTGAACGGAAAAAAAGTCGATATTGCGGCGGCATCCAATCGGTCTGAAGGAAAGAATACCATTGAGATTTACGCCATTGACGGGAAAAACGGCACATTACAAAGCATTACGGATCCAGACCGCCCGATTGCATCAGCAATTGATGAAGTATACGGTTTCAGCTTGTACCACAGTCAAAAAACAGGAAAATATTACGCGATGGTGACAGGGAAAGAAGGCGAATTTGAACAATACGAATTAAATGCGGATAAAAATGGATACATATCCGGCAAAAAGGTAAGGGCGTTTAAAATGAATTCTCAGACAGAAGGAATGGCAGCAGACGATGAATACGGCAGTCTTTATATCGCAGAAGAAGATGAGGCCATCTGGAAGTTCAGTGCTGAGCCGGACGGCGGCAGTAACGGAACGGTTATCGATCGTGCCGACGGCAGGCATTTAACCCCTGATATTGAAGGACTGACGATTTACTACGCTGCTGACGGGAAAGGTTATCTGCTTGCATCAAGCCAGGGTAACAGCAGCTACGCG
This sequence comes from Bacillus sp. JK106, assembly GCF_053663355.1. Classification (NCBI taxonomy): domain Bacteria; kingdom Bacillati; phylum Bacillota; class Bacilli; order Caryophanales; family Bacillaceae; genus Bacillus; species Bacillus sp. JK106. The sequence goes on along the minus strand of NZ_JBSJQC010000003.1, from coordinate 123,661 downwards.
ATTTATGAAAGACAGGGACAGAACAAATATGTTGCGGACTTTCAGATAACAGACGGGCCTGAAACAGACGGCACAAGCGATACAGACGGAATTGACGTTCTGGGTTTCGGGCTGGGGCCTGAATATCCGTTCGGTCTTTTTGTCGCACAGGACGGAGAGAATATAGATCACGGCCAAAAGGCCAATCAAAATTTTAAAATGGTGCCATGGGAAAGAATCGCTGATAAAATCGGCTTTCATCCGCAGGTCAATAAACAGGTTGACCCGAGAAAACTGACTGACAGAAGCGGAAAATAAACATGAAAAAAGCAGCTTATCCAAGCTGCTTTTTGATGTGAAGAGCGTTTCATGAGAAAGTCTTGGAACGGATAGCCGTAAGCACAGCCGGCAGCCGGTCATACGTGTACGCCGGTACTGTCTCTTGATAATTAAGCGCCGCGATTTGTTTACGTTCACCCGGGTTTGTCATATAAAAATGGATCTTATCCGCAAAATCCGCAAACCCGCTGTAAGAAACAAATGATGAAAACGGGGGCGCGGGAGAAAGGTCTGTCAGCTGAAAGGCCTGACAAGCCGCAATGTCTAAGCTTCTCGTATTTAAACTGGTATTTTCGATGCCGCGTCCGTTCTGATTGAGCGCAAACCGATAAGAACGGTGAGGGTTTAAGACCACGTCTGCGCTGTTGTAATATAATGCGGCATGTTCGGGTTCAATCCATTCATCCATTACGAGCACATTTTGCTGCCTGGCGATTTTTTTAGGCAGATGTCTGCGCCATCCCTTCCCGATAATACGAAGCGTATACGGAAGCTTCGCCGCTGCTTTCACCAGTTCAACGCGGTTCGGATACGGGTATCCGATCAGAAGCAGATTTGTGTGAAGAGAGGCTTCAGCAGGTTGTTTCTTAAAAAGCCGCTGATTAACGGGGATCGGGACATAATATACGTGCTGTAAGCCCATTTGCCGGTAAGCATCAAGCGCGTTTTGTTCTATCGTTAAAACGGCATCGGCAAGCGGGGCGATTGTCATGCTCACATCGAAATAAAAAGGATCCTCCGTCATCCATAGATAAACGGGAATCTGTTCTGTCTTCAGCCATTGAAGCCATTCAGACGGAATACGGTCTCCCGTCATCATCAGACTGATGTCTGGTTTGAATGCCCGTATACTGCGGATGGTATCTTCCTCAAACTCAGAAACAGAAAAAAAGCGGACGGAAGACTGTAAAAAGCCTTCCTCGATCCAGCGGTCAAGATACGTGTATATGCCTTTATATCCTGAACGGATATATAAAACGTTCATATGCTGTTACGAAGTGAACGTGACACTTTCAACTTTGTCGACGTCAAGCAATGTTGTAGCAGAGCCTGCCGGTGTAACGGAATTTTCCTGCGTAACAAAAACGATTCCGTGAATTTCGTCAAAGGAAACAAATTGAACCGGGCCGATCATGTCTCCTGAATCCATTACAATGCTGATGACAGTGCCGGGCTGAATTCTTGCAAAAATCCATCTCGCCGCTAATGAAATACCGCTTCCCAATACTGATTGTGCGCTGAGACTGTCTTTCGCCGCTGCTTCATCTACTTTTGCATCAATTGCCGATTCCAATAATTCTTTTACGCTGTTTTTCACGTTATCTCCTCCATCTGTGCCGCCAGATAAAGCGCTGTTGTCAAATACAGGGGCTAAAAGAGTTTTCAATAAGTTCTTTTTAAGCTCCAAACGATCCTCGCTCATGCGGACATACACCTCCTTTAACAATTTCAACCTCACGTTTATTCATATTCCTGATTGAAGAGATTGGTATAAGTCGAATGCCGTTTTGCTTGTGTTTTTTTCAATATTTAATCAAACAGCTGAATTTTCGAATCAGGCTTTGTTTGCCTATGCGGATTGTAAGAGAATGACATACGTTGTATAGATTAAAAAATGAAGGAGAGGAATATTTTGGATTCAGGAGAAACTGTAAAACACGGGGGTTTTGAGGAGGAATTTCAGCTCGTACTGCTTCTTCTTCTTTTGTTATCTCATCAGCCGTCCGGAGATCATTCAGATTTGCGGCGTCAGCTTATAATGGCAAAAGAGCTTGGGGTTCCTGTACCGCGCGTCAATCTGATTAACGGCAGCACACTGCAGAACGTAATTGTCAAAGAAGTGCTGTCAGATTTGGCCGTTTTTCAAAATCCGCTCAATAATACGAGATCAAACGTCGCGATTTCAAGCATCGTCAGCTGGGGTGCTTTTTAATAACGGATATCAGGCTCTGTCTCTTTCGGAGCCGTTTTTTACGTTTTACAGAAGGGGTGATGGGATGGAAAAGAAGATCTCAATTATCTTAACGAGTTACAACAAACCGGATCTTGTGAAACAGGCGATTGAAAGTGTTTTGCATCAGACCTACAGCAATTGGGAGCTGTTTGTGATGGATGATCATTCAAATGAAGAAACCTCGGCTGCCATCAGTACGTATATAAAAGATCATCGCATATATTATGACAACAGTTTTATCAATCCGGCCGAACGGCTGAAGTCGACCCGGTATGCCGTTTTGATTAATGATGCGCTTTCACGGGCCGAAGGCGAATACATCACTTATTTGACAGACGACACTGTATTTCATCCGGATAGGCTCAGCCGCATGGCGCAAGCACTTAATCAATGCAGCGAGTTTGATGCCGTCTATTCCAGCCAGAAGGTGATACATGTAAACGGGCGCGGAACAGAACAATTCCACTTCTATCGTTTTGCTGAAGAGGTGCTTGATCAGGCCGCTTTTCTCGTTGATCACTGTTCAGTGATGCACCGGAGATCATTGCTTGAGCGTGTGAAAGAGAAGTTCGGCAGCTTTTGGGACGAAGATGTTATTCATTGGAATCACGGAGACTCTGTTTTTTGGAGCAGGCTCAACACATTTACATCATTTCTGCCGATAAAAGAAGTGTTGGATACGACCTATAAAACACCCCACTCATTTCAGAACACGTATCAATCGCTTCCGTCTGTCCTGATCGACGGATCCTTTGTAAAGGGGACGGACCAGAAAGTATATCAGCTTGACCGAAATAAAAGGAAGCCTGTAAACGAGCGCTGGCATACGTTATATGAAGGCCGAACCGTCGTCATTCCGGATCCGTTTTTATTTCAATATGAGGAAGAGGACTCCGCCAGTATTCCGAATTTTCAGCTCGTCAGGGATCAGTTTCATGTTTATTTTATAGAAGACGGGGAGAAAAGGCTGGTTGATCATAGCGCATTTCGCTTTTACCGATTTAAACGGCATGACATTCCGGCTTTAGAACGGGCCGAAATACAATCGCTTCCGGACGGTCCGCCGATCAGCCGGGGGACAGCGGGCTGTATTCAACATCTGCCCGGGAGAATGCTGTTTCGCATTGAACGGAAATTTTATGTTTATTTGAGAGGGGTTCTCCATCCGATCAGTCATGACGTAGCGAAACGCTTTTTTGCGAATCAGAAGGCGATACCCATTTCCTTTCAGCAAATTAAACAATTACCAATTGGAATGCCGTTCTATCCGGTGTACGATGAAATTATAAGAAATCTCAATATAACAAAAGGTTGAGAGATGCAGTCGGATGTGTAAGGAAAAGGAGAGCTTTTATGACCGATCAATTTGATAAAACCGAGAAGCAGTATATAGAGCTTACTTCCGGCATTCAGAGGTTCGAGCATTTCAGTGTATATACGGACCCTTTTTTGCCGCAGATTTTTTCGCATAACTTTGTTCAGCTGCACCGTACATTTCCGTTAGACAAACTGTTGCCGTTTTTTTCGTCCGTTCCGGGCATGCTTCAAGCCAATTATATTCATGTGAAAGCGTCTCCGGAGCACGCATTTCCGCTTCTTCTGAAACAAACTCTGGTAAAGCAGGGCTGCGTAGTGGAAGATGAGCTGTTTTTTGCAAGGAAACTGGCAAATGGGGACCTGCAGGCAGGACACCCGCTCACTGCTTGGGGGACGGACAAAAGCCTCGCCGACGGGTCGTCTATTATGAACATCTATGATGCCCTTTACATTGGCGAGGCGGCGGCCGAACAAAAGCTTGAGCGGAAATATCCTTTGTATAAGGACGGAACGGTTATGCTTGTCGTGTGCTACAGCGACGCCTCGCAAACGATTCCGATCGGCTGCGGAGAGCTTTTCATCAACAAAGCAGATAAAACCGCAAAAATAGAAGAAGTCGCAATTCTGGATCAATTCCAACGAAAAGGCTACGGATCGATATTGATGAATGAGCTGATGGCGGCGGCAAAGCTGAACGGCATGGAAACCGTATACCTTGTGACGTCCGGGATGGACGGTGTAAACCGCTTTTATGAAAAACTCGGTTTCAAAAGATTTCGGCGCGTGCATACAATTTTTCATTATTTTCTTACATAGTTGGGCATTCGCATAAACCAATTGGGAGTTGGCCCGCATACAATGCCGTATATCGTAAGAAGAAAGGATGATTTGCGTATGTACGGATACGGATATGGCTACGGTTGCGGCAGTTTTGGCTATGGTTACGGGCACGGCGGCTGCGGAGGCGGAACCAGCACTTTTGTGCTGATCGTGGTATTGTTTATTTTATTAATCATCGTCGGTGCGGCTTTTATTTGTTAGACTGAAAAAAATCCTATTATGAAAATCAGCCTGCAGAGAACATCACTTTCTGCAGGCTTTTTGTTATTTCCATGCTGAAAAATCAGCTTGAAAAACATTTTAATACATATTACCTTTCTGGAGAAGGGGGAGAAAATGTGAACATAACGATTGAAGAATTACCCGAATCCAGAATTGCTTATTTCCGAAACGTCGGAGAGTATGGCGGAAACTGATGGAGCCATTTAAAAACTGGGCGCAATTGAATGGCCTGCTTGATCATCCTGTCATTTTAGGAATTCCGCAAGATCATCCGAATCGTACTCCTAAAGAGAAATGCCGCTATGATGTTTGTCTTGTTACCAATCAAGACCATGTGCCTGAACCAGCCCGGATCGGTACATTTTCCGGAGGGAAGTACGCTGTTTTCTTGCTTGATCATACAAAAGAGGCAGTCAGCGGATTTTGGAACACTGTTTTTTCTGAGATCGAAAAAAATAATTTATCAATCAGAGAACAGCCCATTATCGAAAGGTATACTTTACAAAAGGTGAATCATCATTTGTGTGAAATATTGATTCCCATACAGTAAAGAAGACGGGAATTTTCCGCCTTCTGCTTATACAGATTCAGATCAAAAATGATGTGATGATGAGCTGAGCAGATAAATAGCAGAACCGAAGAAAGAATAAAATCAACAGTAGTAATAGAATTTCCAGAACGCTCTTCAGGCTGTCGGGACATCTCCGGCAGCCTGTTTTACAGAAAGGTATTTTCTGCAAAAAACTTTTTGAAGGAAAGAATGCGGTTATTCATCTGTTCATACAATGAAGCAAATGGGTTTTCGAGGTGGAAAGATATGGGGAGCTATTTAATCAAACCGGAGCTTGACGCAAATTATCCGTCAGTCAGTCATGGAAAGGGATCATATGTGTATGATCAGGAGGGGAACAAGTATCTTGACGGAGCATCGGGGGCGGTCACTTGCAATATCGGTCACGGCACCGAGGATATTATACAAGCTTTAAAAGAGCAGCTTGACTCCGTTTCGTTTGTGTATCGCTCGCAATTCACCAGTACTCCGGCAGAAGAACTGGCTTTATTTCTGGCCGATCATCTGCCGGGCGGGCTGAATTGGTCATTTTTTGTAAACAGCGGCTCAGAGGCAGTCGAAACAGCGATGAAAATAGCCGTTCAATATTGGCAGGAAAAAGGGCAATACCAAAAATCCGTCTTTCTATCAAGATGGGGCAGTTACCACGGCATTACTTTGGGAGCGCTTTCATTATCGGGGTTCTACGAACGGAGATACCGCTTCACCCAGCTGCTTGAACGGTTTCCGGCCGTTTCAGCGCCTAATATGTATCGTTCAGAGCTGAAGGGAGAGGAATTTGTGAAAGCTGCGGCGGCTGAACTGGAAACGGCTGTTCAGCGGATCGGTTCCTCATTTATCGCGGGTTTTGTCGCAGAGCCGATTGTCGGAGCAGCCGGGGCGGCCATCACTCCGCCGGCAGGTTATTATGAAGCGCTTGAGGTTGTCTGCCGCAGGCACGGTATTTTGTTTATTGCGGATGAAGTCATGACGGGGCTCGGGAGAACAGGGCGGATGCTTGCTTCTGAGCATTGGGGGATCGCCCCTGATATCGCGGTGCTCGGAAAAGGGTTAGGCGCCGGTTACGCTCCGATTGCGGCAGCTGTTGCGTCTGATGACATCATTGAAACGATCAAGCGGGGCTCCGGGGTCATTATGAGCGGACATACGTACAGTGCCAACCCATACTGTGCAAGAGCGGCGCTTGAAGTGCTTCGCTATGTCAAGAAACACGAGCTGCTTCGGCAGTCAGAGGAAAAAGGCGTAATGCTGAAGCGGAAATTAGAAGAAATCAAAGACCGCAGCGGGGTGATCGGGGATGTCCGCGGTAAAGGCCTCCTGATCGGGGTTGAATTCGTTAAGGATAAAACGACGAAGGACGTTTTTTCGAAAAAACAGGCCTTCACCGAAAAAATCATTAAAGCGGCAAAAAAACGGGGCCTGCTTATTTACCCTGCAAAGCCCGGTATTGACAGCGGAGAAGGAGACGCCGTCATCATCGCCCCGCCATTCACGATTTCATATGCGGAGCTGGATGAGCTGTCAGATCTATTTTCCCAGTCCGCAGAAGAAGCTGAAAAAATGATGAAGAAGGATTGAGCTGATATGTCTATTTTTCATAAAAAAATCGATATTCATGAAGCAATTGCCGATGTCAAGGACGAATCTGTCATCATGTTCGGCGGTTTTGGAGGAGTGGGTTCACCTCCGTCATTAATCGAAGCGATTTTGGAAAGCGGCGTTAAAGAATTGACCGTCATCTGCAATGATGCCGGATTTCCGGAAATCGGTATCGGCCCGCTTATCGTTCATAAGCGGGTAAAAAGGCTGATCGCTTCCCATATCGGTTCAAATCCTGTCGCAGGCAGACAAATGACTGACGGAGCGCTTGAGGTGGAATTTTCGCCGCAAGGGACGCTTGCTGAACGGATTCGCGCAGGCGGAGCGGGGCTAGGCGGTATTTTAACTGATATCGGCATTGATAACGCAACCGTTTGTGAAAACAAAGAAACCGTAACGATTGACGGAAAGTCCTATTTAGTTGAAAAAGCGCTGACGGCTGATTTCGCTTTTGTGTCCGCGCATATTGCAGATGAATTCGGAAATCTGACGTTTGACAAAACGGCGCGCAACATGAACCCACTGATGGCTGCTGCGGCCGAAAGAACATTTGCTGAGGCGGCAGAGATTGTGCCTGCCGGCGAACTTGACAGCGAGCATATTGTAACGCCGGGCGTTTTCGTAGAGGGTGTCGTGCAAAGTGAAGGAGTGAAGTGGAGATGGGCTTGGGAATAGCGGAAAGAGAGAGTATCGCGAGGCGGGCCGCCAGTGAAATTACCTCAGGTATGATTGTCAACCTGGGGATCGGCATTCCTTCTTTAGTGCCGGACTTTCTGCCGGCCGGCATGGAGGTAATGCTGCAGGCGGAAAACGGCGTCCTCGGGATCGGCGGTAGTCCGGAGCGCGGAGAGGAGGATGAGCTTTTATGCAATGCGGCCGGATTTCCTGTCAGTACAGTTAAGGGTGCTTCCTATTTTGATTCAGCTCTGTCTTTTGCCATGATCAGAAAAGGGCTGATAGATATTACCATTTTAGGCGCGCTCCAAGTCAGCAGGACAGGTGATCTCGCCAATTGGCTCGTGCCGGGGAAAAAAGTGCCCGGAATGGGCGGGGCGATGGAGCTTGCCCAAGGCGCGAAAAAAGTGGTTGTCGTCATGAGCCACACCGATCAGAAAGGCCGGCCGAAGCTGGTCGAAAGCTGTTCATTGCCGCTTACAGCAGCGGGCTGTGCAGATCTCATCATTACAGAGAAAGCCGTCATCAGCATAGATGAGGGAGCTTTTGTTCTTGAGGAACTGCTGAATGGCACGACCATAGACGATGTCATTCAAACAACGGACGCCGAAATCAGATTGGGAGAATGTTTTCTTAAAAGGGGGTCTGTCCATGGATCAATTAGAAAAGAAAGTCACTGAGTGGGCGGAAGAAAACACAGCAAAAGCGGTAAGCCTGCTGAAACGGCTGATCGGGGAAAAAAGCACGTTCGGCCATGAATTTAACGCACAGGCAGTCGTTTTAGAAAAACTGAGACAGTTTGACATGGATATTGATGTCTGGGAGCCGAGTGTCAAACAGTTGAAAGAGCATCCTTATTTTGTATCGGAACGCGAAGACTTCCATGAAAGCCCGAATATCACAGCCGTAAAGAAAGGGGCCGGGGGCGGAAGATCACTGATACTGAACGGACATATTGATGTTGTCCCGGAAGGAAATCCCGCCGCATGGACGTATGAACCGTTTACCGCTGTTGAAAAGGACGGCAAAGTTTACGGACGCGGTTCAACGGATATGAAAGGCGGCAATACAGCCCTCTTGTTTGCGTTAGAAGCGCTTGAAGCCTGCGGGATTACGTTAAAAGGAGATGTTCTGTTTCAAAGTGTCGTAGATGAAGAGTGCGGCGGCGCGGGAACACTGGCGGCTGTTATGAGGGGCTACAAGGCTGACGGGGCGCTTATTCCCGAACCGACTAATTTAAAGCTGTTTGTTAAGCAGCAAGGTTCTATGTGGTTCCGCATTACGGTAAGGGGATTGTCCGCACACGGCGGCACCCGCTATGAAGGGGTGAGCGCCATTGAAAAAAGCCTGCATGTCATCACAGCCCTTAAAGAGCTTGAACACGTCCGCAACGCCCGTATCACAGACCCGCTTTATCGGGACGTTCCGATTCCGGTTCCCATTAATATCGGCACCGTCCAAGGGGGAACGTGGCCATCATCGGTAGCTGACCGTGTGGTGATAGAAGGCAGGTGCGGAATAGCGCCGGATGAAACGCCCGAAGCAGTAAAAGAAGAGCTGGCAAGCTGGCTGAAAGATTTGGAGTACCGGGATGAATGGTTTAAACACCACCCCGCGGAAATAGAATGGTTTGGGGCTCAGTGGCTTCCGAATGATCTCCCGGATGAGCATCCGCTGATTTCCGCTCTGGAATCTTCTTTTGAGAAAATGAAAGGGGCAAAACCGGTTCGTGAAGCGTCCCCGTGGGGAACGGACGGAGGGCTTTTGCAGCACGCGGGACAGACGCCGGTCATCGTCTTCGGTCCGGGGGAAGTCAAGGCGGCGCATCAGGCGAATGAATACATTGAAGTCCGGGCGTTAATCGATGCCGTCAAAATCATTTCTCTTTTTATCATGGAATGGTGCGGGGTGGCAGATGGGGGTGACGGAGCTGATAAAGGAACTGAGGGCTGAAAGCGGAGCGGCCGAGATTGATGCAGACCGTTTCAATGAGCGGCTCAGAGTCATTCGCTATGACGGACAGATCACGGCGCTTATACCGGCCGTTTTGGCAGAAGCAAAGCAAGAAGGAGCCCAAAAGGTGATTTTCTTTGCCAAGCGCGGCGATGAGCCGGAATTTGTCAAGCATCTTTTTATTGTTGAGGGTGTCATAGACGGGTATTACAACGGGCATGAGGCTGTTGTGATGGTGCGCTATTTATCAGAGGAACGGAGACGGTCAGATTCATATGTATCAGAAGATTCGACTGTTGACTGTTTATATGAGACACCGCGGCGGGGACTGACTCAAACAGAAAGCACGCTGATGTTCAGAAAAGCGGACGAAGATGATGCGGACCGTTTAACGCACTTATATAAACATGTTTTTCTTACCTATCCGACTCCTGTCTTTAATCCCCTTTATATTAAAAAAACAATGAAAGAAAACACCATCTATTATGCCGCATTCGATCAGGATCGTCTCATTGGGGCGGCAAGCGCAGATATCAATCCGGTATTGGGGCACGCTGAAATGACCGATTGCGCGGTTCTGTCAGATTACAGGGGGAACTCCGTAACGGCACACTTGTTTAAAGCGTTGGAGCAGGAACTCGCTGGCCGGGGAATCATTCATCTTTTTTCCTTGGCCCGTGCAGCGTCTTACGGGATGAACGCCGTTTTGTATCATGCGGGATACGGCTACAGAGGCAGGCTTGTGAACAACTGCCGCATTTCAGAAGGGCTCGAAAATATGAATATATGGTGCAAGACTTTACGTTTGGCCATTCATAAGGAGGAATTCGTTTGACAAACAAATGGTTTCAGCCGAAGCGTCATTGGAAGGAGATTGAATTGTGGAAAGATGTGCCGGAAGACAAGTGGAATGATTGGCTGTGGCAGCTCACCCATACTGTAAGAACCGTCGATGACCTGAAAAAAGTCATTCATTTGACCGAAGAGGAAGAAGAAGGCGTCAGGATGTCTGTAAAAACCATTCCCCTGAACATTACGCCTTATTATGCTTCTTTAATGGATCCCGATAACCCGAGATGTCCGATCCGCATGCAGTCCGTGCCGCTGTCAGAAGAAATGCACAAAACGAAATATGACCTTGAAGATCCGCTGTTTGAAGATGAAGATTCACCGGTTCCCGGTCTTACGCACCGCTATCCCGACCGCGTTCTTTTTCTGGTGACAAATCAATGCTCGATGTATTGCCGATACTGCACCAGAAGGCGTTTTTCCGGACAGATCGGAATGGGGGTGCCGAAAAAACAGCTCGATGCGGCAATCGCTTACATTCAGGAAACGCCGGAAATCCGTGACTGCCTGATTTCCGGCGGAGACGGGCTTTTAATCAACGATCAGATTCTGGAATATATTTTGAAAAAACTGCGTGACATTCCCCACCTTGAAATTATCAGGATCGGAACGAGAGCGCCCGTCGTATTTCCGCAGCGGATAACGGATAACCTTTGTCAGATTTTGAAAAAATATCATCCGGTCTGGCTGAACACTCATTTTAATACGAGCATCGAACTGACGGAAGAATCGGTTGCGGCGTGTGAAAAGCTCGTTAACGCAGGTGTTCCGGTCGGTAACCAGGCCGTTATTTTAGCAGGCATTAACGATTCGGTGCCGATTATGAAAAAACTCATGCATGATTTAGTGAAAATCCGCGTGCGTCCGTACTATATTTATCAATGTGATTTGTCAGAGGGAATCGGCCATTTCAGAGCGCCTGTTTCAAAAGGATTGGAAATCATTGAAGGGCTGAGAGGCCACACAACAGGCTTTGCCGTGCCGACCTTTGTCGTCGACGCCCCGGGCGGAGGCGGTAAAATCGCCCTGCAGCCGAACTACTTGCTCTCCCAAAGTCCGGAGAAAGTAGTGATCAGAAACTTCGAAGGGGTGATTACATCTTATCCCGAGCCGGAAAACTATATCCCGAATCAAGCCGACGACTATTTTGAATCTGTTTTTCCGGGAACAATGGCCAAACGCGAGCCGGTCGGACTGAGCGCCATTTTCGCGGACAAAGAGGTTTCGTTCACACCGGAAAATGTATCGAGAATCGACAGAAGGAAAACGTTTACATCAAACCCTGATCATGAAACGCTGAAAGACCGCAGGGAAAAGAGAGATGAATTGAAAGAAAAGAAATTTATTGCACAGCAAAAGAAAGAGCAAAAAGCAGGATCGGAAGTCGGAGGTGAGTCGCCGTGAAGCCATGCGAGTGGTGCGGCAATCAGAAGGCGTCAGCTTGTCAGGCGGCTGTGTACTGGGAGCTTCCTGACGGTACGAGAGCCATAGAAATTACAGAAACACCCGCATTCGCCTGTTCCTCCTGCGGCATGACGTATCAGGAGGAAGCGGTCATAGCGGAAATCGAAAATCAGCTTTTTTTAGTCAATGCAAAAAAATTACCGGAAACACTCACATATCAAGAGCTGATGAGGACAGAACGGATCTTGAAACGGAATTATTTTGACTTCTCCTAGTCTTCTTTTGTTGTAATTTCACACTTGAATTGTATAATAGTACAACAAAAGACAGTCATCAGGAGGGGAAACCCATGAAATCCTTTTATCACTATTTGATGAAATACAGGCATCCCAAACCGCAGGACGCAATCAGCCGGTTTGCGAATCAGGCATACGAAGATCACGGCTTTCCGAAAACGTCAAGCGATTATCACGAGCTCAGTTCTTATTTAGAACTGAGCGCCGACTATTTAGAAACGATGTCGACATTTGATGAAGCTTGGGAAAAATATGAGACCGAGGTGCATCACGCCTGACGAAAAACCGCACATTGTGCGGTTTTTTTCTGTTGAAATCACTCGCTTATGAGGTGCCGTATGATCAAATCCCGCAATGCCGTCCGTTTTGATCAGCACGTAAACAAATCTTCCTGACGGCACGGATCATAAGGCAATAGAATGTATAGCTGCAGAGTTCACCGGATCAGACCTGCTGCCGGCGGGGTTCCGTGTAAGGAGCCTCTTTTCACGGAGAAATCATCAAACATTTAAATGAAGTGAGAGGAATCAAATGATCTATGGTGAAGCACTGACGTTTGGACGGAAAAGGGGATTTTATGTGACAAGGTTGAAGCGGATTGAAGTTGTGGCTTCATTGAAAGCCGAAACGAGTTTGGTTCTTCATGATAAACAAGCCATTACGAATATGCAGCCGGAATTGGATATCCATACACCTTCGATGATGTGTTTCACGGCAAATCTTGAACATCACGTCGGTGATATTGTCAACATGCCTTCGGGCCGGGTATTTATCTTTGCGTCATGGAGAAATAAACAAAAACTCATTCAAAACAGGCGCTTTTTGTTACTGCTCATTCGATCGAGAGCGCAATGCCATCAGACGCTTCTGTTACGGTAAGTGAAAAAACGCACAAGCATGTTGGGGATTTTGTCTTTTTGAACAGGTGCAGAAATAGATATTTCCTGTGGTTTTCATGCCCATGCGAAATGATGGCGGCCGGCATACGATAGCGTATGACAGTCCGCGGCAAGGGGGAGACAGCATGAAGCCAGATAAACCGAAATTTCAAGTGGGAGACATCGTGGTCGTCGTGATGTACGGAACCGTCGGCACCATTACGAAGGTTCATCAAATTGATAAACATTATCTTTATGAAGTCAATCATAATGAAGTGCTTTATTTTGAATCGTCCATCCAGCTTTATAAAGATTATGAGGGCGTGATCGTCGATATGGAAAAATTAGATATTGAATATGAATTTCTGATCGGCGATGTCGTATATGTAAAGGACTACGGAAAGGAATTATTCCGAGTTATCGGTCACAGAACTGAAATTTGGAGATATTTAGAGGATGGCTGGGAGGATATTATTTATGAGCTGACTCGGCTGAAAGACGGAGAGTGGCTTGAAACGGAGGAAGAGGATCTCACGCTGGTTCTGAGAAAATATGAAATGGATCAGTTTGTGCATCAGCTGCTGTTTGTCCACTATGTTGGGGAAGCATCTCATGAGATCGGCGAGGATACCGTCACATCTGCTCTTCTTCAGTTTGAAGGCGATGCTGATGATCCCGATGCCCTGCATGTGCTGGCGGTATCGATTGTAGATGAGCTGCTTGATATTTATAACGATTATAAGATTCTTTATCATTTGTTCGGTGACGAAGAATATAAAGATATGATGAATTTTGTGCTGGAAAGCCTGCGGGAGCATTTCAGCTAGCCGGCAAAAAAACGGACGGTGACATATAAAAACCAGGGCAGACAGCCGGCAAAGATGACAAACGACATTCCTTTCAGCACTTTTTCCAATACGATATCAAATCCATCTCCGTCCAATAAAGCCATCATTTTCGTCATCATCTTTTCTCCCTCCGGGGCTTGTTTTTTAAAAGTATATGAGCGGACAAAACGTTTAGAACTTTCGGGTATAATTTGAACGGTTTTTTCATAAAACATAAAAAAGGAGGCGGTGTTTGCATGAAAGAAATAGATCTTGTGATTGACACAGAAGAAATAGCTGATTATTTTTACAGTCAGCTTGCTATGCGCGGGTACATACCGAGTGAAGAGGAAATCTTCGAAATAGCCGACATCACCTTTGATTATTTATTAGAAAAATGTATGATAGACGAAGAGCTTGATGAAGACTGAAACTGCGGAACCGAAGTGAAAAAGCTTCGGTTTTTTCAATCAGCTCGGGAGAATGAAACATGGGGGGAAAACGTTGTACAAGCCAGCAAGTCTTTTCACATTGTTTATTTTGCTCGCAGCAGCGATCCGGATAGAAGCGGTCCGGGCTTTTGATGAGCGTGTGATAGAAGCGGCTGTCAGGATCAGGTCTGTCTGGCTGAATGAATTGATGTTATGGATAACGGAGCTCGGCACGACCGCGGTGCTTTTGCCGCTTCTTCTTTTGACAGGCGCAGCTCTGTATATGTACAAAAAAACGCCGGATGTTGTTTTTTTGCCGCTTCTTTTTCTCATTGAACGGATTGTAAACATAAAAATAAAAGAATTGATTGAAAGAGCCAGACCTGCTTTTGAACCGCTCGTCCATGAAACCTCATACAGTTTTCCGAGCGGTCACTCCATGAATTCGGCAGTGATGTATCCCGTCATCGCTTACTTTTTGATCAAGCATGTTCCGTTTTTCACGAAAAGAAAGAGGGCCGTCACCGTCTTTACCGGAGTTCTCGTCATTCTGATCGGATTCAGCAGAATTTATTTGGGCGCGCATTTTCCGACGGATGTCCTTGCCGGATTCAGTCTCGGACTTTGCCTCGTTTCGCTTTTTGCGCTCTTTGACGAAAAGTATCATCCGTTTCGACAAAAATAGAGACAGGAAAATTGAGAAAAAACGCTAATACTATTAAGAAATAAGAGGGAGGGATCTTGATGCTGTTATCGCTGCCCGTGTTTAAAAAAAAGACTTGTGCCTATGATGTGACGATTTTTCAAACACCCCGCTACGGCGAGAAAAAGGGATACAGGGTCGTCTATCGGACAGAGCTGGCCGCTGACAATCATCAAGACGCACTGGAAAGGGCATTTTCTGTTTTTAATGTGCCTGATACGGTCCCAAACGACTATCAAGCCAGATTCATAGCGACTGGAGACGTCATACTCATAGACGAAGGAAGAAAAGGAAAGACCTATTACAGGCTTAACCCTGCGGGATGGAGCAAAATTAACCGGCTGCTCGTCCAGCCGAGGTAAGACGGGGCCGGCTGAATCTTCAGCCGGCTTCCGTATTGTCTGGGAAAGACAGTGTTAAGGCTTCCGTTTAGCGGCGGAATGCTCTTTTCCATGCGCTTCATCAGCTGCAATGACGTCTGAAACGGGCACGTGATTGTTCTTTTTCTGGCCGGTCACCCGGTTGCGCTGTTTTTTGCCCATTATGTTCACTCCTTTTTCTTTAGGCTGTCATCCCGCATATTCTGCCCAAGATCGCCCTGATCATGCTGATGATTGTCTCTTACCGTTATTCAGTGTACAATGGGTGGGAGTTTGAATAGGCAGGAGGAAAAGGAAATGAGTGTACATATAAACGCAGAAAAAGGCCAAATTGCGGATACAGTGCTTTTGCCGGGAGATCCGCTCCGAGCGAAATTTATTGCGGAAACGTATCTTGAAAATGTTGAATGCTATAATGAAGTCAGAGGAATGTACGGATTTACGGGTACATATAACGGCAAAAAAGTATCAGTCCAAGGCACCGGCATGGGTGTTCCGTCTATCTCTATTTATGTGAATGAACTGATTCAAAGCTATGATGTTCAAAACTTAATCAGAGTCGGCTCATGCGGAGCAATCCGTAATGACGTGAAGGTGCGTGACGTGATTTTGGCGATGACGTCTTCAACGGATTCACAGATGAACCGTGTCGCCTTCGGCAGTGTAGATTATGCTCCTTGCGCAGACTTCGAACTGCTTCATAAAGCGTACCAGGAAGCGCAAAAAAACAATCTTCCCGTAGCGGTCGGAAGCGTATTCACCGCCGATCAGTTTTACAATGAAGACTCCCAAATCGAAAAGCTTGCCAGATACGGCGTCCTCGGCGTAGAGATGGAAACGACTGCTTTATATACGCTTGCCGCTAAATACGGCAAAAAAGCGCTGTCTATCCTGACTGTAAGCGATCACGTATTAACGGGAGAAGAAACAACGGCAGAAGAGCGTCAAACGACTTTTCATGATATGATTAAACTGGCGCTGCATACTGTATCGTAAACTTGAGATGAGGGTTATGCTGATTAAAGCAGCCCTCTTCTTTATGCACCGCCCTGATTCAAAAAAAGAAAGGTAAGGGTAAAATGAAGAAATCCACTAAATGGTTCTCGCTCGCTGCCGCTCTCAGCGTAACCGCAATCGTGGGCACCGGCTGCAGCATTTCAGGCGGCGACAGCCATAAGGACACAAAAACAGCAGCTGAAACAAAACAATCAGATGACACATCAAGCAAAAAAACAACGAAGACAGAAAACAGCGATTTTGTATTGGAGAGCAAATATTTTAATGATATTAAAGAAGTGAACGGGCTTGAGACCATTCAAAACCCGACAAATACACTTGCGCTCGTGAATAAGACATATACGCTGCCGGGAGATTATAAACCGAATGATCTCGTGATCCCGAAAGTCGAATTTTCTTTTACTGAGAAGATCGAGAAACGATATATCCGCAAACCTGCCGCCGATGCTTTGGCGGAACTATTCAGCGCCGGGAAAAAAGAAGGTTATGACCTGGTTGCCGTTTCAGGATACCGCTCTTATGACAGACAGAAAGTTATTTTCGATAATGAAGTCAGTCTGAAAGGTGAAAAAAAGGCGAAAGAAGCCGTCGCATATCCGGGGCAAAGCGAACACCAGACGGGGCTTGCCATGGACATTTCCAGCAAAAGCAACGGATATGAGCTGAATGAAGCGTTCGGAAACACGGCGGACGGCAAATGGGTGAAAGACCATGCGTATGAATACGGCTTTATCATCCGCTATCCTAAAGGCAAAGAAAATGTTACAAAGTATGAGTATGAACCATGGCATTTACGCTATGTAGGCAAAAAAGCGGCAAAAGCCATCCATGACCATCAATTAACGCTTGAAGAATATTTTAATGAAGTAAAGAAAGTGTAATGAGAAGAAGCCCGCTTGAAAAATAGAAAGCGGGCTTTTTTTATTACCAGAAGAGCAGACCTCCAAGCGCAAATCCGGTAATGAAACCAAGGCCGATACCGTAGGCTGCTCCCCAGCCTCCCCAGCCTCCTCCCCAATAACCGAATCCGTACCCTCTGTGACGGCCGCCGACAGGGGTGATATACACTTTGCTGTTAGTCACCCGTACGATTCTTCCGACGTGGACTCTGCCGTTTCGTTCTGTAATCCTTGCTACTTTTCCTTGGTGCTGCCGGCAAAGATGATAATAGTTTTGCATCTTTTCTCCTCCTATCCAACCTATCTTTCTATGTCAGCTTATGATAGAGTGCGGTAAAAAGGTTGGACGAAAACAGGAGGACAATTGCCGTTTTACTTGTAAGCGACAAAAGCGCAGTGTCCCATATATTCACGGTACGTCTGCATAAGCTCGTAATGAGCCGTCAGCGTATCGTAGTGAACCGGCTGAATAACGGGCGATAAATCCATTTCTGTAGTCGGCTCCTGCGCATTGTTTTCATAGACAGCGGGAATGAAATCCGCTTTCTGAAAGCCTTGCTGAAGCAATCTCTGTTTCCATGCCGTTTCATCCTGCAATACGGTAAAACCGTAGAAGTCTTTTATCTGCGTGATGGCGTTTTCCGGCATGGGCTTTTGTAAAGCAGCTTCAATGCCGATCAGCATGCCCCCGGGTTTAAGGACCCGCAGGATTTCAGACAGCGATGAATCAAGATTTGAAAAGGTGAGAACTGATTCGGAAAGAACGGCGGAAAATTGATTTTCAGCAAACGGAAGCCGCTCAAGCTCCGCCAAATAGCCCGGAATGGTTAAGCCTTCAGCGGCAAATCGTTTTGCTGCTTTTTCAAGCATAAGGGGATCCTTATCCACACAGGTGACGGGATACAGCAGGTGGCCGAGATAAGCGGCCGTCTGTCCCGTTCCGCAGCCGGCGTCAAGAATCGGTTCGCCAGGAGGAGGAGCCGCTTTTGTGAGAACGGCTTTGGAAAAAGCGAGCCCGCCCGGGTGAGCCCCTCCGACTCCGAATAAGGACAGCATTTCTAAATATTTGCTCAAAGGCCGAATCCTCCTTTTTTCCTCAGCATATGTTGAGAGAAAAGCATAGGTTTGGGTAAACGGGAAAGAAGGGCGCCTCACGTTTGAAGTTGACGAATGAGCGTTCGTCTATGATAATAATGTAAGAATAAAAAGGTGGTGTTTTCTTGAAGCGGCAATTTAAACTGTTTTTTATTATATTGATCACTGCGGTCGCAGCCTCGGCGCTTACGCTGTTTATCACGGGCAATACGACCATTTTCGGGCAAGGCTCGGCTGCTTTGACGAACAGCAAATTTGAGAAATTCAATAAAGCCTATGAGCAGATTAAAAGTGATTACTATCAAAAAACAGATGACAGCAAATTAGTAGACGGAGCGATAAAAGGCATGATCAGTTCCCTGGATGATCCGTATTCTTCTTATATGGATCCTCAGGAAGGAAAGTCGTTTGAAGAAACAATTTCCGCTTCGTTTGAAGGCATCGGCGCACAAGTGGAAGAAAAGGACGGCAGCATCCTGATCGTATCGCCGATTAAAGGGTCACCCGCGGCAAAAGCGGGGGTTAAACCGAATGACCAGATCTTGAAGGTCAACGGCAAAAGCGTTAAAGGCCTTAATGTAAACGAAGCCGTCGCATTAATCCGCGGCAAAAAGGGAACAAACGTCAAGCTTGTGCTGCACAGAGCGGGTGTCGGCGATCTGAACCTGTCGATCAAACGTGACACCATCCCGGTTGAAACGGTGTATTCTGAAATGAAAAAAGGAGACATCGGCGAAATCCAAATCACATCCTTCTCCGAATCGACGGCAAAAGAGCTGAATTCAGCCATTGACAGCCTCGAAAAACAAGGAGCGAAAGGATACATTCTCGATTTAAGGGGCAACCCGGGCGGCCTGATGGATGAAGCCATCAAAATGAGCAATATGTTTATCGATAAAGGGAAAAATATCATGCAGGTCGAATACAAAGACGGCACGAAAGAAGTCATGAAAGCGACGAAAGAGCGCAAAGTGACAAAACCGACAGTCGTCCTCGTCAATGACGGCACCGCGAGCGCCGCGGAAATCATGTCGGCTGCGCTGCATGAATCATCCGGAATTCCGCTGATCGGCGAGAAAACGTTCGGAAAAGGAACCGTGCAGACGGCAAAAGATTACAGCGACGGTTCTACCGTTAAACTGACAATCGCAAAATGGCTGACAGCGGACGGAGAGTGGATTCATAAAAAAGGAATCAAACCGCAATATCAGGTTAAGCTTCCTGAATATGCGAACCTGCCGTATTTAGATGCGAAAAAAACATACAAATACGGGGATTCCGGAACGACCGTCACCAATGCGCAAAAAATGCTGAAAGCGCTGGGGTACAGCGTGAATGTAAACGGCACGTATGATAAAGCATTTGAACAAGCAGTCAAACAATTCCAAGCAAAAGAGAAACTGAAACAAACAGGCATTTTAACAGGAGACACAACGGCAAAATTGATGACGGATCTGCAAAAACAGCTTGCGGACAACGATACACAAATGAAAAAAGCCGTTGAAACATTAAATAAGAATATGAAATAGTAAAAAACACCCGATGCGCCGCTCGCGCATGGGGTGTTTTTTGTTTGCGAAAAGCCCGCCTTATGTCGTTTCCTGTTCAAAAAGGTGGCTGTTCGCCTGAATGAAAAACTGTGATTGCTCATAGTGATAGGTGACTTTTGAGAAGTCAAACGGCTGGCCGTTTGTTAAATGAAAAATCGTTTCAACGCAAAGCTTAGGCGCTCCTGTAAACAGACCTAAGTACTCCGCTTCTTCCTCATTTAACATCCCCGCGTACAGATATAAATCTGAAAAACCGCGCTTTAACCCGAGACCTTCTCTAATATAATCAAATATTGATTCTGCCACGATCTCTTTATTCAAATACGTAATAATCGATTTGTTGTAAAATGACTCTTCGATACACAATGTCAGCCCGTCAATATATCGGATTCGCTTGACATAATACACGTCGCCGTCAGGCGGCATATTCAGATTTTGGGCAGCCTCAGGCGTGGGTTTTCTCACTTCCAGCGCTAATAATTTGGAAGTGACATTAAAATCTTCAAGTGATTCTTTAAATCCCTGATTAGAAAGCAGGCTGATATACCCTTTTCTTTTATTCCGTCTGACAAAAATGCCGCTTCCCCTCACTTGAAACACAATCCCCTTTTTTTCTAATAAATCTAAGGACTTGGTGATCGTGCTTTTGCTCACGTTAAACCGGGTCATTAAGGTTTGAAGCACAGGCAGTTTATCCCCTTGCTGCAGCTGATGTTCTTCTATGTATTTTTCAATATCTAACGCGATTTGCTGGTATTTTAACATATACATTCCTCATTCATTTATTGTCCCGCTTCTTTCAGAATTATAGCATAATCGTTTTTAAAAGCCATTTCGTAATTAACTATAATTGTTTATGTATTGATAAATTATACCGGTACAATTATAATGTAAACGTATAATGTGAAAATGAAGGCAGGAATTCTTCTACACTTGCGAAGCGGTGCTTGAAGCTGCTGCAGTGCATTTATTCGGCATGCAAGCGGCAGTCAAATAAAGGAGGATATAAACGATGGGGACATTGCCAAAAGATTTTTTATGGGGAGGCGCTCTGGCCGCCCACCAATTTGAAGGGGGATGGAATAAAGGCGGCAAGGGGCCGAGTGTAGTGGACGTCATGACGGCAGGCGCGCATGGTGTGCCCCGGAAAATAACAGATACAATTGAAGAGCGGGAATTTTATCCGAATCATGAAGCGATCGATTTTTATCATCGTTATAAAGAGGACATCGCATTATTCAGCGAGCTGGGCCTGAAATGTTTAAGAACGTCCATCGGCTGGAGCAGAATTTTTCCTAAAGGTGATGAAGCCGAGCCCAATGAGGAAGGATTGGCTTTTTACGACCGGGTGTTTGATGAATTGCTGAAACATGGGATTGAACCGGTAATCACGCTGTCACATTTTGAGATGCCGCTGCATTTGGCGAGGGAATACGGCGGTTTCAGAAACAGAAAAACAGTCGGATTTTTTGTGAAATTCGCTGAAGTGTGTTTTGAACGCTATAAACATAAGGTGAAATATTGGATGACGTTTAACGAAATCAATAATAAGATGGATGTGAATAATCCGATCTTTTTATGGACGAACTCGGGCGTCGCCGTTAAAGAAAACGAAAACGCAAAAGAAGTCATGTATCAGGCCGGCCATCACGAACTGCTGGCAAGCGCATTGGCAGTTTCGAAGGGAAGAGAAATCAATCCCGAGTTCAGGATCGGCGCGATGGTATCACATGTCCCGATTTACCCGTACTCATCTCACCCCGATGATGTGATGCTGGCTGAAGAAACGATGAGACAGCGTTTTTTCTTCCCGGACGTGCAGGTTCGCGGATATTATCCAAGCTATGCGTTAAAAGAGTTTGAAAGAGAAGGCTATCAGATACACTTTGAAGACGGTGATGAAGAGATTTTGAAAAACGGCCGAGTGGACTACCTCGGATTCAGCTATTACATGTCCACTACCGTAAAAAGTGACGTGATAAACGATAATACCGGGGATGTCGTAAACGGAGGATTGCCAAACGGCGTGGAAAATCCTTATATTACAGCGAGTGATTGGGGCTGGGCGATTGACCCGACCGGTTTACGGTACACATTAAACCGCTTATACGACCGCTACCAGATTCCATTATTTATCGTGGAAAACGGATTCGGCGCCATTGACACATTAGAAGAGGACGGTTCAATTCATGACGCTTCAAGAATTGAATATTTATCGTCACATATAAAAGCTTTGGAAAAAGCAGTCACATATGATGGTGTGGATGTAATGGGCTATACCCCATGGGGAATTATTGATATCGTGTCATTTACAACCGGAGAAATGAAAAAACGCTACGGCATGATTTATGTTGATCGGGATAATGAAGGCAACGGTTCAATGAAGCGGCTTAAGAAAGACTCATTTGAATGGTATAAAAAAGTGATTGAATCAAACGGCGCATATGTATCCTAAAGGTGTAAAAAGGGAAGGCTTCACCGTTGTGTGAAGCCGGCTCTTTATCAGTGATTTTGAAAGCGTATTCATTTAAGCGGGAAGGAGGTGACTGTCCGGCTTTTCATTTAGAATCGCTTATAAAAATAAGGAAAGGGATGGTGGTTCATGTTTTTTAAAAAAAGTCTGCACATGACCCTGGTTTTTCTTATGTTTTTCTTTTTTATATCAAGCAGCATGCAAACCGAAGTGTATGCTGCTGATCGGAAGGCTTCAGACAAAAACAAAGTAAGGGTGTGGTTCAGTTCTGAAAAAGATCCGGCTTCCCGTACGTGGTATGACGGGCCGCTGGAAGTGAAATACGCCTTAGACGAACAAACACCGCTTACATGGACAAAAAAGAAGGCTTCTGACTCCGCCGCCGTGTATATTGATCCGTCGCGCCGCTATCAAAGTGTGTTGGGCGTAGGATCGTCCCTGGAAGAATCCACAATCCATAATTTATCAAAAATGACACCCGCAAAAAGAAAAGAAGTGCTGAAAAAATTGGTTGATCCCAAAGATGGTATCGGCATGGACGTTATGCGCATAACGATCGGGACATCTGATTTTACGGCACAGGAATTTTATACGTATGACGATATGCCTGAAGGCCAAAGAGATCCTAAGCTCCGTCATTTCTCGATCCAAAAGGATATTGATTTACACATTACAGCAACCATCAAGGAAGCGCTGGCGATAAATCCGGAACTGAAAATCATTGCCTCACCGTGGAGCCCGCCGGCTTGGATGAAAACGAATGAAAACCTCAAGCGGGGAAAGCTGAAAGATAAATATATCGGCGCACTGGCCGTTTACTTCCGCAAATTTATTGAGGCGTACGAAAAGCAGGGAATTCCGATTTATGCGATGACCCTTCAAAATGAACCATTGCTGGAAATCGACTATCCGAGCATGTACATGCCGCCGTCTCAGCAGCGCAAACTGGCGATAGCCGTGAAAAAAGAATTGAAAAAACACATAATTGACACGAAAATTTGGATTTATGATCACAATGCGAGCGGGGCGTGGAACTATATTCCGCCGATTTTAGATGATAAAAAAGGAAACCGGGCGGCAGACGGCATCGCTTTTCACGATTATGACGGTGACCTTTCTGTCATGTCGGAAATCGGAAAGAGATATCCTGATCAATCTATTCACTTAACGGAGCGGTCTGTCTGGGGGACGGCAGGGGCGGATCGGATCGCACAGTATTTCCGCAACGGCGCGTCGAGCTACAATGCGTGGGTGACGATGCTCGACAGTCAAATTAAGACGCATCATTGGATAGGCACCCCAGACCCGACGCTGTTTATTCAGGATGCTAAAAACCCTGACCGCTATTGGAATATCCCGATCTTTCATATGACAGGCAACTTTTCAAAATTTATCGACCGGGGAGCAAAGCGGATAGAAAGTAATTACGGCTCCAAAAACACAGTCTCGAATGTATCGTTCCTTAATCCTGATCAATCCATTGTGACAGTCGTAATCAACCAGACATCTTCAGAACAAAAATTCCATGTCGTTTCAGAAAATCGGCAGTTTGAAGCCGTCATCCCGGCAAAAACCGTCGCCACCTACAAATGGCAGCACAAAAAGTAAAAAACCGGCACATTTACGTGCCGGCTTCTTTCTGTTAAGCGCCTTTTTGGTTCAGTTTATCAGTAGGCGCTTTATTGAATAAACCGTCTTTGACGGCGTTTGAAGCCGCTTTTTTTACAAAAAACGGGTTAAGGATAATAACGGCAGCCATGTTAGCGGTCAAACCCCAAAACCCTTCATATATACCGTGGGCGGATTGGGTGATATTTACCGTGAATGTCACGAGAAGACCGACGAGAAGACCGATAATTGTCGCTTCTTTCGTTTGATTCTTCCAAAACAGACTGACGGCGATAGCCGGAAAGATCTGAACCATGCCGGAAACACCGAGAAGCTGAAGGGTAACGAGCGCAGTCGGGAACAGCATGCCGAATAAAAGCGCGAGCCCGATGACGACAAATACCATTGAACGGGTGATCATCGTCAGCTTGCTTGGTGACACATTCGGGTGAATCAAATCCCGATATAAGTTATTCGCAAATAAGTTTGATGCTCCGATGGCCATGATAGAGCAGGGAATCAATGACGCAAGGGCGATCGTGGAGTAAGCAAAGCCCTGCGCGACTCCGCCGTAAGACGTTTGAATCAGCTTCAATAAAGCGAGCCGCGGATTGGTATCTTCCGGCAGGACAAGAAACGCGATAAAGCCGAGAAAGATAACAAGAATCAAAACAATATTATAAAGCGGCAGAAACATGCTGTTTTTGCGGACGGCATCTGCGCTTTTTGCCGTAAATACGCCGGTTGCCGCATGCGCCCACATAAAGAGCGCCAGCGCAGATACGATGGAAGCGGTGATAAACCAAGGAATTCCTTTCGGCCCCGAGTCCGGAATCGTCAGCATTTGCGGCGCTTTTTCAGCCAAAGTGTGAATCATCGGCGTCCAGCCGTGAAAATGGATCAGCGGGAGTGAGACGACCATAAACAGCATAATCACCCACACCAGAATGTCTTTAATAATCGCCGTAAACGTCGGCCCTTTAATTCCGCTGAAAAAAGTATACAGCGCTACAAGAATAAAAGAGATGATGACGACCATATTGACATTAATGACACCCGTTCCGGCCACCTGAAGCGTATCTTGAATCCCGCTCAGCTGGAGACAAATATAAGGAATGAGCATAAGAACGCCGACAATGGCGACAAGGCTGGCCAAAAGTTTACTGTCAAAACGCTCACGGGCATAATCGGCAAGCGTCGTTAATTTGTGAATTTTTGCCACTTTCCACAGCTTCGGCAGAAAGAAATAAGCGATAAAATACGCCAAAACAGAATACGGGATTGCAAAAAAAGCAACGCTTCCCCCTGTGTAGGCTGTGCTTGTCAAGCCTAAAAACGTATAAGCCGTATAGAGATCCGCGCCGACTAAAAACCAGACGAGGAGCCCCCCGAACCGTCTGCCGCCGACAGACCATTCCTCAACAGAAGTACGTGATGATTTGTCTCTTCCGGCTATAAAGCCGATACAGACAACGGTTAAAACGATGACGGCTGTAATGATCAATGCTGTTATATTTGCGGGCATCAGTCCAGTCCTCCTTGTTTCTTCTGCAGCCTATAAATAAGAAACGAACATAATGGAGTGACTGCGATCCATAAAAGCAGCCAGAAATGAAAAAAAGGCAGCCCGATAATGATCGGATGAACCCGATTAGCGACTGACAGCAGGGCCAGCTGGCTGAAAGGGATTAAGATGAGAACGAAAATTAGTGCTTTTCTGACCATTTACTTTCCTCCTGAAACTTGATAATGCTCCTTATCATAGCAGGTGTCAGATAAGATCACAAGATATTTTTCAGAAAAAAAAGAATTCTATTACTTTTTTAACTGAAACACTTTAGTTGCATCTTCATTCATATTAAATTAGAATAGTTAATATCTCGAACTCAAGATATTTAGGAGTGAATACATTGAATACACAAGGATTGCACCATGTTACCGCATTTGCAAAAGATCCTGCTGAAAATCTTAGGTTTTATACTGAAGTGCTGGGTTTGCGGCTTGTTAAAAAAACCGTTAATTTTGACGACCCGGCCACTTATCACTTTTATTTCGGCAACCAAAACGGAGAGCCGGGCACGATCATTACATTTTTTCCTTTTCAGGGAAGCCGCCCGGGAACCGTGGGAAAAGGGCAGGCCGGAAGAATCTATTTCTCCGTGCCGAAAGGAGCACTCGCGTTTTGGAAGCGCCGGCTTGAAGAAAACGGCTTGTCTGTAAAAGAACAGATCATGCTGTCTGAACAAGTCCTTCTCTTTAATGATACAGAAGACCTGCCGCTTGCCATAATGGAAGATGAAAGAAGCGGACAGAGTGAATGGACTCCTCCGGGCATTACTGAAAAAGAAGCGATCACAGGCATGAGAGGTGTTCTTCTGTACTCGTACCGTCCTGAAGCAACCATTCAATTTCTCATAGAACGCTTCGGTTATTCAAAGACAGGAGAAGAAAATCAGATTGTCAGGCTGCAATCGGAGGCGCGGATCGGACATATTATAGATGTTGACCTTGCGCCGAAAGAAGCAGGTGCCGGCGGTTACGGGACAGTTCATCATGTCGCTTTCCGCACGAGCGAAAAAGAGCAGGCGGAGTGGAAGGACATTCTTGCTGATTCTCATCTTGCTTCATCTGACATTCTTGACAGGTCATACTTTACTTCAATCTATTTCAGAGAAAGCGGCGGCATTTTATTTGAAATGGCAACCGATGAACCGGGCTTTATGACGGATGAATCCTTTGAAAATCTCGGAACAGAGCTGAAGCTTCCGGAATGGCTGGAAGAGCATCGCAGTCAGATTACAGCTGTTCTGCCCAAAATGGAGAAAGGAGAATGATGATGAAACATGAGTTTGAACAGGGAACGTCAGAAAATGTTCTGCTGCTTTTGCACGGAACGGGAGGAAATGAACATGATCTTCTGTCGCTCGGACGTTTTATCGATCCGAACGCAAGTCTGCTGGGGGTCAGAGGATCAGTGTCGGAAAACGGCATGCCCCGTTTTTTTAAGCGGCTGAAAGAAGGCGTATTTGACGAGAAAGATTTAATTGAACGGACGGAAGAATTAAAGAATTTTATTGATGAAGCGGCGCAAATGTACGGGTTCAGCAGAGAAAACGTGATTGCTGCCGGCTATTCAAACGGCGCCAATATTGCAGCAAGTCTTTTGTTTCATTATAAAGATGTACTGAAAGGAGCGGTTCTGCATCATCCGATGGTGCCGATACGCGGAGTGAAGCTGCCTGATATGGAAGGGCTGCCTGTGTTTATCGGTGCGGGAAAACGCGATCCCCTATGTACAAAAGAAGAATCGGAGGAGCTTTATCAGTATCTGACAGATGCTCATGCATCCGTTGCTCTTGAATGGCAGGAGGGCGGTCATCAGCTCACACAGCAGGAAGCCGAGCAGGCACGAGCCTGGTACAGTGAGCGATTCCTATAAAAAACCCTTAGTCTGCTTAAGCGGACTAAGGGTTTCTTTCATCTTACAGCCAAGTTGAGACTTTAGATACAGGCAGCCGGTTGCTTTTATGCGCCGGCTTAACGGCTTTACCGATTGAAATCAGCATGACGGGCACGAAACGCTCGCTCACGTCGAATTCTTTAACGAATTGCTCTTTATTGAATCCGCCGATCGCGCAAGTGTCGTAGCCTTTTGCTTTAGCGGCAAGCATCAGCTGCATCGCTGCTAAAGAAGCGTTTAAAAATGCTGAATCGCGGGCAAACTGATCATTTTGGTATGCACCGTTAATCTGGCCTAAAAGCGTTTGTTTAATCTCTTCTGTGATATTGCCTTGCTCAGCCAGTTCAGCATAAACTTCTTCACCATTTTCATTTGCTTTTAAGTCGCCTAATACGGCAATAACTGCTGATGAATCAATAATCTGTTTTTGATTAAAAGCAACCGGAAGCAGGGCAGCTTTTGCTTCATCACTGTGAAAGACTTGAAAATGCCAATGCTGAAGGTTCCAGGCGGAAGGCGCTTGCGTTGTGATTTCAAGGAGTTCTGTCAATTCCTCTTTTGTAATGACCGCGTCTTTATCGTATTCTTTAACAGATGCGCGTTCCTTTAAAACGTCTAATACGGATGTCATCATGTTTCCTCCTTCGGATAAACGTGTTATCATAATAGAAAAGTTAGAAGCTTACTAAATGTAACTCGAAAACTAATTTTAATGGATCACAAAAAACTTGTCAATTCATAGATGAAGGGATGAACTCACGTGGGATATACAATGTGTCCTAAAATGGAATCCGCTTTTTCTCTTTTGGGAAAGCGCTGGAACGGCCTCATTATCCATGTACTGATGGACGGGCCGAAACGATTTAAAGATATGACCGAAACGATACCGACAATCAGCCAAAAAATGCTCGCGGAGCGGCTCAAAGAGCTGGAACAAAATGAAATCGTCGAGCGTCAGGTGCTGCCTGAAACACCTGTCAAAGTCATTTATAAACTGACTGATAAAGGCATGGCCCTGCAAGCCGTTTTTCAGGAAATGCAAAAATGGGCAGACAGTTTTTGCGAGCCCGGGGGATCTGCCAACGACACATGTGATGAATAATAAAGGCTGCCCAAGGCAGCCTTTTCTTAATGATAATGTTTAATCGTCATAAAAACCATTAATATCAAAATTGTTCAGATTGAGGTTCAAGCCTTTTAATTGCTTTAATAAAGCATCGAATGTAAGGAAATGATCATTTTTACATTCCGCCGGAACATCGTTTGGAGAAAATAGTTTCATTCCTCCCTCAATCCACTGTTTCCGGTATAACTGAAATGCCGCTTCAATTAAATGATCAGGCGTTACAATAAACCCTAAGCTTACGTCATGGTCCTCACTGTAGCCGAATTCAAACCCGCAGCAGGGGCAAATATCAAATGTTTTTTGATATTCGCCGTTATAAACGGGATTTGTCTCTAATCCTTTAAATCCGCATATCAAACAAGGATACAACTCACTAACCAACATACATCCCTCTTTTATTCAGTTTGCAATCATTCAGAACAAGCGGGGAGGCCTTTTACAGTTTCCCGGTTAAAAACTGAGCCTCACCAAGCCCGAAGCTCCAATCGGCGTTCCCGTTTTCTGTAATGGAAATCATGACGTCCTCGGGTGATATGCCGCATTCTGTTTTAAGCTGATCAGCCATCAGTTGATATAACGTTTCTTTCTGATGTTCGGTGCGCGCTTTGCTGACAATGCTGATGATGACAAGATCTTTGCTTCTTTTGAAACCGAGCCCGGTATCTTCTATGATAAGCTCATGAGGCCGATGCTGGTGAACGATCTGATAACGGTCCGTTACTGGGACGTCAAAAGCTTTAACCATGGCGTAATGGGCGGTATCCAGTAATTTTTTTAATGCTGCGTCATCCCGGCCTTCAATAACGTCAAAACGAAGTAATGGCATATTTTATTCCCCCTGATGGTTTTATAATGTCGCAACTTGTAAAAAAAGTATAACAGTTAATCAAAATATAATCAAATTATAACCAAAATGTTTACATCTTAATGCAATATCAGAGAGAGGCACAAGTTGTTACAACCGCCCAATCAATTCCCTCATTTTATGAATACGCTTAAGAATAGGCAGACATAAAGGAGGAAAAACATGTACCCTCGTCATGCATTGTATCGCGGGAATTTCGGTCCTGCCGGATTTCCGGCGAGAAGTCCTTTTTTGTTCGGCGCTCCTTTATTCGGCGGATTTTTAGGCGGTCTTCTCGGAGGCGTGATTGCCACAGGTTTTACAAGACCCCGTTATCCGTACGGGTTTGCCGGTTACGGATACGGAGGCGTCCCATACGGCGGTTTCGGGCCGGGAGCCGGCGGTTATCCGCCATTTTATTAAGAAAAAACGGCCTGCATCGCGCGGGCCGTTTTTTTATCTTAAAATCTCCACTTCCGATAGATTGTAGTCTTCCTGTTTTGAAAACATAACTTCAATCATCCCGTCTTTATAGACTGCTTTTGTTCCTTTCCGTTTGACGAGGCTCGGAAGTACGATTTCTTTTTTTCCTTCTCCCAGGCTGCTGTTCTCTACAACGAGGCTGTGTGACGTATGCTTAATCCTGATACGGTCGAGTTCCTCTTGTTCGGCGGGAATTTTCGCAAAAACATGATCGGATGTTTCAAACAGGTCAATTTCCGGCTTGGGCGGTTCCGCTTCGACCGGATCGGTCTTTTTGGACATCGGGTCGCGAAAAGGGAACTGTCCGGCATAACCGGCGCCGAATACGCTTTCCATCACTCGGTTGACATATGTCTCGACATCTTTCGGATCAGCATTTTTAAACGTTTCTTTAGAGAACTGATTTTGGAAGGGAAAATATCTGTTCCAATCAAACACGGCATCTCACCCTTTCTTAACGGACAACATAGTATATGCCCGCCGGAAGCTTCCCGTGATATAATATAATCTGTTTACAGAAAGGAAGGGGAAGGCCGTGCAAGGGAATAACGTAAGAAAAGGAATCATTTATACCGCTTGTTCTTTCGTCATGTGGGGGCTGTTTCCGGTCTATTGGAAACTTCTTGAACAAATACCCGCATTGGACATTTTAGCTCACCGGATTTTATGGTCATTTGTTTTCATGTGTGTGCTTTTAACTGTGCTTAAGAAGTGGAAAACCGGATGGCGTGAACTGCGTCTTTTGAAATCGGAAGGGGGCCTGCTGGCGCTTTTTTTCGCTTCCGTTTTAATTTCCGTTAATTGGTTTGTGTACATATGGGCCGTCAATCACGGCTTTTTGCTTGAAGCAAGTCTCGGGTACTACATTAATCCGCTCGTTTCCGTTCTTTTGGGCATCCTATTCTTAAAAGAAAAGCTTAACAAGATGCAAACAGCAGCCGTTTCTATTGCCGGGGCGGCCGTGCTCATATCTGCGTTTCAATATGGCGCGGTTCCTTATATCGCATTGCTGCTTGCATTCAGCTTCGGCCTGTACGGCTTATGTAAAAAAAGAACCCGCATGTCCAGCACGATCGGGCTGACGCTGGAGACGCTTTTGATTACCCCGGCTGCACTTATTTATTTAGGATTTACAGCTGACGGGAGCACTTTTGGCTCCTTGGGGGCAGGAACATGGGCGCTCCTATTTTTCGCAGGCGTATTTACGGCCCTGCCGCTGTTATTGTTTGCAGAGGGGGCAAAGCGTCTGCCCCTGTATCAAGTCGGCATTTTGCAATATATAGCGCCGACCATTACCCTTATGCTCGGCGTGTTTGTGTATCATGAACCGTTTTCCGGGCAAAAAGCGTTTACCTTCATTTGTATATGGGCAGCATTGCTTTTGTTTACCTTTTCACAGATAAAATGGAAGCGGCCGATAAAAAGCCGCTAAGCCTTTCGCTTTCCAGCGATAGCTTAAATTATGTATAATCATTACGAGTATGTAAAGGAGCTGTACAATGGGCACTGATAAAGACATAGCAAAAGCCTATCAGGCACTGTGGAATAACCGCACTCTCCCGGCTTCAACCCTTGAAGAAGCGGAGAAGGCGATTGATCTTGAACTGCTTGATCAAAGAACACATCCGAGGCTCCGGAAGTCACCCGAGGAAAAGTTTGCTCTGGCGGTGCAGCGAATTGTAGATTCCCGGCTGCGGCCGATTGAGAAATATGAATTGGTTGAACTACATACGAAGCGTTTGCAATTTTTAAAAGAAGAAAGAGGGGAGCAGCTATGAAAGCGATCATAAAAGAAGATGTGCAAACTTCTTTAGAGCGATATGCCGATCGTCCTGTATATATCCATTTGGAAACAACGACCGGTTCTTATTCAGCGCATCTGAATGAGAAAAACATGACGGTTGTAGCCTATATACGCAATGCAAAAGTGACGTACCATCAGGCGAAAATCAAAGGAAACGGCCCGTACCGCGTCGGTTTGAAAACAGAAGAGGGCTGGATTTACGCAGAAGGTTTGACTGAGTATACAGTAGATGAAGAAGACCGTCTGTTAATGGCGGGGCATCTGCCGGGCGGAAAATTGGCGATTTCGCTTCAAATCAGCGAAAAGCCGTTTACAGTTTAAAGAAAAGGGTGAAAATCATGAAAGAACATGTACTCGTCATCCTGCCTCACCCTGATGATGAATCATACGGAGTGGCAGGACTGATTGCTTTACACAGACAAAAAAATATTCCCGTTACGTATGCATGCGCAACGCTTGGCGAAATGGGCCGGAACATGGGAGATCCCTTTTTCGCGAACCGTGAAACACTGCCGCTGTTAAGAAAGCAAGAGCTAATTGACGCATGTAAAGCAATGGACATTACTGACCTGAGAATGCTCGGGCTTCGTGATAAAACACTTGAATTTGAAGATGACGAGTGGCTCGCGGATATGATGGAAGAGATTATCGACGATGTAAAACCGAGTCTGATTGTCACATTCTATCCGGAGCACGGCGTCCATCCGGATCATGATGCATGCGGCGAAGCGGTCATCAGAGCGCTTTACAGAAAGAAAAAAGAGGACCGCCCGCGCACGCTTTGCATGGCAATCACCCGCAACAGGGAGGAAGCCGTCGGCAAGCCTGATGTCATTCTTGATATTAAAGAGGTTGCCGATATTAAAATGAATGCCTTAAAAGCGCACCGCACCCAAACGGAAGGCATGCTGAGAGAGCTGGAAGAAAAAATTAAAAATAACGAGCCGGTTCTTCAGACATGGTTTGAAGAAGAAGTGTATTGGACATATCCGTGGAAAGACTGATAAAAAAAGGGATAAGGCTGAAATGCCTTATCCCTTTTTTTGTGTCAGATCGGAAGCGATCGCTTCCGCAAGCGAAGACCGTATTGATAAATTTGAAAAACTCAGTCCGAGCTGTACCGCGGTTTGGGCGATTTCAGGGCGGATTCCGGATAATGTCGCTTTCACGCCGAGCATTCCGAGTGATTCAATTAAGGTGAAAAGCTGTTGGGCAACCATCGTATCAACCATGGCTACGCCTGATAAATCAATGTACAGCTGCGTGATGCGCTTCTCTGAACACTGGTGCAGCGTATTCTCCAAAATCATTTTGGCTCTTGCCGTGTCAATATCCCCGATCAGAGGCAGCAGTCCGACATTGTCAAAAAGCACAATGACCGGCGAGCTCAGCTCGGTAATCAATTCTTTTTGCGCTTCAAGCTGAATGTTTGTGTTTTTATACATTTCCTCTATGAAAATATGAATGACCACATCAAACGATTTAATCAGCGTATGGAATATATCTTCGGCATCTTCTTCTGTCACGGTGTCTGAATGAAGTCTGGTAAACTGCTTTACATGGCCGACATACAAATCACGAACTCTGATAAACTCGCGAATGATGTAATGGATGGGAGTTTTTAAATGTTCTTTATCCCGTGCGGCTTCAAACGCCCACTTTTCCAATGCCGCTGTATATACTTCCTTCTCTTCAGAAAAAATCCGATTGAGTTGATAATTAAACGCCAGATTTTGTTTTTTCAGATTTGTGAGAACAGCCGGGTCAGTAGAAGCATAAACAGAATCAGGATCCGTATCATGAAGGGTATCAAACCATGTCTGACTGATGTCCTCCGCCCGTTCGGTTAAATAATCGTACAGCAGTTTATGTTTTGGCATTGCTGCTCCTCCTTTATAAAATCATCATTTTTTTCACATAACGCTTTTGCAGCTTCATCAGTCTGAAGAATAAACCGACAGCTCCTGCGGCAAGTCCTGCAATTAACCCGATCCAGTAGCCGTATGCCCCGAGGCTCGTGTAAGTGCCGACTGCGTAACCGAGCGGAAGCCCGATAATCCAATACGAAACAAAAGCCGCACCGAGTGTATAGTTGACATCCTTATATCCTCTCAGGGCGCCTTGTATCGGAGCTGCTACGGCATCAGAAAGCTGGAAAAACAGCGCATAGATTAAAAAGTGCTGCGTCAACAAGAGCACCTCCGGATCTGATGTATACATTCCGGCGATTTGCGGCCTGAACAGTAAAATGAAAGCCGCCGTGCATATAGAAAAACAAAGGGCCATCACAATGCCGATATAGCTGTATGACCGGGCATCCCTGTAGCGCTTTGCCCCTGCTTCAAAGCCGACTAAAATCGTCATGGCCATAGATACGCTGAGCGGCAGCATATACAAGAGGGAAGCAAAATTCATTGCCGCCTGGTGGGCTGCAATTGTCACCGTCCGGAAATGGCTCATTAGAAGTGTGACAGCCGCAAAAATGCTCGTTTCAAAAAATACCGCAAAACCGATTGGTAAACCGATTTTCAAAAGTTTTCTGCATTCAGACGGAGAAAAACGGTACAGTTTCCGAAATACAGAGTACCCGGCAAACGGCTCAAATCTGAAGACGATAAAAAAGCTGATGGCGCAAATACACCAGTAAGTCAGGGCGGAAGCGAGCCCTGCACCGACTCCGCCCAATGCCGGCATGTTGAATTTCCCGAAAATAAATACATAATTTAAAACAAAATTAATAGGCAATGAGCAAAGCGTAATAAGCATCGTGACTCGCGTTTTGCCGAGTGCGTCAATAAACGAGCGCAAAACGGCGTACACAAACAAAGGAAAAATACCGAGGGATAA
Organism: Bacillus sp. JK106; assembly: GCF_053663355.1. NCBI lineage: Bacteria > Bacillati > Bacillota > Bacilli > Caryophanales > Bacillaceae > Bacillus > Bacillus sp. JK106. The sequence continues at coordinate 89,238 of NZ_JBSJQC010000003.1, read as the reverse complement.
AAAGCCTAAAAAGTGTTTGGCGATCGTCCGGACACGAGGTTCCAGGCCCAAATGTCCCAAGATCATATCAACGGTGAAAAAGCCGATCAGGATAACCGCCGCACTGAGAATGGCCGCTACATAAACGGCCTGGATGACGGAAAACGGCACTTCCTTTCGTCTGCCGGCTCCAAACAGCTGCGAAACAACGGGCGTAACGGCCATTAATATTCCTGCAAGGCCCGTATACACCGGCGTCCACAGGCTTGAACCGATTGCAACACCGGCTAAATCGGCGGCGCTCACTTTCCCTGACATCACCGTATCCAAAAAGGTGATCAGGGAAAGGCCCGCCTGCGTGATTAAAATCGGAATGAAGATATGTAACAGCTGTCTGACCTTTTGGCCGATCGTGTTCGTTTCTCTCAATTTAGGTTCCCCGTTTCTTTATTTTAACGAGAGAAATTATAACATTTTATGTATAAAAAGCAATGAAAGCCGGCCTACTCTTTTTTGTCCGGTTTCGGCTTTTTAAACATCTTGGCATAAATGAATGAAAGTGAAATGACCCCTAAAAAGGTGCAGATATATTGCATCAGCCGTGCGAATTCCATATGATGTGCGCCTCCTTTCATGATTATGGTGTACACAGCGGCGCATATCCATGCGCGCGATGCAGAAAATAAGGGAAAGGAGATGATGTGACATGCGCCACACTCAAATGACGGAAAGCGCGTTTACCGCTGCCGTTCAAACGTATTTGAAACAAATTACGGAGGATGCCGGAATGATACTGCGGACATTGGATGAAAAAGACCAATGCCTTCTTTGCGAATTAGATGAACTGGGACATACGTTTCAGGAAATGCAGGCTGTCGCTTCGTCGTTTTACCTGCAGTCATATATCGAACATTTTACGCCTTCCTATACAGAGCTGGCGAGGGCCGTGCAGCATCTGGCGGAAGAAAAGCACGGAGCGCTGATTGTGATTGAACGTGCAGATCCGCTGGACGGAATGATACAAAAAGGGACCAGCCTGCATGCCGAGATCAGTTCAGCTTTAATTGAGAGTATTTTTTATCCCGGCAATCCGCTTCATGACGGAGCCGTATTGGTCAGAGAAAACCGGGTTGTATCAGCAGCCAATGTGCTTCCGCTCACAACAAAACATGTCGATCTCAAATACGGGACGCGCCACAGGGCCGCGATGGGACTTTCGGCCGTGACTGATGCACTCGTGCTCGTTGTTTCAGAAGAAACGGGAAAAATGTCTTTTGCTAAAGACGGCGGACTGTATCCGCTTGTTTCACCGCGGGCGCTTCATGCGAAATAATAAGAAAATGGGAATATTGTACCCATTTAATATTAATAAGGTGAACATCTTTACCTTTTTCTGTATTGGTGTTATCGTTTAAATATACATAAAATTTAAAAGAATAGGGAGTGGAAAGATGGCAAATGTATTGATGATCGGCTTTCCGGGAGAAGGCCATATCAATCCGTCTTTAGGCGTCGTAAAAGAACTGAAGGCAAAAGGGGAACATGTCGTATATTACGGCGTGAAGGAATATGAGCACAAAATCGCGTCAAGCGGAGCGGAATTCCGTGAATATGAAGATTTCCGAAAAGATGAATTCGGAAAAAACGCAACGGGTGATGAACAGCGGGATGCTACCGAGTTTTTACTGTTAATGATTGAGACTTCCAAAAAAGCTGCACTCCGTATTCTTGAGGAAGTAAAAGATGAGTCCTATGACTACATCCTGTATGATCATCATTTTCTGGCAGGAAGGCTTGTGAGAAATAAGCTGAAACTGCCGGCATATTCACTTTGCACGACATTTGCAATGAATGAAGCATTTATTAAAGAAGTGTTTTCAAATACAAACCTTGTATCAGAGGAATCATCTCATTATCCGGCTTATACCGAAGCGGTCAGCCGGCTCAATGAAGAATTCAGCGCAGACATTAAAACGCCGTATGATATTTTCTCAAATGACGGCAGAAAAACCATCGTATTTACTTCAAGAGCGTTTCAGCCGAAAGAAGAAGAGTTTGGCGATTCTTATCTCTTTGTCGGTTCGTCCATAACTGAAAGGCCGGCGGCTCAAGATTTCCCGTTTGACCAGCTTGAAGGAGAAAAAGTCCTGTTTATTTCAATGGGCACGATTTTTAACAATCAGAAGGAATTGTTTAATAAATGCTTAAAAGCGGTCAGAAACTTTAACGGAAAAGCCGTCATGTCAATCGGCAAACATCTTGATCCGGCGGAGCTTGATGAAATTCCTGAGAATGTTATTGTAAAGCCTTATGTTCCGCAGCTTGAGATCCTGAAGAGAGCGGACTTATTTATCACTCACGGCGGAATGAACAGTACGAGCGAAGGGCTTTACTACAAAACTCCGATGATCGTCATTCCGATGGGCGCAGATCAGTTCGCCGTCGGAAGCCAAGTGGAAAACACGGGCGCGGGCAAGATGTTTAAAAAAGAAGATGTAACAGCGGAACTGCTCACTGAAGCAATAAAAGAATTGAGCGAAAATCCTGAATATCAGACAAAAGCTTCTGAAATCGGAGAATCCCTGAAAGCGGCCGGCGGAGCACAGCGTGCAGCGGAATTGATAGCAGAAGACGTGAAAACTGCCGAGACCCGGGTTCTGTAATCAGCCGTCACCCGCTTCCTTTAAAGGAAGCGGGCTTTTTTTGATTGTTTTTCGGGAGGATTTTTCACGCCGTAAAGAGAATTGTATGAAAAACAGACAAGAAAGGTGGAATGTCGCGGAAAAAAGCCATGTTATGAAAATGATTCCAAAGTCTTTTGTGAAATGTTCTCAATTTATGTAAAATGTGTGGCATTGGTGATGATCTAAGACCAAATGAATCGGAATTAATGTCGACTTCTGAATGAATCCTGCATAACAGGCGGCGTCCAAAGAAAAGGGACGTCCCTTTCAGCAATGATAAATAGGAGGTTTTTCGTTATATGAAGAAAAAAATCGCAGCCGGACTGGCTGTATCTGCAGTAATGACTTCAACCTTCGCCGTGCATCCCGCTGAAGCAAAAACCATTCAAGTAAAAAGCGGCGACTCTCTTTGGAAGCTTTCCCGGAAATATCATACAAGTATTTCAGCTCTGCAGGCGGAAAATAAACTGAAATCAACGATACTCCACCCAGGACAGCGGCTGCACATTCCCGACGGCAGCGGCACACATAAAACGGGGCAAAAGGGAAAACCAAGCACGGGTGCCTACACAGTTACATACGGAGACTCATTATGGGTGATCGCAAAAAAATACCGAATGAGCGTTTCTGAACTGAGAAGCCTGAACCGTTTGAGTTCAGATGTCATCTATCCGGGCCAAAAACTGAAAATTAAAGGGTCTGCCGGCGGCACGGACGGAGGCGGCAGACAGACAAAGCCTGATAAAGGCGCATCAGGGACTTACACTGTGAAGCCGGGTGACTCGCTGTGGAAAATCGCCAATCAAACCGGCATCACCATCGCCGAACTGAAAAAGCTGAATCAATTAACATCAGACATGCTGTATCCGAATCAAGTATTAAAGATCAAAGGTTCTTCACATAACGGAAACAGCGGCACAACACCGCCATCTCATTCAAATCCTTCTGAGAAGCCATCCACTTACAAAGTAAAAGCAGGCGATTCTCTCTGGAAAATTGCTAATCGGTTCGGCATCACCGCTCAGCTCATCAGAGAAAAAAATAAACTGACAACTGATGTGCTTCAAATCGGACAGGTTCTGGTGATTAACGGAACGGGAAAAACAGAAGATCCTGTGCGTCAGCCGGATAACAAACCGGCAAAGCCAAACAAGCCAAATACTCCCGAACCTCCGGTGACAGGGTCAAAGATTGACAGAATGATAGGCGAGGCGAAAAAACATGTCGGCGTGCCTTACCGCTGGGGAGGCAATACGCCTGCGGGCTTCGATTGCAGCGGTTACATCTATTACCTTTTAAATAAGGTAAGCTCTGTTTCCCGTCTGAGCACGGCCGGATATTGGAATACGATGAAACATATCAGCCAGCCGTCAGCAGGCGACTTTGTCTTCTTTACGACATATAAAGCGGGCCCTTCTCATATGGGAATGTATTTAGGCGGAGGAGACTTTATTCACGCAAGCTCCTCCGGGGTTGAAATTTCAAACTTAAGCAATCCATATTGGAAAAAAGCTTATTTAGGAGCGCGCAGTTATTTTTAAAAAAAAGCCTTTCGGGGCTTTTTTTGTTTACCATTTTCACGTTTTGACAAGACTGATGGGTAAAAAAATAAGGGGGAGGAAGCATGAATCGTCTCTTGCTTTTTCTCATGCTCGCATCAATTACGCTTTGCGGCTGCGGGGGGAGACCCGCTCCTGTTCCGCCCAAAAAACATGGGGAAAGCCGCGCATTGGAAGCATCTGCATACCGTGAGCATGCCGGACTCATCAATCAAAACGGAAAAACGATCGGATATATCGAAGTGAGGGAATCTGATGATGAAGGGTCAGACATTCATATATCAGCGGGACATCTGCCGCCCGGCGCTTCTCTCGGATTTCATATTTATGAAAAAGGGACATGTCAGGCACCTGATTTCGAATCAGCCGGCGGTCCGTTCAACCCTTTGAACAAAGAACACGGCTTCAACAATCCGATGGGTCATCACGCCGGGGATCTCCCCAATCTTGAAGTGGGGGCTGACGGTAAAGTGGATGTCATTATGAACGCGCCGCAAACTTCATTAAAAGAAGGGAGCAGACTCAGCCTGCTCGACCGGGACGGAAGCGCGTTCGTCATTCATGAACATACGGACGATTATTTAACAAACCCGAGCGGAAATTCCGGAGCCAGAATCGCCTGCGCTCCCCTGAAAAAAAGCGCCCGCAGGGAATGAGCCCTTTTGTATTGAGTATACAAGGGCTTTTTTAGTATACTCGGTTATGGAATACAAATGGAAAGGAAACATCACCTATGACTTCAGAATTACAGCACCTATCACTTCCGGAAGATATACAAAACAAACTGCAGGCTTATCAAAATCATCCCGTTTCCCAAGAATTCCGGGATTTAATCGGATCATCAGGCTATGAGGCCGAAGATAAAGCGATTGTATTCGATGCCGTCATCGCTTTGACAATGGGAAAAAATATCTTATTAAAAGGACCGACGGGTTCGGGGAAAACAAAATTGGCGGAAACGCTTTCGAACTATTTTCATAAACCGATGCACAGCGTCAACTGCTCCGTAGACCTCGATGCAGAAGCGCTTGTCGGCTATAAAACGATTGAAAATGAACAGGGGCAGGCGACAATTGAATTCGTTCCCGGACCTGTAACAACCGCAATGAACGAGGGACATTTTTTATACATTGACGAAATCAATATGGCAAAGCCTGAAACCCTTCCGATTCTTAACGGCGTGCTTGATTACAGAAAAATGATGACAAATCCCTTTACAGGAGAAGTGATTAAGGCAAGCGAAGGATTCGGTGTTATCGCCGCGATTAATGAAGGCTACGTCGGCACCGTTCCGCTGAACGAAGCCCTTAAAAACCGTTTTGTCATCATTGATGTTCCGTATATTAAAGGAAGCCTCCTGAAGCAGGTGCTGACCTCTCAGTCTGTCTTAAAAGATGAGAAATTAATTGAGCGCTTTATGACGTTGTCTTCTGATTTAATCGCACAAGCGCATAACGGACAAGTGTCAGAAGAAGCGGCGTCCATCAGGGCTCTCATTGATACGTGCGACTTGGCTGCGTACATCCCGCCGAAACGGGCGATTGAAAGAGGCATCGTGGAAAAACTTGACGATGACAGGGAAAAAGCCGCTGTCAGAAATATTGCAGAAACGCTGTTCGAATGAGGGATATACAATGAAGTTTATCAAATTTAACGACAGCACGATTGATTCGTTTTTGTTCATGATGCTGACTGATCTTGCCAAAACACTGACCAGAAGCAGTGAAGTTGAAGTGGAATACGGCGTGCAGTCTTACTACAATCCCTTTGAAAAGAAAATTTACATGAGCCACTTTTGGAAAGACCGATCAGCCGGGGATATGGAAGCCGGCCTGAAAAGCGATGTCTATTTGCGCGCTGTCGGAACACGCAGCAGCTCATTTCGGGTATTTGCGGGGTTTTTAAATGACGTTCACCGGCACTTCACCCGCCAAAGCTTTGCCAAGCAGCTGTTTATGCTGCTTGAGGATATCAGAATTGAAGAGCTGATCAAAAAAGTACGGCCGGGAACGAAACGTGTTTTTCAGAAGCGGAGAGAGATGTACAGGAAATATTTCACGACGCAGCTGACACTGAATTTAGAACGGAGCATTTTTACCGACGCTTTGTATTGCGCGATGTTTGTCAAGCTGACGGCTGAGTCTCCGCTTGAAGGCATTCCTTCCATGCATGAAAATATTGATATGATGATACCGTATATTGAACGTCAGCTCATCCGGGTGTATGAGGCGGATTCTACTGAACAAATCGCAACAATAACGGAAGACCTCATGGAAGGCCTTGATGAAGTGCTTGAGAAAGATATGCTGAACACATACTTTTTTCTGCCGGAACTTGATTACGAAAAAGCGGCTGAAGAGCCTTTATTCGAAAGCGTAAAAAAAGCGCCTTCGTTAAGTGACGATCTCACGCTCCCTGAGTCTTCCGACGGAGATGAAGAAATCCTTGAAGAGAAAATGAATACGTGGCACCGGGAAACCGAAGCGCCGTCAAAAAGCTTCCTTCAATTTGATATTGAGCACGGCGCGAAATCAGATCTTGGGAAAGACGCGGCCAGAGAAGGCGATGACGGTGACCAGGCGCTCGGCTCCGTTCAAGGTTCCTCACGTCAGACGAAAAGAGAGGATTACTCCAAACTGGAAGCGCTTGAATCCATTCAGGATGAACATGAGGGCGCCGGGCTGGCTGACGGAAAAGAAAACAAATTTGCCTTCCCGGTTTATCAAACGCCTCATAAAGCGTCTCCTGAAGAGGAGCAGTCTTATAAAGAACAGGCAAAAACGATAGAATCATATCAAAAAAGCCTGAAGCAGATGATACAAAAAACGCTTGAGCACAAAAAAACGCTCCCGCGGACCGACCTTCACGCAGGCCGGCTGAATCGCAAACTGATCCGCTATTTTACGGAACGTAACCCGCGCCTTTTCTATAAAAAGCAGGACCCGTCCTCAGACATTGACGCCGTTTTTACATTGCTTGTTGATTGTTCGGCCAGCATGTTTGACAAAATGGATGAAACAAAAAGAGGGATCGTTCTTTTTCATGAAGCCTTGAAATCAGTGTCCGTCCCTCACCAAATCGTCGGTTTTTGGGAGGATACAAACGAAGCGACCGAAACGAGCCAGCCGAATTTCTTCAATACCGTCATTCCGTTTGAAGAGTCGCTGCTGCAGGCTGCGGGTCCGCTAATCATGCAGCTTGCGCCTGAAGAAGATAACAGAGACGGATACGCCATCAGACAAATGACGAAACAGCTGATGCGGCGGAGTGAGGCGCAAAAATTTTTAATCGTGTTTTCAGACGGAGAGCCGGCAGCATTCGGATACGAACAAAACGGCATCGTCGATACGAGCGAGGCTGTCATCGAAGCGAGAAAAAAAGGGATAGAAGTCATAAATGTTTTTCTGTCCAATACTGCGATAGAAGAATCCCAGATGAAAACCATTCAGGATATGTACGGAAAGTACAGTATTTTTGTTCCGGATGTCGATCAGCTGCCCGATGTGCTGTATCCGCTCTTGAAAAAACTGCTTCATAAAAGCATAGGATAGGCTTTTTCCTATGCTTTTTCGCTTTTTATTTTAAAATGATTTAATTTTTTCGGTATTGATCTGTTTTTTTTACTATTTTGTGAACAATCAAGGTAGAATCCAAACGCAATCAGTGGTAAAATATCCTTGGAAGCGTTTTTATTACATAATTTTGGGCACAGCGTTCAAAAGTTATTTCAAGATAGTGAATTGATCACTTGATTATCTAGGTTGGGGGTAATATTCAAATGTTTCAAAATAATATGAAACAAAGAATGAATTGGGAAGATTTTTACGGACCGAACCTCGGCTACGCACTGGAGCTGTACGACCAATATGCTGAAGATCCAGACAGCATTGATCCGGATCTGAAAGACATGTTTGACGAACTCGGCGCTCCGCCAAGCCAAATAAAAGAGGCATCGGAAACAAAGGAACAGGGACGCGTCACCGCAGATCTGATTCAAAAGATCGCAGCAGCAGTTAAACTTGCAGAAGATATTCGAACCTATGGCCATCTGAACGCTTCCGTCAATCCGCTCAGAAAGGATCCGAAAAAGAGCGAGCTCTTTCCGTTATCCGAGTACGGGCTTACAGAAGAAGAAATGAAAGCAATACCCGCGTCTGTCATCTGTAAAGACGCACCTGCCAATATAACAAACGGCTTAGAAGCCATCCAGCATTTACGCAATACCTATAAAAGAACCATCTCTTTCGAGTTTGACCATGTGCATGATTTCGAAGAGCGCGCATGGATTACAAAAATGGTCGAGTCCGGAGAACTGTTCCGGAAAAATTCACCGGAAAAACTGTCAGCCGTTTTAGAAAGACTGACGGAAGTAGAAGGATTTGAACAATTTTTACACCGGACATTCGTCGGTCAGAAGCGTTTCTCAATTGAGGGATTAGACGCGCTTGTGCCGGTTCTTGACGACATTATCGCCCAGTCTGTGAAAGCGGGCACAACCAATGTCAATATCGGGATGGCGCACAGAGGCCGTTTAAATGTGCTTGCGCATGTGCTCGGCAAACCGTATGAAATTATTTTCTCAGAATTCCAGCACGCGCCGAATAAAGACCTTGTGCCATCTGAAGGATCTACCGGCATCAGCTACGGCTGGACGGGCGATGTCAAATATCACCTCGGTGCAGACAGACAGCTTCAGGATGCTGAAACCAAAAGCGCGCGGATTACGCTTGCAAATAACCCGAGCCACTTGGAATTCATCAATCCGATTGTTGAAGGAAGCACGCGGGCGGCACAGGAAACAAGAACGCAAAAGGGGTACCCGGTTCAAGATGAAACAAAATCGCTCGCCATTTTAATTCACGGTGACGCAGCGTTCCCGGGAGAAGGCATTGTCGCCGAGACGCTGAACTTAAGCTCTCTGAAAGGCTATCAGGTCGGCGGGGCCATTCATATCATCGCCAATAATATGATCGGCTTTACAACTGAAAGCGATGAATCACGATCCACAAAATATGCCAGTGATTTGGCGAAGGGCTATGAAATTCCGATCGTTCACGTCAACGCGGATGATCCGGAAGCATGCCTGTCAGCCGTTAAATTTGCGGTTGAATACCGGAAGCGGTTCAATAAAGATTTCTTAATCGATTTAATCGGGTACAGACGATATGGCCACAATGAAATGGATGAGCCGTCAACGACACAGCCGATGCTGTATGATGCCGTCAGAAAACACCCGACTGTCAAGCGGATCTTTGCGGAAAAACTCGTAAGTGAAGGACTGATCAGCGAGGAAAAAGCGCAAAACATCGAAATGGCAGTGACAAAACGAATTGAAGACGCCTATAAAAAGGTGCCCGCCAAAAAAGAAGACGCCGTACGGGAAATTGAATTGCCGGAGCCGGTGTCCAACGGTTTTCCAGACGTTGACACAGCCATTGATTTTGATGTTCTCCGCAAGCTGAACGGCGAACTTATCAACTGGCCGGAATCCTTTAACGTGTTCGGCAAGCTGAAAAGAATCCTGGAAAGACGTGCAAAAGCGTTTGATGATGACCGTAAAGTTGAATGGTCATTGGCTGAATCGCTTGCGTTTGCTTCCATTTTGAAAGACGGCACGCCGATCCGGCTGACCGGGCAGGATTCAGAGCGCGGAACGTTCGCTCAAAGAAACCTTGTGCTGCATGACAGCGAAACAGGAGAAGAATTTGTTGCTCTCCATCACTTAGACGACTGCGCTTCTTCATTTACGGTGCATAACAGCCCGCTCTCTGAAGGATCGGTTCTCGGCTTTGAATATGGATACAACGTGTATTCGCCTGAAACGCTTGTGTTGTGGGAGGCGCAGTACGGAGACTTTGCCAATGCGGCTCAAGTCTATTTTGATCAATTCATATCTGCAGGACGGGCAAAATGGGGACAAAAATCAGGGCTGGTCATGCTGCTGCCTCACGGTTACGAAGGGCAGGGCCCTGAACACTCCAGCGGCCGCGTCGAGCGGTTCCTGCAGCTGGCGGCGGAAAACAACTGGACAGTGGCCAACCTGACAAGTGCGGCTCAGTATTTCCACATTTTAAGAAGACAAGCGAAAATGCTGCTTCGTGAGGAAATCCGCCCGCTTGTGATCATGACGCCGAAGAGCCTGCTGCGCAACCCGAATACGGTATCTGAAGTGCAGGAACTGAGCGAAAGCCGATTCAAGCCTGTCTATGAGCAGTCCGGTCTTTCCCATGCTTACGAAAAAGTGACTCGCGTCGTATTATCAAGCGGAAAAGTGTCAATTGATATCAGCGATCACTTCAACAAAATGGAAGGCGATAAAGATTGGCTTCATATTGCCAGAATCGAACAGCTGTATCCGTTCCCGGCAAAAGATACGAAGGAGCTTTTCGCCAAACTGCCGAACCTGCAAGAGATCGTTTGGGTTCAGGAAGAGCCGCAGAACATGGGGGCATGGAGTTATATCAGCCCGTATCTGACGGAAATTGCGCCAAAAGGAGTAAATGTCCAATACATCGGCCGAAGAAGACGATCCAGTCCCGCAGAAGGAGATCCGACAGTCCACAAAAAAGAACAGGAACGCATTGTATCTGATAGCTTGACTCGCAAAAACTAAGGGGGAAATGTAAAAATGGCGGAAATTAAGGTACCTGAATTAGCAGAATCAATCTCAGAAGGAACGATAGCCCAATGGTTAAAGCAGCCCGGTGATTATGTAGAACAGGGTGAGTACTTGCTTGAACTGGAGACGGACAAAGTAAATGTTGAATTGACAGCAGAAGAATCGGGTGTTCTAAAAGAGGTATTGAAAGATTCGGGTGATACCGTCCAAGTAGGAGAAATTATCGGTACCATTACAGAAGGCGCTGGCGAAAGTTCTGCACCCGCCCCTTCAGAAAGTGCTCCAGCCAATGAACAAACGAAAGAGGAAGCAAAAGCTGAACCTGCTGCACAAGAAGTCAGCCAGGAAGCACAATCAGAAGCGAAATCCAGAACGGTAGCGTCTCCGGCTGCACGCAAGCTGGCAAGGGAAAAAGGAATTGATCTATCACAAATTCCGACGGGGGACCCGCTTGGCCGCGTGCGCAAACAAGATGTGGAAGCTTATGAAAAACCGGCTTCAAAACCTGCGGCACAGCCGAAACAGCAGGCTCAAAAAACACAGCAAAGCTTTGACAAACCTGTCGAAGTGCAAAAAATGTCCCGCCGCAGACAGACGATCGCGAAACGATTGGTTGAAGTGCAGCAGACTTCTGCGATGCTGACAACATTTAACGAAGTTGATATGACGGCTGTTATGAATCTAAGAAAACGCCGTAAAGACCAATTCCTTGAGCAAAACGATGTAAAACTCGGTTTCATGTCGTTCTTTACAAAAGCCGTCGTGGCTGCTTTGAAAAAATTCCCGCTCCTTAACGCTGAAATTCAAGGCGATGAGCTGATCGTGAAAAAATTCTATGACATCGGTATCGCTGTCGCGGCTGAAGAAGGGCTTGTCGTCCCAGTCGTGCGTGACGCTGACCGCCTGACGTTTGCCGGCATTGAAAGAGAGATCGGCGAACTTGCGAAGAAAGCGCGAAACAATAAATTAACATTAGGTGAGCTGCAAGGAGGCTCCTTCACGATCACAAACGGAGGTACATTCGGATCGCTTATGTCAACACCGATCCTAAACAGCCCTCAGGTTGGGATCTTAGGCATGCACAAAATTCAGCTGCGCCCAGTAGCAATTGATGCGGAGCGCTCTGAAAACCGTCCGATGATGTACATCGCTTTATCATATGATCACAGAATTGTAGATGGTAAAGAAGCGGTCGGGTTCCTTGTCACCATTAAAAACCTGCTTGAAGATCCGGAACAGCTGCTGCTGGAAGGATAATTTGAGACAGACAAAAAGTACACTGCCCTTACAAGCAGTGTACTTTTTTTATTGAGCGAAGGGGAGAATTTATATGAAAAGCTGTTATCCGCTTGAGATCGAATTTGAATATAATGAAGAATTGCATTCAATCACTCCGGTTCTTCTGCAAGACGAACATGACACGATATTAATAGACTGCGGATATCCCGGTTTTACAAACCATCTTCAACATGCTGCTGCCCGGCATGGAATGTCGCTTCATTCATTGACAAAAATCATTGTAACGCATCACGATATAGATCATATCGGCTCACTCGCTGCATTACACCGTTTGCACCCGGATATCAGCGTGACAGTACATGAGCGTGAAGCGCCGTATATTGACGGCTCTAAAAAATCTTTACGGCTTGAGCAGGCTGAATCAACGTTTAGTTCATTGCCAGAGGATGCAAAGCCTTATGCAAAACAGTTCATCCGCTCGCTTCAATCAGTCGAATCGGCTCCAGTTCACCGGACAGTTACTGACGGTGAGCTGCTGCCTTGGTGCGGAGGCATTCGGATTGTAGCCACGCCGGGTCATACACCCGGCCATATCAGTCTTTATCTGCCTGCCGAAAAAACAATGGTCACAGGTGATGCGGTCGTCATTGAAGACGGAAAGCTGAACCTTGCTAATCCTGGCTATACGTTACATATGGATGATGCGGTCCGTTCTGTGCAGCGGCTGCTCGATTACGATATCCGCCAATTGATTTGTTATCATGGAGGTTTATTTCAGGGGGATGTAAAAAAAGCGCTTTTGCGCCTGTTTCGTGATCTGCAGAATAAACAAGGATAGGAGCTGCAGCAGCCTATCCTTGTTCAGTTATGAAAACGGAATCTTTGCCGTTTCTTCTTCGGCGCTGTTTTTCTCTTTTTTCTTAGACCAGTAGGTGGCAAGAACAGACCCCGACAGATTGTGCCATATGCTGAAAATTGCGCTCGGCACGGCTGACAAAGGGGAGAAATGCGCTGTCGCAAGTGCTGCGCCCAGTCCGGAGTTTTGCATCCCGACTTCTATCGCAATCGCTTTTTGTGAAGCATAATCCATTCTGAACAGCTTTGCAGTCAGGAATCCTAACAAATATCCGACTCCGTTATGTAAGATGACGACAGACACAATCAGCAGTCCGGATTGAAGCAGATGCTCACGATTTACACTGACGACAGAGGATACAATCGCTACGATGCCGATTACCGATACAAGAGGAAGCGCGTGCACGGCTTGTCCGACCTGTTTTTTGAAGAACAGCTTCACAATCACCCCGAGGACGATCGGCAAAAGCACGGCTTGCATAATGGAAACAAACAGTGAACCGAAAGAAACGGGAAGCCACTCTTTCGCAAACAGCATAATAAGTGCCGGCGTTACAATAGGAGCAAGCAATGTTGAGATCGTGGTGACCGCAACAGAAAGTGCCGTATTGCCTTTCGCCAAAAACGTCATGACATTTGATGCCGTACCGCCCGGACAGCATCCGACCAGAATGACGCCCGCGGCGATTTCTGCGGGGAGGCGGAGCCCGATTGATAAACAGAAAGCCGTAAGCGGCATAATCGTAAACTGGGCAGCGACTCCGATCACGACATGCCAAGGCTTTCTGATTAATTCTTTAAAATCGTCTGTTTGAAGAGTAAGCCCCATCCCAAACATAATAATACCAAGGAAAATCGTCATATAAGAACTGATCCAAGTAAACAAATCAGGGCAGGCGAATCCCAAACCGGCAAAGACGATAACCCACAAGCCAAAGGTTTGGCCCGCAAACCCGCTTATTTTTTTCAGCCATTCCATAAACACAGCTCCTTTTATATCCAATCAATCAGTCAGAAAATATGACTGACTTTTCTGTACTCCATTATAAATAATATTCTGAATAATTCAATATTAAATATTAGTTTTCGATAAAATTATTATGTAAACTAATATCATCTTGACTATTCAGACATATATTCTTACAATTGATTTTTATACTGAAATGAATTGGGAGTGCTGAAGTGAAAGAAGCTAATCAATGGTCATCTAAGCTGGGATTTATTTTAGCTACGGCCGGCTCTGCAATCGGGCTCGGCGCAATATGGAAGTTCCCTTACGTAGCGGGAACCAGCGGAGGCGGCGCTTTTCTGCTTGTTTTTATTTTATTTACTGTTTTAATCGGACTGCCGCTTTTGCTTGCTGAATTTATTATCGGCAGAAAAACACAAAAAAACGCCGTTGAATCCTATAAGGCGCTGGCGCCGGGGAAAAAGTGGCACTGGATCGGATATCTCGGAATCATTACGTGTTTTATTCTATTATCCTTCTACAGCGTAGTGGGGGGATGGATATTAATCTACATTATAAAAGGCTTTACAGGCGGTTTATCGCTTTCTTCGGGATTTGATACGTTATTTATCGATACCATTTCCAACCCTTATGCAGCGGTTTTCGGTCAGCTGCTGTTTATCGTGCTGACGATTTTAGTTGTGGCAAAAGGGGTGAGCAGCGGCATCGAAAAGGTAAGCCAGGTGCTGATGCCGGCTCTGTTTATTCTGTTTATTCTTTTAATGATCCGCTCCGTTACGCTGCATGATGCAGCGAAGGGATTAAAATTTTTCTTCATGCCTGATTTTGGCGCGATGGATGCCAATACCGTTTTATATGCGATGGGACAATCATTTTTCTCGTTAAGCGTCGGAGTGTCCGTAATGGTTACATACAGCGCATATTTAGAAAAAGAAGAAAATATTGTTCAATCCGCCGTATCGGTGACGGTATTAAATGTCCTTGTTGCCGTGATGGCGGGAGTGGCGATTTTTCCGGCGGTGTTTGCATTCGGCCTCAAGCCGGACCAAGGTCCGCAGCTTTTATTTAACGTGCTGCCGACCGTCTTTAACCAAATGCCGTTGGGCATCGTGTTTTTACTCGCCTTTTTGCTGCTGTTTTTATTTGCGACGCTGACATCGGCTTTTTCAATGCTTGAAATTTTAGTTGCTGTTTTGTCAAAAGGCGATTCGGCAAAACGGAAGCGGTATGCATGGATCGGGGGACTTGCTATATTTATTGTCGGGGTCCCTTCGGCGCTGTCGTACGGAATTTTGAGTGATGTTTCTATTTTTCACCGAAGTATTTTTGACGCTGCTGATTTTCTGGTCAGCAATGTCTTAATGCCGTTGGGCGCGCTTTTAATTGCCGTTTTCGTACCGCTGAAAATTTCGAAACAGATGCTGTTTGACGAACTGAAAAGCGGTTCCGGTATAAAACGAAAATGGTTTGCAGTCTGGCTCCTATTAATCCGTTATGTGGCTCCTGTAGCCATTATTATCGTTTTTCTGCACGTGCTTGGTATTTTTTAGACCAAAAGAAGCAGGCCCCCCGTTCAAGACGGGGGCTTTTTTAATAAAGCGGCCATATCACGCGGTGCGCTTGTTCGAACCGTTTCTCCGCCTCCCGCCAATCAACGACATTCCACCATTGATCCACGTAAGCCGCACGGTCGTTTTTATATTGTAAATAATAAGCGTGTTCCCACACATCCAGCGGAAGCAAAGGAATGACGTCCCACTGGCTGTAGAGCTGATGCTTCTCAGCGGCCAAAATCTCCAGCCGCCCGGCGCGCGGCGCCCAGACTAGGATAGCCCAGCCGACTCCTTCGACTTTTTTCGCCGCTTGAGAAAATTGCTCTTTAAAAGCAGAATAGCTTCCGAATGACACATCAATCATTTGAAAGAGTGCACCCGTCGGCCGTCTTTTTCCGTTTGGATTCATGGAAAACCAGAAAATACTGTGCAAATAATGGCCGGCACCGTGAAACGCCAATTGCCGCTCCCAATGCGCCACTAAGTCGTACTGTTTCGTTTGTCTCGCTTTTTTGAGCTCCAGTTCTGCTTTATTCAGACCGTCAACATAGCTCTGATGGTGTTTTGTATGATGGAGTTTCATAATCTCTCTTGAAATATACGGTTCCAGTGCGGAATAACTGTATGGCAGTTTAGGGAGGACATGCTTGCCGATCGGCACATAGGCTCTGCGCTCATCCGGCTCATCCGGTTCGGTAATGTCCCGGTAAAGTGCTGATGCCTGTTCGTACCATTCCGCCTCCGTTAATCCATCATCCTGAAGGGTGTGAAAAATCCGGTCGATTTGTGCCGCGAAGCGATCGAACCGACCTTGCTGTATGACTTGTTCCTTCAAGGTTTCACACCAATTCAGCATTTCGGTTTGATAAGCGTGCCGTTTCATTTTTCTTCCTCCTTTTCACTCACTTTCATAAAAGTGCTGAGCGCAAGCAAAGAAAACACATACGGGTAGCTGTGATACTTGATGTAAAACTGTTTCGGCAGGCCGATTCCGGTCGGATAGCTGAAAGCGTCTCCTTCGTAATGCCGGTTTTCAATAAGAAAGGATATGCCTTTTGTGACGGCTTGATGATGAGGTTTTTCGTATTGCAGCAAAGCTTCGGCCGCCCAAGCTGTCTGTACAAGCGTCCCGTAAGAAAGCGGAACATAGGTTTTGACTTCTGCGCTTTTACAGGATTCTCCCCAGCTTCCGTCCTCGTTTTGAATGGACTTCAGCCAGCGGATCGCTTTTTTCACGGCCGGGTGGTTTTGGCTCACGCCGCAAGCCTTCATCCCTGTCAGCGCTGCCCATGTGCCGTAAATATAGCAGACACCCCATCTGCCGTACCACGATCCGTCCTCTTCTTGATGGCGGATCAGCCATTGGACGGCCTTTTCAATCTGAGGGTGATCAGAAGAAAGCCCCGCTTCTCCTAAACAGTGCAGCACCCGTCCGGTTAAGTCGCTTGTTGAAGGATCGATGGCAGCTTCCTCAGCCGATTCCAGCGGCAGCAGGCGGACCAGCGGATGATTGACATTTTTCTCAAAAGCAGAGAAGCCGCCGTCACTGTTTTGCATGGACAAAAGCCAGCTCAGTCCGCGTTCCCATGAGGCGGGATAACGTTTTCGCGGAATGGCTTTGAGCACTGCGGCTGTGTCATCACAATCAGGATTATTTGTATTAATGTTTGAAAAACCCCATCCTCCCGGTTCAGCATGCGGGTTGTGAACGGCCCAATCAGCGACTTTCGTCTGCTGCCGTTCACGCAGAAACCGGGCGGCGCCGGTTATCATTTGATCGTTATCTGAGATGCCGCTTTTCATAAGCGCATAGCTGAGAAGCGCCGTATCCCAAACGGTCGACGTTGAGTTTTCCAGGTACGGTATATCGCCGCAAGACGTGAGCAAAGCTTTCGTGCCGGCAAGCGCTTTTCTGATAACGGGGGAGTGGCGCGATACACCGAGAGCGAGCAGGCCGTACACCATAAAAATAGTGGCACTCGCATAGCTGTATAATGTGCCGTCTTCTTCAATCCGGTCAAGCATATACGTTTTGGCCGTACGCAGACCGAGCTGGTGAAAAGCGGCAGGAATCTGCAAAAGCCGCTTCCAGTGCGCGAAAAGAGAAGAGAGATCTCTGTTCTCATCCTGATCGGAACGAAGCCATGTAAACGGATTTTTAGTCATATGCCGATCTAAATGCGCGAGAGACGGAACGTTGGGATTTTTCAGCGAAAATCTTTTGTTAAGCGTCACGGCCATCGGTACAAAATGAATACGAGCGTATGTACTGAACTGGTAAAAATGCAGCGGGAAGGATGGGGGAATGACTAAGAAAGATAATGGCAGATGCAGCGCGGGCCATGGATATAGGCCGTTTGCCGCAAGCATCCACTTTGTCATGAAGTGTACGTTGCGCAAGCCGCCATTTGAGATGATAAAGCGTTCGGCCTGAATCATATGCGCCTCAGAACGGCTATATAAACCGGAAGCCAGCAAGCCGGCATAGCCCTGTACAGTAGCGGTCACATTTCCTTTCCGGTCATCAGGATAGTTGGCAAAAGTTCCGTCCGGGCGCTGTTTAGCGCGAATGCCTTCTGCAAGCTCAGCGATCAGTTCTTTATCATTGTCTCCAAGAGAAGTGAGAAGGAGGATCAGAAAGGCGTTTGTCAAAATCGGACCTTCAAAACAAAATGACCATGAGCCGTCCGCATTTTGCGTTTCTCTTAATAGGGAGATGGTTTTCTTTTGGCGGCTTCTGACGTTTTCATGAATTGTGCTCACACTCGCTCAACTCCTTCAGAAGCATATATATTCATATGTAAAAGACAGCATGACAAAAGAAAGAAACTGCCGACAGGCAGCAGTTTCTTGTTTGATTTAATCTTCCAGGTTGATCCAGACGCTTTTCACTTCTGTATAATTATTCAGCGCGTAAGAGCCCATTTCCCGCCCGAGGCCGGATTGCTTATAGCCGCCGAAAGGAGATGCCGCATCGAAAACATTGTAGCAGTTGACCCAAACGGTGCCGGCTTGGAGACGGTCAGCAATGTAATGGGCGTTTTTCACATTTTCAGTCCAAAGTCCGGCTGCAAGGCCGTATTCCGAGCGGTTCGCCCGCTCAATGACTGCATCAACCGTATCATACGGAATGGCGGCTAAGACCGGGCCGAAAATTTCTTCTTTTGCGATGGTCATGCTGTCATCCACATCCGCAAATACAGTCGGGGAGACAAAATACCCTTCTTCAAACGGGCAGCTGCCGCCCGCGACAGCTTTGGCTCCTTCCGCTTTTCCTTTTTCAATATATGAAAGCACGCGCTCATGCTGTTCCTGACTGACGAGCGGGCCGATTTGTGTATCTTGGTGAAGGCCGGCGCCTTGCTGAAGCGATTTCGCATATGAAACCATTTCGCTGACGACCTCATCATATTTGTCTTTGTGAATGAAGACCCGGGAGCCTGCGCAGCATACCTGCCCCTGATTAAACATGACCCCGTTTAAAGCGCCCGGAATGGCTTTCTTCAAATTGGCGTCAGGCAAAATGATGTTAGGTGACTTTCCGCCAAGCTCCAGTGTTACGCGTTTAATTTTTTTTGCGGCTTTTTCCATGATTTTTTTGCCGATTTCTGTAGAGCCGGTAAAAGCGAGTTTATCGACATCGTCATGGTTGGTCAGCGCTTCCCCGGCCGTCTCGCCGAACCCTGGGACAATATTGATGACGCCGTCAGGGAAGCCCGCCTGATCTATTAATTCCGCTAAATAGAGGGCGGTCAGCGGTGTCTGCTCCGCCGGTTTCAAAACGATTGTGCAGCCTGTGGCAAGGGCGGCGCCCATTTTCCACATCGCCATAAGGAGCGGAAAGTTCCAAGGGATGATCTGCCCCACGACGCCGACAGGCTCATGGCGGGTGTAATTAAAATATGAGCCGGCGACCGGAATTGTTTGTCCGGTTATCTTTGTAGACCACCCGGCATAATAACGCATATGCTCAATTGCGAGCGGGATATCCCCATTTGTCGTTTCATTAATCGGTTTTCCGTTATCAAGTGTTTCAAGCTGCGCGAGTTCCGTTTTGTGCTCTTCCATTAAATCGGCAAGCTTATACATCAGCCTGCTTCTGGAAGCGGCCGGCATAGTGCGCCATTCGCCGTGATCAAAGGCTTTGCGTGCCGCTTTCACTGCACTGTCAATGTCTTCTGACTGTGCCTCGTAAAGCGTCATCAGCGTTTCTCCGGTTGCCGGATTCGGTGTGACAAATGTTGATCCTGAAGCGCTCGGAACAAATTTTCCGTCAATATAAAGTTTCTTCGTGCCCTGTAAAAATGTTTCCAGCCTTTTTGTGATCTGCATCGTTAAAGAACTCATTCGTAACAAACCTCCCGAAATTTTTTTATGGTCTGTTTTGAGCATCTTGATGTCCGCGCAAAGTAAGCGCATACAGTCATTCTATAATAACACCCCCGGTAAAATCAATCGATAACCGTTATTGCAATTCACAAGAAAAAACGGCTACAATAAGCTTATCGATTAAGAAAAGGAGTTTTATAATGATTCATAATAATTGGCAGACAAAAGAAAGCGTCAAAAAGGTCAAATGCGTACATACAGATGCGAAAAAATACATTGTCAAAAATGTGCTGACGCCGGGTAAAGAGTATGAAGTCAAAAATGAAACAGAAGAATTCATTTTTGTTGCAGACAATACAAACAAAGTCGGAGGCTTCTACAAAGAGTATTTTGAAGAAGTTTAAGGCTGAATGAATTCATTTCGCCTGAGCCATACTAAAAAAGACTACATATAAAGGGTGGCTGCAAAATGAAAAAAACAGAGCAAGACAAACAAAATAAAACATCAGATCAGCTTCAGCAAGTGCAACCTGAAGAAGGCACCGACACGACGATGGAACAAATATCAGATACCTATAAAGAAGGAACAATTGAAGATACGGATCGTTGATGTTTTGTTGAAACCGCGGCATTGGAGAAGCCGCGGTTTTTTATGGCGAAAATAAAAAACTGACTTTTCGAAAAAAATACCGTTTTCTTGAAACCTTTTCTTCCGCTGAAGCGTATTACTTCATAACAGCGGCACCTTTCGCGAAGGGCTTTTTTGATGAACGTTCTAAAAATGTAATCTGTTCGTAATGGTTTAAATGCCGTCTATGTCGTATTCTTATATAGGGATAAAGAACTTATTTTTTTATGATTGTAATAAAACAATAGTATAGAAGCAGAAAGTGGGGTTCTTCATTGGGAATTTTTTCTGTCAGCAGATCAACCGACACAAAAAAGCTGGAGGCTTTGCTCGTTGAGGGAGAACGGATCGAAACGATTTATAAACTGCGGGTTGACCAAATATGCTTTACGAATAAACGAGTGATTTTCTTTGATAATAAAATGTTCTCCAAAAAGAAAGTGCGCGTATTTCTTCCATATAAAACAATTGAAAGCTTCGCCATTCAAGAAGCGGGGATGTTTGATCCCGATACCGGGCTTGTATTAATGACAAGGGGAAAAACTTTCGAATTGGAATTTGCAAAAGAAACGGACTTGACTGAGGTTCAAGCCATCTTAACAAAATACTTATGCAGTTAAATATCACATAAAAGCCATCCGAATGCATGCGGATGGCCTTTTTATTATATAATGCTTGTTTTTCCGGAGTTCGAATCAATGAGATCCGGATCAGCGATAGAACTGATGGGGATATAAATCGGCGCCAAATCACCATTTTCTTCACCGAATCCGTAGTTGATCTTATTGGATAAAAAATAATCGATTTGCTGATACGGGCCGATCGTAATGGAAGAGCCCCGGTCGACCGCATTCACTTTAAAGCCCCCTACATTTACCAAAACCGGCGAAAACATCATAATGGGCCTCCTTTTCCGGCAGGGATTTTATCGCATGCAGACTCAAAGGCAGATGGAGAATCAATTTGATCCCGGTCATCCACTTTGCCGTTCGTGCCGATGAAGCCGCTTGCATCTCCGAAGTTCTGTCCGTATCCCTGATTCTTTTTATCAGAATTCTGCCATTCCGCCAGTAAATTTTGTCCGACATTCACCGCTGAAGCATTTTCAAAGGAATTAATTTTCAACATGAAAATATTAATATTGATATATGGAGTTGGTTGAACCACAGGCAAACCTCCTTTAATACAGGTGTATGCCGGCTGTTATGACCGTATGCTTAGACAGGGGGCGATAAAAATGGATTTCGATAAGATGAAGCAATGGATGGAAATGGCGCAAAACATGTCCGGCGGCGACTTTTGGAAAAACGTTTTTGATGATGAACAACTGAAATCATTTCAAAACGGCCATTCTCATTTTCCCTTTCAACAGGGAGATGGGCAAATGAGAAGAAATGAGGATGCTTTTCCTCTTATAGATATTGTGGAAACCCATGATGAGCTCCAATTTTTGCTGTATCTGCCCGGCTACCGGAAACAAGATGTTCAGCTTTTGTCCTATGGAGAATATATTGTCGTAAAAGGCACGAGAAAATCCTTTTTCAATGAACAGGATTTTAAACAGAAGACCGGAAAATACGGCGATTTTGAAAAAAAACTCGATCTTCCGCATTCCGCTCATGGTACGAAGGGAATGCAGGCGGTATTCAAAGACGGGATTTTATATATATCGATTGCTAAACATCTGGGGGATGCAAGCCAGATCATTATCGAAGGCTGATCTTGTTCGCTGTGCCATCTATCAGATCTGAATCATCGATACTCATGATAGGGATGGCGACAACGGTGCAATCACCGTTTTGTTCACCGTACCCTTCATTTCTTTTATTGGCTGCTGTGTTTCTCACCATAACGGAAGAGCCGGTGTTAAAAGCCGCTCCGCCGCTGATTCCGTTCATTTTTATATACTCAAAGTTGATAACGGATGGAAAAAACATCATGATTCGCCTCCTTTTTGTATATCATGTTTATATATTCGCAATGCGGGACGCATAGAACTTTCCAAGAGTGACGGGGAAAGAAGTGATTTTCTTTGAAAAAAATAATGAAAGAGATTTTCAAAAAAGTGTGTGAAGAAGAATTAGACCGGCTTAAGAAAGTGGAACAACAGCTTGATGAGCTTCAGGATAAGTGTCATTTTGAGCCACAAACGGTTGAAGGAGAAAAAACATATGTCCATATTGAGCACGTCAAAGTGGACAAGATTGAATACAATATTGATTTTGAACAGCTGAGTATAGAAGAGCTGAGCGGTATGCTGAATATCGGCGCCACTTACCATACACCGGAGCACAGGCTCAAACAAGCCTGCGCTGAAGAAAGTCGGGACAACCCGCAAAATGATGCTGCGAAAGAAAAAAGACAGACAAAGCAGCAGACACCCAATGTCACCATCAGGGGGAGAAAGCATTGACCCCCATTGTTTCATCCTCCTTTTTCGAGGGTATGTATTAACAGATGCAGCGAAGAATACAGACGAAAAAGGAGATGATGAATATGTCATTATCAAAAGAACAGCAGGACAGCCTTTATCATAAATTAATCGATTTAAAGGAAAGTCTTCAGGGAGAATCAAAAGAAAAACATTCAATGAGCGAAGACACAGGAGAATTGTCGAACGGAGTAGATAATCACTTAGCTGATCACGGAAGCATTTATTTGGACAGGGTCACGAATCAGACGCTGGACGGTGTCGATCAGAATCTTTTAGATGAGGTGAACGCCGCGCTTGAACGAATGGATAAAGGAACATACGGGATTTGTGAGAAAACGGGAAAAGAAATTCCTTATGAAAGACTTGAAGCCGTTCCGTACGCCAGAATGACCGTCGAAGCGCAGCGAGAAACAGAAGGGGATGTGAAAACAGACGCTCCGTCATATGAAAGGGAATTTCACGAGCAGGTGAAAGACCTCTCAAATAAAGAAACCGTTGATCAAAAAAGCTCACAAACTTACGAAATCCTGGATCGCGAGCAGGATTCACAATAATAGCAGCAGGTACATTCATATGTACCTGTTTTTTTATTCCATAAAAAATCTCAGAATCGAAATAAAATCATTGACTTTATATAAAAAAGAAAGTAACATACTATTTGTAAGTAAATATTAAAAGATTACCGGGAGGAATTTAGAATGTCTCAAGTATTATTTGTAAAATCAAGTGACCGTACGGCTGAAGAAGGCGTGTCCGTAAAATTATACGAAGCGTTTCTGGCTGCTTATAAAGAAAACAATCCGAATGATGAAGTGATCGAACTTGATCTTCATAAAGAAAACCTTCCTTACCTCGGAAGAGATATGATTAACGGAACATTCAAAGCTTCAAAAGGAATTGAAATGACAGACGAAGAGAAAAAACAAGCGTCAACTGCTGACATTTACTTAAATCAATTCGTCAAAGCTGACAAAGTCGTGTTTGCATTCCCGCTTTGGAACTTCACAGTGCCTGCTGTGCTTCATACTTATGTTGATTACCTGTCTCGCGCAGGGGTTACTTTCACATACACGCCTGAAGGCCCTAAAGGTCTGATGGGAGATAAAAAAGTAGCGCTCTTAAACGCACGCGGCGGCGTATATTCTGAAGGACCGATGGCATCTCTTGAAATGTCATTAAACTTCATGAAAACCGTTCTCGGTTTCTGGGGTGTCCAAGATCTTCACACTGTTGTCGTTGAAGGCCATAATGCTGCACCGGATAACGCTCAAGCGATCATTGAAAAAGGACTGCAAGAAGCGAAAGATCTGGCTGCAAAATTCTAATTGCCATAACTCTTGCGCCCCTACAGGGTGTGAGAGTTTTTTCTATTATAGAAGAAACTGGCGGAAGCTTTCGATCTGATCTTATATTGATATATTGATATTTTGTCGAAAAAACAATTTTTATGTAGAATAAAGCATTTTTTACAAAGAAAAAAGGTTTTCTGTAAAAGAATTAACCCTCTTGCCAAAATACGACTGATGGTGTAGGATATAAGAGAAGCTACATTGTTCGTATTGTTAATTAAGTTTTAACCTTTAAGCTGTAATAGGGAGTTTTATATCGAAGCCGGAATGTCATGCCTCCATTGCAGAGGACGACAGGAACGCTTCTGCAAACACCCACTTTGAGGAGTGGTGGTTTAAAACTTTCTTACTTGCGTACGGCATACGTAGCGAAAGCCATTTCCCTTGCGGAGATGGCTTTTTATTTTGAATTGCCCTTGGGCAGCGTACTTTATCATTATGATAAAATGAAAGAATCAAAGACAAAGTGAGGTTTTACAACATATGCTGGATAAAGCCCAATCCCTTCTGGCGCATTATTTTGGCTACGACAGTCTTCGCGCGGGCCAAAAGCAGGCGATACAATCAGTTGCAGAGGAGAGAAAAAACACGGTCTGCATTATGCCGACGGGGGGCGGAAAATCAATCTGCTATCAGATTCCCGCACTGCTGTTTGAAGGAACCACAATCGTTATTTCCCCTCTTATTTCTTTAATGAAAGATCAAGTGGACGCGCTTGAAGAAGCGGGTATCGCGGCAGCTTATATTAACAGCACCCAGACAAGCCGTGACATTCATGAGCGTCTGACCGGTTTGAAACAAGGGGCTTACCGGCTCTTTTACATCACACCGGAGCGTTTGACTTCTTCTGAATTCATTCACATCCTGCAGAATATTACGGTTCCTCTTGTCGCCATTGACGAAGCTCACTGTATATCGCAATGGGGACATGATTTCAGGCCGAGTTACCGGAATATCGAAATCCTTTTTAATGAATTAAAAGAACCGCCCGTCATCATCGCATTAACGGCGACGGCTACGCCTGAGGTTCATGATGACATCTGTAAGCAGCTTCATATTAAGAAAGAACAAACTGTATATACCGGTTTTGCCAGAGAGAATTTAACGTTTAAAGTAGTAAAGGGCGAAAACAAAGACCGGTTTATCGAGCGGTACCTCGAAAAAAATAAACACGAAGCCGGCATTATATATACAGCGACAAGAAAAGAAACCGACCGTTTATATGAGAAATTAAAACGCAGCGGCATCAATGCCGGCCGTTATCACGGCGGATTGGCGGATGATGACAGAAAAGACCAGCAGGAGCGGTTTCTTAACGATCAGATACAAGTGATGGTAGCTACGTCCGCTTTCGGAATGGGAATCGATAAGAGCAACATCAGGTTTGTTTTACACGCGCAGATCCCGAAAGATATGGAGAGCTATTACCAGGAAGCCGGACGGGCCGGGCGCGACGGCCTTAACAGCGAGTGTGTGCTCTTGTTTTCGCCGCAGGATATTATGGTGCAGCGTTTTTTAATAGACCAATCGGCCGCCGGAGAAGAAAAACAAAAGCAGGATCTCAAAAAACTGAGACAGATGGTGGATTACTGTCATACGGAAGATTGCCTGCAGCGGTTTATTCTGAAGTATTTCGGCGAGAATGAGGCGGAAGCTTGCGAAGCATGCGGCAATTGCACTGATACAAGGACCGCCCATGACGTCACAAAAGAAGCGCAGATGGTATTGTCATGCATCATCAGAATGAATGAGCGTTTCGGAAAAACGATGGTGGCGCAGGTGCTTAGCGGGTCTAAAAATAAAAAAGTGCTGGAAAACGGCTTCAGCAGCCTGTCCACTTACGGCATTATGAAGCATCAATCCGCAGCGGAAATCAGTGATTTTATCGAATTCCTTATTTCAGATGAATATATCAGAATGGCGGACGGCACATTTCCGACGCTTATGGTCACCCAAAAAGGCAGGGACGTTCTGCTTGGAAAAAGCGCAGTCGCGAGAAAAGAAGCCTTACAGGCCGCCGCCGTTACCGAAAATGATGAATTATTTGAGCTTCTCCGGCGTCTCCGCAAAGAGATTGCAGCTGAACAGGGTGTGCCTCCATTTGTCGTGTTCTCAGATCAGACGTTAAAAGAAATGTCGGCGAAACTTCCGAAAACAGATCAGGATCTTCTTTCCGTAAAAGGGGTCGGGGAACAAAAAAGATTGAAATACGGAGCGGTTTTTTTAGAAGAAATCCGAAATTATGTAAGAGAAACAGAGTGAAAAAAAGTTTTTTTAGAAATTTGCACATTGTGTTTTTCATTGGCGCCGGAAAAATCAGAAGCTTGAAAACCCTTGCTGTATCAAGGTTTCAGCAAGACTTACCAAGCGAGAGAAATGTTTCATGTAAAGGAACTGTAATCTAATTCAAATCGTTTTGTTATTGAACTGACATTTTCATATGTTACGATATCACCTGTTAGCCGCCAATAAAAAGCTAACAAGGGAGGATTTACTTATGAAGAAGACGATTATGTCCTTTGTCGCAGTTGCAGCAATTTCAACAACTGCATTTGGAGCTCACGCTTCTGCTAAAGAAATCACGGTGCAAAAGGGTGACACGCTCTGGGGGATCTCGCAAAAAAACGGAGTGAACCTAAAGGACTTAAAAGAATGGAATCAGTTATCTTCTGATTTAATCATTGAAGGAGAGAAACTGACTATTTCTTCAGTAGAAACAACCACATCTGGGCAGTACACAGTGAAGCAGGGCGACAGCCTCTGGAAAATTGCTCAGAAATTCGGAACATCAGTCGGCAATCTGAAAAGCTTGAATAACTTGCAATCAGATATAATTTACGCAGGCACAACGTTAAATGTGAAAGGTCAGGCTCAGGCTGCACAGCCGGCTCAAGAAGCCAGCCAGCCGCAAACTGAACAAAAACCAGCTGCTGAGACAGAACAGCCGAAACAAGAAGCTGTCAAAAACGAGCAGCCTAAACAAGAACCTGTTCAAGAACAACAACAACCTAAACAAGAAGCGAAGGCTGTCGAAGCAAAACAGCAGCCTGTTCAATCAAATACAAACCAACAAGAGCCTAAAAAGCAGCTGACAATGACTGCAACTGCTTACTCTGCTAACGACGGCGGCATTTCCGGTGTAACGGCAACCGGTGTTGACTTAAACAAAAACCCTGATGCAAAAGTCATCGCGGTAGACCCTAGTGTCATTCCGCTTGGCTCTAAGGTTTATGTTGAAGGTTACGGAGTGGCAACAGCAGCAGATACAGGCGGCGCAATTAAAGGAAATAAAATTGATGTATTTGTTGCAAAGAAAAGTGACGCTAACAACTGGGGCGTCAGAACAGTAAATGTTAAAGTATTAGACTAGTTTCATATAGAGATGAAGAACACAAGGCGAAATGCTTTGTGTTCTTTTTTTCTTCCCTTTTTTGACTGTATATAATCGTTATATGCGGAAAAAGAAAAAGCGTTTCTCTAATATAATAAGGAATGGATGTGAAAACGGAATCTGAAGGGATGTATGAATCTGATGGAGCCGGAATTTATATGTTTATGGAATGCCATCACAGAATCACCGGTGTTTCAAGCAGGTATATGCACCGCTTTTGCCATGGTGCTCGTAATCGGACTGTCTATGCCTGCTGTCAGGCTGTTTCAGGCGCTTGACAGAGGGAGAGGAAGGCCAGCCGTTATTGAAAAGGTGAGACGTACTGGCGTGATGAAGAATGGCAGACACGAGCTTGTACTTATTTTAAACGTAAAAAACCAAGACGGAACGCATGATAAACGTGAACTGACACACGCCGTATATAATGAAGAGATCAGCCGTTTTTATGAAGGAGCTTCCGTATGGGTGACGGCAGCGGCTGGCGGACGAATTATGATCGCTCCGCGCACGCCGCGGCATAAGGCGTCAAAATAAAAAGACGGGGCGGTTTTCCCGTCTTTATGTATTAATGCCGATCAATCCATATCCGTCCGCCTTCTGAGCCGGCTTCTATCCTGCATGTTCCTCCGATCGGGAATGTCATCAAAGGGGAGGTATGGCCGAAATCAGCATTTGCGATAACAGGCATGGATGACAGTTCTTCTTTTGTACGGATGACGGCACGCAGAGCCTCCTCAGACACATTTGAAGCATGCTGGAAACGTCCGATGACAATTCCCTTCACGGCTGAAAAAGCGGGAAGATGGATGAGTGACTGCAAATCCCGGTCAAACATATGAATGTCCGACATATGATCATCTTCTATAAACAGAATCACTTGTTCCATCTCCGGAAAGTATTCCGTGCCCTGCAGAAGATTCAGCGTGCATAGATTTCCTCCGATCAGTGTTCCTTCCGCATATCCGGGTTGAATAACGAACGGTCCCGGATTCCGATAAAAACGTCTGTCCTCCTGGTTCAAATACCATTTATCATCACTCCACTCGGATGAAGGTTTTACCTCATACGGGTTGTCAGAAGCACAGCAGGCCAAGAAAGAGTCAATCGTATAGTCCAGCCCTTTTTTCATGGCAAATGAAGAAAAATGGGGACCGGAATATGTAATAAGGCCGGTTTTTTGATATATGGCATGGCCGAGGGCGGTAATATCTGAATAGCCGCAAAGGATTTTCGGATGCCGCTTGATGTTTTCATAATCAAGATAGCGGAGCAGCTGATTTGATTGGAACCCGCCGAGTGTCGTCAAAATCGCTTTGATGTCAGGATCAGCGAAAGCTTCGTGCAGATCCCGTACACGCGATTCAATCGATGATGAATGAAATTCATTTATTTCTTTCGCATTCTCTGAAAAAGAGACACAAAAGCCCAGCTCCTCCAATTTTGTCTTCGCGGCATTTATATTTTCATCTGACATAGCGGACATGCTTGTGGCCGGAGACACAATACGAATGCCGTCGCCTTTTTTCAATTTTTCCGGATACAAAAAAACCCTCCTTAAATGGTTTAATCTATTACACCATATTAACGAGGGTTTATCTATCATTTTTTACAGGTCGACCCATTTAATGCCGCCTGATTGCGTATCATTGTCAATCCAGACATCAAATTGATGTTTTTCATAAAAATGAACGAGCCGGTCGACATGATCCCAATCACGCTTAGCGATATCGCCCGTCACTTTCGGGATATTCTGCTCTCTGGCGATATGTTTTAAAAATTTCATGCAGATCGAGCCGTAGCCGTGGTTCGGCGGGCCTTTAATATCCCCGATATGAATGGCATTGTCATAATAAGAAGCGATCAGTGAAAAACAGCCTCTTCCCCGGTAGGCTGATTCACAATCAGTCAGCATAATCTTACATGTTTGGCCATCATCAATCGAGGAAACAATGATCCAATCGTCATTGTTCGATTGATCAATACCAAGCACTCGCGCGTCTTTTGATACATCTATCAGATTTTCCCGCATTCTGAAAATCTGAAATTCAAGTTTATGAAGCTCTTTTTCCAGCTCTTTCTGATCTCTTTCTTCTGCAGTAAACAAAATCATACTCCTTTCACAGCGTAAAAGTCTTAGTCAAACACAAGTATCCATTGTAGTAAATGATGTCTTGGTTTGTAAATGGGTTTTACAAAAACTTTTTTAGAAAAGTCTGCCGTTTATATGTGGATTGACGTTTTTAAGGCGGTGCGGATAGGGAAAGGAACAGTGAGCAGCGGAAAAAGGAGGAATCTATAATGGCAATTGACTCACTCATCGGCAAATTGAAGTACGTAATGACGGAATCTCCTGATAAAATGCTTTCCTTATATGTAAATACGGATATGAGAAATCCGGATCAGCAGGGGGGAGAGTGGAAAATCGCCTTGAAAACCGGTTTTCGTAGATTAAAAGAGTATCTGTCTGTAAGTGATCCGGAAGAAGAAAAATCTCTCGTCCGCATCATGGAACGTGTCTATCAATATATCGATGGGCTTGGTAAAGAGATGCCGCGAAGTCTCGTATTTTTTGCATCGGGAGAAGGCGGCATCTGGGAGACGATTGAATTGCAGGTGCCTGTCGAAACACGATTTTATTGGGAAGAAACGGCTGTCCTTGATCAATTAGAACTTCTCCGTGAACAATTTCCGAGCACGGCTTTTATTCTCACCCAGCAGAATGAAGTGAAGATCATAGAAACCGTACTCGGAAAAATTGAAGGGGTGGAGCATTATCAATACGACGTCATCAATGAATCGTGGAAACCGCAGGATGTAAGCGGAAGCTCCGCATCGATGGAGGAAGACGCTGCCAAAGCCCATGTCGAAGAAAACCAAAACAGGCTGTATAAACGATTGGCTTCAAACCTTGATCAAAAGGCCGCTTCACACCAATGGGAGCGTCTCGTAATCGCAGGGGACAAAGAAACAGCCGATATTCTCGATCAGCATATGAATAAACCGATAGATCGGATCATTCCAAAAAATCTGTTGAATGAAAACGAACATAAAGTGATAGAAGAACTGTTGAAGGAAGCATAATATGACGAAAGGCCGGGTCTCAAACACCCGGTCTTTTTAGGGCTTAAGTTTGTCTAATTTCTGACGAAGCGGACGAAACCGTTGACATCAAAGCTGAATTCTCATACCATTTGGATAGTCAGTAAAATTGAGAGAGGTCATAAGATGAATCAGACAGAAAACAAACCTAAAAGTTATACCGGTATCGTGCTGACATTGACCGTTTTGATCAACGGGTTAATTGCGGTGCTGTTTTTTATGCCGAAATCGGGACAGGTCAGCATTGCCAATATTCATATTCTGCCGATGTTAAATGCTATTTTTAACAGCTTTACTTTTATCTTTTTGCTGGCAGCGCTCTTTATGATTAAGCAAAAAAATATTCAAGCGCATAAACGCTTTATTTTGGCGGCGTTTACGACGACTCTGCTGTTTTTGATCTGCTATGTCGTGTACCACTCGATAGCTGAGAATACTTTATTCGGCGGCCACGGCATCATTCGGGGGATTTATTTCTTTATTTTGATTACGCACATCTGTCTTTCCGCCGTTATCGTGCCGCTTGCGCTGTTTACGCTGATCAGAGGATTCAGCATGCAAGTGGAGCGCCACAAAAAAATCGCGAGATGGACGATGCCGCTCTGGCTGTATGTCAGTCTGACGGGTGTCATTGTATACTTAATGATCTCACCGTATTATTAAAAAAAGCCGTGCTCTGCGCGGCTTTTTTCTATTGATGGAAAAAGGCGCCTCATCAGGGCGCCTTTTACTCTTCAAGCGTTTCAAGTGTTGTTACATTTAAGGATTGTTCAACGGTTTTTGTTTTTGCTTTTACTTTTTCTGCGTACGTGTAATCACCATAGCAGTAGGGATAACGGAAATTGTCTTTGTTCCCTCCGCAAGTGTAAAGTTTCGGATTCTTTTTGACCTGCTGCTCGGAGTATTGTTTTGCCAGTTCCTCAGTATGCGATCCTCCATGTTCAGCCACAAAATCAATATAGCCGGCTCCCATGTTGTAGCTTTGTATAATCGTATCCAAGTCTACGCCTTTTTTCTTGCCTGTTTGGTACATGAGAGTGAATTGTTTGATTCCCTGTTTGATACTGGTTTGAGGGTTTTTAATCTCATTTCGCTTTAAACCCAGAGATTCTGAAGACTGCATGGGATCATTTCCTCTTCCTTTTGACTCCTGATATATCATGCCGAGTACAAGCGATGTATATTTGGTGAGTCCTTTTTCATCCAGCTCGTCTTCAACAAGCGGTTTGTAATCTGTCAGCCGTTCAAGCACGATCGGTTTGACATCAAACGGAAGACTTTTGAGCCATTCATTATTTGAAAATAACAGAATGAGGAAGAAGGAAACCATGACAAAAACACATATCATCATAAGACCCGCGGCAGCGAAACAGCCTTTTTTCTTTTTCTCCACTGTGTTTCACCCTCAATTTCAGGAGCATTATGACTTTTTCATTATGACACAGATGAATGCGCGAAACCAAGCGGAAACCCGTATTTGAAACATAAATTTAAAATAACGGTTCTTTTGTCAGGCGCAGGATGTATCTGCATCAAATGACATTTGGTATAATTGGGCTACTTGAGAAAAGAAGGGTGAGGTATATGACTGAATTTCACGAATCCGGAAACACGAATGACCCCGCTGTCGATTTAGATGAGGAAACTTTATTTTTGGTTGCCCAGACTTTTAAGGCGCTGTCTGATCCGACCAGAATCAGAATTCTCCATTTGCTGTCACAGGGTGAACATGCGGTAAATGATATCGCAGAAAAGCTGAATTTGCTGCAGTCTACCGTTTCTCATCAGCTGCGTTTTCTTAAAAATCTGCGCCTCGTCAAATCACGCAGAGAAGGAACATCCATCTATTATTCACCTGAGGATGAACATGTGTTAGATGTGCTTCAGCAAATGATTCACCATACGCGGCACGATTAAAAAACATCCCTGCTTTTTAGACAGGGATGTCAGCCGTACTGACTGTTATTGGTTTGGTCTCTGCTCGTTTTTAAAACATAAAAAGAGAAGCCGCTGTAATAAACTGCGATGAAATAAAAGATACTGATGGTCAGCGGATCGGCCCCGACCGTTTGGCTGTATGCCTCCGGATGGGTAAAGTCCGCTGTGACCCGGTATATTTCAATAACGCGATAAATAAATCTCGATAGGAATAACGTTAATAGAATAAGTTCAATCCACAGGTGAGTGCGAAAATACATTTTTCCGCGGCGTTCTTCAAAAGAAATGTTCCGTTTGGCAAACAGGACCAGAAGCCAGCCGCAAAAAGTGCCGAATATAAGATACCCGTATAAAGCCGGGTGTGTGATGCTGAAAAACGCCAGAGCGGCGGCCAGCAATGAAAATAAAATCATTCTTGTGTAAAGCCAGCGGGGTTTCAAAGGCTGAAAGCCGACGGACCGTTTCACCTTTTTATACAGAAAAAAGGCAATCATTAAGACAGGGCAGATGCTTTGAAGTGTGATATGCATGATGTGGAACTCCCCCTCCGTTGAGTAGTGTATGCTTATCCGGCTGGTTTTAGTAGTCTGATTTATTCGCAGGCTGAAAGCATCTTTTATCACAGTATGCGCGTTTCTTTTTTTGGCATGAGAGAAGCGCCCGCGCCTTTTTCAGGATTTAGACAGAAAACGCTTGATAAACTAACGGCATTAGTTATAATAAAACTAATGATATTAGTTTTAGGGGGATGTTGATGAGAATCTTACAATACGGAAGGGTTTGGCAGCTGACTTTTTTTCCAGCGCTTTTCCCGGTGAATTGTTATTTGGTTGAAGAAGAAGAAGGAGTAACCCTGATTGACGCCGGACTGCCTAACAGTCATAAAGGAATCAAACAAGCATTGCGGAAGCTTGGGAAGCCGCTGAATGACATATTACTCACCCACGCGCACGGGGATCACATCGGTTCGCTTGACTCATTAGCTGCGGAATTTCCGGATGCTTCCGTCTGTATTTCTGAGCGGGATTCTTTCTTGCTGAAAGGTGACACTTCTTTATTTGAGCATGAAGCACAAATGCCGATAAAGGGGGGAGTGCCGAAAAATGTTCAGACTGAACCTGATCGCCTGCTGAAAGGCGGCGAGCGGATCGGATCTTTACTTGTCATTCCCGCTCCCGGTCATACGCCGGGAAGCCTTGCTTTTAAAGATATGAGAAATGATATGCTGATCGTCGGAGATGCCTTTCAAGTACGGGGCGGCCTTGCTGTTTCAGGGAAGCTGAAATGGAAATTTCCGTTTCCGGCTTTTGCTACGTGGAATAAAGAAGAAGCTGTAAAAACAGCAAGAACGCTTATCGCTCATCAACCAAGCAGTCTGGCCGCCGGACATGGAAATGTTCTCTGCAATCCCGTTGAAATGATGGCTGAGGCTGCTGAGGAAGCCGAACGAAGCCTGCCGGGAGGCCGATCATAATGTCACCGAGAGTCGGGATGAGCCTTGACATGATATTGAGAGCCGCAGCAGGTATCGCTGACGATAAAGGGCTGAACGAAGTGACGCTTGCGGCCGTTGCAAAGTCCTTAAACGTAAAACCGCCTTCCCTTTATAATTTTGTCAATGGCCTTCAAGGAATTAAAACAGAGCTGGCTGTCTCCGGTTTAACTATGTTATATGAAAAAATGGCGGCCTCTTCAGAAGGACTGACGGGTGAAACTGCTTTGCTCGCTCTTGCCGATGCCTATATCAATTTCGCAGAAGCCAATCCCGGATTATATGACGCAACATTTCAAAAGATAAAAGACGGCCGGATTGAGAATCTGTCAAGCCTGCTTGTAGAGCTTGTTGTCAAGCAGCTGACAGCTAACGGTTATGCACAGTCTGACACTGCGATTCATGCTGCGAGAGGACTGAGGAGCCTTCTTCACGGATTTGCCGTGTTGAGAAAACAGAGTGCATTTGAATTAACCGAATCAATTAAAGAAAGCCGGAAGTTTGCAGTTGTTGCTTTCCTAAGAGGTTTACAGATGAGGGAACAATAATATTATTATGTAAACTAAATAAAAAAACGCATCATGTAAAAGGAGGGACAAATGGATTCATTACAACATATCATCTGTGAGCGGCGCACCTATTCACATATTTTTGATTCTCATGCACACACATACTGCCAAATGCTCTTTCCGCTCGAAGGACAGCTTGACTTGGAGACAGAAAGGCGTGAAATCAGATTAAAACCTGATCAAATGCTGTATATTCCGCCCGGGCATGAACATCGGTTCCGTTCTTTGGAGCGAAACGAATGTCTCGTTCTCGACATACCGGCATATTTTTTCAAAGGTCCATTTGACCCCGGCGTTCTGAATAAGCTTGATCCTTTTTGGACATCGATTCGGTTTTTGCTGACAGAAGAGACAAAGCAGCAGTCGGCTCATTCATTGAGTCTGCTTGCAGAATATATTGCTGAAAAGATACAAGAAAACCGTACGAATGATTCAATTGCGTATATCCGCCGAAATCTCTCAAAGACTTTTACAATTAAAGAGCTTGCCGCAATGGAACATTACCACCCGGCGTATTATTCCGACTGGTTTAAAAAGCAGACGGGGAAAAGCCCGCAAGCTTATATTGCTGAGCTCCGTATGAAGAAAGCGGAACAAATGCTTATTGAAACAAAATGCCGGCTGACAGACATCAGCCAGGAGGTCGGCTTTCAAAATTTGTCTTCCTTTACCAGATGGTTTGTCAGACATAAGGGAATAACGCCGCGCGTCTTCCGAAACACCTTTCAATCTGATAAATAATCCTGAAAATCGGTTAAATAAACTGCGTCTTTTTTTGATATCATGATTGTAAAAAAGGAGTTTTTGATATGGCAGTCATCGAAGATTTTATCAAGCTCGATCTCAGAATAGGAACGATCGTAAAAGCGGAAGTATTCCCGGAAGCAAAGGTGCCGGCCATTAAGATGACAATAGATTTCGGCGAAGAGATCGGCATGAAACAATCAAGCGCCCAGATTACAAAACGGTACGAACCGGATGATCTGACGGGCAGGCAGGTTACCGCTATTGTCAACTTTCCGCCGCGGCGGATCGCCGGATTTAAGTCGGAAGTTCTCGTTCTCGGCGGCATCCCGGAAAAAGGAGACGTTGTCCTGCTTACGCCAGAGCAGACAGTACCGAACGGAACGAAAATCGGATAATAAAAAAAGACGTTTGCAGAAGCAAACGTCTTTTGCGTATTGAGGCGATACACCACACGCCACATTCGTGTGTGCCGCAAGGGCATGTGCATCGGCTTACACAATTCAGCTCATCGCTATATGAATATAGCATGCCGGGTGTGGAAATGCAAGAGATTTTTTAATATATGTTATATCTGGCTTTGTTTTGCCGATCCCCGATTCCTTCGTGTAAGGTTTCGTTTGAAATTTTATGATCTTGAATAAAGCAGTTCGAGAAATGCAAGAGGGAATTTGAGCAAATTGTGACCTGAAGTGTGACCTGGAATTAAAATCCGGGTCTTTTTGTGTAAAAAATGCATGCGAAGAGACCATATAGGCATTAAATGTTATTACTGATGTCTTCATTTATCTTTTTGCTAAGTTTCTGAACCTTCTCTTTAACATTTGAAACAGCTCTTTTTTGAATTTCATCAAAGTTCTCCTGAATATAGTCCATGACACTTCTTATTAGAACTTCACTTTCAAAATTGAATATCTCATTTATTTCTGACTGTTCTTCATCTGTCAGGTGATGGTATTGAAGTTGTTTAGCATTTACTTCAGCAGCTGCATCAATCCTAACTTAGTTGTTCTGGCTGTACAATTTCATATTCACCTTCTGCATACTCTTGCTCCGCATAATGGCCTCCCCATTGACAGAGCTCCTGCAAGATAGGTTTAAGAGATTCTCCAAGTTCAGTGGATGAATATTCAACCTTCGGCGGTACTTGATTATACATCTTTCTGCTCACAAGTCCACTGGCTTCAAGCTCTCTAAGTGTTTGAATCAGCATTTTCTGAGTTATATTTGGGATAATGCGTTTTAATTCACTCGTTCTCTTTGGTCCATTCATTAAAAAGTATAATACAAGACCTTTCCATTTTCCGCCAATAACTTCCTTTGTCACTTCAAACCCACAGCTGAATTTTTTCATGTCTAAAGCTCTCCATTCCACATTTATTACTTTTTAGTTACTATATCACAAAAAAGTGGGTACTTCCGATAATGTGCTTACTGAAGGATACTATATCTTGTAAGTTGTTCTTCAAGTACTTAAAGGTACTAGACATAAAATAAAATTAATTCTAAAGGAGTGTTAAGTATGGGTAAATTTGAAGGTAAAATAGCGCTTGTAACGGGTGGAACAAGTGGGATTGGTCTTGCTGCAGCACAAAAATTTGTAAACGAAGGTGCATATGTTTATATCACGGGACGTAGATAAAACGAACTTGATAAAGCTGTTAACCAAATTGGCAAGAACGTAACCGGTGTTCAAGGTGATATTTCTAAGCTTGAAGACTTAGACAAACTATATGACATGATAAAGCAGGAAAAAGGTAAGTTGGACATTCTTTTTGCTAATGCGGGCACCGGCAGCTTCCTTCCATTAGGTGAAATTACTGAAGAGCAGGTTGATAGAACGTTCGGCATTAACGTTAAAGGAACCATCTTTACTGTTCAAAAAGCGTTATCACTATTCCCGGACAAAGTAGGTTCTATTATTGTAACGGGCTCTACTGCTGGATCAATTGGCAACCCAGCGTTTAGTGTATATGGAGCATCTAAAGCAGCATTAAGAGCACTAGTTCGCAACTGGATTCTTGACCTAAAAGATACTGAAATCCGTGTAAATGTGGTTAGTCCAGGAGCTATTCTTACACCTGCCTACGATGAGCTTTTTGGTGATGCACTTGAAGAAGTAATGGAAAATAGCAGAAATACTGTTCCAGCTGGAAAAGTTGGGACACCTGAAGAAGTAGCAAACGCTGTATCTTTCCTTGCTTCAGACGAAAGCAGTTACTTGACGGGTGTTGAATTGTTCGTAGATGGCGGGCTAGCACAGGTATAATTTCACTGCGCAGAGATTACAAATCGTCCCCAAAAAAGGTTAATGGGGATTTACTTGAAGAAGTCGTTTTCCTTAAAGGACAGGGAATTCGACTTTTTATGTTTGAATTTGATTAACGTTGTAAATTCGCATTTTCCTGGGCTACCACTAAATGACCTGTAAAAAAGATTACTTTGTGAATAAATGTACTTAAAGTAACGGGAAGGAGATGAAGACTGGGACGATTAATAAAAGAAAGCTCTCTTTTAGAGAGCTTTTTTCAGATTTTCAATTTTTAACAGGCTTTATAATGAGCAAACAGGCATTACTCAAAATACTCGCCGCGCCTATCCAAAGCAGCCATTGTGTTCCGGTCAGCCATGAGGCAGTTAGGATAAAGAGTCCAATGGCAATTGATATATAATTGCCGGCTCGGTCCAGTTTACGGTTGCTATGAATTTTATATTTAGCATGAGAAATAAATTGATCAATTTTATCTTTCAGCTCATAGCATTTTTCCTTCATCTTATCCTCTGTTTCTTTTACTTTTCGATAAAGCATATTATTCATCGTCTGCACTCCCATATCTCCGTTTTGAAAATTCAGCCATGATTTTTTCTTCATAGTCATCTGAGATGGATTGTGCCTGGTCTTCTACTTTTAAATGTGCTTTTTCTTCAAAACCGTCCTGTTCTTCACCATCAAAACGATAAAGTTTTTGCAATAGCCTCCAGAATGTTTCAACTTCTTCAGTTGTGAACTCATGAAACATATCCGCTAAAAAATAGGTGGATCTTTCTGAACAGGAAATTAACGCTTTTTTTCCTTCAGGGGTAATCTCAATATTGATTGCACGTTTATCCAGTTTGCTTGGCACCGTGTGAACATATCCTTTTTTCGCGAGGCTTGAAATTAATTTGTTAGCGGTTTGTTTTGTTGTGCCCAGCTTTTTAGCGATATTCATAAGTGTGGCATCTTCCGTCGGTAAATGGGCAATAGCAATAAGAGCCATATGCTGTCGGGAAGTTAACATTTCTAAGTATTCGTCCCCCCGAGTCTGCACCTTATTGACAACCGAAAATAATGATGCGTAACTTTGTTGCATAAAATGCAGTTCCTTCATTAGTAATTTAATATCCATAAATTATCTCCCAACTAAATTGTCACCATGTTGACAATTACAATATACATCACAAAGGGAAATAAGTCAACATGGTGACTAATAGGGACGGGTACGGCTGTTTTCAAAAATGTCACAGGCAGTCGGAGTGTTTACAAAAGGGGAAATAGTATAATAAATGCGAAAAGGGCTTTAATTCAAAGTGAGAAGGTGTTTGACATGCAGAAAGTGAACTGGTCAGAACGGTATGAATGGTTCAATAAACAAGATGAAAAAGACGGGCGTTTAATGGCGCTCCTTCGTCATGAGCTTACATATGAGGAAGTCATACGGTTATATAAGAAAGGGTTTTATTTGAAATCTAAAGAAGGGGATGTTTCGTTACGTAAGAACGATATCTGTCGTATGTTTGGGGTTGAAGAGAGGCAGGGCGGCAAATCTTAATGAACGGGAAGAGAAAAAACTCTTCCCGCTTTTCATAGCAGCTGTTATTCTTTTTCCAGCATGGAAGTCAGCCATTCTCTTAATGCCGTCTTCTGCACATACCGCTTTCCGTTTCTCGTGATATGCGGAATGTCATATATCCAAACCTCCAATAAACGTAATCATTTTTTATACGGTGAAGCCGGCCGAAGGATTCAGCCTTCAGCAAAACCGCCGGGCGTTTATTGCGGACGGTTTTGATTGCTGAGCTTTTCCACCTGCACCTTTCCGGAGAAGAAAACAGCACCTCCGCCCATATCCGCCAGCCGATCGGGCGTGAGTGAATTGACGAGCTGTTTTTTATCATCCATATCGGCCCAAAGACCTTGGCTCACCGCAACGCCGGGAAGCACCTGTTCGCCGACCGAAACAGTCAATTCGCACTCTCCGCGGTGATTCCAAACTCTAACGGTTTCTCCGTCTTCTATGTTCCGGCGTACAGCATCTTCTGTATGAATAAAAAGTTTTGGCGCTTTTTCCAGTTTTACGTGTTTTTCGTTATTTGAAAATGTCGAATTTAAAAAATTATGATTCGGTCCCGGGACAAATAAAAGCGGAAAATCGTCATCGCTCTCAAGAGGGATGTGTGTCGGCAGCGCCGGATAACCGTCCTGTTTCATCTTTTCCGAATATAATTCAATTCTTCCGCTCGGTGTCTTGAGCTTTCCCGGAAAAAGCGGTTTTTTCCGTTTGGCTTTCATAAAGGAATGGCGTGAGAGCGCCTCGTAATCAATATCCTCGATATACGGATTGTCGGGAAAGTCCAGCGCCTGTCTGATTAATTCTTCATCGGAATCCTGAAGCTCCTGCTCGGTAAATCCCATTGCTCCGGCAAGCAGACGGAACACTTCCGTATTCGATTTGCTGTCCCCGTAGGGTTCGATCACCGGTTTTTGCAGCTGAATAAAATGATGCCAGTAAGACGTGTAAAAATCCGTGTTTTCAAAAGCGGATGAAGCAGGGAGCACGATATCCGCATATTTGGCGGTTTCCGTTAAAAATAAATCGTGAACGACTGTAAATAAATCCTCCCGCAGCAGGCCTTTTCTGACTTTATTCGCTTCCGGCGCAACCACTGCGGGATTCGTACCGTAAATAAACAGGGAGCGCACGGGCGGTTTTGTTTCTAAAAGAACGCTTCCGAGCCTGTTCATATTAAATGATCGCGGCTTCCGGCCGTAAAGCAGATCAGGCCGCTGGAGCGCTTGTCTGTTATAGTTTAATACCGCGCTGTTGTGCTTGATTGCGCCTCCTCCGGTGTTGAGCCACTGTCCTGTAACAGCCGGAAGGCAGGCGACGGTGCGGACGATCATTCCGCCATTGTCATGGTGCTGAATGCCGTTTCCAATCCTGATAAGGGAAGGGGAGGTTTCCCCGTACATTCTCGCAAGGCGTCTGATATCGTCGGCTTTAATGCCTGTAATAGAAG
Source organism: Bacillus sp. JK106 (assembly GCF_053663355.1). NCBI lineage: Bacteria > Bacillati > Bacillota > Bacilli > Caryophanales > Bacillaceae > Bacillus > Bacillus sp. JK106. The sequence continues at coordinate 48,527 of NZ_JBSJQC010000003.1, read as the reverse complement.
AAACCGTTTCCGGATCATAGTGTTTAACATGCGCTTTTAATTCTTCACTGCCTTCGGTGTATTCTGTGAGAAATGCTTCATCGTGAAGGTTTTCGTCGAATAAGACATGCATGATACCGAGGGCGAGTGCGGCATCTGTGCCGGGGCGAATGGGAATAAACCAATCGGCAAGCCGGCCGGTTTGGTTCTTATGTACATCGATAACGACAATTTTAGCCCCTTTTTTCCGGGCTTTTTGAGCAATCATGATTTGGTGCATATTCGTGCTGACGGCATTGATCCCCCAAAAAATAAAGAGCTTTGCATGTATGGTCTCCTCCGGATCAGTACCCGCTCCTTCTCCCATTGTATAGTTATAACCTTCAGATCCGGCTTTGCTGCAAATCGTCCGTTCGAGATGACTCGCTCCGAGACGATGGAAAAAACGGCGGTCCATTCCCTCTGCCGCCAGTTTTCCCATATTGCCGTAAAAGCTGTACGGAAGAATGCTTTCCGCTCCTTCTTCGGCAATAAGCTCTTTCCAGCGCGAACTGATCGTATTGATTGCTTCCTCCCAGGAAATAGGCGCAAACGCGGCTTCACCTTTTTTACCGATCCGTTTTAATGGAACGGTTACGCGCTTCTCATCATAAATACGCTCAGCCATGTGTCTGACTTTGTTGCAAATATTCCCTGATGTGACCGGGTGATCGGGGTCTCCCTGAATGTTAATGATTTTTCCGTCTTTTTTTGTCACAAGCAAGCCGCATTGATCGGGACAGTCTAGGGAGCACACCGACTTAAAGACCCCGTTCGGCTGTGTTGCAGCAGAATTCATAGCCCATTTCTCCTCTTTGTTTATAATGTAAGCATTATAACATTTCAAAATCGAACGTCAATTCAGAAAAAAGTGTTGACATCACGGAAAGACTTTTCTATGATGAGTTTATTCTTTTAAACAGCCTGACAATTTCATCATTTTATTTTCTATCCAGAGAGGTGGAGGGACTGGCCCTATGAAACCTCGGCAACATTTAATGTGCCAATTCCAGCAAGCGTATGCTTGAAAGATAGGAAAGAATGGTCTATACATATTTGTGCGCTTCAAGCGTATAAAGACGGTATATGAATCTCTTTCCTTCTTTGAGGAAAGAGATTTTTTTTATGAAAAAATTTATGTGAAAAGGATGTTTTGCACCATGACGGTTTTAATTACCGCGCCATATCACGACGAGGGGCTGAAGGAGCTGACTGAGCTGTTCGGCCGGACTGTGCACCGGCCGTGGAAGAAGCACGGCCGGGCCTATCGGGAAGATGAATTAATCCGAATGATTCAAGAGACAAACGCGTCGGGGCTTATTACCGAACTTGATGAGGTGTCTGAGCGTGTTATTGACATATTGCCGGATTCCGCTTTTATCGGTGTCTGCAGAGGGATGCCGTCTAATGTGGATATTGCGGCGGCGACTAAAAGAAAAATCCCCGTTTTCTTTACACCGGCCCGCAATGCCCAGGCCGTTGCTGAAATGTTTATCGGAAATGTGATTTCATTTTTGCGTCATACGTATTCTTCCCATCAGTGGCTGAAGGACGGGAAGTGGAATGGTGATTATTTGCAGGCTTACGTCAAATTCAGAGGAAATGAGCTGACGGGGAAAACAGTCGGCCTTATCGGTTTCGGTGCTGTCGGACAGAGAATCGCCCGGCTATTGGCCGCTTTTGATTGCAAGGTGCTTTACTATGATCCATTTGTCCGTCATGAAAACCGGGAGTATGAAAAAACGACGATTGAACGGGTATTTTCTGAAAGTGATATTGTTTCCGTTCACTTGCCGCGCACAGAAGAAACCATCGGCCTTATCGGCGCCCGGCACTTTCAATTGATGAAACAGGAAGCTGTTTTTGTCAATACGTCAAGAGCGGCGGTTACAGACAGGGAAGAGCTGCTGCGGGTGCTGAAAGAACGGCGGATTAAGGGAGCGATCCTTGACGTGTTTTATCATGAACCGCCTGAATCTTCTGATTATGATTTGATCTCTTTGCCGAATGTGTTCGCGACTCCCCATTTAGCGGGCGCAACATTTGAAGTGGAAGATCATCATGTGAAGATTTTAAATGAAGCGCTTTTCAAATGGAAACAAGATCAAACCTGCTCAATACGTGAACTTTATAACAAAAGAGAACTTGAAACGGAAGGAGGAGGCTGTAATGGCTGAACAAAAAGGCTACCTTGTATTTGACATCGGGACGGGGAATGCGCGAGTTGCGGTCGTGACTGCCGGCGGCGAAGTGACCGCGCTTGAAAGGGAAGACATTGAATATGTGACGGATCCGCTTTATCCGGACGGACGATATTTCTCACCGGAAGGGTTATGGATGCAAATCAGCGCTATGGCAAGAAAGGCTATTGCCAAGAGCCCTCATATTACATTGATCGGAATCACCTCAACAAGCCAGAGGCAGGGAATCGTTCTGATCAATAAAGATAAAAAGGCATTTCTCGGTCTGCCCAACATTGATAACAGAGGGCGTGAATGGGAAGGCGGGATTGAAGCAGAAGAAGAAGTGCATCAGCAAACCGGACGTCTTCCGAGCGCTTTATTTTCCGCCATGAAACTTGTCGGATTAAAAGCCAGACAGCCGTCTTTATGGAAAGAAGTGAAGTGCATCACAAGCGTCAGTGACTGGGTGACATTTGAGCTGAGCGGAATTTTAAGCTATGAACCGTCACAGGCTGCTGAAACACTGCTGTTTGACGTAAGGAAAAAGGCGTGGTCAGAGAAATTATGCAACATCTTCGGTGTGCCTTCTGCCATTCTTCCTTCACTCGTCCGATCTGGGGCGGTTGTCGGAATGTTAACGTTTAAGAAAGCGGCGGTGCTCGGTCTTTCTGAAAGAGTGCCTGTGATTGCAGGCGGGGGAGACACACAGCTTGCCATCAAAAGTGCAGATGCAAAGCCGGGAGATATCGTCATCGTATCCGGCACAACGACGCCGATTACAAAGATAACAGCGGAGACCGGAACCGAAAGTTTAGAGAATGCATGGCTGAATTGCCATACAGAAGAAGGTCAATGGCTTCTTGAAACGAATCCGGGTGTAACAGGACTCAATTATCAAAAATTAAAATCCATTTTTTATCCGAATGAATCCTACAGCGTCATGGAACGGGAAATCGCAAGTCTGCCGAAACATGATCATGCCTGTATTTCTGCGTTAGGCTCCTATTTATCGCCTGAGAAAAACGCACTGGCAAAAGGCGGATTTATATTTGACGCTCCCCTGTCCCAAAACTTAAGCAGAGCCCATTTTGTTAAAGCCGCACTGCTGGAAATCGCTTTTTCAATCAAATGGAACTATGAGGCGTTAACAGAGGCGGCTTCCTTTTCACAAGATTATGTGAAGGTGTGCGGCGGCGGTTTCCAAAGTGATGCTTTGACGCAGTTTCTTGCTAACCTTCTTCAAAAGAAAATCTATAAGAGAGAGGGGTTCAGCCAGGCATCCGCAATGGGAGCGGTGATGATTTGCAACGAAGCTCTCGGTGTGAAAGCAGAGCTTTCGACCCGCACAAAGATAATTGAGCCGGAAGCGGATCAGACGGATCTCTTCCTATATGAAGAATGGAAACATACGCAAAAATTATTTACTCATTTTCAGCCGGCGGTGAAAGCCTGACTTGGGGATGAGATGACAACATGAAAGATTGCTGAGGAGGAACAAAAATGCTTAATAAAATAGGAATTCCAAAACAGCTCGCCTGGGGATTTTTAGGGGTCGTGCTGTTTATGATGGGGGACGGCCTTGAACAAGGCTGGCTCAGCCCGTTTTTAGTTGAAAACGGCTTGACGGTACAGCAATCAGCATCCTTGTTTACGGTTTACGGTATTTCTCTTGCTGTGGCGTCGTGGTTTTCAGGGGTCTGCCTCGAAGCCTTCGGCGCAAAGCGGACGATGTTTATGGGGCTGTTGTTTTACGTCATCGGAACAGCCGCGTTTATCGCATACGGATTTGAGAATCTTAATTTGCCGGTGATGTATGTCACGTATTTTATTAAAGGGCTGGGTTACCCGCTGTTTGCCTATTCATTTTTGACATGGGTGATTTACCGGTCGCCGAAAAACAGGCTCAGTACGGCGGTCGGCTGGTTCTGGATTGCATATTGCTGCGGGATGTTTGTATTCGGTGCTTGGTATTCAAGCTGGGCCATCAAATCCTTCGGCTATTTGAATACGCTGTGGAGTTCAATTTTCTGGGTATGTCTCGGCGCGTTTTTTGCTTTGATTTTAAATAGGGACCGCTTTGAAAAGAAAAAGGCAGATAAGCGGGAAAAGGCGCAGGAATTAATGAAGGGAATCACCATCCTTGCTGAAAATCCGCGCGTGCTCTCTGGGGGGATCATTCGGATCATTAACAGCATCGGAACATACGGATTTCCGGTATTCCTCCCGATGCATATGGCGCAGCACGGCATTTCTACAAATGTATGGCTTCAAATTTGGGGAACGATCTTTCTCGGAAATATCGTTTTTAACTTAATATTCGGCGCAGTCGGCGATGCCTTCGGCTGGAAAAAGACCGTCATGTGGTTCGGAGGAGTGGGCTGCGGCATTTTTACTCTTTTATTATATTATGCTCCTGTTGTATCACATGGGAACTTGCTTTTCGTCAGCATAGTCGGTTTTATATGGGGAGGGCTCCTCGCCGGGTTCGTTCCGATCGGGGCTATCGTGCCGACGGCGGCCGGCAGCAATAAAGGTGCCGCCATGTCTGTGTTAAATCTGGCTGCGGGCCTGTCGGCATTTGTCGGCCCCGCGCTTGCCTGGGCGTTCATCGGGCTTGTCGGCGCACAAGGCGTTGTATGGATTTTCGCAGCGCTCTATTTCGTAAGTGCAATCTTGACAAATCAAATCAAAATACCTGAAGAGAAAACGGCAAAACACAATAAAGCATTGCCTGAATACGCTTCTTAACAGCAGCGCCCCGAAAATTCGGGGCGTTTTTTTACAGCTTCTGAAGAAACCCGGCAAACCGCTGAATTTGTTCACGTAACGATTGTTGGTTTTCGTGAAATTGTTTGAAACGATGTCCGTTTGCTCCGGACGGATGCGGGAAACCTTCCAGAATGACCGCATGGCCCATTCTGCCGTTCTTCTTCAGCATGCGGCAGGCCGATTCTGCTGCTTTACCGAGAGGGATAAGCAGAATGTCCTTTTTCATCATTTCTATTTCATCCGGAAAACATGTCAGCGCGTAACGGCTGAGAAGAGCTGATCTGCTGATTGCCGGCCGGTGTCCCGTATAGTTTTTCTGTTTATAAAAAACAGGGTGTTTAATAACGGATGTCGTATGAAGCAGCTCCCGTTTTGAATCAAATAACCGGGATGAATCCTCAACGTGAAGCGCGGCCGGCAGACCGCATTCATTAAACATTTCGATGATGTGCTGCCTCATGGAACCGGAAAGTCCGGCCGCTTTTTTTGTCTCATATGCTATCACCTCAAGAGATTCGCCGTTTTTTAAAAGCTGTGCCGCTTTTTTGTAAGCCCGCTGCATCTGAAAAAAACCGGGTGTAATTCCGGAGATGACAACCGCAGCATGTGGGTTGATATACTCATTATGAGGCGAATCATACATATCCAGATCTCCGTCCTTGGCTAAATGGAACTCCGGAGTCAGCAAATCCGATTTTGTAAATCCTTCCGAAGATGATAATGCTTTGAGCTGCTGCAAAAAATGCGCAAGCCGCTCACGATCGCAAATCATGTTATGCCTCCTTGAATCCGCCAGTTTCTCTTAGTGTCATCAAAAACGTCGGATGACATGCACGCTCATAAACCGCTTTTACCGGCGTTCCAGAGCATTTTCAGGACGTGAGGCGTTCCTTTAACTTCGGCTGCCGTCGTTTGCACGGCTGTTTTTTTAGTAAGAAAGTCTTCCTGCAGTTCTTTCTGCTTTTGTGATAACAAACGGGTTTCTGTTTTGATTTCTTCAACGGACGTCTGCATAGACGCTGTTGCGGCGTTAATCTTCTTTATATCAGGCGCTGTGTTTCTTTTAAAATGCACGGCGGATACGGCTGCATAAATTAATGCGGCAGCCGCAACGGCAGCACTGATATACAAAATGATGATCATCTGCTTTTCACTCCTTTTTTTCAGTTGATACCCTTTACGGATCGTGTTGAATCATTTTATTTGCTAATTGTTTTTTTTCTGCTTATAATGTGAAATCGTACATAAGGACATTCAGAAAGGGTGAAAGACATGGAAAGCCTACAAAACAAAACGGCTCTTATCACGGGTGCGGGCAGAGGAATCGGCCGCGCCGCCGCTATCGCTTTAGCAAAAGAAGGAGTCAATATCGGTTTAATCGGACGTACAGAAGCAAATGTCGAAAAGGTTGCGGAAGAAGTGAAAGCCCTTGGTGTAAAGGCATCATTCGCTGCTGCCGATGTGAAAAACCAAAAAGAGGTTGAACAAGCCGTCTCCTCTATTAAAGAAGAACTCGGTGAGGTTGACATCCTGATTAACAATGCCGGAATCAGCAAATTCGGCGGATTTTTGGATCTTACGCCTGAAGAGTGGGAAGACATCATTCAAGTTAATGTAATGGGTGTATACCACGTGACACGCGCCGTTCTTCCTGAAATGATTGAGAGAAAATCAGGAGATATCATTAATATTTCTTCTACGGCGGGCCAAAGAGGCGCCGCGGCGACAAGTGCGTACAGCGCTTCTAAATTTGCCGTTCTCGGTCTGACCGAATCTCTCATGCAGGAAGTCAGAAAACACAATATACGTGTCAGCGCAATGACTCCGAGCACGGTTGCAAGCGACATGTCTATTGAATTAAATCTGACAGACGGCAATCCGGAAAAAGTCATGCAGCCTGAGGATCTTGCAGAATATATGGTTGCTCAATTGAAATTACATCCGCGCATTTTCATCAAAACGGCCGGTTTGTGGTCAACTAATCCTTAAACAAAAGGGGACCTGTCTTCGTGACGGGTCTTTTTTTGTTTTCGCAACCCGAATAAATAGGCATAAAGATCCGTTTTTGCAGAAAAAAGAGTGAAAAAGAAACCGATATAAGCTATAATTAAACTAAATAAACTATGTACCAAATGTTCACTAAGATTATTTTTCCCGCCTCCAAAAAACAAATCAATACAAACCAAACTGTCCGAACAATAAAAGGGAAAACGGAATATAAAGAGAATATTTAGTACATGGAATAATTTGTTGGAAGGAAGGGTGTGCACATATTGAAAGAAGAAAAAAGAAGTTCAACCGGTTTTTTAGTGAAACAAAGAGCCTTTTTAAAGCTTTACATGATTACAATGACAGAGCAGGAACGGCTTTACGGACTGAAGCTTCTCGAGGTGCTGCGTTCGGAATTTAAACCCATCGGTTTTAAGCCGAATCATACCGAGGTGTACCGTTCACTTCACGAACTTTTGGATGACGGGATTTTAAAGCAAGTAAAAGTGAAAAAAGAGGGAGCCAAACTCCAGGAAGTCGTTCTCTATCAATTTAAAGACTATGAAGCTGCGAAGCTTTACAAAAAACAGCTGAAGACAGAGCTTGACCGCTGCAAAAAGCTGATAGAAAAAGCCATTTCAGATAATTTTTAAATCCGGCCGGAACGCACCCGGCCTCCCGGGCTCTAAAGGTTTGTTCTGTGATTCATTATACATAATAACAGGCTCGGAACAATACATATCAATAAAACCTTCAAACTTGACATCGACTCCTGAAGTGGTAACATAAAAAACGTGTGAAAAATACGAACAAAATACGAACAAGGGAGATGTTACCGATCTTAGATCAAAAGAAAGTTGCTTTTATCGGAGCAGGATCAATGGCTGAAGGAATGATATCAGGCATGGTCCGCGCAAAAAAAATTCCCAATCAAAACATCTGCGTGACAAACCGCCGCAATACAGAGCGACTCGCTGAATTGGAACATCAATACGGAATTCAAGGCATTGCTTTTGACAGCATGAAAACCGAAGACATTGATGTCTTTATTTTAGCCATGAAACCGAAGGATGCTGAAATCGCTCTTGCTACGCTGAAACGGCGTATCCAACCTCATCAAATCATCCTGTCTGTTCTGGCAGGCATAACAACCTCATTTATACAACAATCATTACATGACCGTCAGCCAGTTGTAAGAGTGATGCCGAACACATCCAGCATGATCGGCGAATCGGCAACAGCTGCGGCTTTCGGAGACCATGTCTCTTACGGTTCAGCAAAAACCGCGGTATCCCTTTTGGAATGCCTCGGGGAAGTGTACGTGATCAAGGAAGATCAGATGGACATTTTCACCGGCATCGCAGGCAGCGGACCGGCGTACTTCTATTATTTAATGGAGTTTATTGAAAAAGCAGGTGAAGAAGCCGGCTTAGACAAACGGCTGTCCCGCAAAATCGGCGCGCAAACGTTATTGGGCGCTGCTAAAATGCTGATGGAAACGGGTGAAAAACCGGATGTGCTTCGGGAAAACATCACCTCTCCAAACGGCACGACGGAAGCCGGCCTCGATGCGCTCAGGTCAGAAGGCGGCGGAGAAGCCATTGCCAAAGCCATTAAACATGCGACCGAACGTTCTATTGAGATCAGCAAAACAATTGAAAAAACGGCAGCACTATAATCGTTAAGAAACAGGAGTGATACAGTGACGTCTCGGACGAAGATCAAAAGAGTCGCGGTGAAAATCGGAAGCAGCTCATTGACGAGCCTGCACGGGGAAATCAGCAGAAGAAAGCTGGAAGCATTGGTGGATCAAATCGCACAGCTGAAAGACAGCGGCTATGAAGTGATTTTAATATCTTCCGGCGCAGTGGCGGCAGGTTATCGGAAGCTCGGATTTATTCAGAAACCGGAAGGCCTCCCTGAAAAACAGGCTTCTGCTTCCATCGGGCAGGGATTATTAATGGAGGCTTATTCAAAGCTGTTTTTAGCGCACGGTTATGTCGCATCACAAATATTAATTACAAGAAGCGACTTTTCCGATGAATACCGCTACCATAATGTGCGCAATACGATGAACGTCCTTTTGGAACGAGGCATTATTCCGATTATTAATGAAAATGACACGGTCACAGTCAACCGGCTGAAATTCGGAGATAACGATACACTCGCAGCGAAGGTGGCAGGTTTAATTGATGCCGACATGCTTGTGATTTTATCAGACATTGACGGTTTATATGATGATAATCCGCGCAGCAACCCGAAAGCGAAAAGAATCAGACATGTAAGCGACATCACTCCGGAAATAGAAGCAAGCGCGGGAGATGCCGGGAGTGAAATGGGAACCGGCGGAATGCGTTCGAAACTGGATGCTTTTAAAATTGTGATGGCCTCCGGTATTAAAGGCTTTCTCGGGCAGGCTAACATTCCGGACATTCTGCTTCAAGCGGTAGATGAGGCGGCTGAAGGAACTTATTTTGAAGCGGAAGGAACCCTGCCGTTAAACCACAAAGAACAATGGCTTGCATTTAATTCCGGCCCCGAAGGCGAAATTGTGATGGAAAAGAAAAGCAGCAACGATGTCGCGAACGGAAATATGGCACTGTCACCGCAGGATATCGAACAGATTAAGGGCAGATTCAGCAGCGGAGCGGTTGTCAGGCTGCTTGATCAGCAGGGAGAAGAGCTCGGACTCGGCATCGTCAACTATTCCTCAGCCCAGCTGAAGACATTTAAAGAAACGCCGCACAAACAGACCGATCAATCAGTCATTGATCCGGAAGCGTTTGTCTGCCACGTTGAACTATCCATTCCGATCGGCTGAGAAAGATCTATAAAAATATGAAAAAGCCCGAGGCTTCGTTTTGAAGCTCGGGTTTGTTTTTTATTGATATTGTTCAAGTTTGGAGAAAAATTGAATGACAAAATGATAGAAATCATTTGCAGACGGAGCCAGTTCTCTTCCTTTTGGTTTAATAATGCCTACGGTGCGCTTCACTTGAGGAAATTCAATCGGAATTTTGACCGTGAACCGGGGTGTGGTTTCTGCAAAGGTGCTTTCAGGTAATAAAGTAACTCCCATCCCCGCGGAGACTAATCCTTTAATGGCATCTAAATCCTCGCCTTCCGTCGATACAAGCGGCGCAAAGCCGGCCTGTCTGCAAGCGTCAATCGCCATGTTTCGGAGAATAAACCCTTCGGGAAATAAAACGAATTGGTCGCCGCGCAGATCAATTAAATGAATATTTTTCTGTTTGGCAAGCGGATGATGCAGCGGAACAAGCGCGTAAATCTTTTCCGTGAATAAGATATTGCCTGTTATGTCGGGGAATTCCGTGGGAACGGGGCCGAGCAGCGCAGCATCTATATCTCTGTTTCTTACCGCTTCGATTAAAAACTTATAAGAACCCTGGCGGAGCAAAAACTCAACGTTCGGGTATTCCTCTTTAAATGCCGAAATCACAGTCGGCAAAAGCTGGCTTGCAAGGCTCGTCGGAAATCCTATTTTGACGGTTCCGCGATTCGGATCAAGATATTCATCAATTTGTTCCTTCGCATAATCAATTGCTTTCATCGCCGTTTTAACATGTTCTAAAAATTGTTTGCCGATCGGCGTTAATTTAATATTTCTGCCTTCCCGTTCAAATAAAGTGACTTTCAGCTCTTCTTCAAGATTTGCAATCTGCCGGCTGATGGCGGATTGTGCGACATGCAGATGATCAGCCGCTTCTGACACATGTTCCCGTTCTGCTACCTCCATAAAATACCGAAGCTGGCGTAATTCCATTGCGTTCACACCCATCTATCTCATTTTGAGATGTATTTGATCTAAATTATATATTGTTTATATTGTTTTGAAAACTTACAATTAATTTAAAGTTGTCAGATTTTATGACCGATAATTAACGGAAACTGATCGGGGGAGAGGAATTATGACTTACAATCAAATGCCGAAAGCACAAGGTCTCTACCGTCCGGAATTTGAGCACGATGCATGCGGAATCGGCTTGTATGCCCATTTAAAAGGGAAACCTTCACATGACATTGTCAAAAAAGGACTGAAGATGCTTTGCCAGCTGGATCACAGAGGAGGACAGGGCAGTGATCCGAATACGGGTGACGGCGCCGGCCTGATGGTTCAGATCCCTGATGCTTTTTTTAAGAAAGAGTGCGGAGAAATGAAGCTGCCGGAAAAAGGCCGTTACGGGGTAGGAATGGTCTTTTTCTCGCAAAATGAAGAGGAAAGAAAAAAGATCGAAAAACAGGTGAATGCATTCATTGAGCAGGAAGGACAGATTGTTCTCGGCTGGAGAACCGTCCCTGTAAATGTCGGAAAAATCGGAACAGTGGCACAAAGCACTTGCCCGTATGTGCGTCAAGTATTTATCGGAGCCGCAAACGATTTGAAAGACAGCCTTGCTTTTGAACGCAAACTGTATGTCATCCGGAAGCAGGCGGAAAATTGGGGCGTTCAAGAACAGCTTGATTTTTACTTCGCAAGTTTGTCAAGCCAGACTATTGTTTATAAAGGGTTGTTAACGCCTGAGCAGGTTGACACTTTTTATTTGGATTTGCAGGATGAAACCTTTGTATCTGCATTTTCACTCGTGCATTCAAGATTCAGCACAAATACCTTTCCTACTTGGGAACGTGCCCATCCGAACCGCTATCTGATTCATAACGGAGAAATCAATACGCTCCGGGGCAACATCAATTGGATGAGAGCGAGGGAGCAGCAGTTCGTTTCAGAAAGCTTCGGAGACGATCTTCACAAAGTGCTGCCGATTTTAAATGCTGAGGGCAGTGACTCATCCATTCTTGATAATGCGTTTGAATTTTTCGTGATGGCGGGGCGGAAACCGGCACATACGGCAATGATGCTGATTCCGGAACCATGGACAGAAAACACTCACATGTCTAAAGCGAAACGGGCTTTTTATGAATATCACAGCTCTTTAATGGAGCCGTGGGACGGGCCGACCGCCATTTCGTTTACGGACGGAAAACAGATCGGCGCCATCCTTGACCGTAACGGCCTGCGTCCGGCACGTTACTATGTGACAAAAGATGACCATATTATTTTCTCATCTGAGGTCGGCGTTATTGAAGTGGAGCAGGAGAACATTCTTCATAAAAAACGTCTGGAGCCCGGAAAAATGCTGCTCATTGACTTAGAGGAAGGCCGGATTATTTCAGATGAAGAAGTAAAAACAGAAATAGCCAATGAATTCCCGTATCAAAAATGGCTTGAAGAAGAATTGGTTCAAGTGAATCCTGACCCGGAAATCCGGGAAGAGGAACAATTCGATGATCTTCTCGTCCGTCAAAAAGCGTTCGGCTATACGTATGAAGATATTCAGAAGTATTTAATTCCTGTTATTAAAGAAGGCAAGGACCCGCTCGGCTCTATGGGAAATGATTCGCCGCTCGCCGTTTTATCCGATCGCGCCCAATCACTGTTTCATTACTTTAAACAGCTGTTTGCGCAAGTCACAAACCCGCCGATTGACGCGATCCGCGAGCAGCTTGTGACCTCTACGGTGACATGGCTTGGAGCTGAAGGCGATCTGCTGCATCCGAGTGAAAGAAATGCACGCCGCATAAAATTGTATACTCCTGTATTATCAAACGAACAGTTTTATGCGCTGAAAACACTTGTGCACCCTGACATTAAGAGCCAGAACATCCGCACGCTGTTTTCCGATGACCTGGAAAAAGGCCTGAAGGATTTGTTTCAGCAAGCGGAAAAAGCGATCAAGGAAGGCGTATCTCTGTTAATTTTATCTGACAGGGCAATGAGTAGGGAATTGACGCCGATTCCGCCGCTTTTGGCCGTCAGTGCGCTGCATCAGCATTTGATCCGTCAAGGCCTGCGAACAAAAGCAAGCATTATCGTTGAATCCGGGGAAGCGCGTGAAGTTCATCACTTTGCGGCTCTCATCGGGTATGGTGCCGATGCTGTCAATCCGTATTTGACTTATGCTACGTATAAGCAGGAAATCGATGAAGGCCGGCTTGATATTCCGTATGAAGAAGCTGTCAGCAAATACGGAAAGAGCGTAACAGAAGGCGTCGTGAAAGTGATGTCAAAAATGGGGATTTCAACTGTGCAAAGTTACAGGGGCGCCCAAATTTTTGAAGCGGTCGGCATCGGTGAAGACGTTATCGCCAAATACTTTACCGGTACTGCATCTCAGCTTGGCGGAATCGATATTGAGACGATTGCGCAAGAAGCGAAACAGCGCCACCAAGCGGCGTACAAGGATGATTACAGCCAAACTCTTGATCCGGGAAGTGAATTCCAATGGCGGAACGGGGGAGAGCACCACGCTTTCAACCCGAAAACCATCCATACGCTGCAATGGGCCTGCCGAAAAAATGATTACAGCCTGTTTAAGCAGTATTCTCAAGCAGCGGATGAAGAACGAATCGGATTTTTACGCAATCTGTTCGCCTTCAAAGAAGACCGCAAGCCTTTAAAATTAGAGGAAGTTGAATCAGCTGCGTCCATCGTGAAACGTTTTAAAACAGGAGCGATGTCGTTCGGTTCATTAAGCAAGGAAGCCCATGAGGCTTTAGCGATAGCGATGAACAGGCTTGGCGGAAAAAGCAACAGCGGAGAAGGCGGCGAGGATCCGAAACGTTTCGTTCCGGATGAAAATGGCGACGACAGAAGAAGTGCGATTAAACAGATCGCTTCCGGCCGTTTCGGCGTAAAGAGCCATTATCTCGTCAATGCGGATGAATTGCAGATCAAAATGGCGCAAGGGGCGAAGCCCGGAGAAGGCGGTCAGCTTCCGGGGAACAAAGTATATCCGTGGGTCGCGGATGTCCGCGGTTCTACACCAGGTGTAGGGCTGATCTCACCGCCTCCTCACCATGATATTTATTCAATTGAAGATTTGGCGCAGCTGATCCATGATTTGAAAAATGCAAATCGAAGCGCGCGAATCAGCGTCAAGCTCGTGTCAAAAGCCGGTGTCGGCACGATTGCGGCCGGTGTGGCAAAAGGCACTGCGGATGTTATCGTCATCAGCGGCTACGATGGCGGAACGGGCGCATCGCCGAAAACGAGTATTAAACATACCGGTCTTCCGTGGGAGCTTGGTCTTGCAGAAGCTCACCAAACGCTGATGCTGAACGGCTTACGGGATCGCGTAGTATTGGAAACGGACGGTAAGCTGATGACAGGCCGAGATGTCGTGATGGCCGCCTTGCTCGGTGCGGAGGAATTCGGCTTTGCTACAGCGCCGCTTGTCGTTCTCGGCTGCGTCATGATGCGCGCCTGCCATTTAGATACATGTCCTGTAGGTGTCGCGACGCAAAATCCGGAGCTACGCAAAAAATTCATGGGCGATCCTGACCATATCGTAAATTACATGCTGTTTGTCGCAGAAGAAGTGCGTGAATATATGGCGCAGTTAGGCTTTAAGACGCTTGATGAAATGATCGGACGGACAGACGTTCTTCATGTCAGTGAACGTGCGAAAGCGCATTGGAAAGCGGGCCAGCTTGATTTATCCACACTGCTGTACCAGCCTGAAGGCGTACGCACTTTCCGTACGGCGCAAAACCATAAAATCGACGAGTCGCTTGATATGACGGTTATTCTTCCGGCGGTGCAGGCTGCAATTGAAGCCGGTCAGGAAGCGGAAGCTGAAATCAAGATCAATAATACAAATCGCGTAGCCGGAACCGTGACGGGAAGTGAAATTTCTAAACGCTACGGAGCGGAAGGCCTGCCGGATGATACGATCAGACTTCATTTTACCGGATCAGCCGGACAGAGTTTCGGAGCATTTGTCCCTAAAGGGATGACGCTTCATTTGAACGGGGATTCAAATGACTACGTAGGCAAAGGGCTTTCAGGCGGAAAAATCATCGTGAAAGCGCCTGATGCCTTCAATTGTGAAACACACGATAACGTTATTATCGGGAACGTCGCATTTTACGGAGCAACAAGCGGGGAAGCGTACATTAACGGGCGCGCCGGTGAACGTTTTGCAGTCCGTAACAGCGGAGTCAATGTCGTTGTAGAAGGTATCGGAGACCACGGCTGTGAATACATGACAGGCGGCCGGGTTGTCGTCCTCGGCGAAGTCGGCAAAAACTTCGGGGCGGGAATGTCAGGCGGTATCGCATACGTCCTGAGTGAAGATGCCAAAGCATTTAAACGCAAATGCAACATGGAAATGATTTCATTTGAAAAGCTGACGGATGAGGCGGAGATCAAAGAAGTGCAAGAAATGGTCAAACGGCATGCGGCGCTGACAAACAGCAAAAAAGCCGCAGATCTCCTGGACAATTGGGAAAAAGCCGCAGAAACCTTTATCAAAATCATTCCGAAAAACTATAAACAAATGCTCCTCAGCATCGAAGAACAAAAAGCGGCGGGTTTATCAGAAGAAGACGCAATTATGTATGCTTTTGAAGCCAATACAAAGGTCCTCCAAACGCCTGCCAAAGATCAAAAACAAGCGGTAGTACAGTAAGAAAGGGGAGAGGAACATGGGGAAACCAACTGGATTCATGGAAGAAAAACGAGAAAAACCGGCTGAGCGGGACCCTCTCACTCGCTTAAAGGATTGGAAAGAGTATTCGGCTCCATTTTCAGATGAAGCGTCAAAGCGGCAGGGGGCGCGGTGTATGGATTGCGGCACACCGTTTTGCCAAATCGGCGCTGATATCAACGGTTTTACCTCCGGCTGCCCGATTTATAATCTGATACCGGAGTGGAATGACCTCGTCTATCGGGGGCGCTGGAAAGAAGCCTTGGAGCGCCTTCTGAAAACGAATAACTTTCCTGAATTCACAGGGCGGGTCTGTCCCGCTCCTTGTGAAGGATCTTGTACGCTGGCCATTTCAGATCCGGCTGTTTCAATTAAAAACATCGAGCGGACGATCATTGACAAAGGTTTTGAAAATGGATGGATTCAGCCGAGAATTCCCGCGAAACGCACAGGTAAAAAAGTCGCTGTCGTCGGTTCAGGCCCGGCAGGTCTGGCAAGCGCTGATCAGCTGAATCAAGCCGGTCATTCCGTAACGGTCTACGAGCGTGCCGACAGAGCCGGCGGCCTGCTGATGTACGGCATTCCGAGCATGAAGCTTGAGAAAAATGTCGTCGAACGCCGTATTAAGCTTTTGACGCAGGAAGGTATAGATTTTGTGACAAATACCGAAATCGGCGTTGACATAACGGCAGATGAGCTGAAAGAACAATTTGATGCCGTCATTTTGTGCACAGGCGCCCAAAAGCAGCGTAATCTGCTGATTGAAGGCCGGGAAGCAAAAGGCGTCCATTATGCGATGGACTATTTAACACTGGCGACGAAAAGCTATTTAGATTCCAACTTCAAAGACAAACAATTTATAGACGCTAAAGGGAAAGATGTCATCGTGATCGGCGGAGGAGACACAGGAGCTGACTGCGTGGCAACCGCGCTGCGCCAAAAAGCGCGCAGCGTGCACCAGTTCGGGAAACATCCTAAACTTCCTCAGACGCGCACGAACGACAATATGTGGCCTGAACAGCCGCACGTCTTTACCCTTGAATACGCCTATGAAGAAGCGCAGGCAAAGTTCGGCAAAGACCCGAGAGAATATTCAATTCAGACGACAAAAATGGTGGCCGATAAGCAGGGCCGCTTACAAGAGATCCACACCATCCAAATGGAAAAAGTCAGAAACGAATTCGGAAAGTATGAATTTCATGAACTGCCCGGTACAGAAAAAGTCTGGCCTGCTCAGCTGGTGTTCATCGCCATCGGTTTTGAAGGAACAGAACAGCCATTATTGAAACAGTTCGGTGTCGATTCGGCAAATCATAAAATTCAGGCGGCATATGGGGATTATAAAACGAATGTTGACGGTGTTTTCGCCGCAGGGGATGCGAGAAGGGGCCAAAGCCTGATTGTATGGGCGATTAATGAAGGCCGGGAAGCAGCGCGCGAAGTCGACAGTTATTTAATGGGGAGCACTGTTTTACCGTAAATAAAGGGGTTTATTTATAAAACCGGCTGGGAACAGCCGGTTTTTCGTATTGAAATGGAACCTCCTTCTTCTTGTATTGGTCATATAAAGGAAATATGGAAATGGAAGATAAATATGGAATTTTGTTTTACAGAGCGGAGAGATTGTTTTCTTCCGGAGACTGAGACGATTTGCAAGCCTTGAGCTGTCGATCACGGTGCTGCTGACGGCGGAAGTCATCGCCGCCGTTTATTATGACGCCTTAAAAAACGTGACGGGCTCTGTGTGTCTGCAGTCGATTTGCGGGCAGATTTTAATCGATGAAGAACAACATTTTGAATTTCAAGCGGAAACGCTAATAAACAAATAAGGAAACGGACAGGTCCGCTCCTTTTTTTAGACATCTACACGAAAGCCAATATTGCCGAACTGCCGTCCTTCCCGCATCCTGTTAAAAGCGGCAGCTGCTTCACCGAGAGGGTACATGCGGTCGATAATGGGACGGATGCCGCAGAGGTTTATCAATTCCAGCATATCCGCGAATTCCTCATTGCTTCCCATTGATGTACCGAGAATATGAATCTGCGGAAAAAACAGCGAGCGAATGGGAAATCCGAGCTGATCGCCTGAACTGGCGCCGAATGTTACGATCCGGCCATTCGGTTTAATAATGTCAAGATAGTGTTGAAATAAGGCGGGGCCTACACCGTCAAGTATGATATCTGCTTTTTCGCCATTCAGCGCCTCATTCCAGTCACCGTAGCTGTCAATCGCCCGGTCTGCACCGTATGACAGTGCGGTTTGTTTTTTGTTTTCACTGCGGGAGGTGACGCTGACTGTCGCTCCGATAGCTTTTGCCATGAATAAGGCGTATGTTGCCACGCCGCTTCCGATGCCCGGAAGGATAAGGTGTTCGCCTTTTTTTAATTGTCCTTTTGTAAATAAGGCGCGATAAGCGGTTAATGCTGATAACGGCAGGACGCCCGCTTCCTCCCAAGTCAGGTGTTCGGGTTTTAAAACGGCATTTTCCGCAGGAACGATGACATAAGGTGAAAATGTTCCGTCGTTCGGACCGCCTAAAATATCAGGGACGGCTGGTACGTCCTCAACAGTCTTCCAATTCAGCACCGGGTTGATGATGACTTCTGCATTCAATAAATGAGACCGGACGCCGTGTCCTATTTCGGTTACGATTCCCGCGCCGTCTGAACCGAGAATAAATTCATGGTTTCCGGTTTCGTGTTTTTTCATTAAAAACAAATCACGATGGTTTAATCCGGCTGTTTTCAGCTTTATTTTTACTTCGCCGTTCCCCGGCCTTTTGTCAGGTGCCTGCCTGAAATCAAAGCCATTTTCGTGTATGATAAGGGCATTCATCATTCTTCTCTCCTTTATGATTGATGAGAAAAATTTTACAGGCTGTATCAGCTGCAGTAAATAAATGAAAATTGATAGCCGGCTATCAATAAAAATCATAGCAAGAAGGTGCCCTTACATGGAAAGCGGAGACTTAAAGATTTTTCAGGCTGTCGCCCGCAAAGGAAGTATTTCAAAGGCGGCAGAAAGCCTGCATTATGTTCAATCAAATGTGACAAACCGGATTCAGCAGCTGGAACGGCAATTGCAAACACAGCTTTTTTACCGCACAAATCGGGGAATGACGCTGACGCCAGCAGGTGAAAACTTATTAAAAGACGCAGACAGAATCCTTCAATTGCTGCATAAGGCGCAAAAAACAGCGCAAGAGGCAGGCGATCCGAACGGCCCGCTTCGAATCGGTTCTCTTGAAACGGCGGCAGCCGTCCATCTCCCTCAATTTTTCACGGAGTATTGCAGCCGCTACCCGAAAGTACAGCTGTCGCTGTCAACGGGTGATACACATACCTTAGTGCAGCGCGTTCTACACTATGAGCTGGACGGCGCTTTTGTTTACGGACCGGTCGAATATGAAGATCTTGAGCAAGTCGCTGTATTTCAAGAAGAATTGGTCTTGGTTTCAAATAAGCGGGAAGGCAGTTTGCAAGACTTGCTGCGAGAGCCGATTCTGTATTTTGCCGCGGGCTGTTCGCACCGCCGCAAAATAAAAAACATACTGAAAGAAGAGGCAGTGCCCGCACATAAAATCATTGAATTCGGTACGTTGGAAGCCATTATTGGGGCGGTGCAGGCGGGGATGGGGGTCTCCTTTCTGCCTGCATCAGCCGTCCGTTATTTTCAAAACAGGAAAAATCTTTTTCTTCATGAGCTTCCTGAACATTTTCGGAATATGAATATATCATTCATCTACAGGAGTGATTTATTTTTGACATCGGCGTTTGAAGAACTGCTGAATGGATTAAAAACATTATCGAACGGAAAATGAGAAAACAGAACAGCTGTGTACGCCAATTTTTTTTTCGTTCCGGTTTTCTCAAAAAGAAAGCGGGTATCCGGGCTGAGCTCGATCAGCGTGATGAAAAACTCGGCTATAAAATCAGAGAAGCACAAATGAAAAAAATACCGTATATGGCGGTTGTGGGAGATCAAGAGTGCCGCCATCATTCTGTACATGTAAGGCAATACGGGCGGGAAAACA
Source organism: Bacillus sp. JK106 (assembly GCF_053663355.1). Taxonomy (NCBI): domain Bacteria; kingdom Bacillati; phylum Bacillota; class Bacilli; order Caryophanales; family Bacillaceae; genus Bacillus; species Bacillus sp. JK106. The sequence goes on along the minus strand of NZ_JBSJQC010000003.1, from coordinate 29,027 downwards.
CATTTGAAGAGAATGTGAGTGATTTTATGTCCCGGATCATAAGAGAGACAAAACAAAAAATAGAGATTCAAGAAAAACAACATTGACATATCGTAAAATCACGATATAATAAAGCGTATGAAACCTATTGATGTTTTTAAAGCGTTGTCTAATGAGTCACGGCTTGAGATTTTACAATGGCTGAAAGAGCCGGACCGTCACTTCGCACCGCATGATGGCATTGATATGAATGAGATCGGAGTATGTGTCAGCCAGATCACCGATAAGCTCCAGATGACACAGTCAACGGCGTCTCAATATCTTTCCATCCTTCAGCGGGCAGGCCTTATCCAAACAAAACGGATTGGCAAATACACCTATTATAAAAGAGATGAAGATGCGATAAAGGCGATGGCCGATTATTTTCAGCGCGAAATGTAGGGCTGAATCCTTTAGAAGAGGGATTCAGTTTCTTTTTCCGACTACACATCGACATATTGCGATTTGTTTCTGTTTGTTCAATTATTTATATCGATATATCACAATATATCTTTATATAAATCATCAATGAAGGAGTGTGTCAGGTGCAAAATACCTGGAAGATTTACATTTTGGCAATTATCAGCTTTTTAGTGGGGACGTCTGAATATGTGATATCCGGGATGCTTGATAAAATTGCAGGTTCCTTGGGAGTTACTGTGGCAGCAGCAGGGCAGCTGATTACGATTTTTTCACTTGTTTATGCAATCGGAACGCCTGTCATGATGGCCCTTACAGCAAAACTGGACAGAAGGAAGCTCATGATCTATGCTCTTGGATTGTTTGTAATCGGAAATATCATTTCATTTCTCGTACAGGGATACGGCTTATTTGCGGCAGCCCGGGTGATCATGGCGCTTGGAGCAGGAACTGTGGTGGTCACCGCGCTTACGATCGCAGCAAAAATCGCTCCCCCGGGAAAACAGGCAAGTTCTCTCGCAACCGTCATTATGGGGTTTACGGCGGCGCTCATTATCGGTGTTCCGATCGGAAGAACCGTGTCTGAAGCTTTCGGCTGGAAGGTGGTTTTCGCCGGAATTGCGGCAATCGGAATCATTGCTATGCTTATTATACGTTTCGCGTTGTCTGAGATAAAAGGAGATAAACCGGTGCCGCTCATTCAGCAATTTTCTCTTTTGAAGAAACGAAAGGTGGCTGTCGGGCTTGCCATTACGTTTTTTTGGCTCGGAGGCTATTCGGTTGCGTATACGTACCTTTCTCCGTATTTACTGAACGTCACTCATATCGGCAGCGGAATACTGAGTACATTGCTGCTTATTTTCGGTGTTGCAAGTCTTGCCGGTTCTAAAGCAGGCGGTTTCAGCGCAGACAAATGGGGGGCGCGTATGACATTAACCGGCGGAATGGCGCTTCATGCTATCATGCTCATGTTATTGCCGTTTGTCACACATTCTGCTTTCGGAGCGGCGGCAGTGCTTATTTTTTGGTCCTTCGCCGCCTGGTCATCAGGACCTGCTCAGCAGTATCATTTGGCAACGATGGAGCCTGAATCATCGGGTGTATTACTTGGCCTCAACCAGTCCGTGATGCAGCTGGCTATGGCGGCCGGGGCGGGCATCGGGGGCCTTGTTGTCACTCATCTGTCTCTTGCGTCAGTGACATGGATCGGATCAGCGGGTGTTGTCATCGCGATGTGCAGCGTGCTTTCACTTGCCTCGTTAACATCTGAAAAACCCTCATCTGAATACAGTGCAGAATAAACAAAAGCCTCATTTCTCAGCTTGAGAAACGAGACTTTTTGTCTAGTTATTTTTTATATTGTTTCAAGTTTACGCCGATTGCGGCTCCGTTTCGGCTTGAGTCGGCAACTCCGGTGAAGGTGCCGTTTTCACGGTCGATCAGGATGCTTTGCACATTACCGATATCAACCGGGCTGCTGCCGAATTTATGCCCCATTTCGTTCAGTTTTGTGCGGGCTTCTTCCGGCACTCCTTTTTCATATCGATAGGATGTCATGCTGTTTGTGTAAATTCTCGGCTCTTCGACCGCCGCTTTCAGATCCATGCCGTACTCAACTTTGTTCAGGATCGTTTGCAGGACGGAAGAAATAATCGTTGCTCCGCCGGGAGAGCCGACAGTCAGGACAGGTTCGTTATTTTTGAATAAAATAGTCGGAGTCATGCTGCTGAGCGGACGTTTATTCGGCTGCACTTCATTTGCGCCGCCAGGTACCGCATCGAAGTCTGTTAACTCATTATTCAACACAACGCCGTATCCGGGAACCATAATGCCGGAACCGAACAGCTGTTCAATCGTTGTCGTATAAGATACGACATTGCCGAAGCGGTCAGTTACCGTGAAGTGAGTCGTTTGGCCTTCTTGTTTGTCAGTCGGCTGCTTCACTTGTTTATAGTTTGCAGAACCTTCCTGATAGGCCCAAGGGTCGCCGGCTTTCGGTTTTTTATTGACTTTATCAATATCTATCAGCTGTCTGCGGGCATTGATATAATCTGGATTCAAGAGGCCTTTGAGAGGGACGTTGACGAATTCTGGATCCCCGGCAAATGCGGCGCGGTCAGCATAAGCCAAATGCATCGTTTCTGCGAGAAGCTGATATTTTTGCCAAGAACGGATATCATATTGAGAAAGCTTAAAATCATCCAGGAGGTTCAGCATTTGCAACAGGAAAACACCGCCCGAGCTTGGAGGAGGAGCAGTTGCGATATGATAGCCCTGGTAATTCCCCCAGATCGGTTCGTCAATCGTCACATTGAAGTTTTTGATATCTTTTTCTGTCATTGAGCCGCCGAATTCCTGCACTGTTTCCGCAAGCTTTTTGGAGAATGCACCGTCATAGAATGCTTTTGTGCCTTTGTACTTAATAGCTGTAAATGTTTTGGCTAAGTCTTTTTGGATGAGTGTGTCTCCTTCTTTCAGAGGTTCTCCGTCCGGAAGAAACACGTCTTTTGCAGCGGTGTGTGATAATTTGTCTTTATAATCTGAGATGGCATCAGCTAAAACCGAATCGATCGGAAAGCCTTTTGAGGCAAGTTTAATGGAAGGGGTGATGAGTTGTTTCATGGAGCGTGTGCCCCATTTGTCGAGCGCTTTTTCAAGTCCTTTTAATGTTCCCGGAACACCGACTGCAGTCCCTTTAGTAACGCGTTCGGAGAAAGGAATGGCTTTGCCGTTCTCGTCAAGGAACATATCCGGTGTTGCGCCTGCCGGTGCGCGTTCCCGGCTGTCGATAATGGTGGTGTCTTTTGTCTTCGCATCATAAACCATCATAAATCCGCCGCCGCCGATTCCCGACATCATGGGCTCAGTTACGTTTAATGCGAATTGAATGGCAACCGCGGCGTCAATTGCATTGCCGCCTTTTTTCAGCACGTCGGCACCGATTTGTGAAGCGAGAGGATGGGCGGTGGCAACCATGCCGTCTTTGCCGACATCTACCTGTTTGTAGTCGTCATAGGAAAACGGGTGTTTCTTAGCCTGAGCGTGATAAGGGATGCTTCCGGCCGCGAGCAAAGTACTGAGCAGAACGATAAAACAGAGATTCATAAACTTTTTCTTTTTCATAGTCTGCCTCCTTTGTTTTCCGCTTACAATTATAGAGTAAGTAAAATGTGCTGTTTTCACAAGTGACAAACGGAATAGTCCGGTGCGCAAAAAGCCGGAGTTTCTGTGTGAATGTAATCAGTCGCAAATAGGCTAAATGGGAAACCGGACAGAAAAAGCTGTGAAACAAGCATAAAGACAAAAAATAAGCTACAATAAACAAAACAGAATTCACTCACATGACATATGAAAGGAACGTGAGCCATGTATTTAACAATCAAAGAGACAGCTGAGTTTACCAGTCTTCCTGAAGAATATGTGCACAATCTTGTTTTGACGAATAAAATAAGGGCCGTCCATGACGGACAGCAATATTTAATCAACAAGGAACAATTTCAAACCCATCTCGAACAGCTGGAAAAATATAAGGAAATGATTCAAGAGTTTTTAAATGAGCCGCTTCCTGAAGACATTGATGTAAAAGATGAAGACTAGGACACAATTTCATATTGTGTCTTTTTTTTTCATTTTTTTCGGTTGCTCACAAAAAAACGAATGCTCAGATTTCGTTTTAAGGACGTTGTTTTTCTTTTTTAATACCGTGAGTATCTATTGATTTAAAAGCCCGCCACCGGGTCGAAAATGATGTTTTTGAAGACTTCGATGAAACTGCATGCCTTATTCCCCTTATGTAACACTATGTATATTATGTTACATAAGGCCCTTTATCCTTTATCATTCAACAGGTTTCGGCTATAATAGTAACATAATGCTCAATATGTTACTTTACTAATTATAAGGGGTTTTTTGATGCATATCGTACAGCCGATCCGAAGTTTGGAGAAGATCCAGGAAGTCAAACAGTATTTAATGAAGAAAAGTGATCGTGATTATTTTTTGTTTATTTTCGGCATGAACAGCGCACTGCGGATTTCTGATGTTCTGCCGCTTCGCGTGAGGGATGTAAGGAACAAAGACCATGTGTGGGCAACCGAAAGCAAAACGAGAAAGAAAAGAAAAATTCTGATACTGGAGTCTTTAAAGGCCGACATATACGCTTATACAAAAGACATGAAAGAGGATGACTATTTGTTTAAATCGAAACGGACGAATAAGCCCATTTCCCGGATTCAGGCATACAGAATATTAAAGGAAGCGGCAGCCGCTTGCGGATTGGAGGAAATCGGGACGCATACGCTTAGAAAGACGTTCGGGTATCATTTTTATCAGAGGACAAAAGACATTGCTGAACTGCAGAGGATTTTGAATCATTCTTCTCCGTCTATTACAATGCGTTATATCGGAATAGATGAAGATACGACGAGAGCCGCCTATAAAGTGTTCGGAGGGCTGTAGGCTTGAAAAAAACGGCCGCCAGCGTTACTATAATAGAAGCAGGCTCTAGTAGCACAGCGGATAGTGCAGCAGTTTCCTAAACTGCAGGTCGGGAGTTAGAATCTCTCCTAGAGCGTTTTTTGTATAAGATAGGCGCAGATTAATAATGTCGGCAAAACAGAAAACCCCTTGTTATACAAGGGGTTTTTGAGTTTAATATTTTGCAAGAACCTGGTGGAAATGATGTGAAAAAAGCCCGCTGTAAGCAAGCGGGCTTTTTCTTATATGACAGCATCAAATTGATTGACTTTCCAAACGTTGTTTTCTTTTACGAATGTTACATCGCGTTTTGCTGACGGGGAACCGTCAAGAGTCGGTACAGTGAAGCGGTATGTTTGAACGCTTCCTTTTTTAGAAAGAAGAGTCATTTTTGCTTTTTTCCAATTCAGGAGGTTATCTCCGTCGCCGACCGGAACAGCCAATTTGCCGTCTTTTACAGTGAAGTGGTAATCTTTGAGCCCTTTGTCAATCGCTTGCTTTGTAAAAGCGGGTGTCAGATATTTTACGGCTTTCGCTTTTGTTCCGAGGTCTTTGCACATAAATACGTATTGAAGATTTTGATATTCAAACGGTTCAGATGTGCAGTTTGCGTTTGATTTAAGCGCACCGCCGCTCATCGTGTTCCAGAAATGCTCTCTCGCTGACAGGGCCAGCTGAAGTGCTTGTTTTTGTGTAAGGTCATTAGATGCATTTTTTGCGGTCGCCGCAGTGCCCAATGACAGAATCAATGTAATAGTAGTGAGGAATAATAGCCATTTTTTCATGATATAATCTCTCCTTCAATCAATCTCTTTCTCTTATGTTACAAATGTTACAATAATTACGGTAAGATTACAATACCTTTTCAGAAATATTTTCCGGACTTTTTATTTTTATGGTTTATTTCCATGTAAGACGTGAGAAAAAGATAAAGAGTTTCATTGAACAAAAGGTTTTTACAAGCTGTCTGCTGAATAATAAAATGGAAGAAAATCAAAAAAGGAGTCCTACATATGGAAGTACAAGATCATTTAGAAACAGCGGAAGGCCGCGGCCAGTCTGTCTGGCGATCGATGTCACTGTTTTTAGTGCCGCTGCTTTTAAGCAATGTATTGCAATCTGTCGGCCAATTGGTCGGAATGGTATTTGTCGGAAGGTGGCTCGGAGTTGATGCGCTTGCTGCCGTATCGTCTTTTTTTCCGCTGTTTTTTCTGCTGATCTCCTTTACGATCGGAATCGGTTCGGGAAGTTCCATTCTGATCGGTCAGGCATACGGCGCGAAAAACGAAGAGAGGATGAAGGCGATTGTCGGCACTACACTGACTTTTACCTTTATGCTCGGTGTTGTTCTGGCAGTTGTCGGCAGTGTGTTTACGCTTGATATTCTGCGGCTGATGGGAACGCCGGAAAACGTAATAGATATCAGTGTCAGATATGCGCGCATTTTGTTTTGCGCAATGCCGCTGATGTTTTTATATTTTGCGTATACGACATTTTTACGCGGAACGGGAGATTCAAAGACTCCGTTTTATACGTTAATCGTCAGTACAGTCATAAACATCGGGCTCTTGCCCTTATTGATTCTCGGGCTTTTCGGACTTCCGAAGTTCGGCATTTACGGTTCGGCGTATGCAACCGTGATTTCAAACATCGTGACATTTATCGTACTCATGGTTTATTTGCGGAAAAGGAAACATCCATTGGCATTTGACCGGACTGCGCTCCGTTCTCTTAAAATGGACAAAAAGCTGCTCGCGCTTTTACTCCGTCTCGGGATTCCGTCGAGCATCAATATGATTCTCGTGTCACTTTCTGAAATTGCGGTCATTTCATTTGTCAATCATTACGGATCAAACGCGACGGCTGCTTACGGGGTTGTCAACCAAGTGGCGAGTTATGTGCAGATGCCGGCGGTAAGCCTCGGTATCGCCGTTTCAATTTTTGCCGCCCAATCCATAGGAGCTAATCAATTCGGCCGGCTGAAGCAGGTCATCAAAGTCGGGATCGGCCTGAATTATTTGATCGGCGGGGTTTTGATTGTGCTGATTTACACCTTCTCCCGGCAGATACTGGCTTTGTTTTTAACAGATCAGGATACACTCCGCATTGCCCGCAATCTGATTATGATTACCCTTTGGAGCTATTTGATTTTCGGTCACGCTCAGATTGTTTCAGCAACAATGCGGGCGAGCGGTACGGTGTTATGGCCGACGATTATCAGCATTTTTGCGATTTGGGGAATTGAAGTGCCTGTGGCCTTTATTCTTTCTCATTATACGAATCTCGGCATTCTCGGCATTTGGGTCGGTTATCCGGCGGCTTTTGTCGTCAGCCTGCTGCTGCAATACGGATATTACCGGTTTGTATGGAAGAAAAAACAGATTACCCGGCTGATTCAATAAGGTTTTACCGCACATCGCTCAATTCATACGGGCGATGTTTTTTTAGAGAAGGAAAATGAGTTTAGAAAATGGAATTCCTATACATGCTAGAAAACAAGGAAAGGGCAGGTGCTTATGACGATTGAACATACGACTTATTTAGGAGTTTCAGCCATAAAAGCGGAGACTGATCAGGCTGAATGCATCATTGTGCCGGAGTGGGGATCAAATGTCATATCGCTTCGGGATAAAAGAACCGGTATGCGGCTTCTGAGAGAACCGGAAACTGCGGAGGAATTCCTCAAAAAACCCATGCTGTACGGCATTCCCGTTTTATTCCCGCCGAACCGGATTACGGACGGGACGTTTCGTTTTGACGGGCGTGCGTATCAATTCGAGATAAACGAAGAGGATAAACATAATCATATTCACGGCTTTCTTCACAATCAGCATTGGAAAGCGGCGGCAGCGAGAGAAGAGGGGGATGGAATGACAGTCGAAACAGAAATTGATCTTTCAAAGATTCCCCGTGTTCATAAACAATTTCCGCACGATGTCATTGTCCGGATGACCTATACATTAAAAGACAATGTGTTTACGCAGCGGGCGCTGATTATGAATAAGGGAACGGAGGCTTTTCCTTGGGGGCTAGGCTATCATTCCACATTTGTTTTCAATGAAGAGCGATCCCGTCTATTTTTGACGGCTGACCGCATGTGGGAATTAAATGAACGTTTCGTACCGACGGGCCGTTTATTGGATGTTCCTGATAAAGAAGCGTTCCGTCATGGAATGTCTTTGAAAAATAAACAGTTTGACGATGTTTTTCTTTCTTCCGGACGGAATGGCGGCAATAACGAAGCTGTTATTTATCATCCGGATGAGCAATTATCCGTTTTGTATCAAGCGGACACGTCTTTCAAGCATTGGGTGGTATATAACGGTGACGGAAAGCAGGGGTTTGTCAGTCTTGAGCCTTATACTTCCGTTACAGATGCATTTAATCTGAATCAGCCTGCATCACTGACAGGGCTTCAGATTCTGAAACCGGGCGAAGAAGCGGCTGCGTCATCCAGGATCACCATTTTGCATGACGAAGAATAGGAAAGAGGCGGGGATAACATTGAAAACATATGTGAAACGCTTGTGCGCGGTGATTCTGCTTTTGATCATTGCCGAAGTTCCTTATATTGATGATGCGGCTAAGGCGGCTGAACAAAAAAATACTTTGCAAAAAGAGCTGGAACACATTCTGGATGAAGAACCCGCTTTAAAGGGGGCTTCAGCGGGCGTCAGTGTCCGGTCAGCAAAAACAGGGGAGGTGCTGTTCGGCAGCCGGGAAGATATGCGGCTGAGGCCTGCATCATTGATGAAACTGCTGACGGCATCTGCGGCGCTTTCCGTTCTCGGAGAAGATTACACCTTTAAGACAGAAGTACGGGCAGACGGCGCCGTGAAAGGAAAACAGCTGCGCGGAAACCTTTATCTCAGGGGAAAAGGCGATCCGACCCTATTGGCTTCTGATTTTGAGAAGATGGCTAAACAAGTCAAAGCCAGAGGCATCCATGTCATTAAAGGAGATCTGGTCGGGGATGATTCGTGGTATGACGATACCAGGTATTCAGTTGATCTTCCGTGGAGTGATGAAGGCCAATATTATGGCGCGCAAGTATCAGCTCTTACCGCTTCCCCAAATGAAGATTATGATACCGGAACGGTGATTGCAGAAATCACCCCGGCGAAACACCCCGGTAAAAAGCCGCGTATTTCGATTTCTCCCCATACGGACGTCGTTCGTGTGAAAAATGAAGTGAAAACCGTCGCTTCTGATGAAAAGAAAGAATTGACGGTTGAACGGGAGCACGGTGGCAATGTGATTACGATAAAGGGAACCATACCTGCCGGCTCGGCAAAGGCAAGAGAATGGGCGGCAGTGTGGGACCCGTCGTCCTATGCTTTAGATTTATGGAAACAAGCGCTTACTAAACAGGGTATAACTGTAAAAGGGAAAATCAGAACAGGGCGAATGCCGCACCGCACCCAGCTTGTCACATCACGGACGTCCATGCCTCTTTCAGAATTATTGATCCCGTTTATGAAACTGAGCAACAACGGGCACGCCGAAATTCTGATCAAGGAAATGGGAAAAGTGAAAAAAGGGGAGGGCAGCTGGGAAAAGGGCTTGGACGTGATGAAATCGGAGCTCAAATCGTTCGGGCTGAATCCGGATGAATTGATTGCAAGAGACGGATCCGGCGTTTCTCATATTAACGGCGTATCCGCCGGCCAAATCGGAGAGCTTTTGTATGCGGTTCAGAAAGAAAAGTGGTACCCGGCTTTCCTTCGTTCGCTCCCTGTCGCCGGTGCAAGCGACAGAATGACGGGAGGCACTCTTCGGAACCGGCTGAAGAATACTCCGGCAGAGGGCAAAATTAAAGCGAAAACCGGGTCACTAACATCAGTCAGTTCGATTGCCGGCTATGCAGACACAAAAACAGGAGATACGCTTATTTTTTCCGTGCTTCAAAACGGGCTGCTTGACGAAGATGACGGCAAAGACATTGAAGACAAAATCGCAGTCGTGCTGGCAAATCAATAAGAAGGGCCGGATCCTTAGAGGGTTCGGCTTTTTTTGATGTCTGTAAAACATTATATTGCGATTATGAATCAATCTTTTCAAAAAGTAATATCGCAATATACTTCCTTTTTTTTACATACTACTTTCTTACTTGTTCACCGATTTTTCATTTTCTAACATGAAACTTCTTTTCAGGAGGAAAAACCTTTTTAAAAGCGCAATTAATTATACATTTTATTCCTTATTATAGTGTTTAAGAACCAGTTTGCAGTGTGCATACATACCGTTTTACATGGTATAAAGATTATAGAAATGAAGAAATGAAGTGAGGAATATATACTATATTCTAAAAAATGTTAGAGAAAATTTAATTTTTTATTGTGATTTCTAAAATATGTTTTAAAATAATGCTTATATGGATGATTTAGTCATATGCTGTCGAAATTTAATTGTAATTATTTCACTTTCTTATCCTCTTAAATTGAAGCGGAGGGATTCCATTGAAGAACACTGTTTATTCTTTAACTCACGCACAAAGAAGAGTGTGGTTTACCGAGCTGCTCGAACCGGGCACAAGTATCTGCAATCTCGCGGCATGCGTCAAATTCAGGGGGGACATTGATTTTGACGTACTGCGCCATGCTTTAGATTTTTCTATCTCGCAAAATGATTCGCTCAGGTTTCAACTGACAGAAGGGGACGGATCAGAACCCCAGCTGTATCTGGCCGGGCATCGGCCGATTTCTCTAGAGACTGTTGATTTTACTCATACTGATAACTCAGAGCGGGACGCATGGATTGACACGCAGACCCGTGTTCCGTTCAAGCTGTTTCATTCACCTCTGTATCAATTTACTCTGCTTGTCATGTCAGACGAAGAAGTTTGGCTTTATTCAAAATTTCACCATATTATCATGGACGGCATCTCGCTCAACCTGCTCGGCAACCAGCTCATTGATATCTACCAAAAGATCATGCGGGGCGAGGATTTAGCTGAACATCACAGGCCTTCCTATCTCAGCTACATGGAAAAAGAACAGCAATACTTACAGTCTTCCCGTTTTCAAAAGGACCGTTCATTTTGGACTGAAACATACCGAACCGTTCCGGAACACCTTTCACTGGCGGAACGAACCTCTCATCTTAGACAAAGCACTGCGGCTTCCAGAGATACAATCACTCTTTCTCACTCCTTAGAACAATCTATCCGGCGTTTTTGCAAAGAAAATAATATCAGCATCATCTCTCTGTTTATGGCTTCGTTATACATATGCATCAGCCGTCTGACGGCTAAAAAAGATATTGCCATCGGCACTTATTACGGAAACCGGGGCTCCAGGCTCGAAAAGGATATGCTCGGCATGTTCGTCAGCACACTGCCGATCAGAATGACGGCAGATCCTGATGCGGAGTTCCTGTCCTTTGTCCGCAGCGTAGGAAAAGAGCAGCTGTCTGTTATGCGGCACCAGAAATATCCTTACAATCTTTTTGTCAATGAATTAAGGCAGGTTCATCACGATCTGCAAAATATCATCGGGATTTCGATGCAATACCAGCCTCTCGCGTGGCATCAGGCGGAGGGCTTCGATTATGAAACGGCGATGTTTTTCAGCGGGCATACGGCAAATGAGCTGTCCATTTTAATTAAGGAGCGGACAGATACGGGGTTGATTGAGCTGAATTTTGATTATCAATCCGCTTTATTTACTGAAACATCGATTAAACGGATTCAAACTCATTTGCTGACGATCGTTGAAAATGCCGTTAGAAATCCAAACCGGCTGATTCGGCATATTGATATGGCGGATGAAAAAGAAAAGAAACGGGTGTTAACTGCGTTTAACCGTACAGAAACGGCTGAACCGCCGGCTCCGACTCTTCACGGGCTGTTTACCCGCCGCGCCGCGCTTTCGCCGCATTGTCCGGCGCTTCGTTTTCCGGACGGTATGCTGACGTACGCCGAGCTTGACCGGTACACAGACAGACTCGCTGTTCGGCTCCGACAAAAAGGCGTCCGCAAAGAAAGCGTGGTCGGTGTGCTCGCTGAACGCTCGCCGGAGATGGTGGTTTCAGTGCTTGCCGTGTTAAAAGCGGGCGGCGCCTACGTGCCGCTTGACCCTGACTATCCTGAGGACAGGCTGCGATATATGCTTGAGGACAGCGGCGCTTGTCTCCTGCTTGCACAGCGGGGGTTATCCGTTTCCGGTTTTTCCGGTGAAACGCTAGAAGTGTCTCTTTCTGCCCTTACAGGTGAGGCGGAGACAGGGGCTGTCTCTGACGAAGCGGATGCTGATTCGCTCGCTTATATCATTTATACGTCCGGTTCGACGGGAACACCGAAGGGAGTCGCTGTGGAACACCGTCAAGCCGCCGCCTTTTTATCAGGGATGCAAGGGCAGTTTCCGTTAACGGAAGAGGATATTATCGTGCTGAAATCATCCTTTTCATTCGACGCCTCCATCTGGCAATTGTTTTGGTGGACGATGTCAGGCGCCTCCGTGTACCTGCTTCCGGCCGGCTGGGAGAAAGATCCTGTGCGGATGATTGAAGCTTTTTCTTCTGAAAAGGTGACGACCGCACATTTTATTCCGGCGATGGTCAACAGCTTTTTAGACGCACTGGAAACAGAGCCTGCAGAAACAAGAACCCGCCTCGGCAGAACGCTGACACGCGTGTTTGCCGGAGGCGAAGCTCTTTCCCCGCTTACGGCTGCCCGGTTTGCCGATCTTCTGCCGGAGACCGTGCTTATTCACGGCTACGGGCCGACGGAAGCGACGGTCGATGCGGCCTTTTACGTCTGTGATCGAAAACGGGACAGCGGACGGACGCGGCTTCCAATCGGAAAACCCGTTCCTGGTGCCCGTCTGTATGTATTAGATAGCGGGGGAACCATCCAGCCTGCGGGCGTTGCCGGAGAGCTGTACATCGCAGGGACCGGCGTGGCCCGGGGCTATTTGAACCGTCCTGAACTGACGGCGGAGCGTTTTCTCGATGATCCGTTTTATCCGGGAGAGCGCATGTATCAGACGGGCGATATCGCACGCTGGACTGAAGACGGGCTTGTCGAATGGCTCGGCCGGTCAGACGGACAGGTGAAAGTTCGCGGCTACCGGATTGAACCGGGAGAAATCGAAGCGGCGATCCGGCGAATTGACAGCATTCGTGAGGCGGCGGTCACCGCCCGGACCGAACACGGTGAAACCGCGCTTTACGCCTATATTGAAGGACGAAAAAGCGATGACGTGCGGGCGGAGCTCGCGGCACGCCTTCCGGCCTACATGATGCCGGCTCAGTTTATAGAGATGAACGAATGGCCGGTCACGCCGAGCGGAAAGCTTGACCGCCGCGCGCTGCCGGCTCCTGACGGAGCGGCAGGCAGACAAGCGTACACCGCACCGCGGAACGTCACGGAAATGAAGCTTTGCGCCCTTTGGGAAGAGGTGCTGAAAAACGGACCCGTCGGCATCCGGGATCACTTTTTTGAGCGGGGCGGCCATTCGTTAAAAGCGACGGCTCTCGTCTCCCGCATCGCCAAAGAGTTCGGTGTTCAGGTGCCGTTACAGGACATCTTCGCCCGGCCGACGGTGGAAGAGCTCGCTTCGGTTATTCAGGACTTGGAAGAGAGCCCGTATGAAGCGATTCAGCCGGCGAAAACACAGGACACTTATCCGGTGTCTTCGGCGCAGAAACGGATGTATGTGCTCCAGCAGCTTGAAGACGGCGGTGTCGGCTACAATATGCCGGCTGTGCTTGAACTGACGGGCCCGCTTGACCGTGTCCGGCTGGAGGCGACGTTCCGGGAGCTTGTGGAGCGGCATGAATCGCTCAGAACGTCCTTTGAAACGGGGCCTGACGGCGAACCGGTGCAGCGCATTCATGACAGCGTGCCGTTTCAGCTCGATGAGGCCGAGTCAGCTGACGCATTCGTCCGGCCGTTTTGTCTGGAGGAAGCGCCGCTCTTCCGTGCGGCCCTCGTGAAAGAATCGGAAGAACACCATCTTTTATTAACGGATATGCATCATATTATTTCTGACGGTGTGTCCGTCAACACCTTGATAAAAGAATTCGGCGAGCTGTACGCAGGCCGTTCGCTTGCGCCGATGCGCCTTCAATATAAAGACTATGCCGTCTGGCAGCGGTCGTTTCAGGAGAAAGAAGGGTATCAGAAGCAGGAAGCGTATTGGCTGAAGCGGCTAGAAGGAGAGCTTCCGGTGCTGGAGCTTCCGGCTGACAAGCCCCGTCCGGCTGTCAGAAGCTTTGCGGGCGGCAGCGTATCGTGCACGCTTGACGCTGAAACGGCATCCGGCCTTCACCGCATCGCCCGGGATCACGGCTCCACTTTGTATATGGTTCTTCTCGCCGCGTACAATACGCTGCTCGCGAGATTGAGCGGGCAGGAAGACATCATCGTCGGCTCGCCGATTGCCGGGCGTCCGCACAAAGACCTTGAACCGATTCTCGGCATGTTCGTCAACACGCTCGCCATCAGAACGGAGCCGAAAGAAGACAAACGGTTTACCGATTATTTGGCGGAAGTCCGCCAGGCGGCGCTTGAGGCGTATGAACATCAGGACTACCCGTTTGAAGAGCTGGTGGAACGGCTCGGCGTGCAGCGGGACATGAGCCGCAATCCGCTGTTTGACGCGATGTTTATTCTTCAGAATATGGAGCGAGAGGAGATAAATCTGGCCGGTCTGAAGGCGTCACGATCAGAGCATACCGAACATGATGTATCAAGTTTTGACCTGACCTTATCAGCGGCTGAATCCGACGGAAACATCCGCTTTGAGATGGAATTCAGCACCGAGCTTTTTATGAAAGAAACGATTGAACGCTGGATGGGCCACTTACTGAATCTCTTGCGCCATGTTGCCGCCGAACCGGAAGTCACACTATCGAAAGCTGACATTTTGGATGAAGAAGAAAAACAAAAGTTACTGATTGAGTTTAATAACACACAAACCGAATTCATGGAAAAACACAAACTGTTTCACCAGCTGTTTGAAGAGAAAGCAGAAGAAACGCCTCATCAGACCGCTGTTATTGAAGGAGCACAACAGATCAGCTATTTGCAGCTCAATGAGCGGGCAAACCGTCTTGCCCGAACACTGCAGAAAAATGGATTCGGTCCGGGAAAAAGAGCAGCCATATTGGCAAACCGTTCGATTGAAGCGATCGTCAGTGTTCTTGCCGTCATGAAATCGGGAGGGGCGTATATACCGGTTGACTCCCATTATCCTGAGGAACGGATTCGCTATTTATTAAAAGACAGCGCGGCATCCGTCTTGATGGTGCAGTCAGAATACAAAGAACTTGCTTCACAGCTGACGGATCACAATTTATTTCTCATTCAGCTTGATCATGAAGATCAATACGATATTTCTGCAAAGAATATTCAGCCGGCAGCGTCACCGGATGATACCGCATATATCATATATACTTCGGGAACAACGGGAACGCCGAAGGGAGTCGAAGTCAGAAATCGCAGCTTTACGCATGCAGCACTTGCATGGCGCAGGATTTATGAGCTTGATCTTATACCGGTCAGAGTGCTGCAGATGGCGAGTTTCTCATTTGATGTATTTTCAGGGGATCTTGCACGCGCCCTGCTAAACGGGGGAACGCTTGTCATTTGTCCGGATGACGTCCGGCTTGAGCCGCAGCAGCTTTATCGGCTCATTGATCAGCACCGTATCACGTTTATGGAGTCGACACCCGCGCTGATTGTTCCGTTTATGGAATATATATACCGCCGGAAACTCGCGCTGCAAAGCGTAAAAATACTGGTACTTGGTTCAGATATGATCAAGTCGCAAGATTTTTATACGCTTCATGAACGCTTTGGGAAAGAAATGCGGATCATTAACAGCTACGGTGTAACAGAAGCGACAATTGATTCTTCGTATTATGAAGCCGGAATGAGCGAAGAGCCGCGGGAAGATGATGTGCCGATCGGTGTTCCGCTTCCGAATGTGCAAATGTACGTCTTAAACAAAGACAAACAGGTCCAGCCGATTGGCGTTTTCGGAGAGCTGTATATCGGAGGCGCCGGCGTCGCCAAAGGATATTGGGGACAGCCTGAGCTGACAGAGGGCGCATTCAGTGACCCGTTACAAACGGGAGAAACACTTTACAGAACCGGAGATCAGGCTTGCTGGCTGCCGGATGGAACTCTTCGTTTTAAAGGGCGGATTGATAAGCAGGTGAAGATCAGGGGATACAGAATTGAGACGGGAGAAATAGAAAGTGTGCTTTTGAAACACGAGCAAGTCAAAGAAGCGGCTGTTACCGTGATGAAAGATGCCGAAGGACAAGCCCGGTTAGCGGCATACATCGTTCCTAAAGAGGCCGATATCTCATCACTCCGCCAGTCTCTTATGCAGGAGCTCCCGGCTTATATGATGCCGTCTCATATTATCGGTTTAGACAGCATGCCCCTGACACTGAACGGCAAACTTGATAAATCGGCATTGCCGGCAGAAGAGATACATTCATCACAGGCATTTGTCGCGCCCGGCGATGAAAAACAGGCGATGCTATGCCGGATTTGGGAAGATGTGCTTCATATTCAGAAAGCGGGAATTCATCACTCTTTCTTTGAGCTTGGGGGAGATTCCATTAAGGCGCTTCAAGTGTCAGCCCGACTCGCCGGAGAAGGCTGGAACATGTCGATCCGCGATTTGTTTCAGTTCCCGACGATTGCAGAACTCGTGAAACACCTCACGCCGGCTGTTGCAACGGCTGATCAGGGCCCGATAGAAGGAAGCGCTCCGCTGACACCGATCCAGCAGAGATTTTTTGAGAAGCCGGGTGCGTTTGAGCTTCATTATAACCAATCAGTCATGCTGTGCAGTGAAGACAGCCTCGAAATAGATGCGCTGTATCAGGCGGTTTGCGCGCTGACAGAACATCATGATGCGCTGCGAATGACTTTCACTGAAAATGAGCATGGGGAAGTTGTTCAATATAACCGCGGAATCACAGAGCAGCATGAAGAAATCTTTACGCTTAACGTCATAGATCTTTCAGAAGAAACACAGCCGGAAAAACGGATAGCTGCTGAGGAAAAAGAAATACAGCAGGCTATGCGCCTTGATCAAGGCCCTCTGCTTCATCTCGGAGTGTTCAGGCTGAAAGAAGCCGACCATCTGCTTATCACGATTCATCACCTTATCACGGACGGCGTGTCATGGAGGATATTGCTTGAAGATCTGCAGACAGCTTATCAGCAGGCATTGGACGGCAAACAAATCGAACTGCCGCCGAAAAGCGATTCTTATATAAAGTATGCTGAAGAGCTTTTTGACATCTCCAAGAGCAAAGCATTGCTGGAGGAAGCCGCATACTGGGACAGCGTGATGTCTGGTGAAACAGCGCCGCTGCCGAAAATAACTGATGAAAACGCCGGACGATTGCAGGAAAACGCGCGCACTGCATCGTGGATATTAAGCAGCGAAGTCACGAAGCAGCTGCTGTTGGAAACACAGCAGGCATACGGAACGGATGTTCATGAATTGCTTTTAACGGCGCTTGGAATGGCGCTTCATGAGTGGACGGGTTCCGAACAGATGCTTATCAGCACTGAAGGACACGGACGCCAAGGGCATATTCCTGACATTGATATGTCAAGAACGGCAGGCTGGTTTACATCTGTTTACCCGGTGCTTTTGGATATGAGAGTGCCGGACGGCTCAGGCGAAAAAACCGCGCATCGCATAAAGACGGTAAAAGACATGATGAGACGGGTTCCTCATCACGGAACCGGCTACGGGCTGCTGAGATATTCGCGAAACATTCTTTATAAAGACCCAGAAATAAGCTTTAACTATCTCGGTGCGTTTGACGGTCTTGAGGGGACGCTGAAGATGTCACCGTTCAAGCCGCAGCATGATATAGCAGCCGGGCGCATCCGCGAGTTTGATCTGGATATTAACGCGATGGTGGCGGCCGGGCAACTGGAGGTAAAAGCCGTTTATACCGATGTATTTGCACCGGGGGCAATCGAGTTCTTCATGAATCGTTTCCATACTCACCTCGAGGACATCATCGCCCATTGTTCCGGCAAGAAAGAGCGGGAAAAAACATTAACGGATTACAGCCATACAGAATTGACCGCTCAAGCACTATCAAGCATTGAAGATCTCATAAAAGGACTTTAATTTCATAAAAAGGTGTGTGGCATTCGTGACACAAGCGACAGAAATTCAAGATATTTACCCTTTATCATATATGCAGGAAGGCATGCTGTTTCATTCGCTTCTGGATTCCGGATCAAACGCATATGTCGAGCAGATTTCGTTTACAGTCAGCGGGGATTTATGCATTGATACATTCCAAAAAAGTCTGGATATGCTTGTCAGCCGTTATGATATTTTCAGAACGATTTTCATAAAAGAAGTGCCTGACCTTGAAGGGCCGCAGCAGGTTGTCCTTTCACGCCGTGACACTGCCGTACAGACTGAGAACATTTCAGACTACTCGGAAGAACGGCAGCAAAGCATCATTGACGAATTTAAGGAAAACGACCGGCATAAGGGGTTTGATCTGCAAAAAGGCCCCTTAATGCGCTTGACTCTTTTTCAAACGGGAGAAAACCGCCATACATGCGTTTGGACTCATCATCACATTATGATGGACGGCTGGAGCTTGGGCCTTGTACTGAAAGATTTCTTCAGCATGTATTATGCGATCCGGAACGGGCGGCCTGTAAACCTCGGCAGTCCGGCTCCTTACAGCACTTATATCAAATGGCTCCGAAGCCGGAATAAAGAAGAGACGTCAGCGTTCTGGTCGCGCTGCTTGGAAGATTACGGAGAAACCGTTTCCGTTCCGCAAACGAAGAATAAGCCGGCGCAAAACGGTTATGCATCTGAGCATTTTCAATTTTCCCTTGAGCCTGAAACCGTGCAAAAACTGACAGACATTGCCCGAGGCATCGGGGTCACGCTGAATACTATATTTACGGGCATTTGGGGTCTGCTTCTCCATCGTTACAACGGCACTGAAGATGCGGTCTTCGGTTCAGTTGTTTCCGGCAGGCCGTCAGCTATCGCCGGCATTGAATCCATGGCCGGACTGTTTATCAATACCGTGCCGGTAAGGGTGTGCGCGGCTGGGGATATGACTTTTTCTTCTCTTCTCAAAAAGGTGCAAAAAGAGTCACTCGCTGCGGAAGAGCACAGCTATTATCCGCTTTATGACATCCAAAACGAGAGCGGTCTGCAAAAAGATCTCTTGAACCATATCCTTGTCTTTGAAAATTATCCGGTTCAGATGCAGGCTGCGGTAAACGGCTGGCAGCAAACGGAAAGCAGTGCGCTCTCACTTGAAAACTTTTCGATGGCGGAAGAAACCAATTACGATCTTAACGTCGTCATCGTTCCGGGAGAAGAGTTTTATGTGAAATTCAGCTACAATGCGGGCATCTACGATCGGGAAGACATGAAACGGATCAAAGGGCATATTCTGGAGGTCATCTCCTGTGTAACGGAAGATCCGGACAGGCTTTTATCAAGCATCAGTCTCGTACCTCCGGAGGAAGAAGCCCTGATTCATTCGTTTAACCAAACGAACCGTCCGTACCCTGAGACAACCGTTCATGGGCTGTTTGAAGAACAGGCGGCAAAAACGCCTGACCAAGAGGCGTTGAGATATAACGGGGTAAGCTGGAGCTACAAAAAATTAAATCAGCGGGCGAATCAGATTGCCCATGCGTTAAGGGAAAAAGGCGCCCGTTCCGATCAGATCACCGCTGTTATGCTGCGCCGATCAATGAGTACAGTTGCTGCTCTGCTCGGAATTTGGAAGTCGGGCAGCGCCTATATGCCGATTGATGCGGAATTTCCGCCTGAACGGATTTCATTTTTACTGAGAGACAGTGAAGCCTCACTGCTCGTGACTGAAAAAGACCTGCTCCCCCTCATTCCGCCCCATTTCAAGGGCAGCGTCGTCATCATGGAGGAAACGGTTTCCCAGCAGACCGCACCGCTTCCGCCGGTGTCTGACAGCGGAAATTGGGCGTATGTCATTTACACCTCCGGAACGACAGGCCGGCCGAAAGGGGTGCTTGTACAACACAAAGCGATCAGCAATACATTGCAATGGCGGCGTGAAGAATACGGGATGACAGGAGGAGACATAGCGCTTCATCTTTTTTCATACGTATTTGACGGGTCATTAACGAGTCTTTTCACTCCGCTTCTGTCGGGCGCCTGTGTACTGTTAACTGATGAAGATGATGCGAAAGACGTCCTTTCAATAAAACAGAAAATCGCCCGCCACGGAGTGAGCCATCTTCTGATCGTTCCGTCTCTGTATCGCGTTCTGCTTGATTCGCTGACGAAAAAGGATGCGCAGACGCTTCGGGCGGTGACATTTGCCGGGGAAGCGGCCACCCCTGATATCGTGGAAGCGAGCCGCAACATATGCCCGAATGCCGAGCTGCTGAATGAATACGGCCCGACGGAAAACAGTGTGGCCACGACGATTCTGCGCAACCTGCAAAAAAGCAGCCGGATTACGATCGGGCGCCCGATTGCCAACACTTCTGTCTATATGATGCACGGAGATCGGCTGCAGCCGGTCGGAGCCGTCGGTGAACTGTGTATTTCCGGAAAAGGTCTGGCGGACGGATATTTTCAGCAAAAAGAGCTGACGGACAAAGTCTTTACCTCTCATCCGTTTCGTAAAGGTGAACGGCTGTACAGAACGGGAGATGCAGCCCGATTTTTACCGGACGGAACGATTGAATATATGGGACGCTTTGACGATCAGGTGAAGGTAAGAGGTTACAGAATTGAATTGGGAGAAATCGAAACGGCACTCAGAAGTCTGTCCGGGGTAAAAGAGGCGGCAGTCACCGTGCGCAGAACGGCGGACGGGGAACAGGAGCTTGCAGCTTATGTCGTACTGGAAAACGCGGGTGTGACATTTGATCCTCATGCCGAATTGGCCGGGAGATTACCTGCTTATATGATCCCGGGAAGCTTTACCAAATTGACGGAAATGCCGCTGTCTGTGAGCGGAAAACTTGACCGGGCCGCACTTCCTGAGCCGAAAGAAGCCGAGAGAACCGGTGATTATCAAGCTCCGCGCACAATGCTTGAGACTGAGCTGCTGTCTATTTGGCAAGAAGTGCTGAAACGGGAACACATCAGTATGAGAGATGATTTCTTCCAAATCGGCGGACAGTCGCTGAAAGCCGCGTCGCTTGTTTCAAACATACATAAACGGCTGCAAATTGAACTTGCCGTCCGCCATGTTTTTGAACATCCGACCATCGAGAGCATGGCCCGCTTCCTAGAACAGAGGAAAAGAGGAGAATATGCAGAAATCACGCCTGCGGAGGCAAAGGACCTGTACCCGCTATCTTTTGCGCAAAAAAGGCTTTATGCCCTTCATCAGCTTGCGGCGGACAGCACGGGCTATCATATGCCCGCTTGTCTGGAACTGAGCGGCAGACTCAACCGGGATCGTCTTCACGAAGCCTTTTCAGCACTGTTACAAAGGCATGAAGCGTTACGGACATCATTTGTTTTACGAAACGGGGAGCCGATGCAGCAAATACATTCACATGTCGATCTCGATCTCACAGAGATTCACATGCCATCCGGGACACTTCTTCAAGAGGCGATGGAAACTTTCGTCAAACCGTTTGACGTGGAAAAAGCGCCGCTTTTGAGAGTGACTTTAGCCAAAGCCACTGAAGAACGTCATTTTCTGCTGCTTGATATGCATCATCTTATCGCAGACGGTGTGTCAATGAGCGTTCTGATTCAAGAATTGACGGATTTGTACAGAGGAAAAGAGCTGCGGCCGTTAAAACTTCAGTACAAAGATTTTTCCGTCTGGCAGCATGAGCGGTTCGCCGCTGAAGAATTCAAAAGACATGAGCGGTATTGGCTGGATGCGATCGGGGAAAACATTCCCGTTCTTGATCTGCCGCTCGATAAAAAGCGCCCGCAGCTTCCTGATTTCAGCGGGTCCGTTGTACGAACGCGCCTTCAAAAAGAAACGGCGGAGAATTTGCGCCGGCTTATGGATGAGACGGGTTCGACGCTGTATATGATTCTTTTGGCAGGCTACTCCTTGTTCCTTTCTAAATTGAGCGGGCAGGAAGACATTATCGTCGGTTCACCTGCGGCCGGCAGAAGCCGCGCTGAGCTTGATGGGGTCATCGGCATGTTTGTAAATACCGTGGCAATGAGAAGCAGGCCGAAAGGGGATAAGACATTCCGCGCTTATTTAGAAGAGGTGAAAATGCTTGCCCTCGGCGCAGCCGAACATCAGGACTTCCCGTTTGAGGAACTTGCCCAAAAGCTTGATACACACCGGGAAGTCAATCGCAATCCGCTGTTTGATGCCATGCTCGTTTTGCAAAACAGTGATGATTTCAAAGTGAACCTTCCGGGCTTATCCGTTTCTTCACATGCAGTGAAACATGACATTTCAAAATTCGACTTGACGCTTCATGCCGAGGAACAGCCGGACGGCTCACTGGATTTTCATTTTGAATACAGTACCGCGTTGTTTGAAAAAGATACGATCGAACGGTGGGCCGGTCATTTTAAAGAGCTTTTAGGACAAATCGCATCGGATGATGAGCAGAAGCTGTCTGACATTCATTTGCTGGACACAAACGAGCGGCAGATGCTTCTTCAAGCGGAAAATCAAACAGCTGAGTATCCGAGGCATGAGACGATCGTCAGTTTATTTGAAGCACAGGCGGAAAAAATGCCGGATCAAATTGCAGCCGTTATGTCCGATGAGCGTCTCACCTACCGCGAGCTCAATGAAAAGGCGGATCGAATCGCCGATATGCTGTCGGAAAACGGCATCCGCTCCGGACAGATTGTCGGAATTATGACCGAACGATCTCTGCATATGCTAATTGGGATTCTCGGTATTTTAAAAGCGGGAGGAGCTTATCTGCCGATTGATCCTGACTATCCGGACGAGCGGATTTCATTTATGCTGACTGACAGCGGCGCGCGTGTTCTGTTGACGCAATCGGGTCTTGGGATATCCGGAATGGACGGGCTGCCGGTTTTATACATCGATAGGCCTGAATCCGTTTCAGCAGACAGAACGAAAGAAATGATAACGCCTGAACAGCCGGCTTACGTGATTTACACATCGGGCACAACCGGAAAACCGAAAGGCGTTATGACGGAACACCGCAATGTCATCAGCCTTATCACACATAAAGGACTGCCGTTTGATTTCGGCTCTGGAGACGTTTGGACGCTGTTCCACTCCTATTGCTTTGATTTTTCTGTCTGGGAAATATTCGGCGCGCTCTTATACGGCGGAAAGGTAGTTATCGTGCCGAAAGAAACTGCCCGTGATCCGCATTTGTACCGGCAGCTGCTGCAAAGTGAAGGCGTAACGGTGCTGAATCAAACGCCGACGGCTTTTTCCGGACTCATTCATGAAGAGGCCGGGCATACGGACAAGCTGAAGCTTCGATATGTCATTTTCGGCGGAGAAGCGCTTCAGCCCGGCATGCTGAAAAGCTGGAAAGAGAAGTACCCGGAGACGGAGCTTGTTAATATGTACGGCATTACGGAAACCACGGTTCACGTCACATGCAAAAAACTGAAGATGGATGATATTGAGAGAAATAAAAGCAATATCGGCAGACCGCTGGAAACCCTTCATGCTTTTGTCATGGACGCCTATATGAATCCGCAGCCGATCGGAATTCCAGGTGAGCTTTATATCGGCGGGGAAGGCGTCGCGAGGGGATATGTAAACAGGGATGATTTAACCGCCTCCCGGTTCATCACGAATCCGCACAATACCGGCATGCGGCTCTACCGAACGGGCGATATTGCCAAAAGACTCTCAAATGGCGAGCTGGAATATGTCGGGCGGAAAGATGCGCAAGTAAAAGTCAGAGGCCACAGAATTGAGCTGGGAGAAATAAAATCAGCGCTGCAGGAGCTTTCCTTCGTGAAAGAGGCCGCCGTGATCACTCGTGCTGATCAGCACGGTCAGCACTCCATTTACGCATACGCGGTCCTACACGGGAGCGAAAAGATAAAAGAAGCAGAGATTCAGGCCTCTCTCAGAGCTTTTCTGCCGGAATATATGATTCCCGCCCGCTTGATAGAGCTTGATGAACTGCCTTTGACGGCGAATGGGAAGCTGGACGAGAAGGCACTCCCGCAGCCTGAATTAAATGAAAGCCTTGGAGATGATATCAGCCTGAGAAATGAAACTGAAGAAATGATGGCTGACATCTGGGAAGAACTCTTAGGTGTTGAAGGACTCGGCCCCAATGCTCATTTCTTCCATCTCGGCGGGGATTCGATTAAAGCGCTGCAAGTATGTTCGAGGCTGAAACAGCAGGGCTATGAAACGACCGTCCGCGAGCTGTTCGAGCATCAGACACTGGGAGAAGTGTCGATGCGGCTCCGGAAAGTCCGCCGCGTGATTGATCAGTCTCCCGTCACGGGAGACGTGCCGCTGACGCCGATCCAGCACTGGTTCTTTTCGCAATCATTGCCGCATGATCATTTTAATCAGTCCGTTATGCTCCGCAGTGCGGACAGAATCAATGAATCTGCTATGAGAAAAGCGCTGGCACAGCTCGCGGTTCATCATGACGCATTACGGATGGTATGCGGCACACAAAACGGATCGGTGATTCAATATAACAGAGCAGAAAACCTTTCTGAAGAAGAACTCTTTACGTTTGAAACGCATGACGTAAGAGAGAAAGGTTCATTACAAGAGGAGCACGCCGCAATTGAACAGGCGGCCGCCCGTATTCAAACTTCCATTCGGCTGGAGACGGGTCCGCTCGTAGCTGTCGGCTTATTTCATGCCGCTGATGGCGATCATCTGCTGCTTTCCATTCATCACCTTGTCATTGACGGAGTGTCATGGAGGATTTTATTTGAAGATCTCACCGCGTGCTACAGGCAGGCGCTCGAAGGAAAAGAAACCGCGCTTCCGGCGAAAACCGATTCCTATCAGACTTACGCAAAGCAAATCTCTGATTATGCAAAAAGCCGCCGGCTGTTACAGGAAGCAGACTACTGGTCCGAAAGAGAAAAAGCGGCGGTCAAACCGCTTCCGAAAGATGCCCGCACCTCTTCCAATCTTCTGAAAGATACAGATGTGATGACCGTTACATTGACAAAACAGGAGACTGAGCAGCTGTTAACGGAAGCAAACAGAGCATACACAACAGAGACGGGCGAATTATTGCTTGCCGCGTTAAGCCTAGCGCTGAACAGATGGACCGGAAACGAGACATTCAAAATCAGCATGGAAGGCCACGGAAGGGAAGAGCACCTGGAGCATCTTGATATCAGCAGAACCATCGGCTGGTTTACGTCAATTTATCCGGTATTGGTTGACGCAAGTTTTCAAGATCAGCCTGATGACGGCGAGCGTCTCGGCTATCACATTAAGCGGACAAAAGACATGATGCGCCGCATACCGCATAAAGGAGCGGGATACGGGGTGCTGAAATATATAAGCAAACTCTGGGGAGAGACTGAATCTGATTCTCCTGAAATCAGTTTTAACTATCTGGGACAGTTTGACCGGGAAATCCGTTCCAGCGGCTTCGGTGTTTCTCCCGTAAAAGCGGGAAATGAAGTCAGCCCAGACTGGGAACGTCCGTACACACTTGATATCAGCGGCTCCGTATCGTCGGAATGTCTCAGCATGCATGTCGTGTACAACCGTTTTCAGTATCAAAAAGAAACGATTGAAGTTTTGACGGGATATTTTCATACCTTTCTCAAGCAGATCATCACGCATTGCACAGGCAAAGAGGAGCGTGAATGGAGCGCCGCTGATTTCAGTGACGAGGAGTTAACGCTGGAAGATCTGAATGACATTATGGGAGCCGTCAACAAACTATAGAAAAGGAGTGGCGCAATGGGGCAGCAACCGGAAATACAAGATATATATCCTTTGTCTTTTATGCAGGAGGGCATGCTTTTTCATTCTCTGTTGGATCATGACTCAAGAGCCTACTTCGAACAAGCGGTGTTTACGATCAGCGGACAGCTTGACCGGGAACGATTCCAAAAAAGTATAGATGCTGTTTTTGAACGATACGATATTTTCCGTACGACATTTATTCATAAGAATGTGGCGAAGCCCCGCCAAGTCGTGTTGAAAAACAGGCCGAGCCGCGTTCAGTTTCATGATATTTCTCATTTGGACGAGAAGGCGCAAGACAAATATGCCGACCGGTTCAGAAAAGAAGATAAAGATAAAGGCTTTGATTTGCAATCAGATCCTCTCATGAGAGTCTCCATTTTGAAAAAAGCGCCTGAACGCTATGTTTGTATATGGAGCCATCATCATATTGTCATGGATGGCTGGTGCTTCGGAATTGTCATGAAGGAATTTCTGATGATCTATCAATCTCTGGGAGACGGACGGCTTCCGTCTCTCGAGCCTGTTCAGCCATATGGGAAGTATATTAAATGGCTCATGAAGCAGGATCGTAAAGAAGCCGAGATTTTTTGGAAAACGAGACTTGCCGATCTTGAGCAATCGGCGTCTCTTCCGAAAAAATCCGCGGAACCAAACGGCGAACTTGAGCAGGCGGTTTTCACCATTTCTGAAGAGCAGACAAATGAGCTGAAGAACATTGCGGCAAGGGCTGGAGCAACGCTGAATACAGTGTTCCAGGCACTGTGGGGCATTTTGCTGCAGCGTGTCAGCCGCTGTGATGATGCCGTTTTCGGTTCTGTCATTTCCGGCCGGCCGTCGGATCTCGCAGGCGTGGAAAAAATGGTGGGACTGTTTATTAATACGATTCCCGTACGGGTGAAAAGCGGTTCATTTTCTTTTCTGGAGCTTGTCAGGCATTTGCAGCAGGAGACGCTGCAAGCAGAAGCTTACAGCTATTATCCGCTGTATGACATTCAGGCGCAAAGCCCTCTGAAGCAAGCGCTGTTTGACCATATTATCGTGTTTGAAAATGTGCCGGCCCAGCGTGAAATTGAAAATGTGAGTCAGGCCGGTTCATTTGATTTTGCGGTAGAGGATTTCACGATGGAAGAAGTCACAAACTACGGATGCAGCATAAAGGTGATTCCGGGAAATTCTCTTTATATCCGCTTAAACTTTGATACCGGTATATACGATCGTGTTTTTATGAAGAATATTGAAACATTTTTACGGCATATGGTGAACTCAGTCATTTCCGACCCTGAAATCGGCGCTTCCGAGATCGCATTGCTGGATGCGTGTGAAGCCAGAAGTATGATGGATGCATTTAACCATACAGAAGCGGTTGAACCGCCGGCCCCGACGCTTCACGGGCTGTTTACCCGCCGCGCCGCGCTTTCGCCGCATCGTCCGGCGCTCCGTTTTCCGGGCGGTATGCTGACGTACGCCGAGCTCGATCAGTACACGGACAGGCTTGCCGTCCGGCTCCGACAAAAAGGCGTCCGCAAAGAAAGCATGATCGGTGTGCTCGCTGAACGCTCGCCAGAGATGGTGATTTCAGTGCTTGCCGTGTTAAAAGCAGGCGGCGCCTACGTGCCGCTTGACCCGGAATATCCGGAGGACAGGCTGCACTATATGCTTGACGACAGCGGCGCCTGTCTCCTGCTTCAACAGTCGGGGTTATCCGTTCCCGGTTTTTCCGGCGAAACGCTAGAAGTGTCTCTTTCTGCCCTTACAGGTGAGGCGGAGACAGGGGCTGTCTCTGACGAAGCGGATGCTGATTCGCTCGCTTATATCATTTATACGTCCGGTTCGACGGGAACACCGAAGGGAGTGGCTGTTGAACACCGTCAAGCCGCCGCCTTTTTATCAGGGATGCAAGGGCAGTTTCCGTTAACGGAAGAGGATATTATCGTGCTGAAATCATCCTTTTCATTCGACGCCTCCATCTGGCAATTGTTTTGGTGGACGATATCCGGCGCCTCCGTGTATCTGCTTCCGGCCGGCTGGGAGAAAGATCCAGTGCAGATGATTGAAGCTTTTTCTTCTGAAAAGGTGACGACCGCACATTTTATTCCGGCGATGGTCAACAGCTTTTTAGACGCGCTGGAAACTGAGCCTGCAGAAACAAGAACACGCCTCGGCAGAACACTGACACGCGTGTTTGCCGGAGGGGAAGCTCTTTCCCCGCTTACGGCTTCCCGGTTTGCCGATCTTCTGCCTGAGACCATGCTTATTCACGGCTACGGGCCGACAGAAGCGACGGTCGATGCGGCCTTTTACGTCTGTGACCGAAAACGGGACAGCGGACGGACGCGGCTTCCGATCGGAAAACCCGTTCCTGGTGCCCGTCTGTATGTATTAGATAGCGGGGGAACCATCCAGCCTGCGGGCGTGGCAGGAGAGCTGTACATCGCAGGGACAGGAGTGGCCCGCGGCTATCTGAACCGGCCTGAGCTGACGGAGGAGCGTTTTCTCGATGATCCGTTTTATCCGGGAGAACGCATGTATCAGACGGGTGATATCGCACGATGGACAGAAGACGGCCTTGTCGAATGGCTCGGCCGTTCAGACGGACAAGTGAAAGTCCGCGGCTACCGGATTGAACCGGGGGAGATCGAAGCGGCGATCCGGCGCATCGACGGCATTCGTGAGGCGGCAGTCACCGCCCGGACCGAACACGGCGAAACCGCACTTTACGCCTATATTGAAGGACGAAAAAGCGATGACGTGCGGGCGGAGCTTGCAACACGCCTTCCGGCCTACATGATGCCGGCTCAGTTTATAGAGATGACCGAGTGGCCGGTCACGCCGAGCGGAAAGCTTGACCGCCGCGCGCTGCCGGCTCCCGGCGGAGCGGCAGACAGACGGGCGTACACAGCCCCGCGGAACGTCACGGAAATGAAGCTTTGCGCCCTTTGGGAAGAGGTGCTGAAAAACGGCCCCGTCGGCATCCGGGATCACTTTTTTGAGCGGGGCGGCCATTCGTTAAAAGCGACGGCTCTCATCTCCCGCATCGCCAAGGAGTTCGGTGTTCAGGTGCCGTTACAGGACATCTTCGCCCGGCCGACGGTGGAAGAGCTCGCTTCGGTTATTCAGGAATTGGAAGAGAGCCCGTATGAAGCGATTCAGCCTGCGCAAACACAAGATACCTACCCGGTGTCTTCGGCGCAGAAACGGATGTATGTGCTCCAGCAGCTTGAAGACGGCGGTGTCGGCTACAATATGCC
>NZ_JBSJQC010000002.1:2500-1080370 GCF_053663355.1 Bacillus sp. JK106 | reverse complement strand
GTTATTCAGGAATTGGAAGAGAGCCCGTATGAAGCGATTCAGCCTGCGCAAACACAAGATACCTACCCGGTGTCTTCGGCGCAGAAACGGATGTATGTGCTCCAGCAGCTTGAAGACGGCGGTGTCGGCTACAATATGCCAGCTGTGCTGGAGCTGACGGGCCCGCTTGACCGTGTCCGGCTGGAGGCGACGTTCCGGGAGCTTGTGGAGCGGCATGAATCGCTCAGAACGTCCTTTGAAACGGGGCCTGACGGCGAACCGGTGCAGCGCATCCATGACAGTGTACCGTTTCAGCTCGATGAGGCCGAGTCAGCTGACGCATTCGTCCGGCCGTTTTGTCTGGAGGAAGCGCCGCTCTTCCGTGCGGCCCTCGTGAAAGAATCGGACGAACGCCATCTTTTATTAACGGATATGCATCATATTATTTCTGACGGTGTGTCCGTCAACACCTTGATTAAAGAATTCGGCGAGCTGTACGCAGGCCGTTCGCTTGCGCCGATGCGCCTTCAATATAAAGACTATGCCGTCTGGCAGCGGTCGTTTCAGCAGAAAGAAGGGTATCAGAAGCAGGAAGCGTATTGGCTGAAGCGGCTAGAAGGAGAGCTTCCGGTGCTGGAGCTTCCGGCTGACAAGCCCCGTCCGGCTGTCAGAAGCTTTGCGGGCGGCAGCGTATCGTGCACGCTTGACGCTGAAACGGCATCCGACCTTCACCGCATCGCCCGGGATCACGGCTCCACTTTGTATATGGTGCTTCTCGCCGCGTACAATACGTTACTCGCGAGATTGAGCGGGCAGGAAGACATCATCGTCGGCTCGCCGATTGCCGGGCGTCCGCATAAAGACCTTGAACCGATTCTCGGCATGTTCGTCAACACGCTGGCCATCAGAACGGAGCCGAAGGGGGACAAACGGTTCACCGATTATTTGGCGGAAGTCCGCCAGGCGGCGCTTGAGGCGTATGAACATCAGGACTACCCGTTTGAAGAGCTTGTGGAGCGGATCGGCGTGCAGCGGGACACAAGCCGTAATCCGCTGTTTGATGCCATGCTTGTCGTTCAGAATATGGAACATGAGGAATTGCTGTTGGACGGTTTGCATATTCAGCCTGCGGACGTGTCCCGTCCGGTTTCCAAATTTGATGTCACTTTGCAGGCTTCTGAAGGCGGGGGACAGATTCATTTTCTGTTTGAATATGCGGCGTCTTTATTCCGGAAAGAAACGATGCAGCGCTGGGCTTCCCACTTTATGACGATGCTTGAACACATTGTCCGTGAACCGGAAACTTCTATACAAGCGATCAGCATGCTGACTGCTGCGGAACGGGACCGAATTCTTTCGGACTTTAACGGCATGACGGATAAACAGCTGCCTGAAAAAACAGTTCATGAACTGTTCATCACTCAGGCGCGAAAAACACCGGATGCGGCAGCCCTTATCAGCGGGGAAACGTTGGTCACATATAAAGAATTAGATGAATGGTCGAATAAAATCGCCAGAGCTCTGCAAAAACGGCAGATCGGACCGAATGCCGCCGTCGGCATTGTGATACCAAGATCACCGGAACAAGTCGCCGCAGTCTTCGGGGTTTGGAAAGCCGGGGGCGCCTACGTCCCGATAGATCCTGAATACCCGGAGGAACGCAAGCGATATATCATTTCAGACAGCGGCACAGCGCTTCTCCTTACCGTACACGGCGCGATAGATCAAGTGCCTGATCATTTTAAAGGTGAAGTGCTCGCACTGGAGGATATCCAAGAACAAGACGCATCATCGGTTCAGCCATTATCAGCACCGGAAGATTTGGCTTACATCATTTACACGTCCGGGACGACAGGCAGGCCGAAAGGGGTTATGGTCGAACATCGTTCCGTCAGCAAAACCCTTCAATGGCGCAGCGGATTTTATGATCTGAATGAGAAAGATACAGTTCTTCAGCTCTTTTCATTTTCCTTTGACGGTTTTGTGACAAGTATGTTCACACCGCTGATTTCAGGTGCGAAGGCGGCCGTTCCAGCTGAAGATGAAGCAAGAGATATTCTTGCCATTAAACACTATCTTGCATCTTACCGCATCACTCATATGATCATTGTTCCCGTACTGTACCGTACACTGCTTGACGTACTGGAGCCGGGGGATGCAGAGTCTCTCAGAATTGTCACATTAGCTGGAGAAGCTGTCGACCAAAACATTATCAGCCGCAGTTTATCAGTTTGTCCTCACACGGAGCTTGCCAATGAGTACGGCCCGACGGAAAACAGCGTCGCCACTACAGCGGCAAGACATATAGAACAAAGTGAGAACATTACGATCGGCCGTCCGATTGAGCATTCACACGTTTATATTTTAAACGGGGATCACCCGCAGCCGATCGGTGTAACGGGAGAACTTTGCATTTCGGGTTCCGGCCTTGCAAGAGGGTACCGCAATCTTCCTAAGCAAACGGCTCAAGTCTTTGTCCAAGACCCCTTCCACAAGAACCGGCGCATGTACCGCACGGGCGATCTGGCAAAATGGCTGCCGGACGGCACGCTGCAATATATCGGCCGAATGGACGAGCAAGTCAAAATCAGAGGCTACCGGGTGGAACTGAAAGAAATTGAATCGGCCTTAACAGGCATAAAAGGTGTCAAGGAAGCAGCCGTTACCGCTCTGTCCGCATCAGCAGGCCAAACGGAACTATGCGCTTATATCGTGACAGAAGAAGGAACAGAAAGTGAAACCGTGCAGCAGGCACTCAGAAATGAAATGCCCGCTTATATGGTGCCGGCGTTCTTTGAAACACTTGAAGCCCTGCCTGTCACACCGAACGGGAAGCTTGACCGCCGCGCGCTTCCTGAGCCGCGGAAAAAAGCGCACACCGGACGGGCATTTACGGAGCCTGAAAGCGACTTGGAAAAAGAGCTTTCCGCGATTTGGAGCGAAGTGCTCGGAACTGAAAACATTGCCGCGGATCAATCATTTTTTGAACTGGGCGGCGATTCCATCAAAGCCCTGCAAGTATCAGCCCGATTACATCAGGCAGGAAAACAGATCGCCGTAAAAGATATTTTCAGCCGGCCGACAATTAGAGAGCTGGCTCCTTATGTCCGTACAGAGCGGCAGCCGGTCAGCCAAGCTCCCGCAGAAGGAGAAGTGAAGTGGTCGCCGGTTCACAAATGGTTCTTCACACAAGACATGAAGGAAGCAAATCATTTTAACCAGTCCGTCATGCTGACGAGAACAAATTCAATAGATGAAGAGGCTCTCAGGAAAACGTTAAAAGCCATTACCGTTCATCATGATGCCTTGCGCCTTGTCTGCAAAAAAGACGAAGAGAAAGGTCTTCTCCTCTTCAACAGACCGGCTGACCTCGCAGATGAGCAGCTTTACAACCTGACCATATTAGAAACGGAAGGCGATGAGCATGAGAAGGAACGTTTTATAAAACGCCGCGTCGCAGAGCTTCAGAGAAACATGGATTTGGAGAACGGGCCGCTGGTACAGGCGGGACTGTTCCGCTCTGAAGCAGAAGATTACTTGTTTCTGACCGTCCATCATCTCGCTGTCGACGGGATATCATGGCGGATTTTATTGGAGGACTTGGCTTCTGCTTATGAGCAGGCCGCCTCTGGTCAGGAAATCAAACTCCCTCCGAAAACCATGTCATTCAAAACATATACGGAGCAGCTGGCCGATTATGCCGAAAGCAGACAGCTTCTTCAGCAGGCGGAGTATTGGCGGGAGATTGAACACTATGAAACAGAAAGTCTTCCTTACGAGCAGGCAGGTCTATCTCAAACTCCTGCAAAAAAACGGAACACGGTATCCTTCACTCTGACAGAAAGTGAAACGGACGCCCTGTTGAAAGATGTGCACAGCGCCTACAATACGGATACGCAGGATGTGCTGTTGGCTTCCGCCGTGCTTGCCGTTCAAAAGTGGTCGCCGCGGCACGCTTTGAAAATCGCCCTTGAAGGACACGGACGCCAATCGGAGCAGGCAGGTGCGGACATCAGCAGGACAGTGGGGTGGTTCACTTCCATTTACCCGGTGCTTGTCCGGAGCGGAGTTTATGAACCTCTTGAAGAATATGAAATTCGCACATTGAAAACCGTTAAAGACACATTGCGGCGCATTCCGGATAAAGGGAACAGATACGGCGTCCTCAAATATTTAACACCGCCGAAGCTTGCCGGGATGACTTTCGGGAAAGCACCGGAGATCAGCTTTAATTATCTCGGACAATTCGATGCGCCCGGCGGGAATCCGGCAGAAACGGAACAGCCTGACGCGTTTCAGTTTTCTCCTTTGGGAGGCGGAGATGATGTGACAGATACATGGAAACGGGAGCAGTCACTTGAAATCAGCGCGATTGCGGCAAAAGGCCGGATGACCGTCAGCATTTCCTATGAAACGGAGCGCTTCCGGCAAGATACGATCGAACGGCTGTCCGAAAGCTGCCGGTATTATCTCCTGAAACTGTCGGAACACTGCCTCAGCAAAACCGATACGGAGAAGACCGTCAGTGACTTTGATGATCGGGAGCTGACTGAGGAAGCATTGCAGGATATTGCCGACTTACTCAGCTTCCACTAAACCGAGCGGGAGGAACACATGGACAAAACAAAAAATATCCAAAATATTTATCCCCTCAGCCGAATGCAGGAAGGAATGCTTTTTCATTCCTTTCTGCAAAAGGAGGGGGCTGCATATATCGAGCAATCCGTCTTCACCATAAAAGGCCGGCTTCGTCCGGAATTGTTTGAGCAAAGCGTACAGTCTGTCATCAGCCGCCACGATATTTTCAGAACAGTTTTTTTACCTCATGTCGCTCAGCTGAACGGCCCCCGCCAAGTCGTGCTGCGTGAGCGGGAATTCCGGCTGCACCGCGAAGATCTTACACATTTGGATGAAGCGGAACAGAGCGCCTACTTACAGCGATTTAAGGAACGTGACCGCTTAAAAGGCTTTGACTTGCAAAAGGATATGCTGATGCGTGTGTCTTTGTTTAAAACGGCTGACGAAAAATATGTATGCGTCTGGAGCCACCATCACATCCTTATGGACGGCTGGTGCCTCGGCATCGTCCTTCAGGAATTCATGCATATGTACCGGGCGATTGAATCAGGCTCACCTGTCACACTGGCGCCCGCAAAGCCTTACAGCACGTATATTACATGGCTGACTGATCAGGACAAAGACGCGGCTTCTGAGTATTGGAAAGGATATTTAGCAGGCTGCGAGACACCCTCAGGACTCCCGAAAATATCGGCCCGTCCCCAGGAAAAAGGCTACCGTAAGAAAGAGCTCCTGTTTTCTTTAGATCAAAATCTGACAGACAGGCTGAAAACCATCGCCAAAGAAGAGGGCGCTACGCTCGCGGTTCTTATGCAGACTGTATGGGGCCTGATGCTGCAGCGCTACAACCGGACGGACGATGCCGTATTCGGCGCCGTCGTATCAGGGCGGCCTTCCGTCATTGACGGCGTGGAAAGCATGATCGGGCTGTTTATCAATACCGTGCCGGTACGCATTAAAACGGGTGACGAAAGCTTTAGAGAACTGCTGGGCCGCAGCCAGAAAGAAATGCTTGATTCAGAGGCGTTCAGTTATCATCCGCTTGCTGACATCCAATCTCAGACTGAGCTGAAACAGGATTTAATCGACCATATCATCGTGTTTGAAAATTATCCGATTCAGCAGCAGATGAGAGACGCGGAAAAGGAATCGGATGCACCGTTCCAGATCGGGAATGTTAATGTTTCGGAACAATCGGGCTACGATTTTAACCTCATCATAGCGCCCGGCGATGAGCTGATCATCAAATTCAGCTACAATGCGAACGTTTATGACGAAGTATGGATAGAGAGCGTAAAAGGACACTTGGAAGAAGCGCTGCGCGGCGCCGCCTTCAATCCCGATGTTCCCGCTGATCGGCTTCCGATGCTCGGACAAAAGGAAAAATCAAGAATAATCGGCGAATTTAATGACACGAAAACAATTTATGAAAGAGACGAAAGCATCATCAGCCTGTTCAGCCGACAGGTGAAGAAAACCCCGGACCATCAGGCGCTTCACGCCGGCGGGCTGACGATGACGTACCGGGAGCTCGATGAACGGTCAACTGCGTTCGCCCGCATCCTGCTGGAAAACGGTTTGGCGCCAAAAGGAATTGCCGGAATTCTTGCCGAACGCTCACCGGAATTTATCATCGCTGTTCTCGCTGTATTGAAAGCGGGAGGGACGTACCTTCCGCTCGATGCAGAACTGCCATCCGACAGGATCGCCGATATGCTCACTGAGAGCGGAGCACAGCTGTTAACGGTACAAAAAGGGATTGAGACTGACGTTGACTTTTCTCACATCATCTCTATCCCGGCTGCAGCTGAAAAACAAACCGCTGATGCAGGAAAACTGAATACCGTTACGTCACCTGATGATCTTGCCTATATTATGTATACATCCGGTTCAACAGGAAAACCGAAGGGCGTAATGATTTCCAACCGCAACGTCGTATCGCTCGTGTCAAACAGCAATTACACGTCAGCCGGCACGACGGACCGTCTCATTCTGACAGGGTCCATCGGTTTTGACGCAGTGACGTTTGAAATCTTCGGAGCGCTATTGAACGGAGCGTGCCTTCATGTGGTTGACCGCACGACAATGCTTGCGCCTGAGAGGTTCGGCAATTATCTTTGTTCCAATCGTATTACGATTCTGTTTTTGACGACGGCGCTCTTTAACCAGTTTGCCCAGGCGGATCCGGAGATGTTTTCCGGTTTGCACACCTTATATGTCGGCGGAGAAGCATTGTCCCCGGCGCTCATCAATAAGGTCAGACACCGCTGTCCGAATCTCAGCCTTTATAACATATACGGGCCGACGGAAAATACGACATTTTCTACCTTTTACGAAATCAGGCACGATTTTTCTCAGCCGATCCCAATCGGAAAACCGATCAGCAATTCAACCGCGTATATCATTGATAAAAATGGCGGACTTGCGCCGATCGGCGTGCCCGGTGAGCTTTGTGTCGGCGGGGACGGGGTTGCCAAAGGCTATTTAAACAGGCCTGACTTAACAAGTGAAGCATTTGTCAGCCACCCGGTTCATCCTGAAGAAAAGATCTACAGAACAGGGGATTTGGCACACTGGCTGCCTGATGGAAGCATCGGATACATCAGCCGTATCGACCGTCAATTCAAGATTCGCGGGAAGCGTATCGAGCCGGCCGAAATCGAAGCGCGGCTGACTGAAATTGATGGAATCAGGGAAGCTGCAGTCATCGTGTCAGACGAAGGACAAAAAGCAACCCTTTGTGCGTATTATACAGGCGCACATGCTGAAGAAAGAGCCATTCGATCCCTATTGGCCAGGTCGCTTCCCGACTATATGATTCCGCAGTATGTGATGAAGCTTGACCGTATGCCGCTTACCGCAAACGGCAAAGTGGACCGCCGCGGGCTGCCTGCGCCGGAACGGAAAAAAGCTTCATCAAAAGCCGTTCCGCCACGAAACTGGGTAGAGCGTGAGCTGATCGACATTTGGACGCCGATCCTCGGCTGCGGGGAGCTGGGCATACAGGATGACTTCTTTGAGCTGGGCGGCCATTCTTTGAAAGCATTGCAAGTGATTCATCAGCTGAAGACCAGGCAGCAGATGGACGTCCCGATTGAAATGATATTTGAATATCCGACAATCGAACAATTGGCTGAAAAGCTGTATTCAAACACACTGTCAGAAGCTGCCGAACAGCATATCAGCAGACTGAATCAGCCGAAAGGCCGCAATCTTTTCTGTTTTCCGCCTATCTCAGGTTTCGGCATTTTCTTTAAAGATCTGGCGGCGGCATTAAATGGACGGGCTGCTGTGTACGGTTTTAACTTTATTGAAGAAGACAGCAGAATGGAACAATACATTGATAAAATGCTGGAAATCCAGCCGGAAGGCCCTTACATCCTCTTCGGATATTCAGCGGGCGGCAATACGGCATTCGAGGCTGCAAAAGCGATGGAAAAGCGCGGCTTAGAAATCAGCGACGTCATTATCGCAGACGCGTACAGAAAGCTTGACGCACTGCCGCAGCAGCCAACAAACGCAACAGCCGAAAATGTCCCGGAAGCCGTCAGGGAAGCGGTCATCAGAAAAACAGAGCGCTATCAAACGTACTGGGCGGAACTGATAAATGACGGCCAAATTGCGGCAAACCTCCATTTTATCGAGGCCGGCTTAAAGGAAGAGCACAATGCTGAGTCTGAGCCGAAGAAATGGGAAGGCGCCACAACGGGACTCTACCAGGAATATCAGGGCGAGGGAGCTCATAAAGATATGTTTGAACCCGCCTTTGCACACAAAAATGCCGAGATCATACTGGACATCATTGCAAACAGCGGAAGACGCTTGGCGCGGAATCTGTAACATCCGGCAGAATGACTGAAGAAGACAAAGGGCAAGATAGGGGAATCACACTCAGTTTTTTTTGGAGGCTTTGAGATGACGAACCTATCTTGGCTTACGTATGTAATGATTATTCTTGCCAGCTACCGGCTGACCCATTTGATCGTATTTGATAAGATTACGGAATTCATAAGAAAACCCTTTATAAAACAAGAAAAAACCGTCGATCAAAACGGGCGCGCCGTCCAAAAAAAAGTCCCTTCCTCCGCATTCGGTTATATGCTGCAATGTTATTGGTGTGCGGGTGTCTGGTGCGCCATATTGATCGGCATCTGCTACTTGGTCTGGCCCCGCTATGCACATCCGGTTATTTTCATTTTGTCCATCGCCGGAGCGCAGGCCATTCTTGAAACATGTGTCGGCGTCGGAACGAAGGTCATTGACGTGCTCGCCGCCATAAAACATAAAAAGTCCTGAAGCGTTTTATTCGCTTTAGGACTTTTTTCTTTCCCTTTTAGGCTGAGAGGAGCAAAGCAGGCTTTCTGATTCACCGCCCGGAATGCTTCGGAATACCGTAAAGCAGAGAGGGGGAAAAACATGAAAAGCTGCCGTTTTAGCATGATATGGTTTTTGGCCGTTGTACTGACAGCCGGCATCTTTACATTCTCAGCATCCGCACAAGCAAGCGGCACTCAGCCGGAGAGAGAAATGCGAGCCGTATGGATCGCATCTGTCACCAATATCGACTGGCCCTCTAAAAAAGGGCTGTCACCGGAAGAGCAAAAAAGAGAATACAGCAAGCTGCTGGATGACGTTCAGAAGATGGGAATGAACGCCGTTATCGTCCAAATTAAGCCTGCGGCTGATGCTTTTTATCCATCAGATTACGGGCCTTGGTCAGAGTATCTGACAGGAACACAAGGCAAAAATCCCGGCTACGATCCGCTTGCTTTTTTAGTTGAAGAGACACATAAACGGAATCTTGAATTTCACGCTTGGTTCAATCCTTACCGGATCACGATGAATCACACAAATTTGAATGCGCTTTCAGATGATCATCCCGCGCGTTCCCATCCGGACTGGGTCGCTGCATACGGAAAACAGCTGTATTATAATCCGGGCATTCCGGAAGTAAGACAATTTATAACGGATGGAATCAAAGAAGTGGTCAGCCGTTATGACATTGATGCGGTTCATATGGATGATTATTTTTATCCTTATAAAATTGCCGGACAGGAATTCCCCGATCAGGCGGAATACGAACGGTACGGAAAAGCTCACTTTGCATCAATTGATGACTGGCGCAGGGATAACGTCAACCGGCTTGTAAAAGAAATCAACGAAACCATCAAACGAGAAAAACCTTATGTCAAATTCGGAATCAGCCCGTTCGGCGTATGGAGAAATGCCGCAGATGATCCGACAGGCTCCGAAACGGCCGCCGGGGTGCGGAACTACGATGACTTATATGCTGATACAAGAGAATGGATCCAAAAAGGATACATTGATTACATCGCACCGCAAATTTACTGGAGTATCGGATTTAAAGCGGCAGCATATGACGTCTTAGCGGATTGGTGGGGAAAAGAAGTGAACAATCGGCCGGTGCATTTATATATCGGGCAGGCAGCTTATAAAATCAACAACAATACTGATCCGGCCTGGGCCGACCCGGGGGAATACGGAAGACAGATTACTCTAAACAGAGGATCAGCATGGATAAAAGGCAGCATGCATTTCAGTTTAAAGGATTTAAACCGTAATCCGCTCGATGTGAAAAACCGTTTGATCAATGACATGTACAGCCGGCCCGCATTAATTCCCGAGATGCCTTGGCTCGGACATTCCGCTTTAAAAAAACCGGCTGTCAAACGGGCGGAGAAGAACGCTTCAGGCAATACACTCTATATCGAAGATGCGAAATCCAACGGTAAAAAAACGGCTTATTACGCCATTTACCGCGCAGAAAAGGGAAAGCAGCCTTATTTAGTGGATACAGTCAGAAAAACATCGTCACGGACGCAGACATTTTCAGATACTGATATTCGGGCGGAAGAAGCATGCACCTATATCGTTACTTCTGTTGACAGGCTTCACCATGAGAGCCGTCCCTCCGCAAAACGGACGATTAAATAGCCATTATTAATAAAACTGACAGTTGCGGCGCTGTCAGTTTTTTTGCGGCGGATGAGTCCGAATGTTCAGACTTTATTTGGATGGAATGAATAAAGACCCCCATTAATAAAATGTAGAAAGCAGCAGAAGGAGGAAGGTTAATGAATTTTCAATTGACAAAAGAACAGCAGATGGTGCGCGAAATGGTCAGAGATTTCGCCAAAAATGAAATTGCCCCGAAAGCCCATGAGGTTGATCAATCAGCCGTCTTCCCGATAGACACATTTAAAAAAATAGGCGAACTCGGGCTGCTCGGAATTCCGTTTCCGGAAGAATACGGCGGGGCGGGCGGTGACACCATTTCATATGCAGCAGCGGTTGAAGAAATCGGAAAAGCCTGCGGCAGCACGGGGCTGAGCTACGCGGCAGCCGTGTCACTCGGCGCAAGCCCATTATACTATTTCGGTACTGAACAGCAAAAGCAAGAACATCTTGTTCCGCTTGCTTCGGGAAAAGCGCTCGGATCATTCGGGCTGACAGAGCCGAATGCCGGTTCAGATGCCGGCGGCACCCAGACAAAAGCCGAGAAAAAGGGCGATGACTATGTGATAAACGGAGAAAAATGCTGGATCACAAACGCAAATTACGCCCGCACGGTCATTGTCACCGCCGTTACGGGAAAGAACTCCGCCGGAAAACCGATCATTTCAGCTCTCATCGTCCCGACAGACACACCGGGATTTACGATCACAAATCCGTACGACAAGATGGGTGTGAGAGGATCGGATACGGCCGAGCTTGTGCTGGAGGATGTCAGGGTGCCTGCCGATAACCTGCTCGGTGATCCTGAAAAAGGTTTTAAACAATTTTTATATACATTAGACGGCGGGCGGATCTCGATTGCGGCACTGGCTGTCGGTATCGCTCAAGGCGCACTGGAGGCGTCGCTGTCATATGCGAAGGAACGCAAGCAGTTCGGCAGTCCGATATCGTCATTTCAAGCCATTCAATTTAAGCTGGCCGATATGGCGATGGAAATTGACCTTGCCAGACAAATGGTGCTTAAAGCGGCATGGCTGAAGGATCAAAACCTGCCATTTACGAAAGAAGCGGCATTCGCCAAGCTTTATGCTTCAGAAATGGCCGTCAGAACCTGCCTTCAGGCCATCCAAATTCATGGCGGTTCCGGTTATATGAAGGAATGCGGTGTCGAACGTATGCTTCGTGACGCAAAGCTGATGGAGATTGGAGAAGGAACATCAGAAATTCAAAGAATGGTCATCGCAAGACAGCTTTTGAAGTGAAATGAAAACGTTTACTAAGACAGAGATGGAAGGGGGCAGGTCATATGGCTGAACTTATCCATTTAACAGCCGGAAAGCTGCTTGAGCGGACCGCGGGGCTTTTTCCAGATCACGAAGCGGTTGTTTACCCTGAGCGCGGCCTTCGTTATACGTATGCCGAGTTTGACCGGTTATGCCGGCAAACCGCAAAAGGGCTGATGAAGCTGGGAGTTGAAAAAGGAGATCATGTGGCCATATGGGCATCCAACATACCGGAATGGCTCGCGGCGCAATTTGCAACGGCGAAAATCGGCGCTGTTCTGGTCACCATTAATACAAATTTTCAAATCGCAGAACTCGATTACCTGCTGGCGCATTCAGACGTCTCGGCCCTGATAATCATGGATTCCTACCGGCAGACATCTTATGTTGAGATGGTGAATAAGCTGATTCCGGAGCTGAAAACTTGTGAGTACGGCAGGCTGCGTTCGAAACGTTACCCCTTTTTACGGACGGTGTTATATATCGGTGATAAAAGCCCGCCCGGGATGCACCGCTGGGATTCTTTGCTGAAGGAAGGCGAAGCTGTAACGGATGCAGCGCTTGACGGAAGGATGGACAGCCTGAAAAAGGATGATTGCATTCATATGCAATATACATCAGGTACGACCGGATTTCCGAAAGGCGTCATGCTCTCACATTTTAATATCGTAAATAACGCGGCCAATATCGCAGAATGCATGAAGCTTACTTCAAGTGACCGTTTATGTATTCCCGTGCCGTTTTTCCACTGCTTCGGGTGTGTGCTCGGCGTGCTGGCGTGTGTTTCCGCGGGTGCGGCGATGATTCCGATCGAACAGTTTTCTCCGCCGGCCGTTCTGAAAACGGTGGAACAAGAAGCCTGCACGGCTCTGCACGGTGTACCGACGATGTTTATCGCCCTCCTAAATGACAGCCGCTTTTCTGAATATGATCTTTCCCACGTCCGAACCGGGATTATGGCAGGCTCGCCATGCCCGGCGGAAGTCATGAGAGAAGTGATCGGCAAAATGGGGATGACCTGCATTACCATTGCCTACGGACAGACCGAAGCATCACCTGTCATTACGCAGACAAGAACGGATGATTCATTTGAAAGAAGAGTGGAAACAGCGGGACGCGCGCTTCCCCATATCGAAGTCAGAATCGTTCGGCCCGGAACATCCCAAGAAGCCGCCCGGGGCGAACAAGGAGAGCTCTGCACCCGCGGATATCATGTCATGAAAGGTTACTATAAAAATCAAGAAGCGACCGAAGAAGCGATAGACAAGGACGGCTGGCTGCATACCGGTGATTTGGCTGTCATGGACGAGGACGGGTACTGCAAAATCACGGGCCGTCTGAAAGACATGCTGATCAGGGGCGGCGAAAATATCTATCCGCGCGAGATTGAGGAAATGTTATATCGGCATCCCGCAGTGGCAGACGTTCAGGTCGTCGGCGTGCCTGATCCGAAATACGGAGAAGAGGCCGCGGCGTGGGTCAGGCTCAAAGACGGACAAACCGCTTCCGCAGAAGACATCAGAACCTTTTGCAAAGAACATATCGCCCGCTATAAAGTCCCCAGGTATGTTTTGTTTACAGATGAATATCCAATGACAGCCTCAGGAAAAATTCAGAAATTCAAGCTGCGGGAAAAAACGATTGAAGAGCTCAAGTTAACTTAATGAAAAAGGAGTGCTTCACATTTGTTTAAAAAAGTCCTGATTGCCAACAGAGGAGAAATCGCCTTAAGAATTATCCGCACCTGCAAACGTCTCGGCATCCCCTCGGCAGCTGTGTATTCAGAAGCCGACAGGGACGCGCTGCATGTAAAAGCGGCTGATGAGGCCTATCCGATCGGTAAATCGAGAGTAAATGAAAGCTATTTACATATCGACAGAATCATAGAAGCCGCCAAATCCGCCGGAGCGGACGCCATTCATCCGGGCTACGGGCTGCTGTCAGAAAACAGCCTGTTCGCCGAACGCTGCCGGAAGGAACAAATCACATTTATCGGCCCGCCCGGTGATATCATCGCCAAGATGGGCAGCAAGATAGAAGCCCGAAAAACGATGCAAAAAGCAAAGGTCCCGATCGTTCCCGGTGTTTCAGAGCCATTGCCCGATGTCCACTCCGCCTTAGCCGAAGCCCGTGCCATCGGCTTTCCGGTCATGCTGAAAGCGTCTGCAGGGGGAGGCGGAATCGGCATGCAGATCGTACATTCAGAAGAAGAGCTGGCCAAAGCGTTCGAAGGCAATCAAAAGCGGGCCGCGTCCTTTTTTGGAGACGGCGCAATGTATATGGAAAAGGTCATTGAAAATGCCCGTCATATTGAAATTCAGATTCTCGCAGATTCTTTCGGAAACACCGTTCATCTGTTTGAACGTGACTGTTCAGTACAAAGGCGCCACCAAAAAGTGATAGAAGAAGCGCCGTCGCCGTTTGTTGACGATGAATTAAGACAAAGACTCGGTGAAACCGCCGTTAAAGCCGCTAAATCGATCGGCTACCAAAATGCAGGCACAATAGAATTTCTCGTCGACCAAAAGAAACATATCTATTTTTTAGAGATGAACACAAGACTGCAGGTGGAGCATCCGGTGACAGAAGAAATTACAGGACTGGATCTTGTGGAAGAACAGCTGAAAATTGCCGCCGGGCAGGCGCTGACTTTCTCGCAGAAAGATATCAACCACCGCGGTCATGCGATAGAAGTGCGGATCTATGCGGAAGATCCGGTCACCTTTTACCCGTCACCCGGTGCCATCTCGTCTTTTTCCGTTTTAAGACACCCGTCAGTGCGACACGAATGCGCCGTAGAAAAGGGAAGCGTCATTTCTCCGTTTTACGATCCGATGATTGCCAAAATGATCGTCACGGCGAATACGAGAAAACAGGCCATTGAACAACTGAAAACCGCCCTTGGCGAATATCATGTAGAAGGGATTAAAACCAACATTCCGCTGCTGACAAAAATTGCCCATTCAGAAGTGTTTGAAAAGGGTGAGGCAACAACCGGTTTTTTACAAACAATGAACGAGGGGGCGTCAAAATGAGCGTCATAAA
Source organism: Bacillus sp. JK106 (assembly GCF_053663355.1). Taxonomy (NCBI): domain Bacteria; kingdom Bacillati; phylum Bacillota; class Bacilli; order Caryophanales; family Bacillaceae; genus Bacillus; species Bacillus sp. JK106. The sequence continues at coordinate 1,065,509 of NZ_JBSJQC010000002.1, read as the reverse complement.
AATTCAGATGGCGGGAAACCTGTGGAAAATTCATGTGAAGCCCGGTGATGTCATTGAAGAAGGACAGGAAGTGGCCATCTTGGAATCTATGAAAATGGAAATTCCGATTATCGCTGATGCAGCGGGTACGGTGAAAGAAGTGAAAAAATCAGAAGGTGATTTCACTGATGAAGGAGAGGTCCTGATTGAACTTCAATAAAACGGGAGGTGCAGCATGAACTGTCCGAAACATGTCCGCATCAATGAAGTAGGACCGCGTGACGGCTTGCAGAATGAATCGGCGTGGGTGGAAACAGAAGATAAGATTGAGTGGATCAATATGCTGTCAAAAACAGGCCTTCCCTATATCGAAGTGACATCATTCGTGCATCCGAGATGGATTCCGGCTCTTCGTGACAGCCTGGACGTCGCAAAAGGCATTGCCAGATCTGAACATACGGTCTACGCGGCTCTCGTTCCGAACCTCATCGGACTGGAGCATGCTGCAGAAGGCGGAATCGATCAGGCCTGTGTATTTTTATCTGCAAGCGAAACCCATAACCAAAAAAACGTAAACAAACCGATTGACCGGACCGTTCAAGAGCTCAGGCGGGTTATTACTGAAGCAAAAGCTGAAAAAATGGAGACGAGAGCTTATCTGTCCACTGTGTTCGGCTGTCCGTACGAACAGAACGTGCCGGTCGAACAAGTCATCCGCCTGTCAGACACCCTGCTCGAAATGGATGTTGATGAAATATCGCTCGGCGACACAATCGGCGCGGCAAACCCCTTGCAGGTCATAGCCGTGCTTGAAGCCCTTTTGCCGAGAATTCCCGCCTCAAAAATCGCACTCCATTTCCATGATACAAGAGGAACGGCTCTAGCGAATATCATTCCCGCTCTTGATATGGGGATTACATCCTTCGATACTTCCTCAGGCGGGCTTGGCGGCTGTCCGTATGCTCCGGGATCAGCAGGAAACGCCGCCACAGAAGACGTCATTTATATGCTCGAACAAATGGGGATTGATACCGGGACGGACATGAATAAACTTCTTTATGCCGCCGGCTGGATCGCGGATAAAATAGGCAAAGATCTGCCAAGCAGAAACCTGCAGGCATTCAGAACGAAATGAGAAAGGAGAAGCCATGGGAGATTGCGTCTTGTATTCCGTCTGTCAAGGAACGATCGGTCTGATCACGCTGAACCGCCCGCATGCGGCCAACTCACTGTCTTCAGAAATGATTGATCATTTACAGCGTGTGATTGAAGACATCAAAAACTCGCCATCCATTCGCTGTGTCATTCTCACCGGCTCCGGAAACACATTTTGCGCCGGCGCTGATTTAAAAGAGAGAGCGGGGATGAATCATGAACAAGTTAAGCAAAGCGTCAGGCGTATCGGTGAAACGGCTGCATCCATTGAAGCTCTCCCGCAGCCGGTCATTGCAGCGCTGAACGGAACCGCTGTCGGAGGAGGCCTTGAACTCGCTCTCGCCTGCGATATCAGAACAGCCGTCAGCCGGGCGGGCCTCGGCCTTCCTGAAACAGGGCTTGCAATCATTCCCGGGGCGGGCGGAACGCAGAGACTGCCCCGGCTTATCGGCCCCGGCGCGGCAAAAGAATTGATCTATACCGGCCGAAGGCTTTCTGCCGAAGAGGGAAAAGACATGAAGCTGATCGAGCATGTTTGTGAAGCCGATGAACTTATGGAAAAAGCAAAAGCACTGGCCGGCCGCATCGCCGCTAATGGGCCGATCGCCGTCAGACAAGCAAAATCCGCGATAAACAAGGGTCTGGAGACAGATCTCAATACAGGGCTCGAAATCGAACGAAAAGCATATGAACAAGTCATCCCCACACTTGACAGAGAAGAGGGCCTGCGCGCTTTTAAAGAAAAAAGACCCCCTGAATACAAAGGAAAATAAAACATGGAGGGACTCGGATGGATTACGAAAAAGAACGGCAGACACGCAGCAAAACGATTGAAAAGGGAGGAGCCGCGAAATATCACGCAAGCAATGAAAAGAAGGGGAAACTTTTTGTAAGAGACAGGCTGAAGCTTTTATTCGATGACGGCATATCCGTTGAAGACGCTTTTTTCGCCGAGTGCATGTCAGACGGACTGCCGGCTGACGGGGTCGTTACCGGGATCGGAACCATCGGCGGCAGAACCGTTTGTGTGATGGCAAATGACTCAACCGTAAAGGCGGGCTCGTGGGGCGCGAAAACGGTGGAAAAAATCATCCGCATTCAGGAGACAGCGGAGAAGCTTCAGTGTCCGCTCTTGTACTTAGTCGATTCCGCAGGTGCGAGAATTACGGATCAGGTCGACATGTTCCCGGGCAGAAGGGGAGCCGGCCGCATCTTTTATAATCAAGTAAAGCTGTCGGGCCGCATTCCGCAAATCTGTTTATTGTTCGGTCCTTCCGCTGCAGGCGGCGCTTACATTCCGGCCTTTTGCGACATTGTCATTATGGTCGAAGGCAATGCATCCATGTACTTAGGTTCCCCGCGCATGGCAGAAATGGTGATCGGCGAGAAAGTATCGCTTGAAGAAATGGGCGGCGCCCGTATGCATTGTTCCGTATCAGGCTGCGGTGATCTCCTCGCCCCGACGGAACAGGAAGCAATCTTGATGGCGCAGACATATCTCAGCTACTTTCCGGCAAATTATACTGAAAAAGCGCCCGTCAACAAATCTAAGAACCCGAAAGCTTTTGAAAAACCGCTCTCAGATGTCATCCCGGCACATCAAAACGCACCGTTCAACATGATGGATTTAATTGAACGTGTTATTGATGAAGACTCATTTTTTGAGATCAAACCGTTATTTGCGCAGGAATTAATAACGGGGCTTGCGCGGATTCACGGACAGCCGGTCGGCATTATCGCCAATCAGCCGCGTGTCAAAGGCGGAGTTTTATTTCTCGATTCGGCGGATAAAGCCGCAAAATTTATCGCTTTGTGCGACGCATTCCATATTCCGCTTCTGTTTTTAGCAGACATTCCCGGATTCATGATCGGAACGAAGGTTGAGCAGGCGGGCATCATCAGGCATGGCGCAAAAATGATCTCCGCAATGGCGGAAGCGACTGTTCCGAAGCTTTCCGTTATCGTCAGAAAAGCCTACGGTGCCGGATTATACGCGATGGCGGGGCCTGCTTTTGAACCGGACTGCTGTTTAGCGCTTCCGACTGCGCAAATTGCCGTAATGGGTCCTGAAGCAGCGGTGAATGCGGTCTACGCAAACAAAATCAGCGAGCTGGCCCCTGAAGAAAGGCCGGCTTTTATTCAAGAAAAGCGTGATGAATATAAGGAAGACATTAACCTTTACCGGCTTGCCTCTGAAATGGTGATTGACGGCATTGTTCCTGCTGATTCCTTGCGGGAAGAACTCAATAAACGCCTCACTGCTTACATGTCCAAACAACTGACATTCACACACCGGAAACACCCCGTATACCCGGTATAAATAAAAAAAGACTGCATAGATCCGGCTCGGCAGCCGTTCTTATGCAGTCTTTTTTCACAGTCTTGATCTCATTTTCTTCACAACAAAATAAACAACAATAAATACGAGAGCCAATATAATGATCGGAGTTGTATACATTCCGGCATAGCTGTCTACGTCTTTCCACTGTCCCCCGAGCTGATACCCGAGATAAACGAAAATGACAGACCACGGAATAATGGCAAGCGTCGTCAATATGACAAACTTGGAAAGAGGCATTTTCGCAAGGCCGGCCGGGATGGAGATCGCATGTCTGACGACCGGGATAAAACGCGCCGAGAACACAACGCCGGCGCCGTAACGGCGAAACCAGTTTTCCGCAACATCAACATGATGCTTTTTCAGAAGTAAGTACTTGCCGTACTTGTCCAAAAACGGCCGTCCCCCATAACGGGCGATCCAGTAAATAAAGCACTGCGCGATCGTTCCCCCGATCACACCGGCGACAATGGCGCCGATAAAGCTGATCGTGCCTTCTGACACCATATAGCCTCCGTAAGCCAGAACGATTTCACTCGGAATGATTTCGATCATTAATCCGAGCGCAATCCCTAAATAGCCCATACTTGTCAGCCAGGATAATATTTCATTAATAAAATTGCCCACACTGTTCACAACCTCTTTATCTTTTTACCCAATTATATGACTGATTGACAAGCAAAATGGTTACAAATTATTTTTTAACGCACGATTTCTTCAGATTCTCTTTTTAACACCTCTTCTAAATAAGCTAAAAGTTTCGGTCTCATTTCTTCCCGCAGAAGCCCGATCTCCGTGCCGGCCTTAAAACAGCCGAACTTATCTCCTATATCAAACCGGCTTCCTTCAAGCTCCCGCGCGTAAATGCTTCGGGTGCGGCATACTTCGCGCAGCGCGTCTGTCAATTGGATTTCGCTGCCCGCGCCTCTTCCGATCGTCTTCAGCGCTTTAAAAATGGCAGGGGTTAATATGTAACGACCCAACACGGCAATATGAGAGGGCGCCTTTTCAACGGCCGGTTTCTCAATCAGATCCTCAACCCGGTACACATGACCGCTCTGCCGCCCCGTCTGTATAATACCATATTTGCTGACATCAGCAGGATCGACGGGCTGTACGCCGATCGTTTCTGTGCCGTGTTGGTTATAGACGTCTATGAGCTGTGAAAGAGCGGGAGTGTCAGATACCATAATATCATCACCTAAGAGAACGGCAAAAGGCTCATCTCCGATAAAATGCTCCGCACACAGCACCGCATGGCCTAGTCCGAGCGGTTCTTTCTGACGGATGTAATGAATATTGGCCAAATCGGCAATCCGCTGCATTTCCTTCAGCGTCTCTGACTTGCCTTTTTCCTCAAGATTGAATTCCAACTCCGCCGACCGGTCAAAATGATCTTCAATCGAGCGTTTGTTTCTCCCTGTAATAATCAGTATATCTTCAATTCCTGACGCTGCGGCCTCTTCGACAATATATTGGATTGCCGGTTTGTCGACGATCGGCAGCATTTCTTTCGGCTGCGCCTTTGTCGCCGGCAGAAATCTCGTTCCTAAACCCGCTGCGGGGATGACCGCTTTTCTCACTTTTTTTCTCATCCATCTTCACTCCTGATCCTGTATGTTTTTCAGCGAATCTCCAAATACCCAGATTCGGTTTCCGATAAAATTCATCATCATTCCGCCGATAGTGGCGGCGAGCTTACTCACCAAAAGCGAACAGCCGCCTTTTTGAAACGCGTACAGCAGCAAAAAGGTGATTCCCGACGCGGCAAGATTAATGATGAGAAAGCGCACGATCTCTTTCCCGCCAGCCTTGCGCTTTACACGAAACGTCCACTTCCGGTTCCACACATAGCTGTTGATGATCCCTGCCGAATAGGAGCAGATCTGCGCCGGCAGATAGGGGACATGGCAAGCGGTGAGAAGAAAGAAGACACCAAAATCGATCAGCGTATTGCCGGCGCCCACGGTGCAAAAACGGCCTGCTGTCTTTACTTTTTCTTTCAGCATAACGGCATCCGGTTTTGACCTCCCTTCATAAGTAAGATGCGGATCGCTGTCCTATTTGTTGATATGGATTACTTTAGCGGACAGTGTTGAATAAACAATTACTAAAATATGAACAAAACATGAAAACGTAATGAGGCTTTGTAAAACCCATTAAGTTAACAGTTTTATAGTTTAGGTTGACATATTACGTGCAAGACACTAATATTCTGTATGAGTGTTAACCTTTTATTATTTTGGTTAACATTAAATTTCGAAATAAAAGAAAGGAGGGAAATTTTCATGCGGGAAGAGACCTATTACAGCGTCAGAATGAGAGCTTCCCGAAACGCCCCCCATGAGCAGGGCGGAAAACATATTTCCGGCGGAGAACGGCTCATCACTTACAGCGGTTTACAGGAAGCGGTAGATGGCTTATTACATAAAGGCTTCTCACATTCAAGAGGGATACCTGATTTTATGCAGATTCAGCTTGAAAGCGTTCATGAACCGATCGAAACGATCCGCCCTTTGCCGGTTGCCCTCCATCAAACAGACACGCCGGAAAAAGGACAAGCAATTGCCCGCAAGCTTCTGCAAAAGGCGGGGATTCCTCCGCACATGATAGAGAAAGCGTACGAAAACATTACGGAATATGCAGAAGCAAGAGGAGCGGTCCTGTTTGATATCCGGGCAGGAAAACGCATTGACGGCAGAGGAAATAGAGGTGTGCGGGTATCCCGAGTGGATTGGCCGTCACATGATTTTCAAAAATGGGCTTTTACTCACAACATGCCGGAAAATTCACGAATAAAAGAAGCACATGCCATCGCGGCAAAAGTTTGCGCACATCCGGGAATTATTGCCGAATTGTGCTGGTCAGATGACCCTGATTACATAACAGGCTACGTTGCCGCAAAGAAGCTGGGATATCAGCGGATTGCCAAGATGAAGAATGCCGGAGATGAAAGGGGATGCCGGGTTTTCTTTACTGATGGCTCCATAGATACGGAGAGCTGTATCCATTTTTTAGAGAAGCAGCCTGTATTCATTCAGCGGGAGGAGAACATATGAAACAATCAATGATTGAAAAAAGCAAACAGCATCTTTGGCTGCCTTTCACACAAATGAAAGATTACGATGAAGATCCGTTAATCATTGAAAGCGGAAACGGGATCATGCTGAAAGACATCAGCGGCAAAGAATATTATGACGGCTTTTCTTCAGTATGGCTCAATGTACACGGCCACCGCAAAAAAGAAATGGATGAAGCGATTCAAAAACAGCTTGAAAAAATCGCTCATTCGACTTTGCTGGGTATGACAAACGTTCCCGCAACAGAACTTGCGGAGATGCTGACGGGCATCACACCGGAAAAGCTGACGCGCGTTTTTTACTCCGACAGCGGAGCGGAAGCAATGGAAATCGCTCTGAAAATGGCCTTTCAATACTGGAAAAACGTAGGGAGACCTAAGAAGCAGACGTTTATTTCGATGCAGAACGGCTATCACGGCGATACGATCGGAGCCGTCAGCGTCGGCTCCATTGAACTCTTCCACCATGTGTACGGCCCGCTGATGTTTGAAAGCTACAAAGCCCCGATTCCTTATGTATACAGATCTGAAAGCGGCGACCCCATACAGTGCCGGGATGAATGCCTTCACGCGCTCGAACAGCTGCTTGCAAAGCACCACGAAGAGATTGCCGCACTTACGATTGAATCGATGGTGCAAGGCGCATCCGGGATGATCGTCATGCCTGAAGGCTTTCTGGCAGGCGTACGAAAGCTGTGTACGGCATATGATGTGTTAATGATCGTTGACGAAGTGGCGACGGGGTTCGGCCGCACCGGAAAAATGTTTGCCTGCGAGCATGAAAATGTCCAGCCGGACTTGATGGCGGCAGGGAAAGGCATTACGGGAGGCTATTTGCCGATCGCTGTGACGTTTGCCACAGAAGCCATTTATGAAGCCTTCTACGATGACTACGACAAAATGAAAACATTTTTCCACGGCCATTCCTATACAGGAAATCAGCTTGGCTGTGCCGCGGCAATTGAAAATCTGCGTTTATTCGAATCAGAGCGCATCGTTGAACGAGTCGCCGAAAAATCAAAAACGGCTGCGAAATTTCTTCATGATCTGAAGCAGCTTCCTCATGTCGGCGATGTCCGCCAGCTCGGTTTGATGTGCGGCATAGAGCTTGTGCAGGATAAGGGGACAAAACAGCCTTATCCGCCTGAAAAGCGGATGGGATACAAGGTGTCCTTGAAAATGAGAGAGCTGGGTATGCTGACACGGCCGCTCGGTGACGTCATCGCCTTTCTGCCGCCGCTCGCCAGCACAACCGACCAGTTACAAGCCATGATATCCATTATGAAAGAAGCGATAGCCGAGGTGACCGGCCGTGGATTTTGACGGATGGCTCCTCGGAAGGCTCGATGCGGTGAAAAGAGACGGGCTGTATCGGACGCTGCGAACACAGGAAACCGCTCTTAAAACCAAAGGGCAAAAGCGGCAGACCTGGGCGTCCAATGACTATTTAGGTCTGTCAAAAGATGAACGGCTGATCACAGCCGCGCAAACAGCGCTGAGCCGGTTCGGAGCGGGAAGCGGCGGCTCACGGTTAACGACAGGAAATACTGTGTGGCACGAAAAACTTGAACAAACAATCGCGGATTTTAAACAGACGGAAGCGGCTTTATTGTTTTCAAGCGGTTACTTGGCGAATATCGGCGTGCTTGCCTCACTGCCTCAAAAAGGCGATGTCATTTTAAGCGATCAACTGAACCATGCGAGCATTGTTGACGGCTGCCGTTTATCAAAAGCGGAAACCATCGTGTACCGCCATATTGATATGGATGATCTTGAGAAAAAACTTGCCTCCGTCCAGACGCGGAACCGCCGCTTTATCGTCACAGACGGCGTTTTCAGCATGGACGGCACAATTGCGCCTCTTGACCGCATAATGGCGCTTGCAAAGCAGTACCAGGCATTTGTGATAGCAGATGACGCGCATGCAACCGGTGTACTCGGAGAAAACGGCGGGGGAACCAGTGACTATTTCGGTGTTTGTCCTGATGTTGTCATCGGCACATTAAGCAAAGCAGTCGGAACGGAAGGCGGTTTTGCCGCGGGATCAAACATTTTCATTGATTTTTTGCTGAATCAGGCGAGGACGTTTATTTTTCAGACGGCCCTCCCTCCGTCAATTTGTGCGGCTTCGCATACGGCATTTGACCTCATATCAGATATGCACGGTACGCGCCGTGAGCTGCAGTCGTCTGTCAAAAAGATAAAAACGCGTCTGGCCGATATGGGCTTTATCGTAAGAGGCGGGGATACACCGATTATCCCCGTTATCATCGGTGATGCAAAAACAGCGGTTTCAGCCGCTGCACTGCTTGAGAAAAAGGGAATCTGCGCCCCGGCCATCCGCCCGCCCGCCGTTCCGGAAGGCGAAAGCAGAATCAGGCTGACCGTTACGGCGGATCGCAGCTTACAGGACATAGACGAGCTGACAGAAGCATTTGATTCCATTAGAAAAGAGCTGAATATAAACAAATGAGAAGTTTTTTTGTCACAGGAACAGATACCGGCGTCGGAAAAACCATCGTTTCTTGCGGACTTGCCGCGGCATTCAGGCAGAAACAGGCGGATATCGGAGTGTTTAAGCCGTTTTTAAGCGGCGTGCCGCGGACTCATCCGGAAAGTGACACCTCGCTGTTGAAAAACATGTCACAAACCGCACTGTCTCATGAAGAAATCACGCCATTTGAATGGAAAGAGCCGCTTGCGCCGTACACGGCCGCCATGCTTGAGGGGAAATCCGTGAGCATGGATGAAGTCATGGCCCACTGGAGTAAGATCAAAAATCGTCATGAGTGTTTCATCGTCGAGGGGGCAGGCGGCATTTCCGTTCCGCTTGGTGAAAATTACTTAGTCAGTGATTTGATAAAAGCCTTGGAATTACCGGCAGTGATTGTCGCCAGGCCTGATCTCGGAACCATCAATCACACATATTTAACCGTTGAATATGCGAAAAACATGGGAATAGAGGTTCTCGGCATTATGATCAACGGCGTAAAGAGCCGGCCGGGGCTGGACGAGAAGACAAACCCGAGCATGATTGAAACATTATGCAAAGTTCCGATTTTGGGAATCACACCGAAGCTGGATCTCGTTTCACCGGAAAACATTCAACACATGATTGAGAAACATATAGATGTTTCCTCTTTCATGAATCTGACACAAATGGGGAGATAAACATGAATCAATGGATGGATCTTGCAGAGAGAGTGCTGGACGGGGCGGAAGTAACGAATCAAGAAGCGCTGGCCATTTTAAATTGTCCTGATGAGGATCTTTTATTGCTGATGCATGCCGCTTTTCATATCAGAAAACGATTTTACGGAAAAAAAGTAAAGCTGAATATGATTATGAATGCAAAATCAGGCCTGTGTCCGGAAAATTGCGGGTACTGTTCACAATCTTCAATATCAAAAGCGCCGATCGAGTCTTATCGGATGGTGGATAAGCATATATTGCTTAAGGGGGCAAAACGCGCCCATGACCTGAATATAGGGACATACTGCATCGTCGCCAGCGGGCGGGGACCGTCGAACAGAGAAGTAGATCAAGTTGTTGATGCTGTCAAAGAAATTAAAGAAACGTACGGTTTAAAAATCTGCGCATGCCTCGGTCTGCTGAAGCCGGAACAGGCAGAGCGGCTGAAACAGGCAGGAGTAGACCGGTACAATCATAACATCAATACATCACAAAGGAATCATTCAAACATTACGACCTCCCACACGTATGACGACAGGGTCAATACGGTGGAAACGGCGAAACAATCGGGGATGTCGCCTTGTTCGGGTGTCATCGTCGGCATGAAAGAAACGAAACAGGACGTCATTGATATGGCGAACAGCTTAAAAGCGCTTGACGCCGACAGCATCCCGGTTAATTTTCTGCATGCGATTGACGGAACTCCGTTAGAAGGGGTAAGCGAATTACATCCGGTGTATTGCCTGAAAGTGCTCGCCTTGTTCCGTTTTATCAATCCGACAAAAGAAATCCGTATCTCAGGAGGCCGGGAAGTCAACCTTCGTTCGCTGCAGCCGCTGGGACTTTACGCCGCAAATTCGATTTTCGTCGGAGATTACTTAACGACAGCAGGGCAGCATGAAACAGAGGATCATCAAATGCTCCATGATTTAGGGTTTGAAGTCGAATCCGTTGAAGAAATGAAAGCCGGCCTGCAATCCGCCTGCAATACGGAGGTATAAGATGACGGCGGGCCTATCAAGTGCACATCCGTCTCTCCATGCCGATGCGGATTTTTGGAATGACCCTTACCCGTTTTATGAAAAACTGCGATCCATTGATCCTGTTTATAAAGGAACCGTATTAAAACATCCGGGCTGGTATGTCACCGGGTACAAAGAGGCGGCATCGATTCTGAAAGACACCCGATTTAAAAACCGCATTCCTTTTCCGGAAGCTTCAACGAAATATCAAAATCTATCGCATATCCAGCACGATATGCTGTTATTTAAAAATCAATCAGACCATAAGCGGATGCGGATGCTTATAGGTAAAGAATTTACCGCAAAGACGGCGGAATCACTTCGCCCCTGTATAAAAGAAACGGTTCATGACTTGTTGGATCAAATCCAAAACAAAAAAACCGCAGACCTTGTTTCAGAGTTTGCCTTTCCATTGGCAAGCCTCATCATTGCGGAGATACTCGGAGTGCCGAAAGAGGAGAGATATCAATTCAGACAATGGACGGCAGACGTCATTCAAGCCATTGATCTTACCCGGTCAAGAAAGACGTTAGTCAGAGCAAGCGACACCGCAGGCAGGCTGACTGCATATTTCAGAGATTTGATTCACGAGCGGAAAGCACATCCTCAGGAAGACTTAATCAGCAGGTTTATTATGGGGAAACAGCTTTCAAAAGACGAAGTACTCGCGACATGTATCTTACTTGTCATAGCCGGACACGAGACAACGGTAAATCTCATGAGCAACGGTGTGTTTACTTTGTTGAAACACCCTGAACAGCTTAGCGCACTGAGAGAAAACCCCTCGCTTATTGAAACTGCTGTCGAGGAATGTCTGCGCTACGACAGCCCCGCGCAGCTGACGGCACGCACCGCTTCAGAAGACTGTGAAATAAATGGGAAGACCATAAAAAAAGGAGAGCAGGTATATATCCTTTTAGGAGCGGCCAATCGCGATCCAAGCATATTCGATCAGCCTCATAAAATGGATATCCGAAGAAAACCGAATCCGCATCTTGCATTCGGAAAGAACGCCCATTTTTGCATAGGCTCCTCATTAGCGCGCATCGAAGCACAAATTGCAATTCTCACACTGTTTGAGCGGATACCTAAGCTTCGGCTGGCCGCACACCGCCTTGAATACCGCAAGCTCATTGGTTTTAGATCGCTCAAAGAGCTTCCGGTTGTCCTTGGCTGAATGACCATGCAGGAGGGCCGGATTTTATCGGTTCCTCTTGCAGGAAATAAATGAAAGAAAAAAGAATACATATTTATAAAGCAAAAATCCTCTCTGATCCATCTCACTATCCTAAAAAAAACTCGCTGCTCAGCCATTCAATATCATGCAGCAAGAATCTCCTTTTTTTTCGCCAAAACGGAAAATTCACCGTGATGCACATTTTTTCAGCCTCAGAAACTGTGCAAAACCGGCATGTTTTTTGCTTTATTTTCTCGATTTTTGTAAGCGCTTACTAATATTGAGCAGAAAAGAGGGGGATTTGTGGACATTGTTATTATTTTATTGGCATTAGGCATGCTGATGTTTGCGGCATACCGGGGCTTTTCAGTCATTTTATTCGCCCCGATTTGTGCGCTGTTTGCCGTGCTTCTTACAGATCCAAGCTTCGTACTTCCTTTCTTCTCGAATATATTTATGGAGAAGATGGTAGGATTTATTAAGCTGTATTTTCCCGTATTTCTTTTAGGGGCCGTTTTTGGCAAGGTTGTTGAAATATCCGGGCTCGCCGAGTCGATTGCAAAAACAATCGTCAGGCTTGTGGGAGCAAAAAGAGCCATTCTCGCCATCGTCTTAATGGGTGCGATTTTAACGTACAGCGGCGTCAGTCTCTTCGTAGCGGTGTTTGCCATTTATCCGTTTGCTAAAAACCTATTTATTAAAGCTGATATTCCCAAGCGTCTGATACCCGGTACGATTGCATTGGGCGCCTTTACATTTACAATGGATGCGCTTCCCGGCACACCGCAAATTCAAAATGTCATTCCGACAGCTTTTTTTAAAACAAACATTTATGCCGCTCCCTGGCTCGGACTGATTGGTGCAGCATTTGTGCTTACGGCCGGAATGATTTATTTAGAATCCCGGCGCAAAAAAGCGGCCAATGCCGGAGAAGGCTATGCTGGATTTCAATCTGAAGTTTCCGCTGCAGAGGAATCCTCAGGTCTGACTAATGAAAAACATACGCCTGTTTTACCGCAGGAGGCAGAACCCAGCCCCGCGCGGCAAGTGCTCGCCTTTGTTCCGCTTATCCTTGTGGGGGTCATGAACAAATGCTTCACGATGTGGCTCCCGCATTGGTACCCTGACGGATTTGATTTTGCGCAGCTCGGTTTAGAAGCGTTCGGGAAGATTGACCTTTCCTCCGTCACTGCGATCTGGTCAGTAGAACTCGCACTGTTCATCGGAATCATGACAACGATTTTGTTCGATTGGAAAAAAGTCCTCTTCAATTTGAAAGAAGGACTGAATGAGGGCATCGGGGGCGCCTTGCTGGCGTCGATGAATACAGGAGCCGAATACGGATTTGGCGGCATCATTGCGGCGCTTCCCGGCTTTAAAATGGTCAGCAGCGGCATATCGCAGACGTTTACTGATCCGCTCGTCAACGGAGCGGTGACGACCACTGCGCTTGCCGGGATTACAGGATCGGCATCAGGAGGAATGGGCATCGCTTTAAGCACGATGTCAGCAGCGTATACAGAAGCAATCAATACATTCCACATCCCGCCGGAGGTCATGCACCGGGTGATTTCGATGGCCTCCGGCGGGATGGACACTCTTCCGCATAATGGCGCCGTCATTACGCTGCTCGCGGTCACCGGGTTGACCCACCGCCAATCCTACAAGGATATCTTTGCCATTACCGTCATTAAAACAGCCGCTGTGTTTGTCATCATCGCCATTTACAGTCTGACGGGCCTTGTGTAGCCAAAACAGAAAGGGGAAACGAATATGGGAAAAGGAAAAGTGATGGACTCTTATAAAGATGCTGCTGCACTGATCAAGGACGGAGACACCCTCATCGCAGGAGGCTTCGGCCTGTGCGGCATTCCGGAACAATTAATTCTCGCGATCAGGGACAGCGGCGTGAAAAACTTGACCGTTGTCAGTAATAACTGCGGTGTTGATGATTGGGGGTTAGGCCTCTTGCTTGCAAACCGGCAGATCAAAAAAATGGTCGCATCCTATGTCGGAGAAAACAAAACCTTTGAACGGCAGTTTTTAAGCGGAGAGCTGGAAGTCGAATTGGTGCCCCAAGGAACGCTCGCAGAAAGAATTCGCGCGGGAGGGGCGGGCATTCCGGCGTTTTATACACCTGCGGGCGTCGGAACATCAGTAGCCGAGGGAAAAGAACATAAGACATTTGACGGACGCACCTATCTTCTGGAGAAAGGGATTACAGGGAACGCCGCCATCGTAAAGGCCTGGAAAGCCGATCCTCTGGGCAACCTGATGTTCAGAAAGACGGCGAGAAATTTCAATCCGCTCGCTGCAATGGCAGGCAAAGTGACGATTGCAGAGGCTGAAGAAATCGTCGATGCCGGAGAGCTTGATCCCGATCAAATTCATACGCCGGGTATTTTTGTGCAGCACGTGCTGCTTGGCGGGATTCATGAAAAACGGATTGAACGCCGCACCGTCCGGCAAGCATGATAAAGGAGGCTGACAGAATGAGAGATAGCAGAAAACGAATGATCAAACGGGCTGTAAAGGAAATAAAGGACGGAATGAATGTGAACTTGGGGATAGGGATGCCGACGCTTGTAGCCAATGAGATACCGAATGATTATAACGTCCTGCTTCAGTCTGAAAACGGCTTGCTCGGGATCGGGCCTTATCCGGCGGAAGGAACGGAGGACCCCGATCTGATCAATGCGGGAAAAGAAACCATTACCGAGGTAAAGGGAGCCTCGTATTTTGACAGTGCCGAATCCTTTGCCATGATTCGCGGCGGCCACATTGATGTAGCGATTCTCGGCGGGATGGAAGTGTCCGAACGGGGAGATTTGGCGAACTGGATGATCCCCGGAAAAATGATCAAAGGAATGGGCGGCGCCATGGACCTGGTGCACGGAGCAAAACGGATTATTGTCATTATGGAGCATGTTAATAAATATGGGGAATCTAAAGTGAGAACGGAATGTACGCTGCCTTTAACCGGCAGGCAGGTGGTCGATCGGCTGATCACAGATTTGGCTGTATTCGATTTTCATGATGGCCGTATGACGCTCACCGAACTGCAGGAAGGTGTAACAATGGAGGAGGTCTTTGAGAAAACAGAAGGTCATTTTACTGTCAGCCAGTCGTTAAAAAACGGGGTCAGACCAAAATGAGGAGGTGCCGCCATGGATTCATTGCTTATTGAAAAAACAGCCGTTGTAACAGGAGCAGCCGGAGGAATCGGGCTTGAAATTGCAAGAGAATTCGCCCGTGAAGGAGCAGCCGTCATCATCTCTGATGTAAACGAACAAGCGGGGAAAGAAGCGGCGGCAGGACTTAAAGATGAAGGCTGTGAAGCAGTCAGCATCACATGCGATGTAACAAATGAAAAGCAAGTGGCCGACATGCTGCAGACGGTCGAGAAACAATTCGGACGTCTCGATATCCTTGTGAATAATGCGGGCATTCAGCATGTCGCGCCCATCGAGGAATTTCCCACCGAACAGTTTGAACGGCTCATTCGTGTCATGCTGACTGCGCCATTTATCGCAATGAAGCATGCATTCCCCATTATGAAAAAACAGCAATTCGGTCGAATCATTAATATGGCGTCTGTCAACGGGCTGATCGGTTTTCACGGGAAAGCGGCATATAACAGCGCCAAGCACGGCGTCATCGGTTTAACGAAAGTCGGTGCACTTGAAGGCGCGGCTGACGGCATTACCGTCAATGCGCTTTGTCCGGGATATGTGGACACTCAGCTTGTCCGCAATCAGTTAAAGGACATTTCCGCAACAAGGAATGTACCGTACGAGCGGGTGCTTGAGGACGTCATCTTTCCGCTCGTTCCCCAAAAACGGCTGCTGTCAGTGAAGGAAATCGCTGATTACGCCGTATTTTTGGCCAGCGACAAAGCAAAAGGGGTCACAGGTCAGGCCGTAGTCATGGACGGCGGGTATACCGCTCAATAGTTCTTGTACTATTTAAAAAACAGCCGCTCTGAACGGCTGTTTTTTTATGCCTGAAAACCTTGTTCACTCAATAGGCCGATTTACTGCGTCAATCGGTATCCGGGCTGGGTCATTCACATGTTCTGCGGCGTATTTTGTCCTTGCAGATTTTCCTCACCAGATCCATCTCTTGCACCGCATTTATAATCAAACGCCATCAGTTTACAATCCTTCACAGATATACAAATGAATTTTTACAATAAACAGAAAATATGTAATTTCTGACACAATAATGCCAATAGCCCTAAAACATATGAAACATGAAGAGCTCGTCCTAAGTGAAGAAGAGCCGGTAACAGGCTCCACTCCGGCTTTTCATCATCTCTCTTTAAGACTGATTTTCGGTGAAACCCCCATGTTTTATTTTATGAATAAATATATCTAATTCGTTTGTAAAATCGAACAATAACTCCTCCGAAAGTATTCTATACACATTTGTTATAATCATGCTAGGATGTTAGATAAAGGGATAATTTGTAGGATATTGTATTTCTGTTCAATATGATCGGAGGAATCTCATGAACAATCTTGCCTTTTTATTTTCTGGACAAGGGTCTCAATTTGTAGGAATGGGCAAACAATTTTGGAATGATTTTGTGCTCGCAAAGAGATTGTTTGAAGAAGCGAGCGATGCGATCTCCTTGGATGTAAAAAAACTGTGTTTTAACGGAGATATGAATGAATTGACAAAGACAATGAACGCGCAGCCCGCTATTTTAACGGTCAGTGTTATTGCTTTTCAAGTGTATATGCAGGAAATAGGGGTGAAGCCCCGCTTCCTGGCAGGTCATAGCTTAGGCGAATATTCAGCGCTTGTCTGTGCCGGCGCCCTTTCTTTTCAGGATGCCGTTACACTTGTAAGGCAGCGGGGAATTCTTATGCAAAATGCGGATCCTCAGCAGCAGGGGACGATGGCCGCCGTGACTCACCTCTCTCTTCAAACGTTGCAGGAAATATGTTCGAAAGTGTCGACGGAAGACTTTCCGGCAGGAGTAGCCTGCATGAATTCAGAACAGCAGCATGTGATTTCCGGACACCGGCAAGCTGTGGAACGTGTCATCAAGATGGCGGAGGAAAAGGGAGCGGCATACACTTATTTGAATGTCAGTGCGCCTTTTCACAGTCCGATGATACGATCAGCATCTGAACAATTCCAGACTGTATTACACCGGTATTCCTTCCGGGATGCCGCATGGCCGATCATTTCAAATGTCACCGCACGCCCTTACAGCAGCGGAAATTCGATCAGCGAACATCTCGAGCAGCACATGACGATGCCGGTAAGATGGACGGAATCGATGCATTACTTGCTTTTACACGGAGTCACAGAAGTCATCGAAATGGGTCCGAACAATGTTTTAGCCGGTCTGCTGAGAAAAACAACGAATCACATTGTACCTTATCCCTTAGGACAGACATCTGATGTTCACTTGCTTTCCAATTCAGCAGAAAGAAAGAAACATATTGTCCGTTTACGCAAAAAACAACTGAATAAATTGATGATTCAATCCGTCATTGCGCGAAATTACAACAAGGATTCAGCGGCTTATTCCAATATGACGACGGCATTATTTACGCAAATCCAAGAGCTGAAAGAGAGAATGGAAAGACATGAAAATGAGCTCTCAGAACAAGAGCTCGAACATTCGATCCATTTATGCAAATTAATTTGCGAGGCTAAACAGCTTCCGGATTGGGAAGAATTGCGGATTTTAAAATAAAGCGCCCAGGAGGGGACCTATGTATACCAGTCAATTCCAAACCTTAGTAGATGTCATTCGGGAAAGAAGCAATATCTCTGACCGCGGGATCCGTTTTATCGAATCCGATAAAAACGAGACGGTTGTCTCTTATCGCCAATTGTTTGAAGAGGCGCAAGGGTATCTTGGCTATTTACAGCATATCGGCATTCAGCCGAAGCAGGAAATCGTATTTCAAATCCAAGAAAACAAATCATTTGTCGTTGCTTTTTGGGCTTGTATATTAGGAGGAATGATCCCGGTGCCGGTCAGTATCGGAGAAGATGATGACCATAAGCTGAAGGTCTGGCGCATTTGGAACATATTAAATCACCCGTTTCTGATTGCCTCTGAAAAAGTATTGGACAAAATAAAGAAATACGCTGCAGAACACGATTTACAGGATTTCCATCATCAATTAAACGAAAAATCTGACATCATTCAAGATCAAACCTACGATTACCCCGCTTCGTTTTATGAACCTGATGCGGATGAACTCGCCTTTATCCAATTTTCTTCAGGATCGACAGGAGATCCAAAAGGAGTCATGTTAACGCATCACAACTTAATACATAACACGTGCGCCATTGGGAATGCCCTAGCCGTTCATTCGAAAGACTCTTTCTTATCATGGATGCCTTTAACGCATGATATGGGGCTCATCGCCTGCCACCTTGTTCCCTTCATAACCGGAATCAATCAAAATCTAATGCCTACAGAATTATTTATTCGCAGACCTATTCTTTGGATGAAAAAAGCTCATGAACATAAAGCCAGTATTCTATCCTCTCCAAATTTCGGGTACAACTACTTCCTTAAATTTCTGAAAAACGAACCAGACTGGGATTTATCCCACATCAAGGTCATCGCAAACGGTGCAGAACCGATATTGCCGGAGCTATGTGACGAATTTTTGAAAAGATGCGCAGCATTCAATCTGAAAAGATCCGCCATTTTGAATGTTTACGGTTTAGCGGAAGCTTCGGTCGGCGCAGCATTCTCTAAATTAGGTAAAGAATTCGTTCCCGTTTATTTGCATCGTGACTATTTAAATCTTGGTGAAAGAGCTGTAAAAGTAAGCAAAGAGGATCAAAATTGCGCTTCATTCGTCGAAGTGGGACAACCTATTGACTATTGTCAGCTTCGGATCTCCGATGGAGCAAATGAAAGAGTAGAAGACGGAATCATCGGCCATATCCAGATCAAAGGAGACAATGTGACACAAGGGTATTATAACAACCCCGAGAGTACGGAAAAAGCGCTGACTTCTGACGGCTGGGTAAAAACGGGGGACCTCGGATTCATTAGTGAAAGTGGTAACTTAGTCGTAACCGGAAGAGAAAAGGACATTATTTTCGTGAACGGAAAAAATATCTACCCGCACGATATTGAACGGGTCGCGATTGAAATGGAAGAGGTTGACTTAGGAAGAGTTGCCGCCTGCGGTGTATATGATCAAAAGACACAAAGCGGAGAAATCGTGCTCTTTGTTGTTTACAAAAAATCACCTGAAAAATTCGCACCGCTTGTCAAAGAGATAAAAAAGCATTTGCTCAAGCGGGGCGGCTGGAGCATAAAAGAAGTCCTTCCGATCCGAAAACTCCCTAAAACAACCAGCGGAAAGGTTAAACGCTACGAACTTGCCAGACAGTATGAGGCAGGGAATTTTTCAACAGAGTCTGCCGCTATCAATGAATGTTTGGAGAGCAGCCCGGAAACATCCGGACAGACTCCCATTCATGAAATTGAAACGGAATTACTGTCTATCTTTTCCGATGTGCTCAATGGGAAAAAGGTTCACCTCGCTGACAGTTATTTTGATATGGGAGCAAATTCATTACAGTTATCGCAGATTGCCGAGCGCATAGAACAGAAATTCGGACGCGAGCTTGCTGTTTCAGATCTCTTTACGTATCCTTCTATCACTGATTTAGCGGCATATCTGTCTGAAAGCCGGGCTGAAATCAAGCAGGACGCGGCAGAAAAACCAAGCCATGTGACACCGAAAGATATCGCCATTATCGGGATGTCGCTCAATGTCCCTGGAGCATCAACGAAAAGTGATTTTTGGAATCTGCTTGAAAAAGGTGAGCACAGCATTCGAGAATACCCTGCATCCCGGCTGAAAGATGCGGCGGATTATTTAAAGTCCATCCAAAGCGAAATCAATGAGAATCAGTTTGTGAAGGGCGGCTATTTAGATGAAATCGACCGCTTTGATTACTCGTTTTTCGGTTTAGCTCCTAAAACGGCTCAGTTTATGGACCCTAACCAAAGACTGTTTTTGCAGTCTGTATGGCATGCGATTGAAGATGCGGGCTATGCCGGCGGCAGCATGAACGGGAGCCGTGTCGGGGTATATGCAGGGTACTCGAAGGTGGGCTACGATTATGAACGTCTCCTTTCTGCGAATTATCCGGAGGAGCTTCATCAATATATCGTGGGCAATCTCCCTTCCGTGTTAGCCAGCCGAATCGCTTATTTCCTAAATTTAAAAGGGCCGGCGGTCACAGTGGATACGGCATGCTCCTCATCGCTTGCCGCGGTTCATATGGCATGTAAATCTTTAATATCCGGCGATTGTGAAATGGCTCTTGCCGGCGGTATCCGGACATCGCTCTTGCCGATCTGTATCGGACTTGATATGGAATCTTCGGACGGGTACACGAAAACGTTCAGCAAAGATTCAGACGGTACTGGCACAGGTGAAGGCGCGGCCGCAGTCCTGCTAAAACCTCTGCAGGATGCTGTTCGCGACGGAGACCATATTTACGGCGTAATCAAGGGAAGCGCGCTGAATCAAGACGGAACAACCGCCGGGATTACAGCACCGAATCCGGCAGCTCAGACTGAGGTCATTGAGACGGCTTGGAAAGACGCGGGCATTGCTCCTGAAACACTGTCTTTCATCGAAGCGCATGGCACCGGAACGAAGCTCGGCGATCCGGTTGAATTTAACGGGCTTTGTAAAGCGTTTGAAAAGTATACGGCAAAAAAACAATTTTGTGCGATTGGTTCTGTTAAATCGAACATCGGTCATTTGTTTGAAGCGGCAGGCATCGTCGGGCTGATCAAATCTGTCCTCATGCTGAATCACAAGAAAAATCCGCCGTTAGTGCACTTTAATGAACCTAATCCGCTCATTCATTTTCACTCTTCACCATTTTACGTAAACCAGGAAGCTGCAGCGTTCACATCCGGTGATGAGCCGCTGCGAGGCGGAGTCAGCTCATTTGGCTTTAGCGGAACGAACGCTCATGTGGTATTGGAAGAATATATTTCTCAAAGTGAGTATGCGCCCGAGGATGAACATGGGCCGCACCTATTTGTTTTATCCGCTCATACTGAAAAATCACTCTATGAACTCGCACAGCAGTACCGGCAATATGTATCGGATGACAGCCAAGCTTCATTAAAGTCCATTTGCTATACAGCCAGTACGGGCAGGGCTCATTTGGATCATGGCATTGCCATGATTGTATCCGGTAAACAAGAACTATCGGATAAGCTGACCCGCCTGATTCAGGGAGACAGAAACCTTCCCGGTGTATACATCGGCTACAAGAATATGAAGGAAATGCTGCCTGCTCATAAAGAAGAGCTGAATCAACAAGCAGCCGCACTGATTAAGCAGCGTTTACGTACGCAAGATGAACGGATCATATGGCTGCATCGCGCCGCCGAATTATTTGTGCAAGGAGCCGTTATCGATTGGCGCGCGCTTTATTCCGGTGAAACTGTACAAAAGACGCCATTGCCCCTGTATCCGTTTGAACGGAGCCGATGCTGGGCTGAAGCTGACCAATTGCGCTTAAACGAGGACGAAAAGAGAGGAGAAGCGGCATTGAATATCAATCAATCGAAGTCGCACATTGAATCCTTCCTGAAAACTGTAATCAGCAATGCTTCGGGGATCAGAGCGGAGGAACTCGATCTGAATGCTCATTTTATCGGGCTCGGAATGGATTCTATCATGCTGTCACAGGTCAAAAAAGCCATCGCGGACGAATTTGGGGCAGACATCCCGATGGATCGTTTTTTTGATACGATGAACAACCTTCAAAGTGTCATAGATTACTTGGCTGAGACCGTTCCATCGTCCTTTGCATCCGCTCCGCCTCAAGAGAATGTTCCGGCGCAGGAAATGCAGGTCATTTCAGAAGCACAGTCTGAATCGGATCGCAGAGAAGGTCATCAAGAGCATATGCTCGAAAAAATAATCGCTTCTCAGAATCAATTAATTCAGGATACCTTGCAAGCTCAATTAAATAGCTTTAATTTGTTGAGAAACAGCGGACATCATTCCGATGAGAAAGAATACGCTAAAGCGCAAGAGAAATCAATTCCTTCTGTCAAGCAGGGGCCTCCGGCCGTCACTGCAGAAAAGAAAGCGGCTCAAGAAGCGAAACCCTATGTTCCTTTCCAGCCTCAGAACCTGCATGAACAGGGACACTATACCGCACGGCAAAAACAATACTTAGAAGATTTCATCAAGAAATACGCAGATAAAACGAAAGGTTCCAAACAATATACGGACAACACCCGATTTGCTCATGCAAACAATCGCAACTTGTCCAGCTTCCGTTCGTATTGGAAGGAAATCGTATACCCGATTATCGCCGAACGTTCTGACGGTTCTAAAATGTGGGATATTGACGGAAATGAATATATCGATATCACCATGGGATTCGGGGTTAACCTTTTCGGGCATCATCCTTCCTTTATTACACAGGTTATCGATGATTCAGCCCGTTCATCATTGCCTCCGCTCGGCCCGATGTCAGATGTCGCCGGTGAAGTTGCCGACCGGATCCGCACATGTACCGGGGTGGAAAGGGTCGCTTTCTATAATTCCGGAACAGAGGCCGTCATGGTTGCCCTGCGTTTGGCGCGGGCGGCAACAGGAAGAAAGAAAGTCGTGGCGTTCTCGGGATCTTATCACGGCACGTTTGACGGCGTATTAGGGGTTGCCGGCACAAAAGGCGGAGCTGCGTCTGCGAATCCGCTGGCTCCGGGTATACTGCAAAGCTTTATGGATGATTTGATTATTTTACATTACAACAATCCCGATTCGCTGGACGTGATCCGCAGTCTTGGTGATGAATTGGCAGCCGTACTGGTGGAACCGGTACAAAGCCGCAGACCGGATTTGCAGCCGCGGGCATTTTTGAAAGAATTGCGGGCGATCACGCAGCAATCCGGAACAGCTCTGATTATGGATGAAATTATTACCGGATTTCGGATCGGTCTCGGCGGCGCACAGGAATGGTTCGGCATTCAGGCTGATTTAGTGACCTACGGAAAAATCATCGGCGGCGGACAGCCGTTAGGGGTAGTTGCCGGAAAAGCTGAGTTCATGAATGCGATCGACGGGGGTACCTGGCAGTATGGGGACGATTCCTACCCGCAAGACGAGGCGAAACGCACGTTTGTGGCCGGCACCTTCAATACTCACCCGCTTACCATGAGGATGTCATTAGCCGTCCTTCGCCATTTACAAACCGAGGGAGAACATCTGTATGAGCAGCTTAATCAAAAAACAGCCTACTTGGTCGATGAGCTGAATCGCTGCTTCGAACAAGCGCAAGTGCCTATCCGCATGGTTCGATTCGGTTCTTTATTCCGGTTTGTCTCATCGCTTGATAATGACTTGTTCTTTTACCATCTCAACTATAAAGGTGTCTATGTGTGGGAAGGACGTAACTGCTTCTTGTCCGTCGCGCATACCGCAGATGATATCGAAAATATTATTCAAGCGGTGAAAGACACGGTGGAGGATCTTCGCCGAGGCGGATTTATTCCGGAAGGCCCGGACTCCCCTGATGGCGGAGGCCGTAAAAAGTCCGGGACGCGCGAGCTTTCACCTGAACAAAAGCAGTTGGTTATGGCATCCCATTACGGGAATGAAGCTTCCGCCGCTTTAAACCAGTCCATTATGCTGAAAGTGGAGGGCGAACTGCAGCATACGCCATTAAAACAAGCCGTCCGGCATATCGTTGACCGTCATGAAGCTTTACGTACAGTGATTCATCCCGATGACGAGGTACAGCAAGTGCAGGAACGGATGAATATAGAAATACCAGTCATTGATTTTACCGGTCACCCGCATGAACATCGGGAGTCGGAAATTCAAAAATGGCTGACAGAAGATGCCAAGCGGCCGTTTCATTTCCATGAACAAAAGCCTTTGTTTAGAATCCATGTGCTTACTGCGGCTCACAATGAACATCTGATTGTGCTCACGTTCCATCATATCATTGCCGATGGATGGTCAATCGCCGTTTTTGTTCAAGAACTGGAGAGCAACTACGCGGCAATTGTACAAGGAAAGCCGATTTCACCGAAAGAGGCAGATGTTTCGTTTCACCAATACTTAGACTGGCAGCAGGCACAGATTGACAGCGGCCATTATGAAGAAGGGGTCCGGTATTGGCGGCGTCATTTCTCTGAACCGATACAGCAGCCAATTCTGCCGAGCGCAGGTTCTGTCCGTTATCCGAAGGGGTATGAGGGAGACCGGTGTACCGTCAGGCTTGGACGGCCATTGAGCGAGGCTTTAAGGTCATTAAGCATTCAGATGAAAAATAGCGTATTTGTGACGATGCTGGGTGCATTTCATCTTTTTCTGCACCGGCTTACCAAACAGTCAGGCCTTGTGATCGGGATCCCCGCTGCAGGTCAATCGCATATGAAACAGCATGATCTGGTTGGAAATTGCGTCAATATGATTCCGGTGAAGAACACGTCTTCTTCAGAAAGCACTTTATCCGGTTATCTTGGCAGTATGAAAGAAAGCGTGAATCTTGCAATGCGGCACCAAGCCGTCCCGATGACACTGGTGGCCAGAGAGCTTCCGCACGATCAAGTGCCGGATATGCGTATTATCTTTAATTTAGACAGGCCTTTTCGAAAGCTGCATTTCGGAAAGGCGGAAGCGGAGCCCGTTGCATACCCGGTAAAATGCACCCTGTACGATTTATTTCTTAACATAACAGACGCGCATCAAGAATATGTTCTTGATTTCGACTTTAATACGAACGTCATCAGTCCGGAAATCATGAAAAAGTGGGGAGCGGGTTTTACAAAATTGCTGCAAAAAATGGTTGAGGGAGATTCAATCCCTCTTGACGCCATGATGCTGTTTTCCGATGAAGAACAGTATGATTTACAAGCACTTTATGCCGAACACCAGAAGCGGGTCTCTTCAATAGGAAGCAATACAGCAAATTTCACTGAAGCCTATGAGGCGCCGGTAAATGAAACGGAGCGGCAGCTGGCGCGGATTTGGGAGGAACTTTTCGGCCTTGAACGGGTCGGCAGATCAGATCGCTTCCTGGCTCTGGGAGGAAACTCACTCCAGGCGACGCTTATGCTTTCCAAAGTTCAGAAGACATTTCATCAAAAGGTTTCCATCGGACAATTTTTCAATCACCAGACTGTTAAAGAATTAGCACATTTCATTCAGAACGAAACAAAAGTCGTGCACTTCCCGATGAAGGCTGCCGAGAAAAAAGCGTATTACCCGACATCGCCGGCGCAGCAAAGAGTATATTTCCTGCACCAGCTGGAACCGGATCAGCTGGCGCAAAATATGTTCGGCCAAATATCAATAACAGGGAAGTACGATGAGCAAGCCCTGATCTCATCTCTTCAACAAGTGATGCAGCGGCACGAAGCGTTTCGCACGTATTTCGACATTATAGATGGCGATATCGTTCAGAAACTTGAAAACGAAGTTGATTTTAACGTTCATGTCCGGACAATGAGCCGGGACGAATTTGATGCCTATTCAGACCGGTTTGTAAAACCGTTCCGCCTGGACCAAGCTCCGTTAGTTCGTGCGGAGCTGATCAAGATTGAAAACGAGCAGGCCGAACTGCTCATCGATATGCATCATATCATTTCGGACGGTTATTCCGTCAACATCCTTACAAATGAATTGCTGGCTTTATATCATCAGAAACCACTACCGGACATTGAATTTGAATATAAAGATTTCGCAGAATGGCAAAACCAACGGCTGAATGAGGATGCCATGAAGCGGCAGGAGACATATTGGCTGGAACAATTTCAAGACGAAATTCCCATCCTTGACCTGCCGACAGATGGCTCAAAAGCGGCAGAACGGTCTTCTGAGGGACAGCGTGTGACATGCTCCTTACAGTCGGATGTCATCCGTTCGCTTCAAGATTTGGCGCAAAAGGCGGAAACCACTCTCTATACGGTGCTTCTGGCCGCCTATAATGTGCTGCTTCATAAATATACGGGACAAGAAGACATTGTCGTTGGCACGCCTGCTTCAGGAAGAAATCATCCGGATATCGAAAAGATCATCGGTATTTTCATACAAACCATTGGAATCCGGACGAAGCCGCACGCCAATAGAACGTTTACGGATTATCTGGAAGAAGTAAAGCGGCAGACGCTTGATGCTTTCGAAAACCAAGACTATCCATTCGACCGGCTTGTGGAGAAATTAAATGTGCAGCGGGAAACAACCGGACAGTCTATGTTTAACACGATGTTTGTGTTTCAAAACATTGAATTTCATGAAATCCGGCACAATGAATGTACATTTAAAGTGAAAGAACGAAATCCAGGGGTCTCTTTGTATGATTTGATGCTCACGATCGAAGATGCCGGTCAACAGATAGAGATGCATTTTGATTATAAACCGGGACGATTCACAAAAGACACCATTGAACAGATCACCAAACACTATACCGGCATTTTAAACAGTCTTGTTGAGCAGCCGGAGATGACATTGTCTTCCGTTCCTATGCTGTCTGAAACCGAACGGCATCAACTGCTGACGGAGTGTAATGGCACAAAGACGCCGTATCCGCATAACGAAACAGTAACCCGATGGTTTGAAATGCAAGCGGAACAGAGTCCCGATCATGAAGCCGTTATTTTTGGCAATGAGCGGTATACGTACAGACAGCTCAATGAACGGGCGAACCGATTGGCGCGGACGTTACGGACAAAAGGCGTACAAGCGGATCAATTCGTTGCCATCATCTGCCCGCATCGGGTCGAACTGATTGTCGGAATTTTGGCTGTTCTGAAAGCCGGCGGCGCATACGTGCCCATTGATCCTGAATATCCGGAAGATCGGATCCAATATATGCTGAGAGATTCAAGGGCGGAGGTTGTGTTGACACAGCGCAGCCTGCTGGATCAATTACCGTATGATGGTGACGTTGTGCTTTTGGATGAGGAAAACTCATACCATGAGGATCACTCGAATCTTGAATCGGACAGCGATGCGCATGATTTGGCCTACATGATCTATACGTCAGGTTCCACGGGAAATCCAAAAGGTGTACTCATTGAGCATCAGGGACTGGCTGATTATATTTGGTGGGCGAAAGAGGTTTATGTAAGAGGTGAGAAAACCAACTTCCCATTATACTCTTCCATCTCTTTCGATCTGACTGTGACCTCGATATTTACACCGCTGGTTACGGGAAATACCATCATTGTCTTTGACGGCGAAGATAAAAGCGCTGTGCTTTCTGAGATTATGCGGGACTCAAGAATAGACATGATCAAATTGACCCCGGCACATCTGCACGTCATCAAGGAGATGAATATCGCTGGCGGCACCGCAATACGGAAAATGATTGTCGGCGGAGAAAATTTAAGCACCCGTCTGGCCAAAAGTGTCAGCGAGCAGTTTAAAGGCCGGCTGGACATTTTCAATGAATACGGACCGACGGAAGCTGTCGTCGGATGTATGATTTATCACTTCGACGCAGAACGGGACAAGCGGGAATTTGTACCGATCGGCACTCCGGCTGCCAACACGGATATTTATGTGGCCGATGCAAGCAGAAACCTGGTTCCGATCGGGGTAATCGGCGAAATATATATCAGCGGACCGGGTGTTGCCAGAGGGTATTGGAACCGTCCGGATTTAACGGCAGAGAAATTTGTTGAAAACCCGTATGTCCCGGGAGCGAAGATGTACAAATCAGGGGATTTGGCTAAGCGGTTGAAGGACGGAAATCTTGTATATATCGGGCGCGTTGATGAACAAGTCAAAATCAGGGGATACCGAATCGAGCTTGGTGAAATTGAAGCAGCAATGCATAACGCGGAAGCGGTGCAAAAAGCCGCAGTTACGGTGAAAGAAGAAGAAGACGGCTTAAAACAATTATGCGCGTATTACGTAAGCGACAAGCCTATAGCGGCTGCGCAGCTTAGGGAACAATTGTCATCGGAGCTTCCAGACTACATGGTTCCGTCCTATTTTGTCCATCTGGAGCATATGCCGTTAACGTCCAACGGGAAAATAAACCGCAAGGCACTGCCAGCACCAGAAGCGAGTCTTCAGCTGACAGCTGAATATGTTCCGCCGGGTAATGAGACGGAATCCAAACTGACAGATTTATGGAAGGAAGTGCTCGGAATAAGCCATGCGGGGATCAAACATAATTTCTTTGATCTCGGAGGCAACTCCATTCGAGCGGCTGCCTTAGCCGCCAGAATTCACAAAGAGCTGGATGTGAATCTGTCTCTCAAAGACATATTCAAGTTTCCTACCATTGAACAATTGGCTGACAAGGCGTTACACATGGACAAAAATCGATATGTACCGATTCCGGCTGCAAAGGAAATGCCATATTATCCGGTTTCTTCAGCTCAGAGGCGGATGTATTTGTTAAGTCACACAGAAGGCGGCGAGCTGACTTACAATATGACGGGTGCCATGAATGTGGAAGGGACGATCGATCCCGAACGGTTAAACGCCGCTTTCCGAAAATTAATCGCGCGTCATGAAGCGTTGCGGACCAGCTTTGATTTATATGAAGGCGAGCCGGCACAGCGTATTCATCAGAACGTCGACTTTACGATAGAACGGATTCAAGCAAGCGAAGAAGAAGCGGAAGACCGTGTGCTTGATTTCATCAAAGCGTTTGACTTAGCCAAACCGCCGCTGATGCGGGCCGGACTGATTGAAATTGAACCTGCGCGGCACGTGCTTGTGGTTGATATGCATCATATCATTTCTGACGGCGTGTCCGTCAATATTCTGATGAAAGATTTAACCCGAATCTACGAGGGGGACGAACCGGACCCGCTCTCTATTCAATATAAAGACTTTGCAGTTTGGCAGCAATCGGACATTCAGAAACGGAACATCAAGAGCCAGGAAACGTATTGGCTGGATCAGTTTCACGGTGATATTCCTGTACTGGATATGCCTGCGGATTATGAGAGACCTGCCATACGCGATTACGAAGGCGAATCATTTGAATTTCTTATACCAGAACACTTGAAACAGCGTTTAAGCCAAATGGAAGAAGACACAGGAGCAACACTGTATATGATTTTATTGGCAGCCTATACGATTCTTTTATCCAAATACAGCGGACAAGAAGATATTATCGTAGGAACGCCATCTGCCGGGCGGACTCATTTGGATGTAGAGCCGGTCGTGGGAATGTTCGTCAATACGTTAGTCATTCGCAATCACCCGGCGGGCCGTAAAACATTTGATGCCTACTTAAACGAAGTAAAAGAAAACATGCTGAACGCCTATAAAAATCAAGACTATCCGTTGGAAGAATTAATTCAGCATCTGCATCTTCCAAAAGATTCAAGCCGCAATCCTTTATTCGATACGATGTTTGTGCTGCAAAATCTCGATCATGCCGAATTGACTTTCGATTCTCTTCAACTCAAGCCGTATCCATTTCATCATCCGGTTGCGAAATTCGATTTGACCTTGTCGATTCAGGCGGACCAAGACAACTATCACGGACTGTTTGAATATTCGAAAAAACTGTTTAAGAAAAGCAGAATCGAGGTTTTATCAAACGACTACTTACACATCCTATCGGCGATTTTGGAACAGCCAAGCATTCTAATCGAACATATCGGATTGAGCGGCAGCAATGAGGAAGAAGAGAACGCGCTTGATTCTATTCAATTGAACTTTTAGGGAAAAGCATCATTTCTTTAAATTATATAAAATGAGGTGCTCCAATGTCGGTATTTAAAAACCAAGAAACGTACTGGGAAAACCTGTTTGATGAAGAAGACGGACTAAGCGCATTCCCTTACTTTAAAGCAGCGGATAAAGCGTCGTTGGCCCGTACCGGCTACCAGGAAAAATGCATCTGCCGTTCCTTATCTCCGGAAGTATCTCAAAGAATCATGACAATGGCGAATCATTCCGATATGGCGGCCTATCTGATTTTATTGGCGGGTATTGAATGCTTGTTATATAAATATACGGATCAAACGAGCCTGATTCTTGGCATTCCGACGGTATCGAAGCAAAAAGCCGGCCAGTCAGCCGTTAACAACATTGTCCTCTTAAAAAATACGCTTTCAAACGAGAGTACATTTAAAAGCGTATTCGGACAGCTGAAAGAAGCCGTTAATGATTCTCTGAAAAATCAAAACCTGCCGTTTAGAAAAATGGTTCAGCATCTGAACGTGCAATACAATGACGAGCATCTGCCGTTGATTCATACCGTCGTTTCGCTTAACGAAATTCATTCCTTGCAATTTAAAGAAGATACTGCAGCCGATACGCTGTTTCACTTTGATTTGGAGAACAACGGGATTCATTTGAAACTTTTTTATAACGGCAATCTGTACGATGAGCGCTATATCAATCAAATTGTATCCCATTTGGATCAGCTGCTGTCTGTGATCCTGTTTCAGCCTCAAGCCGCGATCCATACGGCAGAGATCTTACCGGAAGCGGAAAAACAGAAGCTATTGTTTGATTTTAATGATACCGTCAGAGATTTCTCCGGGAGCAGAACAGTCTATCAATTATTTGAAGAGCAAGCAGAAAGAACACCTGAGCATGCGGCCGTCAAGTTTAAAAACGACCATTTGACGTACAGGGAACTGAATGAGAAGGCGAACCGTTTGGCAAGAACATTGCGTAATTGCGGGGTTCAACCCGATACGTTAGTCGCCATTCTCGCCGATCGTTCATTAGAGATGATCGTATCCATTATAGCCGTTTGGAAGGCAGGGGGCGCTTATGTGCCCCTGGATCCTGAATATCCAAAAGAGCGGCTTCAATATTTGCTTCATGATGCGGATGCAGACGTTCTCCTTGTTCAGCGTCATTTAAAAAACAGTCTCACCTTTGACGGCCCGGTGATTGATTTGAATGATGAAACATCATACCATGCCGATAGCTCATTGTTATCACCAGTAGCGGGACACAGCCATTTAGCCTATGTCATTTATACGTCGGGTACAACAGGAAAGCCGAAAGGAGTCATGGTTGAACACGGCGGCATTGTGAATTCGCTCCAATGGAAGAAGGCGTTTTTTAAGCATTCTCCGGCGGATCGCGTGCTTGTCTTGTACCCGTATGTTTTTGATGCGTTCATTTTAAATTTCTTCGGCCCGCTCATCTCGGGGGCAACTTTGCACCTATTGCCTAATGAAGAGAATAAAGAAACTTTCGCCATTCAAAATGCCATAAAACAAGAGAGAATTACTCATTTCTCAACTTCTCCCCGTCTTCTGAAAACGATGATCGAACAGATGAACACAGAGGACTTCATCCATGTTCAGCATGTTGTTGTAGGCGGTGAGCAGCTGGAAACAGATACAGTTGAGAAGCTCCATTCTCTGCAGCCTCGCATTCGGATCAATAATGAATACGGACCGACAGAAAACAGCGTGGTATCTACATTTCACCCTGTTCAGTCCGCTGATGAACAGATCACAATCGGCAGCCCGGTGGCCAACCATCAAGCTTATATTTTAGGAGCGCACCATCAAATCCAGCCGATCGGCGTACCGGGAGAGCTGTATGTCGGAGGAGCGGGAGTGGCCCGCGGCTACCTCAATCGTCCTGAATTGACGGAGGAAAAATTTGTGGAGCATCTGCATGTCCCTGGTCAAAAGATGTATAAAACTGGGGATCTTGCCAGATGGCTGCCGGATGGAAGAATCGAATATTTAGGGCGGATTGATCATCAAGTGAAAATTCGCGGCTACCGGATTGAGATCGGCGAGGTAGAGGCAGCCATGTTCAATCTGGAAAACGTTCGTGAAGCCGCAGTCGTCGCGCGTGAAGACGCAGACGGGGCCAAACAATTGTATGCCTATTATGTCGGCGAGCCTTCTTTGACCGCTGCGCAGTTCAGAAAAGAATTATCCCGGGAACTGCCGAATTATATGATTCCCTCCCGCTTTATCCCATTGGAACGCATTCCGCTCACTTCCAATGGGAAGATTGATCTGAAAGCTTTGCCTGCTGCTGACGAAAATACGCGGGCGGAATACGAATACATAGCCCCGCGGAACACAATAGAAGAACTGCTGGCGTCTATCTGGCAAGAAGTATTAGGGGCAGAACGTATAGGAATTTTGGATAATTTCTTTGATTTTGGCGGAGATTCGATTAAATCAATTCAGGTGTCATCCAGATTGTATCAAGCCGGATACAAGGTTGATATGAAGCATTTGTTTAAACACCCCTCGATTGCTGAACTTAGTCAGTTTGTAGCGCCGGTCAGCAGGGTGGCTGATCAAGGAGAAGTGAATGGCGGAACCAAGCTGACCCCGATACAGCATTGGTTTTTTGAACAAAACATGCCGCATGCACACCATTACAATCAGGCCGTCATGTTATATTCGGCGGAATGCTTTAAAGAGGCTCCGCTTCGCCGGACGATAGAACAGATCGCGTCGCATCACGATGCCTTGAGGATGATTTTTGAAAAAACGCCGGATGGATACGCTCCGCGAATTACAGGAACAGATGAAAGTGAACTATACCATCTGGAAGTGATGAATTATAAAGGGAAAACCGATCCGGCTCAAGCGATTGCCGATAAAGCGAATGAGATTCAAAGCAGCATGGTATTAGACAAAGGGCCATTGATGAAGCTCGGTTTGTTCCAATGTCCGGACGGAGATCATTTGCTGATTGCAATTCATCATTTGCTGATTGACGGAGTATCCTGGCGTATTTTGCTCGAAGATTTTGCAAGCGGTTATGAGCAGGCAGAACGCGGACAAACGATCCAGCTCCCGCAAAAAACAGATTCGTTTCCATTCTGGGCCGATCAATTGTCCAAGCATGCAGCGGAAACCGACATGGAAGAGGAGATTGCGTATTGGACTGAGCTTTCAAGCATAAAGCCTCAGCCATTGCCTAAGGACATTATCAGCGAAGGATCGTTATTAAGTGACAGCGAAGAAGTGACGATTCAATGGACAAAAGAGGAAACGGAGCAATTATTAAAACAAGCGAACCGCGCCTACAACACGGATATCAACGATCTGCTGCTGACTTCGTTAGGGCTGGCCGTTCACAAGTGGACAGGCACGGAAAACATTGTCGTGAATTTGGAAGGCCACGGGAGAGAACCGATTATTCCGGATGCTGACATTTCCCGCACGATAGGATGGTTCACAAGCCAGTACCCTGTCGTCCTGAGAATGGAAGCCGGAAAAAACCTGTCGCAGCGGATCAAGATCGTGAAAGAAGGGCTGCGCCGCATCCCTGATAAAGGAATGAATTACAGCATCATCAAATATATATCCGGGCATCCGGATGCCGACAGCCTGCAGCTGAATCCGGAGATATCGTTTAACTATTTGGGACAATTTGACCAAGACCTGAAGCATCAGGCTTTGCGCATATCGCCATATTCAACAGGGTTATCGATGAACGAAAACCAAGAGAGAACGGCCGTGCTTGATTTGAACGGCATGATTGCCGAAGGGACATTATCACTGACACTGAGCTACAGCAGCAAACAATACGAAAGATCTACTATGGCGCAATTTGCCCGGGGGTTGAAAGAAAGTCTGCAAGAAGTCATTGCGCATTGCGTAAGCCGGCAGCAGACTTCTCTCACACCAAGTGACATCCTGTTAAAAGATATCTCAATCGACGAACTGGAACAGCTTTTGGAGCAGACGCGTGAATTAGGCGAAGCGGAAAATATTTATCCATTAACGCCGATGCAGAAGGGCATGCTGTTTCACAGCTTATTTGATCCGAATTCAGGTGCTTATTTTCAGCAAACGATGTTTGATCTGCATGGAGATCTGGAGATTGATTCATTTTCAAAAAGCTTGGACGGCTTATCGCAAAAATATGATATTTTCCGGACGAATTTTTACAGAGGCTGGAAGGATCAGCCGCTCCAAATCATATTCAAAACGAAAAAAATCGGTTTTCAATTCAATGACTTACGAGAGATGAAGGAATCACAAAAAGAAGCGATGATTCAGCAGTATGCCAGAGAAGATAAGATGCGGGGGTTCGACTTAGAAAAAGGCGCGTTAATGCGGTTATTCATCCTTCGTACGGATGAAAAGACATACCGTTTTATCTGGAGCTTCCACCATATTTTGATGGACGGCTGGTGCCTGCCGCTGATTACAAAAGAAATATTCGAGAATTACTTTGCCTTGCTTCAGCAAAAGCAGCCTGAACAATCATCAATTACTCCGTACAGTCAATATATTGAATGGCTCGGCCGGCAAGATGCGAAAAAGGCCACGGCTTATTGGGATCAATACTTAGAGGGATATGAGGAGCAAACCGGCCTTCCTAAGGATCACCATGCAGCGGAAGACGGACGATACGTTCCTGAAAAAGTGACGTGTGACATAAGCTCCGATCTCACTTCAAAAATGAAGCGGACGGCAGGCCAGCATCATGTCACGCTGAACACGCTGCTGCAGACGGCATGGGCGGTTTTGCTGCAGAAATATAACCGCAGCCGGGACGTTGTGTTTGGAAGTGTTGTATCCGGAAGACCTGCTGGAATTCCAAACGTGGAAACCATGATCGGCTTATTCATTAACACCATTCCCGTCCGGTTCCGGTGTGAAGCCGGAACAACGTTTGCCGAGCTTATGAAAGAGGCGCAAGAAAGGGCTGTAGCGTCTCAACAATTTGAGACGCACCCGCTGTACGATATTCAAGCGCGTACAACGCAAAAACAAGATTTAATTACACATTTAATGATATTCGAAAATTATCCGGTTGATCAGTATATGGAAAGCATAGGCCGCCAGAACGGAACATCCATCACGATCTCCAACGTACAAATGGAAGAACAGACCAACTACGATTTTAATTTGACCGTTATACCGGGCGACGAGATGACCATCTCTTTTGAATACAATGCAAATGTGTATGATCGGGCAAGCATAGAGCGGGTTCGGGAACATTTCATGCAAATCCTGCAACAAGTCGTGACAAATGCGGATATCCGGGTGGATCAAGCGGAATTGTTAACGGAAGGCGAAAGAAGAACCCTTCTGCAGACGCTTAACGACACGGCCGCGCCGTTTCCGCAGACGCCGGTTCATCAATTATTTGAAGAGCAATCGCAGCGTACGCCCGATCAAGCAGCCGTCATTGATAAGGACAGGCAGCTCACGTACGGAGAGCTCAATAAGCGGGCCAACCGACTGGCGCGAACGTTAAGAGCGAAAGGAGTCCAGACGGATCAGCCTGTAGCCATCATCACAAGAAACAGCATCGAATCGGTGGTCGGAATCCTTGCCGTTTTAAAATCAGGCGGAGCCTATGTCCCTATAGATCCGGAATATCCGCAAGACCGCATCCGGTATATGCTGGATGACTCCCAAGCCGGAATCGTTTTAATGCAGCGGGACGTCAGGAAACAGCTCGCCTATGAAGGCGTCACGGTTTTACTTGATGATGAAAGTTCTTATCACCAAGATGGCTCTGACCTTGCTCCGATAAATGATGTGAGCCATTTGGCATATGTCATTTATACGTCAGGTTCCACAGGCCGGCCAAAAGGCGTACTAATCGAGCACCGAGGCTTGACCAATTATATTTGGTGGGCGAAAGAGGTTTATGTAAAAGGCGAGAAAGCCAACTTCCCATTGTATTCGTCAATTTCTTTTGATCTGACGGTGACTTCTATTTTTACGCCGCTTGTCACAGGAAATGCAATCATCGTCTATGACGGAGAAGATAAAACAGCTCTGCTTGAATCGATTGTGAGGGACCCGAGGGTGGATATCATTAAATTGACTCCGGCCCATTTGCAGGTTTTGAAAGAAATGAACATTGCCGATCAAACAGCTGTCCGAAGAATGATTGTGGGCGGGGAAAACTTAAGCACCCGGTTAGCCCGCAGCATTCATGAACAGTTCGAAGGCCGGGTTGAAATATGCAATGAGTACGGACCGACGGAAACCGTTGTCGGCTGCATGATTTACCGTTATGATGCCGCAAAGGACAGACGGGAATCGGTACCGATCGGAACCGCTGCGGCAAACACGAGCATTTACGTTCTTGATGAGAATATGAAACCCGCGCCGATCGGAGTGCCGGGAGAAATCTATATCAGCGGCGCCGGTGTGGCAAGAGGATATTTGAACCGTCCCGAATTAACGGCAGAGAAATTTGTCGATGACCCGTTTGAACCCGGAGCGAAGATGTATAAGACCGGAGATTTGGCGAAGTGGCTGGCGGACGGAAACATTGAATATGCGGGCAGAATAGATGAACAAGTGAAAATCAGAGGCTATCGTATCGAATTAGGCGAGATCGAGGCGGCACTGCTTCAAGAAGAAGCGATCAAAGAAGCTGTCGTTACAGCCAGAGAGGATGTCCACGGGTTTAAACAATTGTGTGCATATTACGTAAGCGGCGGGCAAACAACGGCTGCCCGGCTCCGGAAACAATTGTCTCATACCCTTGCAAGTTATATGGTTCCGGCTTATTTTATCGAGCTTGATGAAATGCCTTTAACTTCTAACGGAAAAATAAACAAAAAAGGGCTGCCGGCTCCGGATTTCGAGCTGCAGGACAGAGCAGAGTATAAAGCTCCCCGAACAAAAGCGGAAGAAATATTAGTTTCTGCCTGGGAATCGGTATTAGGCGCTGAAAACGTCAGTATTCTTGATAATTTCTTTGACCTTGGCGGAGATTCCATTAAATCCATTCAAGTATCCTCCAGATTAAATCAGCAAGGATACAAAATGGAAATCAAAGACTTGTTTCAATATGCAACAATTGCAGAATTGAGTCCGCATATCAAGCAGAATCTGCGTATAGCCGATCAAGGTGAGGTCAAAGGAAAAGTCAGCCTGACTCCTATTCAGCATTGGTTCTTTGATCACATAACGACAGATCAGCATTATTATAATCAAGCCGTCATGCTGCATGCGCCGGAAGGTTTTCAGGAAACGCAGCTTCGTCAAACCCTGCAAAAGCTTGCTGAACATCACGATGCGCTCCGCATGACGTTCCGGACTACGGAAAATGGCTGCGAGGCACAGAATGAAGAAATCGCCCAAAGCGGACTGTACCGCTTAGAAGTCCTGAATCTGAAAGAAGATTCCGATCCGGGACGGACAATTGAAGCCAAAGCTGATGAGATACAAAGCAGTATGCGTTTAAGTGATGGGCCGTTAATGAAAGCCGGGTTGTTTCAATGCGCAAATGGAGATCATCTGCTCATTGCCATCCATCATTTGATTATAGACGGGATTTCATGGCGTATTTTACTGGAAGATATCGTCAGCGGCTACAAGCAAGCCGAGAACGGGCGAGTGATTCAACTGCCGCAAAAAACAGACTCTTTCCAATTATGGGCTAAGAGACTTTCAGAATATGCGCAAAGTGAAACCATAAAACAGGAACAGGAATATTGGACAAAGATCGAACAAACCGAAGTCAAACCGCTGCCTAAAGATTTTCATGAAACCCATACAACTGCAAAAGACAGTGAAACAGCAACTGTGGAATGGACGAAAGAGGAAACGGAGCTACTATTAAAACAAGCGAATCGCGCTTATAACACGGAAATAAACGATTTGCTTTTAACTTCTCTCGGTCTTTCCATATCGCATTGGTCAGGACTGGAACAAATTCCGATTCATTTAGAGGGACACGGCCGAGAACAGATTATACAAGATATAGATATCTCCCGCACGGTCGGGTGGTTTACAAGTCTGTATCCGGTTGTGCTGCACGCGCATCCGGGCAAAGAGATCTCTGATTATATTAAGACGACAAAAGAAGGATTGCGCCAAATTCCGCATAAAGGGATCGGATATGGAATAGCAAGGTACTTAAGCGGCGGAATGCCATCGAAACTCAATCCTGAGATCAGCTTTAACTACCTGGGACAGTTTGACCAAGATTTGCAGCAGCATGGGGTTCAATTATCTTCTTATTCTTGCGGTTCAGACTCTAGCGGAGATCAAGAAAGACCGTATGTATTGAATATAAACGGATTGATCACCGACGGCCGGCTGAAGCTTACGATCAGCTACAGCAGCAAACAGTACGCAAAAGAAACGATCATGCGGTTATCGGAAACGATTCAAAGCCGCCTGCGGACAATCATTACGCATTGCGTTCATAAAGAACAATCGGAACTGACGCCAAGCGATATTTTGTTAAAAGGCATGTCCATTGACGAATTGGATCAGCTCCTCATTCAACTGCCGCATGCAGGTGAGGTTGAAAACGTGTATCCGCTCACTCCGATGCAGAAAGGAATGCTCTTCCACAGCCTGCTGGACGAGGCCTCAAGTTCTTATTTTGAACAAGCATCGTTCGATTTGCAGGGAGAGTTAAAGATTGATTGGTTTAAAGCAAGCCTTGAACGATTATTTGAAACATACGCCGTGCTCAGAACCCGTTTTTACAGCGGCTGGAACGATACTCCTTTACAAATTGTCTATAAAACGCAAACACCGCAAATTCATTTTGCAGATTTGCGTGACATAGAGGAGCACCTGCGAGAGGATGCAATCGCAGCCTATCAAAGAGAAGATAAGGCAAAAGGATTTGACTTGGCTCGGGATCCGCTGATGCGCATAGCGATTTTCCGTATGGAAGACCGCAAATATCATTTGATTTGGAGCTTCCATCATATTGTGATGGATGGCTGGTGCCTGTCTCTTATCACGAAGGAAGTGTTTGATCATTATCGCGCCTTACAGGAAGGCAGGGAACCAGAACCGTCATCGGCAGCTCCTTACAGCGACTATATCGAGTGGCTTGACCGCCAAGATCAGGGAGCGGCAAAGCGGTACTGGAGCGGGTATCTTGAAGGATATACAGGTGAAACCACGCTTCTTCATAAAATAGAGCAGCATGAACAAAAAGAATACGCCTATGCCAATGTGATCTGCCGATTTGATCACGAACAGACAAAACAATTACAGCAGATCGCAAATCAGCATCAGGTTACATTAAACACGTTGATCCAAACGTTATGGGGAGTTTTATTACAGAAATACAGCGGGTCAGCAGACGTTGTCTTTGGCAGTGTCGTGTCGGGAAGGCCGGCGGAAATTCCTGATGTAGAACAGATGATCGGCCTGTTCATCAATACCATTCCGGTTCGCATCCGCTGCGATGAGGACTGCACTTTTGCTGATACGATGCAAATGGTTCAACAAAACGCTCTGGCTTCCCAATCATACGATACCTATCCTTTATACGAAATTCAGGCCCAAACGGAACAAAAGCAAAACTTAATTGATCATATACTGATCTTTGAAAATTATCCGATAGAGCAGCAAGTCGAAAAGGGCCATGATGCTGCGGATTTAAATATCGTGAATTTCCATATAGAAGAACATACCCATTACGATTTTAATGTAGTTGTCATCCCTGGCGAACAACTCACCGTTCATTTTGATTTCAACCAAAATGAATATGGACAATCAGAGGCAGAGCGGATTCGCGGACATTTTGAACAGCTCATTCACCAAATTTTGCAGCAGCCGTCTATCAAAATAGAAGAAATGGAACTTCTGACGCAGCAAGAAAAAGAACAGCTGCACAGCCGTTTTCAGTCTAACGAAATGCATTACCCACGTGAACAAACGATTCATCAGCTGTTCGAGGAACAAACACTCCGGACGCCGGACCATGAGGCGGTTATATTCGAGGAGCAGCGTATGACATACCTTGAGTTAAATGAACGGGCCAATCAACTAGCACGCACTTTACGAGCTGAAGGCCTACAGGCCGACCAGCTTGTTGCGATCATGACTGAGCGTTCTCTAGAAATGATGGTCGGGATTTATGCAATCCTGAAAGCGGGCGGCGCTTATGTGCCAATCGACCCGGATTACCCGGATGAACGCATCCGCTACATCCTTGAAGATTCAGGAGCGACCCTGCTGCTGTCACAGCGTCACGTGAAAGAACGGGTTGCTTTTGCAGGAACGGTCATCGATCTCGATGATACTTCCGTTTACGATGATGACGTTTCTAACTTGGAGCCGCTGTCCCGTGCGGACGATAGGGCATATGTAATTTACACGTCCGGATCGACCGGCAAGCCCAAGGGGGTTATGGTTGAACATCGTCCGGTTATAAACCGGTTGATGTGGATGCAAAAGGCTTATCCGATCGGCAGCGGCGATACGATTTTACAAAAGACAGCGATCACCTTCGACGTCTCGGTATGGGAGCTGTTCTGGTGGGCTTTGACCGGTGCAAAGGTGTGCCTGCTTCCGCTCGGCGGAGAGAAAGACCCCGAAGTGATTTGGAACACAATAGAAGAGCAAAGTATCACGACAATGCATTTCGTCCCGGCGATGCTGCACGCCTTCCTGAAGTTTGCGGAAGCACAGACGGCGAGCGTACAGACAAGCAAGCTGCGTACGTTGCGGCAAGTGTTTGCAAGCGGCGAGGCTTTAATGCCGGCACATACGGCAAGATTTCATAGCCTTATTACGCCTATGAACGGCGCCCGACTGATCAACCTGTACGGCCCGACGGAAGCAACGGTCGATGTGTCGTACTTCAACTGCGAAGCGAACCAAGCGTATGCATCGGTGCCGATCGGCAAGCCGATCTCGAATATACAGCTGTATATGATGGCACCGGGATCAATGCGTCTACAGCCAGTCGGAGTACCGGGAGAGCTTTGCATCGCAGGCGACGGACTGGCGAGGGGGTACCTGAACCGTCCGGAGCTGACTGCGGAGAAGTTCGTGGATCATCCGTTCGAACCCGGCAAACGGATGTACCGGACGGGCGATCTGGCGAGATGGCTGCCGGACGGTAACATCGAATATTTGGGCCGGATCGATCATCAGGTGAAAATTCGAGGATACAGGATCGAACTCGGCGAGGTGGAAGCTCAGCTCTTAAAGATAGAGTATGTACAGGAAGCAGTAGTCACCGCTCTTGAAGACGGAGCCGGAGAAAAGCAGCTATGCGCATACTTTTCAGCGAACACCGAGCTGATGGTGAGCGAGCTGCGAATAGCGCTGTCGCAGGAACTGCCGGGGTATATGATCCCGTCGTACTTTATCCAACTAGAGCGTTTGCCGCTCACGGCAAACGGAAAAGTCGACCGCAAAGCATTGCCAGCACCAGAAGGAGGCGTGCAAACAGGGGGCGAATACGTTGCTCCCCGTACAGCGGCGGAAGCGCAGGTGGCGCATATCTGGAAAGAGGTGCTTGGACTTCCGCGTATCGGCGTGAAAGATAACTTCTTCGACATCGGCGGTCACTCGCTGCGGGCAACGACTCTGACGGCGAAGCTGCACAAAGAGATGGGGGTCAGCCTGCCGCTGCGGGAAGTGTTCCGGTCGCCAACAATTGAAGAAATGGCAGAAACGATTACCGGAATGAAACACACAGCATATACATCTATCCCGGCCGTTGACGCAAAAGAATACTATGCCGTCTCCTCGGCGCAAAAACGGCTGTACATTTTGAATCAGCTGAAAGGCGGAGAGCTGAGCTACAACATGCCGAGTGTCATGAGGGCCGATGGAGCTCTGGATCGGGAACTTGTCGAGAAGGCGATCCGCAAGCTGATTCAGCGCCATGAAACGCTGCGTACCGGCTTTGAACTGATAGATGGAGAACCGGTGCAGCGGATCTATGACGACGTCCGATTTGCAGTGGAATTCACTCAGGCGAAAGAAGAACAGGCGGAAGCCCTCGTTCATGGGTTTGTGCGGGCATTTGACTTGGAGAAAGCACCGCTGCTGCGGGTAGGACTGATCGAGCTTGCAAAAGACCGCCATTTGCTGCTGTTTGACATGCATCATATCATTTCAGACGGCGTATCTATCAAGAATTTGATTGAAGAGTTCGTTTCATTATATGAAGGAAAAGAGTTGCCGCCATTGCGGATTCAATATAAAGATTATGCGGCGTGGCAGCTGGCGGATATGCAAAGCGAACGCATGAAGCAGCAGGAAGCATATTGGCTGGATGTGTTCAGCGGAGAGGTTCCGGTGCTGGATATGCCAACCGACTACGGAAGACCGGCTGCGCGGAGCTTTGAAGGAGGACAAATCGAGTTTGTTATCGGACCGGAGCTGACGGAACAGCTGAAAGGCTTGGCGGTGAAGAGCGAAAGCACGCTGTACATGGTGCTGCTGGCTGCTTATACAACCATGCTTGCCAAATACAGCGGGCAAGGAGACATCGTAGTAGGGAGCCCGATTGCCGGAAGAACCCATTCGGATTTGGAAAGCTTAATCGGCATGTTCGTGGGCACGCTGGCGATACGAACGAAACCGATCGGGGAAAAAACATTCCGGGAGTACGTGCAGGAAGTCAAAGAGCATACATTAAAAGCGTACGAAAACCAGGAGTATCCATTCGACGAACTGGTGGACAAGCTGAATGTGTCCCGGGATTTCAGCCGCCATCCGCTGTTTGACACGATGTTCATATGGCAAAACACAGAACGGGGAGAATTGAGCCTCGATGATGTGCGTTTTACCCCTTATCCGGACAACCATGCGATGGCGAAGTTCGACCTGACGTTCCAAGCGGCAGAAAATGAAGACGGAATTACAGGTATGATCAGTTACGCGGCAGCGCTGTACAAGCAGGAAACTGCGGAACGCATGGCAAAGCACTTTATCCAATTGATAGAGGCGATTGCGAATGATCCGCAGGCGCCGCTTTCATCGCTGGAGATGATCACCGCGAAGGAGAAAGAGCAGATTGTGGAGAGATGGGGCCAACCGGCGATAGACTGCCCAAGGGACAAAACAATTCACCAATTGTTCGAGGAGCAGGCGGAGCGTACGCCGGAACTTACGGCCGCAGTTTACGAGAAAAGCCGATTCACATACCGTGAGCTGAATGAGCGGGCCAACCGCCTGGCGCGGATTTTAAGAAGCGAAGGCGTGCAGCCTGACCAGCCTGTCGGTATTCTGGCAGAACGTTCTCTGGAAATGATCGTGGGGATTATGGCGATCCTGAAAGCCGGGGGCGCGTATGTGCCGATGGATCCGGACAGCCCGCAGGAACGCATCCGCTATATTCTGGAGGATTCAGGAGCAAAGGTTCTGCTGGCACAGCCCCATTTACAAGATCGTGTATCCTTTGCCGGAGAGATTTTACTGCTGAATGACGAACGAATGAACAGCGGGGATGGCTCGAATCTGGTGACGGCAGCCGGACCGGATCACTTGGCGTATGTGATTTACACATCAGGCACAACCGGCAAGCCAAAAGGCACGCTGATTGAGCATCGCCAGGTACTTCATTTGATGGAGGGGCTCCGCGGACAAGTGTACGGTGCTTATGATTCGGGATTGCGTGTGTCTCTGTTGGCACCGTACTATTTCGACGCATCGGTCAAGCAAATTTTCGCGGCACTGTTAGGGGGACATGCACTGTATATCGTCCCTAAAGCATCAGTATCAGACGGTTATGCCTTGTCAAACTATTATCGCACCCACCGCATTGACGTCACAGACGGAACACCGTCACATTTGCAATTGCTTATCGCTGCAGACAGCCTTCATGGGGTAACGATCCGGCACATGCTTATTGGAGGAGAGGCGCTCCCGCAGGCGACAGTGGCGCAATTGCTTGAATTGTTCGCTTCGAACGGGTCATCAATGCCGCTCATAACCAATGTATACGGTCCGACGGAAACTTGCGTGGATGCATCGGTCTTCCATATCGTACCGGAGACATTGGCATCCGCTGACGACGGCGGTTACGTGCCGATCGGCAAGCCGCTGGGCAACAACCGTGTGTATATTGTTGATTCCCATGACCGGATGCTGCCTATAGGTGTAAAGGGTGAGCTGTGCATCGCCGGAGACGGAGTAGGACGAGGGTATCTGAACTTGCCTGAATTAACGGGTGAAAAGTTTGTAGCCGATCCGTTTGTAATCGGAGAGCGGATGTATAAAACAGGCGATCTTGCCCGTTACCTGCCGGATGGAAACATTGAATATGCCGGAAGAAAGGATCATCAGGTCAAAATTCGCGGTTACCGGATCGAACTTGGCGAGGTGGAAGCCGCTCTTCTCAACATCGAGCATGTACAAGAAGCGGTGATCCTGGCCAGAGAAAATGCAGAGGGACAAAGCGATTTGTA
Source organism: Bacillus sp. JK106 (assembly GCF_053663355.1). Lineage (NCBI taxonomy): Bacteria > Bacillati > Bacillota > Bacilli > Caryophanales > Bacillaceae > Bacillus > Bacillus sp. JK106. The sequence goes on along the minus strand of NZ_JBSJQC010000002.1, from coordinate 1,021,503 downwards.
TGCCTATTTTACAGGGGAGAAGTCACTGCCGATCAATCAGCTTAAAGAAAAACTCTCCGATCAAATACCAGGCTACATGGTTCCTTCATACCTGATGCAACTGGAACAAATGCCGTTAACCTCCAATGGAAAAGTGAATCGCAGCGCGTTACCGCTGCCTGAAGCAGGCTTGCAGACCGGGATTGACTATGTTGCTCCAAGGACAAAGCCGGAAGAGCAGCTGGTTCACATCTGGAAAGAAGTATTGAAGTTAGAACAAGTCGGCGTCAAAGATAACTTTTTCGATCTCGGCGGGCATTCGTTACGGGGGATGACGCTCGTTACCAAGATCCATAAGCAATTCGGCAAAAGCATTTCATTGAGAGAAGTGTTTCAATACCCGACGGTTGAAGAAATGGCGAGGGTCATTGCGGGCGCGGAAACCAGCGGACCGGATGAAATCCCTGTTGCAGAAGCCAAAGATGTTTATCCTGTATCTTCCGTACAAAAGATGGTTTACCTGTCTACACAAATTGAAGGCGGAGAACTAAGTTACAACATGCCGGGGATTTTGACATTGGAAGGCAGGATCGATATGAATCGTTTACAATCTGCGTTCCAAAGTCTGATCCAGCGCCATGAATCGCTACGAACCGGATTTGAAATGGTTCGGGGAGAGCTGGTGCAGGTGATCAAGCCGCAGGCGGATTTCTCTATAGAAAGGTACAAAGCAGCTGATAAGCAGGTCGAGGAGCTGTTCCGCAATTTCGTGCGGCCTTTCGATCTCAGTCAGGCTCCATTGCTTCGGGCCGGGCTCATCGAATTAGAACAGGACAGACATGTTTTCATGTTTGACATGCATCATATCGTTTCAGACGGCGCTTCTATGAATATTTTCGTTGAAGAACTGATTCAATTGTATGACGGCAAAGAATTAACCCCGCTCCGGATTCAATACAAAGATTACACTGTATGGCAGCAGCAGGCGGAGCAGAGGGAACGCATCAAAAGGCAGGAGAACTATTGGCTGAATGTATTTCATGAGGAACTCCCGCCATTTGAGCTGCCGAAAGATTTTGCCAGACCGCGAATTCGAAGCTTTGAAGGCAAGCGATACAATTTCGCTCTCGATGAGACTGTGGTCCAGGGGATAAAACAGATGGAAGAATTGACCGGATCCACTGCTTACATGATCTTGCTGTCAGCCTATAACATACTGCTGGCCAAATACAGCGGTCAGGAAGATATCGTCGTCGGTACGCCTATTGCGGGAAGAATGCATGAAGATTTACAGCATATTATCGGGATGTTTGTGAATACACTGGCCATCCGTACGGCTCCGGCTGGAGAAAAGACCTTTATGGACTATGTAACGGAAACAAAAGAAACGATGCTGAAAGCTTATGAAAATCAAGAATATCCTTTTGAAGAATTAGTTGAGAAACTGGGAGTGAAACGGGACTTAAGCCGTAATCCGTTATTCGATACGATGTTTGTTCTGCAAAATACGGAACAAACGGATATCGAATTGGACTCTCTCGCGGTCAGACCATATGAACAAACAAATACGGCGGCCAAATTTGATTTACAGCTGACTTTCGTGATGAATCCGCACGAGATTCAAGGAAGCTTTGAGTACTGCACGAAGCTGTTTAAACAGAAAACCATCGCTACGCTGAGCAAAGATTACGCCATGATTCTGTCGGCGATCATAAAAGACCCATCGATTCCTTTAAAAGAAATTCAATTAAGTGAGAAAGTAAATAGAAGTGAACACTTTGCAAGCGAAATCGAATTGAATTTCTAAAAAAGGCCGGTACCGGCTGTCCCCGGCATGATGTTTTTACGGGGACAGCGGTCAGCCGGCTAAAACTCACTGGAGGGATATTAATGTCAGAATTCAAGCAACAGGAGTTGTTCTGGAGCAGCATGTTCGATGCGGAAGATCGTCCCAGTGCAATCCCTTCGTTTCAAATGTCGGACTCAACAATAGAGCACGATGCGCCGAGTGCACCCAACCGGATTCACAGTTCATTGAGCTCCGATGTATCCCTGCGCATCATGAAAATGACGAATAAATCGCCAATGGCCGTTTATATGGTTCTCCTGGTCGGAATCGAGTGTCTTTTGTACAAATATACGGGGGAAGAGGGCGTTATTGTAGGTGTACCGGCCTTTGAAGACGAAACCGATGAAGACCTTCGTTTAGATCAAGTCATGTTAATCAAACAAAACATAAATGCTGACAGCACATTTAAATCCATATTTAATGAATTCAAGCATACGCTGAACGGAGCCATCTTAAATCAGCACGTTCCTTTCGATAAAATGGCCGGTCCATTAAATCTGAACTACGATTCAAATCATTTGCCAATGATCCATACGATCGTATCACTAGATCAGCTTCATCCCATTCGTTTTATAGAAACGGCTGCTGCTGATACGTTATTTCAGTTTTCCATCGAAAATGATTCGATTCATTTAAAGTTAACTTATAATGAACAAGCTTATGATCGCCAGTATATGATGCAAGTGATCGAACATGTAAACCGGGTCTTTTCAAGTTTGTTATTCCAACCCGACCTTATGATCCGACAGCTTAATATTCTGTCAGACTCAGAGACAAATCAACTCATCGCCTATAATCAAACGGCTGCAGAGTATCCAAGAGAAAAAACGATTCATCAATTTTTGGAGGAACAAGCGGAACGCACCCCTGATCAAACGGCTGTTGTCTACGAGGATAGCCGTCTGACGTACCGGGAATTGAATGAAAAGGCGAATCAACTCGCTCGGACACTGCAATCTGAAGGCGTGCAGCCGGATCAGCCGGTCGGGATTATGGCCGAACGCTCTCTGGATATGATTGTAGGGATCTTCGGGATCTTGAAAGCCGGCGGGGCGTATGTACCGATTGACCCGGGCTATCCCGAGGAACGGGTTCGATACATATTGGAGGATTCGGATACGAAGTTGTTACTCGTGCAGAATCAATCGCAAGAGAGAGTACCTTTTACGGGAAAAGTGCTGGATATGAAAGATCCGCACAACTTTTGTGAAGACGGGTCGAATGTAGAGCCGGCTGCTGGTCCGGATCATCTGGCCTATGTTATTTATACATCGGGTTCAACGGGCAAGCCGAAAGGGGTTATGGTTGAGCACCGGTCGGTCATCAATCGGCTGGTGTGGATGCAGGAAAAATACCCTCTGGATGAGCGGGATGCGATTCTGCAAAAAACTGCGATCACCTTTGATGTATCAGTGTGGGAACTGTTCTGGTGGACGCTGGCAGGTTCTAAACTGGTGCTGCTGCCAAGCGGAGGAGAAAAGAATCCCGAGCTGATTTTAGATACAATTGCACAAAAAGGCGTCAGCACACTGCATTTTGTACCGGCGATGCTGCATGCCTTCCTGGAATCCATGGATCAGAAGCCAAGCGGGATGTTGAAACAAAAATTAGCGTCATTAAGACATGTGTTTGCAAGCGGTGAGGCTTTGAAGCCTGTACATGTCGCAGGCTTCAAACGCATCATCATGTCGGTGAGCCAGGCTCAAATCATCAACTTGTACGGACCGACTGAGGCAACAATTGATGTATCATACTTTGATTGCCAGACGGAAGAAACATATGCAACGATTCCGATAGGCAAACCGATTTCCAACATTCAATTGTATATATTACATGCTGATTTGGAACATATGCAGCCGATCGGTGTGGCGGGAGAACTGTGCATAGCGGGCGATGGGCTTGCAAGGGGCTACTTGAATCGTCCCGAACTGACGGCCGAGAAGTTTGTAAACCATCCGATTGCATCAGGAGAACGGATATACCGGACGGGAGACTTGGCAAGATGGCTGCCGGACGGCAATATCGAGTATTTGGGCCGGATTGATCACCAGGTGAAAATCCGCGGTTACCGCATTGAAATCGGCGAAGTCGAAGGCGCTTTTTTTCAGCTGCCGGCGATCAAAGAAGCCATCGTCATCGCCCGGGAAATCGATGGGGAAACATCCTTGTGCGCCTATTATACCGCACAACATGCTTTAACTGCAGGCGAGCTCCGTGAAGAGCTGTCCCGGCAGCTTCCATCCTATATGATACCTGCGTATTTCGTTCAGCTGGAAGAGATGCCGCTTACTTTCAACGGGAAAATAGACCGTAAATCCCTTCCTTCTCCAAGAGAGAATCTTACAGGTATGAACTATGAAGCTCCTCGAACAGAACTGGAAAAAATACTGGCCGCGGTGTGGGAGTCGGTCTTAGGCTTAGAACGGGTCGGAATCTCAGATCATTTCTTCGAATTGGGGGGCGATTCCATTAAGTCGATTCAAGTGTCCTCAAGATTATACCAAGCCGGGTATAAGTTTGAAATCAAACACTTGTTTAAATACCCAACCATCTCCGAGCTTGTTCCATACGTAGAGCCGGCAACCCGAATCGCAGAACAAGGAGTAATCAAAGGCCGTGCGCTGCTGACACCGATTCAGCATTGGTTTTTCGACCAGAAATACCCGGAATTACACCATTACAATCAAGCGATTATGCTTTATTGGAAAGAGGGACTGGATGAATCCAAGCTTCGGAAAGTCATGAAGAAGATCACAGAGCATCACGATGCGTTGCGCATGGTCTATGTCCCGACAGAAGATGGATATGAAGCCCGAAATCGGGGGATCGAAGAAGGTGATCTGTTCAGCCTTGAAGTGATCTCATTACGCGAAGAAAAAAATGTGTCCCAGACGATAGAAACCATTTCCAATGAGATTCAGCAATCCATTCATTTAGCCGAAGGACCGCTCATGAAACTGGGATTGTTCCGGTGTCAAGAGGGAGATCATTTGCTGATTGCGGTTCATCATCTGGTCATCGACGGCGTATCGTGGAGGATTTTACTTGAGGATATAGCGGCAGCTTATGAGCAGCTTCAAAACGGCGAAGCGATCCGGCTTCCGAAGAAAACGGACTCTTACCTGTTATGGGCTGAACAGTTGAATCGTTATGCAGAAAGTCAGGAATTCGAAGCGGAAAATCAATACTGGTTCAGACAGAAACATAATCCGCAACATACATTGCCAAAGGACAATGGACAGGAGACCGGTCTGGCCAAAGACAAGGAAACGGTCATCGTTCAATGGACCGTCGAGGAAACCGAACGTTTATTAAAAAACGCTCACAGGGCTTATTCGACCGATATGAACGATTTATTACTGACCGGTCTGGGAATTGCTGTTCATCGTTGGACCGGATATGAAGACATTCTCATTCACCTTGAAGGACACGGCAGAGAGTCTATCATTCCGGATCTCGATATTTCGCGTACCGTGGGATGGTTCACAAGCCTATATCCGGTTTCGCTTCAAATCAAAGCTGATCAGGATATCCCGGAGCGGATTAAAACAGTGAAAGAAAATTTGCGTCAGATCCCCCAAAAAGGAATAGGTTACGGCCTGATCAAATATTTGTCCGATCACCCGAAGGCGAATGAATGGACCGGACATCCGGAAATACGTTTCAATTATTTGGGTCAATTTGATCAAGATGTCCGGAACGGCAGGATGGAAGTATCCCCTTACTCAAGCGGGAAAACAGCCAGTGACAATCGCCCCTTGACCTATACACTTGATATCAACGGCATGATTTCAGAAGGCCGATTGTCGCTGGCCATCAGCTATAGCGGTAAACAATATCAAAGAGAAACAATGGAAGCCTGTGCCGATCTCTTAAAAAGCAGCCTGCAGCAAGTCATCGCACATTGTGATGCTCAAGATCAAATTCACCTGACGCCAAGCGACATTTCGTTAAAAGGTATAACGATCGGTGAACTGGATCAATTTGTGCAGCAAACGAGTCATCTCGGTGACATTGAAAATATATACCCATTAACCCCGATGCAGAAAGGAATGTTGTTCCACAGCTTGATTGATTCGGCTTCCGAAGCTTACTTTGAACAAGCCGCTTTTGATCTGAAAGGTTTCTTGGATATCGATGCATTCAGGATGAGTTTAGCGCATCTGGCCGAAAAATATGACATTCTTCGGACTCTTTTTTATACAGAATGGAAAGATCAGCCTTTGCAGATTGTATTCCGGCAAAAGCCGATTGAAACGGCTGTTGAAGATATTCGCAGCATGAACAGTCATCAGCGCAGCGAGTTTATTGCCGATTTTGCTAGAAGAGATAAGGCGCGGGGATTCAATCTCACCCGGGATGCTTTAATGCGCGTATCGATCCTGCGGACAGAGGAAGACCAAGCGCGATTGATATGGAGCTTTCATCATATTTTAATGGATGGCTGGTGTTTGCCTCTTGTTACGAAAGAAGTGTTTGAAACCTATTATGCGATACTCGAACAAAGGCAGCCGAAGCGGGGAGCCGTCACTCCATACAGCCGATATATCGAATGGCTCGATCAACAAGATCACAAACAGGCGTCAGCCTATTGGCGTAATTACTTGGAAGGTTATGAAGGGCAAACTGTTTTGTTACAAGAACAACCTTCCGGCCAGACGAACCAGACGAAAGGATACGAAAAAGGAGAGCATACGTTTCATTTAGGAAAGCAGCTCTCAGACGAAATCAAACGGGCCGCAAGCCGCCAGCAAGTCACCGTCAATACATGGATACAAACCGCATGGGGCTTATTGCTGCAAAGATATAACGGAAGTCAGGATGTCGTCTTCGGCACGGTCGTATCCGGCAGACCGGCAGAAATTCCAGGAATTGAAACCATGGTCGGTTTATTTATAAATACCATTCCCGTACGTATTCATACGCAGCCTGAAATGACAGCTGCACAAGTATTGAAAGTGAACCAGGAGCGGGCACTGGCTTCTCAAAAATATGATACATTTCCGTTGTATGACATTCAGGCTCAAACTGAGCAAAAGCAGCAGTTGATCAATCATATTATGGTATTTGAGAATTACCCGGTTGAGAAACAAATAGAACATATGAAGCAGGATGACAACGCATTAGACATTCTCGATTTTCATATGGAAGAACATACACATTACGACTTTACTTTTATCGTGATGCCGGATGGAGAAATTGACATTCGTTTTGTATACAACCGCGCTGTTTATGATCAAGCAAGTGTCGAACGGATGCAGACGCATTTCATGCAAATCATGAAGCAAATGGCGGACGATCAGGAAGTTCGCGTACAAGACCTTGATATCGTAACAGCAGATGAGCGATCGCTTCTGATAGATAAGTTCAACGATACGGCGGCTGAGTATCCAAAGGAAAAGACGATACATCAATTGTTTGAAGAACAAGCGGAGCGAACGCCGGAGCAAGCAGCGATTGTTTTTGAAGATAAGAAGCTGACGTATCGGGTAGTAAATGAACGCGCCAATCAGCTGGCCCGAACCTTGGTTGCCAAAGGTCTTCAGGCCGAGGAGCTTGTCGGCATTATGGCGGAACGTTCACCGGAGATGGTGATAGGCATCCTTGCTATTTTGAAAGCCGGGGGCGTTTACGTACCGATCGATCCGGATTATCCGAAAGAACGCATCCATTATATGCTTGAGGATTCTAACGTCTCTATCTTATTATTGCAACATCATCTTCTGGAAGGTACCGATTATCAAAGTCATACTGTCTTCCTTGACGATCCGTCATCATACGACGCCGAACCATCTAATCTCAATCTGAGCGTGATGCCAAATCAATTAGCCTACGTGATTTATACATCAGGAACTACGGGGAATCCGAAAGGCACGCTCATTGAACATAAAAACGTGGTTCGTCTGTTATTTAACAACAAAAATGTTTTTGATTTTAACACATCGGACACTTGGACTTTGTTTCATTCCTTCTGCTTTGATTTTTCAGTATGGGAAATGTACGGAGCGCTGCTGTATGGAGGCAAATTAGTGATTGTTCCGAAACAAATAGCCAAAAACCCGGAAAGGTATTTACAATTGTTAAAATCGGAAGCTGTGACCATTTTAAATCAAACGCCAAGTTATTTTTATCAACTGATGCAGGAGGAGAGAGCAGATCCCCAATCCAATTTAAACATCCGAAAAATCATATTTGGCGGAGAGGCGTTAAATCCATCCTTCTTGAAAGACTGGAAGCTTAAATATCCTTTAACACAATTAATCAATATGTACGGCATCACCGAAACCACCGTTCATGTCACATATAAAGAAATCACGGAACGGGAAATTAACGAGGGCAGAAGCAACATCGGACAACCTATTCCTACTCTGCAAGCGTATATTTTGGACGAATATCAACGCATTCAGATAATGGGCATACCGGGCGAGCTCTATGTGGCAGGAGAGGGACTGGCCAGAGGATATTTGAACCGCCCGGAATTAACGGCTGAGAAATTTGTTGAACACCCGTTTGCTGCAGGCGAAAAAATGTACAAAACGGGAGATGTCACCCGGTGGCTGCCTGACGGCAATATCGAGTATTTAGGAAGAATTGATCATCAGGTGAAAATCCGGGGCTACCGGATTGAAATTGGCGAGGTCGAAGCGGCTTTATTGCAATCGGAATCTGTCAAAGAAGCGGTCGTCATCGCGATTGAAGAAGAGGGCTCAAAGCAGCTGTGCGCCTACTTGTCAGGAGACGATTCATTAAATACGGCGCAGCTGAAGCGTCATTTACTGAACAAACTGCCCGCTTATATGATACCGGCTTACTTTGTTCAAATGGAGAAGATGCCGATAACCGCAAATGGAAAAATCGATCGAAAAGCTTTGCCGGCTCCTGAGGGAAATAGGCTCACCGGAACCGAATACGAAGCGCCCGGAACGTTAATTGAAAAGCAGCTGGCCGAGATATGGAAGAACATTTTAGCTCTCAGTGACCCGGGAATTAAAGATAACTTCTTTGACGTTGGCGGCCATTCGCTCAAAGTATTGCAAGTTATTCATCAAATCAACGACCGTATGGGAATCAAAATGCATTATCAAGCCGTATACGATTTTCCTACCATCGAAACAATGGCACGCGCCATTCAAGCGGCAGTTTTCGAGTCCAAGACGGATAACGTATTCGTCAAGATGAATCAGAACGGTTCAATCCCTTTGTTCTGTTTCCCGCCTTTAATCGGGTACGGGCTGGTCTATAATGAAATGGCGAAAAGACTAGACGGCCGCTGCACCGTCTATGCCGCTGATTTCTTAGAAGAGCCGTCTTACGAGCAAGAGATCGTCGACCGGTATGCAGAAAGCATGATAGGCATTCAGGAACAAGGGCCTTTTGTTTTACTCGGTTACTCCTCGGGGTCGAATTTGGCTTTTGAGGTTGCCAAAGCCTTGGAGAAGCGCGGACGCATCGTATCGGACATTATGATGCTTGATTCTAAAAGAGCCGTTTCGGTGAATTATTTTTCGGAAGAGGAAACCGAAGAGATCATTCATCGGAATCTGGATATCATTCCGGATTATTACAGAGAATTATTAACCATTCCTTCCATTAAGGTTAAAATCAGAAGCTATCTCACATATCACAATAAACTGATCAATTCCGGCGCGGTGAACGCCAACATTCATCATTTTCTATGCGGCGAGTTGACCGATAGAGGATGGAAGCAATCAACCGCACAGCATTACCTTGAGTACAAATTAAAAGGAGACCATGTGACGATCTTTGACCCTCACAATATCGAAGAAAATACGGATACAATTCGATCTCTTATCAAAAGGATTGAAGAACGGCATCATCACGGACTTGTTCTTGAAGAACAACTGTCAATAGGATCGTTTGCTGGCGACACGAAGTTTGACAAAATGTAAGTGATTCAGGGCAAAATGCCGCTGACTGCAATCGGCGGCATTTTTCATAAAAGAGGGTCAGATATTTGCAACGTTTTCACTCTAAAAATCATTCATTTTACGCATTCTTCATGACCTGTTGTTATCATATTTTTTAAAAACCTAATATGCGGAAACAGGAGGATGTTAAGCTGATGAAAAAGTGCAGCGTATGTTTATTTGTTCTTGCTTTATTATTGAGCTGTTTACCTGGGGAATATGCGAATGCGGTAAGCACTCCAATTGCAAAACATGTTGGGAATTCAAATCCGCTTATCGACCATCATCTGGGCGCGGATCCGTTTGCGCTGACCTATAACGGAAGAGTCTACATCTATATGTCAAGCGATGACTATGAATATAACAGTGACGGAACGATTAAGGATAATTCATTTGCCAATTTGAATAAAATATCCGTCATATCTTCAGCGGATATGGTGAACTGGACAGATCACGGAGCGATTCCCGCAGCGGGTGCCAATGGGGTGAATGGCGGCCGGGGGATTGCCAAATGGGCAGGAGCATCATGGGCCCCGTCAGCCGCGGTGAAAAAGATCAACGGTAAGGATAAATTTTTCCTTTATTTCGCAAACGGCGGCGGGGGTATCGGGGTTCTCACCGCAGACAGCCCGACCGGCCCATGGACAGATCCGATCGGAAAACCGCTGGTGACGCCAAGTACACCAGGAATGTCCGGTGTTGTATGGCTTTTTGATCCGGCAGTATTCGTAGATGATGACGGTACCGGTTACCTATATGCCGGCGGAGGCGTTCCGGGCGGTTCAAATCCAACGCAGGGACAATGGGCCAATCCTAAAACAGCAAGAGTCATGAAATTAGGGCCTGATATGACCAGTGTTGCCGGAAGTGCATCTGCGATTGATGCGCCTTTTATGTTTGAAGATTCGGGAATGCATAAGTATAACGGAAAATATTACTATTCCTATTGTATCAATTTCGGGGGCGCGCACCCGGCCGATAAACCTCCAGGTGAGATCGGCTATATGACCAGCTCAAGTCCTATGAATTCTTTTTCGTATAGAGGGCACTTTCTGAAAAATCCGGGAGCATTTTTCGGAGGCGGCGGAAACAATCACCATGCTGTTTTCAATTTTAAAAACGAGTGGTATGTGGTGTATCATACCCAAACTGTCAGCTCCGCTCTTTACGGGGCCGGCAAAGGATACCGTTCTCCCCATATAAATAAGCTTGTGCATAATCCTGATGGCTCCCTGCAAGAGGTAGCGGCAAATTTTGCAGGTGTCAAACAGCTATCCAACTTGAATCCATATCACCGGGTAGAAGCGGAAACGTTTGCCTGGAACGGACGGATTTTGACCGAGAATTCCTCTGCACCCGGCGGGCCGGTCAATAATCAACATGTCACAAACATTCATAACGGAGACTGGATTGCTGTTGGAAATGCAGACTTCGGGTCAGGCGGTGCCAGGACGTTTAAAGCAAATGTAGCGTCCGCTCTTGGCGGAAGAATAGAAGTGCGACTAGACAGTGCAAACGGTAAGCTTGTCGGAACCTTGAATGTCCCTTCCACAGGCGGAACGCAATCCTGGAGAGAAATAGAAACTGCGGTAAGCGGCGCATCCGGTGTTCACAACGTATTCTTTGTATTTACCGGAACTGGTACAGGGAACTTGTTTAATGTTGATTACTGGCAGTTTACACAAAGATAAGCAAAGGTACGTTTTCTAAGTCTATAAAAGACAAATGAAGGAGAGGAAAAAATGATGTCGAGCGTAAAAAAACCAATTTGTGTATTATTGGTATGTTTCACAATGCTGTCCGTCATGCTGTTAGGACCGGGAGTTACTGAAGTTTCAGCAGCAAGTGATGCAACAGTTAATATATCTGCAGAAAGACAAGTGATTCGCGGTTTTGGAGGAATGAACCACCCGGCTTGGATTGGAGACTTGACTGCGGCTCAACGGGAGACCGCTTTTGGCAATGGACAGAATCAGTTAGGTTTTTCGGTCTTAAGAATTCATGTAGATGAGAATAGAAATAATTGGTACAAGGAAGTGGAGACTGCAAAGAGTGCGATCAAACATGGAGCAATCGTTTTTGCTTCCCCTTGGAATCCGCCAAACGATATGGTTGAGACTTTCAATCATAATGGTGACACATCAGCTAAGCGGCTGAGATACGATAAGTACGCCGCATACGCGCAGCATCTTAACGATTTCGTTAATTTCATGAAGAGTAATGGTGTGAATCTGTATGCGATTTCTATGCAGAACGAGCCTGATTACGCTCACGAATGGACATGGTGGACGCCCCAAGAAATCCTGCGTTTCCTGAGAGAGAATGCCGGTTCCATTAATGCCCGTGTGATTGCGCCGGAATCATTTCAATACCTGAAAAATATATCGGATCCCATTTTGAACGATCCGCAGGCGCTTAGGAATATGGATATCCTCGGAACCCACCTGTACGGCACTCAGGTCAGTCAGTTTCCTTATCCTCTTTTCAAACAAAAAGGAGGAGGGAAAGAGCTATGGATGACGGAGGTATACTATCCGAACAGTGACAACAATTCAGCGGATCGCTGGCCTGAGGCTTTAGGTGTTTCAGAGCATATTCATCATTCAATGGTAGAGGGAGATTTTCAAGCTTATGTGTGGTGGTACATCCGCAGATCATACGGCCCTATGAAAGAAGATGGGATGATCAGCAAACGCGGATACAATATGGCTCATTTCTCAAAATTTGTGCGCCCTGGCTATGTAAGGATTGATGCAACGAAAAATCCTGAACCGAATGTTTACGTGTCAGCCTATAAAGGAGACAATAAAGTCGTGATTGTTGCCATTAATAAAAATAACACAGGGGTCAACCAAAACTTCGTGTTGCAGAATGGGTCTGCTTCGCAAGTATCCAGATGGATCACGAGCAGCAGCAGCAATCTTCAACCTGGAACGGATCTCAAAGTAACGGATAATCATTTTTGGGCCCATCTGCCGGCTCAAAGCGTGACAACATTTGTTGTAAAGCGTTAAAGGCATCAGCATTGCATTAAGCCAATTTTCTTACTCGAAAAAGAAAATTGGCTTATTTTCTGTGGGAGAGAAGTGTTGGTTTTTTAACGATACACTGACATTGGGTATAATAATGACAATGACTTCAAGGAGTGATCAATATATGTCACGGCTTCACAGCAAAGTATTAATCATAGACGATGAAAAAGAAATTTCGGAACTGATCAAAACCGTATTAATAAGAGAAGGCATTGATCGCGTAGTGACCGCTTCAACTGCCCGTGACGGATTGGCTCAATTTCATCAAGAAAATCCCGATCTTGTGATATTGGATATCATGCTGCCAGACGGTGAAGGCTATGATATCTGCAAGCAAATAAGGGACATTTCACACATTCCTATCATCTTTTTGTCTGCAAAGGGGGAGGAAACGGATAAAATTGTAGGACTTGCCATCGGCGGGGACGACTACATTACAAAACCTTTCAGCCCTAAAGAAGTCGCATACCGGGTCAAAGCGCAGCTGAGACGGGTCTCTTACTTACAGCCTTCTCAAACCGGAACCGTGATAAAAAAAGGGCCATTTGAATTAAACCAACAACAAGCCGAGCTCACCAAAAATGGAGCGGCTATTGAGTTAACACCTAAAGAACTTATGCTTATGACCTATTTTCTGCAGCATCCCAATCGGGTGATCAGTAAAGAAACACTCTATCAAGCTGTATGGGGAGAAGACTTTTTCGGTTCTGACAACACGGTGATGGTTCATATACGCAGGCTCCGTGAGAAAATAGAAACTGTCCCATCAAAACCAGAATTTCTCGTCACTGTGAAAGGGTTAGGCTACAAATTTGTTGTAAAGGATGCGTAGGGATGAATTGGCGATTAACAGGCAGATACATGGTATCTGTCATCATAGTGACCATCATTACAGTCTTCATTAATTTATTTATTTTTATGTTTTGGCTCGTTTTCCAGGCGAACACCCAACATGACGAAGAAAGTACACCGGAAACTTTCACAAGATCATTCGGACAATATGTCACGTTATCGAACAATGGTATCACAGTAAACAAAGAGGGCCAAAAAGCTTTAAAAGAGCAGAATGCATGGATTCAAATATTAGATGAAAACGGACAGGATGTTTATCATGATAGAGAACCTAAAGGACTGAAGAAAAAATATACGCCTATTGAAATTGTAAATTTACATAAATATAAGGATGAACAATTATTATCAACCATTTACGCCGGCGGAAAAAAAGTAAACGGCAAGGAGTACAGTTACTTTATAGGGTTTAAAAATCCCTCTCTCGGAAAATTTGCCCTCTCATATGATACCAAGGAATTTGTGACGAAGTTCAATGCAGGAACCATCATATTATTATCAATAGATGCATTAATCGCGTTACTCATTGGCTATCTATTCAGCCGGCAGCTCACAAAACCGCTCGGCCGTGTCATTCAAGGAATCCAGCGGTTAGCTAATGGAGATTATACGATCAAAATGAAATCCAAAGGCATTTATAAAGATGTGTTCTATAATGTCAATCACTTATCGGAACAACTATCTTTAAGCAAAAAAGAAAAATATAAATTAGAGCAAATGCGTGAAGAGTGGATCAGTCATATTTCTCATGACATTAAAACACCATTAGCATCTATTCAAGGCTATGCAGAAATCATCAAAGATCCGAATTATCATCTCACAGTCGAACAGATCAGAGATTACGCCCGGATCATTGAGAGTAAATCCCTCTATATGAAAGATGTGATGGAAGATTTAAATTTAACGACAAGGCTGAAAAACAACGATGTGATGTTAAATAAAGAACGGGTAAACCTTGTATCGCTTCTGCGGGAAACGTTAATTGATATTTTAAACGATTCCAGATATGCGGATAAGTCCATTGAGCTTCAAACGAACCTGGAAAAGCTGATGCTGGACCTTGATGCGATATTGATTCGGAGAGCGGTCACGAATCTCATTTTAAATGCCCTCGTTCACAATGATCCCGATGTGAAGATCGTTGTACAGCTTGAACAAAAAGAACGAACTCATGTGACAATTAAGGACAACGGCAAAGGGATAGAAGAAGAGGAGCTGGAAAAAGTGTTTGATCGCTATTACAGGGGGACAAATACAGGAACGACGCATGCAGGCTCTGGTCTTGGAATGGCCATAGCAAAGGATGTTATCCAAAAGCACGGAGGGGACATCACCATTCACAGCACCGCGGGAGAAGGGACAACGATAGATATACAATTATCATAATGGCTATACAAAAAACGGTTCTGCTGATTAATAACAGAACCGTTTTTTCCTATTATTCCGAAAACACTTTGATTCCTTTGACAATGTTCCAAATGAAAAAATAGATCGCCACAAGGAATGTAACAGCATAAGTCGCAAGCAGGAAAGGCCCGGCATGTCTGATATCATTCATACCAAGTAAACCTGAAGCGATGATGCCAATTCCAAAAATCAAATAAGGAATCAGATGCGTCCATAAAGATTTTTTCGCATGATCTTTCACATCGTCCTGGCTTAAGAAATAGACGATAATCGGAAACAGAAACGGTGCAAAAAATATACTGAAGTAACATAATGAAGACAAAATTTTATTTTCTCTCAAACCTTTTCACCTCTATGATTTATTGAAGGGGGAATTCTTCTGGCTGAAGCCCACACTGAAGTACAATCTTATTGTACAACTCCAACCTTAACCCGTATTAATCCGAACCTTACATCAACCTTAAATTAACAAGGACGGGCAAGGGCTCGTCTTTTTACAGCAATCATAAGATTCAATGCCATATTGAGACTCATCATATTTAGCGCGACTACGTTGGAAATACATTTAATTTTTCGATTCGATTGAAAAATAACGTGTAAAGTCCCGATTCAGTCCAGTTTTCTTTGTTCTATATGTGTCAGGTGTGTCTTATTCAATAGAGATAGAGCAAATTGACAGGCTTTTAAACCTCCCGAAAACAAGAAATTAGGTTGATAGACAATCACGAGAAAGATTTTTACAATGAGTTCGAGCTCATAAGAAGCGAAGAGCCAAAATGATGCGAAGGAGGAAAAGATCAGATATGAAACGGTCAATTTCTATTTTTATTACGTGTTTATTGATTACGGTATTGACAATGGGCGGCTTGCCGGCTTCGCCGGCATCTGCAGCAGGGACAAAAATGCCAGCAGCCAAGAATGGTCAGCTTAGCATAAAAGGAACACAGCTCGTAAACCGAGACGGCAAAGCGGTACAATTGAAAGGGATCAGTTCACATGGACTGCAATGGTATGGCGATTTCGTCAATAAAGACAGCTTAAAATGGCTGAGAGACGATTGGGGCATAACCGTTTTCCGCGCGGCGATGTATACGGCAGATGGCGGTTATATTGATAATCCGTCCGTGAAAAATAAAGTAAAAGAAGCGGTTGAAGCGGCAAAAGAACTTGGGATATATGTCATCATTGACTGGCATATCTTAAATGACGGCAACCCAAACCAACATAAAGAGAAGGCAAAAGAATTTTTTAAGGAAATGTCAAGTCTTTACGGAAACACGCCAAACGTCATTTATGAAATTGCAAACGAACCAAACGGTGATGTGAACTGGAAGCGTGATATTAAACCGTATGCGGAAGACGTGATTTCCGCTATCCGCAAAAATGATCCAGACAACATCATCATTGTCGGAACCGGTACATGGAGCCAAGATGTGAATGATGCTGCCGATGACCAGCTAAAAGATGCAAACGTCATGTACGCGCTTCATTTTTATGCCGGCACACACGGCCAATCTTTACAGGATAAAGCAAACTATGCACTCAGCAAAGGAGCGCCTATTTTCGTGACGGAATGGGGAACAAGCGACGCGTCTGGAAATGGCGGTGTATTCCTTGACCAGTCGCGGGAATGGCTGAATTATCTCGACAGCAAGAACATCAGCTGGGTGAACTGGAATCTTTCTGATAAGCAGGAATCATCTTCGGCTTTAAAGCCGGGAGCATCTAAAACAGGCGGCTGGCCGCTTACAGATTTAACTGCTTCAGGAACATTCGTAAGAGAAAACATTCGCGGCAGCAAAGATTCAACGAAGGATGCCCCTGAAACGCCAGCACAAGATAATCCCGCACAGGAAAAAGGCATTTCCGTACAATACAAAGCAGGGGATGGGAGTGTGAACAGCAACCAAATCCGCCCGCAGCTTCACATAAAAAATAACGGCAATGCGACGGTTGATTTAAAAGATGTCACTGCCCGTTACTGGTATAGCGCGAAAAACAAAGGCCAAAACTATGACTGTGACTACGCGCAGATTGGATGCGGCAATCTGATCCACAAATTTGTGTAAGCAAGGTGCAGATACCTATCTGGAACTGGGGTTTAAAACAGGAACGCTGTCACCGGGAGCAAGCACAGGGAATATTCAGCTTCGTCTTCACCATGATGACTGGAGTAATTATGCACAAAGCGGCGATTATTCCTTTTTTCAATCAAATACGTTTAAAACAACGAAAAAAATTACATTATATCATCAAGGAAAACTGATTTGGGGAACAGAACCCCATTAGTTAAGCTTTAGGCGGACATCAGCAACGATGTCCGCTTTTATCATCTTAAACAGCAATACATGGAGGTTTACGTGACGGAGTAGATATGATTCACTGAACATATAATGTAATCGTTTCACAGTTTTGAAAAGCGTTTATCGCGCAATGTATGTATTTCACATCCGCCACTTTTATTACTTAAGGGGGAACAAGAGAATGAAAAGGTATGACGCATTTCCAGAGCCAATTGGCGGCTATACTGTCGGCCGCACCCAAATGGATTTTGAGTACACGGCATCAGATCATACAAAAAGAGAACTGACGGCGTTTGTGTACTATCCGTCCGACAGCAGCGAAGGGAAGACTACATCAACGTACATGTTTCCTGAAGTCTGCGAAATGCTTGATGAGCAGCCGATTCTCACTGCGTTGAAGGATGCTTACTCTATAGATATCAAGACCCAATGTTACGACGACCTTGCTCTCTCCGGGAAAGAAAAGCGTTATCCGGTGTTATTCTATGTTTGCGGCGGAGGCGGTTCTCCAGAATGGGGCACAGTGATCTGTACAGACTTGGCAAGCATGGGATATGTGGCGGTAAGCATCGGCCATCAGAATAGCACGATGTATAAGCGTAAAGATGGGCGCCTGTTTAATGTATCAAAGGATTTTTCTGCTGCCATTTTGGCGTTTTCTGAAGATCCGGAGATGCTGGCGTTGGCTGGTAAGATGGAGATGCGTCCTGACGATGAAACTGCCATTGAGATGTGCCATAACGTGTTTACACTGCCGATTCTTGGCAAGTTAACAAAGTATTGTGAATTGCAGGCGGAAGATGTAAGGTATGCAGCCGATTATCTTGTCAAACTGGACTCTGGAGAGCTGAATTCCATCTTTAAGGACAGATTGTTGCTTGACATCGGCATGGGCATAGTCGGACATTCTTATGGCGGGGCTACGACGGCGATTGTTTGCCGGGACGACGACCGGTTTGCCTGCGGGATTGGATTGGACAGCGGAGCGTTCGGCCTTCAGGGCAGCGACCTTAAGAATCCCTTTTTGCTGCTGTTTTCTGAACCGAACTATAACATGAATGCGATCATTGGGGCTAACAATAGCATGGATACCTATTATTTCTCTGTTGATCGTGCTGCGCATTTAGATTACTGCGACATCGTGTTTACCAGTGTGAATGAGGAACTTAGAGGCGAACGGGATGCCACGGAGATGCGAAATCTTGTTACAGACTATACGAAGAACTTTTTTGATCATTACATCCTGCAGAAAGCTGCAAGTGTGGAAAGTCTGGCATACGATGGCGTGGACTTGATCAAGAAGACCAGCAACAAGTGACATAACCGATGAAAATACTCAAACTGAAAAACCTTTATGACCAATTTAATTTATTAAGGACGTAGAGGTTTTTTAATATTACCTTACAAAAAAGGGGATGCTGTTAGAATATGGATTCGCTTTTATATTCTCTTCATAATTTCTAGTTTACATAATATATATTCTAGGAAGTTATACAGAGAAATGAATTACAAGTCTCATAAACCAAGTATACTTTAGTTATTGAGACAAAAAAGAGAAATTTATAACTGCAATAACCGCACATTGTGTTATTGCAGTTAGCGTTACACGTATAAAAATGTTTACAGCGTTAGTTTTGATTCAGCTGAAATAAAACCTAACGCAAAAGCAAGCTTGAAATGAATTTCTTGTTTGGTCATTACCCGCAATGAGATCATTTCTTTAGGCAAGCATATAAAAAATCAGGTCTGATAATACTTTGCCGCATCTTCCCTGCTTTTTTCCGACGAATTTTTCGCATCGGCTCCCCGAGCAAGTATGACAGCCGCCAGCCAAAGCACTGCCGCGAAATAAAATCCGGCTCTGAGCCCAGCCAATCATTAAAAAATCCCGCAACCAAGGTCCCCCGAAAATACCGAGTGCATAAAGCGCCTGGTATGCCCCATCGATGTTGCTCTCATGCCCGCCGGAACAGACTCAATCGACATTCCAATATGCCGTCGTGAAGCCAAACATTGCCGTAAAAATCATGCCATGGGCTAAAATGGACAAAAACAAGATTTTCAGCAGGGACATCTGCCCGGCTGCCTTCATCATGCCGCTCAATGGATCTTTGCATGAGAAAAAGCCGCCTGATAAACAGACGGCTCTGCAGCTTAATATTTGCTTCGATTACCTGCGGAAGCGTGAGTGATCCGATAATGCACAGTTAAAAATTTCAGTCCGAACAGCCACATATGATGAACGGCCTTCAGGCTTGTTTCGCTCTGGGCTGAAATAAGAAATGTCTCTGCCAGCGGAAGATGACACGTTCCCCATTTCGTCTGGAGATAAATCCCTTCATCACCCGCTCCGCTTTTTCGCCGTCTGCTTGTCAAAACAAGATTCTGCTTACGCACATAAGGCTTTAAAATGCCCGTCATTTGGCCGTACGGCAGCGGAAGAGAGATATTCATGTATCCTTCCCCTTTTGCCCTGTACGCTGAATACAGCGCAGTAAAAACGGTTTCCTGCTTTTCATTTGTTCTGATCCACGCACGGACATTTTTTCTGCCGTCTTTGTCAGAGTCAACTCCTATAATATCACTGTGCATGATATACCAATCCGGATTCATGGACAGATGAATCTGCCCCGCTCTTCTGCTGAACGGCTCGTACACGCGCGCGAACGGACGAAACCATCCGCTCCACGTCACTTTCGCCATGATGTCATAATCAATTGTCTTTTCATAAAAGGAAATAACGGCCGGCGCCAGCTTTTCAGTTGAAAAGTCTTCAGAATGCAGTTCTCTCAGCTGATCCAGAAGGCCGGTATAATGGATGTCATTTGCTGCATGAATGTCAGTCAAAAAATCTTTGCCTATCGTTCCTTTCCCGTAAATTCTGCTGAACGTTCTTTCACTGTTCTCATCGAACGGTCTAGGATTTTCTATTCTCCACCCCGCCAAAGCCGGCAGGATAACGCCGAATGCATTGACGGCCCCGTGAATCCAAATCATCTGGCTGATCGTGAGCGTTGCCTCCTCGCGGTAGACACCGTACGAATATATCAAAGAAAAAGCAATTGTGATCATTAACACAGCCGAAGAACTCCTGATCAAGATCCTGCCTGTTTTCGTAACAAACGGCGCCTTAAAGACGAGATATGCATTTACATACAGACCCGCCAGGTACAGAGCGACAGCAATCACATCAAGTGTCTTTGAAAATGTAATCCCCAAGGCAATAAGGACCGGCGAAATCAAAATAATGACCGTGCTCCACCGGTAAAGTACGCGTTTCTCCCGTATGATCCTGCCGAGCAATCCGTTAAAGATCGGAATGAGAAAAGCGGAATAGTGAAAGTGCACCGCCGTCAGCAGAACGATAAGCGGGCCGAAATTCATGACGGGAATCTCAAGAACATATGCGAAGAACCAGAATCCGCCCCCGGCCAAATAAATGAAACCCGCCATAACAGACATCTCTTCTGTTCTGTGAATATTTGTTTTCATCAGCCGCCAGACAGCATACAGTGCCAGTCCAAGCGTATAAATGAGCCACACAAAGGCAAAAAAACTGAAGCCTGTGACAAGCGCAAGCGCCGCACCTATAGCGGCAACAGGATAACTCCGTAACAACACATTCTCTAAGGTCTTTGACGGCCGAAAAGCAAAGCAGAATACAGCGGGAACGAAAAAAAGTATGGATAATAAAA
This sequence comes from Bacillus sp. JK106, assembly GCF_053663355.1. Taxonomy (NCBI): domain Bacteria; kingdom Bacillati; phylum Bacillota; class Bacilli; order Caryophanales; family Bacillaceae; genus Bacillus; species Bacillus sp. JK106. The sequence goes on along the minus strand of NZ_JBSJQC010000002.1, from coordinate 1,000,461 downwards.
CAAACGTCTCAGCAGCTGATATATACGGAGCTTCAGCCGCCGCAAATCCCAAAAAGCTAATCACGCTGACCATGAGATGACGCTTCAGCATGTTTCTCCCTCTGTTTCCCGGAAAGTCCCCCGGTAAGAGAAAAGCGTGCCGAGTATCCGGTTTTTCACATGAACCTTTATGCTGAAGCAATTCATTTCCTCATCATAAGCCTCATAAACGGTTGAACTGCCGCACAGCCATGCCGGAAGCGGGATTTTCTTTCCGCCTATCAGGAGCCACTGCCTTCCGGATGTAATAACAAGCCCTCCGTCTGAAGACGCTTCTAAATGCAGTTCAGACAGTAGGATGTGAGGTTTGCCGAAGTAATCAAGAATTCTGTTTTCCCGCTCATCATATTCCATGACTGCATCAAAAAAACGCGTTTTGCTTTTAAAGAAAAAGGTACGATTCCATTCCACGCCATTTTGCCTGATTTTGTTTTCGATAGTGAAAGGGATATCGTTTCCCCTCTCTGAGAAAAAACATCTGAAAAAAACACCGGTCTTTAAAAGCATTCTGACAAGAAAAGAACCTCCCTTTATTTCTGACATAACGCCTTCTCCGCAAAACCTGCGTGATCCGTCAAATCTGTACCGTTTCTGCAGCATCGGGTGCAGTGATTGATAATGAGTAATCGCTTTTTCATACATTGAATCCGTCATTTCACTTCTCTCTTTCGTTTTGTATGCCAGGCGCTCGGCAGCTTGAACTTAAGAATCATGCCGGCTATCGTAAGCACTCCTAAAGAGATCACGAATCCGCCGTCGGAATATAGCAGTGCCGTTACACAAAAGAAGACTGACTGCCCGGCGTGAATCAGCCACTTTCTCCGCATGGGAAGCAGCCATAATACCCCTAACCCTGTCTCCAGCGCTCCCCTCACGATCTCTGCATCGGCACAGCCATCATGAAAGCCTTGAAAAAACCAATACAGACTGAATACGAGACACATACAGACATAGACAAATCCGAAACGGACTGATATCTTCGGATGTCTGTTTTGTTCTATCCAAAGCCGCAACGCATCAAAGCTCCATGCGGTAGCCCAGCTTAGCAGAGGACGAAATAAAAACCGGTCTATCCAACTTCCCGGCAGACCGCGGGCCGTTTCATATTGATATTGAGTCAAAAATGAGGTTTGTCCGTTATCCCGCTCTATATACTTCCAGTAGCCCCTGCCTTCTTTTATAAGTGACAGCGGATGATCAGAGGCAAAAGCGAGCGAAGACACTCTTTCTGACGAGCGAGGCCTCATGTCACCTATTGATTCGCCTGTGCCGCATACCTTCAGCCCAAAACCGATTCGTGTTTCATATAGAAATCTCTGCGGTTCATCTGGCAGCCTATGAAGATATGTAATGTCAGAAAAACGCAGATCCCATTCCTTATGAAGATGCGGGTTTTGCGTATATTCCCAAAGCGTTTCTATATCAGATGCAATATTGATTTCGACATATATCGGCTTCTGTTTCATGCCCCCTCCTCTTCCCTTCTTTTGTAAACAATTCCTATATTATCATAGGAACAGATCAAGCGGCAGAACGAAAAGGCCATCCCGTTATCGGCAGGACAGCCTCAGTGGCTTTGATGGCTTACGAATAAGGTATCGTATCTTTTTTATCTTCAGAAGCGGTTTGAATGATAATCGGGCGCACGAAACGGATTACCGCAGCCGAGGCCAAAACGGCTAATCCGCCTGCAAGCAAAAACGCCCCCGAGAATGATCCGCTTTTATCCGCGATAAAGCCGGTTAAAGCAGGCCCGATAATACCGGCCGTGTTTGCAAGAAAATGCATAAAGCCGCCGACTGACCCGACATTCCTTTGATCAACCACATCGTGAATCACCGCCCAATAGATAGAGCCCGTTATATATAAAAAGAAGACTGATAAAGCAACGAGAATAACGGCACTTACGATAGTGGTAACAAGTCCGGCAAATCCGATCAGTACAGCGGAAGCGAACAGGCAAGTGACAAGAATGACTTTCCGTGAGAACAAAACCCCTTTTCCGGCGGTTTTTTTGTATACATAATCAGAAATCATTCCGCCTGCCGCCAAACCGATAAATCCAAGAATCCAGGGAATAACAGTCACCACGCTCATAAATTCAACACTTAAACCGCGTTCTTTCACCAGATAGCTCGGAAACCATGTTAAGAAGAAAAATAAGATGTAATTGTAGGCGAAAAAGGCAAAAGCCGTGAAGAGAACCGTTTTTTGTTTCAAATAAAAGGTCATCGGGATATGCTGCTCATGCGATTGAATCGCCGCTTTCATTGCCGGGGCGTCTTCCGTCTGTGCCGGCCGTTCTTTGACAAATTTAAACCAGATAAACGCCCAGACTAAACCGACGATCATGATCAGGACAAAGGAAACCTTCCAGCTGAATGCCACAGCAATCATCCCGACAATCGGGCCGGAAATCGCTCCGCCGAGCGGCGTGCCGCTGTTTGTCAGGCCGATGACCGTGGCGCGCTGAGACGGAGGAAACCAATTGTTGACCATTTTGCTTATGGCAGCCGACAGCGGCCCCTCGCCCATACCGAATAAAATACGGATAATCAAAAGACTTACAAATCCGAAAGCAAGCGCAACCGCCCCGCTGAAAAGAGACCAAACGATCATCGCCGTACACAATGTCAATTTAGCCCCGTACCGGTCAGATGCAACACCGCCGAGAAAGTTAAACACAGCGTATCCGACAGAAAAACTGCTGAAAATCAGCCCCATTTGGGTTGCAGACAATGTGAGATCCTGCTGTATGAACGGCGCTGCAATAGACAGCGCTGAGCGGTCTAAATAGTTAATCACCCCGGCTGAAAATAAAAGAAGAATAATAGGGAATCTATCCTTTGAGAACATAAAATCCCTCCCTCTTATTTCATAATTTAAATTGCCGGAGTAAACCGGTTTATGCAATGAAACCGGTTATCCGGATTGCCTTGCGAGAAGCGCCGGTTTATAGCGGTATATCCGTTTTTCACCGCTATCTTTTTCTTGTATCTGGCGAAGAAGAAGGCTTCCCGCTTTTCGCGCCATTTCTGCCGCAGGCTGGACGATCGTCGTAATCGGAGGAGTAAAAAAACCCGCAAAAGGAACTTCATCAATTCCGATGACGGCTGCCTTATCAGGAATTGTCATATCATGCTCCTTCATATACTTCAGCACCTCAACAAGAACGATATCGTTTGCCGCCAATATCGCTTTCGGAGGCTCCTGAAGTGAGAACAGCTCTGACAAAACATTGGAAATATCAGCCGCATCGGCTGTTTTGATATATTCGTTCCGCACCATCATTCCGTGGCGGTCAAGCGCCTTTTTATACCCTTCAATCCGCTCTACCCTCGGACTGATTTCCCGAATAATGGACGTCGTAATAATCGCGATTCTCTTAATGCCGCTCTCGATAAACCGGTCAACGGCAAGACCGGCTGCATGATGGTTATCAAGCATCACTGTGGGAATCCCGAGTTTTTCAATGGTTCTGTCCATAAACACAACCGGAAACGTATCGCGTTTCATCTTTTCATATAAAGAGAGATTTTCGCCCGTCGGAAAAATAATAATTCCGTCCACCTGCTTGGCCCTGAGCATTTCAATATATTTCTTTTCTTTTTCCGGTTCATCATCCGCATTGCAGACAATAATATGAAATCCTTGTTCATGAAAATAGTCTTCCACCGCCCTGATGACCTGAGTGGAAAAGGTGTGAAGAATATTAGCCACCACCACACCTACCGTAAATGTTGATTTCTGTTTTAAGCTGCGGGCGACGAAATTCGGCTGATAGTTCAGCTCTTGAATGGCCGCTTCTATTTTTTGTTTCGTTTTCTCGCTCATATAGTCATAGCGCTGATTTAAAAATTGAGATACGGTGCTTTTAGATACGTTTGCATATTTCGCCACATCAGAAATTGTAATGGTTTTCATAGACTCATCCCCGTCTGTCTTCATTTTTCACTAGTATAAGTCAGAAGTAAATCGTTTACAATCTGACAGGGACATGGATTCTGTCACACTCCGGAATAAGCCATAAAACCTCCGTCGACGGGAACGGTGACCCCGGTGACAAAGCCTGAGCATGAATCATCCGAAAGCCACAGGAGCGTTCCCAGAAGGTCTTCCGGTTTCCCGAAACGTTTCATCGGTGTATGTGCCATAATCTTATTGGATCGGTCTGTCAGACTTCCATCTTCCTGTAATAACAACTCACGGTTTTGCGCAGTCAAAAAGAAACCCGGAGCGATGGCATTCACCCGCAGCCCTTTTTTTGCGAAATGAACAGCCATCCACATCGTAAAATTCTGAACCGCCGCCTTAGCCGCGCTGTAGGCGGGCACCTTTGTCATCGGTGTATACGCGCTCATAGAAGAAATATTAATAATCGCGGGACATTCCGCCTTCAAAAGGTCTTTTCCAAACACTTGCGATGCCAGAAATGCACCGGTAAAGTTGCTTGAAAATACGCTGGAAAACCCCGTTTCGTCCATATCAAAAAATGATGGGCTCTGCTCATCCTCTTCATACGTCTCACTGGCAGTGATCGCATCCGGGTGGTTTCCCCCGGCTCCGTTAATTAAAAGATTGACAGAACCGAACCGGCTGATAATCTCGTCTTTTGCCTTTTCGAGCGAATCACGGGCTGAAACATCAGCCGGTACAGAAACCGCGGTTCCTCCAGCGTCAGCAATCTCGCCCGCCGCACGCTCTGCTTTATCAGCATTCCGGCTGACGATCGCAATTTTCATCCCCTGCCGTGAAAGCTCCTTTGCCATTGCTGAACAGAGAACACCGCTCCCGCCTGTTATGACAGCGGTTCTTCCTGATAAACGTTCATGAATCGGTCTCATCCCTTCACCTCTTTCTCATGAGACGAGAATGCATCCCACAGTCCGCTCAAGTACATAATTCCTAAGGCACGATCATATAAACCATAACCCGGCCGGCATTGTTCGCCCCAGATATGACGGCCGTGATCAGGCCGTACATATCCTTTGTAGCCTTGGCCGTGCAATTCTTTTACCACACCGGTAATATCAATGGACCCATCACTGGTAAGATGCGAAGTTTCCGTAAAATCACCGTTATCACAGATTTTCACATTTCGTATATGGGCAAACGGCGCAGCTCCCGCATAGTGTTTGGCGATCTTCACCATATCATTGGCGGGATCCGCTCCCATCGAACCCGTGCACAACGTAATACAGTTGGCGGGTGAATCTGAAATCTCTCGCAGCTTTTCATAACTTTTCTCACCGGTGATAATACGGGGCAGGCCAAAAATTGACCAGGGCGGATCATCCGGATGAATGGCCATTTGAATGCCGTGTTCCTCCGCTACAGGAAGGATTTCATGTAAAAAGAATTCTAGATTGGCCCAAAGCTGTTTTTCACCGACCGTTTGATAGGCCTCAAACAGTTCCTTGATCCGGGCCATTTTCTCCGGCTCCCACCCCGGAAGCGTCAAGTCAGAAGATTTCTCAACCGTGCGGATCAGTTCCTCCGGAGGCAGACTTTCCACTTTCGCTTTTTCAAAAAACAAAGCGGTTGACCCATCCTCCAGCACTCGGAACATATCGGTACGCGTCCAGTCAAATATCGGCATGAAATTGTAACAGATGACTTTCACGCCGAATTCGGACAGATTGCGAATGGTCTGTTTATAGTGTTCGATATATTGTCCGCGTTCTTCATGGCCGAGTTTAATGGCTTCATGAACATTCACGCTTTCCACGACCTCTGCATGAAACCCATAGGATTGAATGAATCTGACTTCCGCTTCAATGTCCTCCTTTTCCCATACTTCGCCCGCGGGCTTCTGGTGAAGAGCCCAGACGATGCCTTTGACCCCGGGAATTTGTCTGACATGTTCAAGAGTCACCGTATCATTACCTTGGCCATACCAGCGAAACGTGATATTCATGTTACACCCCCGTATATTCGTTTTTTCGGCAGACGTATTCTTTGCTGAGGGATACGGCAGCTTCATAGCCGCCCTTTTGATATGCTTTTGTCAAGTCGCTTCCCACTCCGACCGCGACCGCTCCGGCAGAAAGCCAGTCATTCATACTGTTTAATGAGATACCCCCGGTCGGCATAATGCGGACATTCGGCAGAGGGCCGTTGACCGACTTGATAAATGAAGGGTCAAACGAATTAGCGGGGAACAGCTTTACCACATCACATCCGGCTTCGAGCGCCAAAGCCATATCAGACACGCTCATGCATCCCGGAAGATACGGTACGCTGTACTGGTTGCATAGAGATGCTATCTCTTTTACAAAATGAGAGCTGACGATAAATGAGGCGCCTGATAAAATGGCGTGTCTCGCCGTTTCTGTATCCATTACAGAACCGGCTCCAAGAAGAATATCTTGATGCCGGAGTTCCTTAAAGACATCTTCCACTTCAGGAGTTGTGTATGTAAGCTCAATGGCGCTGATACCTCCTGAAATGGCCGCTTTTGAAACTTCAAGCGCCTCTTGGCTGTTTTGTCCCCTTATGACAGCCACCACTTGTGCATGCAGAAGTTTTTCGTAAATGGCGTACTTAGGCAGCATTCTCGCTCCTCCTTTAATCAAACGTAATGATTGCTTTTCCCACCTTGCCCGGGTGCTGTTCGATCAACTGAAATGCTTGATGGACGTCATCTGCTGAAAATGTATGTGTAATAAGACCGCCGTGCGTTAACAGGCCTTTATTCAGTAAGTCTGTAATGTACGGGAACTGATTCGTCTGCAATCTTGAACCGGTGATCGTGACTTCCTTTTTTGTGATCGGAAGCTGAGAAATGCCGGCAGTCCTCTCATCAAAACCTAGCACAACCACATGACCGGCCGGAGACACCGCGTCAATGGACGTTTCAAACGTTGAGGGGAGACAGACAGCATCAATGACGACATTGGCGCCTTCATTTTTTGTCCATTCGTTCACCCGCAAAACGGGATCTTCTTTTTGCGCGTTGACGGTAACGTCCGCACCGTTTTTTTCAGCGAATGCTAAGCGTTCATCATTCAAGTCGGTTATCATGACGGAAGCGCCTTTGAACTTTGCCATTTTTAATATGCAGATTCCGATTGGCCCCGCTCCTTGAATCAAAACGGTATCTTCCTTCTCGACGCTGCCTCTCCAAACGGCCTGGGCGCCGATCGTATATGGTTCTGCCATGACCGCCTCCTCCCAGGGCAGATCGGGCGAAACGGCATACAGCTGCTTTTCCGGAAGCACAATATATTCCCGCATCCCGCCATCTTCATGAACGCCGAACACCGAAAGCGCTTTGCAGACGTTCGGACGTCCTTTCCGGCAGGCATAGCATGTTCCGCAATAAGATATCGGTTCAATCACTACCCGGTCACCCGGCTTGAAACGCCGGACATGAGAACCGGTCTTTGCGACTTCCCCTGTGACTTCATGTCCGATTACTCTCGGCAGGGACGCTAACGGATTTGTCCCATGATAAATATGCAAATCTGATCCGCAAATTCCGACCCGCTTCACCTTGACAAGAACATCATCCGCGTGGACAACAGACGGTTTCTCACATTCCGTCACCATCAGATCAAATGCTTTCCGTACTTGAACCGCTTTCATTTTTTCACCCGCTTTTTAAGTTGTGCTTGCTACCGTTCAATCACAGTCTCTTTGTTTACAAATGACAGAACCTCCTCTAGGTAGGGAAGCCCTTCATTGTCACCGGAAACTGTGGTGACGAGCGCACCGACTGCATTTGCAAACTCCAGACGTTTTTCCGGTTCAAAACCATGCAGATAACTGTACAGGTAGCCGGCATTAAAGCCGTCACCCGCTCCTACCGTGTCGACAGGCGCAACCGGGAAAGCCTCTTTGTGAACCCACTTATGATCATGATACAGCGCAGAACCCGCTTCACCGTCTTTTATGACAAGCTGACTGATTGAATAGCTCTCTGCAAACCGGGCTAATGCTTCATTTTCTCCTATACCTGTCAGCTGTTTCATTTCGTCCCGCCCCGCCAGAAGAATATCAGTATGCGGAAAGATTTGATGAAATGCCGCACGCGCCTCCTCAATCGTCCACAGCTTCAGCCTGATATTCGGATCAAAAGATACGGGAATCTTTCTTGCTTTGGCGATGGAAAGCACCCTTTCAGCAATTTCAAGGTTTTTCTTATCAAGCGCGAGGAACACACCGGTAAGATGAACGATGTGAATGCCGGCAAACATATTCTCTGTTATATCTTCCGGTGCAAGAGTCAGAATTGGTGAATTGAAACGATAATAAAACGTCTTGCCTGAACCGTCATTTCTGATCTCTTTGACATTTAAAGATGTAGGAAAGCCTTCAACAAAGGAGACGTCAGTCACATCAATTCCTTCTCCTTTGGCAAACTGATAAATCACTCTGCCGAACTCATCCTTCCCCAGTCTGCTGACCCACTTTGAGTGCAGGTTCAATCTGGCGCATGCAATCGCAAAATTCAGTTCAGCTCCTCCTGCTTTTCGTTCAAAATGGGTAACAAAACGCAAAGGTCCTGTGCTTGCGGGATTTAAGGTGATCATCGCATCACCGATCGTAAAAATGCCATAATCAGAAGCCACATCAATACTCCTTTCCTTTAAGACTAAATCGGTTTGGTAAACCGGTTTAGTTAAACTTTATATGAAAGCCCTTACATACACAAGAGAAAAATACAATAAATTCAAAAAAATCTGTTTTCAGTAAAAGTAACCCGGTTTTTCACATAAAAAACCCCTCACAACAAAATGTAAGGGGTTTTTTTGAAAATTGTATGCATGTTTCCTCAGTTAGCAGTCTTACGTTCAGGGCTTGTACCTTCTTCTTCCGCCCATGTTTCAATATGCTGGAGCTCCGGGGTATTCTCGGCTTTGAATACAGGATCAAGACCTTTTTTGCGCTGAGCGGCATAATCCTTATAGATCTTGTAGGCTACATTACTCAGCAGTAAGATTGCCACTAAGTTAATGAGAGCCAAGAGTCCCATAAACAAGTTTGCCATGTCCCAGACGATCTGGAAGTCAGCCAAACATCCGTATACCACCATCACTACGACGAATACGCGGTAAATATTAAGCCATGTTTTGCTTGTTTTAATAAATTCGATATTCGTTTCACCATAGTAATAGTTGCCGACGACTGAGCTGAATGCGAATAAAAACATCGCAATCGCAATAAATGTCGGCGCCCATCCGCCGAGATGGTGCTGCAGTGCGGCTTGCGTCACTTGGATGCCGTCGCCTTTAGGCGTAAAGCTGTACAATAAAATGATAAAAGCAGTCGATGTACAAACGATAAACGTATCAAAGAACACGCCGAGGGTCTGAATTAATCCCTGCTTAGCCGGATGCGACACATGTGCAGCTGCTGCGGCATTCGGCGCGCTTCCCATACCCGCTTCGTTTGAAAACAGGCCGCGCTGCGCTCCGATAATAATGATGCTTCCTAAGCTTCCGCCGACGATCTGCTCAAAACCGAACGCATTTTTCACAATGGTAACAAGCAGCTCAGGTACCGCCGAGATATTTACAATCACGACATACAGCGCGATCAGAATATACATTCCCGCCATAACCGGAACGATTAATTGCGAGACAGATACAACACGCTTCAGACCGCCGAATATAATGAAAGCCGTTAATACAGCTAAAATGATTGCGATAACTGTTTTATTCACATGGAATGCTTCGTCAAACGCCACAGAAATCGTATTTGACTGCACCGCGTTAAAGATAAGTCCGAAAGAAACGGTAATCAATACGGCGAATAAAATACCGAGCCAGCGGGCGCCCAGTCCCTTTGCCATGTAATATGCCGGACCGCCGCGGAATTCGTCACCGGAACGCACTTTATACAACTGCGCCAAGGTGCTTTCCACAAAGCTGGAAGCCATACCGACAATCGCTACGATCCACATCCAAAATACTGCGCCGGGACCGCCTGTTGCAATCGCCAGCGCGACGCCGGTCAAGTTTCCGGTTCCGACACGAGAAGCGGCTGAGATAAAGAATGCCTGCATTGAAGACACTCCTTTATTTCCTTGCGGCTTCTCCCCGACGATTCTGAACATTTCAAAAAAGTACTGGAATTGAATAAAGCGAAAACGGAACGTAAAGTACAATCCGATCCCGACTAAAATATAAACAAGATACTTCCAAATAAAATCATTTGGAACATTTATGATTTCACTGATGAAAGCCTCCATGTTTAACCTCCCTTTTACATATCTTTTACTGTCATTTTTGCTGCATATGTTAGATCTTTTAACACAACGGGTATTATTATATCACAACAACAGTGGTTGAGAAGTTTTTTTAAGAAAATGTTTCGGTTTCTTCATCACATCTTTTGCTGTCATGCCCCGTTTTTTATCTTACAGCCCGAAAAATGTTGTCACGTCATAAGGAATGCGTGCATATCATAACAAATAGGTCTTTAAGAAAAAAGAGATGAAAAGATGGATGGAATGGTATATACTTAACCAGGATAATAATTTTTTAAATTTAATAAATGTGTTTACTTTACATTTAAATTAGGGTATTATAATAAAAATATTCAGACTTATGAAGGGGGGAGAACATTTGAAAAAAATCTTGTTTTTAAAAGCTTCTATTTTATTTTTAGCGATTGCAAGCTTTCATTTGCTCTCCATTCCCCATGCGTTTGATACCGCTCATCATTTTAAAGCGGTAGCCGACCAGCAGGAAATGCACGAAATGAAGGCCGGCCAAAATGCTGATGATGAGAAAAAATCGCTGACGGGCTCATATATCTTGACGGCGCTTTTTGCCGCTTCTGTCTCACTGATCGTGATATCAGACAGGAGACGCCCCGCTTCCCGGAGAAGACAGCGAAAGAAAAGCTTTTTAATCGCTAAATTTTATCAGTCCTCGTATTTCGATGAGCTTCATGTTCAACATCGCCTATCTATGTAACATAAAATGAGGAGGTTGTTAAACATGTTGTTTATCTTACGAATGGTGATTTTAGGGTTGTTTTCATTCACTGCATTGAATTTATTTGTATGGCAGGGAATCGAAGTCATTCACGCTATCACTGACTTATTCGGCAGCCATGAAAGCTAAATAGTAAAACCTCCGCTCAATGAGCGGAGGTTTTTTATTTTAATTTTACTCTTAAACATCGTATGCAGGGATACGCCATACATCTGTTACCGGCCCTGTCTCATCTTCATCGGTAAAGAAGGAGCCGTTGCTGTATCGGTCATTCGACCGCAAGGACTTCACGGCGATTTCGATTCTCTCGCCTTTTTCTGTTTCCGCAGCGATCATGTCGGCTAAAGCGCACGCGAATACGCCGACTGCCCGATGCGGGTTCTTTTTAAGCTCTCGCAGCATGATGACACCGCGTTTCGCCCTGGATGTTTTTTCGAATTCAGATAGGTTCATCCGTTTGATCGCTCCCCGCTGTGTGACGAGGACGAGCGAATCTGTCTCATGCAGGATTTGCCCTGATACGACGGTATCACCGTCTTTTAAATTTATGCCCTTTACGCCGGCCGCACGGGCACCGACTACATTTACTTCATCTTCACCGAACCATAAACCGTACCCGAGGCGGGTGGCGATAAACAGCTGGCTGCCGCCGTCTGTGACATGAACATCAATCAGCTCATCATCCCCTTTAAGGTTAAGGGCAACAAGCGCTTTCGAGTAACGCTGCGCTTTGTAATGCGTCATTTCAGTTCTCTTCACCATACCGTTTTTCGTCATGAACAATAAATATGAAGATGGATCAAATTCTTTTACCGGTATAGCTTTCACGATGGTTTCATCACGGTCAATCGTGATGATGTTCGTTACGTGCTGTCCCATGTCTTTCCACCTGATATCGGGAAGCTGGTGAACCGGACAATAAACATAGCTTCCCTTATTGGTAAAGAGCAGAAGAACATCCGTTGTATTCATTTCGAATTGGTGAATCAGCCTGTCAGTATCCTTCATACCGAAATCCTGGCCGTTAGAAGCAGCAAATGACCGCTGGCTTGTTCGTTTTACATAGCCGTCTTTTGTGACTGTCACATATACGTCCTCAGAGGCAACCATGACTTCAAGATTGATTTTAATTTCCTCAATCTTTTCTTCAATGACAGACCGTCTGCTGTCAGCATAGGTCTTTTTCAATTTTTTCAGGCTGCTTGTAATGACTTTTAACAGCTTTTTATCATGACTTAAAATGGCTTCGAGCTCCTGAATTTTCTTGCTGAGCTCTTCCGCTTCCTCTTTTAGCGCCGTAATATCCGTGTTTGTCAGACGATACAGCTGCAAGGATACGATCGCTTCGGCCTGCGGCTCCGTAAATGCGAATTTAGAAATTAAGTTTTGTTTCGCATCTTTCTTGTCGCTGCTTGCCCGGATGACCGCTATGACCTCATCTAACACGGACAGTGCCTTCATCAGTCCTTCAACGATGTGATGCCGCTCTTTTGCTTTTTGTAATTCAAAGACGGAGCGGTTTGTCACCACTTCCTTCTGATGGGAAATATACGCATCCAGGATGGCCGTAAGACTCATCAGCATCGGCCGGCGGTTATGTATGGCGACCATATTAAAGTTATATGTTGTCTGTAGATCAGTGTTTTTATATAAGAAATTCAGGATGCCTTTTGCATCGGCTTCTTTCTTTAACTCAACGACCACCCGGAGCCCTGTGCGGTCAGTTTCATCCCTGACTTCAGAAATGCCTTCGACTTTTTTGTCTATGCGGTATTCGTCCATTTTCTTAACGAGATTGGCTTTGTTTACTTCAAACGGAATTTCTGTAATGACGATTTGCTCCCGTCCGCCTCTTACGGATTCCACTTCAGCCTTGCCGCGGATAATAATTTTGCCTTTACCGGTTTCATAAGCCTTCCGAATGCCATCGACTCCTTGAATAATGCCTCCTGTCGGAAAGTCAGGCCCTTTAATCACCTGCATCAAGTCATCGACGGTGCAATCCGGACATTCAATCCGTTTAATGACGGCATCAATGACCTCACCCAGATGATGAGGGGGAATATCAGTCGCATAGCCCGCTGAAATCCCGGTTGATCCGTTGACAAGCAAGTTAGGGAACATGGCGGGCAAAACAACCGGCTCTTTACTGGTGTCATCAAAGTTCGGAACGAATTCAACCGTATTTTTATCAATATCACGCAAAAGCTCTGACGCGATAGAAGATAATCTCGCTTCCGTATAACGCATGGCAGCCGGCGGATCACCGTCAATGCTTCCGTTATTGCCGTGCATCTCAATCAGCACATTCCGCACTTTCCAATCCTGGCTCATCCGCACCATCGCTTCATAAACGGAGCTGTCACCGTGCGGATGATAATTACCGATAACGTTTCCGACCGTTTTCGCCGCTTTACGGAAATTTTTATCGAATGTATTTCCGTCTGCGTGCATGGCGTATAAAATTCTCCGCTGCACCGGCTTTAAACCGTCACGAGCGTCGGGCAGCGCCCTGTCTTGAATAATGTATTTACTGTAGCGTCCGAAACGGTCGCCGATTACTTCTTCTAACGGTAAATCATGAAATAATTCTGGCTGTGCCACTATTAAACCTCCTCAGCGACCGACAAGTTTTCATTTTCTAAAATATTGCTTTCCTCATCTAATCCGAAGGCAACATTCTTTTCAATCCATTTTCTTCTCGGTTCTACTTTGTCTCCCATTAATGTCGTTACACGGCGCTCTACCCGTGCCGCATCGTCGATCTTGACTCTGACGAGCGTTCGCGATTCGGGATTCATCGTCGTTTCCCAGAGCTGGTCTGCGTTCATTTCTCCCAGACCTTTATAACGCTGAATGGTATAACCTTTGCCGACTTTCTTTAAAACGCCGTCCATTTCTTCGTCGGACCAAGCATATTCAATAATCTCTTTCTTACCGCTTCCTTTGCTCACTTTGTAAAGAGGCGGAAGCGCGATGAAGACTTTTCCGTGCTCAATTAAAGGTTTCATATAGCGGTAGAAAAACGTTAACAGCAAGACTTGAATGTGCGCGCCGTCGGTATCTGCGTCCGTCATGATGATGATCTTGTCATAGTTGATGTCGTCTATATCAAAATCTGCGCCGACACCGCCGCCGATCGCATGAATAATCGTATTGATTTCTTCATTTTTGAAGATGTCTGCAAGCTTTGCTTTCTCTGTATTGATGACCTTTCCGCGAAGGGGCAGCACGGCTTGGAATTTCCGGTCTCTTCCCTGTTTTGCAGAACCTCCCGCAGAGTCTCCCTCCACCAGATACAATTCATTCTTCGCCGGATTTCTGGAACCGGCCGGTGTAAGTTTTCCGCTCAGCGTCGCTTCTGATTTTTTGCGCTTTTTGCCGCTTCTCGCTTCTTCTCTCGCTTTACGGGCCGCTTCACGGGCCTGACTTGCTTTAATCGCTTTTTTGACAAGCAGGGTTGCCGTATCGCGGTTTTCTTCCAAGAAATAAGCAAGATTCTCAGAAATGACGGCATCCGCGGCGGATCTCGCCTCACTTGTGCCGAGCTTCCCTTTCGTCTGGCCTTCAAATTGCAGCAGTTCCTCCGGGATACGGACGGAAATGATTGCGGACAAACCTTCCCTGATATCGGCGCCTTCAAGATTCTTGTCTTTCTCTTTTAAAAGGGCGACCTTTCGCGCATACTCGTTAAACGCTCTTGTCATTGCCGTTTTGGCTCCTGATTCGTGGGTGCCGCCGTCCTTTGTTCTGACGTTATTAACGAATGACAGCATATTTTCTGAATACCCGTCATTAAACTGAAACGCGAAATCGACTTCAATGTCATGATGCTCGCCTTCAAAGGAAACGACTTCGCATAAAGCGTCTTTTTCCTCGTTTAAATAAGCGACAAATGCTTCAATTCCGTTCTCATAATAAAATACTTCTTTTACGCCGTTCCGTTCATCAATTAATTCTATTTTCAAACCTTTTAACAAGAAAGCCGATTCGCGCAGACGTTCTGACAGCGTGTCAAAATTATAAACCGTTGCGCTGAACATTGACGGATCAGGTTTAAAATGGGTAAGCGTTCCCGTTTTTTTGGTCGTTCCGATTTTTTCAAGTGAAGTCACGGGCTTGCCGCCGTTTTCAAACCGCTGTTTATAAACATATCCGTCACGCTCAATAGTAACTGTCAGCCACTCCGATAACGCGTTTACGACAGATGCGCCGACACCATGCAGACCGCCGCTTGTTTTATAGCCGCCCTGTCCGAATTTCCCCCCGGCATGCAGCACGGTGAAAATAACTTCCGGCGTCGGCTTTCCGAGCTTATGCATCCCGGTCGGCATTCCGCGTCCTCTATCCTGTACAGAGATGCTGTTGTCCTTATGTATCGTTACGATAATATGATCTCCGTAGCCGGCAAGAACTTCATCGACGGAATTGTCGACGATCTCATATACCAGATGGTGCAGGCCGCGTGCGTCCGTCGAACCGATGTACATTCCCGGTCGTTTTCTGACGGCTTCCAGGCCTTCAAGCACCTGTATGGCATCTTCGTTGTAATCAAATTGCTGTTTTCTAGCCAAACGTACAAACCCCTTTCAAAAAACCTGCTCTTAATCATTCTCTTTTTTAAATGTTTTCATGTCTTTGTTTTTCAGTATGCACAAGCTTCGGTCCAATTCTCCTCGGACTCACAATTATAACCAATATGCTTGATTTCGCAACATATTTAAGCGAATGGCTCGTTTTTTAGGCCGCAAGACATACATTCGAACGGCTTTTCATCTTTTTGGTGCCCTTTTCGGCAGATAAGAACATGAGTTCGCTTTCTATTATATAGCTTTATGCCGGCCATCGCAAACAGACTGTAAACCCCTGTATAAAGGGGTTTCTAAAAAAGCTGTTCATGCTTTATTGTATCTGTTTCATCATCATACGCAAAGAGTATTCTTTCAATAAAAAAGCAAAAACCCCTGATTTGCCAAGGATTTTTGCCTTTTTTGTTCCTATTTTATAACAGCGCGGGCGACTTTTATACATAAATCCATAACAGCCGTCCGTCCTTTGTCTGTAATCATGCGATACGCTTCTTCATTTGCAAGGCCCTGCTGCGCCCAAAAAACGGGAGCCTCCGTCTGTAAAAATTCTTCAGCAACGCCGGGAAGCTGCTCAGAGCGTCTGAACACATTCACGATATCAATCGGTCCCTCCACGTCTTTTAACGAAGCAACGGCTTTAACGCCAAGCGCCTCATCAATCGTTGGGTTGACGGGAATAATTTCATACCCTTCATCCTGCATCGCTTTGGAAACCATGTAAGAAGTCCGGTCGGGACGGTCTGACAGCCCGACGACTGCGATCCGTTTGCTCCGGTCCAGAATTTCTTTAATCTCTGATTTTGAAGGATTTTGCATCTTTACCATCTCCTTTTGATATATTGTACATGACCGCTTCGCCGGAATCAAAAAAAGCGCTTTGTCAGCTTAATTCTCAAAAAACTTGTCATCAGACGGTAACAACTCGTGTTAAAATAGAGTGAAGGGACATTGAAAAGGAGAAATGTAGATGTTGATTGCTTTATTGATTATTTTGGCCTATGTAATAGGCAGCATCCCGTCAGGTTTAGTCGTAGGCAAACTTGCGAAAGGGATCGATATTAGAGAACACGGAAGCGGCAATTTGGGCGCTACAAATGCTTTTCGCACGCTTGGCGTTAAAGCGGGATCTGTCGTCGTCGCAGCCGATATTTTAAAAGGCACCCTGGCCGCAGCGCTCCCATATTTACTGCACGTCCCCATTCATCCTCTTCTCGCAGGGGTGGCAGCAGTGATCGGCCATGTATTCCCGGTGTTCGCAAAGTTTAAAGGAGGCAAAGCCGTAGCCACATCAGGGGGCGTCCTGCTGTTTTATGCTCCGCTGTTATTCGTTACGATGGTTGCAGTATTTTTCGTATTTTTATTCCTTACGAAATTTGTTTCTCTGTCTTCAATGTTAACAGGGATTTATACGATTATTTACTGTCTGTTTGTAAAAGACCCTTATTTATTAATCGTAGTGACGCTCTTGACCGCGTTTGTTATCTACAGACACAGGGCAAACATCAAACGGATTATAAACAAAACAGAACCGAAGATCAAATGGTTTTGATGAAACTTCAATTTTGACATCAAAATGCCATATGCGTTTATAATAGAGATAATTTCTTTATATGAGAAACAAAAAGGGAGTGTTCCGGATGAACATGAAAGTAACGAAAGGCGCGCTGGATTGGTACAAAGAAGAGCTCGATCTGGAAACAGGCGACCATGTCCGTTTCTTTGTCCGTTACGGGGGATGCAGCAACGTTCAGAAAGGCTTTTCTCTCGGCATTTTAAAAGACCGGCCGATGAACATCGGCACCAGCACGGAAGTTGAAGGCATTACCTTTTTTATTGAAGAAAGCGACTTATGGTACTTTGATAATCACGATTTGTCAGTCACATATTCAGATCAGGCAGAAGAGCCGGTATTTGATTACGTGTAAAAAAAAGAACGCAGCGGATGCGTTCTTTTTTTACAGCCTGAACCTTTTGAGATGATCAGTCAGACGTTCTTTTTCTAATATGCTTCTTTGCGTATCACCGAGCAGGTCAAAGTGGGGAAATTCATTTTTATGGTGAATCCACTCCGGCTTCAGCCCGTACTCCGCTCCCCATCTGATCAGTTTATTGAGATCGCTTGAACCGGCCTTCGTCACGGTCTTAGCCTCCGGAAAGCGGTCGTCCAGCCAGTAATGCGTTAAAAAAGCGATTTTACCTTCCGATACATCCCGCTTCCATCTTTCCAGTTCCTTACGCGTAATTCCAAATGCCATAACTGCAGCCGCTCCTTATTTTTTTGCCTTTTCGTAAGCGGCATGCCAATCAGGAAAAGCCTTGCGAAACTGAATCGGTTTGAAGCTCTCTTTATCAACGCATATATGAGAGGATGTCGCTTTGATGGCAAGTTCTTGATCCGGATTATAGATGTGGTAGCCGTAAACGGTTTTAAATCCGTTATATTCTTCAATCCAAGTATGTACGACAGCCGTTTCTCCGTAGCGGAGCGGCTTTTTATAAGAAATGCTGATATCCAATACAGGGGACAGCACTCCTTTATCTTCCATATCTTTGTAAAGGAATCCGAGTTCCTTAATCAGCGCCGTTCTGCCGACCTCCATCCAGACTAAGTAATTGGCATGATAGACGATGCCCATTTGATCTGTTTCCGCATAACGCACTTCTATTTCTTTTTTTGACACATGCAACGTTCTCTGCTCCCTTTTTATCAGATTAGCCCCATTTTATCACAACGAGCCGGAAAGAGAAAAAAACCAGGTTTCCCTGGTTTTTATTATGATTGATAGCCGTTTTCTCTTGCAGCCGATTCATCCTGAATTTCACTGCGGAACGATTCAATGCTTTCATTGCGTCTGGCATTCTTCTCTTGAATGCGCTGTTTTTCCTCATCTGTCGCAAATTCCATTGATTCTTTCGCTTCTTCTATATTTTCAATTGTATTCTGCACCATATCCTGCAGCTTTTCAACGTTATCGGAACGGTCATCCGGATTCGGTTTTTGATCATTGTTTGTCATAATGTCTGCTCTCCTTTGATGATGTTATTCGCCTTTCGTCTGCATGACAATCGGATGTCCGTTTGACTTGTCATGAAACTTTTCCCCTTTATTGCGTTTATATTTAACGGGTTTTGTCCCTAAGTGGCTCGGAGCGTATTGCGGCTGGCCGTCTTTCTTGTTTATGCCCATGTTCATCCCTCCTTAAGAGTATATTTTGCAAAAGGAGGTGTAAACATGACTGCAAATTAAAGGTTATTTTTGTTTGAACCGCTGCTCCAGCTTTTCTTCAAGCTGATTCAAATATTCCGTATTGGTCATCAGCTCACGTTTATTTTCCATAACCAATTCATGAAAAGAACGTTTTCGCATTTTTTTCAATCTTCTCACCTCCGTGTTTTCATTCATTTTTTCCAATTTTTCAAAACCTAAGCCCTTTACAATAAAAAACTGAACCCCTATTTGAGATCCAGTTTTTCTTTCATTTCTTTTTTTGTCATCGTGCCTACGCGAATATGCTGAATGGTTCCTTTTTCGTCTAATATGTATGTTGTCGGATAAGAAAGCACGTTGAAATCCCCGTTAATTCCGCTTTTGTCAATCAGAATAGGAAAGGTCAGCTGATAATGATCAGCAAATGATTTCACAGCCTGTATATTTTTTTCAGAGGACGTAAAATTAACGGCTGCTACCGCAATATCAGGATATTCTTTCTGCAGCTCCTGCATATCGGGCATTTCCATTCTGCACGGCTTGCACCACGTCGCCCAGAAATTGAGGAGCACTTTTTTTCCTTTATAATCAGAAAGGGAGATACTTTTTCCTGACAATGTATCAAGTGTAAAGTCAGGGGCTTTCATCCCTTCTTCTGTCCCTTCTTTCGGACTTTTTTGCACAGAATAAATGTTCCAGCCCGCATACACTAACAACCCGATAAGTAACATTCCGCCCAGCCATTTCGCAAGCATCTTAAGGCCTCCCGCATAAAAAGAGAGAAAGCAGACTGCTTTCTCTCCTTTGTTCATTCTGCTACTGTTTCATTTTATCGCGAAGCACCATTTGTAAAATGCCGCCGTGGCGATAGTAATCAATTTCCACTTCACTGTCGAAACGGACAACGACTTCAAACGTTTTTACCGTACCGTCTTCACTGATTGCTCTGACAGTCAGCAAGTCGCGCGGACGTACAGATTCATCAACATCCACCTCAATGACTTCCTTACCGGTTAAGCCGAGTGTATCCGCGTTTTCACCCTGTTTGAACTGGAGCGGCAGCACACCCATGAAGACGAGGTTGCTTCTGTGAATTCTTTCAAAGCTTTCGGCAATAACTGTTCTGATGCCGAGCAGGTTTGTTCCTTTTGCAGCCCAGTCACGTGAAGAGCCCATTCCGTAATCTTTTCCGGCCAGGACAACAAGACCCGTTTTATCTTCTTTATACCGCATGCAGGCATCATAAATAGATGTCACTTCCCCGGTAGGCCAATGTGTTGTGTAGCCACCTTCTGTACCCGGTGCGATTTGGTTTTTAATGCGGATATTGGCGAATGTTCCTCTCATCATGACTTCATGGTTTCCGCGGCGTGAGCCGTAAGAGTTAAAGTCACGAGGAGAAACGCCTTTTTCCTGCAGGTATTTGCCCGCCGGTGTGTCTTTTCCGATCGCTCCGGCCGGAGAAATGTGGTCAGTCGTCACGGAATCGCCGAATTTGCCGACAACGCGAAGTCCTCTTAAAGGCTCAACTTTTCCCGGCTCTACAGACATTTCCTCAAAGAACGGCGGGTTTTGAATGTAAGTGGAATCCTGGTCCCACTTATACAGCGCTTCATCCGTCGTTTCGATTTCGTTCCAGCGCTGGTTGTCGTCAAATACCGTTTCATACTCTTTGCGGAATAATTCCGGCGTAACAGTCTGTTTGACGAGAGAATTGATTTCATCCATGGACGGCCAGATGTCATCGAAATAAACATTTTGTCCGTCATTTCCGACGCCGATCGGATCCGTTTTCAGGTTGATGTTTACAGTTCCTGCCAATGCGTATGCGACAACAAGCGGCGGTGACGCAAGGTAGTTTCCTTTGACAAGCGGATGGATCCGGCCTTCAAAGTTTCTGTTACCCGACAGGACAGAAGTGATCAAGAGATCATTTTTAGCAACCGCTTCTTCAATCTCTGGAGAAAGCGGGCCGGAGTTCCCGATACATGTCGTACAGCCATACCCTACAAGGTTAAAGCCGAGCTCCTTCATGTAAGGAAGCAGGCCTGAGTTGACTAAGTATCCAGTAACAACCTTAGACCCCGGTGCAAGTGAAGTTTTCACATAATTCGGCACTTTCAATCCTAATTCTACCGCTTTTTTGGCTACCAATCCGGCACCGATTAATACATAAGGGTTTGATGTATTCGTACAGCTTGTAATAGCGGCGATTGCAATCGCCCCTGTTTTCATAACCGCTTCTTCGCCGCTGTTAAGTTTAAAAGAAATTTCTTTGTTCTCTTCAGCAGCATCCGCTCCGAATCCTTGGTTTCCGGCCGGGCTGACAAGATGTTTTTTAAACGTTTCCTGCATAACGGAAAGCGGGATTAAATCCTGCGGACGTTTCGGGCCTGAAAGGTTCGCTTCGATTTTAGACAGATCAATTTCCACAACGTCTGTAAAAATCGGCTCTTCCGCGTCAGGCGTATAGAATAAACCGTTGTTGCGGCAGTATGCTTCCACAATATCGATCTGCTCTTCTTCACGGCCGGTCAGACGCAAGTAAGAAAGTGCTTCCTCGTCAACCGGGAAGAATCCGCAAGTCGCTCCGTATTCCGGCGCCATATTGGCAATAGTCGCCCGATCCGCAAGCGGAAGCTCAGCAACACCAGGACCGAAGAATTCAACAAATTTATTGACTACGCCTTTTTCACGCAGCACTTGAGTGACTTTCAGCGCCAAGTCAGTCGCCGTCGTTCCGTTAGGCAATTTCCCGACAAGTTTCGCGCCGATGACCTCAGGAACAGGGAAATATGAAGGCTGGCCGAGCATTCCCGCTTCCGCCTCAATCCCGCCGACACCCCAGCCGAGAACGCCGATTCCGTTAATCATTGTTGTATGGGAATCAGTTCCCACCAAAGTATCAGGATAGGTCACAAGTTCTCCGTCTTCCTCTTTCGTATGGACAACACTTGCCAAAAACTCAAGGTTTACCTGGTGAACGATACCTGTTGCAGGCGGAACGGCCTGATAATTGTTAAACGCTTTCTTTGCCCAGCTTAAAAATTTATAACGTTCTGCATTTCTTTCGAATTCTAAGTCCATATTAATGGCTAACGCGTCTTCCGTACCGGCTTTGTCGACTTGTACGGAGTGGTCAATGACCAGGTCAACCGGAATTTCAGGATTGATTTTATCAGGGTCTCCGCCGACAGAGGCCATGGCTTTTCTTAAAGATGCCAGGTCAACTACGGCCGGAACGCCGGTAAAGTCCTGTAGAATAACCCGTGACGGTTTAAACGGCACATCGATATCTTTTAATTCAGCAGTACCCCATCTTGCTAAATTTTCAACATGTTCTTTTGTAATGACGCGTCCGTCTACCTGACGCAAAACGGATTCCAAAAGAACCTTAATAGAATAAGGAAGTTTTGAAACATTGCCGACCCCTGCGTCTTCCAATGCTTTTAATGAATAGTAGTTGTATGTTTTCCCATTTGAAGAAAATGTTTTTCTTGCTTGGAAAACGTCTTGTGTTGCGACTTTTTGCTGATTTGTCATTCTCCAAAATCCCCCTTCAATGATCAAGATCGTTCTTTAGATGAATGTTCACATTCCATCACAATTTTCTCACAATTTCATCTTAGTATAAAATCATACATAAGTAAATATCAATGTTTTTATTAAATACAATAAGATCGTCTTATCAGCATGATTTTCGGTAAATTTTGTCCGATTTTCCGCCTCATACAACGGGCTGTAAAGAGCCATATTAATGTTGAGGTGATGATCATGGTAAAACGGAAAGCCAATCATGTAATTAACGGCATGAATGATGCGAAAAGCCAAGGCAAAGGCGCGGGTTATATAGAAAATGACCAGCTCGTCCTGACGGAAGAAGAACGGCAGAACAATAAAAAAAGAAAAACAAACCAATAGCCGGAACACCTTAAAAAGGAGGCTTTAACATGACAAATAAAAACACAAGTAAAGATATGCATAAAAATGCTCCGAAGGGCCATAACCCCGGCCAGCCGGAACCGCTGAGCGGAAGCAAAAAAGTGAAAAACCGCAACCATACAAGACAAAAACATAATACAAGCCACGATATGTAAAACAGACCCCGGTGTCTGTTTTTTTGTGCCATTCACCCATTCAAAGCTTCTGCATACGTTATAGCAAGGCTTTTTAATATGGAGGAATGCTTCCATGAATCACTCAAAAAACGCTGAAGAATTTGATGATACGGAAGAATGGCTGCGGCAGTTTTACGAGGACCCGTATGCTTGGTATGACGAGACGCTGCCGATCGATCTATATGAAACAAGCCGTCAATATATCATTGAAGCCGACCTGACGGCGCTGAAGCAGGTGCAGGCGATCACCGTCACCCTTTCGGGAAATGAGTTTATGCTCTCTGTTAAAACGCTTGAACGGACGTTAAACAAACAAATGGTGCTTCCTTTTTATCTGAATGACAAACATATTTTCACTGATTTCACCAACCAAATTCTGACCGTCTCCATGAACAAGGAGCCAAATGAGACTCCTTCCTCATTTTCCTTTCAATTTCCTCTATAACATAAAAAAGCCGCTTTCATCCCTCAATGGAAGCGGCTTTTTTGTCCGGTCATATCAGTCATATACCCTAAAAGTGAATCTCCCATGGCCAAATAGCAGAATCACTATACGATAGAATATGTTCTAGCAACCGGAATGACTGGACATCTATCATTTTTTCTATTCTTTTTTTCATGTGTTCTTCTATTCTGTCTTCGTTTACAATATGGTTAAAGTAAGGAGGAGATAGAACAATGCTAGAAGGCTGGTTTATGTGGTTTATTTTATTTTGGGTCATCCTGATGATCGGATTGCTGTCTATCGGCGGGTTTTTTATGTTTCGAAAATTTTTAAAACGCTTACCGAAAGAAGACGGCCGGTCAGAACTGGATTGGCAGGACTATTATATTGAAAAAAGCAGGCACTTATGGAATGCGGGTGACAAGGCGTTTTTGGATGAATTGGTCGCTCCCGTGCCGGAGCTCTTTCGGGATGTAGCCAAAGCGAAAATCGCCGGAAAAATCGGTGAACTTTCCTTAGCGGAGGAAGCTGAACAAATAAACCGTGATTTAATCATCAGGGGTTACATACTCGCCACTCCTAAGCGTGATCATCAATTTTTAAAAAAGCATCTTCGCGAAAAACAGATTGATCTTACTCCTTATCAAGCCCTGCTCAAATAAAAAACCTTTCCGGCGGACGGAAAGGTTTTAATTCATCTGAATATCAGCGGTCTTCAGTTCATTAGAAAGTTTGCGGTAAGACATAAACATCGCGATGCGCCACGGGACAATCATTCCGAAAGCCAGAATCCAAAACATTCCGCTTAAAGCTCCGTAATCAATCGTCGTGCTCAAAATGGATTTCATAGCGATTCTGATAACCAGCAAACCAATCAGGATAAACACAAACGCTTTTGACCGTTTTAAATAGATTTCATTATTTTTAATCTCAAATTTAGATGTTTTAATCAGAAAAATAGAGAAGATCACGCCCAGCGTAATGGCCTCCAAAAATTCTTCGCCCGTCACTCTGAAAATTGGAAAAAGGAACATAAGCGCTCCCGTACTCATGAAAATCGGCGGGAGAATTATTTTTTTAGGTGAAGCGGGCTTGTCGGAGGCTTTAATCCTGACGATCATCACGGAAATTGCCATGGCCGCTGCAATAACGGATGAAATTATAATCATCATCTTTATCATTCCTTTGCTTGCACGGAGTTTGATACTATATACTATACTCCAAAAACATAAAAAAAACCAATTTGAAAAGAGAACACGTTTACGTTCCCGTTACCCGGCCTACGGCCTCCAGCACTTTAGATGCTTCAAACGGTTTAACGATAAAGTCTTTAGCGCCTAATTCAATCGCTTCCAGAACGATCCGCTGCTGCCGCATGGCGGTGCACATGATGATCCGGGCTTTCGGGTCAAAAGCTAAAATATCCTGCAGCGCCTGTATACCATTTTTGACCGGCATGGTAATATCCATTGTCACCAGGTCGGGACGGATTTTTTGATATACTGCCAGGGCTTCCTCGCCGTCAGCCGCTTCCCCGGCCACTGTGTAATTTGCCGATTCCAGAATCTCTCTGATTTTCACCCTCATGAACTTGGCGTCATCTACAACTAAAACTCGTGTCATATTCCCCTCCACATATTTAACATTAACTAGTCTTATTGTACCAAAAACGAAAGGGTATATAATAGTTCAAAAGTTATTAATCTGTTACAGACCCGTAAATCCTCCGAAAAGATTTGACAGAACGATCAGAATGTAGCTCATCCAGTTAAAAAACAGCATAACTCCGATCAGAATCATAAGAATGCCGCCGATTTTCATGATAAGCAGCTGATGCTTGCGAATCCAATTCATTCTGGTAATAAAAAATGAAAGAACAAGAAAAGGAATCGCAAAACCGAGAACATATAAAAACATATACGGCACTGCTGAAGAAGGATTTGTATTTGCCAGCGAAAACACGGCTCCTAAAATAGGCCCGCTGCACGGCGACCATCCGGCTGCAAACGCAAGACCGATCAGAACCGAACCGATAAACCCCTCCGGACGGCGCTTAAAGTGAATGCGCCGCTCTTTCATCATGAATTTCGGCTGAAACACGCCAGCAGTAATCAGCCCGAAAAGGATCAGCATGATAGCGCCGAACTGGCGGATCGCTTCATGATATTGGGTAAAAAAACTGCCGATAAACGAAGTTCCATATCCCAATGCGATAAAAATCACGGAGAAACCAAGCAAAAAACAAAGTGTATGCACGAGGCCACGCTTTTGCAGCATCACCTTTTCTGTTTTCACCTCGTCCATACTGACACCAGTTATGTAAGATAAAAAGGCGGGGTACAGCGGCAGACAGCATGGAGAAATGAAAGACAGAAATCCGGCCCCAAACGTCAGAAAGTAATTAAAACTCACGATGACACACTCCCTTCGAGTTATGACAAAATCATTTCATTTTTTTAACACTTTCCCGAGAAGGATTACTTTTTATAGAAAAAGCTTATATAATTTAATTTGACATCGAGATATTATACTCCTTCTTATTTGAAAAACAGTATAAATGTGGATATAATAATAGCGACTCAGGTGAAAGATTTATGTATGAAAGGATATATCCCTGTGATTAGAGAGCATCTATTAAATGAAATTGAAAAAAAACGGGCAGAGCTGCTTAAAATCGTCATGACAAACGGAATGACATCAAACATTACGATAGAACTCAGCCAGGAGCTTGACCACCTTCTCATACAATACCAAAAAGAACTGCACACCGGCAGTTGGGGTGAAACATGACGCCAAAATAAAAAACCCTCTCCGGGTTTTTTATTTTTATAACCATGTATCTCTATATCATAATCTGTACGTATTATTTCGCTTGATTATTCATGGCTTTCATCATTTGATTAATTTTCTTTTGAGAAGGTTTCATTCCCATTTGCATCATCATCATGCGTAACATTTGTTCATTAATAGGCGGATTCTTTTTCAAATAGCTCATCATATATTTACGAGCAATAAAAAACCCGAGTGCAACACCTATGAGCAATGCGACAACGCCCACTAGGATGCCAACCCATAAAGTCATTTTATTTCCTCCTTCATGTTGTCTAGTTTAAAGTGTACTAAACCAAAGGCTATTATACAACATTTACATCTCTTTTTCCTCGTTTTTAGACAAAATTTCTTTCTCTGACCGGATTTAACCACCCGTAACGCCGTGTCTTGAAATCCATTGCAAGAAAACAGGGGCTGATTTTACGCAGAATCTCAAAGAAAATCGTTTCCGCCTCATAATCTCCCGAAGCCGCAATCTCAATTAAACTGTCTTTCATCATGAAGGTGGCGCGGCCCTTTTCTCCGGGCAGTGTAAGCCGGTAAATGGAATCCAAACGGCTGTAACTCATTCGGTTTAAATGCAGCTGGAGATGCTGATGCATATGTATCACCGGAATCGGTTCCGTTATATATTGAACTTGCTTTTCTGTCATTTGATATTCCTGGGGTGTCAGATCTGTCCAATGATAGTCTCGAAACAACTCAAACATAGCCGTTTCCCGCCCGAAGTAGTGGTTCGCAAACTCATCCTTTATCAGGTGCGTATAGTAATGACGTTCCATTTCCTCATCCCCTTCTACAGCGCTTCGTTATTGCTTTCTATTATACAAAAGGAGAAAAGAAAGAATTGTCTATTACTGTTACGCCGCCCCTTCTATTTTTGTCGCATAAACAGGAAAAAGAGGATGATTTGACTCATCCTCTTTTGTCTCGTTATTTGTTTAGAAGTTTTTTCACCCGGTCAACTACGTTTTCTGCAGTAAACCCGTATTCTTTCATAATTGTTTCTCCCGGAGCTGAAGCACCGAAACGGTCAATTGCGAGAACGTCTCCTTCAAGACCGGTAAATTTGCCCCATCCGAAGCTTGAACCCATTTCGATCGCAAGACGTTTCGTCACATTCGGAGGAAGCACGCTGTTTTTGTACTCGGCCGATTGTTTTTCAAAGCGGTCCCAGCTCGGCATGCTGACTACAGATACGTGAATGTTTTCTTCAGCCAGTTTCGCTTGAGCTTCGATCGCAAGTCCGACTTCAGAACCTGTCGCTAAAAGAAGAGCGGCCGGTGATTCCGTTTGGGCTTTGGAAACGATATAAGCCCCTTTTTCCACGCCTGCATACGCTTCTTCAGCCTGCTGATCAATCGTCGGCAGGTTTTGGCGTGTCAATACAAGAGCTGTCGGATGATCTTGGCTTTGAACGGCAACCTTCCATGCAGCTGCGGTTTCATTTCCGTCAGCAGGTCTGATCACAGAAAGGTTAGGAAGTGCGCGTAAAGAAGCAAGCTGCTCAATCGGTTCGTGAGTCGGCCCGTCTTCTCCTACGGCAATACTGTCATGCGTGAATACATAAGTGACAGGGAGTCCCATCAATGATGCCAGACGAATGGCAGGTCTTAAATAATCAGAGAATACAAAGAATGTGCCGCCGAATACGCGGAGGCCGCCGTGAAGCGCCATTCCGTTTAATGCAGCGCCCATCGCAAATTCACGGACACCGAACCAGAAGTTTTTCCCGGCGTAGTCTTTGGCCGTGAAGTCTCCTCCATTTTTGATTGTCGTTTTATTTGAACCCGCAAGGTCAGCAGATCCCCCGACAAAGAAAGGAATTTTCTTGGCGATCCCGTTCAGCACCTCACCTGAAGATGCGCGGGAAGCAAGGCTGCTGCCTTTTTCATAAACGGGAACTTCCTGATCCCAGTCTTTAGGAAGCTCGCCTTTCATGCCGAGTGACAGCTGTTCAGCAAGCTCAGGATATTTTTCTTTATAAGCCGCGAACAGTTCATTCCATTCCTGTTCTTTTTTCGAGCCGGCTTCTTTTACAGCTTGATTGAAATGCCCGTATACTTCTTCCGGAACATAAAAATCTTCTTCAAACGTCCAAGCATACGCTTCTTTTGTCAGCTTGCTCTCTTCTAGTCCTAACGGAGCGCCGTGAACGCCGGATGTGCCCGCGCGGTTTGGAGAACCGAAACCGATCGTGGTTTTCACTTCAATCAAAGTCGGTTTTTTATCATTCTGGCGCGCTTTTTCAATTGCAGCCGTCAATTCAGCGATGTTGTTTCCGTCCTCAACATAAAGAACTTCCCAGTTCATTGCTTCAAAACGCTGCTTTACATTTTCAGAGAAAGAACGGTCTAAATCGCCGTCTAAGGAAATGTCATTAGAATCGTATAATACGATCAGGCGGCCTAATTCAAGATGGCCTGCAAGAGAAGCGGCTTCGGAAGAAATGCCTTCCATTAAATCGCCGTCTCCGCAAATACTGTATGTATAATGATCAACTACATTGAATGAATCACGGTTATATGTCTCAGCCAGATGGCGTTCTGCAATTGCCATTCCCACTGCCATTGCAATCCCCTGTCCAAGCGGCCCGGTCGTTGCGTCTACTCCGGCTGTATGCCCGAACTCCGGATGTCCCGGTGTTTTGCTTCCCCATTGACGGAACTGTTTCAAGTCTTCAATGCTGAGGTCATATCCGCTTAAATGCAGCATGCTGTATAAAAGCATTGAACCGTGGCCTGCTGATAAAACAAAGCGGTCGCGGTTAAACCAGCCCGGATTCTGCGGATTTACATTCATAAATTTCGTCCACAGCGTGTATGCCATCGGAGCGGCTCCCATCGGCATGCCCGGATGTCCGGAATTCGCTTTTTCAATTGCGTCTATAGATAGTGTACGAATGGTGGCAACTGATTTCTTTTCAATTGTATCCATTATAATCCCCTTCCTTATTGTTGTACCTTTTCATCATAAAGCGATGCTGACTTTTTCTCAACTCTTTCAGCTTAAATTTGAGATAAACTTGTTGAAAATTGTCGTAAAGCACATCCTGATATTAGTATATACGAAAAAAGAATACGTATTGCCGTATTCTTTCTGTTTAGTGAAGATTATTTTTCTGTTGTTCTCTTTTTAATTTTTCAGGGGTGACATCGTTGCCTTCCGGATCAATCACTTTTACGCTCTTTAACGTATTTTTCATTGAGGAGCGGAATCCTTTCAAATACTCCTGGCGAAGCTTTTGCTGTTCAGCTTTTTCCTCATCCGTTATCGTGTTTGATTTAGCTTTTTGAGCCAATTCGTTAATTCTTGCGATTTTTTCTTTAGAAATCATAATAAGCTCCTTTGGTGCGTGTTGATTATATACTACTAAAACGCAGTCTTTTTTACAACTGATGCGCGTCAGCTGCCTTCTGTGTCTGCGTTATATTCCTGAAACCGCCGGTGAACCGTGGCTTTGGACACGTCATAGCCGAATCCTCTTAGGGTCGCTGCGATTTCTGCAAAGGTAAGCTTGTTGGCTCTCAGCCTGATAATTTCCGAAACCGGAACCTCTTTTTTTTCTTTTCCGCTGTTTTCATGTCTGTTTTTCAGATTCCGTTCAGGTTTGTAGCCGTTTTTCACGGCTCTTTTCATTCCCCGCCGGATTTTCATATTGTGAATTTTCCTTTGATATTCCTCAACAATACTGACGATTTCAAGTACCATCGAATCAGCTTCGGAAAGCTCCAGTTCACCTTTATGAGCCGTCGTATATATCTTTACGTTCTCCCTGTAAATACAATGCAAAAGCGCAATCTTGGCGTTTCCTCTTCCCAATCTCGTTTCGTCCTGCACCAATATCGCGTCAATATGTGATTTTTTAATTTCATCAAGCATTTCAAATACTCCGTCGCGGTCCATTTCATAACCGCTGGCTTTCTCAGAAATGACTTTCACGACTTCCATGCCGTTTGCAGCAGCGATCTCACTGAGCTCTTCTTCCTGTCTTTTTAATGACGTTTGCTGCTGTTCTTTGTTTGTGCTTACGCGGGCATAAATGAGCGCCTTCATTTCTCTCTTTCCTCTCTAATTGACAATGGCCAGCTGATATACGGCCGGATGCTTCTTCTTAACCGGAAGAATAAGTTCGTCTCCGGGCTTTATATCAGCAGTTTGGAGATGATTATTCTCCGTCACCCACTCAATGAAATCTTCTTTATTAATGTGTTTCTTTTCTGCTACATGATCCGCAAGTGACCAGAGTGTATCGCCGTCCTGAACCTTTATTTTAACATATTGGCTGAGGGACTGATCATTTCCCGCACATGAGACAAGTAAAATAGCGGCACTTAAAATCGCAGTAAACAGCCCGACAAATATGATAGATTCTTTCGCCATGTAAATAACCTCCGATAAGAATGTTTGTTCGCTTTTTATATCTTTCAGTATATACGAACAAATGTTTCTGTCAATCGTTTTTTTCGAACCTATGTTTGTACTGTCAGGAAAATCATGCTATAATCTACTTAAAATCGACGTTTTGAGGTGCGAAATATGACGAAGCTATCAAAAAGGCAGCTTGATATCCTGCGTTTTATTAAAGAAGAGGTAAAAACGAAAGGATATCCGCCTTCTGTAAGAGAGATAGGAGAAGCAGTAGGACTGGCTTCCAGTTCAACCGTGCACGGCCATTTGGCGCGGCTGGAGACAAAAGGCCTGATCAGACGGGACCCTACTAAACCGAGGGCGATTGAGGTATTGGATGAAGAAGAAGTCCATATTCCGAAAAGCCAGGTCGTAAACGTTCCGGTCATCGGGAAAGTGACGGCGGGTATTCCGATTACGGCTGTTGAAAATATCGACGAGTATTTCCCGCTTCCTGACCGGATGGTTCCTCCGGGCGAACATGTCTTTATGTTAGAAATCATGGGAGAAAGTATGATTGACGCCGGCATTTTTGACAAAGATTACGTCATTGTCAAACAGCAGAACACGGCCAATAACGGAGAAATCGTCGTAGCTATGACCGAAGATGATGAAGCGACGGTTAAGCGCTTCTATAAAGAAGACAATTATGTGCGGCTGCAGCCGGAAAATCCGACGATGGAGCCGATTATCCTGCAAAACGTAAGCATTTTGGGGAAAGTGATCGGCGTATTCAGAGCCGTCCATTAATTCTATTAAACTTCATTTATCGTAAAAAACCCCTCTGTAAGGGGTTTTTTTGCATAAAAAAAGCAGATTCGCCCTGGCTTAAGAAACGAACCTGCTAAGGAGGAAAAACTTACATTCTTATTATCCGACATCACACTTTTGAAGTCAACTAATAATGTTTCCCTCAAGAAACTTTTCGTCCATTTTTCAACTTTGTATATTTGTGCGTGATGAATTTGCTTTTGTTTATCTTTTCTTTGGGCGGGTACGTCAAAAATTCATCTATGAATATTTAGTACATAGTGCAATAAGTTAAATATAAATATAAAAAAACCCGCTGCCTTTAGCGAGTATCTATTTTCAATCAAAATGATAATATTCTACACCGTAAAACCCTTTAATATAGACGGGACCACAGACGTTTGAAGAACTTTCAACCAGAATCCTGTATTTGTGATACGGATCAATTGATTTTTTATCCTGGGCACTGAGGTTTAGCCAGCTGCCGCTGTAGTTTTTAGAACTTAATGTATAAAAATTTCCGTTCAGCGCCATCCGCTGGAGTTTCATGCTTAAACCGCACGAAGAGTTGTTCATTATGGTGAACTTATAGCCTAAAAAATAATCGTCGGCAGCTACAGTCCCCGGATTTTCAATATGAAACTCTTTTGCGTTTCCCTCCAAAGTGAAGCTTGTTTTTGATCCGAATTCAGTGGTAGCCGCTTTAGCTGAGTGTATTCCGCTAAAACATAATAAAAAAACAGCAATACATATCCAATATTTTTTCATTTGCATCCCCCTTTTTACATATTTTAACTTGTGCATCCTGTGATGTCTATTCACATTTTACTTTATAACCACTATATACCAGTTTAAAAATTTGCGGATTGCTTACAATGAAGACTAAACGAAATAACGAAGGTGGTTCAAATGAGACACGTAATTGCTTTCGCTTCTAAAACTGCGCTCACACTTGCTTTACTGTACATTGTTCTGGATCTTATGTACCAAGTAACCTTTTTAAACGTTCTGTTTATTACAGTGATCTTAAGTTTAATCACTTATTTTGCGGGTGATTGCATGATTCTGCCGAGAACAAGCAATTTCACAGCCGTTGCAGCTGATTTCGGAATTTCATTCATTATATTATGGATATTCCTGATGAACATTGGCGGGTTTAATGTCTCTCCTGCCGCGGCATCGGTTATCTCTGCACTTTGCATTTCTGTTTTTGAGGCATTTTTTCACCGGTATTTGCAGCAATATGTACTTCCCGAAGATTACCAGGACACAACAGAGACGGATAGCACGCTATGGAGCTATCAAACCGAGGCGTCTGAAGAATTAGTGCCGGAAAAAGACCCTCAGGAAAAAACATAAAAAGGAGGCAATCGCCTCCTTCTCTTTTTATTTTTGCTTCTGATCGTCCAGCGGCAGCTGCAGCAGTGAGTCTGTGCCTGTCGCTTTCGGCGTTTTTCCGTCCCATTTTTCAATCCATTTATATTTGATCATTTCATCGGACATTGATTTCTTAATGATTTCGTTATAGTCAGCGATCCCTTCCGCTTCAATTTTTTTCTTTTTCGCTTCGGCTTCGGCTATTTTAATTTCAGTTTGTGTCCGTTCAAGTTCCTGTGAAGACTTCACCCTTGCATCGATGGCTTCCTGTGTGGCTTTATCCGGCTTTGGTACGCCAAGCGTCAGATCATCAATTAAAAATCCAAGACTCTTCATATCATCAGCAAATCTCTTTTGAACATCGGCAGCGGCTTCTGCAGATTTTTGCCCGTATGTGTCAATAACCGAGTATTTGCTGATTGATTTTCGCGCCGCATCCCACAGCCTTGTTTTTAAATATGTATTTTCGATCGTTTCCACATCTACCGCCCCGAATTTGTTAAACAGATCGACTACTTTATCAGGCTGCACGACATAGTTGTAAGCGATATCCATTTCAATATTTTTACCGTCAGAGGTTGCCACTTTTATATTTTCATTATTCACTGTCTGCATACGCACCGGGTATTCCGTCACTTTATTAAATAATCCGACTAAGTGCCAGCCTTGGTCCAATGTGTCGGATTTTACCCCGCCATTCGGTGAGTATACAACCCCGACATAACCGTTCGGTATTTTTTCAATGAATAGTGACGCTGTGACGCCCGCAATTAAAAGGGCTGCACCTATAATCACACCGCCGAGAATTTTTTTTGTGTTTCCGCGCTTATTTTCGCTCATGCTGATCTTCTTCCTCCCATGACTTTTTTAATTTTTTGGCTCCGCTTCCCACTTGTTTAAAGATTGGACTAAGCATCAGCCATAAACCGAATCCGATGATGACAAGAAGAATGATAGACCCGATCATCACTTTCATTTGCCCACCTCTTTTCTTTCATCCTGTCAATTATGTATACGATCTTAAGAACTTAAAGTTTCATAAATTTCAAAAGAAAAAGCCCCGCCGACAAAATAGGCGTGCTTATTAATAATTGTCACTGATAAAATCAGAAATCGTTTTTGTGAATTGATAAAAGGTCTTATTTTGTGTGGATGCTCTGCTTTTCAGCGTAAAAGTGTCAAATAGTGATGTTCTGAAGCCGGTGCTCATTTCGATTTGGATACTCAATCCGGATGAAGATTGATTGGCAAGGTTGTTCGGACTGACGCCTGCATATTTATCATTTGTGCCAAGAAGAACGGCTGGATACCCGTGCCGTTTCAGCACATCGGTCAAAAGTTCGGCCCGTTCTCTGTCTGTACCGCCGATTTTTATCTTTTTATCATCACTGCCGTAACCGTGCAATGAAATGACATTAGAGTGCTCTTTCACCATTTGCACGGCCTTAGGTTCATCGAAATGCGAACTTGTCAAATGCAGAGCCGCATTACCGGCTGATTTTAACCCTTCAAATAAATATAAACTCCGGTTTTCGGCAATTTCTCTGGCTAACTCACTGGTCCCCGGCTCTATGCCTCCGCCGTGTATAGCTAATATGAGGACAGAAGGGTCATGCTCCCGCGTTGAAATGGAAAAATCGGAAGGATCTTCATTCAGCTTTAATTCCTCGAAACTGCCGTAAATATCTGAAGCGGCATCAGCCCGAAAGAACGGCAGAAGCAAAAACGGTAAAATTAAAACTAAAATTCCTTTTTTGGTTATTGATGGCATTTGTATGTTTATGTTACAATACAAATGCTTCAGCCTTTGAAGCGAACGGCAGAACAGGGTGACTTTGGACGGTTTCTTCTGCTCTGCCTCTTTGCCAGCTGCTTTACGGTCTACTCTTCTAACCCTTTTTTCCATAACATCATCCTTTCTTTTGTTTACACTTTTGTCACAATATTATATACGTTGGACAAAACCTCCGTTCATCTTGAAGAATAAAAACATCAAAACAACCTCTATCCTTTAACCTAAGAAAGTCTTTCTGTTCAAAGAGACGGAAAGCTTAAATGATAAAAATGAAACCCTTCTCCTTAGTTTTGTTTGATTTCCCAATTTAAGAATCCCCGAAACAAATTGAATGTAACTGTTGTTTCCATAAAAAAAAGACTGCTGTTAAGCAGTCTTTTTTTCGTTTTATTTCGTGCCTGTTGATCCCAGTCCGCCCCGGTCATTGTTTCCGAGCTTGTCTACTTCGATCAGCTCCACTTCAGGCATTTTCTTCATGATTCTGAATTGGCAGATCCGCTCCCCCTTGGAAATGTCGGTATCCCGAAGAGCGAATGCAGGAAAAAACCAGAAGTCATTGTCGCCTTTATATGATTCATCAATGACTCCCATTGAATTTGTCTGAATGATACCGAAATGCTTATATGTACTTGAACGCGGAACGACATGCGCCTCGTATCCTTCCGGCAGTTCCATCGCAACTCCAAGCGGGATAAGTTTGAATTCACCTTTTTTGATTGTTATATCTTCAGCTGCCCGCAGGTCAATCCAATCGCCCTGTTCAATTTTACTGATTCTCGTTTGCGTATCATCTGAATATTTAATTTTGATTTGTAAAGTCATGTTCGCTGCTCCTTTTGCTTCCCTATTTCAGTCGTATTGATGACCAATCCGTGCCCCATTATACCATTTAACTGATAAGAATGCTGATTTTGGTGTATATGCAGCCGAAGAGGAAGCACGGCGAAGACAATGAGAATAAACCTAAAATGAGGACCCCTCCTATCAGTTTTTCCCTCCATTTTCACATGACAGCTTCAATTACAATAATGCAAAGCTTTATATCCTTCTTTCAACAGAGCTTTTTTAAAATTTCACCTTGGTTTCAAAAGGAATTTCGTTCTGAATAAAGAATTTGAAGAATAAGCGCTTAAAGGGCGCGCGATTCTTTTCTGTCCCCTGCCTCAGGCGCTTATATCAAAAGAAAGAGGTGTCTTTAGAATGGTTCAATTTAAAAACTTTCCTGATCCGTCTTTAAACGCCCCACTGCAGTCTCGCCCTGCACAGCCCTCTGAATTGGAGCATCTCAAAGCAAGGATGCAGAATTTTATTAAGCATTCCGCAACGGATGATAATCTTGAGATCGCAGATGCCCGGGTGACGGCGGAAGGAATGGTCACCTCACTTTTAAAAGAACGGCTTGATACAGAATACGAAATGCTTATGAATAAAATCACCCGGGAAGTGAATGTGGAGGATTACGGAGCGGTCCCTGACGGCCGGGACAATACAGAAGCCTTTCGGAAAGCGATCGGGAACGGCCGGGTCAAAGTAAATGTTCCCGCAGGAGAATTTTTGGTTCAAGGGATAAAACTCCCCTCATGGACTACTATTTCCGGTGAGGGACAAGGGATTACCGTGCTTAAGCTTCATGAGGACACTCCCGCATACGAATGGGTCATTACTAACGATGATTACGAAAATGGAAACCGTAATATTTTTGTCCAGAACATGACTTTAGACTGGAATCCTGATCGTCAATGCGGAGTCAGGAACCCCGGAGGACAGTTTTCCAGCTGTTTAACGTTTGCTAATGTGCAATACGGCTGGATTAAGAATGTTGAAACGGTTAACGCGGGTCTGCATGGTATAGATATTACATCTCCGACTTACGATCATTTGCCTGAAACAGAATGGACGAAAGACGGCTGCCGTTATATATGGATTGATAACTGTGTGGCATACGGCGCCGGAGACGACGGCATTACCACCCATTACAGCGAATATATTTTCATTTCCAACTGCCATTCCGGAAACCCCCGCGGCACAGAGCATGCTGAGGGCAGCGCAAACTCGAACGGCATTGAAATTGACGACGGCTCTAAACATGTGTGGCTTTTAAATAACTATACGAGCGGAAATATCCGCGGGATTGAGGTAAAGGCGCACAGCCTGTGGCCGGCTTCTCAAAATGTTCATATTATCGGTCATGTTTCGTATCGTGATGTACGTTCATTTGATATTCGTCATATCGGCCATCATCAGGCCTCAGATCCCGAAAGCACGACGGCTTATGATGTTACTTTAACCGATTGCACCGCGATTGAACCGGTATTCAATGCTCTCTATGACGGTGTGACCCCGAGGGCGCTGGTCATCTCTGCCTATAAAAACGTTAATGTAAACGGATTCACAGCTATTGGTGATCCCTCATACGACTATGGCGGGAATCCAGTCGTGGCTCTTCAATACCGCAGTCAAAATATTACGATCAACGGCATTAAAATACGCGGCTTTACACAAGCCGGGGTTGACATCAATATATCCGGCGGATCTAATAAAACCGATTATGTTAAAATTTTAAATTTTGATATATACAAGTCTTCTCCTAAAGGCATCTCAATCGGCGGAGGCCAATATAACGTAAATATTATGAACGGTACAATGATCGGAGACGGCGGTTCCGTCGGAATTACGTCCCCTAACAGTCAGGCTGTCATTCTCGGGGTGCAAGCGGAAGGTTACAGCGCGGCCGCATCTATAAAAGGACAGACTTATGAGCAGATCCCTGTCAATTTAAAGGGAGGCGCACAGCTCGCGACCAGCTCCGGTTTTGCATTCAACCCGACAAGCGCCGTTATTGCGGGAACAGGCGATATTACGGCCAGGGGTGACAGAAATGCGATCATCAGCTCTTCCGGAGGTTCAAGTTCTGAAGGTTCAAGGGCATTTATCGCCGCTTCAAACAATGTCCATATTACAGGCGGCAAAGTCTCCAGAACGATTCTGTCATCAGAAAGCATTACATTGGAAGAACCATACACGGTTGCCGGAGGACATCAGTCCATCAAATGGAAACTGGATTCAGCGGGCGGCCACGGTACGTTCGCCGGAGCTGTCACCTCTTCCCTGTCAGGGTACGGAGAATATTTTGAAAGTGTAACCGGCCAGACGATTCCCGCCGGGACGATCGTCACAGTGAAAGGCGAAAAAATTGAACCGGCTCACGTCGGAGATTATATGCTCGGCGTCATTTCAGAAACAGCCGCTTTTATCTCAGGAGCCGCAAGCTTCGGATGGCAAAGCCGCTTTTTGACAAATGAGTTCGGCGGTTTCATATACGAAAATGTGACTGACGAAGAAACAGGAGAAACGGTACGCGTACCGAAACAAAACCCGGACTGCAGTCCGGCTCTTGAAGCTGACTATGAAGCACGCGCGGCCAGAGACGAATGGCATATTGTCGGACTCAACGGCCGGCATTACGTACGGGTCGACAGTACGGTCAGCCCGGGAGATTATATCACGGCTCATAACGGAATCGGGACTAAAGCCGCGGAAGGCTGGAAGGTATTGAAACTGACGGCCTTATACAGTGCTGAAAAAGGGTACGGCATTGCAATTGCGGTTATCAAATAGGGTCTCAATATCAGGATCATCTCCTCTCTTTTCTATCGGGCGGGTATGATCCTGTTTTTTATACCGAATGAGATGCCTCTTTTTCAGCATACCGTTTCATTTGTCCAAGCCATCCATGCTTTCTGTCATAGAATACTACCGTCAGATGAAAAAAGGAGGAATATGAGTATGGATATGGATATGGGTATGAACGGACATTATGATCACCAGCCAAAGCAGCCTAAACAAAAGAAGAAACAAGATAAAAAGCATCTTGATTATGATTACATCGTTGTTTATAAAAGAAAATGCAAAAAATGTAAAAAATGCTGCTGACTTGACATATCAACACTTTTTACACCCGGTAAACCCCGGGTGTTTTTCTTATTATGGCGTTTCTCCGGGCTTTTTTCACCCAAAATCCGGTCATCTTATCACAATACATAAAAAGACTCTATTATTTTCTTCCCTTTTCGCCTAATGAAAAGTATTTCATTTACAGAAAACAACACAAATAGAATGACATGACTTTTGAGAAAATCTACTCTTTGCTTGGTCAATTTCTCTGCGATACCATGAATTTGCAACAATTTTCAAAAATTTCCTCAGGAGGTCATAGACATGAAAATCGCCAGAACAATAGTCGGATCATGCTTAGCTTTATCTCTAACAATTCCTTTCACAGCCAGTGCCTCAGCAGCCAGTCAGTCTGAACATGCAAACGCGCCTCACGTTTCACCCGTTGCAAATCCGTTAGAAAGTAAATTACCCCAAACAGCAGGCCAAAACGTAAAAGCAGCAGGTGTTGATGCCGGGCTGAACGTAAACGTAGATGTTCTCGGAATTTCAGATCGCATTGCTGAAGCGGTTAAGTCAGATCAAAACCGAACCGGCTGGGTAAAAAATGTCATGGAAACAACATTTTACGCATCAGGACAGAAGTACAACGTCATGGTGTTCAATTTAAATCAAGAATATGAAGACCGCTTTAACGGCGTTCAATTTTACGGATCAGCCGTTTATGACGGCATTACTTACGGAATCTGGGTCTTCGAAGACGGTTCCTTTGATAACAAAGGAGACGGGGGCTGGATCAATTGGGCATTCAGAGGATGGTTCGATCGTGATAATCAGCATATTGAATTCCACAGAC
Source organism: Bacillus sp. JK106 (assembly GCF_053663355.1). Classification (NCBI taxonomy): domain Bacteria; kingdom Bacillati; phylum Bacillota; class Bacilli; order Caryophanales; family Bacillaceae; genus Bacillus; species Bacillus sp. JK106. The sequence goes on along the minus strand of NZ_JBSJQC010000002.1, from coordinate 961,202 downwards.
CTTAATACAGAGAAAACTTGCGGCAGCGCCCGCAAGTTTTTATTTTAATAACGGGATACTGCACATTTTTCACCGTTATAACGACTATACTTGAAGTGCGGGCTCCGATCGCAGCCCCGGTAAGTCTTTCAAAGTGAGGGTGTGCCATGTCAAAGTCTTTAAAAATAATGTTGTGGAGCATATTGGTGTTCATCATCTTGTTAGTGATGATCGGAATCGTTTCTTACAATCAAACTCCGTCTGCAGAAAGCACAGCAAAAAGAATGCTTTACAGCGTCGAATCAATTTTAAGCCTTCATCGGCTTTTTTTATTTACCGCAGAACACTTGAAGTTCTTTTATTTAGATCGTTAACGTTCCCATTCTGAATGGAGTATACGCGTATATTATCAGGCAGTCCGTTTTGATACATGGTTCCGATTATGCCCTTCGCATCTTTTTTCTCTATTCCTCATCACATTCCCTCTTTTCATGCTACTGCTCTTGAAACCAACCAATCATTTCTTCAGCCTGTTCCGTTGAATCAAAAGGGTCCAATCCTAATAGCGTGTGTTACATTTTCATTTTTAAAAAAACAAGCCAACTGCGCATCCTCTTCGCAACTGCTCAATATATGAGCCTATCCGTTTCTATTACAGGAAGCAGTACGATTCCTGCTTTTACTCATTTTAACGGATGGCCATGTGGAGGAAATATAGACTAAAAAACCTTTTTTCAAAAAGTAGACTAGCATCCCTATCAAACTTTTCATTTCGGCATAGTATGTATTAATCCTCTTTAGGAGGTGAGATTATATGGGATTCTCAGGTGGTTATGGTAGCTCCTTTGCGTTAATCGTGGTGCTATTCATTTTATTAATCATCGTTGGGGCTTCTTTCCTCGGCGGTTATTAAGAATCCTCTTACCTCCGCATCCATGTCAGCAGCACCTCCATGATCGTACGGCGCCATAAATGAAATGTTTATGGCGCTCTGCTGTTTTTCCCCTTTTCATTCACACATTAAAACTAAAAAGATCGGCCGATGAATCAACATGCAGCCGATCAGTAATTCATAGATTATTGTGTAAGATTTACATCGATGACGTTATAGAAGGCATTGGAAGTATCCGCAACGTCCCATACCCCCAAAATGACATGATACCCGCTTCGATCAGTCGGCACAAAAATCTTATGAGTCAGATTCGTATCTGCCTTGGAACCGTCGTGGTTTACCGTTCCGATTAATTCAAATTCATCTCTTGACAAAGGTTTATTCGGATTCCAGTTTTTCTTGGTGATATAATAGTGCCACTTTGATGTCGCATGAGGAGCCGTGTAGTACCAAGTAAAGGTGTTAAAACCGCCGCGGATGTTTTGTTTTACCCAATAATCTGCAGTCTGCTTGTCTAAACCGAAGTCAATTTGTCCCGATCCCCCATTTGCAGACGCAATTCTTCCATCCGGCGGACCTGCAGCCGGAAATCCTTTCGGCCCTTCTACAGACTGAGGATTATCAATGACGGAGCCATATTTCTGCGCAGCGGCCGTCCAGCCCAATGTTTGTTTCTCTAAAGCTCCCATGTACGCTCTGCTGACGGGCTCTTTTATATACCCGTGCGCAGATGCATCACTTGAATAGAAAGCGCCTCCAATCCCAAGAGTAACAGTTAAAACTGCAGCTTTGACTAAACCCTTCATTACTGCATCATCCTCCCTCTTTTGTTAATAAAAACCTTTCGGTATATACACTTCACGATAGAGGATGAAATGACCTTCCTTTTCTTGATAGGAAAAAGCAATGAGGTTCGCGCTTTCCCCTTTGTTTTTTATAATCATAAAGAAAAAGCCGGGCCGATTCTGTTGTCGAATCCGCGATTGCCAAAAACCGGCCCGCCCCTTTTGCTCAGAACTTCATTCGCTGGATTTGCCGGTTTCTTTTCGGATAACCGGTGCTACTTCCGCTGCTAATCGTTCGATGTTTTCCGCGGCTTTTTTAAACGGCATACCTCCTATATCGATTTGCGCGAGAAATCGCTGATGCCCGAACAACTCGTATTGATGCATGATTTTTTCAATGATCTGCTGTGAACTTCCCACAAATAAAGCTGTTTCTTTTCCGGACGCCCGCTCAAAATCTTCCTTCGTTAAAGGCTCATCGATCCCGTGATATGAATGAACGTGAGACCAGTAATTTGAATGATACGGGTAAAATTCTTGTATTGCCTGTTCATTCGTTTTTGAAATGAACATATGTCCGGTTACGGCAACCTTCCCATTTTCCGGAGGATGACCGGCTTTAGAAGCTGCTTCCCGATATTTCTCAACAAGCGGCTTAGATGACATCGGATCACCGCTCAGTACAGCTAATGCCAAGCCCGCACCTGCACGCCCGGCCCGTTCTGCGCTTTCCGGAGTCCCCGAAACACCTAACCATAGCGGAATGCTTCCGCGAAAAGGCCGAGGAGAAATTTCTGCCTCGCGCAGCGGCGGCCGGTAACGTCCTTTCCAGGTAACTGATTCTTCCCCCGAATTTAATTTTAAAAAAAGGTCAATGTGTTCTTCAAACAGTTCTTTATAATAGCCTACGTCATAACCGAAAAGAGGAAACGAGTCTAAAAATGCGCCCCGTCCCGCAATGATTTCCGCCCGGCCGTCTGAAATCAGATCAAGCGTTGCAAAATCCTCAAATAAACGGACAGGATCTGCGGTGGATAATACAGTCGTGGCACTGGTCAGCTTAATATTTTCAGTGATCTGTGAAATCGCTGATAAGATGGCCGGCGGCGAAGATACCGCATAATCAAGACGATGATGCTCGCCTACACCGAATACATCAAGCCCTGCGTCGTCAGCCAGTTTCGCCAGCTTCATCAATTCATCTATCCGCTGCTTTGCGCTGACTGTTTTCCCTGTCAGAGGATCGGGATATAATTCTGCAAATGAATAAATTCCAATTTCCATACAATCACGGTGTTCAGCCCTCACATTTCTCTCCTCCTGCACTGTGTAAAAAAGCTTTTATGTTATTCTATTCAGCCGTTTTATAAATAGGAATTCATTCAAAATAAATACAGAAGCTTAACATGCAGAAGGCCGATATAAGAGGAAAAAAAGTTTCTGGCGCCCTTCATTCTGCCCATTATACTCATGCAGCCGGACTAGGCAAGAACAAAGCCGGCACAAGCGGATTCGAATTCATGTGTTCATTTTCAGTCCAATTCAATCCAATCGTGATATTGATCATAAAGCTTTCGTATTCTTCCGGCATCAAGAGCGATGACTTCACACCCTCTGTCATCATACAGAAAGAAAATAATATCTTTTGTCATATTCACAAAGAAAACATCGGGATACCCAACGGAACAGCCCCCGAACCTTGGCTTCAGCGGAAAATCTTCGTGGACGGCTGCCTTAAGTAATTGAGGAATACGCAGATCTTTCCGTTTACATAATAAAGAAAACTGCTGCATTTCATATTCTTCTGCCATCTTCTTCAAATGGACAGGGGCAGGTCTTCAACTGGATCCGATATAAATCATCCTTACACTTTAGAAACGGCTGATAAACCTTTAATTTTCTCGCGTGATTACCTTGAGTTTTGTGCTTATATACGTTGGCAACAAGGAACATGTCATCACTATGTTCAAACAGCTCATTGAAAAGTGCGGCGGTTTGATGATGAACAAGCTGAAAATACTCAAGATTCAAAGCACCGCTTTCATTAAATTGATACATATTGCCGCCGAGAGAAAAATGAATTCCCACGTCCCATTGATGATAAATGCCGGGCACTAATTTTAAAGTCGGAAACCTTTCCTTCAGATAATCATTTATTTTCATTCAAACATCTCACTTTCCGTTTCCCGCTCCAGAGACAGAAGAAGCCGAAAACATTCCGCTTATTTCTTTTTCACCCTTGTAATATTATTCCGATTGGAATACAATGAAATAGAACACTGTGAACCCCATTGGTCAGGGTGGATGCTGGTCACATTCATCCTGATCCTTTCTTTTACACAAGATCGCACCAACTTTGAACCCCTCCGTTTCCAACCTTATTCATTGATGTTACATATATTTCAATGGTATTATTTTCTTATACATAAGCATCAAGAGGTGTCAGCTTTGAACAGCATCAGAAGATGAAGAGAATATTTCCGGTCTCACCGTAAAATAGGTTGCCTCTGACCTGCTTTTCACATTTTGATTATCAACCACTTTTCCATCCTCAAGCGCTTCTTTAAATGCATCAAAATGAATTGAACATTGCTGATTCGATTACTTCCCGCTCCTTCTGTCGTTAAACTGCAAAATGTCCATCACAATCATCCTCTCTCTAATTTTACAACATTGCTATAATGATTTTCATGTTTTTCCCAACCTTCAGGCTGAATCTTTTTGATCGTTACTAGGTAACCTAATGAAGTATTTAACTTAAATACAAAAAAACCTGCTTTCAGCAGGGTTTTTTCGGTAAAGGAGAGGTTATTTCCCCACAAATTCTATTAACTATGTTTTTGTTTTAACCATTCTTTCTTTAGCAATGCGTATTGGTAAGTGTTTTCATATTTAGGTGTTCCATCCTCGTGGGCAGTAAATGAAATAAACTCAAGAAAATAACCTTCTTTACGCATTCCTAATCTCTCACATAGTTTTTGTGACCTGCAGTTATCATCTTCAACATATGCATAAAGCCTTCTTGCTTCTTTTTGCATAAAGAGATACTCAAAGAAAGCCTTCGCACTTTCACTTGCGTATCCCATCCCTTCAAAACGGACATTAAAATTCCAACAAACGGAATAGGTATCTGGCTCTTCTTTTAAATAAAATAGTTCTCCGACTAGATCATTACTGTCTTTTAAACAAACTGCAATATAAGAGTCATCTCGGCTTCTTTTTTGAACGTTTACGGCAGCTTCTTCTAACGTAGATATTCTGTCATCAAGAAAGCAATTCACTCTCGGATGTGCCGAATATTCCAACAGACCTTGCGCATCTTTCTCGGTAAAATTTCTTAAAATTAAGCGATGGGTTTCAATTTTTTTCATTTGCAGTCTCCTGTTTCATTGTTATCGACCTTTGAAAAGAACTTCTTCGTTTGTTGAAGAACTTATCACAATCTATTTTTACTATAATGATGGGTGTTATCATCTTTGTCAAAAACAATAATCATTCATTTGCCGCCCGCAATGTAAAGTACTGAACAATTTTCGTGAAAAACCCTCAGTATCGAATATAGAAACGAGCAATAGTAATAAAACAAAGTTAAGCCATTAAAAGCTTATTGAGTATTTTTTCAAACTTATTTACGCTCATCATCTCATGAGTGAGAAATGTCCCATTATAAAACATACTGAAAGTCGTCCAAACTGCCGGGGATTTTTGCGCCATATCTTTTGACGATATTCGCCGGGCCTGAAAATGAAGTCCTTTCTTTTCAGTCAGTTCCTTTAAATCCTTTAACACTCCGACTGCAAATGGGCATTGAACTGTATAAAATATTGTGATTCCCTCATCATTAACGGAATTACTTTTCACCTGTTTTTTAAATACAGGAGGATGTGCATGTTCATTCCACGTCAGTGACACCAACTGAAAATAGGGTTCTGCTTCATCTTGCACAGCAAATCCCATATGCTCGAAGAAATGCTTATCACTTAAATAAGGGAGTTTTTTCTTCCCCACTATATGAACTATCCCATCCATACCGCGGGATTTTGCATCTGACACACATTTTTCTAACAAGTGTTTCGCATGTCCGTTATTCTTATATTTACCTGAGACCCAAAGGCAATTAATAAACATAAAATTAGGTGCGCTTACCGGGACCCACGCTTCTTCTGCAGGTAAATATTCAATAAAAACTTTGGCCCGTTCGTTTAGGCGGTAGAACACCAAGCCATCACTCATCCGATCTTTGAGCCAGCTCTTCTTTTCATTTACCGCATCCTCATATTGCTTCGTACCTAATGCACAGCAAATATGATTGTCATCAATATTGTCCCTGGTCAACTCAATGTATTCCATTTTTCCTCACCCGCTTTCTTTTGAAAACATCAGCTTTACTTCCGGTGAACATTGTAATTTCTCAGAAATATAGAGTCCCAGAACCAATATATGAACGCAGCAGCAATGCTCATTATGTAATAAATGAAACTTCTGAAAACCGTGAAATCAATTGACGGATTACCTATGTGCCAGAACAAGAACACAGCTAAAAAAGCGACTGCTGTATAAATGAAAAGATGAACCAAACTAAACTTTTTAGGCTTCTTTCTTAGCCATAGTTGCACAGGAACAGCAAACAAAAAGTAAGTAATCAATGCGTAAAAAGCAATGATAACTATAGTAACCAATGCAATTGGCACAAAACCCGAGTATACAAACATATATAGCCCGAAAATCAAACCATACGACAAACTTGAAAAAGCCAATGTGTAAGTATAGCTTTGCCTTTTGCTCCAAGACGCCGCTCCCATATATTTCACCTGCTTTTTATAAAAATACATTTCTCATTTTTTACCTATTTTTAAAATCAGTATATATCCATCACTTTAAAAGATCTATGTTTTTTTGGCAGATCATCAATTCACTATCTTAATATCCAGAAATTTTATTGCCATTAAAAAAGGTCAAGGAAATACCTTGACTGTGTATCGCTCACCAATCTGCATCCGGCTCATCGTGTTCGAATCCGTAAAAGCCTTTAATCCACACATCTCCGCAGCCGGCTCCTTTTGTGATCAATAAGTAATGATTTCTGTTTGCATCACCATTCACCTTATCAGCCGCGCTCAAGTTCAAATGATTACCCCTGAAATTCTTTTCACTAAGGGTAAAATCATATCCTGCCAGTGTAATTCTCTGCAGTTTGATATTCAATGTACATCCGTCAGCATTGTAGATGGTGAACCTGTATCCCAGCTTAGTCGGCCAATAATGAAGGTTTTTGTCGTCAGCCATAAAGAAACCTGTTTCATTCTCTGTCATTTTAAAGCTGACCTTATGTTCATCTTTTGTCATTTTGGCCGAAACAGTTCCGATCCCCAAGCACCATGTTAAAAAAACTCCTGCGATACCCAACCCTATCTTTTTCATATTCATCCCCCCACTTCCTTATCATACATTATTTAACAAAATATTAAAGAGCATTTATAGACTAATTACAAAACTAAAATAGCCTATCAACACGCCACTAATTATTAAATAAGGAACATATTCAGCTTGGTTATAGAGGGAGGATACTATGTTTGACACATAGGTCTGCAAAAAAGTATAGCTAAGTAACTTAATATACCTCAATATATAACTCTCCTCACGAATTAAACAGCTGATTTAAGTGGTAGAATTAGTCGAATTAATATAATAAAAGCAATACCTAAAAAGGTATTGCTTTTTTCATTTGTCATTATGAGTTTTCCATCATAACAACATTGGTAATATTATTTTTTATTCCACTGTTTACTGAAATCCATCGTTTTCCGTCTAAGGAGAATAAAACAGTGCCGGAATCCCCTACTGCAACAAAACGTTTATTTACGTAATCCCATTCAACATCATTTAGTTTGTTGGCTGTAGGGGAAGATGCTTTAGTCCAATTGTGCGCATCCTCAGAATAATAAATTGATCCAAGATCTCCTACAGTAATGTATACTCCATCTTTATAAGTAACAGAATTCAGAGGAGCATTATACCCCAGTACCGTCGTTTGAAAACTTTCGCCTTTATCAGATGAAACAGCAACTAAACCATAATCGCTAAATGTCCCTCCTGCTTGTTGTCCTACGGCCACCACCTTATCTCCATTGTAAATAGCATCAAAATATTCACCATCAAAACTTCCTTTTCTGGTAAATTTAATGCCATCTGAAGACTCACTTATATAGTTTGTAGCATATGAGTTACCGAACATAAGAATCTTATCATCAATCGCAACTCCAGTGTACACGACACCTAAGTAGCCACCCGTGGTGTAACTTGACTCTTTGGATTTATAACCACTGACTTTCTGTGACCAATTCTCATCACCGCCAATTGATGTGAAAATTGTTGAACTGGTCCCATATCTGCGTGATTCTCCTCCACCGGCAGCAAATTTATTATCACTTGTTTTGATTAAATCAAAAATTGGCCCGCCTCTAAAACTCGCAAGTTGATCCCATACTTTTAAACTATTATTCCATTTCAGTATTTTTGCATAATAACCATCGTCCGCAGTAGCATATAGGTTTTTGCCATCAAATGATTTAACATCTTTAATTGGTGTTGTAGATGATTTATAAACCCATTTGTTATCAGCATAATTAAAAACAGAACTAGAATTAACAAAATGATAATGACTTATATCTCCCGACTCAGATAATAATGAAGCATTTTCACTAGGAAGAATGCCTGCTTCCGCAGCAGAAGCTACGTTATTCATAAAAGAAGTTTGTGAACCTGACTCAGTTACAAAACCTACACAGCCCAAGATAGAAACTGAGGAAACTATTTTCATTAACATACTACTTTTTCTATTCATATGTACCTCCGTAATCTAATAATCACATAATAGTTCAATATTTTTACTGCATAATATTAACACATCATCATAAAAAAGTCAATTTGCCTATAAATACGCTCGGAATACGTCCGGTTCTCATGATGGATGTTCGCACATAATATTTTAAATACAATATTACATCGTTTATTGAATCACTAAAGACAGTATCAGAAGATAATATCTAGTGAGTTTCCCGAAAGTGTAAAGTGGTGTAACAGCCCATCAAGTCAAATATCGACAGAAAGATTACGACCACAAATTCAAAGCAAGAAACGACAGCCCCCATGCACATAGACCAAACATTACAAAGAACCTAAGCAAAGCTTCGAATTTTGTAAGTCTTCGCTCCCTTTTCGTTTTACCCAATTTCCAATAAACGGCGTAGCAGGAAAACACCAAAATAAGTTGTCCAAGTCGCGACACAGATTCTAAGAATTCTATACCATTCATTGATTTTCACCTCGTTTATTTAAACAGAGAGTCCTTCTTACAGCGTTTATCCAAAGCACTAATTTCTTCGGTTATAAAAACCGCTTGAGGAATTTGTTTGTAAAATGGTTTGCGTGCCGCTTGTTAAAAACGGCCCATCCTTACTCCCCCATGTATCAATCAAGATGAATTTTATTATCTCAGATGGAAAGACCATTTCCAACAGTTATGTAAAAATAAGTAAATTTCAAGATGTCTAATTGTATAAGAAAAGCTGTCTTATCCAGCAGAACCATGAGTGCTGCGTTTCCCATTAAAGCGTCAAAGAAGCATCATAAAAGAGCAGCTTTTAGGCTCATTCCCGTGATTGTATCCTCCTGTCAGTCCTGCTGGAATAAATTTGCGGAAAGGTCAGTTTTAATCCGCCGCCCTGCTCACCTTCGACCCTTCTTGCAGCTTCCCCACAAATATCCGATGAACAGCTTTTAACTCTTCCCTGTGTGAATCCCTGAGTGAAATCTGACTCTTCCCAAAACTTATCTGGCCTTGCATCGTGGAGCGCCAATTCTCATGCATAAATTTAATTCAGGATATTCGCATTTTGCTTTTCGTCCGGTGAACGTGTGATTTCCAAGATGACAAGGGCCATGAATGAGATCATCATGTCGACACTTACATTGTTTCCGATATAAATAGAATATGCCTTATCTTTGATTGAAACAAATTGTTTTAACAAATCATGTAAAATGACTCCCTCTTTAAGATTTGTATTTGAACCAATCGCACGAATAGCAGCATTTGGCGCTACTTAAACTCACGTCTCCTTTCACGCTGGAAAACGGACTTATGAATGAAGTTTTATCGATTTTAAGGTATCTTTGAACCGGATTAAATGATGTAACAGGGTTAGGGCTGATAAAGGGCAAAAACTTAGTGAGCCAGTGATTGTCAAATTTATCTTCCGTCAGCTTTTTATCGCTCAAAAAAAGCCTCCTTTCAAAACGTATCTTTTTATGTATATATGTAAATTCTGTGCATTTGGAGATGACAAATCATCCATAGAATCTTCCCTGCATAGCTCCCTCAATTTTTGTAGAGACACTTGCCTGCAAAAATGTAAGGGTTTTCAAAATAAGAGCAGTGTGCTAAATTGTAAGATAAGTAAAAATTTTCTGCGAATATTTGAAAGGGGTGTATGATTTGAAAGCTGTAGTAGCAACAAAAGACAAAAGTATAGCGATCGTACAAAAAGAATTACGTCCTTTGCGGCATGGTGAAGCCAAAGTTAAGATGGAATACTGCGGTGTATGTCATACTGACTTGCATGTTAAAAATGCTGATTTCGGGGATGTTACCGGCGTCACTTTAGGTCATGAGGGAATAGGCATTGTGACTGAGATTGGTGAAGGCGTAACAAGCCTGAAAAAGGGCGACCGCGTCTCTATTGCCTGGATGTTTGAAAGCTGCGGCCGCTGCGAATATTGCTTAACAGGCCGTGAAACCTTGTGCCGTGATGTAAAAAATGCCGGCTATACAGTTGACGGCGCAATGGCTGAAGAAGCAATCGTAGCGGTCGATTATGCAATAAAGGTGCCGGAAAATTTGGATCCTGCAGCAGCAAGCAGCATTACTTGTGCAGGTGTAACAACTTATAAAGCCGTTAAAGTCAGTGAAATTAAGCCAGGTCAATGGATCGGTGTATTTGGAGTCGGCGGTTTAGGCAACTTGGCTGTTCAATATGCAAAAAATGTCTTTAACGCTAAAGTAATTGCTTTCGACATTAGCGATGAAAAATTGAATTTTGCTAAGAGCTTAGGCGCTGATGCGGTTGTAAACAGTTTAAACGAAGACCCCGTCGCTAAAGCAAAAGAAGTGACTAACGATTTAGGGCTTGATGCAGTGGTCATCACGGCTGTCTCTAAAACCCCTTTCAATCAAGCGATTGATGTTGTAAAAGCAGGAGCTCGCATAGTCGCCGTCGGTTTACCGGTGGACAAAATGGATTTAGATATTCCCCGTCTCGTGTTAGATGGAATTCAGATAGTAGGTTCATTAGTGGGTACCAGAGAAGACCTGAAGGAAGCTTTTCAATTTGCTGCAGACGGTAAAGTTGTACCTAAAGTTACAAAACGCCCGATTGAAGATGTGAATGATATTTTTGAAGAAATGGAGCAAGGCAAAGTGACCGGCCGCATGGTTATCGATTTTACTTCCTAATCATTAAGGCTGCCGGGAATGATACGGCAGCCTTTGATCTCTATTCTTGCTCTGCGCCCCACCCAGACTGAATGAGACTTTGTCATTTAGTTCAGAAAAGAAGCTCTACAGACCATTCAGCGGTTATTCATTTTGCAAGTACTCTCTGAACTAACCCTGATACCAATATAATGCAAGGTCATTCATTGCCGAAGCGTAGCCCTGCTGTCTTAACATAGTTGTTATGCTGCCCCGATGATAAGTTCCGTGATTGGCAACATGGAATAAAATTTCTGAGTAAGCAGTTTCTCTGTAACCTAACCAAGGATTATTTAAGTTCATTTTTTGTTCTAAATCTGTTTGGCTATTCATCCATTCTTCAAACTGTGAAGCCAGTTCTTCATAAGACGCTGCAAATTCATCTGCAGAATATAAATGAGCTCTTTCCGCATAAGCCACAGAACCTTCCAATGCTTCCTGCATGTCTATTCCTTTAAGCACTTGCAGCCACATAACATCCACCGCGCAGATGTGACTGAACGTTTGAGCAATTGTAGGATATGAACTGTGAACCTCTTCATAAAGGACATTACTTGGTAATTCCTTTATTCTTTCTAATAACGCTTTATTCGCCCACACATGATACTGATACATATTTTTCGCATGGTTCATTTAACATCTCTCCTTTAAAGTTGATACTTGTGATTATAAAAAAAGATATATGACAGCAGATTGTCATACATCTTTATAAATTTTCATTATTTTTTCGGCTTCATCCATTAAAATTGATTGCAGTTCCAGCGGTTTTATAATTTTAGCGCCACTGCCAAAGCTCAAAAGAATTGATTTAAGCCATCCGGCATGCTGAGGCCGATACACAGAGATTGTAAACGTCATACTTCCATCTCTGTTCATGACTTTTGAAGCGTTCTGAAATTGATCTAATACTTTAGCTATGGAATTAGGATTAACCCAAATGACTACATCCGCAAACCCTCCTAGGTCGGATTCTGAATAAGATGGTTCATCTTTCACTTTGTGACTGCGCAAAAACTCTTCTTGAGTAAGCGTTATATTCATCATACGTGATACTCTAAATTCTCTATCATCTTGACGTTCTCTGCAGAAGCCATATACATACCAATTACGAAACTTATAATGAAGGTGGATAGGTTCTACTTCACGTGATGTAAATTCATTTTTATTACTGACATAATCAAAGCGTACTGCCTTTTTTTCCTGTATAGCTTTTCGCAGCCGGATTAATGAATTCGGTTCTGTTCTAAGGCTTTCCAAGTTAACATACAAAGTCCCGCTGTTTTCGCTTGTATCCAGAGATTTTAATCTATCTATCGTGTGTTCAACTTCTTTATCTTCAAAAACACTCGACAAACTGCTTAATACTGTAATTAAATTCAATACATCATGAGAACCGATTAAACTTTTATCAAATTTGTATCCTCTCATTATCCCAAAACCGCCGTTAGCCCCTTGGTATGAAACGACTGGTATTCCAGCTGCACAAATCGCTTCGATGTCTCTATAAATTGTCCGCGTTGATACTTGAAATTCATCAGCTAAACTGGAAGCAGATAAAATTTCATTATGTAAGAGCTTGAAAATGATTGATAACAAACGTTCTAATTTCAATTCTCAATTCCTTTCCTTATTAGGGTTGGAAGTGCTCTTTTTACTCTGACACATTTATGCCGTTCACCTCCTGTCACTTCAAGATACCACGCAGAAAGCTTAATTTTTCCACCCAACCGCATAATACGCGAATTACCATATACTTTGTGACCCTGATAAACCCTTCTATCGCTTCATCTGATATTCAATAAAACGCCTGTTCTCTTCACTGAGTAATTTGAGGCTCAATTTAATCTACATAATAGTTCACTGAATCTCTCAACAATTTTAGATAAAAATCTTCTTTTTATAGAGATGTTCGTTCTATCGACATCCTTATGATAAATATGGTAAAATTCTTAAAAACAAGGGAGTGTTGTTACATATGAGTCTTATCATTTTAGCATCCACGCTTTTATGGGGTGCAGTGATCCACGAGCTAAACAAACCTTCAAAAAAGCAAAGTAAACGAAAAATGATCCCTTTGGTATCCCTCAGTTCTTTATCTACTTTAATCATCACAATTTCGCTTTTTTCTAATTTAATTGGTTGATATTTGTTATGAGGAAACCCGCCAGAGGTTCCTCATAACACTAAACCTACTCACTGCACACTTTACAGCAGACCTTATCAGAGTGTTTGCTTAACACTTTGTCCATTCTCCCCACAGGCATCTTCTTCTCACTTGGAAGTGTAAGATAAGCTGTTATCTCATCCCCTGATTTTAATGTTTTTCCGCAGATAGAGCATGTTAACTCAGTATTAAAGAAATTTTTTAATCCCATTCAGAAGCCTCCTTATTTACCTTTATAAAGTAATACGTTAATGCTTTATAAAAGTTTCACGTTAAAGAAATACTACTTGCCTGGGAATATACTTCGTTTCAGTTGATCCGCAGCCGCTTCGGTCAACGTTGCCTAAATGATATACTCACTTAATTAGGAGGCTTCTTCCTTATTCTGAACTGGCAGATACGCTGATGTTCCCGCACAGGGTTAACGATCGCCTGCTTTAACTCCAAGATACTTCCAATAAGGAGACCGCCGTTCAATGCAATCTCTGCGTTTCATATTGATTGTAAAACATTAGAGTGAAGTCATCTTCATGCATTGACCAGTTTACTGCAGTGCATGGATTGTTAATTTGTGACATTTATTTGTCCTCTTTAAATTTTTCTTCTTCTCTCAGCTTGAAAAAGAAGGAATTATTTTATAAATATTGTAAATTTATAACTGTATCACATTCACTATTAAGAGGAGGAATACGAATGAAAAAGAAAATTATTGCCGGCGCTCTTGCTTTTGGGTTAATTCCGCTAATGGGGGCTGCAGATGTTTCTGCAAAATCTTTGCCGAATCAAGATAAAGTCATGAAACCTGCCGGTTGGTCATGTGACGCTCCGTATATTGCGTGTCAGCCTTTTTCTGGCGGTACCGGTAAGATTTCATTCAACTATCAAGGCAGCTCTCCAGGAAAAATCAGAGTTTTTGTAGCGAATGACGGCAGCAAATCTTTCAAATTCACCATTAATTATCCTAATGGGAATACACTCTTATCCTCTACGACACTAAATGCGGGGAAAACGTTCATTCAAGAATTCAGCGTTAACCAAAAAGGAGAATACATCCTGAAATATGATAGCGGCACCGGTGATAGTGTCGATGGTTTCTTTAGATCTGTTGAGATCTAAATTCCGTTAGGAAAGTCGGCAGTTTTGCCGACTTTCTTTTCCAAGCATTCTGCAGGAATAAACGTAAAGTGTCGAATAAACATATGACCTTTTTGAAACGGAAACTTTATCTGCACCACAAACCCGCAAGCAGCCTCCTTGTATCGTACCTTCCGTCCCTTTGTGATTTGTTTTGATTTGTCGTATACTGCGCTTGCCCGGGAAATGATGAATATTTTCGTTAACTATAATTTCCCTGTACCTCTTCGTATGTGGCTCTGCATGATGAAGTAACTTCATGGCTCACCACTTTCATCCACAGTTTTATTGCATGTTGAGCCATATCCCTCCTCTTTAAACAGCAACCCGTCCCATCCATTTCTCTCTTTCCATTATTTCATATTCTTAGAAGCTCTTCATTTTAGGCTTAATATCCATTTTTTCTTATTTAGACTTAAATCTATGTCGAAATTTATCGTCCGGCATATTATGTACTATCCTAACAACAGGAGGTGGCAATAATATGGGGAACTACGGTGGAAATTACGGTGGAAGTTCTTTCGTATTGATCGTTGTGCTTTTCATTTTGTTAATCATTGTAGGTGCTGCATTCCTTTTCTAGCACATTGACGATTTATATTCGTCTCCCAAACATTGCATCCCTTAGTTCGGACAGACGCCATAAGAAGTTTTATGGCGTTTTTACTTTTTAAAAAAATCTATCTAAGATAAACATTTTTTATTTTCACTCTGGTAAGCGGGAGAGTTTTCTCCCCTGCCTGCGCCAATATTGCCGCTATGAAGAATAAGGCGAACAATTCAATTCAGAATAAAGACTTGTTCATGAACAAAACCCCTAAATAGTTGTTAAAAAACTAAGGCATTTTTAATTCATCAGGATTACAGAGGCTGTGAACTTAAAAAGGATATTACTCACCTTTATAAAATTGTCATCGTTAGATTTAGCCACTGAATCTTTTTTGTAAGGGTCCGCCCACAAAATGCGGTGTTCTCACATTAAATCATTTTCACATAAAAAACCGGATTCCTCTTCTGAAAGGTTCCGGCTTTTCTTTTTGTTCGGTATTTGTCAGTTAATATGCGGGAAATAGCTGGTGACGTGCACACACCCGCTATTATAATATTTCAATAGAGCCTTCTGTTCCATGAACGCGGATTCGCTGCCCATCTTTTATCAATTGGGTTGCATTTTCAACTCCAACAACTGCAGGTAAGCCGTATTCACGCGCGATAACCGCTCCATGGGTCATCAGTCCGCCAACTTCAGTGACCAGGCCTTTTATGGACACAAACAATGGTGTCCAGCTGGGATCAGTATAGGGGGTAACTAATATATCCCCATCTTCCAAATCGGCATCTTCCATGTTTAAAATAACCCGTGCCCTGCCCTCTATGACTCCCGAGGAAACGGGCAGCCCGGCAATCGCTCCGGCCGGGAGATTTTCTCGTTTGTACTCGCCTGTAACGATTTCACCGTCAGACGTGATAACACGCGGCGGAGATAGTTTTTCATATACTTTGTACTCGCCTTTTCGTGTGCTGATGATTTGGTAATCCAATTTATTTGTGCGTACGACTTCCTGAAGTTCTTCAAAAGTGAGATAGTATATGTCTTCTTTTTCATGAATAACCCCCGCTTTTGCGAGTTGTTCGGCTTCTTTCAGTAAAGCCTGCTTATAAACGAAGTAGCGGCTGATCATGCCGTATTTTGGATATTCTCTGAATCCGCTGAAGTTCCGGATGATTTGGATCATTCGTTTAGTTTCTCTAGCTTTTTGTTCACCATCCGGTAATTGCTTCAATCGGTCTAATAACTCTTGTTCTTTCTTCAACGCCTCCTGCCGCCCCTGCTCAAATTTCCGCTGGCTGGCATTTGGCTCAAAGTTTTTGAGATTATTAAGAATCATAGGGACAAGTGCAATTGGTTTTTCGCTCCATCGAGTTCTTGTGATATCAATTTCTCCGGCACATCGCATTCCGTACTTGTTGAGATAAGCATAGATAGCGTCATGGGTTTCCCGCCCGCCTTCAAACTTCACCAGCCCATCCAAAAAGTGATCATCTTTTACATTCTCTAAATAGGCAATTACTTCTGGATAAGGACGGATCACATCGGCGACGTCCAATAGCGCAAGCCCCATTTCTGAAGTAATATTATGGGGTACAGATTGAGAAAGCGTATCTGCTGCGTTTTTTTCACCTAACCACTCGTTCATTTTTTCGTTAATCCATGATGAAGCATCCATTGCAGTTCGAATCAGCACCGAACTTTTTGGATTAAATAAAATATTCTTTAATTCCTGGATATCTTCCAAAATAAAACGAAATAAATCAGATCCTGATTTCGTCTGGATGTTTTGTTTTAACTCTTCTATCGATGCCTGACTGCTCTTAATCAAATCAGAAACAATTGCAGGATCATTTTCAGCTTGATCCGGCATATCTGCATTGCCTTTGCCGGGAATCGGCGCCGTTTTATCATGTATCGGCTTAATGAAATCATGTCGCTCTATTATGGTCATAAGTGCGTCTTTTAAGAGCGGATCGTGCTGCCCCATACCTTTTAAGAAAACTTCTCTGACATTAGGGGATGCCAGTTGATGTGTGACATCGACAAATAGCCTTCCGCCGGCTTTACGCATGGGTGCAGCAGTCGTCAACAGAAAAAAAGACAATCCAAGGGGTTTTATGGGATCCGTCATCATTTGCTGATGACCGACAGAGATATAGACGTGATTTTCTTGATCGTGCGCTTCAGGAACGGGGTATAACGTTGTGATCGGACGACTTTGGACAATATAAAAAGTATCGCGGTCCAAACACCATTCGATATCTTGCGGCTGGCCGAAATGAGCTTCGATCTGTCTCCCGATACGTGCCAGCTGTAAAATTTGTTCATCAGTCAGTGTTTGAATCTTTTGCTGATCAAGAGCGATCTCCTGTGTTTCCGTTCCGCCTTCTTTTCGTCCATAGATAGCCAATTTTTTAGTTTCTATTCTCTTATCGACGATTTGCCCGTCCTGTACTTTATAACAATCGGCAGAGACTAAGCCGGAGACAAGTGCTTCACCAAGTCCAAAACCGGCATCAATGGATAGCAGCTTTCGGTTTCCGGTCATCGGATCAGCGGTAAATAAAATCCCCGAAGCCTGAGGGAACACCATCCTTTGGATGATAACGGATAAATAAACTTGGCTGTGATCAAATCCATTTTGCATACGGTAAATGACCGCGCGATCCGTAAATAGGGACGCCCAACATTTACTGATATGCTGCAAGATCGCATCGAGGCCGGTAATATTTAAATAGGTGTCTTGTTGACCGGCAAAAGAGGCATGCGGTAAATCCTCAGCTGTCGCACTGGAACGTACGGCATAGGCATGTTCTTCGCCGAACCGGGAGAGATGGCAAGCGACTGCTTTGACTACATCTGAAGGAATTTCTGCTTCCATAATGGTTTGCCGGATTTTTTTGCTGACTTCACTAATTTGATTGCGATTCTCCGCTTTCAGCATGGTCAGTTGATCCAACAGCGCTTGTAACGTTTCGTTTTGTTCAATGGCTTTTTGATATCCTGCGGTTGTGACACAAAATCCTTCCGGTACTTGTATTCCTTGGATTTTTGATAATTCCCCTAAATGTAACCCTTTTCCTCCAATGAGCAAAGGCTGTGTTTTTTCAATTTCGTGAATGCCGAGAACCAAAGAACTCATTCTATATCTCCCCTTCAAAAAAATTTGACAAGAGCTTTTCAGCATGATATAATCATAATATAAGATGGATAACTATGACCTTTCACACAAAAAGCGTGCGTGTTCTGATTATATCACCGTGTCTGTTTTTGTGCAATATAAAAAGAACCTGGCCAATTTGGCGAGGTTCTTTCTTCATTTTCTAAGGAACTCCTGAAGTTGAGTAATACCTGCGAATCCATTGCAGAAAGGCTATCTCCACGGATTCAAGAAACAGGAAAATCTCAATAATAAAAAACATCCCCCTCACGCAATGTGAGGGGATGTTTTGTGTGTATACTTCTCATTTCATCGTCATATGAGTTTAGACTGATGCAGTCACAACTTACAAGAATGCTTATCTGTTTCCTTCAATAGTTAACACATTTGAAGTTATATTAGCGCTGCCGCTGCTTTGATATCCCTCAACTGACCTCCTGAAAATTAGGTTTGTCGAAAGCTCTTTAAAGCTGTATTGAGATCTTTTGTGTGAACGTAAATGTTCTTATACAACTCGAATAGTGTTTTATATTTTTGAACATTTTGTTCTTTTGGATAAAATGCAGCTGCTTCATGAATGAACTGCTCTGCACATTCTTCAAGAGAGTCAAACCACCCGCTTCCGAAGGCGGCTAACATCGCAGCCCCCATGGCCGGACCTTGTTCATTTTCTAACTTAACCACCCTCGTATTGAAAATATCAGCCTGCATTTGAAGCCACGTTTCATTTTTAGCTCCCCCGCCAATAGAGACAACCGTATCAACTGATTTTCCCGCTTCGCGGAATAGCTCAATTGATTCATATAAAGAGAATGTGATACCTTCCATTATCGCCCTCAAAAAGTGCTCTCTTTTATGGGCTCCGTCCATTCCGATCAAGCTTCCCCGAATAGATGAATCAGCATGCGGCGTTCTTTCACCGACCAAGTAAGGAGTGTACAGCAGTCCGTTTGCTCCTATCGGAACAGATTCCACGCCCTGCAATAATTGTTCAAACGATTCGTTCGGCGCAAACGTTCTTTTAAACCAGTCCAAACTGTACCCTGCAGCGAGCGTGACTCCCATCGTATAAAAAGAATCCTTCTTTCCATGATTAAAAAAGTGCACATTCCCTTTAAAGTCCCTTTCTTTGTCTTCTTCACAGGAAAGTATGACTCCTGACGTCCCGATACTGCATAATGTTTTTCCCGAAGAAAGAATACCGGCTCCGACAGCACCGCAAGCATTATCTGCTCCCCCAGCGTATACTTTTGTTTTTTCGAGCAGCCCTGTCTTCGCCGCAACGCTCGGAAGCAGCGATCCTACACAGTCATGGGATTCAACCAGCGGAGAACAAATTTCCGCTGAAATACCAAATTGATTGCAAATCTCATCGCTCCACTCTTTGCGGGTCATATGTAAAAGTAACGTTCCTGCCGCATCGGAGTATTCGGTGTGAACGGCGCCGGTCATGCGGAATCTCACATAGTCTTTCGGAAGCAGAAAAACAGCGGTTTTGTTAAAAAGTTCAGGCTCATGTTCCTTCACCCATAACATTTTAGGTAATGTAAACCCTTCAAGGACACGATTTTTTGTGATATCAAGCAGATGATCGCCAAATGTCTCGGTTATCCTGCTGCATTGAGGCGTCGTTCTAGTATCATTCCAAAGAATCGCATGACGCAGCACCCGCCGATCTTGATCAAGCAGTACTAACCCATGCATTTGTCCTGAATAGCTAATCCCGTCAATATCTCCGGCTTGAACGTTGGATATCGAAATCAATTCAGCCAATGCTTCAATTGTTTGCTGCACCCAGTCTTCAGGATTTTGCTCACTATATCCCGCCTTCTCTTGGATGAGCGGATAACTTTTGGACGCTTCTGCACAAACCTTGCCGTTTTGATTGACTAAAATGGTTTTAACGGCACTCGTTCCAAGGTCTATTCCAATGACATACTTCATTTTTTCACTCCTTCCTCTCTAAATAGATCCCCATTGAAATGACCCGCCATAACAGTAACTTCATGACGGGCAATTGGGAACTTGGCTGCCTGCATCTTTTTACAGCGGGATCTGGAACTTCTTTTTTCATTTGTTATACCTGTAAAATGTATTGGTTTAATATCGCTTTTAACCGTTCCTGTCTCCCTGATTCGTTTTTAATTGGCTGATTGTTCAGCGCATATTGCTCAAGCGTATTGAAATCAGCTCTTCCTTCTGCAATTTCAAGGCCAATCCCTTCAGTAAAGCTGCGGTAACGGTGTTGAATCACATCTTCAAACACACGATCTTCGATTAACTTGTGTGCGGCTTTCAATCCTCTTGCAAATGTATCCATCCCTGCAACATGGGCATATAGTAAATCATCAGGCTCAAAAGAAGATCTCCTGACCTTTGCGTCAAAGTTTAATCCTCCGCTTCCAAGACCGCCATTTTGCAGGATTTCGTACATTGCTAATGTCGCAGAATATAAATCTGTCGGAAATTCATCTGTGTCCCAGCCTAAAAGCGGATCACCCTGATTCGCGTCAACAGAGCCAAGAAGGCCATGCACTCTCGCCATGCGTAATTCATGTTCGAATGTATGCCCGGCTAATGTGGCATGATTGGCTTCGAGATTTAATTTAAAATGATTGTCTAAGCCGTATTGCTTTAAAAAGGCAATGGTTGTTGCTGCGTCCGTATCATATTGATGGGTGGTCGGCTCTTTTGGTTTTGGTTCAATCAAAAACTGCCCTGTATACCCGATTTCCTTCGCATAATCCACTGCCATATGCATAAATCTGGCCATATTATCAAGCTCAAATTTTAAATCGGTATTTAACAAAGTTTCGTACCCTTCACGTCCGCCCCAAAATACATAGTTCTCAGCGCCAAGCTCTTTTGCTGTTTCTAATCCTTTTTTTACTTGGGCTGCGGCATACGCAAATACATCTGCATTACAAGAAGTCGCGGCACCATGGACGAAACGGGGATTCGTGAACATATTTGCAGTATTCCATAATAGCTTAACGCTGCTTGTTCTCATGTACTCTTTTATCATGTCCACGATTATATCCAGATTTTGATTCGTCTCTTTTAACGTACTTCCTTCCGGTGCGATATCCCGGTCATGAAAAGCAAAAAATGGCGCATCCAGTTTTTCAAACATCTCAAACGCTGCATCTACCCTCGCTCTCGCCAGATCCATGCCTTTATAGTGATCCCACGGTCTCTGCATCGTAGCTGCGCCAAACATGTCTGTGCCGTCAGCGGTAAATGTATGCCAATAGGCAATAGAAAATCGCAGATGCTCTTTCATTGTCTTTTCGCCGATTACTTCTTGAGGATTATAATATTTAAATGCTAAAGGATTAGTGGAATCTTTCCCTTCGTAAATCACTTTGTTTACGCTTTCAAAATAGCCGACTGAACCAGAATGAGAGTGAGCCATGTGTGATTTCCCCCTTAAAAATAAATTCTAAACATGATCATTCAAATACAGATGCTTTTATGTCATGTTATATATTAGTTTGTTGCCTAAACAAACTAACTTATTTTCATCTTATATAACCTCATCAGTATTTTCAATATTTTTTTTAGTTTTTTACGAACACATTAGATATAATAAAGGTTGCATTCGCTATGTACTGCGTTTCGCACGATAACACAGAACGTTCAACTTAATTTAAAGATTATACAAATGGAGTGGATGAAGTGGATATCGCTGATCAAGCCTTTGTCAAAAAAGTTAACCAAAAGTTATTACTAAACGAAATACTTAAGAATTCTCCTATTTCAAGAGCAAAATTATCTGAAATGACCGGATTAAATAAATCAACTGTTTCGTCACAGGTAAACACATTAATGAAAGAAAACCTCGTATTTGAAATAGGTCAGGGACAATCAAGCGGCGGCAGAAGACCTGTCATGCTTGTTTTTAATAAAAAAGCAGGATATTCCGTAGGAATAGATGTTGGCGTGGATTATATTAATGGCATTTTAACAGATCTTGAAGGGACGATCGTCCTTGACCAACACCACCATTTGGAATGCAATTCTCCAGAAATAACGAAAGACATTTTAATAGATATGATTCATCACTTTATTGCAAATATGCCGCAATCTCCGTACGGGCTTATTGGTATAGGCATATGCGTTCCCGGGTTAATTGATAAAAATCAAAAAATTGTTTTCGCTCCGAACTCCAACTGGAGAGATATTGACTTAAAATCTTTCATCCAAAAGAAGTTCAATATGCCCGTTTTTATTGAAAATGAAGCAAATGCCGGCGCATATGGAGAAAAAGTATTTGGTGCTGCCAAAAATCACGATAACATGATTTATGCAAGTATCGGTACAGGGATAGGAATCGGCGTTATTATAAACAATGATTTATACAGAGGGGTTGGCGGATTCTCTGGAGAAATGGGACATATGACAATAGACTTTAATGGTCCGAAATGCAGTTGCGGAAACCGAGGCTGCTGGGAATTGTATGCTTCAGAAAAGGCTTTAATAAAATCTCTAAAGACGAAAGAGAAAAAAGTGTCCACTCAAGATATCATAGACCTCGCCCATCTGAATGATATTGGAACTTTACATGCATTACAGAATTTTGGTTTCTATTTAGGAATAGGCCTGACCAATATTTTAAATACATTCAATCCGCAAGCCATCATTTTAAGAAACAGCATCATTGAATCGCATCCTATGGTTTTACATTCAATTAAAAGCGAAGTGTCGTCCAGGGTTTATTCCCACCTAGACAATAGCTATGAACTATTACCATCTTTCTTAGGAAAAAATGCACCCGCTTTAGGAATGTCCTCTATTGTTATTGATCATTTTCTCGACATGGTTCATAACTGAAATGTATAAACTTCTATGTTTTACGCTCATCTTTAAAGATGGGTTTTTTGTTTTGTTATTTTCATCCTGAATGGGAGCATATCTGACGTGTTTTTCCACACAGGCACATTCTAATATGAAAAAGGAGTTCCAAAATAGAAAGCTCCTTTTTCATGCGGACATTCATTTTTCTTTATAACGGAAATATCTGAAGTCGGCCGGAATATGATGACCGCTCGTATCTTGGCATTGCATCCCTACAAAAGCTCCTGTAAAGAATCCCCCGCCGCGGATGTAATCATCTGATAATTTTTTCGATTCCAATGCAATGTCGATTTTGTGCCAATCTTCTTTGTTAAATGAATAGAAATAATAATATTTTTCGTTTTCAATATTCACTTTTAAATAGATATACTTGACTTCACGGGGAATCACAATTTTATTTTTTAACGGTTGTGAAAAAGAAAAGTTATCACATATCGTTAAATCAAGAATACGGCCGAGTTCTTCATCATGCGTGACTTGAAGAGCCGTCCAGTTCTCTGTATTGTAATAGTTCACCAAACCAGCGGCTTGCTGAAAATTTTCCGGATAAAACGCAACAGCCGTTTCCGCTTCAAAATGGAGACTTTGCCAGCGTCTGGCTACAAATGCCTGAGTAAATGTCGAAGTTAAGGATTCATGGCCGTATAATCGTAAATGATTTGGCTCTTGAGTTAATGAACCTAATTTCTCCGTAAAAGGGATTCTTAATGTTTGAAAATTAATATTTAATGCTGCATCCTCAAATTCATCAACTTCCGGATACGTGTCTTCAAACAGTGTTTCAGGTATAGAATGCACATCCACTTCCAAGCTCCCTTCTTTTCCGCCTTCTACATAAGGCCAGCCATCTTTCCAATAGAGCTTTTGTATAGCTGTTTCTCTGCCCAAAGGACAATATCCTCTCTGCTGAAAAATTGAATCATCGTCCGGATGAATGGGACGTCCCGTTAAATGGGCTAAATACCACTCATCTGTATGTGTGTGAACAATAGATGCATGCCCGCATTTTTGCAATGGGTTTTCCGGCGCATGCCATGACGTTAAGATTGGGTTATCAGGATGAACTTCATATGGCCCCTCAATATTTGCAGAACGGGCAATTGTAGCAGCATGTTCGAACCGCGTTCCTCCTTCTGCGGTTAATAAATAATAATAGTTCCCGATATGATAAAGATGCGGCGCTTCCGTCAGCTTTCTTTCAGTTCCTTTAAATATCACTTTCGGTTTACCGATCAGTTTTTGCTCCTTATCAGAATATTCCTGCATGACAATGCCTCCAAAGGAGTGCCGATCAATACGCTGATCCCATAACATATTTAATAAATATTTTTTCCCATCCGTATCGTGGAACAAAGAAGCATCAAACCCCGAGCTGTTTAATGTGATCGGCTCCCCCCAATCACCATCAATCGTGTCACAAGTCACTAAATAATTGTGGCAATCTTTCCAGGCGCCATCTACGACCTTAACATCCGTATAGATCAGCCAAAACTTTCCGTCGCTGTAACTTAAACATGGCGCCCAGACCCCGCCTGAATTAGGATTTCCTTTCATGTCTAATTGCGAAACTCTCTGTAATGGATGTGCAACTAAGTGCCAATTGACTAAATCTTTTGAATGGTGTATCTGGACTCCCGGAAACCACTCAAATGTAGATACAGCGATATAATAATCCTCTCCCACCCTGCAAATACTCGGATCGGGGTTGAATCCTTTAAGTACTGGATTGATAATCTTCATTTTGAACTCCTCCTCAGCTATTTTCTGTTGACTCATCATGTTTTAAGCTTTGAAATCGTCAATATGATCCAAATAAACTTTGTCTCTATTCTCTAATTCTCGAACCATGTTTTTATATTTTTTCTCATCTAAGTTATAGAAATTAATATCAATCATGGCCAGAACCAGTAAGAACACGGGAATAATGGTTGCTGTAATTAAAATTCCCGTCAATGCCTCCGGCGTTTGCACCTGATTTGCCACATATCCAAACTGATCAAGAACCAAACCCGGTACAACCCCTCCCAAGGCCATGCCAAATTTAAAGAAAAATCCGATAATAGCGTATATGAGACCGCCCATTCTTTTCCCGGTCTTATACTCTCCATATTCGATTGTTTCAGGAATAAGCGCCCACATATATCCCCCGGCAGTGAGACTTCCTGCAGCGGCCAGCAATCGAAAGGAAAGTATCAGGAATACATTACTTGGCGGAACAAACAGTAAAGCTAAGAGGCCGATCATATTCAGTAATAATGCATAGTTTAGTAATTTCTTCTTCCCTAATAATTGATGAAGCTTTGGAATAAACGGTAAAATGACCAAAGCAGGCAAACTTCCCAACAAACCGTACCACTTCACTAAATCCGCTCTTTCTAAATTATACGTTACGTAATAGATGCCAACCGAATTACTGATTGAATTCACTCCAAAAATAATAATAAAGAAAATACTTAATACAACTAGAGGCCGATTAACACGAAATTGCTCAAATATATCCGATAATTTAATTTTTTCTTCAGATTTTTGAAGCGTGACACGCTCTTTTGTGCTTTTAAAACAAAAGATTAAAAGGCACCCGCCTATAACTCCCATAATACCCATGGTTAGCTGCCAGCCAAGAGATTCGCTGCCGGAAGTATCGCTTAAATAAGCAGCCAGCAAGGGAACAAAAAATGCAACGACAAGTCCCCCAAGATTCGCAAATAACATACGGACAGACGTTATACTAACAACTTCTTGATTATTTCGGGTCATTGCAGAGGTTAACGCGCCATATGGCACGTTTATCATTGTGTATGTAAGCGATAAACCGACATAGGTGATATAGGCATATATTAATTTCCCCATATCCGAAAAATCCGGGGTTGTAAAACAGAGTATTGCCAATATGACAAATGGAAAAGCTCCGAATAAAAGATACGGTCTGAAGCGTCCAAACCTGCTATTTGTTCTGTCTACTATCGTTCCAATAAAAGGATCAGCGAGAGCGTCGATGATTCTAACCACTAAAAACATCGTACCGGCTGTTGCTGCCGGTAAACCAAATATATCTGTATAGAAGAACAAAAGATAAGTAGACACTGTTGCATAAATTAAATTACATGCAAAATCTCCAGACGCATATCCAACTTTTTCAACCATGCTGATCTTCTTTACATTTTCACTGAGCATGATTTCCTCCCCTTTTCGATCCTTTACATAAGGAACATGATGAATGGTACATTTCTTCAATTTTATCGGCCAGTTAAGGCTTTATAAAAGCGCTTTCAAAAAATGATAGCGGTTTACTTTCACAGAGCATTTTCATCATAGTGAACAGGATAAAAGCTTGGCTTTCGTTTTATATATACCTCCAATTAAATCGAGCCTCTTATCCCCCTCCCATTTAAGACCTTTACATGAAGGACAATTAAAGTGGTTTATTAGTTTGTTGATCGAACAAACTAACTTGATTTCATATTATAAAATCTTTTCTGCTTTTTCAACTCTTTTTTCAGAAAATTTAAAACCGATCAAAGGAC
Source organism: Bacillus sp. JK106 (assembly GCF_053663355.1). Classification (NCBI taxonomy): domain Bacteria; kingdom Bacillati; phylum Bacillota; class Bacilli; order Caryophanales; family Bacillaceae; genus Bacillus; species Bacillus sp. JK106. The sequence goes on along the minus strand of NZ_JBSJQC010000002.1, from coordinate 934,625 downwards.
ATACCATGTTGTAATTGCCGGCTCCTTCGACAGACGTTAAGTAAAAACCCTATGTGTCACCTGACTGATTTATTAAATGATAAGCACTTCCATCATCTTTTGTTTAGAAAAACTTATTAAGAAACATGCACTTAAAAAAATGCGAATCATATATAAGTGATATCCCGTTTAATTGGTTGAGGAGGATATTATGAAACCTATGCTGCCTTTTGAAAAATATTTTGGTGATTTAGAACTGGTTTATGCATTTTATGGAGCTATGCCTACCGGTGTTACTGTCTCAGAAACCGGTCGTATATTCATTTGTTTTCCGAAATGGGGAGACGATGTTAAATTTACGGTAGCGGAAATAATTGGAGATAAATTGCAGCCTTATCCTGATTCACAAACCAATTTGGTTAACTTTGAGAATATCAAAATGACTTTCATCAGTGTCCAAAGTGTAGTTGCTGATGGAAGAGGAACGCTTTGGATACTAGATACAGCGGCGCCCAATTTTTCTGAACCAATTAAAGGCGGGGCAAAATTAGTCGCTGTTGATTTAAAAACCAATACAATCAGAAGAGTGTATACCTTTACAGAAGATGTTGTCCTTCCAACAACCTACCTGAATGATGTCCGATTTGATTTTCGTGTCGGAACTGCAGGTTATGCCTATATAACGGATTCTTCTTCCAAAGGACCAGGAGCTATTATCGTCGTTGATTTAGAAACCGGAAACGCATTTAGACGGTTAAATGGAGCAAATCCAACTTCACCGGATTCCTCTTTTATACCGAAAGTAGAAGGAAAAATTTTGATGAATCGTAACAAGGATGGTTCAACTTCCCCATTTAGGCTGGCATCCGACGGTATTGCGATCTCTCCTGACGGAAAGGTATTATTTTTTTGTCCCCTGACCAGCCGCCATTTGTTCTCTATCTCAACAGAAGCCCTGAGAGATAGAAATATATCGGACATGGATTTACTTTATCATGTGGCGTATTGGGGAGAAAAAGGCGCGTCTGATGGAATGATTACAGATGCAAAAGGAGCCGTTTATGCCGGAGATTATGAGAACAATAGTATTCGAAAAATACTGCCGAATGGCACAATGCAAACCATCGCACATGATCCGAGAATTTTATGGCCGGATACTTTTTCGATTGGTCCGGATGAATACTTATACGTCATCGTGAACCAATTACACCGGCAAGCTAGATTTCATTATGGAAAAGACTTACGACAGAAACCTTATAGTTTACTTCGTATCAAAATTGATGAATTTCCTGCTCCTGCTTTTTGAAAATAAAAATGGCCGGTTCATTTTAGAGCATAATTGGCTTCATGTAGCCTTCATCCTAAACCGAATAAGGGATTACAATAAATACGTGTCCTCAATTATGGAGTTAGATTCATAACTTCAATTTTTTTTGGTCATATTTTGGTCAAGGACCAAAAATATTGTTCTTTTAATCTTATGACCCAAAATTTAAAAATCCCCTGACACCAATAGTGCCAAGGGATTGAGAGATTAATATTGAGACATGTATTGTTCGCGCTCCCACGGATGAACCTGTGTGCGGAACATATCCCATTCGATTTCTTTTGCTTCGATGAAGTGTTCGAACAGGTGCTCGCCGAGCGCTGCAACCATGACTTCGTTTGATTTGAATTCGTCGAGAGCTTCCGCCAGTGTCGCCGGAAGATCTACGATGCCGTTTTCCATGCGCTCTTCTTTGCTCATGACATAGATGTTGCGGTCAATCGGAGCCGGTGCTTCAAGTTTGTTTTTGATTCCGTCAAGGCCTGCTGCAAGCAATACGCTTAACGCCAAGTACGGGTTTGCCGCCGGGTCTACGCTGCGGACTTCAACACGCGTGCTGATGCCGCGGGAAGCCGGGATACGGATCAGCGGGCTTCTGTTTTGCGCGCTCCATGCCACGTAGCAAGGTGCTTCATAGCCCGGAACAAGGCGTTTGTAAGAGTTCACTGTCGGGTTTGTGACAGCCGTAAAGCTTGTCGCGTGTTTTACGATACCGGCAATGAAATGTTTTGCTGTTTCACTCAGCTGAAGATCAGCGTCTTTATCAAAGAATGCGTTAACGTTATCTTTAAAGAGTGATAGGTTGCAGTGCATACCGGAACCGTTTACGCCGAACAGCGGTTTTGGCATGAATGTCGCATGCAGACCGTGTTTGCGGGCGATCGTTTTGACAACCAGTTTGAAAGTTTGGATGTCGTCACAAGAACGGATGGCACCGGCATATTTAAAATCGATTTCGTGCTGACCCGGAGCAACTTCATGGTGAGATGCTTCGATTTCAAAGCCCATTTCTTCAAGCTCAAGCACGATATCGCGGCGGCAGTTTTCTCCCAAGTCAGTCGGAGCCAGGTCGAAGTATCCGCCTTTATCGTTCAATTCAAGCGTCGGTTCGCCTTTTTCATCTAATTTAAACAGGAAGAATTCAGGCTCAGGTCCAAGATTGAAATCGCTGAAACCGAGTTCTTTCATTTCTTTCAGAATCCGTTTGAGGTTGTTACGCGGGTCACCTTCGAACGGCGTGCCGTCCGGATTGTAAATGTCACAGATGAAGCGTGCTACTTTACCTTTTTCAGCCGTCCACGGGAAGATTACAAAAGTGTTCAGATCAGGATATAAGTACATATCAGACTCTTCGATACGGACGAAACCTTCGATGGAAGAACCGTCGAACATGCATTTATTATCAAGTGCTTTTTCAAGCTGGCTCACAGGAATTTCCACGTTTTTAATCGTTCCGAGAATGTCTGTGAATTGAAGGCGGATATACTTTACGTTTTCCTCATTTACTAATTTTACGATGTCTTCTCTTGTGTACTTTGCCATTTCGTAAAACTCCTCCTCTAAAAGGTAAATGTATATAGCAAAACAGTTGCTAACGGATTAATGAAAGAATCGGGACATGTCACCTTGGCGGAAAGTATTTCCCCGCTGGAAACGGCCTGCCTGCATCAGTTCGTTTTTCAGAAGCTTTCTGAGTTCGTCATCAGACAGATTGTGCTTCATCGGTTTGGCGGTTTTTTCGGATTTTTCTTCCGGTTCGGCAGATGCCTTATCCAGAATTTGTTTGATCCCCGCCATATTGACGCCTTGTTCAATCAGATTTTTGATTTCTAACAGTTTATCTACATCATGGAATGAAAATAATCGTCTATTTCCTTCGCTTCTCGCTGGAAATATCAATCCATTTTCCTCATAATATCGAATTTGCCGGGCAGAAAGTTCTGTTAACTGCATGACAATCCCAATTGGAAATAAAGGCATTGAGCGGCGAATGTTATCACTCATCTCAATTTCCTCCTTTTCTTATCTTAGTCTCATTATAGGTGATGTTATATTTTGTGTCAATACAATGTAAGGAATCTTAACATCAAATTCTTTGAAAATTGCAACCGGCCTAAATCAGCTCTTTTTCCATTAAAGCATTTACGGCGCTGCAAATCGCATTTTTCACGTGCGCGTAGGTTAATCCTCCTTGGACATACGCGACATAAGGCGGTCTGATAGGTCCATCTGCTGATAATTCAATGCTTGCTCCCTGTACGAAAGTGCCCGCTGCCATAATGACATCGTCTTCATATCCCGGCATATAGCTCGGATAAGGCGTCACATGCGCATTAATCGGTGAGGCATATTGTATCGCCTGGCAAAAAGCGATCATCTTATCAGGGTCCTGAAACTCAACTGATTGAATCAGATCCGTTCTCGGCGCATTCCATGCAGGGTTTGACGTAAAGCCGAGCTTTTCAAGAAAACGGGCGGTAAATACCGCTCCCTTCAAGCTTTGCGCCACTACATGCGGAGCGAGAAAGAAACCTTGATACATTTCCTGCAGTGAATAAAGCGAAGCCCCGGCTTCACTTCCGATTCCCGGGGAGGTCATCCGGTAAGAGCAGGCCTCAATCCACTTGGCTTTCCCTACAAGATAGCCGCCCGTTTTAGCAAGGCCGCCGCCCGGGTTTTTAATCAGGGAGCCGGCCATAAGATCCGCTCCGACGTGGCAGGGTTCCCGCTCTTCTGCAAATTCTCCGTAGCAATTGTCCACAAAAACAATGACATCTTCTTTGATTTCCTTTACGAAACGAATCATCTCTTCAATTTCATTTATTCTGAAAGACGGACGATTCGCATATCCTTTTGAACGCTGGATGCCGATCACTTTTGTATTCGGTTGGATTGCAGCCCGGACTGCTTCAAAGTTCACTCTGCCTTCTGATGTTAAATCGACTGCATTGTATCCGATTTGAAATTCCTTAAGCGAGCCTGAATACTCCCCGCCTCTTACTCCGACGATTTCCTCGAGTGTATCGTAAGGCTTGCCTGTGATATAAAGCAATTCGTCCCCGGGTCTCAGCACACCGAAGAGCGCGATTGAAATCGCATGCGTACCCGAAATGATTTGCGGCCGCACAAGTCCCGCCTCTCCTCCGAACACATCAGCATAGATCTTCTCCAGTGTATCTCGTCCGATGTCATCATAACCGTATCCGGTTGAAGGCGTAAAATGCGTATCGCTTACTTTATGTTTTCTGTAGCTTTGCAGGACTCTCCATTCATTCCGTTCACTGATTTCTTCTATTCTTTTATGAACGGCGGAGATTTCCGCTTCTGTTTCTTCGGCGGTTTTTTGTAAAAGAGCGCCGTGGGTCAGTGTGTCAAACATGTTGTGTATACCTTCCTTACATGAATTTCTTCAATTTTCCGAGTATGCTTTGTTCTTCCTGTACATAACCTGAGACTTCGTAGCGTTCATTTTCTTCATTAAAATAAAGGCTGTCGATCATGGTCTCTGATTTGATGCGTGACATCAATTTGCCTTCGGCGGCAGGCACATGAACTTCATACGGCGTCATCAGCTCCCGGCGCAAATAAGCTTCGATTTCCGCTTTTAGTTTCGCTTCATCCCCGGCGATTCTGGCACTGATCATGATGTGGCCTTCTCCAGCTGTCGGGATGAAGTCAGGAAGTGTCTCATCACGTTTGTTATAAGCGGTCAGCACCGGAATGTCGTCTGCCTCAAGCTCTTTTAACAGACCGAGGACAGTCTGTTCATGCCCGGCATAATCTTCATTGGATGAATCAATGACATGAATGATCAAGTCTGCTTCCTTCACTTCCTCAAGCGTTGAACGGAAAGCGGCAATAAGCGTCGTCGGCAGATCCTGAATGAAGCCGACCGTATCAGACAAAAGGACGCTGTAGCCGCTTGGGAGCGCCATCTTTCTCGTCATCGGATCAAGTGTTGCAAACAGCAGATCTTCTTCATAGCTGTCTGAGCTTGTTAATTGATTGAACCACGTTGATTTTCCTGCATTGGTATAACCGACGAGTGCAGCCTGAAGCACGCCGTTCTTTTTGCGTCTCTCCCGATAACGGCTTCTGTGGCGGATAACCGTTGACAGCTGCACGTTAATTTCGTGTATGCGGTTTCTAATGTGGCGCCGGTCTGTTTCAAGCTTTGTCTCACCGGGCCCTCTCGTCCCGATTCCGCCGCCTTGTCTTGAGAGATTGATTCCTTGTCCGCTCAGACGCGGCAGCGCGTATTGAAGCTGGGCCAATTCGATCTGAAGCTTTCCTTCTCTCGTCTTCGCCCTTTTTGCGAATATATCCAAAATAAGCTGCGTGCGATCGATGATCTTCGCTTCAATTGCAGTGGCGAGTGCTTTAAGCTGGCTCGGTGACAGTTCATCATTAAAAATAACCAGATCCGCTTCAAGCTCTTCACACAGCGCCTTCAGCTCGTCTACTTTCCCCTTGCCTATGTATGTAGCGGCATCCGCTCTGTTCCGTTTTTGCGTAATCCGGGTCAGCACCGTTCCGTCAGCCGTTTTTGTCAATGAAGCAAGCTCTTCCATGGAATGTTCAAAGTGCTCATCTGTCATGTGCGGAAGCTGGCAGCCGACCAAAATGACCGTTTCTATTTTTCCTTCCTGTTCGTTCAAATGGATGTTCCTTTCTGTGTCGTATTGGGCAGTAGTACTATCATACCAAACCCGCAGGGCGTATACCACACATCCGGCGGGTTTTAAAGAGAGAAATAAAAAAGAGACCCCTCAAACCGGCTGAGAGGTCTATTCGTGAGCTGCCGCCTCATCTTTTATAAGTAAATCCTGGCTCTTGATCGTCATTAAATCGTTTTTTAAGTATTGGTCTCCCATTAAAAGTCTCATGGCCTGAGCGCGGATTGATTTTTCAATCACGTTTCTGACAAAGCGCCCGTTGCTGAATTTAATGGGGCTTGTCGTGCTTTTCACTGTCATTAAGTAATCTTTTAACTTCCACTCGGCTTCCTGGCTTAATTGATACTCCCGCTCTGCTATCATGCGCTTTGCGATGTCCATCAGCTGAGTGACAGAGTAATCCGGAAAATCGATGCTGATAGGGAAGCGCGATTGCAGACCGGGATTTAATGACAGGAAATGTGTCATTTCTCTCGAGTACCCTGCCAGGATCAGAATAAATTCATGCTGTTTGTCTTCCATATGTTTGACAAGCGTATCAATCGCCTCTTTACCGAAATCCTTTTCTCCGCCTCTTGCAAGTGAGTATGCTTCATCAATGAATAAAATGCCCCCAAGCGATTTTTTAATCAGATCTCTCGTTTTTTGCGCCGTGTGTCCGATGTATTCACCGACGAGATCGGCACGTTCCGCTTCGATCAGATGTCCTTTGGAAAGAACGTTCATCTCGAAGAAAAGCTTGCCGATCAGTCTCGCGACGGTGGTTTTCCCGGTGCCGGGGTTCCCTTTGAACATCATATGAAGAGCTTGTTTTCCGACTTTCAGCCCTTGTTCGGCCCGTTTTTGGTTGACGAATATCCACGCGTAAATTTCTTTAATGTTGCGTTTCATTTCTTCCATACCCACTAATGTGTTCATTTCTTTTTCAATTTCTTTCAGAATGCTGTGCTTGGCTTCATTTTTTTGCAGGGCGGCCTGATATTCCGCCTCAGCTTCTGCATTTGTCAGCACTTGCTTTTGGCCATTAAGAATGATGTTAATTTGTCCGTTATTTTTATAGGTTACAGCGCGCTCCAACATGCTCACCTCTCTGTTCTCTCTTTATCTTACTCATGATGAAGCGGTTCTGTGACATCCGCCTATCATCATGAGGCCCGTTTTCCTCTTTATCTGTCACTTTTTCCGTTCTCTTCGGGAATGATGTTGAATCCTGCGCTTTCCCGAGAAATATTTTTCATTTCTTATTGTATTCAGCAAAAACGGGAGGACAAACCATTTATTTTTATTTTCCGGGAAATGTTGGGTGTATTTCTCATTTTTTTCATGAATGACAGCCGTACAAGCACCTTTTGAATATCATCATATGCTGTAATGAGGTGATGGAGAATGGTTAAAATTTTTATAGACCCCGGTCATGGCGGAACTGATTCAGGTGCAACCGGAAACGGACTTCAGGAAAAAGCGGTCACGCTGGAGATCGCGCTGGCTTTGCGCACGATTCTGACGAATGAGTATGAAGGAGTTTCTGTCACGATGAGCAGGACAAGCGATAAGACGGTCAGCCTGACGGAAAGAACGGATGCCGCCAACAGCTGGGGCGCAGATTATTTTTTATCCATTCATATTAACTCAGGAGGCGGAACCGGATTCGAAAGCTATATTTACCCCGGTGTCGGAGCGCCGACCTCGACTTACCAATCAGCCGTCCACACGCAAGTAATTCAAGCATCGGGTTTTAATGACCGCGGAAAAAAAACAGCCAACTTCCATGTGCTGCGGGAGACAAGTATGCCGGCGATTTTGACGGAGAATGGTTTTGTTGATACGTCAGCTGATGCAAACAAACTGAAAACAGCCAGTTTTATTGAAAGCCTTGCAAGAGGACATGCCAAGGGCTTGGAGCAAGCTTTCGGTCTAAAAAAAAAGGCTGACTTATATAAAGTGCAAATCGGCGCATTCAAAGTGAAAGCAAATGCTGATGCGCTTGCCGCCGATGCGGTGTCTAAAGGTTTTGACGCGATTGTGCTTCCAAAAGGCGGCTTATTCAAAGTGCAGATCGGCGCATTCTCTTCCAGAGATTATGCTGAAGCGTTGGCAGCGCGGGCCGAAAAAGCCGGATTTGATGCCTTCATTGTGCAAGACTAAATGAAAAAACCCCTGCTCTCCCTTTTTTGGGACGAACGGGGGTTTTTTGTTATTGAAGTATATCGGCGACAAACTGAGACCAAGCTTCAAGACGCTGATACACATTTTCCTCTTTCAGTTCGCTCAGTTTCATCCAGCACCCGGCGATTTGATCTTTTTCTTTCACTTCGACTTGTGCCGCAGACGCTAACTGGAGCGCAGAAAGGATGCCGATATGCACCTTCCCTACATCGTTTTCATCATCATTGATCAGGCCGAGTGTGACAATGTTTTGTTTGTCCTCCTCGCGAATGTACAGTTCTTCCGCCAGCTCCCGGTCGGTGTTCTGTTTCAGCACTTCCGAAAATGAAGCCGCCCCTTCCATAGGGTTCATGTGTCCGCCGAAGCCGAGAGAAAGCTTATTATGGAGGCGCGATTCCCCTCCGCCCGCGAGCCGCTCATACACAAATACCTCATCATCACGGCGGATGGCGACATACGGAATCGGCTGTTTAAATCGCGGGTCCTCTTCCGCGTCGCCTCTTCTGATTTCAAAAAAATGCGCCTCAATCTGAGCCATAATTTTTATGATACGTTCATCCTGGCTGTTGACTCCCTGAAATGTCAGCATTTCGTTTTGAAAGACGTCACTCCGCGGTGCAGCCAAGATGATTTCATCCATTTTGTTCATGCCCGTTCCTCCTGTCTTACCTCTCCACTCAAGCCAAAAGAGCAGATATTATATCTGCTCTTCATCTTGGCCAAAATAAAAATCTTCGTCCTTAATCGGTTCTACCGTCGCCTTTTTGTAGCCGTTCCCTTTCATGGAGAAGAAATCATGTGATTTTGTTTTGGTGTTTAATCCGTTTAATACGATCGGATTAATATCCTCTTCTTCAAAGTAAGGATCGAACCCTAAGTTCATCAAAGCTTTATTGGCGTTATAGCGGATGAATTTCTTTACGTCATGAGACAGCCCGACTTGGTCGTAGAGATCCTCTGTATATTCAAGCTCATTGTGATAAAGCTCTTCTAAAAGCTCAACCGCAAATTCGCGAAGTTCCGCTTTTTTCGCTTCTGTTTGTTTATTGTATATTTCCTGTGCCAGCAGTCCGACGTATACACCGTGGATCGCTTCGTCACGAAGGATCAGGTTGATGATCTCACCGCTTTGCATCAGTTTTCCTTGTCCGTAGAAATATAACGGATAATAGAAACCGCTGTAGAAAAGGAAGCTTTCCAGATAGACGGAAGCAACCATCGCTTTGAACAGTGAAATTTCATCATCTTTTTGAATGGCTTTGTAAAGCCCGACAATCATTTGCGCTTTTTTCTGCAGATATTTATTTTGTTTAACCCATTCAAATACTTCGTTGATCGTTTCAGTCGGAGCAAGCGTCATAAAAATATTTGAATATGATTTTGCGTGCACCGCGTTCTCCATCATCGCCATGAAATTAAGAACCGCTTTTCGCTGATGGCCTTCGACGTGCTCGGCCACAATCGGCATGCCTGTGTTCCCCTGCTCTGTATCAAGCAGTGTCAGGCCGGCGAGCACCTTCATGTACGTATCCTGCTCATTTTTACCCAAATACTTCCAAGTAAGAAGATCGCCGTTTAATGCGATCTCTTCCGGAAGCCAAAACTGCTTTACGTTTTGGTTGTAAAACATTTGGGTGAAATCATCTTCATGCTTTGACCAGTTTGCTGCGTCATAAATTTTTGTCACTGTTAACTCTCCTTTAATCAAACGACACAAGAAAGACAGCTGTCCTGCCCGGTATCTTTCGTTCTTGCATAGTAAATGGTTTTGATGCCTCTATGGTGGGCATACAGATCAATACGGTTCAGATCACGAGTTGTCATCGTATCTTTCAAAAACAGGGTAAAGCTGATTCCCTGATCGATATGCTGCTGGATTGTCGCGATCATATCCACCACTTTGAACATATCCATATCATAAGCTTCTTTGTAGAAGAACCAGTTATTAGACGCTAACCCCGGCATCGGGTAATACGTTTTTGAATTTCCGTATGTTCTTTCTTCGATCCGTTCCATGATCGGCATAACGGACGCCGTGCTGGATTGGACATAGGAAATGGAGCCTGTCGGCGCGATGCACAGTCTGTAGCTGTGGTACATGCCGTTTTCAGCGACAAACGCCTTCAGCTCTTTCCAGTCTTCGATTGTCGGGATGTGCATGCCTTCAAAGAGCGCAGCGATTTTTTCGTATGCCGGCGAGAATTCTTTTTCGATATATTTATTGAAATATTCTCCCGTTGCATAAGTGGAGCCTTCATAATGCTCAAACGTTTCGCCTTTTTCTTTTGCAAGCTCAGCTGAACGCTGGATGGAATAAAAGTTCACCATCATAAAGAACGTATTCGCGAAGTCTCTTGCTTCCGGGCTTTCGTAAGCGATGCCGTTTTGGGCAAGGTAGCCGTGCAGGTTCATCGCGCCTAGACCGATCGACTTCATCGCTTTGTTTGCGCGTCTGACTGCCGGCGCGTTGCGGATATCCGTCGTCTCGGAGACATGAGTCAGGGAATCCGTCGCGAGTTTCACCGTGCGCTCAATCGATTTATGTTTCATGACATTTAAAATATTTAAAGAACCAAGGTTGCAGGAAATGTCCAGGCCGATTTCGTCTTCCTCGTCATAATCTGTGTAAGCTGAAACCTGTGACGCCTGAAGCACCTCAGAGCAAAGGTTCGAGAATTTCACTTTTGATACGTGGTTATTCGCGTGCTCTTTGTTTACGTTATCCTGGAACATAATGTACGGATAGCCTGACTCAGAACGGAGAACGGCAAGCTTTTCAAGCAATTTGCGCGCATTTACTTTTTCTTTTTTGACGCGCGGGTTGTCGACAAGCTCCTCATACATCGCCGTCATGTCCATTTCGTCCATATGCTGGCCGTATTCTTTATAAATCGTATGCGGATAAAAGACATAAGCGGCTTTATCCTCACGCGCAAGCTCGACAAACTTGTCCGGAATCACGACGCCGATGGAAAGGGTTTTAACGCGGACATCTTCATCAGCCGAGATTTTTTTCGTATCAAGAAAATCATTAATATCCCGGTGGAAAATGTTCAGGTATGCCGCGCCTGAGCCTTGTCTCTGCCCCATTTGGTCAGCGTAGCGGAACGCATTATCAAGAAGCTTCATGACGCCTACAACACCTTTTGTGGCGTTTTCAACATCTTTAATCGCTTCACCTTTCGCGCGGAGCTTGGACAGATTAAGAGAAACCCCGCCGCCCAATTTAGACAGCTGCATGGAAATATCGATCGCCCGTGAAATATCGTTTAAGGAATCATTGACTTCGAGCAAGAAACAGCTCACAAGTTCTCCGCGGCGTTTTCTGCCGGCATTCAAAAATGTCGGTGTGCTTGGCTGATATTCCTGATTGATCATCAAGTTCACATATTCTTTTGCTTTCTCAGTGTCGCCGTTTGCGAAGAACAGCGCAACAATTGAGATCCGGTCCTCATAACGCTCGAGGATTTTTTTCTTGTCATTCGTTTTCAAAGCATAGTCATTATAGAATTTAAACGCACTCATGAAGGAAGGAAAACGAAACTTCTTAGCGTAAGCTGTCTTAAACACTTCTTTAATGTCTTCAAAAGAATAAAGGCTTAAGAATTCCTCTTCGTAGTATTGGTTTTCAATCAAATAATCCAGCTTCTCTTTTAAATCGTGAAAGAAAACTGTGTTTTGATTGATATAGTCTACAAAATAGCTATGTACAGCCTCTTTATCTTTATCAAACTGGAATTTTCCATCTTGTTGGATCATGATTTCGTTATTTAACTGGATCCATTTTGGCACTTGATTTTGTGACAACTCTTTCTACCTCCTGAGTAAACAATTCAACGTCTTTAGATGTGCCGCTGAGTTCAAATTTGTGCAAGATCGGCACCTGATATTGTCTAGAGATGGTATCGGCGCTTTTTGCAAAGTTATCGCCCCATACTTTGTTGCCGCTCGCAGCGACTCCTAATAAGAGATGGGCGTATTTTTCGAGAAATGATTGTGTTGATGCCGGTACCTGACCGAAGTTTGTCGTGTAGGTGACCAAAACAAACGGAGTGTCCACGTGGTCCGTTTCGTCCACCTTGCGGATCAGCTGAAAGTCTGTTTTATTCACAAAACGCTGAACATTCCCTGTCTTTGAATCAAATATGATTTGAACCATCCTTATCACGACCTATCAAAAATAATGAATCTCTTAACACTATATATAGTATACTAACCTCTGAGAAAAACACAACATATTGAGATCGATTTATAAAAAATTCATATTTTTGAAAGAGCGGACTTTGGCTCCGGCCCGATTAACGCCCAAAAAAGAGAGCAGAACGAGAATCATCTCTCATCCTACTCAAGGTGTCATGTGTAAGCCGATGTCTATCATAACATGAAAAAAAACTGCTTAGTAGTCTAGACTTTTATTCTTATTTTTTGTAAGAATCACATTTTTTTTCGCTTTCAACGGTTTCTTCAATCTCCACATCAGCACCGATTTCTTTCAGTACGGCTTTCAGAGCGCTTGTGATGGAAGCCTCTCTGATCAGTTCTTTGCCGTCAACGATGATGCTGGTTCCATATTCATAGCAGGAATCATCTTCACAAGTTTCTTCCCAATGGTTGATTATCACCTTGTGTTTCAATCGTCTCACCCTCTGCATGATCAATGTCAGTACTTAGTGTAGCTTGTGCGGCCCGCTTTGTAAATTCGAACGCTTGTGAAATTTATTCAAGCTCATCCAGCGCCGTTTCTTTTTTCAGTTCGATTTTATTCGTTTTTTCATCATAGCGGTATATTTTTAAGTAACCGTCCTCGACAATGCCGAAACGATTATGTTCCAGCTGCACCATGCCTTCTGTCTGCGGTTCGGCATCCGCCAAGCCGCCGTCATCATCCGTCACCACCGTCTCGTGATTGCTGCAAGCTCCAAACAGCAAAAAAACAGCGATCCAAACGAGCGTAATCCTGATTCTTCTCAGTTCATTTTCACTTTCGAACACGATTTTCCGTACCCCCTTTTATCTTTCCGATATACGGCCTGCAATATACAGACGCGCATAGAAAAAGACCATTGTTCATGGTCTTTGTCAAAAAGTCTATTCAAGCTCAAGCTGGACGTTTTTTTGCGGGGCGAACGTGGAGATGGCATGTTTATAAATAAGCTGCTGCTTCCCCTCCGTTTCGAGCAAAACGGTAAAGTTGTCAAAGCCTTTTACCTGGCCGCGAAGCTGAAAGCCGTTGAGTAAAAACACCGTGACGAACGTATTGTCTTTTCGGATTTGATTCAAAAACTGATCTTGAATATTAATCGGTTTCATGTTTCGTCCTCCTTGGTTCTCAATACAATACTGTTTCGATTAAATTTCCAGTTTTCCTGCTATGCACTCGAAAATTTCCTTTTTTTTCTGCTCAATATCAACAGGCGGCGTCATATCTGTCCATGAAACGGGCATTTTATTGCGAAACCAGGTCAGCTGGCGTTTCGCATATCGCCTTGAATTTTGTTTTAATTGCTCCACAGCCTGAGGGAGCGGCACTTTTCCATCAAGATATTCATACAGCTCTTTATAGCCGATTGCCTGAATCGATTGGCTGTCCCGGATATTCATATCATACAGCCGCTTTACTTCGTCAAGAAGGCCGGTTTCCAGCATCAGGTCAACGCGCTCGTTAATCCGGCCGTACAGCACTTCTCTGTCCATTGTAAGACCGATAAGAACCGCATTGTAAAGCAGCTCCCGTTTTTGGGTTTTAAGATGCTCTGACATTGTTTTTCCCGATACATGCAGGATTTCGAGCGCGCGGATGACTCTTCGCGTATTGTTTTGATGAATGGCTGCCGCCGCTTCCGGGTCGGCTGCCGCAAGCTTGGCATGAAGCGCTTCCGCCCCTTCTTCAGCCGCCAGTTTCTCCATGCGCTCCCGGAATACAGGGTCGCCGGAGTTTTCCGTGAACGTATAGTCATACAGCACGGACTGAATGTACAGACCCGTCCCCCCAACAATCATCGGCAGCTTTCCTCTACCGGCAATCTCGGTGATTTTTCCCCTTACCATTTTCTGATAATCCGCCGTTGAAAAAGTGTCGGACGGCTCCAAAATATCAATCAGGTGATGCGGCACGCCTTCTGTCTCTTCTTCGGTGACTTTGGCCGTTCCGATGTCCATCCCTTTATATACCTGCATGGAATCTCCGCTGATGATTTCCGCATTCAGCATTTTCGCGAGTCCGATGCTTAGTTTTGTTTTTCCGACTGCCGTCGGTCCGACGAGTATGACGACAGGCTGTTTTTTATTTTTCAATATGTATCACTCTCTTTTATAAATCTCCCCCTAATTATAGCATTCATTTCTTCAGGCACCTATCCATTTTGCCCTTTTTCCTGAGCGCTAAACATCCGCTACCACCCGATCGGCTCGTTTCCGACAACCTCTCTCGTTTTTCCTTTGAGCGTATGGCGGTGCGTTTTCCGTCCTTTCTCCCGCGGATCGTAAACGACGCCGCCGTGCTGGATCTGAATCGGCTCATTGTAGGCGGCAAAGGTGGTCTCTGAAAGCTCATGGTAATGTGTTCCGTCAACCCTCGGGATGGCAGGGCCGGAAATGCCGTAATACCTATGAAAATGGCCGTTTTCAAACGAGGTGATGCCCGTATAGAAATGTGTATGCTCATCTGTATTGCTGCCGTTCTCCGGCTGCGAAAAGCCTTCGATCACATGGTAATGCCCCTGCACTACATCCGTAACAGCCCGGTATGCGTGTGTGTGCGGAGGTTTTTTTGACCAATCGGACTGATACAGGCCCACAAAAGCTCACTCCTTTATTTTTTGATAAACGCCCAATCAAAAATTGGTGGGCTGAATACTCTGTTATCATCTCAAATTTATTCTTGGAGGTACCTAAATTATGAATGAAGAATACACATACGAAGCAGATAGTGATATGAGACAGTTTGGACGGCCCGGATTTGGGTTTGGACGGCCGGGCTTCGGGTTCGGGCGTCCCGGATTCGGATTCGGCTTCGGGCGGCCGGGTTTTGGTTTTGGCCGGCCTTGGTTTGGCCGCCCTTGGTTTGGCGGGTTCGGACGGCCGTTTGGTTTTTACGGCGGACCGTTTGTCGGAGGGCTTGTCGGGGGGCTTGTCGGAAGCGCTTTGTTCAACCCGTATTTGTACGGAGGTTACGGCTACCCTTACTATCCGTATTACTACTAAGACAATCAAAAAGGGCTCCTTTCAGGGGCCTTTTTATATAGGCCTAATGTCTTGACTTGGCGGGCAAAGTTCGGATATTATTTTATTTTACTGCCTTAAACAAAAGGCATAAGGATTATGATGAGAGGGGGATTTGATATGATTCTGGGTTATATCTTCCTCACAATTGCTATTTTATCAGAGTCAATCGGCGCGGCCATGCTGAAGGTCTCCCGCGGATTTACGCGGTTTTTGCCAAGCGCGCTTGTAGTGGCAGGCTATTCATTGGCCTTTTATATGCTTTCACTGACACTGAATCTCATTCCGCTCAGCTTATCCTATGCAACATGGAGCGGAGCCGGAACGGTGCTCGCATCCATTATCGGAGCGAAATGGTTTCATGAAAAACTGGACAAGCAGGCCGTCATCGGACTTGTATTCTTATTGGCCGGTGTCATTCTGATGAATTGGTAGAAAGGAGAAGCATGATATGAAAGGATTACTCTGCCTGGCATTAGCCATTGTATCAGAAGTGTTTGGAAGCACGATGCTGAAGCTGTCGGACGGTTTTACGCACTTATGGCCCGCTCTCGGCGTCATTGCCGGAATCGGAGCCTCTTTTATGTTTTTGAGCTTCTCTTTGAAAAGCCTTGATTTATCCGCCGCATACGCGACATGGTCAGGTGTCGGCACGGCTTTAACGGCAATTGTCGGCTTTTTTGTTTTTAAGGAAGCCATGACAGCCAAAATGATGATCGGGCTTATTTTTGTCATCACGGGCGTCATCCTGCTGAACCGTTCCAAGTCTCAAAAAGCTAAAAAAAATCAAACGGCCCGGAGCTGACCGTTTGAACTCGTCAAGCGCGGGCAGCTTTTACTTCAACCTCAAGCTCCATCTCCACGTTTCCTTGGATCGCTCGTGAAATCATACAGGAGGACTCCGCTTTTTGCGCTAACTTCCTGGCGAGCGTAAAGTCCGTTTCGGCTGCATCCGGCTTTAATAATATAAACGGGCGGTGAATGATTTTCTGGTACGTGAACACACCGTTCGTGACGTCTACAATTCCTTCAGATTCCATATGTAGATCTTCTTTATCCAGACCGCTTCTTTCCATCATCGCCGCAAGCGTTATAATATAACAGGTCGCGGCCGCTCCAAGCAGCATTTCATCAGGATTTGTGCCTTCTCCGGGTCCGTCCATTTCCTTAGGAATGGACACAGCCGTTTCCAGCCGGCCGCTTTTAATATCGCCGACGTCATTGCGATTTCCGGGCCAATTTGCTTTTAAATAAAAGTGATGTTTTGCCAAGGGACAAACCTCCTTTTTTTTCAGTTTACTCACCTTTCACTGGTTTGTCTTTTTTTAAGCTCACGAATACTCTTGATTGATCACTCTTTTTATCGTACGGACAAACCGGTAAAATTCCTCCGTTTTTGTGAATTCCCTTTCGCGGTAATCAAAATTATCAAAAAACGCTTCCCGCTGTTCTCTGCTGATCTCAAGCTGTATACTAAGCCCGGTTTGCGCCTGGTTATTGATATTTTCGGTGTCAACCCCGGCCAGACCGGTTTTTGAGGTTGCCAATTCTGCAGGAAATCCGTTTCGTTTGAGAGCTCTCACCAATTTTTTCGCCCGCTTCCGGTCGCTTCCTCCGACAAGAGTATTTTTCTCGTCGCCTTTATAACCGTGAACTGCGATAACATAATGGTGCTGCTTAATGCTTTCGACTGCTGAAGGCTCATCGAACTTGGTGCTCGTAATATGAAGAGTCTGGTTATCATGCGCTTTTAATCCCTCAAACAGGTAGGTTGAATAATCATTCCTGAAAGAGCGGACGATCTCGCTCACCCCGCCCTCAATTCTCCCTCCGTGCGGCGACATGATCAATACGGGGCTCCCCTTTCGCTTATTGTACGATATATGATAATCATCGGGGTCTTCATGTTCAGCCAGATCTTTAAAATCTGTGTATGTATCAGAAGAATTCGAGGGATCAGGGTCTGACGCATAATGAGCACATCTTATTAGTAAGACCATTGCTACGATAATGATGACATTAAGTAAAATTCTTTTCATCAGCTCTCCTTCTTTGCTCCTTTCTGAAAAATGAAATATTCATTATATGGATTTTTGTCAATAGGTCTTATCTTAACATTCTATTAACATTATCATCAGTGAAAAACTTCCCGGTTTCGAAAAATCAATGGATTGTCACGGTTCAAGCGCTCAAATGCCGAGCATCAGTGAAAAAAGGTTGAGAGAGGGCAAAAAAAAAGGGAGGAACGCCCGAATTTTCAGGGGCGGGAGATTCACGGCCGGAAACGGACGGCATCAAGAATACGCTTTTAAAAATGAATATCCGCCTCCCGAAGCAAATGCACAGGACAGAATGGAGCCCGTCAAAAAAGTTCTCATCTGCCTTTTTGTACAGCAAAATGCCGTTACAGCCCGCTCATCCCCTTTTTTTATCATAATGGTCCGTTTTGAAACGGAGCCGTCTTTTTTCATATATATATAATATCAATCGGAAGCTGTTTTTCCAAGGAATGTCTCAATATTATGTTCATGTGTATACCTCCTTCCGCCGGATTCATCATAAACGAACAAACGTTCCGATCCAACTCGATTTCTTCTCCTGAAAAAGCCGCAAGTAACCAGCTCTCCTGAAGGACAAACAAACTGACCGAACATACGGCCTGTTCATATGGTATAGAGAGAATCGCCAGAATGGGAGGAAAAGTATATATGTTTGGTTACTCAATGGTACAAATGGTGCGGTCAAATGCTCATAAGCTGGACTGGCCGCTCAGAGAAAACGTATTACAGTTATATAAACCTTTCAAATGGACACCTTGCTTTTTGCACAATTTTTTCGAAAAAAAGGTGAAAAACAGAAAGAAAATGTCAGTCATCATTGAATTTGAAGAGGGCTGCCATGAATCCGGTTTTCACAGCACAGGACAGGTCTTATCAAAAGAAAAACGCTGCACCATAAAAAAGCAGTTTCAAACAATCAACTGCTGCAGCGCCGAAGTCACTCCGTCCGCCCTTCACATGCTTCTTTCGCAATGCCGGGATATTCGTAAAATCTATTTAAACCGTGAAGTAAAAGCTCTCCTTGATACGGCAGCTGAATCGTCTCATGCAAAAGAAGTGACCCGTAACGGCACCGTATTAACAGGAAAAGGCGTAACCGTCGCCGTTATTGATACCGGAATCTATCAGCATCCCGATTTAGAAGGCAGGATTATCGGATTTGCGGACTTTGTCAATCAAAAGACAGAACCGTATGATGACAACGGGCACGGCACCCATTGCGCCGGTGATATCGCAAGCAGCGGCGCTTCATCTTCGGGTAAATATCAGGGGCCGGCGCCGGAAGCCGATCTGATCGGAGTCAAGGTTTTAAACAAATCAGGATCAGGAACCTTGGCTGATATCATTGAAGGTGTGGAATGGTGCATACAATATAATAAAGAACACACAAAGAATCCGATCAGAATCATCAGCATGTCACTGGGCGGAGATGCGCTCAGATATGATAAAGAAACGGACGACCCGCTCGTCAAGGCCGTTGAAGAGGCATGGAATGAAGGAATCGTCGTCTGCGTCGCCGCGGGCAACTCCGGTCCGGAAGCTCAAACGATTTCAAGCCCCGGTGTCAGCGAGAAGGTCATCACGGTAGGCGCCTATGATGACAATGATACAGCCAGCAATGAGGACGATACGGTCGCTTCTTTCTCAAGCCGCGGCCCGACGGTGTACGGAAAAGAGAAGCCTGACATTCTTGCGCCCGGGGTCGATATCGTATCTCTCCGTTCTCCGCGTTCATATCTTGACAAATTACAGAAATCAAACCGAGTAGGCTCCTTGTATTTCAGTCTTTCGGGCACGTCCATGGCCACTCCGATCTGTGCGGGCATCGCCGCCTTAATCCTTCAGCAAAACCCGCAGCTTTCGCCTGACGAAGTGAAAACATTGATCAAACAAAGTCCGGATCAATGGACAAATGAAGATCCGAACATTTACGGAGCGGGCGCAGTGAACGCCGAAAACGCCGTGCCGAAAGAGTAACCTTTTTATCATGAGAACGGGGTCGTCTGCACCGGCAGATGACTCCGTTTTTCAGGTGAATAGATGAAACATTTATAATGAAGGAACTCGGAACAGGTCAGAACCGGCTGTCAGAAAAAAAGATCAATGCAAGGCAGTGTATTTCTAAAAAAATAGGGAATAAGTATGGTGTAGATAAAAGGAGGAATCACAATGGCACTTACAAACACCGAATTGTCTGAATGGCTGCAAAAACAGATCGGACAAACGCTTGATATCAGAAAAGGAGAGCTGACAGACAGCCGAAACGAGATTTCTGATATGGACCGGATCATGCTTCACCTTGATGATGTTCTCGTCCGCCGGACAAACCATCCCGATGACTATGTAGCGGATGAAGAACTCGTCTTAAAAGGGCACGGCACAACCTATACGGAGGAAGGAAATGTCCCGCTTCCCCAAGATGCGTATGAAATTCCTCTGCTCGGCGACATTACCATCCAAAAGGAGCAAGACGGATTAAAGGTACATACAGATCGGGCCGTGTATACAATCGGGACCCGGAAAGAGCAATAAAAAGAAAAAACGCCCTGAATCAGCGGCGTTTTTTTATTGGTTTTTTTCTTCAGAATATCCGTGGAACATCGTGAATGCGCAAAGCATAATGCCTAAAATAATGATAATCGGGAGCCAGATCACGGCAAACTTATAATCCGGTTCGGCAAAAGCGCCTATGACCGCCCCAAAGCAATACAGAACCAAGGCAAGCGCGCGCAATACAGCATCTCTCGTAAACTGCTTCCGCTTGTCCGCTTTGTAAAACCTTGCGGTGAGATCTTCAAAAAAATTAGCGAGCGTTCCCGTTAATACGGTCGTGGAAATCCCCGCTACACCAAGTTTTCTCGCGGCTGTCGTCTGCATTCCCATTGCGAAGCTGAGCAGCATAATCAGCACATAAACAGAAATGGCATCTGCAAAAAAGCAAGAGAACAAAGCAAACAGCAGCAAAACAGCTCCTTCAATAGCTAAAGCGGCAGTTACCGCAGGGGGCCAGAATGATTTCTTTTTATTGCCCACAAGCAAGGCCGCGGCAATAACGCCGGCAATAAATCCGATTAACGAGGTTAACGATTTGAGTACGGCAAGGTGCCATGAGTTGCCGATCGCCAGGCCGAACAGAACGATATTCCCCGTCATATTGGCGGTAAAGATATGTCCCAGGCTTAAATAACCGATCACATCCACAATTCCCGCTGTTAAACAAAGAAGTAAAAGTGCAATATTTCGGTATGTAGTCACTGTCAATGTGATCCAATCCTTTCTCATGCTGATTCCAACATATAAGTTTACTCTTCGCCATTTCATATGTCCAGCCGGCGCGCCGCTTTTTCAAAGCATAAAAAAAACTCCGGCGAACCGGAGAAGTTACTGAACGATAAATAATACTCTCGTGCCGTCGGAATAGCCGCTCATTTGATTTCCAACCCATGAACCGGCCCCGCGGTTATCCGACGGGGTTACATATCTGATATCAGCCCCCGCCCCGCCTTCTGTGCAGACTGCCATGGGCCATTCATCACGGTCAAACCCGGGCTTTGTCGGAATTCCTTTCAATGATTCTTTCCTTCTATTCTCCGCTCCGCCCCGATCAATTGTACAAATCTCAGAATGACCTGCCGAAATGGCGTCTTTTATATGATTTCCCGTCTCTGGATATTTTGACAGCGGGAAATACAGCACCTGATCGTATCGGGATGCGGCACGAGCAGCACTGTCCGAATGGATGCCGGCGCCCGTAAGGCCGAACTGAAGAGAGATCACCAAAAGCAGACTTGCCGCCCATTTCATAAACGCATTCATTCACATCCTCCTTAAGAAGTTGATATGAAGCGTAAATATGTATATTAGCCGGATTTAACACACATGATGAATTGGCAAAAAAAGTTTGCTGTTTTGTTGATAATTAACGAAAATGGCGGCTTTACGATTTATCTATTGAACCGGCTTCTGTTTCCTTATATATTTTAGACATACTTATGAGCCGTTGTGATCAGTGTCTTCGGCAGATAAAAGGAGGAATGCCGTCCGGTCGGCAGGCACCGGCTGTTGGTTATGTCTTTTCAAAAACATGAAGGCGGGGAAATCCAGATGGAAAAAACAATGTTTCACCCACACTCACCCGAGTTTCACGAAGACCCTTTTGCGGTTTTAAGCAGATTCAGAGAGCAGGACCCCATACATAAATTCGAACTGCAGCGTTTCGGAGGCACCTTTCCGGCATGGCTCATCACGCGTTATGATGATTGTATGGCGTTTTTAAAAGACGGCAGAATTACGAGAGATGTAAAACGGGTCATGCCGAAGGAGCTGATCGCGAAGCTGAATGTCAGCGAAGATATCGATTTTGTCTCAGAGCATATGCTGGCAAAAGACCCTCCGGATCATTCACGTCTTCGATCTTTGGTGCATCAGGGGTTCACTCCCCGGATGATTGAGCAGCTTCGCACCGAGATAGAGCAGATCACAGAAGAGCTGCTGGATGAAATGAAAAAAAAAGCAGACCCTGATATCATGAGAGATTTCGCGGCACCGCTTCCGTTTATCGTCATTTCCGAGCTGCTCGGAATTCCGAAAGAGGACCGCGCCAAATTTCAAGTGTGGACTAACGCGATGGTTGACACGTCAGAAAGCGGACAAGATGCGACCAACCAGGCTCTCAAAGAATTTAAACAATATATGAAAACACTGATCGAAGAAAAAAGAAAACATCCGGCTGAAGATCTGACAACCAAGCTTATTTACGCTGAAGAGGACGGCCAAAAGCTGAGTGAATCAGAGCTGTATTCCATGCTGTTTTTGTTAGTCGTTGCCGGGCTTGAAACAACGGTTAACCTTCTCGGCTCCGGCACCCTGGCGCTTCTTCTGCACAAAGACCAGATGGAGAAGATAAAGCGGCAGCCCGAAAATATCCAGACGGCGGTCGAAGAGCTTTTGCGTTACACCTCTCCCGTCATCATGATGGCGAATCGATGGGCGCTTGAAGATTTCACCTATAAAGATGTTTCTATTAAAAAAGGCGATATGATATTTATCGGCATCGGTTCAGCCAATCGGGACCCGGAATATTTCGATGATCCTGATACATTAAATATAGCGAGAACACCGAACCGTCATATCTCTTTTGGATTCGGCATTCATTTTTGTCTCGGGGCTCCGCTCGCCCGGATGGAAGCATCCATTGCCTTTACTTCGCTTTTAAAACGGTTCCCGAATATAGAGCTGAAAGGCGCGCCCGAGGATGTAACATGGAGAAAAAATGTGTTTTTGAGAGGGCTTGAAACATTGCCTGTCAGATTTTAATATCGCCCCCTGTTTATCGGGGGTTTTTTTAATGTCTTATAAACAGGAAATCAATATAATAGTGAATATTTAGTACATAATGAATTTAGTTCTATATTAATAAAAAAACGGCCGGATTGCTCCGGCCGTTCTCTATTACCGTTTTATCAACTCATTTGTTTCGTCCAGCTTTTTTCTGAAAGATTTAAGGAAATTTGCGCTTATCGTTCCTTTGTTTGCGTACAGTTTTTCGCAGAATGCCTTAATGGCGTTTTGCGGCTTTGGTTCCGACAGCATTGTGACATGATTGGAGGAGTGGACGTCCAGCAGGTGAAAGTGTTTCATCTGGTGTTCCCATTCTTTCCAATACGCATCATGGTCTAACGGAATTTGTTCTTCCTCTGCTGTCAGATAACGTTCAAGATCTCCGAGGAACAAACCGCTTTTATTACGGAAGTAGTAGCATTGCAGCGCTTCCGGATGAGGCAGCGGCTTCATGTCATACTCTTCCATTCCGTAAGCGAGCTGCGTCTTCATCATTTGCTCCAGCTGCATCCGGATCGCTTCTTCGGATTTTGGCAGACCGCGCTTTTTGGCAAGGCCGATCAATTCTTTCAATACTTCTTCTTCCTCAGCCTGGACGGTAATGTCTTCTCTGCTGATTAATGCCTCTTCAAGGTTTTCAGGCTTAAGATATGCCGTAAGCATCGTATTGATCGTTTGCAGCATGACTGACTTAACAGATGGTTTTCTTTCTTTCCATTTTTCACTGTACGGGGTGTCGATCATGACGGCGCTTTTTACTGTATGACCTTCCTCCTGCAAGAGGCGCGCGGTTTCATATGCAAGCATTCCGCCCAAGGAATATCCGCCGAGGTCATAAGGGCCTTTCGGCTGTACCGCTTGGATGATTCTCATATAAGAAGCGGCCGTCTCTTCGATTCCTTGCAGCGGCTCTTTCCCTGTCAAACCTCTTGCCTGGATGCCGTAAAAAGGACGCTGACTCTTTTTGGCGAATGGCTGGTATGCTTCAACGCCTCCTGTTCCGCCGTGAAACCAAAAAACAGGACGGCCTTTTTCTCTTTCATTCAGCTTGACGAGTTCGGGAAAATTCCGGCCCGCCTCATGCGGTTGGTTCGTTTTTAACAGCATGCCGATCTCCTGAAGAGTGCTGCATTTCTGAAGAGCTTCCAGACTGATGCGGCTGTCTCCGTCCTCAAGTTTTTTCAGCAGCTGAATACAGGAGATTGAATCGAATCCGTATTCAGTCAGCGGCTTATTTTGATCAATTTCCGCTGCCTTCATCCCCAAAATGTCAGCCACAATGTCAGCTGCGCTCTCGCGGCGGAGCTGAGGGTCCTGGGAAACCGGTGCAAGGCTGATCTCTTCTGGCTGACCGCCGTTCCAATACTTGTGGTGTTCAAAAGGATATGTCGGAAGCGGCACTCTTTGAACAGATTCGCCTTGGTGGAGTCTGTCCCACGGTATATCCGCTCCTTTCACCCAGCAAAATGCAAGCTTTTCCAGATTGTTTTCAGCCAACAGCGTCTCCGTGACGACTGTACCGAGAGTCCCTTCCAGTAAAACGCCGATATCTCCTGATCCAGTCTGCTGACTGCCTGTAAAGAAGCTTTTCATTCCATTGCTTTCTTCGGAAAATGCTCTGTACTCTTTCAGTTTTTCCAGCAATTCATCTTGATTGCGGGCAACGAGTGCCAAGCGGCAGTTCATCGCCTCACGGCCGGTCTGAAGCGTATAAGCAATATCCCGCAATGACGGAGTATCTCCAGTTTGCACAAAATCAGCCAGCTGACCTGCGGCCGCCTTAAGACGCCCTTCGCTCTTAGCAGAAAGCACGATAAGCTGCGGGTCATGCTCAGATTCTTTGTCTTTATGGCTCGGGCTGTACTGTTCCAAGACGACATGCGCATTCATGCCGCCGAAGCCATAGCTGTTAATTGCGGCCCGGCGCGGGATCGGTCTGCCCGTATGGTCGGTGAGCTGTGTCCATTCCTGATTGTCTTCGGTGAAACGGAAGCGGCTTTTTTGAATAGCCATTTGCTCATTTGCAGCTGTAAATCCGGGAATGCCCGGGATGGTATGATGCTTCATGGCCATCGCTACTTTTATAAGGGCGGCCAGTCCGGAAGCGAGTTCGCCGTGCCCGATGCAAGGTTTCACGGTGCTGATATAACAAGGCGTGCTTTCCTCTTGATTTGCAGACTCGCCGTAACCCGCTTTGATTGCATTAAACTCCAGCGCATCTGCCATTTCGGAGGCAATGCCGTGCGCTTCAATATAAGTGACGGTTTGCGGATCAACATCGGTGTCTTCGTACGCTTTTTTCATCGCGGCCTTCATTCCCGCCGGATTCGGTGCGTGAAGCGACATGCCTTTACCGCCGTGAGACACTCCTGTTCCTTTAATGACCATGTGAATATGATCGCCGTCTTCAATTGCCGCCTCAAGCGGTTTGATGATGATCACGCCCGCCCCTTCGCTTCTGACAAAGCCATCCGCATCTTTTTGGAACGATTTCGCCCGGCCGTTTTTGCTTAAATATCCCATTGAGTCAAAACCGATAAAACCTTTCGGCGATTGCAGAATATTGGCGGCGCCCACGACAGCCTGCTCACATTCGTTATGACGGATTGATTGAACCGCCCTGTGCAATGCCACCAGCGTTGACGTGCAGGCAGCCTCGTAATATTCACTCGGTCCTTGTAAATTCAAGGCATATGATATCCTGTTCGGAATGATGGACGGAATGGCTGTTCCATTGTTCGGATCGCTGTTGCCCGCGGCAACGAAAACGCCTGTCGTCCTGCTTGATAATGCCTTATTTGTTAGGCCCGCATCCTCCATTGCCTTCCATGTATGCATCAAAAGCAGAAACTGCTCCGGCCCCATTTGTGATGCCTCTTTAGGAGAAATTCCGAAAAAGAGCGGATCAAATTCTCCGACACCGTCAATAAAACCGCCCCATCTGAGACTCGTGTCATTCTCATCGCCGGCGTAACGGCGCCAGTCCCAGCGGTCCGCCGGAATTTCGGTAATACAGCGATCCCCGTTTACGATGTGCCCCCAAAAAGACTGGATATCCGGGGATTGCGGAAACTGAGCTGACATACCGATAATCGCGATTCCTTGCTTGACATCGGCGTTTTCACAAGGCGTATGCTGTTTCTTCGGTAAAGTGCGCTCTTCTGTTTCCGTGACCCCAGCCTCTTCTGAATGCTTATGATCGGCAAGCAATTGAGAAAACTTGCTCTCATATGCTGACGCGAAGTGGCGGGTCAGCTCCTCCGCCGTCGGATACTCGAAAAACAATGTTGGATTCACATCGATGTCCGCCTCTTGGCCGATCTCTTTTGTCAGCCCGATCAGACTCGCTGAATCAAGTCCCAATTCCATGATATTCGCGTCAGAACGAAGAGAGGACGCGGGTTCATCCATCATCTTGGCGAGCTTGCCAAGGACGTAGCTGCGGATATCATCTGTCAGACTGCCGGCAGAAATCGGTGCTCCCGCATTCTTAACAGCCGTTCGTGCCGGCTGATTCATCTGTTCGGTTTTCGGGCGGAACCGTTTCAGGGCATAGCCTTCAAAACGCATCACCACTTCCGATCGGCTGCTGATGACATCTGCGTTAATCAGAATCATTTCCCCCGTTTGTTTAGCCAGCTTGATGTGCAGCCAGCAATCGGTAAGATTTTCCGGGCTGCTGAAGGTGACGGAATTAATGCCGAACGGCAGATAGCTTTCCGCCTCTGTTTGGTCCAATAAAGAAAGCGAGGCCAAGTAAGCACTGTTGGCGATTAATGGATTTATGGCATAATGATGCGCTTGTTGTGAGTCGCTATTGTTCAGGTTCACTTTCGCTAAAACGGCATCAGTGCCTTTGTACAGGCGGGTGATCGTTTTAAATTCTTCTCCCCACACGACGGTTCCCGTTCCGTCTCCGTATAACTCATCTATCCGGCCCACTTCCCGGTATGAGCGCTGAATGGCCGCCAGATCCGCGTGCTGCTTTTGAAACGGATACGGGCTGCACTCGGCATACGCCGCTATGCTCCAATCAGGAGACGTGCGGCTGCGGTGCATTATGCTCAGTTCAAATCCATCCCCGTTTTGTTTCGATTCTGTTTTCAGCTCGATGCGATCGCCTTTTTTTACGGTAATGGGGCTGACGTAATTCAGTTTTTTAATATGTCCTCCCTCTGCTTCAGGAAAAAGATCACAAAAATGATCGACTGCCAGACTGTTATATGTAGCGCCGACGAGTACCGGTTCTCCGCTGAATTGATGCCCTTTCACGTATGGGTCGTCATCACTGTATACCGCCTGAACGCCGGCAGCGTTTTCTGATTCACCGAAATGAAAAGAAGTCCCGTGGTCAAAAGCGTAGGCCGGCAGATGAACGGCGTGCTCTTGCTGCAACTGATCAAACGTGATATTCTCTCCTTTTTCCCATTGCCGCGCACGCCGGCCGATATCAGAATCGGAGAAATTGAGATTCCGCTGATCCATGCGGTAAGCGGCCAGTTTTTCCGACAGTTCCTGAACGGAAGCAGCCGTAAATGCCGCCCGATACTCCGGATGATGCGTTCTTTTTTGCAGCGCGGATGCGATGGCGGCCGGATGAAGAGATGGCGTCTTTTCTAAAAAGGCCGCCAGTCTCTCAAGATAGGCTTCAAAACTCCATTTTGTTTTCGCTGACACAGGGAAAATATATTCCTCATTGCCGTGACGGGCATGATTAGAATTCGGATTGATATATTCTTCTACGATGAGATTTGCATATGCCCCGCCTGCCCCGAAGGAATTGATCATGCTTCTCCGCGGTATGATGTCTCCCGTCTCGGCATCCTTCAGACGCTCCCAATACTCGGTTTTCTCCTGCAGGTAAAAGGCCGTTTGTTCAAGCGCGATATTCGGATTTTGCGGTTTTGCATTAATGGTTGGAACTAATGTTTCCCGCTCCATTTGCAGCAGCACTTTCGCGAGCTGGGACATCCCGGAGGCCGCCTCTAAATGGCCGAGATTTGACTTGACGGATCCAAGCGCGCAAAATCGTTTTTTATCGGTATATTGCGAGAACGCGTTTGTCAGGGCAATGACCTCAATCGGATCTCCCAATACAGAGCCGTTTGCCGCTGATTCAACATAACTGATTGTTTCCGGATTGATTCCGGCCTTGTCAATGGAAGCCGCCATGAGCTTCGCCTGCTGTTTCGGATCCGGAGCCGTGTACATCTGCCTTCCGCCGCTATGGCACAACGCGCTGCTTTTAATGATCCCGTAAATATGGTCTTTGTCGGCAACCGCTTTGGAGAGCGGCTTCAAGAGCACTGCTCCGACTCCTTCTCCTGGCATCAGACCCGTGCCGGTTCCGAAGCTTTTGCTTTCACTTCCCTGCTCAAGCAAATTCGCCCGATCAAGCGCATCATATTTAGACGGTTCAAGCGTGAGGTTGACCCCTCCGGCAATCGCCATGGAACAGCTGTTAAGCTTCAGGCTTTCACAGGCGAGATGAATGGCGCTCAGTGAGCTGGAGCATGCGGTCGTAACGCCCATGCTCGGGCCCGTTAAATTGAAAAAGTGGGAAATGCGGTTGGCGATATGCCAATCCCCTCCGTTAGAGCTGAGCGCAGCTTTTTCCAATGACGGGATATTCCAGAAATATTGATTGTACATACTTCCCATAAATACACCGATGCCGCTGTCTGATTCCTGCCATTCGTTTACTCTTTCTAACGAGTAGCCGCCGTTTTCAAATGTTTCCCATACGGTTTCAAGGCTTAGACGGAGCTCAGGCGTCATCTCCATCACATGGTCTTCCCGGATGTCAAACAAGTGATGGTCAAAAGCGTCAATATGCTTCAGAAATCCGCCGTACCGTGTTTTGCGTTCTTCTTTTCGTGTTTCTTTTGCCATCGTTTTCAGAAGACCGGACTTCCATCTGTTTTCCGGAGCTTCCGTAATACAGCTGTCTCCGGCTTTTAAATGCTCCCACAGCTCATCGAGGGTTTCAGACTCAGGATAGCGGCCGCTGATGCCGATAATGGCAATGTCGTCACGATCAGAGCGATTATTGGTGACGGTTTCTGTTTCCGGCTTTGGCGCTTTTGGCTCTTTTTGTTCAGTGATAAATCGCCGCGTTTCCGTGACAAGCGGCACCGGTTCATTCATTGCAGGTTCCGGATGCTCCGTTTCAGGAGGCGCTTGATCGGCTCCGAATGCCTGTTGCAGCTTATCCGGGTAAGTTTCCAGCAAATACTCGGCAAGTTCTTTCGTATTCGTGTGTTCAAATAAGACCGTTTTCGGCAGCTCGCCCGTCAATGTTTCCAGTTCACGGATAAAATTCACCTGCAAAATGGAGTCGATGCCGTATTTTTCAAAGCTGGTTTCCGGCTGAATGCGCTCGGGAGCAAGCTTTATGGACTTGGCTAACGTTTCTTTTATGAATTGCACCGTCCGGTCTGTGACTGAGAAAGACGGTTCTGTGAAATCAGCCGGCTCTTTGGAAGCCGCAATTTCTTCAACCGCCGGCGCGTCCGGCTGCTTTTGCCTGATGACGCCGTCGCTTTCTGCCGCCACGATCTGCTGGCCGAGGTGATGTGACGATTCCGCCATAAATGTAACGTACCGATATCCCTCGCTTTCCAGCGCAGACTGCCATGCTTCAGGATACAGCCCAGGGCATCCGGGAATACGCAGTTTGGCGTCTTCATACAGCCACCAGCCTTCCAAAAGACCGAATGTCAGATGAGAATAAACCGAATGGCTGCTGATCTCATTTAATAGCAAAATCCCATTCTTTTTAAGCACCGCTTTGGCATTGCGAAGTGTCCGCCGAATATTTTTTGTCGCGTGAAGCACATTTGCCGCAATTACCGCGTCATATGCACCCGTCTCTATACCCTGCAAAGCCGGGGGCTCTTCCACATTAAACCGCTTATAAGTCAAATACGGATTGTCGGGACCGTATTCTTTTTCAGCATGCATGAAAAAGGCCTTTGACAGATCGGTGTAGCAATATTCTTTCACATGAGGTTTGACCTCTTTTAATCTTTTGAAAACGGCCGCGCTCGTCCCGCCCGTCCCCGCTCCGATCTCTAATATCCGGATTTCCGCGTTCGGGTCTTCTTTCAGGCGTTCTTCAATGAAAGCCGTCAATGTGTCAGCGAGCACCTCATTAAAGTAGTCTGCCGTTTCATTGTTTTTATAGATTCCTTCAACCAATTCCATTGAGGAATCAGGAAACAGAACATCAGTGGCAGAAACTCTGCCGGATAAAATATCCGGCAAAGCTCTGAGAGCGGTCTCCACTAAGGTGATCATCGCCCGTTTGCTGCTGTCCTTGAGTAAAGGAGCTTTCTTTTCATCCCATTCTTGCCACAGAACGTCCGCACGCTCTATCGGACCCGTTAACACATACGTACTGCCAGACTGTTTCAAAAAGCCTTTTTGCACCAAGATGGAGATGCTTTCTTCCAGCCACCTGCCGTAAAACCCCTGCATGACAGGCTGCGTTTCGTTTTCCGTAAAAAATCCGACAGATTTCAGCTGGCCTGCCAATAGTTTGTAAAGAAGATCTTCAGTGTTTTGCAAAGCCGTCCCCTCCTTAACTCAATTGTTGTACATGTCTTGTTACTTTAGGCTGATAGCTTCGCAGTTTTTGCATCGCCGAGCCGTGATGTTCAGGGTATACTTCTATCATTTCTTCCGGTTTTTCCTCCGGCTCTTCCGCCTGTTTCATCATGACGAACTGATTCAATGGGCCGCCGAGCAATCGTTCAAGCGCCGCCATTGCTTCGGGCGCTTCAATTGATCCGACTCCCGCCTGTTTCATCCGTTCTTGATAATCGGCAGATGATACGATTCCGACACTGCCCCAGTAGCTCCAATTCATCACTGCCGCCGAATACGGCCGGACTTGAGCCAAATGAGCGGCAAAGGCATCTTTGAAACTGCACCCGGCAGCATAATTGCTTTGTCCGGCCGCTCGTGCAAATGATTGAACGGATGAGAAGAACAAAGCAAAGTCCAGCGGCTCATTTTGGAACACGCGGGCCATATTCACGCTGACATTGACTTTTGCAGCGAGCACGCTTTTCAAACGGCTTTCCGGCATATTCGCCAGGCTCTGATCCTCTAAAACAATTGCGGAATGGATGATTCCGTTAATTTGCGGGTGCGTGCGTTTGATCGTTTCATACGCCCGTGTGAGCTCATCCGCATTTGCCGCGTCAGCTTCAATATAAATCGGCGCCGGCCCGAATTGGCTGAGTCTGTCGATTTTTTCCTGGATGGCGCTGTTATGTTTTCGTCTGCCGATCCAAACGACTCGCGCCTGATACGTTTTCACGGCATATTCGCTCCATGCCTCGCCGATGCCCCCCGCGCCGCCGATGACGACATAAACGCCGCCTTTTTGGTAAGCGGGCCGGCTTGACACCGGCTGCTGTACAGGAATGAGGCGCTGTTTGTACCAGTGATTGTTGCGGTACGCCCATGTATTGCCTTGCTCATCAAACGGCGCTGAGAACAGCTCCGCCTTTGAAACATCTTCCGGACATCCGGCATCAATCAGCCGTGTTTGCCAGTTCGGATACTCTTTTGCGAGCGAACCGATCAAACCGTGAATGCCTGCATGAGCCGGATCAATGATGTCCGCCGGCTGTACGGACTGTGTTTTTATTGTGACTGCAGTCAAGCTGATTCGCTTGCTTCCGTATCCTAAAGCAAGCATCGCCTTAATCACTCTGTACATCTGGATGACGCCCGCATCTTGAGCTTTCACCATGTCACCATCGCTGTGAAAAGGAGCGATCCATACGATATGCCCGAAAGACCCTCTTGCTTTCAGTTCAGCCGCAACAGCCTCTATTTCATCCTCCGGGTTGATATGAAGCCGTTTCGCAGAAGGATGATGCAATTGAAAAGCCGCGCTTTCCTCATCCCCTGCCATAAAGACAACCTCTTCCGTCTTATATGCCGGGCTTTGGTCACGGAATTCCGCAAGATCCCATACCGGAGCCAGAAGGTTTGCTCCATTTAATGATGTTTCCGGTGCCGGGCCTTCCATCATTCTGGAAGAAATCCCTTTAATCCTGACACAGACCCGGCCTGTCTCATCGCATAAGTCAATGTCCAGCCGCTGTATTTTTTCATCCGTTCCCCGGGAGCTGACATACGCCCACATGCTTGTCGTGCACGGGCTGAAAATGTCCAGTTCCTCAAGGGCGAACGGCAGTGACAGCTGGTTATCACCTGCATGCAGCTTCAGTCCGATTGTCGCTTGCAAAGCTGAATCAAGCATACACGGGTGAAGAACGTATTGATCTGCCGTTTCTTCGAGGAAGGAAGGCAGACGGAGCTCAGCTAATGCTTGATTGCTTCCGATATGAATGTGCTGAATTCCTTGTTGTCCGGGACCGTAGTCAATGCCGATTTTGCTGAATAAACCGTAACACTGCTCAGAAGTCAGCATGCTGCGGCCGCATTGAGCTTTCAGTGCGCCTATATCACGGTGCGGAGCCTCACCGGCGCCGAGAATGCCGGCAGCCCCCTGACAGTGTATCTGCCTGCCGCTTGCTTCTGTTTGTGAATCGGTGTAAATGTCATACACGATTTCACCGTTTTCCCTCGGGTTCAGGCTGATTTGCGCTTCAATCGGGCGGTTTCCCGCTTCGATCGGCCGAACCCAAACGATGTTTTTCAGACGGATGACAGAAGGACGTTCCTTTTGCCCTTTGACTGCCTGAGCAACCGCCGCCCTGGCCATTTCCAAGTAGGCGACGCCCGGCATGACCGGCTTGCCTTTAATAAGATGATCGGTGAAAATCGTCTCTTGTCCCGTAAATTCGGATCGGTACCGCTGCTCTGTTAAATCCGATACATTTTCGTGAAGCAGCGGGTGCAGCACCCGCGCCGTCGGCACAGCTTGCGGTTTTTCTGCTTTCGGCCGGTTGTCCGTGATCCAGTACCGCTCTTTCGCAAACGGGTAAGCAGGAAGACTCATCCGTTGGGGCTTGATATCAGAATATAAGCCGTCCCATTTGATATCCGCGCCCTGCACCCATAATTCCGCAAGCTTGCCATTCTCTCGGCGGCTTATCAGCTCTTCGATATCCGCTTCGCCGTTTGCGCCTGCCAGAATGGATTTCAGCGGGGTTTTACCCGCCCCCGCTTTTCCTTTATAAATGCCCGCTTTGTCATAACGTCCTTTCGCACAGCTCTTTAGCTTGTCCCGCAGTTCTTCGGCCGAGGAAGCGATAATGGCCGCTCTTTCTTCCATCGCATCACGTCCCTGCTGAAGCGTGTAAGCAACATCGGCAAGATCCGCATCCGTAAAAGAAGCTTGCGCCAACTGTTGCGCCTGTTCCTGCAGACGTTCTTCTTCTTTGGCCGACAGCACAAAGATTTGAGGGTGTGTGAAAACAGCTGTTTTTCTTTCTTCCTTCGGGATATATTCTTCAATGACGACATGGGCGTTTACGCCGCCGATGCCGAAAGAACTGATTCCCGCACGGCGCGGCAGATGATTGCCGTTTTCGTCTTTCAATGCCGTCCATTCTCTTTTTTCCTGTACGATGTAAAACGGACTGTCTTTCAGCTTGATATACGGGTTGATGACCTCGCTGTGGAGGCTTTTTGCAAGTGTTTTATGCTTCATCTGCATCAGCACTTTGATCACACCCGCGACACCGGCTGCCAGTGACAGGTGGCCGATATTGGTTTTAGCCGATCCCAGACCGCAGTGACTCGCGTAAACGGCGGAATCGCCTGTTTTTTCGTACAGCTTTTGAAAGGCGGATTTCAGGCCGTTGATTTCGACCGGATCGCCAAGCTCCGTTCCGGTTCCGTGCGCTTCTATATAAGTGACGGTTCTCGGATCAATGCCTGCTTTGTCATAAGCCGTTCTGACGACTTCCGCCTGGGCTTTCGGGTTCGGTGTCGTCAAGGAGTTCGCGCGTCCGCCGTGGTTGACCGCGCTGCCTTTAATGACGCCGTAAATATGATCGCCCGCTTTTTCCGCTTCTGACAGCTTTTTCAAAAACAGAATTCCGGCACCTTCACTGACGGCAAATCCGTCCGCCCTGTCGGAGAACGTTTTGCATTTCCCTTCTTTGCTCAGCGCACCCGCTTTGTCATAAGCGATGTGGCCTTGCGGTGTGACGACGGTATTCACGCCGCCGGCGATCGCCATCTCGCAGTTCCCGTTTTCAATGGCGCATACGGCGTGATGAATCGCGACCAGCGAGCTGGAACAAGCCGTGTCGATCGGTTCACTCGGCCCGTGCAGATTGAGCATATAGCTGACGCGGTTCGGCCCTGCTGACGGACTCATATTTGCGGCTGACGCACCGCCGATATCCAGATCGGAAAACAGTGAGCCGTATCCGGTATTCCCCGTGCCGATATACAGGCCTGTTTTCGTGCCGGAAAGGCTTTTAGCGGAATATCCCGCATCTTCTATCGCCTTCCACGCATACATCATTAACAAGCGCTGCTGGGGATCCATCTGTTCGGCTTCCAGCGGTGAAATTCCGAAGAACAGCGGATCAAATTCCGCAACTCCGTCAATAAACCCGCCCCACTTTACATTTGTTTTGTTGGCTTCATTAAGCGGGTCACCGTAATACTCCCGCCAGTCCCAGCGATCCGCCGGCACCTCTGTTATACAGTCTTTTCCCTCTTCTAAATTGCGCCAATACTCATCAATATTTGCGGCCTTCGGAAACACTCCGCTCATGCCGACAATGGCGATCGGTTCCGGTTTATGTTCAGCCGCAGTCTGAACAGGCTGTACGGCTGTTTTTGCAAATCGTTTGTTCCCTGCCAGTCTGATGCCGCCATCATCTGTTACACCGCTTTGTTTTTCTTCTTTCGGCTGTGTGCTGCCGGCAAATTGCGTTTGATAGTCTTCTGCTAAATGATGCGCCAAGGCTTGAATCGTCGCATATTCAAAAAATATGGTCGGTGTGAGATCAAGCTGATAAGTGTCATTCAGCTTGTTGGCGAATTCCGTCAGCGTAATGGAATCAAATCCGTATTGATTGAATTCCAATTCGATATCGATTTCTTCAATGTTTATTTTCAGAAGCCCGGAAACTTCTTTTGCCAGCAATTCCTGAAGTTTGGCCGTCAGGTCTTTCGGCGCAGGCGTTTCCTCCGTTTTCTTAACCGGTGCAAAAGCGGCTGCGGGAGTCTTTGGAAGCAGTTTTTCCCGCATTACGGCGCGGTTTCCTTCCATGACGAGCACACTTGTTTTCCCCATGCTCCATGCTTTGTAAAGAGCTTCTATTCCGGTTTCAGTGCGCATCGGCGTTACGCCGGTTCTTTTTTCGGTGAGCTTCGCCATTTCTTCATTGACTTGCATTCCGCCGTCTTTCCAAAGCGGCCAATTGATTGACAATGTGTGACCGTGGCGGTACATTGCCGTAACCAGCGCGTTGCGGTATGCCGCATAGCTGTCCATAAATGCGTTTGCTGCCGCATAATCCGCCTGTCCCGCATTCCCGGTGACACTGGAAATGGATGAGAAAACGATGAAAAAGTCCAGCGCTAAATGCTCGGTTGCTTCATCAAGGTTGACAAATCCGTCCGTTTTAGGAGCCAATACACTGTAAAACTCTTCGGTTGTTTTCTTTGCGATATATTGATCTTTCATCACACCCGCGCTATGAATGATGCCGTGAAGGCCGCCATATTCCGTTTCAATTGTTTTGACCAGGTCTGCCGCAGTTAGAGCGTTTGTTACGTCAGCCTGTTTGTATTCCGCTTTTGCTCCGAGTGATTCAAGCGATTGCAGCTGCATCCGCTGATTCTCGCTTAATGCGGAACGGCCTGTCAAAACCAGTGTCGGCTCTTTGACTTTCCGGGCAATTTCTTTCGCGAAAATAAAGCCGAGGCCCCCGGCTCCTCCGGTAATGAGATAAATGCCTCCGTCGTTCCACGGAATGCGGATTTTGCCGCCGGACACGGCCGTTTCTTTGACATCTGCGCTGTATCGGATGCCGTTTTCATATTTGATATGGCTGTCATCAGCCCTTGTTTTATTTTCTCTGATGATGTCTGTGATTCTGCCGTTTTCCGCCGGTTCTATTTCAATCAGCTGGGTTTTCAGTTTTTTATGTTCCAGGCCGGCTGTTTTTAGCAGAGCTGAAATCCCTGAGAGCAGCTGATGCTTATCTGTTTTAGAGAGAACCGTCTGGATAAGGACGTCTCCTTCCGTCTCTTCCTTCAGCAGTTTTTGCAGCGTCTCCAATATCCGTCCTGTATAATCACGGAAGCGCGCCGCCGCTTTCCCGTGCGGGGAGGTCATTTCAAAACATTCAGCTCCCGCGGCTTCAACGGCTTGTTTTAATCCGGCGTCTGTGTCACAAAGCATTACGATATGCCGGGCAAAAACGGGTTCCGTTTGAACGGCAGTTTCATCGCTTCGTGTCCATACCGGCTCAAGCATGAGCGTTTCCGGAGCTTTTTCTTTTTTCTCAGGTTCTTTTTCAGCCGTTCTGAATGACAAACCTTTCAGCCTTACGCAAACCTTGCCATTTTCATCACAAATATCAAGATCGCGTTTTTCAACCTGGCCGGCTTTCTGGTCTTCAGAAAGTCTGGCATATACCCACATCTCGGCAGCGCATGCGCTGAATACTTCAAGCTCCTGAACCGCAAACGGAAGCATCAGTTGTTCATCATTTGTTCCGGTTAATATGCTTGATGCCTGCAATGCAGAGTCCATTAAGCCCGGATGCATGACATACTCCTGTACCGTGTCCGCACAAGCCGCATCAAGAGACAGTCTGCCCAATACGAAATCATCACCTGTATAAATCGCTTTTACACCCCGGAAAGCCGGGCCGTAATCAAAACCGATTTTGCGGTACATATCGTACACTTCATCTGCAGAAAACGGTGTCTCGGCGGATTGTGATCTCAGTTTTTGGAGATCAATGACCGGAGCCTTTGCGTCAGGGCGGACTGATACTGCCCCTTGGCTGTAAACGGACGGCTGATCTGTTTCCCGGCCGCAGTAAATGTCGAATTGAACGTCATTTGCCGTTTCGGGAATGAGACGGATGTTGACATGAACCGGCTCGTCTTCAATGGTAATCGGCCGCACCCAAACCGTATTCTTAAGCTTGACGCTTCCTTGTCCGGCCGGTACTTCAGATGCCTGTTCCATTGCTGCGCGCGCCATTTCAAGATGTGCCACACCCGGTAAAATCGGCACGCCTTTTACAACATGATCCGCAAGGTAAAATTCTTCTCCTGTATAGATTGAGCTGAACCGCTGTTCTGCAAGGTTTGAAGTATTTCTGTGCAGAAGCGGATGAAGCGCGTCTTGTTTTCCGGCAGATACTGTGCTTGTTTTTTCGTGTTTTCCGGTGTGTTTCGCCGCCCAATAGCGGTCTTTTGCAAAAGGATACGACGGCAGGCTCATGCGTTTAGGCGCCCGGTTTCCATACAGCTTCGCCCAATCGACGTTCAGCCCTTTGACCCATAATTCAAGCAGCTTCGCGTATTTGCCGCGTGCCATCCATTTTTCAACGGCTTCTTGAATTTCTTCATCTTCCGTCAGCATTTGCAGCGTGCCTTTGTCTATTCTTCCTCTGTACAAATCCGCATGCTTATCTCCAGTGATAAACTGTGACAGTTTTTCCTGCAGTTCTTCTGCGGATCCGGCAATAACCGCCAGGCGTTCTTCCATGGCGTCCCTTCCGATCTGGAGAGTATATGCCATAGAAACGAGGCTGGATTGATCGTACCGTTTTTCAGTAAGCGCACGTTTCAGCTGTTTTGCCTGCTCTTTCAGGCGTTTTTCATTTTTGGCGGACAGAACGAAAAGACATGGGTCGATATGAGAATCATCTGCATCCTCTCTGTCTTCTGGGATGTATTCTTCGATGACGACGTGGGCATTTACGCCTCCGATGCCGAATGAGCTGATGCCCGCGCGGCGCGGCTGTTCGTTTCCGCGTTCGTCTGTCTGCGTCTTCCATTCCATCGTCTCCCGCACCAGGTAAAACGGACTGTCTTCAAGCTGAATATACGGATTTACCGTCTCACAGTGGAGACTTTTGACTAATGTCCGATGCTTCATCTGCAGCAAAATTTTAATAATGCCCGCTGCTCCCGCGGCAAGGGATAAATGGCCGATATTCGTTTTGACCGACCCTAAGCCGCAATAGCCGGCCGCTTTCTCTTTTCCGTCTGCAAACGAGCTGAACGCTTGTTTCAGGCCGTTAATTTCAACGGGATCCCCCAATTCTGTTCCGGTGCCGTGCGCTTCGATATAAGAGACTGTTTTCGGATCAATGCCCGCTTTTTTGTATGCGGCTTTAATGACTTCCGCCTGTTGTTTCGGGTTAGGCGTTGTTAAAGATGCCGCACGGCCGCCGTGATTCACCGCGCTTCCTTTAATGACGCCGTAAATATGGTCCCCATCCGCCTCAGCGGCTTTCAGCTTTTTGAGGAAAAAGAGCCCGGCTCCTTCACCATGGGCAAAACCGTCAGCCTGATCGGAGAACGTCTTGCATCTTCCTTCTTTACTCAGCGCGCCCGCTTTGTCAAAGCTGATATACACATCCGGAAGAACAATCGTATTGATTCCTCCCGCCAAAGCCATGTCGCACGTCCCTTCTTCAATTGAAGAAACGGCATGGTGTATGGCAACGAGCGAGCTTGAGCAGGCGGTATCAATCGGCTCGCTCGGCCCGTGCAGATTGAGCGTATAGCTGACACGGTTCGGTCCGACAGACGGACTTGTATTCGCCGCGGATGACCCTTCAATCGCCGCATCGGCATTGGCTAAAAGAGAACCGTAGCCGGTATTTCCGGTCCCGATAAACACACCTGTCTTTGTGCCTGAGAGACTCTTTGACGCATATCCGGCATCTTCAATCGCTTTCCACGCATACGTCAGCAAGAGGCGCTGCTGAGGGTCCATTTGCTCCGCTTCCCGCGGTGAAATCCCGAAAAACAACGGATCAAATTCAGCAATTCCGTCAATAAACCCGCCTTGGTTGACGTTTGTTTTATTGGCTTCTTTTGCGGGATCCCCGTAATAGTCCCGCCAGTCCCAGCGGTCTTTCGGAATCTCGGTCATGCAGTCTTTGCCTTCTTTCAGGTTCTGCCAGAAAGCTTCAATGTCTTCTGCCATCGGGAAAATCCCGCTGATGCCTACGATTGCGATCGGTTCCGGCCCTTGGTCCCGCTGCACTGTCTGCGGAAGTGTCTCAGGCAGAGTGCGGCGTCGCTTAACGGCCGGGCGCGTGATTTGAGTCTCTTTTACCGGTCTTGCCGATTGAACCGTTTTTGTATTTACCGCAAACCGTCCGGCAAATTCCTCTTCGTATTCACTGATTAAATGAACGGCAAATTCATGGATTGTCGGATGATCAAAGAAAATCGTCGGCGTTAACGTAAGCCGGTACGTTTTGTTTAACTGGTTCGTAAACTCAGTCATCGAGATAGAATCCAGCCCGTATTTTGTCATTTCTTCGTGAGGATCAATTTTGTCAATGTTTACTTTTAACAGTGAGGCCGTCTGCTGTTTTAACAGATGCTTCACTTTTTCAAGCAGGCTGTCAGCATCAATGTCATGACGTACGCCGGTCTCTGCTTCCGGATGATCATTCTCTTTGCGGAACCATTTTGCTTTCATGTTTTTCACATCTCCTTCAAGAACTGTCATCCGGGCTGACCCGCTCATCAAGCCTTGATATAAAGCCTTGATGCCGGCATCTGTGCCGAGCGGTGCGATTCCCGCCTGCTGCATCAGCATATCTTCCGTCTGCTTTCCTGCCTGCATTCCGCCTTCTTTCCATAACGGCCAGCTGACAGAAAGCGTCTTTCCGTATCTTTGTCCTGCGGCTTGTAAAGAACGGCGGTACTCGGCATACATCTCCATAAAGACATTTGCAGACGCATAATCAGCCTGGCCGACGCTTCCAAGCACACCTGATAAGGATGAGAAGACAATAAAGACATCTAATTTCTCATGTTGTGACGCTTCATCAAGATACACAAGGCCCTTCACTTTCGGAGCGAGAACGTGTTGGAATTCCTCTGCCGTCTTCTTCACCATGTAGTTGTCTTTTATAATGCCGGCACTGTGAACAATCCCGTCCAGCTTGCCGTGCCGTTTGCGGATATTGCGGATCAATCGGTATACTTCTGCTTCGTCCGTGACATCGGTCTGCTCGTAGAAAACAGAAGCGCCGGCAGCACGTACTGTTTCCAGCATGTCTTTCTGCTTTTCTCTGAGAGCGGACCGGCCGGTTAGTATGATGACGGCGGCTTTTGTACGGTTTGCGATCTCTTTTGCAAAAATCAGACCTAAACCTCCGGCACCTCCTGTAATGAGATAAACGCCTTCGTCTTTCCACGGAATGTCCGGCTCCGCTTGAGAAATATCCATCTCTTCCCAATCAGCGGCAAAGCGCTTGCCGTTTTCATATTTCACATGGACGCTTTCGGTATGCATACGGTTTTCCGCCGCTTTTTCCGCGATGCCTTCAGCACTTTCTTTCTCCTCGGCTTCGATCATTTGACAGATCAGCTTGGAATGTTCAAGGCATGCGGTTTTTAAGAGGCCGGTAATGCCTGAGAACACCTGCTGTAAGCCTGCTGACCGCGTAACAGCCTGAAAAAGCACGCGGCCTTTCGGCTTGCTTTTCATTATGGTTTTGATATGGCCAAACAGCTGACCCGCATAAGAATGATACCGCTCTGCAATAGATGCGGGACGATCGTCCAGGATAATGACGCGTGCATGTTCAAGCTTTGCTTCGACAGCTTGTTTAACGGCTTCATCGTACTCACAAAGGAAAATGATATGCTCTTCATACGAAGGCGCATGATCGGCCGGTGCCGGCTGCTCTTTCCAGACCGGTTCAGCGAACAATGTGTCCGTACGGCTGACCGAAACGCCGGCACCCGCGTTTTCTTCCATGATCCGCGTTGAGAAACCTCTCATCCGCACACAAAGCCCGCCGTTATTGTCATATAAATCAATATCTGCTTTTTGGATAGGATCGCCGGCTTTATTGTTCGCGCTGAATGTGACGTGCACCCACATATCATCAGCGCACGGATTCAGAACGTCCAGCTCCTCTAAAGCAAACGGCAATGCGGCTTTGAATGGTTCCCCGCTTTCTGCCAGCAGCGCTCTCGTCACGTTTTGTAAATATTCGGCGGCCTGAAGCGCACCGTCCATCATACTCGGATGAAGGATATAATCAGCTTTCGTATGGGAGACGGATTCAGGAAGCTTCAATTTAGCAAGCAGACGGTCTTCGCCTTTGTATACAAGCTGTACACCTTTGTAGCCAGGCCCGTAATCAGCTCCGATCATTCCTTTGTAAAACGCTTGAGATTCGATTGTTCCCTGTGTGCACCGGCGCTTCAGCTGCTCAATATCCGCAGCTTCCTTCGGTTCCTTCCGGATGATTTCAGCGATGCCCTGATTATAAAGAGGAGCTTCTTCACCGATAGAATCGTTACCGCCGTACATTCTGTATTGAATCTGTCCGTCCTCTTCTTCATAAAGTCCGATATGGACACGGACAGCGTCCTGATCGGCTATCACCGGGCGTACCCATACGATATTCTTTAAGCGCAGGCCGAGAGAATCCTCTGTTGCCCCGCCGATGCTTTTCTCCGCCGCGGCCCGTGCCATCTCAAGGGTAACGGCAGCCGGCACGATCGCCATTCCTTTAATGATATGCTCGGCAATAAAATACTCTTTTCCCGTGAATTCCGAACTGAACCGCTGCTCCTGCAAGACGGATGTATTTTGATGTACCAGCGGATGCAAAAACTTCGCATCTGTTTGCTTCACAGTTTCTTCCGGCCAGAAGCGCTCCTCTGCGAACGGGTAGGTCGGCGCACTGATTCTTCGCGGCGCGGAATCCTGATACAATAAGCCCCAATCAACACGCGCTCCTTCAATCCAGAGCGCCGCAAATGCTTTCAGCTTTTCATCACGTGTCTGACATGCCGCAAGCTCTTCCATCTCCTGAGCCGACACTTCTCTGCTTCTCACTTTTTCGCCCCGTAAGATTTTTTGGTCATTGCCGTTGATAAAATCCTGCAGCTGACGCTTCAAATCGTGATGATCATGACTGATAAAAACGGCTCTCTCTTCCATCGCTTCACGTCCGGTCTGATACGTAAATGCCAGATCATGCAAGGAAACATCGTTTTCGGCTTCATCCAGAAAGCCGGATAAACAAGATGCATAGGCAGTAAGACGCTGCTTATTTCTCGCTGACAGCGGAACGATATAAGGCGGCTGTCCGTCATTTAATCCGCTGATCGTTTTGTTTTCATACTGTTCAAAAATGGCGTGTGCGTTTGTTCCTCCGAGTCCGAATGAGCTTAACGCTGCCCGGTGCGGCGTCTCTCTCTCCGGAAGCGGTTTTCTCTTATCCGCCACATAAAACGGCGAACCGCTGAATTTGATATTCGGATTCGGTGACGTGTAATTAATGGTAGGTGCCAGCTCCCGATGATATAAACTCATGGCGACTTTGATGCACCCGGCCAGACCTGCTGCTGTATCCAAATGTCCGATATTCGTTTTTACGGAGCCGATCCCGCAATACTGCTCCCGGTCCGTGTAACGTTTATACACTTGCTGCAGCGCGGACATTTCAATCGGATCACCCAATGTCGTTCCAGTGCCGTGCGCTTCGATATAGGAAATCGTCTCCGGGTGAATATTCGTGCTGTCTAAAACATGCTGGATGACGTCAGCCTGACCTTTTACACTTGGTGCGTAAAATCCGACTTTATCCGCTCCGTCATTGTTCAGACCGATGCCTCTGAGCATGGCGTATATGTGATCTCCGTCCTGAACGGCTTGCGACGCCTTTTTCAGCAGAATGACGGCCGCTCCTTCTCCGCCCGCCATACCGTCGGCTGAAGCGTCAAATGCCTTGACATGCCCGTCGCTTGAAAAATTCAATCCGTTTTGGTGCACATAGCCGATACCGGTCGCTGCATGCAGAGTTGCTCCGCCGACGAGCGCGTATTCCGATTCTCCGCTCGTTATACTTTTATAGGCTGAATAAAGACCGACTAATGATGATGAGCAATTGGAATGAACGAAATAGCTTGGCCCTTTTAATCCGAGCTTATGGGAAACCATCGTCGGAATCGTACCGCTCTGCGCTAACACCCATGACACATAGCCATCGGGAGATTCATGGCCTTCTGTCGTTTTTTCCGGCAAAAGCGACCGATACGAATTATTGCTTGCCGACATATATACGCTTGTCTTCGGAATCTCTTTGGATACATATCCCGCGTCCTCGACGGCTTTCCAAGAATGAAGCAGCAGAAGCCGAAGCTGAGGATCCATAAATTCTGCGTCTTTCGGAGAAA
This sequence comes from Bacillus sp. JK106, assembly GCF_053663355.1. Lineage (NCBI taxonomy): Bacteria > Bacillati > Bacillota > Bacilli > Caryophanales > Bacillaceae > Bacillus > Bacillus sp. JK106. The sequence goes on along the minus strand of NZ_JBSJQC010000002.1, from coordinate 891,498 downwards.
TGTGAAAGAACTCAGGGTCAAAGAGATCTTTTCCTTCTATCGTCGATAATGCCGGCACATAGTCGGGATTTTCGATCAAATCTTCAGGCACGCCGGCTTCCCGAAGTTCTTCTTCCGAGTAGAACCGGACGCTTTCCTTTCCTTCTCTTAACTGCTTCCAAAACTCATGATGATTTTTCGCGCCGGGGAACTGGCAGGAAATCCCCACAATCGCCACACTGTCATCAAAGTAAGACGGCACCCCGTTTTGCGGTGTTTGTTCTCTTTCACTCTCATCTTGGCCGGGCGCCTCTGGTTCAGCCGCCTGTTTTGTTTCAACAATAAATCGGCTGATCGCCTGAATGGTAGAGTGTTCGAATAAATCCGTGACGGTAAAATCGCATTCCAGCTCCTGTTTAATGCGTTCTGCCGCCGCAACAGCCAGAAGCGAGTCGCCTCCCACATCGAAAAAGCCGTCTTCGATTTTGATGCCCGCCGTATTCAGCAGGTCTTCCCATATTGCGGTCACTTTCGCTTCCGCTTCTGATAACGGCAGTCTGCCCGTCTTTTCAGACCGGTGAACAATTACCTTGCGCTGTTTTAGGTCTTTGCGGTTCACTTTTCCGCTCGGTGTTAACGGCAGCGCATCCAGACGGATAAAATGAGCAGGCGCCATATAATCCGGCAGACTCGATAAAAGATGGTTGCGGAGCGCTTTTTCATCAGCCGTATGACCGGAGCGGGCCGTATAATAAGCAATCAGCTTTTTATGTCCGTTCTTTTCCTGAACAACAACCGCCTGATCAAGAATGTCCGGATGTTCGTTCAATTTCGTTTCAATCGCTCCCAATTCGATGCGGAAGCCGCGAATTTTCACCTGACTGTCAATCCGGCCGGCATATTCTATATTTCCGTCAGGCAGCCATCTGGCCAAATCACCTGTCTTGTAAAGTTTTTCTCCTTCACTAAACGGATTATCAATAAATGATGCCGCCGTCAGCTCAGGCTGATTGTAATAGCCTCTGGCCAGACCGGCGCCGGCCACGCAAAGCTCCCCGGCCACACCGTCAGGGACGGGGCTGAGCTTTTCATCGACGATATAAAGCCGTGTATTGTGAATCGGTTTCCCGATCGGCGTATTCCTGCTTGTGATTTCCTTTTGGCCGCAGCTGTAGTAAGCGGCATAAATAGATGTTTCCGTCGGGCCGTATATGTTTTCAATTCTGGCATGTTTGAAGATGGAAACTGACTTTTTGACTAAATCTTTCGGAAACGCCTCACCGGCCACCATCACATATTTCACAGGGCCGTCTTCTGTAAATGCCGTATGCCGCTTTACCGTTTCCAGAAATACATTAAACACGGCAGGAGCAAAATTCAGATGCGTGACCTGGTGGGTTTGGATGTATTCCATGCAAAGCTGCGGATTTTTTTCTGCACCAGGCGGCAAAATGACAAGCCGTCCGTTTCCGATAAACCAGCCGAATAATTCAGAAATCGAAACGTCAAATACGTAATTCGTTTTTAACAAATAGGCATCCTCTTGTGCGACCGGATACTCAGCTTCCAAAAACTGCAGCGTATTCATGATGGCCCTGTGCTCAACCATGACGCCTTTCGGTTTTCCCGTGCTTCCGGACGTATATAGAATATAAGCGAGATGATGCGGTTTTGAACGCGGCGTCAGTTTTGCCCCGCTGACAGAACGTCCGCTGTTTTCAATTTCCACCGTGCTCACACCGCCGATGGCCAACTGTTCAATCATGCCGCGCGTCTTGGCTTGCGTTAATACGATTGAAACGCCGCTGTCAGTCAACACGTGCGCCATCCGTTCGTTTGGAAAAGCCGGGTCCAGCGGCACATACGCGCCTCCCGCTTTTAAAATGGCGAGGATGCCGATGACCATCTCAAAAGAACGCTCCGTACAAATGCCGACCGGGCATTCCGGTGTGACGCCCTTTTCTTGCAGGTGCACAGCGAGCGCCGTGCTTCGTTCATCTAATTCGCGATATGTAAGACTGTTTTCACCGAATGTGACGGCTTCTCTGTCAGGGTGGCGTCCGGCTTTTTCTGCAAACACTTCATGAATGCATCGCTCATTCGGCTGATGGGATGAACGGCTTACTTCACGTTTTTGATTGAGCAGGCCGGAACAGGCTTCAAAAGCGATCTCCGGATCAGAAAGCACCTTTTCTGCCAGTTTCATATAATGCTCCGCCATCCGTTCGATGAAAGAAGGGCTGTAGACATCCGGGTTGTACAGAAATTGCAGGACGGTTCCTGTTTCTTTTTTATAGACTTCAAGCGCAAGCTCAAATTCGCCTTCCTGATGAATGTCTTCTATCATTTCGATGCCGAGTGATTGATATAGTTCCGCCAGCTTTTCCGCTCCTTCTGTCCGGAAGAAGTTTTGATAGAAAAACGCGGTTTGAAAAACAGGCGAAACCGCAGGCGAGCGTTCCGTCTTCAATTCTTTGACAAGCGCGGGAAACGGATACGCGGCATGGTCCAGCCCTTCTGCCAGTGTCAGCTGCAGCTCCTTCAAAAACGCCGTAAAGGATTTGGCGCCCGTCTCCCTGCTTCTGACCGCGATCATATTAATAAAGTATCCGATGACAGACTCAAATTGAGCCTCAGAGCGCCCCATCGTCGGCATGCCGACGATGACATCTTCCTGATTCGTATATTGATAGAGCAGCCCTTTGAAAATAGCGAGATACACAACGGATTCATTGACATTATGTTTTTGGGCGCACACTTTAATCTGCCGGTTCAGTTCATCAGGAAGCAAGCGCTGATACGCCTGCCCTTTGCAAGTTTGAACCGATGATCTCGGATAATCCGACGGAAGCTCAAGCACCGGCAGCGGTCCTTCCAGCTGCTTTTTCCAATAAGAGAGATGCGTTTTTCCCGCTTCGCTTTCCAGCAGCTCTTTTTCCCATTTCACAAAATCATGATAATCTGCGGCCTGCTGAACCATGGCAGGTTCTTTGCCTTCACTTGCTTTCACATAAGCGTCCAGCAGCGCCGACATAAACGTCATAAGAGAGACGCCGTCAAAAATGATATGGTGAATGGTGATTAACACAATCGGCTCCCGCTTCGCCCGCCGGAATACATGAACACGCAGGAGCGGCCCGGTTTCAAGCGCGAACGGTTCTTTTGCTTTTTCTTTAATAAACGAAAGAACGTCACGCCCGCTTAATTCAGAAAGATCCATTTCTTCAATCGGAAAATGCCGATCCGTATCTTCTATCTGATACGGAAGGCCGTTTTCCTCTTTTATCACACTGGTCAAAATAGGGTGCTGGCGCTGCACGGACAAAAGGGCGTTTTTGAATGTCTCGATATCCAGCTTTTGAAAACGAAAGCATAACGGAATGTTATATGCGCTCATCTCCGGAAACATTTTCTGAAGCATCCACAAACCTTTCTGGCCTTCAGAAAGCGGACGTTTTGCAGTTGTCCGCTTGAAAGCCTGAAGCTTTTGTTCTACTTCAGCGATGGTGAGCGTTCCTGATCTGTAGGCATCGAGAAGTTCTTTATGATTCATAGGTCTTACTCCCTTCTATGATGTCTTGCACTCTTTTAAAATCTAATGTCCCCTCAGAGACCTGTTTCATCATGGCGATGATCTCCTGATCCGTATACTCCTTGTTATCCGGAGCGGCGGCTTCTGTTTCGGTTTCTTCCGTTCGGTAAAACGTTTCGATCGTTTCTTTGTGTTCTGTCAGGTAATAGCTGATGACGTCTCCGAGCGTGGCATAGCTGTAAAATAACGCCGGAGTGACTTCAATGCCGTAATGACTCGACAAAAGAGCGGCAAATTTGGCTAAATAGATGGAATCAAATCCGAATTCCGCCCAGTTTTTATGCAGGACGAGTTTATCTTTAGATATTTTCAGCAGACTGTGTATCAGCTCTTTCAAATCCGCTTCGAGCCGTTTTTCCGTGCTTTCTTCCGGGATGCGGCGGCTCACGGTTTCCAAAAGCGCATCCGGTTTTGATGAATCGTCCCGCCGTATGCCTAAAAATCGTTCGGCACGGCTTCTTTTGCCGGCAATGACAAGGCACTGGGTGTTGTCTTGAGAAATGATGCGCTCAAACAGCTCAATGCCTTCATCTGTTTCTAACAGGCGCTGTCCGCTTGATTGCAGGTACATGCCCGTCGTCTCTTCACCGCCGACGGCCATTCCGCCGTTTTTCCAGACCGGCCAGTTTATGACAAAAGCGTTTCCGCTTTCGGATTGTTCGTTTTTATAGCGGGCATACGCCATTTGGAACCTGTTCGCGACCGCGTAATCACAGCAGCCGAAATCTCCTAAAACAGCCGATGTGGATGAAAAGTAGCAGATGAAATCAGGCGTTTCGTTTTTCAGCCACTCGTCAAGAAGCAGGCTTCCGTTTATTTTCGGTTCAAGCGTACTGCGGAAATTCCCGATTTCATTTTCAAAGACGGATGTTCTGCTTTCGATGCCCGCCGCATGAATGACGCCGTGAATGGCTCCGAATCGTTCTTTCGAGCGCTTGATGCAGTCGCCCATTCCGATCGGATCACAAACATCGGCTTCGGCGTAAAGAACACCCGCGCCGAGATTTTCCAGGTCTTTCATTTTTTCTTTCTTTTCTTCATTGATCGGCGACCGCCCCGTGAGAATGACATTTGCCTGGTAGTTCCGGGCGAGATGGCGGGCAAATAAGTAGCCGAGCCCTCCTAATCCGCCTGTAATGAGATATGTTCCGCCGGTTCTGATCCTGCCGTTTTCTTTCGTTAGTCCGGTTGGTTCGGTGTGATAGACATATCGTTTTCCCTCTTCCAAGAAAACGGTATGGTCTGTTTCAGCTTTCAGCTCATCCCAAATGGTTCTCATCCAGTCCGTTATGGCCGCACCGGCTTTTCTGAAGTGGCCGGTAACACTTGTTTTCGGGAGAACAATGCCGAGCGAACGCTCAAAGCCGATCCATGATTCCAAGTAGCACCTTTCCAGACCGGATGCATATTCCCCCGCCAATAACAGCCTTTCCGGCTGCAGACCGGTCTCAGCCATTGCTTTGAGAATATGGACAATACATGAATAATCTTCGATGCAGCTTTTATCTTCAAGCGCCCATAAATACAAAATGGCGGAAGCTTCACCGTACTCTTTTTGAATATCCGCAAAAGCGTTCACATATGATTGCGGATCTTCCCGCACCACTTGGCAGCGGCCGGCGGACAAGGCCTCATACCGGTCTCCCTGAGCGATAAAAATAACGTCAATGTCACTGTCATACGATTTGATCACAGAGACGGCTTCCTGCTGCTTCTTCTGATCAGTTAAGAAAGAAATCACCGTTTTGACTTGCTTTTCTCCGGCAGCCGGCAGAGCCTGTTCTTTAAGAACTTCTCTAAAAGCCATTACTTCAAACTGCTCCGCCGGATCACTTTCATCAGCCGGCGCCTTAACGGGCGCAGCCTTGCTTTGTACAGGTTGCTGATGCCAGAAGCGTTCTTTCGCAAACGGATAAGCAGGCAGGCTGATGCGGGCCGGAGGACGTTCTCCGTATAATTTCGCCCAATTGATGTCCAATCCTTTTACCCAAAGCTCAAGCAGCTTAGAATATTTTCTTTTGCTGATCCAAGCGTCTATGATGGTTTCCATGTCATCATCGGCCGCAAATACGGCAAGCATCCGTTTGTTTTCTTCCGTGCCGTCACGGTGCAGTCCGGCGCTGTTTTGTCCGGCGATAAATCCATTCAGTTTTTCTTCAAGTTCATGAAGTGAATGGACGATAAAACCGAGACGCTCTTCCATCGGCACCCGGCCAGTCTGGAGAGTAAAGGCTATGCTCATAAGATCGCGGCCGCTGTATCTTTTTTCACGGATGGCGTCTCTGAGCTGTTTTGCTTTTTCAGTGAGCCGTTCGCTGTTTTTTGCGGACAGGACGATGATGGCGGGCTGATCTGCCGGCGTCTCATCAGGCTCTTTATCTGCCGTATATTCTTCTATGATGAGGTGGGCGTTTGCTCCTCCCGCACCGAAGCTGCTTAACCCCGCCCTTCTCGGAAGCTCTTTGCCGCCGATGACGGGACGTTTCCACTCACCGAGCTCCTGCTGAACGGCAAACGGCGTATACGCGAAATCAATATTCGGATTCAGCTGTTCCGCGTGCAGGGACGGCGCAATTTGGCGGTCTTTGAGCTGGAATAATATTTTTGTCAGACCCGCAATGCCCGCGGCGCTTTCACAATGGCCGATATTTGATTTTGCTGAGCCGATGGCGCAAAACTGTTTGTCTGTTGTATCCTCTTCAAATGCTTTCGTTAATCCGGCGATTTCAATCGGATCCCCTAATGCGGTCCCCGTGCCGTGGGCTTCAATATAACTGACGGTGCGCGCCGGGACGTTTGCCCTTTGGAAAGCTTCTTTTATTAAGGCGGCCTGCGCATTCGGATTCGGAACGGTGTATCCGTTCGTTTTGCCTCCGCTGTTAATGGTGCTTCCTTTAATCACACCGTAAATGTGATCGTTATCGGCGATCGCTTGGTCCAACGGCTTTAACACGACCGCTCCCACCCCTTCTCCGTCGACAAAACCGTCCGCGCGGTCTCCGAACGATTTGCACGTGTCGCTTGCGGAAAGCATGTTCATGACTGACAGATTCATATAATGGATCGGGTCGGTCACTATGTTTACGCCCCCGGCAATCGCGCATTCGCTTGAACCGCTGTATATGCTCTCAAGTGCCAGATGAATGGCCGTCAAAGAAGAGGAGCAGGCTGTGTCAACGGCAATGCTCGGCCCTTGGAAATCAAAAAGGTAAGATACCCTGTTGGCAATAGACCAGTAGCCGTAGCCTGTCGGGTAGTTTTTGTTCATCGCGCCGGCAAAAACACCGATTTTTCTGCTTTGGCACAGGTTGTCAGGCGTATAGCCGGCATCCTCGATACTCGCATACGCCGTTTCTAAAAATAATCGCTCCTGCGGGTCCATTCGCTCCGCTTCCAAAGGAGAAATCTGAAAGAACAGCGGATCAAACTTGTCCATATCCTCAATGAAGCCGCCCCATTTCGTATAAATAGAGCCTTCTTTACCTTTCTCTTCATCGTAGTAATCCTGCCAGTTCCAGCGTTCCCGCGGGATTTCTTCTATGCAGTTTTTTCCTTTTTTAATATTGGCCCAAAGCTCAGCCGCTGTTTTTGCCTGCGGGTAGCGTCCTGAAACACCGATGATGGCCACGTCGCGAACCGAACTTTGCCGGACGGGCTCTTTGGCTGCCCGCTTTTCCCTCCGCCGCCAGTCAGTGCGAAGCGGCTTAGCCGGCTGTACAGCCTGCGGTTCTGGTGTTGCCTTCTGTTCTTCCTGAACAGGCGTTTGTCCTGTCAGTTTGATCATCGCGTCTTTTTTCGTTTTGATTAAGTGAGCGACGAGCGCCTCGATCGTCTGATATTCAAAAAATAAAGTGCTGCTGACTTGGTCCAATACATTTCGTAACGCGTTTGTCAGCTGTACGACGACGATAGAATCAATTCCGTATTTTTCAAGCGGCGCTTTCGGATCAATTTGAGCCGGCGGAATTTTTAATGTTTCTCCGATTAACGTTTTCAAGTACTCGGTGCTTTTTTCTGTTAAAGACGTGTCGCCTTTTTGCACCGTTGTTTGCGCCTGAAGTTCCGGCGTATATGCTGCTTTTGGCGGAGCGGTCCGTTTTCCGGCCCCTGATGTAAGCGTTTTTTGGCGAACAACGCCGTTGCTTTTTGCCGCTATAATCTGATGGCTTAATTCATGTGCCGCTTCTGCCGGGAAGAAGACAGAATGCCAGCCTTCACTTTCTAACACGCGCTTCCAGCTTTCCGGATACAAGCCCGGGCACCCCGGAATACGAAGGGCGGAATCTTCATGCAGCCACCAGCCTTCAAGCAGTCCGAAAGTAATATGCGGGAACAGGCTGTTTCCCGCCATTTCATTTAAGAGCAGCAAACCGTTGTCTTTTAAAACGGCTTTGGCGTTTCTCAGCGTCTGGCGGATGTCTTTCGTCGCGTGGAGCACATTGGCGGCAACGACGATGTCGTATGCGCCCGGCTCTATGTCCTGGCCGGCAAGCGGCGCTTCTGCGTTAAAAAGCTTATACGTCAGATAAGGATTCCGTTTGCCGTATTCCGTCTCCGCATGCACGAGAAAAGCTTTCGATACATCGGTGTAACAGTATTCTTTTATATAGTTTTGATACGGCCTAAGCTTTTCAAATATGCCTGCGCTTGTGCCGCCTGTGCCCGCTCCGATTTCCAGTATGCGGATCTCGGCTTTTGAATGTTTGCTGATGTTTTCTTTCACATAAGCCGTTAATGTATCTGACAGAGCGCTGTTAAAGTAATCCGCGACTTGATTGTGCTTATAAATTCCTTCAACAAGTTCCATTGAAGAGTGCGGGAACATGATGTCAGTCGCCGGCACGTCTTCGCGCAGAATGTCCGGCAGTGCTTTAAGCATCGTCTCGGCTAAAACAGTCATCGCTTTTGTATCGGCGTTATTGAGCCATTCCTCTTTTTCCCGCTCCCATTTTTGCCATAGCGAGGCGGTTGTGTCTTCGGCTCGCGCCGACAATTTATATGAATCCGCATTCCCTTCCAGATAGCCATGTTCCAGAAGGAAAGCGATCGTTTGATTGAGCCATTTTTTAAAGTATTCGTGTTCGGGCTCATACGTTTTAAGGCTTTGCGGCGTCAGCAAGTCTGCTTCTTTAAGCTGGGCGATCAAAAGCTGATACAGAAAATCATCGAGCTTCTGATGTTCAGCTTCTCTTACAAGACGTGCGCCGGGCGGAGCAGCCTTCAGCTGTTGTGAAGAGACAAGCGGCTGAGACGGATAAACGGAAATTTTTTCTGTTTCACTCATCCCTTCGACCGCGACCGGTTTTGTCGTATGAATGAAAGCCGCTTGATCAACCGGCAGCGTCATAAGGGTTTCAAGCGCCTCCATCGCAGCGTCCGGTTCGATCAATCCCAATCCGATCTGATCCATCAGCTGAATAAAATCGCCGTCTTCAGCCGCTTCGCTGTTGCCCCAATAGCCCCAATTCATGACTTTGACCGGACAATTCCATGTCTGATCAAGTTCTTTCGCAAATGCGTCACTGAAAGCGCATCCTGCGGCATAATGGCTTTGTTTCACGTTATGGATAAATGCCACAAGCGAGGAGAAGAAGAGCGCAAAGTCAAGCGGCTCCCGTCCAAATACCTCCGCCATGGACACACTGACATCGGCTTTTGCCCGCAGCACCGATTTGAACTCTTCTGTCTTCATATTATTTAAGCTTTGCTCAGACAGATCCATTGCCGAGTGGATGATTCCGTTCATTTTTGTGTGACGCTCTTTTATGAACTGATAAGCCCGCTCTAAGGAAGCACTGTCAGCGGCATCGGCGGAAACATATTCAGGCGCCGGGCCGAATGCGCTGAGCCGGTCGAGTTTCGCCTGTATGGAATCATTCAGTGTGCTTCTTCCGATCCAAATGATGCGTGCTTTGTAGCGGCGGATCATGTATTCACTCCATGCCTCGCCAAGATATCCGGCGCCTCCGATCACGGCATAAACCCCGCCTGTTTGGTACAGCGTGCCGTTTTTCGGCATATTGACAAGCGGTATCAGCTGCCGCTCAAACAGCTGCTGATTGCGGTACGCCCAAATTTGACCGTTTTTTCCGGCAGAAAGACTGAGCGCCTCTTTGATCGGCCAGCTGCCGTCCGTTTCCGTGTCAATCATGCGGATATTCCAATGCGGATATTCTTTCGCCATTGTTCCGGCAAGTCCGCTGACTGCGGCCTGTGACGGGTCGGCGCTGTCTTGATCGGAAAACGGCTGGGCATTTGCTGTGACGATGCACCAGTCCAAATGTTTTTCTCCGTACCCCAAGGCAAGCAAAGCTTTCATCAGCTTGAACACATGAAGAACGTTTCTTTCCTGTTCCTTGAGGCTGTCAGCACTCTCAGCCTGCGGAGCAAGCCAAATGATTTGCTCCAGTTCTTTTTGTCCTTCAAGCATGTGCGTAAGAGATGTGATATCATCCGTACCTCTGATCGGATAATAGGAAGCGTTCGGCAGATGTTCTTTTATGCGCGTATGCGTTCTGTCAGTTTCACCGAAAACCGCAGTCTGCTTTTCCGCCGTTTTTGCTTTCTTCGTTTTTTTAAGTGCAACGGGCTCCCAAGCCGGAATCAGCATCGTATGGCCGACAGGCGCCTCCGGGGTTTCACCGCCTGCTGTTTGGCCTGTGTCAAGCGCCCGGACGGACGCGCCTTTCATCCGGACATAAACCGTACCGGCATCATCGCACATATCAATGTCAAATTTTCTTACGTTGTCATCTGCTTTGCTGCCTTCTGTGTACCGGATATATGACCAGATATGTTCAGGACACGGCCCGAACACTTCCACTTCCTGCATTGCAAACGGCAGAGAAAGCTCGTGGCTGTCTGCATCGTCATGTATTGAGCGGACAAGCAGACCGACTGAGGCGTGAAAAGCGGCGTCCATCATACTCGGGTGAAGCGTATACTGTTCTTTATTGTCATGTACGGCAGCCGGGAGTGAAATACGGGCCAATAATCGGTCTTCTCCGATCAGCAATTGCTGTACGCCTCTGTATGCCTCTCCGTAATCCAGACCGATCTTCTCAAAAGCACCGTAACATTCTTCCGCGGTCACGGTCCCTGAATTGCAGGAAGCTTTGACAGACTCGATATCAATCTGGGCGCTTCCCAGTTCGGTAATGACCGCTTCACCCTGGCTGTGAATAACCGGATCTTCGCCGTTTTCTGCCTCACTGTATATTTCATAGGTAATCTCACCATTATCTTCTGGGTAAAGGGCAATATGTATTTCCTTCGGTTTGTCTTCAATCATGACCGGCCGGACCCAAACAACCTGCTTGAGTGTGACGCTATGGCCTTTTTCCGTCACGGCAGCAGCCTTTTTGACCGCCTCTCTGGCCATTTCCAAATAGGCAACGCCCGGCAGTATTTTTTGCCCGTTGACGACATGGTCAGATAGGAAAAATTCATCTCCAGTAAAAAGAGACGTGAAGCGCTGCTGCGAAAAATCTGACGTATTTTCTTGTAAAAGCGGATGCAGCACTGTGCCTGACGGGCTTTTCTCCTGTTTTTTCTGCTGCGGAATCCAATAGCGTTCTTTTGCAAACGGATACGTCGGAACGCTTGTTTTACGCGGTTTACCCGAAGCGTACAGCCTATTCCAATCTATTATTTTCCCTTCTGCCCATAACTCGGCAAGCCGTATTGGATCATCCGTCTCAGGAGCGGTTTCGCTCAGTTCCGGCAGCTCGGCTTGTCCGCGCCAAAGACCGGGGATGTTTTCGTTTCCTTTTACGAAATCATTCAGCTTTTCTTTCAAGTCGCGGGTGTCATTTACAAGGAAGACAGCTCTCTCCTCCATTGCTTCACGTCCTGTCTGAAGTGTATAAGCCAGTTCAGACAGCACCGTCTTTTCTGAAAGCGATCGGGCTAGTTTTTCCGCATAGGCCAGAAGCCTGTCTTTATTTCTTGCTGACAGCGGGATGAGTTTTGCTGCATCGTTCTCAGGTGCAGGCGCTTTTTGTTCAGGCTGAATGTATTCTTCTAAAATGATGTGGGCGTTCGAACCTGATGCACCGAAGGAACTGAGTCCGGCCCGGCGCGGATAATGTGTGACTTTTCCGTTTTCTTCGGCTGCCGGCTGCATCCACGGAGCAGTCTGCTGCTGTACGTAAAAAGGAGATCCCTCAAATTTCAGGTAAGGATTTAATTCCGCAGAATGCAGTGATTTGACAAGCGTTTTGTGATGAAGCTGCAGCGCCGCTTTTGTTAACCCGCTGATTCCCGCCGCTGATTCTGCGTGACCGATATTTGATTTGACCGAACCGATGGAACAAAATTGCTGATCCTGCGTCCCTTGGCTGAACGCTTTTGACAGACCTTCAATTTCAATCGGGTCTCCTAACGAAGTACCCGTGCCATGGGCTTCCACATAACTGACGGTCCGCGGGCTGATACCCGCTTTTTTCAGACAGGCCTTAATGACTTCTGCCTGTGCAGCAGGACTCGGGACGGTAATTCCGCTTACTTTCCCGACGTGGTTAACGGCGCTTCCTTTAATGACCGCGTAAATGCGGTCGCCGTCTTGTTCGGCTTTTTCCAGCGGCTTGAGCAAGACCGCACCGACTCCTTCTCCGGAAACGTAGCCGTCCCCGCCCTCGCCGAATGTACGGCAGCGGCCGTCACTTGAGTGCATGCCCACGCTTCCGTAGCTGAGATATTTCGCCGGGTGCAGCGACAAGTTCACCCCTCCCGCAAGCGCGGCTTCACATTCGCCGCGGCGGATGCTTTCAATGGCCAGATGGACGGCGGTCAATGATGAGGAACAAACGGTATCCACCGCGATGCTCGGCCCGTGGAAGTCACAATAATAGGACACTCTGTTGGCGATCTGCGCATAATTCAGTGAAACCGGAAAAGGATCAGCTTCAGATAATTGTTCTGCGCCGATTAAGGAATAATCTTTATGCATCACCCCTGCAAATACGCCGATCGGATGCTGTTTCTCCCCTTTATTTCCCAGCGTTTCAGGCGTATACCCCGCATCTTCAATCGTTTCCCAGCATGTTTCTAAAAACAGGCGCTCCTGCGGATCCATCGTTTCCGCCTCACGCGGTGAGATTCTGAAAAACTGCGGATCGAAACAGTCGGCATCGTCAATGAAACCGCCCCATTTTGATACTGTTTTTCCAGACGGGGACGTTACGTTTTGATATGTTTTCCAATCCCATCGGGACTTCGGAACTTCAGTGATGCAATCCGTGCCTGCCTTAAGGTTTTCCCAAAACTCCGCCACACTTTTCGCTTTCGGATAGCGGCCGGCCATTCCGATAATCGCGATGTCTCCGGTGTTTTTATGAAGTTCTGGCGCGTCCGGCGCCTCAGCTTCAGACCGTGATGGTTCGGCTGCACGTTCCTCCGCACATTCAAATGAACCAGTCTTTTTCAGAAAGACTGCGAGTTCTTTTATATTTGTATATTCAAAGAGAAGAGTGGGCGCGAGGTCCGCACCCGTCTTTTTACTGATATCCTGTACAATCTCAAGCAAAGAAGATGAATCCAGCCCAAGCTCGTAGTAGCCTGCAAGAACGTCCAGCGTCTCCCAAGGCTGCCCAAGCTTATCAGCCAAAAGCTTCTTTAAAAACAGAATGATGTCTTTTTCATCTGCGCTTTCCGGCTCAGTTGCAGCCTGTTGATTCTGTTCGGCTGTATTCGCGTCTTCTTCGAGCCGAACCGCTTTTCCCGTAATGTTTTTAAGCTCCGCCACCTTTTGTCCGGATCGGCTGAAGTACTCGATCGTCATCGTTGTGAGTTCTTTTTCCTGACGGACGCCGGAAGCGGCGATACGCGCCGTGCATTCTGATTGAAGCCTGTCAGCGGCCGTGAACGATTCATAATATAAAGGCAGGTGAAGCCGGTTTGTTTCTGAAAGCAAACCGCTCCCCCCGATCCCGCTCGCATCCAAAAGGGCCGGATGGAATAAAAAGAAATCTTTTCCTTCTTCGCAAGAAAGCTCAGCCAGCATGCCGCCTTCTGTTTCGTACAATCGTCCATTCGATTTCATCATCCCGGAATGAACCAAGTCATGATCCAGACAGCGGTTATACATGTCATCAAGATTCAGAGACCTGGCTGACTGCTTCACATCGCCGAAATCAATGGTTTCGTCAAATGTGACAGCGTCTCTTTTCACCATTTCAGCCGTCGCATATTGTATATTGTCTGACAGCTCGTCACCTTGCTGTTTCTGCCCTGAAAGGGAGATGAGCCACTTTCCATCTCCGCTATCAGAACATTGAATGGTCAGAATGATTGCAGCCGTTTCACTGACGGTTAAAGGCTGATAAATCGTAACGTGCTTCAATTCAAGCTCATTGTATACATAACCGTGTTCCTGAAAAACCTGATAAATCAAATCGATATAAGCAAGACCGGGCAATACCGCTTCACCAAAGACCATATGGCCCTTCATGATGGGATGATCCAGTGAGATATTGATTTTTTCCGATATCATTCCTTCCCACTCCTCTCTTATTTAAATGCTTTCCAAAACATTTTTTTCGCAGGAAGCTCTTGTTTCTCCGCTCGTACGTCAGGTTCTTTTACCAGAGCCTTACGTCTTAATGACGGTACCGGCAGCGGCTTTCTTTTCATTCGGGTATCTTTTTCTTCCCAAGCTTCCAGAATGACGTGGGCGTTCGTTCCGCCGTCGGCAAAGCAGTTGATGGCTGCTGACGGTCTGGCTGCATCCCATTCGCCGGCTGTTTTATGAAAGTGAAAATCTGTCTTTGTTATATCAAAATGCGGCATCGGTTCGTCTCCTGAGAGAAACGGAACCGTTTGTTTATGCTTCAGCATTAATACGACTTTAATGAAGCTTGCGATGCCTTCTGCGCAAAGCGGATGCCCGATGTTCGGCTTGATTGACCCGATGCCGAGCGGAACATGCGGACCTGAGCGGTATACAGATTGAATCGCCTTCAGCTCAAGCAAATCAGTCACCGCGGAACCCGATCCGTTTGCTTCGATATAACTGATGTCTTCCGGCTTTTTGCCGCTTTTGAAAAGCGCGCTTTGCATAACGTCTTTTTGCGCCTGCATATTCGGGGCTGACGGGCCTGCCGTTCTGCCGTCATTGTTCATGGCGGCAGCCTTAATGACCGCGTGTATCGTGTCGCCGTCTTTTTGCGCCTGGCTTACTGTTTTTAACAGAACCATGCCGACGCCTTCACCGAGGACAACTCCGCCTGAACGCTTGTCAAATACGTGAAATGCCGGTTTTTCGTTTAACAGCCCGCGCTCTTGGAACATCCGGTGCGCCGCATCCGTGTTCAGCAGGCTGACGCCGCCAACTACCGCCGCTTTGATATCGCCGCTTCTCAGTGCCTGAACGGCCATGTTCATTCCTGTCAAAGCCGATGAACAAGCCGTATCAAGCACGATGCTCGGCCCGCGCAGATCAAAAAATTGCGAAACGTTTGCCGCTAAATAATTCTGCCCGCCCGCAACAATCGGGTTGCGGGTATTCGCAAGACTTTCAGGATCGGGCTGATGCTGGCTGCGGCCTCCGATATAAACACCGGCTTCTATGCCCTTGATTTCTTCACGGGTATAGCCGGCATGGCACCAAAGTTTCAAGCTCTCTTCCAGCACCGCCAACGCCTGGGGGTCCATCGCTTTCGCGTCGTTTTCCGGAATGAAAAAGAATTCGGAATCAAAGTGATCCATATTGTCAATCAATCCCGCAACATATTGATTTGCATATCCGAAACGTTCCGCCGGGACGGAGCCGATTGCGGACCTGCCGCTTCTCAGCAAATCCCAATATTGTTCTAACGATTCCGCTCCCGGAAAACGGCAGCTCATTCCGACGACGGCAATGTCTTCAGTTACGGCATCACGCTTTTGTTCAGTGTGAACCGTTTGTACGGCAGCCGGAACCAACATTTCTGTATCAGGTTCCTCCCTTTCTGCAAGCAGCGGCTGACCATTGGATACAAGCCATTCGGCAAACGCGTCAATCGTCGGATGTTCATATAAAACAGACGGATCTAAGTCCTCTTTGAGCGCATGATTCATTTGCTGTAAAAGCTGTGCTAAAATGATCGAATCAACCCCGTAATCCTGAAACGGTTCGTCTGTTTCCAGTTCTTCCGGAGCGATTTTCAGCTCATCGGAAAACAGTTTCACAAGCCACGCCTTCGTATCAAGAAGCAGTTCTCTGTCTGAATGTTTGTCCGCGTCTTTGCCGTTTATTACGGCTTCAGTCTCTTTTTGTTTTTTCTCTTGACAGAGCAGCCTGTCGGGATGCCATTCGCTCCGATCCACGATAGCCGGCAGAACGGACGGGCGGATGTTTTCAGATAAAATGCGGTCCAGCAAATCAAGTCCTTCCGCGTTGGACAGTCCCAGCAGCCCGGTCTGCTTCAGGTTTTCTGTGCGGACTTCACCCAATCCGGTTTCCTTCCAGTTCGGCCATTGAATGCTGACTAACGGATATTGATGCTGATGAGCCGCCGCGAAATAATCCATGTACGCATTTGCCATCGCATAATCCGACTGTCCCGCCGCGAGCGCCGGAACGACTGCAGATACTGAAGAAAATAAGACAAAAAATTGCAAAGGATCATTTGTGAAAAGGCTGCTTAATGTTTGAAGCCCGGCGACTTTCGGTTCCAGCACTTCTTGTATATCGTCGGCAGTCTTTCTGATAAACGCCGGATTTACTGAATTAACCGATCCCGCACAGTGAATGACGCCGCCGATCGGTCCCATCGTGCGCCGGATCGTTTCAATTTCCGCTGCCGCCGCATCATGATCAGACAATTTCAGACTGATCACCGCCACTTGCACTCCTTTTGCTTCAAGCTCTTCAATCGCCCGTATCTTCTCTTTCAGCCTCGTATTAACGGCTGACCGTTCATGACGGGGAGGAATCGGCTCCCTGCCTGTCAGCACTACTTTTTTCACGCCGTGTTTTTCTGTGAAATGGCGGGCGCATAAGAGACCCAGTCCCCTCGTGCCTCCGGTAATGAAAAGCACATGGTCTTCAGGAAACGGTGCGGGCTTATGTTCTGCTCGCTTCCCGCTTGGAATCTCGCTGAACAAAGCACGGTATCTCTGTCCGTTTCGGCGGCAGACTTCCGGTTCTGTGCTGTCCGCCGAAAATTCATCTGCAATCTGTTTGGCAAGCGTCTGCTGATCCGTATCTGTATCGGCATCCATGTGTCTGGACGTCACGTTTTGATACTCATTTTGAAGCATTCTGTACAGGCCGCTTTTTGCCGCTCCTGCAAGATGAATCGTTTTCTGCTGAAATGGCTCCAAGCCTTTTGTTACATATAGCAGCGTCAGCGGCCGCGCTTGCCGGCGGCTTGTATCAATCAGAGTCTGGAGCCGGCTGATCCCTTCCAGTGAAAGGTCTTCGTCTCCGCATCCCGTCAGATCGATTGCGCCATCTATGTGATTCCAATCGCTAGCTGCAGTGTCAGCGGAATCGACCGGGAAAATGAACGAGTCAGCGAAATGCTTTGCAGTCTCTTCGGCAAGCCCCGCTGTCCTTGCATCAGCCAGAATCATGACCGTCCTGCCGCTTTTCTCACCGGCCGAATCGATCTCACTCGGAACCCATTGCTTTTCTAAAAGCACAGCCTCGCGCCGGTCTTCTGTTTCCTGCGGTACGGCTTTCGGTTCAGGCAGCCAGTAAGGCTCCTTCGCAAACGGGTAAGCCGGCAGACTGATTCTGCGGGGTTTTTCGCCTTGATAGAGTCTGTCCCAGTCCATCTGAAGCCCTTTGGCCCACAATTCCGCTATTTTGACGTATTTTTTCTTATCGAACCACGACCTGACAAGCTGCTTCAGATCATCGTCCGTTTCAAATGCTTTGATTTCTTTTTTTGCCGTTTTGATGTGGGCTTCATATATCCCTTCACCCGTATTTCCGTTTACAAAATCGGTTAAACGGCTGATCAGTTCTTCTCTCGAACCGGCTGTAACCGCAAGACGGTAATCCATCGCATCACGCCCGGTCTGAAGCGTATATGCCATATCCGAAAGATTGATATTCTGATTGGCTTTTGCAAATTCGATCACAGACTCGGCATAGGTTTTTACCTGCGGCGCTTTTTTCGCCGACAGCACAAAAATGTTTGTCTCATCAGACTTACGGCTTCCTCGGTCTTTCGGCTGATACTCTTCGATAACGAGATGAGCGTTTGTACCGCTGTAGCCGAATGAGCTGACACAGGCCCGCCGCGGTGCTCCGCCTGTTTCCCAAGGTTTAAGTTCGGTATTGACAAATAAAGGCGAGTCATCGAAATCAAAATGTTCATTCGGCGTGCTGAAATGAAGGGTCGGCACAAGCTGCTGATGTTTCATCGACAGCAAAACCTTCTGGACGCTTGCTACACCTGCCGCCGCCGACGTATGCCCGATATTCGATTTAACCGAACCGATGGCGCAAAATTGTTTGCGGTCCGTTTTTTCCTTGAATACAGAAGATAAGGCTTCTAATTCAATCGGGTCCCCCTGCTTTGTGCCGGTGCCGTGCATTTCCGCATAGGTGATGCTCTCAGGGTGGATGTTGTGCGCTTCATACACTTGACGCTCTAATTCCATTTGGCTTTTCGCGCTTGGTGCGGTAATGCCGTTGGTTTTTCCGTCCTGGTTAATTCCTGATCCGATAATGACTCCGTAAATATGGTCTTGATCGGCTTCCGCATCTTTCAGCCTCTTCAAAACGAGCGCCCCCGCGCCTTCGCCAGGCACAAATCCGTTCGCGCTGTTATCAAATGCTTTACATTGGCCGTCAGGAGACAGCATTCCTGCTTCACACATGCTGATGTATGATTCAGGCGTTAAATACAAGGTGACGCCGCCGACAAGGGCCATGTCAATTTCATGATTCAACAGCGCCTGACGCGCCAAATGAGTCCCGACAAGAGATGAAGAGCATGCCGTATCAATCGGAATGGCCGGCCCTTTCAAATTGAGATAATAAGGCAGGCGGGCCGCCGCGATGCTGAAACTGTTGCCCGTCGCGCTTCCTCCTGTCTGATGTTTGTTTAACATCATGCCGTATTCATTGTTCATAATCCCCAAATAAACGCCGCAATTTTTTCCGTTTAATTCTTTTGAGCTGTAACCCGCATCTTCAAAGGCTTTAAAACCTTCCTGTAAAAATATCCGGTGCTGCGGGTCCATAAGTTCCGCTTCAGACGGAGATATATTAAAGAACAGCGGATCAAACTCTTCAATGCCGTCAAGCATACCGATTGATCTGCAGTATACTTTGCCCTTCTTGTTTAAGGCCGGATCATAGTATTTGTTTACATCCCAGCGGGAAAGCGGGATGTCGCGAATGGCGTTTTTCGAACGGGCTAAGTTGTCCCAATATGTCTTTAGGTCCGGCGCATCCGGGTACTTGCCCGACATGCCGACGATGGCTATCGCGTCTGCTATCTCGTCTTTAGGCTCCCGTTTGGCCTGCACCGGTTCAGGTTCCTTTTGAACCGTTAATCTCTCCGGTCCGGCAGGTGTTTTCTCCTGCGGGGCGGCTTGCTGCGTAAGCGGCTTTGGACGTACGGGAACCGCCTGTTTTTTTCTGCCGCGGACGGACGGCTGCGTGCGCAGAAAATCGGCAAATTGACGGATTGTCGGATAATCATACACTTTCGTTACATTACAGTCCGTGCCGTACCGTTTATTGACGGCCTTTATCCATTCAAGACCGGTGATTGAATCCATGCCGAGGTCAATAAAGGCCTCATCAATATCCACTTCATGCCGCTCCATGTACAATACATCAGCCAGTGCTTTTGATAACTCGTCATGCACCGCTTCAATCGGTTCTTCCGGTTCGGCGGAAGCTGCTGTTTCAGACATCGCCTCCAGAATATCCGCTTCTGCTTGTATCACATGCTGCTTATGAGCGTTTAAAGGCTGCAGCTGTATGTTTGACGGTTTTTTTACGGCCTCTGTTTTCTGCGGTTCGGCTGCTTTCTCAAGGATCGGTTCTGTCCCGAGCTCTTTTTGCAAGAAGGCCGCAAACTGGCGGATTGTCGGATAATCATATACTTTCGTCACCGTAAGGGACGTGCCGTACGCTTTATTAACGGCCTTTATCCATTCAAGACCGGTGATTGAATCCATGCCGATATCAATAAATGTGTCATCTGCGTCGATATCGTCGGCATCCATATATAAAACGTCCGCCAACCTTTCCGTTAATTCGGCACTTACTTTTTCAGCGGAAACCGCCGGACGGGAAGCAGACTGTACGGTTCTTTTCGGTTTCGCGCCGCTCAAAGGCTGCAATGAAATGTTTGACGGTTTTTCTTTGGCAGTCTCCTCGCGAAGAGTTGTTACTTCAATGACCGGTTCCGGGACGGTCGCCGGTGCGATCGGCGCAGACTGTGTTTCGGCCGGTCTTTTGACAGCTGTATCAGCTGATGTGTCGATCCAATAACGGTCTTTTGCAAACGGGTAGGCCGGGAGACTGATTTTTTGCGGTCTGCCCATTTGATACAGCTTATCCCAATTCAGCGGAAGGCCCTTCACCCAAAGCTCTAATACCTTTGCGGCTTTGCCTTTTTCAAGCCATGCCTCAATGGTTTTTTCCATGTCCTCATCAGCCGCAAACAGCGCCATCGTGTCTTTATTCTGTTTGACTTGTCCGCGGTAGAGCCGGTCAATTGACTCCTTGCCGCCCGTAAATTCGTCAAGCTTTTCTTCAAGCTCGCGCAAATTGCTGACAATCATTCCGAGACGCTCTTCCATCGGTTCACGTCCGATTTGAAGCGTATATGCGATCCGGCTCAGATCCGCTTCCCGGTAACGCCCGCTCCGCAGCGCATCAAGAAGACGTTCCGCCCATTTTTGAAGCCGTTGCTCATTTTTCGCGGAAAGGACGATCATCGACGGATGAGGCGCGGCGAAAGCCGTCTCCTTATCCTCACCAGCGGTATATTCTTCGATGACGATATGAGCGTTGACACCGCCGGCTCCAAATGAGGAAAGCCCCGCGGTTCTCGGCAATTCCTTATCATTTATGACTGGTCTTTTCCACTCTTCAAGCGTCTGCTGCACTTTGAACGGCGTAGAGAGAAAATCAATATTCGGGTTAAGCGTCCGGGAATGCAGTGACGGTGCGAGCTTCTTATGTTTCATTTGCAGGAGCACCTTCGTCAGACCCGCGATGCCCGCCGCGCTTTCACAGTGACCGATATTGGATTTTGCTGAGCCGATGGCACAAAACTGTTTATCTTGTGTTTGTTCTGAAAAGGCTTTTGTCAGACCCGTGATTTCAATCGGATCACCGAGTGAAGTCCCGGTGCCGTGGGCTTCAATGTAGCTGACCGCCCTCGGATCGGTTCCCGCGTCTTTTAACGCCTGTTTGATCACCGCGGCTTGGGCGTTCGGATTCGGTACGGAATACCCGTTTGTTTTTCCATCATGGTTTACTGCCGTTCCTTTGATCAGGCCGTAAATATGATCACCGTCCGCTTTCGCTTTAGAAAGCGGCTTAAGGAGCACGGCTCCCACTCCTTCACCGGGCACATAACCGTCCCCGCCTTCACCGAAACTTTCACATCTGCCTTTGCTTGATAAAAATCTGTTCTGGCCGAGCATCAAATATTTATTCGGATGAACGGATACATTGACGCCCCCGGCAAATGCTGTCTCGCATTCGCCGTTCCGCAAGCTTTGGCATGCCAGATGAATGGCTGTTAAAGAAGAAGAGCACATCGTATCCAGCGCCATGCTCGGACCGTTAAAACCGAATACATAGGAAGCCCTGTTCGCAATTGATGACGGATTTCCGGTCAGCGCAAGCGATTTTCCGCGCGCCTGTTCTTCGGCTCCGTAAAGCTGATATTCCTCATACATGACGCCTACGTAAACACCGACATTGGCGCCAAGCAAATCACCCGATTTTTCCGTGAGCTTTTTGCGCGTGTAACCGGCATCTTCCATCGTTTCGTAGACACATTGCAGGAATAACCGCTCCTGCGGGTCCATCAATTTTGCATCCCGAGGCGAAATAGAGAAGAATTGCGGATCAAATTTGTCCACGTCTTTCAAAAATCCTCCCCATTTTCCGTACGTCTTGCCTTCTTTATCTTTATCAGCGTCGTAATAAAGACTGTGATCCCAGCGATCGTTTGGAATTTCGGTTATGCAGTCAGTGCCTTCACTCAAGTTCTTCCAAAATTCCTGAAGATTTTCGGCTTGCGGATATCGTCCTGATATACCGATAATCGCGATATCTTCACGCTCCGTCACTGGATTTTTCCGCGTTTCTGTGCGGACTTGCGTAAAGCCTTTTTTGCCTTCATTCCGTTTGGAAACGGGCTTTATTTCGGCTTTCTCAGACAGCGCCGGTTTGGCTGCAGGGGTTTCTTCTGTTTTCAGCCCGGTCACTTCCAGCAGCGTGTCCCGGTGTGCTTTCATAAAATACTGCGCCAGCGATTCGATATTCTGATATTCGAAAAACAATGTTTTTGACAATGAACCGAAGCTCTTTTCCAGCCGGCCCGTCAAATGCATAATCATAATCGAATCAATTCCGTAATCTTCCATAGGCGCCTTGGCGTCAATTTTGCCGACAGGAAGTTTGGTTACTTCCGAAAGCACATGTTTCAAGAAATGCTCCGTTTTTTCTGAAAGCATGTTCTCTCCGCCTGCCGTAAGACCTGCCGGTTCTTCCGTTTCGCTGCCCTTATCCGGCTGATCATCCGCTGATTTTTTCAGAAACGCCCGGATTTTTGCGGCGTAGCCTTCCGTCACCATGATTTGGGATGTGTTTGCCGCCCACCCGCGGTACAAAGCATGGATGCCGTTTTCTGTTTTCATAGGGACCATGCCGCTTTCTTTTGTCAGCATCGCTTCCGTTTCAGCGTCAACCGTCATGCCGCCGTTTTTCCAAAGCGGCCAGCAGATTGAAAGGGTGTGTCCATAGCGTTCATTTCGGGCTTTTTTACGGTTTCTTTTTTCACTGAAGGCGTTCATAAACGCATTGGCCATCGCATAATCAGCCTGGCCCGCGCTTCCGGCGCTTCCGGCTCCGGAAGAGAAAAGAATCAGAAAATCAAGCTCAATGTCCTTTGCCGCTTCATCAAGATGAACCAGTCCGGAGACTTTCGGCGCCAGTACATCACGGATTTCATCTTTGGGCTTTTTCAGAATATAATTGTCTTTTATCATTCCCGCGCTGTGTATGATACCGTTTAATCCGCCGTACTGCCGGCAGATGTCCGCTGTGAGCGATTGAACTTCTTGTTTTTCCGTCATGTCCGTTTGTTTGTACACGGCTTCCGCGCCGAGATCGGACAGTTCTTGAAGCTGGTCTTTTTTACGGTTATCCAACAGAGAACGTCCCGTTAAAATAAGCACGGCGTCTTTTGCATGCCGGGCGATTTCTTTGGCGAATAAAAATCCGAGTCCGCCCGCGCCGCCTGTGATCAGATAAACACCTTTATCCTTCCACGGCTTTTCGACGCCGAACTGTTCAAGCCCTGTTTCCTGCCATTGTGCCGTATAGCGCTTGCCGTTTTCATAGCGAATATGTTTGTCATCAGGATGAGCGCTGCATTCTTTTACATATCGGGACAGCGTGTCTGCCTTGACGTCCGGCTCCAATTCAATCAGCTGGCCGGTCAGGTTCGGGTTTTCAAGCGCCGCTGTTTTCAAAAGCCCCGTTAAGCCGCAAAGGAGCTGCGTATCCGCTTCTTGAGGCACGACAATCTGAATGAGCTCGCACCCGCCGGAATTTGAAGCGAGGATTTTCTTCACTTCTTCGAACGCCTGAAGCGCACAAGCTTCAAACCGTTCGTCTTCACTCTTATGCTGATCACGGAGCACATGACAGCTGAAGTCTGTCTGTATGCTGTTCATTTGATCCGTAAACCGGTCTGATATCATCACGTGACGGGCTTTGAAATGAGTCGGTGCTTTTTCATGTACAGCGGTCTTCTCTTCCCATACGTGTTCAAAAAATAGTGTATCTGTTTTATCCGTTTCAATTTCCCGTGCGGAATAACCAGTCATTTTCACACATACATTGCCTTGTTCGTCACATACATCAATATCCAGCTTCTGCACGGCATCTTCAGGCTTGCTTTCGCCGCTGTACGCAATGGAAACCCACATATCGCTTTTACAGCTTTTCAACACATCAATCTGTTCGAGAGCAAACGGCAGCATCGGCCTTATGTCAGTCCCGTCTCTGTCAAGCATTAACCCGATTGTCGCGTGGAAGGCCGCATCCAAAAGGCTCGGATGGAGGACAAACTGATCTTTTGTATGAGAAATAGATGACGGGAGTGAGAGCTTCGCGAGCACTTTGCTGTCTTTTGCATAGATTTCCGTGACCGCTTTGTGAGCATCCCCGTATTCAATCCCCATCTGTTTATATGCCTGATAGCAAGCGTCAGGTGTGATCAGACGGCGTGACTCTCTTAATTTGTCAATCTCGATTTTGGCCGGTTCGCCCCCTCGGACAAACGCCGCGCTTCCTTGCGCATAGAGAACGGGCTCTTGTTCCGAGGAAGCCGATTCACTGTAAACCGTGAAGCCCATCTCCCCATTTTCTTCATCATAAAGACGGAGATACAGTTCTGCGGATTCATCCGCCGCTGTAAACGGACGTATCCATACGACATGTTTCAGACGGACTGTTCCTTCTTCCTTCGTTTCTGCCGCGTGTTCAACGGCCGCCCGGACCATTTCCAGATAAGCCGCGCCCGGTAACGTCCGCTCGTTTTTGACGACGTGATCTTTCAGGAAAAATTCTCCGCCGCTAAAAGAGGACCGGAAACGGACACCTGACATGTTTGATACATTTTCATGAAGGAGCGGATGCAGCATGCCTGCCCTGTTTTGCGGCAGCGATTCTCTTTTCTCCGCCTTTGGCACCCAATACCGGATTTTTTCAAATGGATATGTCGGCAGGCTGATCCGATTCGGTTTGTTTTCACTGTACAAGAGATTCCAATCCATCGTTCCTCCGCCGGCCCACTTTTCGGTAATCATCTCCAGACTCCCGGAAGAAAGCCATTTATGTATCAAGTCCGGAGCAAGCTCTGCCTGATTGCTTTTATCGGCTCGGTTCCGCCAGCATCCTCTGACCGTTTTACCCGCCAGAAAGCCTTCCAGCCGCTCTTTGAGCTGTGTCATATTCTGAGCGGTGAACGCAACCCGCTCCTCCATCTGTTCACGGCCGATCTGAAGTGTATACGCCGCATCCTCAAGCGGCAGGCCGGGATAAATAAATGAAGACAGCTTCGCAACATACTCTTTTAGCCGTTCTTCATTCCGGGCGGAAACCGGGAAAATGAAAGTCTGTTCTTCTGCCGGTTCATACGCTGTTCTCTGTGATTCTTCAGGGATAAATTCCTCCAGAATGAGATGCACGTTTGAACCTGTCGCCCCGAAAGAACTGATGCCCGCACGCCGGGGATATACGGTCTCGTTTCCGTTTTCCGTCACTGATGGCTGCTGCCATGCTTCGGTATGATGCTGGACGTAAAACGGTGATTGTTCAAAATCTAAATACGGATTCAGCTCCTCGGAATGAAGAGACGGCACCAAAGTTTTATGGTGAAGCTGCAGGGCAACTTTGCTTAAGCCGCTGATGCCCGCCGCCGATTCCGCATGGCCGATATTGGACTTCACTGATCCGATCGAACAGAACTGTTTGTCCTGTGTGTACTGGCGGAACGCCTTGACAAGGCCTTGAACCTCAATCGGATCGCCGAGAGAAGTTCCCGTCCCGTGCGCCTCAATATAACTGACCGTGCGCGGATCGATGCCCGCTTTGTCCAGGCATTCTTCAATCAAATCGGCCTGCGCGACAGGACTCGGCACGGAAATTCCGCTCACTGTCCCCACGTGGTTGACGGCACTGCCCTTTATCACCGCATAAATCCGGTCTCCGTCTTTTACCGCCTCTCGCAGCGGTTTTAATAAAACGGCACCGATTCCTTCAGCCGGTACATAGCCGTCTCCGTCTTTCCCGAATGTATGACAAACCCCGTCTGTTGAAAACATGTCCCATAAACCGTATGTCAGATATTTATTCGGATGCAGCGACAAGTTGACCCCTCCGGCAACCGCCGATTCACATTCCCCGCGCCGAATGCTTTCCGCAGCAAGGTGAACCGCAGTCAGCGAGGATGAACAGACCGTATCGACCGCCATGCTCGGCCCGTGAAAATTGCAAAAATATGAAACTCTGTTTGCGATTTGCGCATAATTAAGAGAAAGCGGGAATACATGATCTTCAGAAGAAGCTTCAGCCCCGACCAACGTATAATCCTTATGCATCACCCCTGCGAAGACGCCGACGCGCTGTCTCTTATTCCGTCCGCGCGCCTCTGCGAGCGACTTCGGCGTATATCCGGCATCCTCAATCGTTTCCCAGCATGTTTGTAAAAACAGCCGTTCCTGAGGGTCCATTGTTTCAGCTTCCCGCGGCGTAATCCGGAAAAATTGGGGATCAAAGCAATCCGGATCATCAATAAATCCGCCCCATTTTGAAATGCTCTTTCCGGAAGGCGACTTTACATTTTCAAACCGGCGCCAGTCCCAGCGAGACTCCGGAATTTCGGTGACACAGTTTTTTCCTTCTTTCAGGTTTTCCCAGAATTCATGAATATTTTCGGCCTGCGGATAGCGGCCGGCCATGCCGATAATCGCGATATCTTCATCTTGCGGAACACTGCTTTTCCGTCTTCTTTCTGTTTGCTTCTCAACCTGCTTCTCTATTTTTGCAGGAGACGCGCTGAAATGGCTTCCGTACTGCTCTGTCAGGAAAGCCGCCAGCTCTGCTGCCGTCGTATATTCAAACAGCAAAGTCGGAGAAAGGGTTTCGCCGATTTTTTCGCTTATCGTTTCGACGACGTCAAGCAGTCCGGACGATGTCAGCCCCATTTCATAGTAGCCGACTTGAGAATCAATCTGTTCAAGCGGCTTGCCGATTTTTTCCGCCATCAGATTCATGACATACCGCTCTGCTTCCTCATGCGGGTGTCCGCCTTCAAGCGATGCCGCAACTTCCGGTAAACCGGCTTTTTCAGGAGACTTCTCAGCAGGCTTACGGTCTGTATTGATCAGCTCGGCATCCCGCACGAGCTTGCTTGTGAAATCTTTCAGCTCGGCTACTTTCCGGCCGGATGCGTTAAAAAACTCCAGTGTAATGTAAATGAGCTCTTTTTCCTGCCTGAGCGACGAACGTTTGATTCTCGTGATGCAGCCGGCCTGCAAAGGTTCGGAAGCTGTAAAAGATTCATAGAAAAGAGGCAGAAACAGCCTCTTTTCCCCATTTAACAGCGAGGAGATCAATAGGTTTGCGCCGACGCCGCTTCCGTCAAGAAGAGTCGGATGGAACAAAAACCCTCCGGCCTGTCCCATCGCGTCTTTTCCGAGCGATACATCAAAGGTGACGCCGTCCCGCTCCTCAAACACTTCTCCTTCCGCTTTCATGTATCCGCTGTGAACCAATTCCTGGCTTCTGCATTGTGCATACAGCTCATTTAAATCGATGGTGCGTTCCGCCTCGCGTTTGACAGAGTCAAGATCAAGCGTGTCACTGAAAACTGCGGGTGCCGTCTCGTGCATTTCCGCTTTGACGTAAATACGTGCTTCCGGCTGGACTCGTCCGCCGCTGACCTCAGCCCCTTTTGCGGTAAGTTTCCAGCGCCCTTCTTTTACCTTCGTACATTCAACCGTAAGCTTGACGGCGCTGTCTTCTTTCGCGATAAGCGGCTGATATATGGATAAATGGCGCAGCTGAAGCCCGTCGTATGAATAGCCGCGCTCTTTGAAAATCTGATAAAACATATCAATATAAGCCAATCCCGGAAGGACTTTTTGTCCGTAAACGTCATGATGTAAAATAAACGGATTTTTCAGCGATAAAGTGATTTGCTTATTGAAGTTCTTCACGTTAAACCTCCACTCCATAGGTATCCCAGATGTTTGCCCCAGCTTTTTCGTTCGTTTCTTCTTTGCTGTCCGGCGAAATCAGCCGCTTATTTAATGCAGGCGGTGTTAAAGGGTGGCGCTTGATTCGGCGCCCTTCGTCTTCCTGCCACGCTTCCACAATAACGTGGGCGTTTGTTCCGCCGTCGGCAAAGCAGTTAATTCCTGCCGCCGGTATTGGTGACGGCCAGTCTGCCAGAGTGCGGCTGAACTGAATATTGGCCTTTTCTCTATCAAAATGTGTGTTTTCATGCTCACCTGATAAAAACGGGATAAAGCTCTTTTCTTTCAGCATGAGAACAACCTTTATGAAACTTGCAATTCCTTCCGCGCAAAGCGGGTGCCCGATGTTCGGTTTCACAGATCCGATTCCGAGCGGGCCGGCATCTTTTGAACGGTAGACGGATTGAATGGCCTTCAGTTCTAACAGATCCGTCACGACCGTGCCTGAACCGTTCGCTTCAATATGAGTAATGTCTTCCGGCTGTTTTCCGCTTTTTTCAAGAGCCGTCTTCATGACGGATTTTTGCGCTTCCAGGCTCGGCGTAGCCGGGCCTGCCGTTCTTCCGTCATTATTGACGGATGCCGCCTTCACTACGGCATAAATAGAATCTCCGTCTTCAATGGCCTGAGACACGGTTTTTAAAAGAACCATTCCGACTCCCTCGCCCAGCACGACTCCATCGGCGCGTTCGTCAAATACATGGAACGACTGCGCTTTACTTAATATGCCGCGCTGTTCAAATAATTTATGGGTTTCTTCTGATTCAAACAGGCTCACACCGCCGACGACGGCCGCTTTTATTTCTCCTGTTACAAGAGCCTGCACGGCCATATTCATTCCGACTAAAGCAGAAGAACAAGCCGTATCGAGGACAACACTCGGGCCGCGCATATCAAAATATTGAGACAGATTTGCGGCCAAATAATTCTGGCCCAGCGCGACGATCGGGTTTTTCGCATCCAGCAGTTTCTCTTCACCCGGTCTGTGACGGCTGCGTCCGCCGAGGTACACACCTATTGCTTCTCCCTTTATCTCATCCGGCGTATAGCCAGCGTGATACCACAGGTTAAGACATTCTTCCAGAGCGGCCAAAGCTTGAGGGTCCATTGCCTTTACATCTTCTTCAGCCAGTAAAAAGAAGTCCGGATCAAATTGATCAATTCCATCAAGCATTCCCGCGTAATAAGGCGTCTTCAACCCCCATCGCTCAGCCGGAACAGGACCGATAGCCGAACGGCCTTCAGCCAAAAGCGACCAGTACGCCTCTAAGGAAGCCGCCCCCGGAAACCGGCAGGACATGCCGACGACCGCGATATCTTCCCGGTGAATCTGTTTTTCGGCCGCCTCTTCTTGCACCTTAACGGCTTGTGTTACAATTACCGGCTCAGCCGGCTTCTTCATAACAGGCTCCGCCGCCAAATCAAACCGTTCTGACAAAACTTCTGTATATCCTTCAAGAAGCCATTTTGCGAAAGATTGAATCGTCGGATATTCATACAGAATGGACGGGTCAAGCGATGCCGAGAGATTCCGATTGATCCGCTGCAGAAGCTGAGCAAGGATAATGGAGTCCACTCCGTAATCTTGGAATAATACGTCTGTCTCAAGCTGATCCTGGTCAATCCGCAGCTCTTCAGAAAATAATTCTTTCAGCCATTCTTCTGTTTTCCTTGTTAATTGAGCGTTGTCTGCGGCAGTATCAGCGGTTTTTTCCGCCGGTTTTACCATAGCCGGGCTCATTGGCTGATCCTGCCTGCTTCGCCGCAGGAATCGCTCCGGCTTCCACAGCTTAGGATTCAGAACGGCCGGCAGCACCGGGCCTCTTGCTGATTCAAGAAGTATGCCGTCAAGGAGCTGTAATCCTTCTGCATTCGTGATGCTGTATAGCCCGCTCTCTTTATAAGCTTTGTTCGTGACTTCGCCCATTCCGGTTTCTTTCCAGTTCGGCCACTGAATGCTTACGATCGGCAGCTGCTCTTTGTATGAGTTTGCAAAATAGTCCATATACGCATTGGCCATGGCATAGTCGGCCTGTCCTGCCGAAAGTGCCGGTATCGCAGCTGACACAGAAGAGAACAAGACGAAAAACTTCAGCGGCTCTTCGCTGAGCACACTGTATAACGCCTGAAGCCCCTCTACTTTCGGCTCGAGCACGCGCTGTATGTCTTCATGGGTTTTTCTGATGAATGCGAGCGTCTCTTTATCGGTCACACCCGCGCAGTGAATCACGCCGCCGATAGGTCCGAGCGTCTGTTTGATCTGACTCAGTTCCTGTCTCAGCCCGGCTTCATCAGCTAACGGGACTGACAATACCTTCACTTGTACACCTTTGGATTCCAAGTCGAGAACAGCTTCAATTTTCGCTTTTACAGAAGCCGTCACCCCATTCAGTCCGCCTGTCCACTCACTTCGCGGCGGAAGGGTCTCACGGCCTGTAAGCACCAGTTTTTTCACTCCGTAATGTTCGGCAAAATGGCGTGCGCATAAAAGACCGATCCCTCTCGTCCCTCCGGTGATCAGAAGCACATGGTGGTCCGGAAAATCAATTCTCTCGCCTTGCGTATTCATATTTTCTGATCCGCTCAATACGGCGCGGTAGCGCAAGCCGTCCCTCCGGCAAACTTCCGCGTCATCAGTACGGGCATGAAACTCATCGGCAATCTGCTTCGCCAGTTTGTCATCCGAAAGCGCTCCTTCAAGGTCGAGATGCCTTGAAGACAGATGACTGTACTCGCATGCCAGCATTCTGTACAGCCCGGCCCGTTTTGCTCCCGTTATTTGATTGGCCTTTTTCCCCATTGACTCAAGGTCTTGCGTGACACAAAGCAGTGTTATCCCTTCTTTATGCCCATACTCAATCAATTGCTGAAGCCATTTGATACCGGTCATATCTCCAGAAGCTTCTTCTTTCGCTGCGCCGAGAAGGTCGATGACTCCGCCAAACGCCTGCCAGTCATATTCACCGGTAAGGTCTGATGTTGTGATAATACGGTGATTCGGCATATGCGCTGCGATCTCTTCTGCGAGATTGATCGTGTCCCCGCCTGTCAAAATCGCAACGGAACGTGGGCACGGTTCACGCAGTTCGAGCGGGCTCGGTTCCCATTGTTTTGTCAGAATACGTTTCATCCGTTCCTCTGTATGGACCTTATTTTTGTCAGGATTCTCAGGCACCCAATACGTGTCTTTTGCGAACGGATAAGACGGAAGACTGAGTAAACGCGGCGTACCTTTTTCATACAGCCGGTTCCAATTCAACACGCCGCCTTTCACCCATACCTCTGCCAGCTTGGCGAATTTGCCTTTTCTGATCCAGGCATCAATGACGATGTCCATATCTTCATCTGCCGTGAACAAGGCAAACGTATCTTTATTGCGGTTGGACTGGCCGGTATACAGCCCGGCGATGTTTTTCTCATTTTCCATAAATGCTTCCAGCTTTGTTTCCAATTCCGCCATCGTCGCTGCAAGAATGGCCAGGCGCTCTTCCATTTCGTCCCTTCCGGTTTGCAGCGTATAAGCGACGCCCGCCAAGTCTTGATCTGTATACGGCGTTTGACGGATCGCTTTTTGCAGCTGCTGCGCCTGTTCAAACAGTTTGTCTTTTGATTTGGCGGACAAAAGGATGATTGCCGGATTTTCCGGGCTGTGCTCAGGCTGAGCGGCTGCTTTCGGGACATACTCTTCAATGACGATATGAGCGTTGACCCCGCCGATGCCAAATGAGCTGACCCCGGCCCGGCGCGGAATCGCAATTCCGTTTCTATCTTTCGCTGCCGTCCATTCCTGAGTTTCCCGCACAATGTAGAAAGGACTGTCATCGAGCTGAATGTACGGATTGATCGTTTCGCAATGCAGGCTTTTCACCAGCGTTTTGTGCTTCATTTGCAAAAGCACTTTCATGACGCCTGATACTCCCGCGGCAAGCTCTAAATGGCCGATATTGCTCTTGACCGAACCGATGCCGCAGCGGTGATCGGAGACTTCGGGCTCTTGATTTGTTTTCGCCAGCTCGTGAAACGCCGCTTTCAAACCGTTTATTTCAATCGGGTCGCCCAATTCCGTTCCTGTACCGTGCGCTTCAATATACGTGACGGTGCTCGGGTCCACTCCCGCTTTCCGATATGCTTTCACCAATAAATCAGCCTGCAGTTTCGGATTCGGCGAGGTTAACGTATTCGCCCGGCCGCCGTGGTTTTCAGCCGTACCGCGGATCACGCCGTAAATCGGATTGCCGTCACGTTCTGCATCTGTCAGTTTCTTCAGCATCAGAATTCCCGCGCCTTCTCCTCTGACATACCCGTTGGCATCTTTGGAGAAGGTTTTGCATTTTCCGTCTTTGCTGAGCATGCCTGCTTTGCTGTAGCTGATATGCGCTTCTTCCGTCAGAATCGTGTTGATTCCCCCGGCAATCGCCATGTCGCATTCTCCGTTTTCTATAGCGGATACCGCCCGGTGAATCGCAACAAGCGAGCTTGAACATGCCGTTTCAATCGGCTCGCTCGGCCCGTGAAGATTTAACAAATAGCTTAAACGGTTCGGACCGATGGAAGGAATCATGCTGCCTGTCGCCGCATGTCCTTCCGGCGCAAGACCTGCCCTTGTGAACAAATCTTTATAACCGGTATTTCCGGTGCCGATAAAGACGCCCGTATTTGTGCCGGAAAGACTTTCCGGCTTACAGCCCGCATCTTCTATCGCCCGCCATGCATAAGTCAATAACAGCCGCTGCTGCGGATCTAAATATTGGGCTTCCCGCGGTGAAATCCCAAAGAACAGCGGATCAAATTCAGCTATTCCGTCGATAAAGCCGCCCCACTTGATATTCGTTTTGTTCCTTTCAAGATTCGGGTCGCCATCAAACGCTTGCCAATCCCAGCGTTCTTTCGGAATGGTTGTGATAGAATCTTTTCCTTCTTTCAGATTGCGCCAAAATTCCTCTATATCCTTCGCGCCCGGGAATCGGCCGCTGATTCCGACAATGGCAACAGGGTCCAAGCGGCGCGGCTCTTGTGTCGCTGCCCTAGCGTTCATTACCGCTGCGAAGCGCTTTTTCCGATGCATTTTCGGTTTTTGGGCTTTTGGCTGCTCTTTTTTCGGAGACTCCTTCTTCTTTTCGCCGAAACGGCCCGGATGCTCTTTTGCCAAATATCCGGCGAGATTGCTGATCGTCCCGTGCTCGAAGAAGATCGTCGGCGCCAGCTCCAGCTGATACGCTTCATTTAATTGATTCGTAAAGACGGTAAAGGATACGGAATCAAAACCATATTCACTCAGTTCCGTATCTGTATCAATGTCCTCACGGTCAACTTTTAAAATGCCGCTTACCATGGCTGTCAAAGCGGTGTGAAGCGCTTGAAGAGATTCTTCTGCATCGTGTTTTTCTTCCGGCTGAAAAGGAAGACCTGCTTCTGTTTCATCCGTCAAATACTCTGCTAAACTGCGGATCGTCCCGTGCTCGAAGAAGATCGTCGGCGCCAGCTCCAGCTGATACGCTTCATTTAATTGATTCGTAAAGACGGTAAAGGATACGGAATCAAAACCGTATTCACTCAGTTCCGTATCAATATCAATCTCGTCTTGGCCGACTTTTAAAATTGAACTGACCAATCTGATAAGCGCACCGTGCCATTTGTCTCCCGAAACGGCGGATACAGGCTCTATTTTCTCCACCTGCGGCTTTTCAGTTTCAGAAACGGACAGGAACGACTGTTTTAATTTTGCTGCGTCTCCTTCAGCTGCTAAAAGCTGCGGCTTTTCCTGAGCCATTCCTTCATAAAATGCGGCCAGGCCTGACGCCTTTTGAAGCGGAACCATGCCGAAAGCTTTTTTCATCATTCTTTCCGTCTCGTCTCCCGCCTGCATACCGCCATCTTTCCACAGCGTCCAGTTAAAGGCGATCGTTTTTCCGTGCCGCAAGCCATTCTCCGTAAGGGATTGCCTGTAAGCGGCGTATGCATCCATAAACGCGTTGCCGGCGGCATAATCAGCCTGCCCGACATTGCCGAGAACGCCGGAAACACTGGAGAACAATACGAAAAAGTCAAGATTGCAGTCTTTGCTGGCTTCATCTAAATAAGCGGTGCCGATCACTTTCGGATCAAGCACTTCCCTGAACTCTTCCTTCGTTTTTTGCAGCAGGAAACGGTCTTGAATCACTCCCGCTGCGTGAATAATTCCGTTAAGCTCCCCGAATTCCGCCGTAATCTCTTTTATCAGCGCTTCATTTTCCCGCCGGTCTGCCGCATTCAGCTTTTTGTAGACGACATTTGCGCCTGAGTCCTGAAGTATAGCAAGCTCACGCTGTTTGGCTTCTGTCAGATTTGAGCGGCCGGTCAGAATGATTTTCGGGTGTTTTACGCGACCTGCGATTTCTTTTGCGAACATCAACCCCAGGCTTCCTGCGCCTCCGGTAATCAGATATACGCCTTCGTCCTTCCAGACGGCGCCGCCACCTGCAGGATGCATTTCTTCCCAAGCCTTCACATGCCGTTTTTCTCCTGTATAACGGATATGTTTATCATGCGGCCGATGACTGTCGTTTTTCAGTTTTTGAGCGACAGCCGGCATTTCGCCGATTGATCCCATCTCGATGAGCTGACAGTTAAGTTTTCCGTATTCCAGCTCGGCTGTTTTTAACAAACCTGTTAACCCCGCAAACAATTGCTGGCTGCCGTCTGCTGAAATAACGGTCTGAACCAGAATGCGGCCCTGCCTTTTTTCGCTGATGATCCGCCGGATGTGTTCAGCGATTGTCTGCGCAAAGCTTTGGAAGCGTTCAGCGGCTGTTTCACCCTCACCTTCTGCAATCAGCAGTTCGGCGTCTTTCAGGCCGGATGCCGCTTCATCTTTTATACGGCAGGCATCTTCACAAAGTATGATCAAATGTTCATCAGCATGGACAGAAGATTCCTCGGATGCGGCGGTTTCTATCCAGACCGGAGCAAACAAGACCTTTTCCGAGCCTGATGGCCGCTGAGCCGATTCTGCATCGCCTTCAAGCACTCTCGTAGAGAATCCTCTCACCTTCACGCAAAGCGCTCCTGTTTCGTCGAACAGGTCAATGTCGGCTTTCTGCACGGAATCACCGGTTTGATATCCTTCGCTGAAGCGTGCATGCGCCCGCATAGTCGGTGTGCATGCTTTGATGACTTCAAGGTATTCCAGCGCAAACGGCAGAATCAGCTTTTGTCCGGAAAACTCCTGCATAATGCAGATCGTCGCCGTCTGAATAGCCGAATCAATGATGCTCGGATGAAGCGTAAATTGTCCGTTCGTATGAGAAACAGAATCCGGAAGCTGTATGTCCGAAAGCACTTCTTTCTCGCCGATAAAGGCAGACTTAATGCCTTGGAAGGCTTTTCCGTGGAACATCCCCCTGCTCCGGCCTTCCCGATAAAAGGCCGCCGGATCAAGAATGTCCGCTGTGCATCTGTTTTGTATGGCAGAAAGGTCGGCCTCAGGCTCTCGTTCAGCCTTTATGATTTCAGCCCGTCCTTGGCTGTGCAGCACTTCTTCATCGTCAGCGTTTACGCTGTAAATGTCATATGAGATGATGCCGTCCTCTTCAGGGAACAGCGCAATATGGACTTGGCGCTCTTGTTCGTGAACGACGATCGGTTTCATCCAGACGGTATGATGGAGCGTTATTCTGTCTTGGTCTTTTAATAAGCCGCCAAGCGCCCGTTTTACCGCTTCATAAGACATTTCCAAATATGCCGCTCCCGGCAGCACCGCTTTTCCCCTGACCACATGATCCTTCAGGAAAAATTCTGAGCCTGTAAACCGTGAGCTGAACCGCTGAACGGCCAAATCTGACGTGTTTTGCTGCACGAGCGGGTGTAAAACTGAGATTCCGGTGTGTGCGGCAGATGTTTTCTTTTCTGCTTTTTTCGGCCAGTACGGCTCCTTTGCAAATGGGTAGACCGGCACGCTGATCCGTTTCGGATGCTTGTCTTTGTAAAGCTTGTGCCAATTGATGGCAACACCTTTACTCCACATTTCACAGAGCTTCGTTCCTTTTCCTTTCGCAAGCCATTTCTCAATGAGTTCAGCACTGTCATCATCATCAGAAAGCCAGGCAATATCTTTCGCCTGCTGTTTTTCTCCTCTGAAGCAGCCTGTTACAGCCGGCTTATCATTGATAAAATCGGCAAGCTGCCGCTTGAGCTCCGCAGTGCCGCTTGTGATAAAGGCCGCGCGCTCTTCCATCGCTTCCCTTCCGACTTGGAACGTGTAGGCAAGATCAGCGAGGCCGGCGTCCGTTTTTCTTTCCAGAAAAGCCAGCAGCTGTTTTGCGTACTCCTTCAGACGATCTTTTTTTCTGGCAGACAACGGAATGATGAACGGACCGGCAGCGTCTGCTGCTTCGGATGCATCCGGATATTGTTCAAAAATCGCGTGAGTGTTTGTTCCGCCAAGACCGAAAGAGCTTAAAGCCATGCGGTGCGCTCTGTTCTCACGGGTTAACTCTTTCTTTTCTCCCGCTACGTAAAACGGAGAGTCTTCTAAATGAAGATTCGGGTTCGGCTCTTTGTAATTGATGCTCGGCGCGATTTCCTGATGATATAAGCTCATGACAACCTTGATGCAGCCCGCCATTCCGGCCGCTGTATCCAAATGCCCGAGATTTGTTTTGACTGAACCGATGCCGCAGTATTGTTTTTTATCTGTATATCGGCCGTACACCGATTGAAGTGCGGACAGTTCGATCGGGTCGCCGAGTTTTGTTCCTGTGCCGTGAGCTTCGACGTACGCGATCGTTTCAGGATGGATGCCCGTCTGATCAATGACCTTCTGAATGACCTCAGCCTGTCCTTTGACGCTCGGCGCATAAAATCCGACCTTATCCGCTCCGTCGTTATTGACGCCGATTCCGCGCAGCAGCGCATAAATATGGTCGCCGTCCTTAACGGCATCCGACGCTTTTTTCAAGAGCACGGCGCCGGCTCCTTCACCGCCGATCATTCCGTCAGCAGCCGCGTCAAACGCTTTAATATGCCCGTCGCTTGAAAAATTCAGCCCCGGCTGATGAACATAGCCGGCACTTGATTCCGTATGAAGGGTCGCACCCCCGACAAGAGCGTACTTGGCTTCGCCGGACTGCAGGCTTTGAAAAGCCGAATGCAGGCCGATTAACGAAGATGAGCAGTTGGCATGGACAAAATAGCTCGGCCCTTTTAACCCGAGTTTATGAGAAATCATCGTCGGAATCGTACCGCTTTGGGCAAGCACCCATGACACGTAGCCATCCGGCGTTTCCAGCTGTGCTGTCGTCTCCTCCGGCAGCAGGCTGCGGTAAGAGTTCGTGCTGGCAGACATATACACGCTTGTTTCCGGAATTTCTTTTGAGATATATCCCGCATCCTCGATTGCCTTCCATGAATGGAGCAAAAGCATTCTCAGCTGAGGGTCCATATATTCCGCATCTTTCGGTGAAAAGCCGAAGAAACCGGGATCAAACATTTCTTTCCCCTCTAAAACTGATTTAGCCGGAACGAAGCCGGGGTGATCAGCCAGTTCTTCAGAAACACCGGATCGGCGGAGCTCCTCTTTTGAAAAGAAGGTGATGCTTTCTTTGCCTTCTTTGATGTTATTCCAAAATTCATAATGATCTTTCGCTCCCGGAAACTCACAGGATATACCGATAACCGCGACACTGTCCTCATAATAATCGGGAATTTCTCCCGCTGGGTGTTCCCGGTCTTCTGTATTCACTTTCTTTTGCGGCACAGGAGCCAAAACGGCTTCTTTCGGTTTTTGTTCTGTGATGTACCGGCTGATGTCTTTTACCGTCGCGTATTCAAACAGCTCCGTTACACTGAATTCACAATCCAGTTCCTGCGTCATCCGGTCAGTGACAGTCACGGCAAGAAGCGAATCTCCCCCCGCATCAAAAAAGCGGTCATCAAGCTCTATATCTTTGCTTTTCAATACATCCTGCCAAATCGCCAGCACCGCCTGCTGGATATGAGATGATGAAAATGTTTGTGTGTCCGGCTGCTTTTCCGTCAGATCACGGGCAGCAAGAAGCTTGCGGTCAACTTTTCCGTTCGGTGTGAGCGGCAGCTCTTCAAGACGGATAAACGAAGCTGGCGTCATATAGGCCGGCAGCGCTTGTTTCAAATGATTGCGCAATTCCTTTGCAGACGGAAGCGGCTCTCCGTTTTTCAGGATATAAAATGCGCAAAGCTTTTCATTTCCGGAGTGATTGTTCACAACCACTACGCTTTCCTGTACGGCCGGATAGGCATTCAGCCGGCTCTCAATATCTCCGGGTTCAATCCGGTAGCCGCGGATTTTGACTTGGGTGTCCATCCGTCCCATGTATTCAATGCGGCCGCCGGGAAGAAAACGCGCCATATCGCCTGTTTTATAAAGCTTTGATCCCAGTTCGAGCCGGTGGCTGACGAAAACTTTATCTGTCAGCTCAGGCTTGTTGAAATACCCTCTTGCCAATCCGTCTCCCGCAATACAAAGTTCTCCCGGCACCCCTTCTAAAACAGGGTTGAGACCGGAATCCATAATATACACACGGGTATTGGCGATCGGGCGCCCGATCGTAAGCGCGCTCTCATTTTCCGTTATACGCTGCACCGCGGACCAGATTGTCGTCTCTGTCGGCCCGAACATATTCCAAGCCTCACTTTTCGTATCGAGAAACTGCTGCTTCAATTGTTCGCTAAGCGCCTCTCCGCCGCAAAGGATTTTCACTTTTTCTTCATTTGACCATCCGGAATGAAAGAGCATTTTCCACGTAAACGGCGTCGCCTGCATGATCGTCGGTTTGTACTCTTGAATCAGCTCTTTCAGCTTCCGTGCGTCTTTTGTGACTTCTGTCTTACAGATGTTGCACTCCGCTCCTTTGATTAAAGGAAGGTACAGCTCCAGTGCCGCGATATCAAAGCAATATGTCGTGACGGCAAGCAGTTTGTCTTTAGACGAAAGCCCCGGTTCATATGCCATCGAGATTAAGAAATTGGTCAGGGCCCGGTGCGGAATCATCACGCCTTTCGGTTTGCCCGTGCTGCCCGACGTGTAAATGACATACGCCAGATCGTCAGGTGTCACTAACCGCTTCAGCGACGTTCTTTCCGCGGCTGTGCTTTCAATACGAGACCAATCGCGGTCAATGGCAGTTGTCTGCACGCCTCCCCAGTTCAAGGAGTGCTCTAAATCAGCTGTCGTCAGGCACATTGAAATCATGCTGTCGGCGATCATATATTCCAATCTGTCAGCGGGATAAGAAGGATCAAGCGGCACATACGCTCCCCCGGCTTTTAAAATGCCGAGAAGGCCGACAGTCATATGCAATGATCGGTCTGTATAAATGCCGATGAGATCATCAGGGCCTGCACCGTGCGCCTGCAAATAGAGCGCCAGCTTCGTGCTTTTTTCATCAAGCTCACGGTACGTCAGCTTTTGCTGTTCATACACGACCGCACAAGCGTCCGGCGTTTCTGCCGCCTGACGTTCGAATAATTCATGGAAGCAGGCATCCGGATATTCACGGCTTGTCTCATTCCAAGTCTTAAGAATCATGTGCTCCTCTCTTTTTGTCATGAGAGAAACGTTCTCAAGCGGCATATCCGGATTCGCCGTCAAAGCTTCAGCGGCCTGTACAAATTGGCTGAAAAGTCTGGCCGCCCCTGCTTCATCGAATAATTCGGTGCTGTATTTAATCGTAAGATCCATGCCTGATGCTTCTTCCCACATTTCAAATACAAGATCATATTCCCCCTCCTGATGAATGTCTTTTATAAACTCACAGGAGAATTCCTTGTATTCATCCAGCATCGATTGATAGCTTGAATGCTGCAGAAAGTTCTGATAGAAAAAGGCATTGCTGAAAACAGGCGAACCGTTCTGCAGGGGTTTCGCATGCACATCACGCACCATTTTCGGAAACGGATAAAAGGAGTGATCCAGTCCGTCCAGAACGGCATCCTGCACCTTTTGAACAAAGTCAGCAAATGTTTCTTTTCGTCCGGCTCTGCTCCGTATAGGAAGCATGTTGAGGAAATGGCCGACCACTCCGTCAAAGCGTTCTTCAGGTCTGACCATGGCAGGCATGCCTGTCACAATATCTTCCTTATCCGTATATTTGCTTAAAAGCACCATATAGCAACTCAGCATGACGGTAGACAAATGAATCGAACGGGATGCGGCAAACGCCGTTAGATTATTCAGCAGCCGTTCGGGAAGACGGCGTGTCAGCGTATCTTCTGTAAACTCCGGAACGCTGCTGTCCGCGCGCATCGGCGGAAGCTGAAGGTCAGGCAGATCTCCCCCGAGCTGTTTCATCCAGTAAGCGCGGGCAGCTTTGCTTTCTTCAC
Organism: Bacillus sp. JK106; assembly: GCF_053663355.1. Taxonomy (NCBI): domain Bacteria; kingdom Bacillati; phylum Bacillota; class Bacilli; order Caryophanales; family Bacillaceae; genus Bacillus; species Bacillus sp. JK106. Next base: position 851,630 of record NZ_JBSJQC010000002.1, on the reverse strand, counting down.
CCGCTAAATACCGCTTTTCCCAAGCCGCGATATCGGGATGAATGCCGGGAACGGCGGCCGTAAACTCTTCTTTTCCCTCCACCAGCGCCTGATAATGATCCAGCAGACTGTGAATAAATGTAATGGATGAAATACCGTCAAACACGATGTGGTGAATGACCGTCAAAAGATAATGTTCCGCGGCGGATTTTGAAAGCAGCCGCACGCGCAGCAAAGGCCCGCCTTCTTTGACAAACGGCTCTTTCACTTTTTTCCGTATCAGAGCGGATATTTGTGATTCATTGACGTCAGAAATATCTTCTTCCGAGAATACAAAAGGATCTGCCGCTTCTATGAAATAAAACCCGCCGTCTGTTTCATTCACGGCGCTTTTGAGCATCGGATGCTGCTTTAATACGAGCTGAAACGCCTGTTTCAGTTTCTCTTTGTCGATTCCGGTTGTGAATCGGAAACAGAGCGGGACATGGTATGCAGTCGTTTCAGGCGACATTTTCTGCAATGTCCACAGCCCTTTTTGGACTTCTGAAAGCGCCGGCGCCGTTTGCCGTTTCTCCCGTTCTGCCGGCGGTTCGGCTTTTTGGGAATGATGCTCCGCTGACATGTTTGCCGCTTTTTCAGCAGTATAAGCCGCTAAAGCGCCAATCGTCGGGTTTTTGTGCAGCTCTCTTGCCGTCAGCCGGATGTGATACGTTTTTTCAATTGATCTGGCGAGTTTCATCATCTTGATGGAGTTGACGCCAAGACTTTGAAACGGTGTATTTGGATCAACAAGCTCATCCGCGATGGAAAGTTCCTCTTTCAGAAAACGGATAAAATCCCGTTCAATTTCTTTCTCTGCAGAAGCCGTGTCTGAATTGCCGCCTTCTTGTCTGTTATTATGTAATGAATCAAATTGCCCTTGTTCGAATGAATGTTTCAGCTGAGTACGCTGGATTTTCCCGATTGCCGTCTTAGGAATGTCTTCTTTTGCGACCGGAAGCAGATAATCAGGGGTAACGCCGATTCTCTGTGTCACGTGCTGGTGAATGTGATGAAGAAGCTTCGTCATGCGGTTCTCATCCAATGGAACAGATGTCACAAAGAAAATCGCCAGCTCATCTGTCGTGCTTTGATTCGGCCGGACGGCGCATGCCGCTGTATATGACGTTTCAATTTCCGGCAATTCCTCAACGGCTGATTCAATGGCGTGGCTGTAATAATTCACACCGTTGATAATGATGGCATCTTTCGTGCGCCCCGTTATCGTCAGGCGGCCTTCACGCAGAAATCCGAGATCTCCCGTTTCAAACCAGCCGTCTTCTGTAAAGACACTACCATTTAAGTCTGGGCGCTCATAATATCCGCTCGTTACAGTCAGACCGGACACTTGGAATCGGCCGATTTCTCCTTCTTCCACCACTTGATTGCGGTCATCCGTAATTCTCATATTAAACCCCGGGATCGGCAGACCGATCTCGACGAAACGATCGTCGTCACTCGTGTTTTTCAGTGTAAACTCATCTGAGAAAATAACGCCCGAAGACGTTTCGGACATTCCCCATGCGGGACGGATGGCATTAGCCGGCAGACCGTGCGGCTCTAAAAGCTCCATAATTCTGCGTCCGACTTTCGCAACCGCGGCCTCCCCGCCGTTCAGCATGTAACGCATGGAAGATAAGTCCCATTTCCGTGTTTGAATCTCTTCTGCGAAATCGGCAAGCAGCCCAAAGGCAAAATTGGGGGCCCAGGTGACCGAAGCGCGGTAATGATCAATCAGGTCGAGCCATTTTAAAGGATCCATCAAAATGGATTCGCTCGGTATGTTGATTTCCTCACATCCGAGATAAACATCACGCAGATGAAGCATTCCGATGCCGCCGACATGGTCAAAAGGCATCCAGTTAAACGTGACATCCTCACTTGTATAGCCCTGCATCTGAATATTTCCTTTGACCATGCAGACGATGTTTTCATGGCTGAGCATCACGGCTTTCGGCGTGCCCGTGCTTCCCGAGGTCAAAAGCAGCATCGCCAAATCTTCCGGACGGGGATGATGACAGTCCGTATCCATTTCATGCTCACTGAGATCTTCTGCCGCCAAAGCGCAAAACCCGGAAAGCTCCTGCTCCTCCGCCCATTCAGTCATCTCCGGCAGCACGTCACGGCTTGTGATAACATACGGCCGATTCAAAAGCGTCCAGGCGTCTTTCAGTTTTTGCGTCCCGCTGTTCATTTCTGTATAAGCCGGAGCGGCCGCAAGCGGAACCGGGATCGCTCCTAAAAAAACACAGCCCCAAAAAGCAGGAATCAGCTGGGAATTGTCACTGAGCTGTAATATGACTTCATCCTGAGCCTTCACTCCTGATTGGCGGAGCCCTTTCACAATCGAAAGAGCGATCTTTTTCAGGCCGCTGTAAGTCTGATACACTTTGGTGCCGTCAGGCTGTATATATGTGATGCCCTTTTGATCTCCCGCTGCCGCGGCGGTTTTGTGCAGGACTTCAGGAATCGTCATCGGCTGATCCGCTGAAAGCCGCAATGGTTTTCCATAGCTGACAGATGGCTTGAGTAACCCGCTTGCCTTCATATCACTTTTCATAGAGCTGCCTCCATTTCATCTGTATGTAAGATGTATGTCTTATACTCCGTACATCGTCGTGATTCGTTTTTTCACTTCATCATCATGAAACGTCTCATCGTGCATGATTAACTCCTTCTCAATGACAGCCGGAAGCTGCTCGCGAAACGGCGTCACCAAGTGCCTTTTCAATGTAATTAAAGAGTTTCTCGGTTTTTCCGCAAGCTCACGGGCCAATTCCTGCGCATAGTCTAATACTTCCTGCCGCGGAAGCACCGGAAAAGGCACCCCTCTTTTCTCCAGATCACCGCCGCGGTAGTGGCCGCCGTTTAACAGCATTTCATGGCCGAGGCTTGCCCCAAGCTTCTCCGGAACGATAAAGGTAGCCCCCATTCCGGGGGTGAAACCGTATTTCATAAAGTTTGCGGTATACACGCTTTCTTTGCTTAAAATGACAAAATCACTGAAAAGCCCCATGACAAACCCGCCTCCGATTCCGTGGCCCTGCATGGCGGAAATGACTGGGATATCACATTCCAGCGCCAAAGAGTACATGCGGTCTTCCGTAAACTTCGTGATGCCCTGCTGAATCCTGAGCAGGCCTTCCTGTGTGCCTCCGGAAGCAAAGTAATGGCCGTATCCTGTTAAAATCACAGCTTTATAGACTGACGATTTTTTTATACGGGTGAATGCTTCCATCAATCCATCCGTCAGTTCTTTGGAGAAGGCGTTTTTATGGGCTTTATCCTGCATTGTCACTTGGATAATATCCGGTTCAATTTCGAGCAGTTCAACTGCGGCGTTCGGCATGATATCCTCCTAACTGTTCTCCGTTTCCCAAGGAAGCCGCCCCGTTTCTGCATAACGGAAAATGGCTGATTGGTTATCCGGATCTGAAAACATCGCTTGATTTTCGGCTAGAGCAATGGATTTCGAACGATGAACAAGGTCGTTTAAGGAATCCATGTATTTTTTATAGCGGATGACTGCTTTTTTCGACAGCGGGCGAAGGCGCAGCAAATGCTTTCTCAGCTCTGTTGCTGAGTCCGGGACGCATACGTCACAAAGTCCCCATTCAAGCGCCTGGCGCGCCGGCACGGGCTTTGTCATAATCGTCATATAATGCGCCTTTTGAAATCCGATTCTTTGAATTAAAAACGGCAGAACGCAGGCTGGATAAAGTCCGAATAACAGTTCAGATAAACTGAACGAAGCACTCTCCTCTGCAATGACGATATCGCAGGCGGCGGCAAAACCGACACCTCCCGCATTTACTTTTCCGCGGACGCGGGCGATTGTGATGTACGGCCCGGATTTTAATGCCAGCCACAAACGGTAAAGCGGCTCCTGCGATTCCGCATGCTGCATTCCCTGCCTCATTTTCCGGTACATCTCATCAAAATCCGCCCCGAAACAAAATACCTCCGGCTGCCCTTCAAGCACTACGGAGGTCACGGAGTCTTCACATTCAGAAAGAACGTGCAGGCATTCCTCCACTAAACACTCATTAATCGTATTGTTGGCTTCAGGCCGATCAAAGGTGATGAAGCAGACATTTTGCTGAAAACGGACGTTTATCGTTTCATAGGTCACGGGATCCACCTGTATTTCCGATGAAATTCCGTGATTTCTTCCAAATACAAACGAGGGCTTCCGGTATGATGGTCTAAAATGTTCGGAATCATATTCACATCCAATTTGACATTCCGGGTTCCAAACTTCACCAAACCGCTGCCTTTAAACAGTTCTTCATATTCTTCCATGGACAGCCTGTACCTGTTGTTCAGGTGCTCTTCTATTTTGAAAGAATGCTGCCGCGTTTGTCCTTCAGGCGTCACAACGCCGCTGTAAAATTCTGAACAGCACCCGGAGCCGTACGAAAAACAGCCGATCCGCTTAGAAGTGTCGAATGCCCCTTGGTCAATCGTGCTTGCAAGAGCCAGTAAAGAGGCTGCCCCCATAATGTTTCCGACTCTTTGGCAGTAGCGGAGCCCCGGCTCTACCCTGGTTTGAAAATCCTGTTCGATCTCAGCGTTTTTCGCTTTTGCAAGCTTGCGCATCATCGTCCGGTGAGCTCCTTTGACCATGCCGCCAAACGGTGTATGGAAAGCAAGATAGTGAAACGTCTCTTTATAGTCAGCGCCCGGCACACGGTTTTTGTACTCGTGAAATGTCTGTTCACAGCAATCGAGATAAGACATCAATGACAAGTCGGCGTCACCGGCTTCACTGTCCGGGATCGGACGGCATGTATCCATCACTTCATAGCCGTAATAGCCGTTGGCGCCCGCATCCGCCTGAAATACAATTGGATTTTCACCGATCAATAAGGCGACGGCACCCGCTCCGGCGCTCGGTTCGGCGTAAGACCAATCCTCGCTTAACGCATCGCCGCCTTCGGCAATTAAAAACCGGGAAATATCCGTCGCGACGACAAGCGCCTTCGCTCCGGGGGATGTCTGCGACAAAATAAAGTTAAGCGCCATCTGCAAACCCGCCGTTCCTGAATAACAGGCCTGCTTCAGTTCAAATAAACGGCAGTTCCGGTTGAGGCCTAAGTAATCATGAATATATGTACTGAGTGATTTTCCGAAGTCAATGCCGGACTCCGAGCAGGTAATCAGCAGCTCGATTCTGTCTTTTTCAGCCTCTGTCAATCGGTCGATAATCGGCTTTGCCGCGTTAACGCCGAATGTGACGGGGTCTTCGTACGGAAGCGCCACCGCTTTTTCTTTCATCAGTAAATTCTCAAATCTGGCAGGGTCTAAGTTTCTGTACTCCGCCAGCTGCATGACATCAAGGTATGCCGTCCCGCCAAACACATTTATCGCTTCTATTCCGGCAGCCGCCATGAACTTCGCCTCCAATATGAATTTTGAGTTTCCGATTTTTTCACCGTTTTATCAGACAGCCTGTACCTTTTCATAAAGCTTTGCCGCCAATTCGCCGATGTTTGACACTCCAGTCAGCTCAACACGCGGGATCTGCAGTGATAATTCTTCAAGCATCATCGTGATAATTTCGGCGCGGTCCACTGAGTCCGCCCCCAGATCAACTAACCGGTCTTCCTGTGAAAGCTGTTCGCCTTCTAAATCAGGCAATACCTCGTAGATTGTGTTCTGCAGCAATTCAAAGATTCTTTCTTCACTCATTGTCAGTTCCTCCCTGTTTCATCTTTTATGAATATTCCATGTTTTCAATCTATCATTTCGTCTTGTCAACACGTTTGCAGAAATGAGCCTAACTTCTGATTCAAAAGCGAGGCCGTCTCTTCCATAAGACGAAGGCCGATACCATCGGCATGGCGGTTTTTCCAGGACTCCAGCTCCGTACCTTTCACCCATTGATTAAAGGCGCCTAATGCCGGGCCGCAATGAATCTGGAAGTCTACCTTGGCATCCGGGTCTCCTTTAATCGCCGAAGCAGAGCTTTGCCTGAAATACCATTTGAATATGAGCGCCATTTTCTGTTTCGGATTCCGTTCGGCTTTTGAAATGTCTTCATTCGAATAATGAGCCTTCACTTTGTCATAAATACTGCTTACACTTGCCTTAAAATACTTCTCTTCTATTTGTCTGAGTGTCTTTTCATCAATTTCTTCAATTGAGCGGTGACGCTGATACAGTTCATGCAGCTTAGAGGCCCGGGTCGGAAAGAACAGCCCTTTCTTTAATACCTGCACCTTGCTGCCTGATTCAAACATATCGCCGGCCGGCGCGTAGGCCGTGTCCTGTACATTCATCTGCTGCAGGAGATCCTTTACAAGGCCGCTCGTCGCTGCTTCAACGGTGCATTGGTTAATGGATCCGGTCACAATAAAATCAGCGCCGAGCATAAATGCGGCCATAGCAGCCTCAGGCGTCCCGATTCCCCCTGCGGCTCCGATGCGGACGGTTTTGCCGTATCGGTATTTTTTCATCATCTCATCTCGTAAACGGATGATCGCCGGCATGAGACTGTAAGCAACTCCGCCGTCAGTGTGGCCGCCTGAATCAGCCTCTACGCAGATGTCATGCGCAACGGGTATTTCTCTCATCAGACTTGCTTCTTCAGCGGTAATTTTGTTTTCGGCTGCAAGTTTCTGCAGAATGTGATCAGGCGCCGGGCTGAGAAATGCTTCCGCTACTTCCGGACGGGACAGCTTGGCGATAATCCGCTGACGCGCTATTATTTGTCCGCCGGCACCGCGTTTTAACCCCTTAGCGCGAAACCTTACTAAAGCGGGAGTAACCGTTAAAAATGCTGATGCTTCCAAGTTCTGAACCCCATGCTTCAGTAAAAGATCAATCATTTTTTCTTCTGAATCTGTATGCTTCATGTTATGTACAACATTAATACCGAAGGAACCGCTGTCACGAAGCTCATGCTGAATTGACAAAATGGCGTCCTCAACGTGCGCGATGTTCAAACCGCCCGTTCCGAAAAAGCCCATCATTCCTTTTTCGGCCAGTTTGACGACCATTTCCTTCGAAGAAATTCCGCGGTACATGCCGCCGGCCAAGTAGGCGTATTTCAATTGATAATCGCGCTTAAACTCTTCATTTCCTAAAGACGCCGCCGTAATTGAGCTTTTTCCAGCCTCAGCCGGGACTTTGATTTCATCTGTTATCGGCTCCGCTTCAGCCGTAATTCTTTGAATCAGCCCTGTCAGCACTTTTCCGGGACCGATTTCCTCAAAACTCATGTTCTTTCTTCCCATTAAGAAACGGATACTGTCTGTCCAGTTCACCGATCCCGTTATTTGTCCGGTGAGTGTCTCTTTCAGCTCGGTTTGCTCATATGGTCTTGCCGTCACATTTGAAATGACCGGGATGGACAGCGGTTTAAACTGGAAAGATTCAACAAACCGTGAAAACTCCTCCTTCGCTTCCATCATATATCTGGAATGAAAGGCGCCGCTGACATTTAAGCGGTGAACCATTTTTACGCCGTTTACGGCTTCAAAAACGGATGCGGCTTTTTCAATATCTTCTTTATATCCGGAAATGACAATTTGCTGCGGTGTGTTCATGTTGGCGATATCAATCATATGCAAGTGATACTCTTTTAAAACATCCGTCACCTGCTCATGAGTCAGGCCGATCACCGCTGCCATGCCGCCTCCTTTTGCGCGACTCATCAGTTCGCCCCTTTTTTTGACCAGCTGTAGGCCTTCTTCAAAATCAAAGGCGCCCGAGGCGTATAACGCGTTATATTCGCCTAAACTGTGTCCGGCGGTAAAATCCGGTTTCAAGCCGGTTTCTTCTGTTTTTTTCAAAAAACTGAGGGCATTGACGACATAGAGCGCCGGCTGAGTGAATTGAGTCTGATTGAGACGTTCTCCGTCCCGGCACAGCTCCTGAATGGAATATCCGAGAATGTGATCGGCCTTTGCGGTTAATTCAGGATAGCGGCCGAACAGGTCCTCTCCCATCCCTATTTTTTGCGAGCCTTGGCCTGGAAAAACAAAGCTGATCATCTTACAGTCTCCTTCCGGGCGGTGATAAAATACTGTCTTCTATTTGCTGCAAATGGGTTTGTTCTTTATGAAACGGCGTCATAATGGCACGGATGCGTTCAGCCGATCCTGCGGGAAGAATCTGTTTGGCAAATGCGGCCAACGTTCCGGAAGGCCCGGCATCGATATACAATCCTTTTTGGCGGTTGTCTGCGAATTGAAGCGCTTCGCGGAATCGAATCGGCTTTCTTACAATATCCCAGAAAAAGTCCGCTTGTATATCGGTCTCAGCCTCTCCGGTCGCACTGGAGATGTACGGTATAAACGGAGTCCGGATTGATTTCTGAGCTAAAAAACGCTTGTACGGCTGTTCAGCCTGATCAACCAGCGCTGAGTGAAACCCGTAAGATACCGGCAATAGCTGATGAGGAATCTGCTTCTCTCTCAGATCGTCCCTGATCTTTTTGATATGTTCCCGCTCTCCCGAGATGACAAAGTGAGAATGATAGTTTACAGATGCCAATTCACTATGTTCGCCGAGCAGCGGATCATCTTGATATAAAGCCGGATCACCCAGTATCGCAAGCATGCTGCCGTTACGGCAAGTTTCCGTAATGATTCGGGCCTGTTCCAGCACGCAATCTAAAGCATCCTCGGCGCTCAGCACACCCGATACAGCGGCTGCTGCATACTCTCCGAGGCTTGCTCCGATCACATAATCGGGACGTATGCCTCTTTGCTCCAAAGCATATGCAAGTGCGTACTCAGCCATAAAAATGGCAGGATGGCTGAAAAGAAGGCGGTCAAATGGATCAGACAGACGATTGCCTGTATGATAAACCTCTTTCAGGACAGAGTAACCGAAACGGCTGACTGCAAAATCGTCCAAGTCAAGCATTTTCTGCCGAAAAGCGGCGTTATGTGCAAACAGCTCTTTCCCCATTTGATAGTATTGGGAACCCTGTCCAGAAAACATGAAAACAATTGGCTGGTTCATTTGTTCTCCTTTTTGCTCTTTATTTTTTCAAAATATTGATTTGTACGTTTTTCGTGATGTCGTGTGCAGGTGAAGTGGTCGTGATGTTGTATGGCTGGCACTATTGTGTGAGATAAGAATTTTGACTTGCGTTCCGCTACATGGCGGGTGAAGCTTCAGTTTCTTTTTTGATGCGGTGAATAAGTCCTGTCAGCACATGGCCCGGGCCGACTTCTTCAAATTCCATCCGCCCTTTGTCCAGCAGATAGCGGATGCTGTCGTTCCATCGCACTGAGTGGTCGATCTGATCGGCCAGAACGGAGTGGATTCCGTCTTGCTCATAAGGTCTGGCATGCACATTAGAAATGACAGGAATTGATATAGCAGAAAAATGAAATGACTGTAAAAAATTTTCGAACTCTTGTTTTGCTTCGCTCATATATCTCGAGTGAAAAGCGCCGCTGACGTTTAACGGATGAAACATCGTAACGTCTTTTAATCCTTCGAATACGCTTTTGGCTCTTTCAATGTCTTCTTTGCGTCCGGATATGACAACTTGGTGAGGAGAATTCATATTGGCAATATCAATCGTATGTAATCCGTGCGTTTGAAGGGCGTCTGACACTTGAGCTGCGGTTAACCCCATAACGGCGGCCATTTTTCCGTCAGTGGCCATACTCATTAATTCGCCTCTTTTACGGACAAGCTGCAGGCCGGTAATAAAATCAAAAGCACCTGCTGCAAACAGCGCATTATATTCTCCCAAACTGTGGCCGGCCACATAATCCGGCTTTATGTCATTATCTTGGATTTTTTTCAAATAGCTTAACGCGTTTACAACATATAAAGCAGGCTGGGTGAACTGCGTCTTGTGAAGGTTGGAATACGGATTCTCAAGACAAAGCCGTTTCATGGAATATCCGAGTGTTTCATCAGCCTGCTCCGTTAAGTCTTTAAATTCATCAAACAATGAGCTTCCCATTCCCTGCTTTTGAGAACCTTGTCCGGGGAATATGTATGTGATCATTTTCTCAGCCATCCTTTCTCGGATTCAGTTAAGAAGCATGTTCAAGTTGATAGTAACTTCACAAAAATACCATGTCAAGTTAATTTATCCTATGCGGAATCCTGAATAATGCCTATTTTTCCCTGCCAGAAGGCGGACTCAGGGCTTTTGGAATAGACATAAGCAGAATGTCCCATTCGGCCTGCCCGGCGCTTTTATCCGCAAACTACCGTTACTCAGCCATTCATCACCAAAAAGCGAGCAATGACTATCATTTCAATTCAGAAGTTCCGTGGCCTAAAAGAAAAACTAGTTAGATAGAACCAAATTATACGCTACTTAAAATGAAACAGCCCTTTTTGATTTTTTCTGTTGCGGAAATTCACGAAATGTTCTTTTTTTTCAATCTGAAAGTAAATATTGTTTTTCAAAAGACTCTCCATTTTTTGACCCGGCTTCTCCCCGAAGGAGTGCCCCGGATACACACGCACATGCGACGGAATAGAGGCTTTGATCCTCTGTATACTGTGAAACATATCTTCAGCTGAGCTGCCCCTGTCCTCACATATACCGCACCCTTCTGTAAACACGGTGTCACCGGTAAAAAGGTGATCAGATAGCAAATAGCACATTCCCCCGGCTGTATGTCCCGGGGTCAATATACTTCTGATGATAAACCCTCCGGCCGCAAAGGTTTGTCCGTCTTCAAGCGCTATTAAGTTTCTGCACCGGAATTGATAGAAATCGATTTCCGCCGACGACATGTATATATCAGAATGATAGATTTGCTGAAGCGGCTCCGCCAAGTTTACATGGTCATAATGCGAATGTGTTAATAAAATAGCTGATAAATCAACATCCAATTCATGCAGTTTATCGGTTATTTTATCGATTTCCCAGGACGGGTCCACCGCTATCGCAGATTTTTTTGAGCGGTCTGCGATAATATAACAATAGTTGGACCACATCTGGTGATAAGTTTTGATTTGATGCACTTCATATGTATGATCCATTGTCACCATTCCCATTTAAAAGATCCGGGCAGACTGCTGCCGCCCAGCCGACTGTAACCACTTTACCAGATGACACCACGTTTTTCCATGGATTTTCCGGTAAAGTTAAAAAAACTTTCTGCTCCCGCCAAAAGCACCAGTCTGGGCCATTTTTACAAATTGCTATGCTGATATATCAGGAAATCAGGATGTTCATTTAGATGAATTCTTTAGGTAATTTTATTCAGAAAATGAAGGATGGTATAATTTTCGGATAAAAATAAAACAAATTGAGCTTTTGTTTTGAAAAGCAATTGCGAAGCAGCCGGAGGAGATAATCAGTTTTTAGAAATGACCCGCAATTAAGATTATTATTTCAATCCTTTTCTTCAAGATAAACTAAATCACACGGGCTCTCGAAATATATCAGAATACCTTAGTTCTTACACCGAATTCAACGTTATGTTGACATTAACATAATTGAACTGAGAAAAGTACGGCGTAATTTACACTCTTTTCTTTTGCGAGAAAACCGTTCAAAAACCAGTCTAGCTGCAACAATTCACAAAAGCGTCGCGCATGTAAAAAGACGTCAGTTGAAGACGATTTATATGTGATTATTGACAAGGAGCTCAGATGTTTTGTTAGGGCTAAATAAAGTTATCTTTTTACTGTGCAAAAACAAAACTAACATAAAATCATTAAGTGTAAAAAGTAAATATTAAGATTTAGACAAATAGACTATGTGATATGGGTCGGAGTTTACTGTTCAAGGTGATTTGTCCTGAGCTATAAAAGCACTGAGAGCAGCTTGGGACGCAATACCTACTAAAGTTAAAGCTGCTATGGGTGGAATCGGCGGTTTTGAAATAATTCTTAATATCATTGACAATTTTACTGGTGCAGTTGAAGATGCGTGCTATGCGGATGCTCTAAAAGTAACTGGCAACCCGGCAGCAACTTTGTGGATTACTAAAACTCTTATGCTTTTCCTTAAACGGGGCTATTGTTGGTGTTTAACAAATTTATCCTGTGTTAAGCTTTAAAGTGATTATTTTCTAAAGTGTTTAAGATCGGAGGTAACTATGGAAGATAAAAGTAATGCTGAACCGAGCCCAAAAGCTATAAGAATTCTAACTTATATCATTCCTATAATTTTAATAGGGCTTATCCTTGTCCTTAAGAATATTAACACCGCCGCAGCGGAAATTTCATTTTATATTGTTGCTGTCGGTGTAGTTCTCTTAGTGGTTTTCAGTTTAATCAAAAATAGAAAAAAATGCAGGAAGAACTAAATATAAGGGGGCTAATTACTAGTCCCCCTTGACTAACTTGCGGATAGTATAACCCGCCAAATTCCAATTTTATTTAAATTCTTCACAAATAGCATGAGATTTTTCAGGAATCGTTTTCTCCATTATTTCACTATTAATGCAGTCAATTGACGATATAGACGGTTCCACCAAACACAGGATACTACATCGCCAACCCCAATTACTACCCATAAACAATTTTTATATGACAGAAAAACAGCTGGATGTTAAACAAATTATCTTCATGATTTACGGTATACCATGCAACAATTATGCCAGAAATTAAAAAACTCAAAAGTTATCTCTGAAAGGCTGGGTCATTCAAACTAGTAAGGCTGCTTGTGGGTAAATAACGGTTTAGTCTCACATAAACGTTGTTATTACATCACACGCTTAAACATCTTCTCCATCTCATACGTACTGTGATGGATAATGATCGGCCGGCCGTGCGGGCATGTGAACGGGTCTGTCGTTCGGCGCAGGTCGTCCAAGAGCGCTTTGATTTCGTCGTTGCGCAAATGGCGGTTCGCTTTGATTGAGCCTTTGCAGCTCATCATAATGGCCGCTTCCTCCCGCAGTTTTTTAATATCGATTTGTTTGGCGTCAAGCACCTGCTGAATGATTTCTTCAATCAGTTCAGCTTCTTCCCCTTTTGGAAACCAGGCCGGATGGCAGCGGACGATGTAGCTGTTCGTGCCGAATGCTTCTAAAAATACTCCGACGCTTTCAAGCTCATGCTGATGCTGGTCAATGATCAGCGCTTCATTTGCCGCATAATGAAAGGTGAGCGGCACGATCATATCCTGTACTTCAGGCTCGACCTGCCCGACTTTCTCCCGGAAATATTCGTATTTAATCCGTTCTTGCGCCGCATGCTGGTCAATGATATACAAGCCGTTTTCGTTTTGGGCTAAAATATATGTCCCGTGCATTTGGCCGATCGGATACATCACCGGAACTCTTTCTTCCCGTATTTCTTCAGAGTCAGCCTCCACTTCAGGCTCCGGAATATCGGAAACAGGCGCTTCCGTTACCGGCATGCCGATCTTCGGCGGCACTCCGTGACCTGCTTCATCCGTCAGGGACTCTTCTTCTATGACCGGCTCAGGCTCTTTTACGACCGAACTCAGTTTCATCGGTGAGTAAGACGGCTCAGGCGTTTTTTCAGGAAGTTTCCGCTCAGGCGCGCTTTCCTCGAATGTCATAAATTGCTGTTCGTTTTTGGCCGGTGCCGGCGCTGATTTTTTCGGTAGCTGGGCGCTCGGAATAAGCCGCTGCTTTTGAAACACTTCCTTTATCCCGTCACGGATCAGCTCATGCAGCTCCGTCTCTTTGCTGAGGCGGACTTCAAGCTTCGACGGATGGACATTGACATCGACCAAAATCGGGTCCATCGTAATTTCGATAAACGTAATCGGATGGCGGCCGATCGGCAGAAGTGTGTGATAGCCCTCATGCACCGCTTTTACAAGCGGGAAATTCTTAATGTATCTTCCGTTAATGACAGATGACATGTAGTTTCTGGATGCACGCGTGATTTCCGGAAGTGCAATGTAGCCCTTGACTTCAAAATCAAGCGAGCTGACATGGAGCGGTATCATTTTTTTCGCAACCGCCGTCCCGTAAATTGCGGCCAGCACATGGCGCACGTCCCCGTTACCGTTTGTCTGCAGCAGATTTTTCCCCTGATGGCGGAGACGGATGGATACTTCCGGATGCGCAAGAGCAATCCGGTTGACGACATCCGTAATATTGCCGAGCTCCGTATGCACGGTTTTCATATATTTCAATCTGGCGGGTGTATTGAAAAACAGGTTGGTAACGATAATCTCTGTTCCTTTTCTGCTGGAGGATTTCTGTTCAGAAATGATATTCCCGCCCTGAAGAATGAGATGGGTTCCCGCTCCCTCGCCGATGCTCGTTTTGATTTCCAGATGAGAAACAGACGCGATACTTGGCAAAGCTTCTCCGCGGAAACCGAGTGTTCTCACCCGGAACAGGTCGTTTTCATCTTTGATTTTGCTGGTCGCGTGGCGGCGGAAAGCCCGCTTGCAATCATCGGTTTCCATACCTTCGCCGTTATCGAGCACCCGAATCGACGAAAGCCCCGCTTCCTCTATGTCGATTTCAATGACTGTGCTGTTTGCGTCGATGGCGTTTTCCACCAATTCTTTAACGACTGAGGCAGGCCGTTCGACCACCTCACCGGCCGCTATTTTATTTGAGAGTTCATCTGACAGCTGGATGACTTTTGCCAAGTCCGTCACCTCTTTCTATTTTAATTTTTTTTGCAGCTTGTACATTTCATTCATCGCCTCAAGCGGCGTCATATCGAGAATATTGATTGACTTAAAAGCTTCAAGCACTTGTTTTTCTTTATTAGAAACAGCCGGTGTCTTCTGTTCTTTTTCACCGTCAGCAAAAAAGGACAGCTGTGCCGGTTCTTCTTTGACGGCGGGCTTTTTCTCAGGTGCCGCCGGAAGCTCCGGTTTATCTCCCGTCTGCTCAAGCTGTTTCAAAATCTCCTGCGCCCGGCTGATCAGATCGTCCGGAAGCTCCGCAAGCTGGGCGACATGAATGCCGTAACTTTTATCTGCGGCTCCTTCTTTGATTTGATGGAGAAACACGACCGTTCCGTTATATTCCTCTGCGCGCACATGAACGTTTTTCAGCTGAGGAAGCTTATCTTCAAGCACCGTCAGCTCATGATAATGCGTGCTGAACAGTGTTTTAGCGCCGATATGATCATGAACATATTCAATAATCGCCTGTGCCAGCGCCATTCCGTCGTACGTTGATGTCCCGCGGCCGATTTCATCAAACAGGATCAGGCTGTCTTTTGTGGCGTTCACAATCGCGTTTTTCGCTTCCAGCATTTCCACCATAAAGGTGCTTTGTCCGGAAATCAAATCATCCGCTGCCCCGATTCTCGTGAAGATTTGATCAAAAATCGGCAGAACCGCTTCTTTTGCGGGTACAAAACAGCCGATCTGGGCCATGATCGATAGAAGTGCGATCTGTCTCATGTACGTGCTTTTACCTGACATATTCGGACCCGTAATCAGGAGCATTTCCCGCGAATCGCCCATCAGGCAGTTGTTCGGCACGTATTCTTGACTGTCCATCACCTTTTCGACGACGGGGTGTCTCCCTTCAATGACTTTTACTTCATTATCAGAAAAGACGGGCTTTGTGTAATGCCTGTTTTCACTGATCGTAGCAAAGCATTGCAGCGCATCCAGCTCACTCATTTGTTTGGCAAGACGCTGCAGACGCGGAATAAATTGTTTCACCTTTTCACGCAGTCCGGCAAAAAGCTCATATTCCAGCTCGCAGATGTTGTTTTCCGCTTCTAAAATAAGCGCTTCTTTTTCCTTCAATTCCGGCGTAATGTACCGTTCGGCGTTTGTGAGGGTCTGCTTCCGCTCATACCGCCCGTCCTCAAGCAGATGAAGGTTTGCTTTTGTGACTTCAATATAATAGCCGAACACTTTATTGAAACCGACCTTTAATGAACGGATGCCCGTATAAGCGCGTTCCTGCTGCTCCAGTCTGGCAATCCAGTCTTTACCGTTTTTGCTGGCGTCACGGTACTCATCGAGCTTCTGATGATAGCCGTCTTTAATTAAGTTGCCTTCTTTTAACGATAACGGCGGGTTTTCATGAAGGGCTTCTTCTAACAGGTCAAGCAAATCTCCGCACGGATCAATCAAGCCGGCGCGTTCTTTTGCTTTTTTATGGTTAAGAGACCCTACAAGCTCTTTAATGCTCGGCACTTGTTTTAAAGATTCTTTCAGCTGGATTAAATCCCTTGCGTTGACGTTTCCGAATGCGACCCGGCCCGCCAGACGTTCTAAATCGTATACTTCCTTCAGGCGCTCGCGCAGATCTTCACGCTCAAACAGATGATTGATCAGCGTCTCGACCATTTCCTGGCGTTCTTCGATTTGGGATGCCCTGATCAGCGGACGGTCAATCCATTGTTTGAGAAGCCGGCCGCCCATCGCTGTTTTCGTCTCGTCTAAAAGCCAAAGCAATGACCCTTTTTTGCTTTTCGAACGGATCGTTTCCGTGAGCTCAAGATTCCGTTTTGAATACAGGTCAATTTTCATCGCTTCTTCCAATTCATATACTTGAACCGGCTGCAGATGATCCAGGCTCCGTTTTTGCGTTTTCTGCAAATACGTATATAAACGCATAAACGTCTCTGTCAGCTCTTCGCCCGGCAAGTGCTTTGCGATTTCAATGCGTTCTGTTATTTCCCCGTCTTCGATCGAAATCGTTGCGCTGCACCGTTCTTTCAGCTGAGCAGCTGTATGTTCGTTAAACTTGCTTGATACGACAATTTCCTTTGCGCCGACTGAGTAAATTTCTGACATGACATCTTCAATCCGCTCAATAAATACGGCCAGGTTTTCTCCGGTCGTTAAGTCCGATAAAGCGAGACCGTATCCGTTACGAAATTCGGAAACGGAAGCGATAAAGTTGTTTTCCGACTCATGGATGCCTTTTCCATCCATCACGGTTCCCGGGGTGATCAGCTGGACGACTTCTCTTTTTACAACGCCTTTAGCCGCCTTCGGATCTTCCGTCTGCTCACAGATCGCCACTTTATAGCCCTTTTTAATCAGCTGTTCAATATAAGCCGCCGCAGAATGATACGGCACGCCGCACATCGGAATTTTATCAGCCGAACCTCCGTCTCTGCTTGTCAGTGTAATTTCAAGCTCTTGCGACGCTTTTTTTGCATCTTCAAAAAACATTTCATAAAAGTCACCAAGCCGAAAAAATAAAAAGGCATCTTGGTGCTCTGCCTTTATCTTCAAATATTGCTGTATCATAGGCGTGTAACTAGCCATCATTTAATCCCTCACTATGTATCTTCTCTTATCCGAATCCCATTATAACATAAACAAAAGAGTGATATCTTTATATATAAAAAAGAGACTTGGGGTGTTAAACTCCCCTAGCCTCAACTTATTCTTCAGGATCTCCGACTAAAAATTCAGGGTTAATGTCCTCTAATTCTTCATCAAGATCGTCTTCCCAATCATCATCATCGTCTTCTTCCCAGTCAGGATTGACTTCGACGACGACTTTCGTTTCACCGACCACTTCTGCTAAAAATTCTCTCTCTGCCTGAACCACGATTTTATTTCCGTTAGGAGAAATGGTGACTTCAAGACAATTCGGCTGCTGCAGCACTTTGGCAATGACTTCGTGTTCGTCATCTAAGTAATTTGTGTCTCTGTATCTGAGTTTAATCACATCGACATACTTTACTCTCTCGGTTACAACTTCCGTTTTTGTATTATCGGCGTAAGAGTACCAGACGTTTATATCATAATACCCTTCAATTTCTACAGTCTTCCCGATCTTTTCGGCATCGTACTTGTGGTTGATAATCCAGCCGCCCAATATACTTGACGGTTTTTCTCCAGGCGAGATCGTGTTGGTGCATTGGGTGAATTTTCTTCCTTTCGCAACTACCGCTTTCGTAATAATTTCCCTGTATTCAGACATTCCGGCAGGCCTCCTTGTTCTTCTTCGTGTTATCTTATGCTGGGCATTTGTCTCATGTGCATTTTTATAATAAAAATATAAAAATACAAAGTTTCTGTTTCATTGTATGCAGCCCTGCCCAGAAACTTTACTTTTAAGTATGATAAAACTTTCCAGTAAAAATAGGACAAAACGTTGAGACAATGAAAATTTAGTACATATTACAATTAGTTCTCAAACAGCAAAAAAACACGGGCCGATGAAGGCCCCGTGTTTAAATAGAACAGCTGTTATTCGAATGTTTTACTTTTGAACCGGTTTCTCCCGTCAGCAGGTTGCCTCCGGTAGATGTAATGATTTCGTTTGTCACCTGATTTGAGATCGTATGTGCGACAAGCTGAAGAAGGTCATTGACCTCAATCTGGGAATCTCTGAATTCCTGAATGATCGGAATCCCTTCAAGCTCTTCCTGCAGGGCGTCAATTTTACTTTCCACTTGTTTCAGCGCTTCAAGCTTTTCGTAGTGCTTCAGGTTAACGGCTTGCTTTTGCAGGGTTTTAATCTGATTAATAATCGCAGAGACTTTTTCATTTTCGTTAATCTGCGCCTCGGCGCGTTTGAAAAAATCAACTTCTTCTGTTTCAGAAATCATTTTCGCAAGGTTCCTAGCCTGCTGTACAATGTCTTTCTTTGAGTAAAGCGTCATTATTATTTCACCTCGATTGCTTCTCCTGCCATCACACCGTCAAGCGACCATGTTTTCGCCTGTTCGATTTTGACGCGTACAATCTTGCCGATGGCGTCTTTCGGCCCTTTGAAGTTGACGAGCTTGCTTTTTTCCGTATAGCCGGCAAGAATGTCAGGGTTATTTTTGCTTTCTCCCTCAACTAATACTTCGACAGTCCTGCCTTCATATTCCTTCATTTTTTTGGCTGAAATTTCTTTCACCAAATCATTGAGGCGCTGAAGACGTTCTTTCTTGACCCTCATCGGAACATTGTCTTTCATCTTCGCCGCTGGTGTGCCTTCACGAGGAGAGTAAATAAACGTATATGCGCTGTCAAATTCCACTTCGCGATATAACGAAAGCGTTTCTTCAAATTGTTCATCCGTTTCATTCGGAAAACCGACAATAATATCGGTCGTCAGTGAAGCGTTCGGCATCGCCGCTTTAATTTTTCCGACAAGCTCCAGATAGCGTTCTCGGTCATATTTACGGGCCATCATTTTTAACATCGCTGAGCTTCCCGATTGAACCGGAAGATGGATATGGTCTAAAAGGTTGCCGCCTTTGGCTAGCACTTCGATCAGATGATCATCAAAGTCACGCGGATGACTCGTCGTGAACCGGATTCTCGGAATATCAATTTTACGCAGTTCGTCCATTAAATCACCGAGACCGTACGTCATATCCTCAAAATCTTTTCCATACGCATTCACGTTTTGACCGAGCAGCGTGATTTCTTTATAGCCTTCGCTTGCAAGTCTTCTGACTTCCTGGATAATTTCCTCAGGACGGCGGCTTCGTTCTTTTCCGCGGGTATACGGTACGATGCAGTATGTGCAGAACTTGTCGCAGCCGTACATAATGTTGACCCAGCCTTTAATTTTTCCGTTGCGGACTTTCGGAAGGTTCTCAATGACATCCCCTTCCTTCGACCACACTTCAATGACCATCTCTTTTGATAAATATGCCTCTGATAACAGTTCCGGCAGACGGTGAATGTTGTGTGTGCCGAAAATCATATCGACAAACGGATGCTTCTTAAGGATGCGGTTTACGACTGATTCTTCCTGTGACATGCAGCCGCAGACGCCGAGAATCAAGTCCGGGTTATTTTTTTTGAGCGCCTTTAAATGGCCGAGCTCTCCGAACACTTTGTTTTCAGCGTTTTCCCGGATGGCGCAAGTGTTTAATAAAATAACGTTCGCGTCATCAACCGAATTTGTCGCTTCATAACCGAGCGCCATAAAAATACCCGCCATGACTTCCGTATCATGCTCGTTCATTTGGCATCCGTACGTGCGGATATAAAATTTCCTGCCTTCACCGAGGCCTTTAAATTCTTCAGAGATTTTAAAATCGTTATGATATTGAACGGATTCTTTGCCCCGTTTTTTCGCATCTTTTAAAGAAGGCGGAATATATACGGCTTCAAAATACTTGCTGTAATCCTTTTCGGATTTTTTGTCCGCCGGATTCACTTGTCCGCTTTCCTGCTTTTGCTTTTCATTCATGTTCGAATGTCTCCTTTCAACCGAAACTTCCACCCTCAAGTATACTGGTTAAAAGCGTTTGGCACAACCGCCAGCCTATTATTGTACACCTTATTGAGAATAAGAATCAATAAGAAATAAAAAAGAGGGAATCATTTCCCCCTTACACAAGCTGAAGCTCTTTTGCGGCTGAACGGATTACTTCCAGGGCCCGGTCAAGCTCCTCTTTTGTATGCTCCGCCGTAATAATGGTGCGGATTCTCGCTTTTCCTTGGGCGACCGTCGGGTACACGATGCTTTGCGCAAACACGCCGCGGGTCAATAAAAGGTCTGATAATGCCTGGGCTTTTTCTTCCTCCCCTATTAATATCGGCACGATCGGTGTTTCGCTTTTTGTGAGGGTCAGCCCCATTTGAACCAGTTTGTCTTTGAAATACGCCGTGTTCTCCCATAGCTTTTCCATATGCTCCGGCTCTTCCAGCAGGACGTCAATGGCTTCTATGCATGCGGCCGTTACCGCAGGCGGATGAGAAGTGCTGAATAAGAAAGGGCGCCCTTTATGGCGCAGGTAATCGATCAGAACCTGCGACCCTGCGGCGTAACCGCCAAGCACTCCGATGGCTTTGCTTAATGTGCCCACTTGTATGTGGACTCTTCCGTCAAGCCCGAAGTGATTAACCGTTCCCCTTCCGTTTTTTCCGAGTACGCCGGAAGCATGCGCGTCGTCGACCATCACAAAGGCATCGTACGCCTCTGCAAGTTTGACGATGTCAGGCAAAGGAGCGATGTTGCCGTCCATTGAGAATACGCCGTCGGTGACGATCAGGCGCATGCGGTAATTCATTGATTTTTTCAGCACCCTTTCCAAATCGTCCATATCAACATGGCGGTACACCTTTTTATCTGCTTTTGTCAGCCTGATTCCGTCAATAATGGAAGCATGGTTCAGTTCGTCAGAGATCACGATATCTTCTTTTGTAAGAATGCTTGATAAGACGCCCTGATTCGTTGTGAACCCCGATTGAAAAACAAGTGCCGCTTCTGTTTTTTTAAAGGTTGCCAATTTTTTCTCCAGCTCATTGTGCATTTTGAATGTTCCGGCGATTGTACGGACGGACCCCGTACCCGCTCCGAATTCTTCCGCGGCGCGTTTGGCCGCTTCGACAAGTCTCGGATGCGACGTCAAACCGAGATAATTGTTCGATGAAAGCTGTATCACGTTTTCCCCTTTGACTTCAACCGACGGACCCTGCTTCGTATCAATTTGTTTCATTTGCTGCCACGTTTTATTTTCTTTCATTTTATCAAGCTCTGCTTTTAGAAATTCAAATTCTTTCATTATAGAATCCTCCCCTTATGGAATCAAAATGACTTTGCCGCACTGTCCCTTTCTCATCAGGTCAAACCCTTTTTCAAAGTCTTCAAGCGGAAACTGATGCGTGATCACCGGCGTCAGATCAACAAGGCCGGATTCAAGCAGGTGCGATACCTGCCGCCATGTTTCAAACATTTTTCTGCCTGTGATGCCTTGGACGGTAAGTCCTTTAAACACCACGTCATTTGTCAGGTCAACCGTCACCGGACGTTCCGGCAGACTCAGCATGTGGAACCTCCCCCCGTTGGCGGCCATCTTTAATCCTTGTGTTATGGCTGCCGGGTGGCCTGACATTTCGCAGACAAGGTCGATCCCTTCTCCGCCTGTTAAGGTGTCGATCACCTCAAGCGGATCTTCCTCATCAGCTGAAATGGTGATCGCAGCTCCCAATTTCTTCGCAAGAGCCAGCCTGTAATCATTTTTATCAATGGCCGCAATACGGGATGCACCGGCCGCTTTAGCCACCGCCACCGCCATCAGCCCGATCGGTCCGCAGCCGATAATTGCAGCGGAACCGCCCGCAAGCCGGCTGCTTTCCAGCACCGTATGCACCGCGTTGCCAAGCGGCTCTTGAACAGAGGCGACGGCGGGGTCCATATCAGCGGGGTTTTTCCAAACATTTCGGGCCGGCACTTTGACATATTCAGCGAAGGAGCCGGCTGTATCTACGCCGAGGATCTTTGTATGGGTGCACACATGATGTTTTCCTGTTAAACACGGGACACAAGTACCGCAGACGAAGTGGGTTTCAGCCGAAACGTAGTCACCTATTTTGACATTTGTGACGCGCTTGCCCGTTTCCGCTACGATACCGCTGAATTCATGTCCGAATACTTGAGGTGTTTTGATTCGTTTCTGCGCCCATTGATCCCAATTATAAATATGCACATCTGTACCGCATATAGATGCGGCCTGTACTTTAATGAGAACTTCATTCTCATTAATGGAAGGTATGGGAATTTCTTTCAGTGTTGCTCCGAAAGCGTTTTCATTTTTAACGATAGCTTTCATCTTTCCTCCCAACATGTACACTCCTCCTCGAAAAAACACTGTAATAACTGGATTGTAACATGAGATAAAAAGGAGGTAAATACCAGTGTCCACTCGAGGAAAACAACTGCTTCCGTCCGGAAAAATGGGCGGGATTTTTTTTGAATATTATATGAATAAAGCCATTTATCATCTCTTCGTACTATCAATATAATATTGTGAGAAAATATGACAGCAATAAAAACAACCTGCTCGCCTTACGCAAGCAGGTTGAGAATGTACATGTTTTTGTTTTTAACGGGGTTCGACGATTAACTTAATCGCCGTTCTTTCTTCTCCGTCAATCTGTATATCTGTAAAAGCCGGAATACAAATCAAATCTACGCCGCTTGGCGCGACAAAGCCTCTGGCAATCGCAACCGCTTTAACAGCCTGGTTTAAGGCACCCGCCCCAATTGCTTGAATTTCGGCGGCTCCGCGTTCCCTCAATACGCCGGCAAGCGCGCCTGCTACTGAATTTGGACTTGATTTTGCTGAAACTTTTAAGATTTCCATTTCTGCTCCCCCTTAGTTTTACAATGGATAAGTGAGTGTTCATTAGAACAATCATTATTAGATGTTGCTATCCAAAAAGCCATCCCCACAATGCTTTTCAAAAATAGCGGGCTACCTTCCATTTCTACTATATTCACTAAGAAGTTGCTATATTCCTGCTTTTCCTTTTAATATTTTTATAAAATAAACACATGATCACCTATTCAAAGAACATATGGTCATCATTGATTAATATCCGTTCGATATTTACGGCCTTTTTCGTTTGATCGTCGATGTCAATGAGCACTCCGCTCAGCGTAGTTTTACCTTCCGCCACCGTAAACCGGACGGGAAGATTGGTTTTAAACCGCTTGATGACCGTTTCTCTGTCCATACCGAGAATTCCGTCGTACGGACCCGTCATGCCTACATCAGTAATATATGCCGTTCCTTTCGGCAAAATGCGGTTATCTGCCGTTTGCACGTGTGTATGGGTGCCTACCACGGCAGAGGCTCTTCCGTCTGTGTACCAGCCGATCGCAATTTTTTCGCTTGTCGCTTCGGCGTGAAAATCAATAAAAATGTACGGCGTGCGCTTTTTCGCTTCTTCTATTAATTCATCCGCTTTAGCAAACGGATCATCAAGCGGCGGAAGAAACGTCCGTCCCTGTAAATTAATGACGGCAAGCTCTTTTCCGTTCGATTTAATATAAGTAATGCCTTTGCCCGGCGTACCTTCCGGGAAATTCGCCGGCCGGACAAGATGCGGCACATCATCAATAAAGTCGAAGATCTCTCTTTTATCCCACGTATGGTTTCCCATTGTAATGGCATCTGCTCCCGCTTCCATCAGGCTGTGGTAGATCTTTTCCGTCAGTCCTTTTCCGTGTGCTGCATTTTCTCCGTTAATAATTGTAAAATGCGGTTTATGTTTCGCTTTCAGTTTCGGGACATATTCTTTTACCATGTCGCGGCCCGGGGAACCGACAACATCTCCGATAAATAAAATTCTCATACATTCCATTCCTTCCTTTTCAGGGACTCAAAAAAATAAAGTGATGCGCTAAGCATCACTTTATTTTGCATACTCTACGGCTCGAGTTTCTCTGATCACGGTCACTTTAATGTGTCCCGGATAATCAAGCTCGTCCTCAATTCGTTTACGGATATCACGCGCCAAACGATGGGCTTCTAAATCATTAATGGAGTCCGGTTTCACCATGATGCGAACTTCACGGCCGGCCTGAATCGCAAATGATTTTTCAACACCTTCGTAAGACTCGGAGATTTCTTCAAGCTTTTCAAGTCTGCGGATATAGTTTTCGAGCGTTTCACTTCTCGCGCCCGGTCTTGCGGCTGACAGTGCATCAGCGGCAGCGACCAGAACGGCGATAATGGAAGTCGGCTCT
The DNA here is from genome assembly GCF_053663355.1 of Bacillus sp. JK106. NCBI lineage: Bacteria > Bacillati > Bacillota > Bacilli > Caryophanales > Bacillaceae > Bacillus > Bacillus sp. JK106. The sequence continues at coordinate 827,322 of NZ_JBSJQC010000002.1, read as the reverse complement.
TCGTCTCCGTGGTGTGACGCAATACTGTTAATGACGACTGGATGCTCTTTATATTTGGTCGCAAGCTCCACTCCGATTTCCACGTGGCTTCCTTCCACTTCATGGTCAATTGCTTTACCGATGTCATGCAGAAGACCGGCCCGCTTGGCAAGCTTTGCATCTTCTCCAAGCTCGGAAGCCATTAAACCGGCTAAAAACGCAACTTCCATAGAATGTTTCAGTACGTTCTGCCCGTAGCTTGTACGGAATTTCAACCGGCCGAGGATCTTGATCAGATCCGGGTGGAGTCCGTGAACGCCGACTTCAAACGTCGTCTGCTCACCCATTTCCCGGATATAGTCATCAACCTCACGGCGGGATTTTTCAACCATTTCTTCAATGCGCGCCGGATGAATACGGCCATCCTGAACGAGTTTATCAAGAGCGATTCTTGCCGTCTCCCGTCTGATCGGATCAAATCCGGAAAGAATGACTGCTTCAGGTGTGTCATCAATAATCAGGTCAATACCTGTAAGCGTTTCAAGCGTACGAATGTTACGCCCTTCACGGCCGATGATACGTCCTTTCATCTCATCATTCGGAAGATTGACGACCGATACCGTCGTTTCGGCAACATGATCTGCTGCACAGCGCTGCAAAGCAAGCGACAGAATGTTTTTCGCCTTTTTATCTGCCTCTTCTTTCGCACGGTTTTCGGTTTCTTTTGTCATGATGGCGATGTCATGTGAAAGCTCATTTTCAACCCGGTCAAGAATGATTTGTTTCGCTTCATCCCGTGTCAGGCTCGAAATGCGTTCGAGTTCTGACTGCTGCATACGAATCATCTCATCCACTTTGCTTTCCATCTCTTCAATATGTTGTTGTCGTTCATTCAGAGAATGATCTTTCTTCTCCAACATCGCTTCCCGTTTATCAATTCCTTCGTGTTTACGGTCAAGATTTTCTTCTTTTTGAAGTAAACGGTTTTCTTGTTTTTGAAGCTCATTTCGTCTTTCACGAACTTCCTGTTCAGCATCTATTCGAAGTGTATGGATTTCGTCCTTTGCTTCAAGCAGAGCTTCTTTTTTCAGTGCTTCAGCATCACGCTTTGCATCTTCAAGGATTTGCTCGGCAGCACCGCGTGCGCCCGCAATCTTTGCTTCGGCAATGGTTTTACGAACATAGTAGCCAACAACTAAACCGAGCAGAGTCAGCAAAATGGAGATGAGAACCGTCATTGGGGTCATACTTTCACCTCCTCTTGCTATGAACTTGGTTTTTGCTTAAATAAGTGCCGGCATGTACATTGTCTGATTTTCTCAACATACAGAACCTTCACAGGGAATGAGTCTCTCATGCCCTTGTCAAGTTTAAATGGTTTAACAATCATGTTAAAAAAACAAATGTTACAACTTCATTGTAATTGTGTCGGAAATACTTGTCAAGCTTGCCAGCTTAACGATTCGCCTTCAGCTCGGATCGTCGCCCATGTATATATCATACCATACCTTCCTCCGCTTTTCGTGAATGACGGCTCTGTCAGTCCGCCTGGTTAAGCAATTGGTAAATTCTATTGTTTACCTGTCCTAATTTGGCGTTATTCTGAATGTTTGACAGTAATATGACATATTTGCTTGCCGAATGGCTGAAGCTGTTCAAAATGTTGTAACCGGGCATAACACCGTGATTGGAATAGCTTCCCGGATCAATGTAAAACCCCATCCCGTAAGCGGCACTGCTTCCTGCTGTAAACATTTTTGTGAAGCTTTCTTTTGAAAGGAGCGTGCCGTTTACGATCGCTTTATCAAATTTATAGAGATCTTCAGCGCTCATATACATATCGCCCGCCCCGTACAGCTGCGATAAATCCAAAAGGTGCGGCGTTACAAGACTGCCGCTCTCATCGACTTTGTAGCCGACGGCAGGATATTTGGCTTCAGCAAATGTTTTGTAAAATCCGGCATGCTTCATTCCGGCCGGTTTGAACACGTGTTCTTTTATATATTGTTCATAAGACTCCCCGCTGACCTGAGATACGATATAAGCAAGCACTGAATAGTTGGAATCCCTGTAATCCCAAACCCCGGGCTGCCGTTTAATTCCGCGGTATTCTATATCCTTGATTAAATCAATTGGAGAAATCGGTCCCCGACCCTCAATATGCCCGTTTATGCCGGACGTATGATTGAGCAGGTTTTTCAATGTAATGCGCGTGCCGTTAGGAAAATTCGGCAAGTATGTACTGACGGGGTCACTCGTCTGCAGCAGCCCTTTTTCTTCAAGCTGCAGGACAGCCGTCGCGATTAACGCTTTTTGTGAAGAACCGATATAATATGATGTCTCCGGATTGTTTTTAATTTTTTGTTTTCGGTCCGCATAGCCAAAGCCTTTTTTCAGCACAACTTTTCCATCTTTTACGATCATTGCTGTGCCGCTGAACCCGATCTGTTGCAAGTAATTGCTGATCTGTTTATTGTGATCGATTGATTTAGGTGTTTTCTCTTTTTGCGTCTTTTCTTTTTTCTGTTGAGTCTGGTCTTTTGAAGTATCAGATTGAGCGGCGGGAGCGTTTTTAACGGATTCTTTCTCCCGATGATGCGCTGTGACGGTCCAGATCATAATAAAAACAGTGACAAGCAGCAGAAAAAGAAACAGCCCTCCCGTTTTCATCAGCTTCTTCTTTCTTTTTTTATTTATTCTTGTGCGGCGGGGGCTCGTCATCTTTTTTCCTCCTCAGATATAATTTCAACTTTCGCCATGATGTTAGACGAGTGAAGGGTGAAAAAAGTTGTAACATTCCAGATAAAATTTTCCGAAACAGCCAGTGTTTTTTGAAACACACAAAAAAAAGAGCGGAAATTGCTTACTCCGCTCTTTTGATCGTGTTTTTATTCTTCTAATTCCATCTCTGCCTGAACTTCTTCCGCTTTGTCCGTTACACCGTTATTGTCTAAACCGTAATGTTCACGGATTTGTTCCTGAATCATCAGCATGATGTCTTTATTTTCTTTTAAGAACTGCTTGGCGTTTTCACGGCCCTGACCGAGGCGTTCTTCTTCATAAGAATACCACGAACCGCTTTTTTGCACGATATCCAGTTCAGTTCCAAGGTCGATGATTTCCCCTTCTTTGGAGATTCCTTCACCGTACATAATGTCCACTTCAGCCGTACGGAACGGAGGAGCGACTTTGTTTTTTACGACTTTAATTCTCGTTTTATTCCCCATGACGTCGTTACCCTGCTTTAATTGCTCGGCACGGCGCACTTCAAGACGCACGGAAGAATAGAATTTCAGCGCGCGGCCGCCCGGTGTCGTCTCCGGATTTCCGAACATAACGCCGACTTTTTCACGAATCTGGTTAATAAAGATTGCGATTGTTTTAGATTTATTGATAGCGCCGGAAAGCTTACGGAGCGCCTGAGACATAAGACGCGCCTGTAAACCGACGTGTGAATCACCCATGTCACCTTCAATTTCAGCTTTTGGAACAAGCGCCGCAACAGAGTCAACGACTACGATATCAACAGCTCCGCTTCGCACCAGCGCTTCAGCAATCTCAAGCGCCTGCTCTCCCGTATCCGGCTGAGAAAGCAGAAGCTCTTCGATATTGACACCGAGCTTTTGCGCGTAAACAGGATCAAGAGCATGCTCAGCATCAATAAATGCGGCCTGTCCGCCTTTTTCCTGAACCTCAGCGATTGCGTGAAGCGCTACAGTCGTTTTACCTGAACTTTCAGGTCCGTATACTTCAATAATCCGTCCGCGCGGGTATCCGCCTATTCCGAGAGCGGTATCAAGTGCAAGGGAGCCGCTTGGCACCGTTGAAATTCTTGTATCCGTTTTTTCTCCGAGCTTCATGATGGAACCTTTGCCGAATTGTTTTTCTATTTGCTTAAGAGCCATATCTAAGGCTGCCTGACGATCACTCATTTATTTTTTCCTCCTTTATCTTGCCACTACATATACTATACCTTGTTTACTGGCATTTGCCAAGAAAAAAGCGAACGCATATTCGGATTTTTTCCGCGTTCGCTTTTCTGCAAAAGAGCATAATTTCCCTTATAAAACTTAAAAATCAGAGAAAACGGCTCTTTAAAACTTTATTTTTGATCCAGCATTTTTAAAATGAGATGGCAGCCGTATTTAGCGGCGCGCTTTCTGATTCCGGTTCTTGAGCCGGAAAAGTGAAATTCGTGCACCTCTTCTTTTCCTTCCGCTGAAATGCCGATAAAGACGCGGCCCGGCGCATGCCCTTCCTGCGGGTCGGGACCCGCAACCCCGGTAAAGCAGATGCCGATATCGCTTCCGGTCAGCTTTCTCACACCGGCTGCAAGCTCTTTCGCACACTCTTTGCTGACCGCTCCGCTTTCTGCGAGCGTCTCAGCTTTCACGCCGAGCACATGCTGTTTCACGCTGTCGGAATAGCAGACAACGCCCCCTGCAAATAGTTGAGACGCACCGCTTAAATCAGTCACCCACTCTGAAAACAGGCCGCCTGTAAAGCTTTCGGCAGAAGAAATCGTGATTTTGTTTTGTCTGCATGCTTTTGAAAGCTCCTTCACCAGGGACGTATCATCATATCCGTAGAAAAATTCACCGACACGTTCTAAAATGGCGGCTTCCGTTTCTTTTAAAAGCCGTTCTGTTTCTTTTTCGTCAGCATGTTTCGCCGTTAAACGCAGCGTGACCTCGCCGTCAGCAGCAAGCGGCGCAATCGTCGGATTCGTCTGCGCGTCAATGATATCTTCTAAATCAGCTTCAAGCTGGGATTCACCGATTCCGAAAAACCGCAGCACGGTTGAAACGATTTTCTCATTAGAACCAAGCTTTTTAAGAAGCAGCGGTTTCGCTTCATTTTCAAACATCGGACGCAGCTCGCTCGGCGGTCCGGGAAGCAGCATATAAAGCCTTGAGCCGTGCTCTGCAAGCATTCCCGGCGCCATGCCGAAATGATTCGCCAAAACGTCCGAGCCCTCAATGACGAGCGCCTGTTTGCGGTTATTCGGCGACATGGTCCGTTTTGTTTTCACGAAATATTCTTCGATCGACCGGAATGCTTCGTCATTCAGAACGAGCGGGCGCCCCAGTGTGTTTGCAATGGTTTCTTTCGTTAAATCGTCTTTGGTCGGCCCGAGGCCGCCTGAAAAAATAATCAGGTCTGAGCGCTCTTCGGCAATGCGGATGACTTGCTTAAGCCGCTCCGGATTGTCACCGACAGCGGTATGGTAAAACACGTTTACACCGATTTCCGCCAGCTCTTTACTGATAAACTGCGCGTTCGTATTGGCGATCTGGCCGAGCAGAAGCTCCGAGCCGACCGCAATGATTTCTGCTTTTTTTGCTATTTCCATCTTTAAGTCCTTCTTCCTTAGTTAGATGTTTTTAACGCATCCCAGTTCTTCGCAAAATAATCCCAGCCGGAAATGACTGTGAAGAGCACGGCCACCCATAAAGCGATATCGCCGAACGGGAAAGAAACGAGCTCAAACGGAAGATTATGCAGCAAAAGCGCGGCAACAGCGATGATCTGGGCCCATGTTTTAATTTTCCCCAGCATATTGGCGGCTACAACTTCCCCCGTTCCCGCCAGCACAAGTCTTAATCCCGTTACGGCAAATTCGCGGCTGATGATGATGATGACCATCCACGCCGGCGCAAGGTCAAATTGCACAAGCGTAATTAATGCCGCGGACACCAGCAGTTTGTCAGCCAGCGGATCTAAAAATTTCCCGAAGTTTGTCACGAGGTTCAGTTTTCTGGCGTAGTAGCCATCCACCCAGTCAGTCGTTGATGCGATAATGAATAAAACAGCTCCCGTAAGATGCGCGACCGGAATCGATTCATCCCCTATATGAACGCTGCCCCAATGAAAAGGAACAAGCATGATAATCATAAATACAGGAATTAAAGCGATTCTTGCCAGTGTGATTTTATTCGGTAAGTTAAACATAAAGCCCCTCCAATAATATGTACTCGGACGTGAAGAAAAAGTCATCTTAATCGTTCAGATGACTTTTCCCCTTTTATTTTTTCATCTTGATTGTGATGGTCTGCGCCATCACATCATGCGGATTGAGTTCATAGGACAGAACCTCTCCGTTGATTTTAATTTTCAGGTTAGGGGCATAGCCCGTGCGGATTTCAATCTGCTTTTGATCCGTGACGTCTTTTTTAAAGGTTTCGCCTTTTTGCAGCGTTCCTTCTTTTAAAGAACCGCCGCTGTCATCACGGACGCGGATCCATGCGCTGTCAGAAGCAATCAGTTCAAGCTTATACTTATCTGCCCCGGAGACGTTGTATGAAGAAGCCGAGCCTTCCGTTCCGGCCGCTTTGATCTCCGTCTTATCACTGCTTTTTTCTTTCTTTTTCTGCTCTGACGCTTTTGTATCCTTTTTGTCTTTTTTGCTGTCAGATTGCGCTTCGTCGTTTGTATTGCCGTCGTTTTTCAGCGCAGAATCCTTAGGAATCTCATACTTGCTCTCACTTTGGGTGACGGCCTTATCTCCGTCTGTCTGCCCGGATTTGCTCATTCCGAACTGAATAATCGCATAAATGATCGCGATGACGATAATGACACCGATGACGACAAGGACGGTCGGAAGCCATTCCGCCGCCTTTGAAGCGGACTTAGGAAGCTCCCTTTGCATGGCGAGACCGGAGATTTTTTCCGACACATCGTCATGGTACGTGTTAGGGATGTCTTTTTTATATTCTTCAAATAACTGATCTGAATCAAGCCCGACAGCTTCAGCGTATTGCTTGATAAACGCCCGCACATAAAAATTGCCGGGAATGACGTCATAATTGCCTTCTTCCAGAGCGGTTAAGTATCTTTTCTGAATTTTCGTCGCCGCCTGGAGTTCATCCAATGACATCCCTTTTTCCTCTCTGGCTTCTTTAAGCCGGATTGCTAATTCTGTCACAACAAACACCTTCCAATATTAAAAATCAAAGCTTGAAAAACCGGTCTGATCAAACATTTGCGGTTCTTCTGCATGTTCATATGTAATGACTTCGTCAGGATCATTTCTGAGTTCGATAATATAATCGAAATCATCGAGCGTATACTCCGAATTTTGAACAAAAATATCGGGGTGCTCCACGACCTTTGTCGCCGGAAGCCGCATAATTTCACTGACGAGCTGAAGATGGCGCTCAGATCCCCGTCTTGTCGAAACGATGCCGTCGAGGATAAACACGTTTTCCGTGCTGTATTCATCGGCAACCAGCTGGCTCCGGATCGTTTGTTTTAGCAGCGTTGATGATACGAAAAGCCATCTTTTGCTGGCACAAACGCTTGACGCAACGATGGACTCCGTTTTTCCGACCCTCGGCATTCCTCGGATTCCGATCAGTTTGTGCCCTTCTTTTTTAAACAGCTCGGCCATAAAGTCAACCAGAAGACCGAGCTCGTCCCTTTCAAAACGGAAGGTTTTTTTGTCATCGGCATCACGCTGAATGTATCTTCCGTGGCGGACTGCGAGACGGTCGCGAAGCCTCGGTTCTCTCAGCTTCGTTACTTTAATGGTCTCCATTGTTTTTAAAATTGATTCCAATCGTTTAATTTGATCTATATGCCGGCATCTGAGCAGCATTCCCCTTCTGGAAAGGTCGACACCGTTAATTGTGACAATATTAATTGACAGCATCCCTAGAAGAGATGAAATATCCCCGAGCAGGCCGGGGCGGTTCACTTGAATTTCATATTCAAAATACCATTCGAGCTTTGCCAAATGATATACCCCCTCCATTGTGGCAAATTTTTACCTTCCTTTATCATAAAACATTTTTCTCTAATTAGAAAGAAGAATGTTGCTCTATAGAGGAAAACATAAAAAAAGAGAGGAGAAATCCCCCCTCTTAATGAGTGCTGTTATTTTCAACAAGCTTCACCATCATATTTGCGATGGCGCGCTGTTCATCTTCAGAGGCAACGCTCCAAAGATCAGCAAGCACTTTTTCCTGATGGTTTTTCGAGTCGACTTCGTTCGCAAGGTAACCGCCGATTTCTGTAGCGAGGTCAGTGATCGTTTCATCACTCATCCCTTTTTCCTGCGCATAGTTCAATCTGTCGCCAAGGAAATTCTTCCAATTATCCCAGTTTTCTAATACTGACATGTTGGGTTCCTCCATTTCATCTGTTGTTACAAAATTATTTTGTCCGTGCAGATGCAAACTATACACACATTTTTTTCAGCAGTGCCAGCCGCCGTTTACGGATAATATATGCCCCGTAATATAGGAAGCCTTGTCCGATAATAAAAAGGCTGCCGCTTCGGCGATTTCCTCCGGCTTCGCCAGCCGGCCCGCGGGAATTTCATCTGCCAACGCTTCTTTTTCATCAGACGTGAACTGATCAAGCATATTTGTATCAACGGCACCCGGCGAGACTGCATTCACGCGGACGCCGCTCGGAGCGAGCTCTTTGGCAAGCGCTTTGACGAACGAATGCTGCGCTCCTTTGACCATGCTGTATAATACCTCGCACGATGCGCCTGTTTCTCCCCAGACGGAACCGATCGCGACGATGCTCCCGCTTTTTTTCCGGATCATGCCGGGCACCAGATTACGCGCCAAAAGAAACGGACTCGTCACATGCAGCTGCACCATCTCCCGCGCCGTGTCATCCGTAACGTCCGTAATCAGGCCGAAATGACTTTTGCCGCTGTTTAATATCAAAGCGTCCACAGGCTGCTTAACGGAGCGGCTGAGTGTCTCCGCGCCATCCGGTGAGGACAGATCAGCCTGAATAGCGGAGGCTTTTACGCCGAATGATGCGCTCAGCCTTTCCGCAAGCCTGTGTGCGGCTTCCTTATTAGAATGATAATGCAAAAGGACGTCATATCCGTTTTTTGCGAGGACTTCACTTATACTTTGTCCGATTCCGCCGCTTGCTCCGGTTACGAGCGCTGTCTGTTTCATCAATCAATACTCCTTCTTTCCCCAGAAAAACATCCCTCAGGGCGTGAGGGATGTTTTGTTATGATTTTGGCACGACTTTGCAGACTGTCAGCCTGTCTTCTGATATTTCTTCTTTAATGACCCGCTTTACGTCTTCCAGGGTGATCTGCTCCAGTACGGTTACGACATCAAACAGACTCATATCTAAAAAGGCGTAGCGTGTGAATTGGTTGGCAATATATTCAGGTGAATTGAGCGCTTTTAAAAATGACCCGATTTTCTTTTTTCTCGCAAGGTCAAGTTTTTCCGCAGTCACGGCTGATTCTGCATCAAGCAGCATCTGTTTTAATTCGTCAGCGAGCTTATCCGGCTCCGGTGTATCTCCTCCGACAGAGGCAAAACCGAATCCGTATTCAGCCGTGTAATCAAAGCTGAAGGTTTCATCAATGTAGCCTTTATCGTACAAGTTGCCGTAATGCGGTGAGCTTTTTCCGAAGAGACATTCAAGCATGAGGTTCATGCTGAGCTCGTGCTTCAACAGCTCCCGCCCCGTTTTATAAGGGTCTTTCGCCTTTAAACCGACAAGACATTTTGAGCCTTGCACGTTCATTTTTAATTCCTGCTCCCGGCGGAAAACCGCTTCCTGCTCCTGAACCTCTTTACGTTTGATTTCAGGCTGGTCTGTAAACGGCTTTTTCTCCTGGTTTTTCCGCACCTGGCTGATGACCGCTTCAGGATCTGCGGGACCGACGATAAAGAGCAGCATATTGCTCGGGTGATAAAACGTTTCGTAGCACTCATACAGCAGATCTTTCGTAATATGAGAGATGCTCTCCACCGTTCCGGCAATGTCAATTTTCACGGGGTGGTCTTTATACATATTTTCGATAAGGCCGAAAAACAGCCGCCAATCCGGATTATCATCATACATATTGATTTCCTGGCCGATGATGCCTTTTTCTTTTTCAACTGATTTTTCCGTGAAATACGGGTCCTGAACAAAATCCACGAGTGTTTCCAGGTTTTTCTCTACATTAGAAGTGCTGGAGAACAGATAAGCGGTTCGTGTAAATGATGTAAAGGCATTTGCCGACGCCCCCTGCTTACTGAAGTCCTGAAACACGTCGCCGTCCGCTTTTTCAAACAGTTTATGCTCCAGAAAATGCGCGATTCCGTCAGGGACGTGTACCATTTCTTCCTTATTTAAAGGAACGAATTGATTGTCAATGGAACCGTACTTTGTCGTAAACACGGCGTATGTTTTATTAAAACCCTGTTTCGGCAGCACATAGACATCAAGGCCGTTTGCCATTTTTTCATGATACAGCGTTTCCTGAAGCTGTTCGAAGTTTATCGGTTTAGTCAAGATGCTCCCCCCGTCCCTTTTAAGAAATAAGTCGTATCCAGCTTAATGTTCTTTCCGACATTGATAATGTCCTCTTTTGTCACTTTCTCGATATTGTCGAGGAAAGTTTCGATCGGTATCTCCACTTGGGCTGAAGCCTGCTGATACAGAAATTCCGCTAAGCCGTATGCCGTATCAATCGTTTCTAACACTTGGTTTTTAATAACGGCTTTCGTTTGGGCGATATCGTCCTCTGAAAAGTCACCGTTTTGCATAGCCTGAAATTGTTCTTCGATTATGGTGACGGCCTGCTTATAATTTTTCACCTCAATGCCCGACATGACCATCAAAAGCCCTTTGAAGCTTTCCACCCTTGAGGCTGCATAATAGGCGAGGCTCGCTTTTTCACGGACATTTATAAACAGCTTTGAATGAGAGAACCCCCCGAACAGCCCGTTAAACACCTGCAATGCCGGATAATCCGGATCTGTATATGTCGTATTGGTCCGGAATCCGATATTCAGCTTGCCCTGCTTGACGTCCTCTTCATCAATGACTTCCTTCGGATCGGGCTGTTCATTCGCCGCGCTTCTTTCAAAAGGCTGCAGCTCCCGTTCTTCCGTTTTAAAATACGTATCAACGGCCGTTTTCACCTGATCTGAATCAACATCGCCGATGACGTACAGGTCCAGCTGATCTTCGCGTATGGCTTTTTGATAGGCTTCATACAAATCTTGCGGTGTAATGTGTTCAACATCATCGAACTCGCCGTTGACGTGAAGGGCATACGGTTCGCTTTTGCACATTTCCTGAACGAGACGCAGATTAGAATATCTCATCTTATCATCATATACGGCTTGAATCCGCTGTTTCAGCGTCCGTTTTTCCTGCGTGACATAAAGGGGCAGGAAGGCGCCGTTTTCCAAAGCGGGCGAAAAGACAAGCTCTGATAAAAGCTGAAGGCCTTTTTCCAATAACGGTGTGCGGTCCTTCAGATACTTTTCATTAGGAATCTCAAGTCTGAACGTAATGACATGACGTTCTCCCTTTTTTGTCAGATCAGCTGAAACGGATGTGCCGTACAGCTCATCAAAATAAGAACGCAGATCAGCGGTTTTCGGGCGGCTTTCTGTTCCGCGCAGAAGCACATGCGGAAACAGCGCCCTTTTTGTTACGAGCTCTTTCGTTAAAGGAGCCAGCATTTTAAACGTCAGCGAAACGGTTTTAAATTTCTCAGTCTTTACGATATGGGCGGTGATCCCGCCGTGCTTTGACTTCATTTCATTTACATAAGTCATGTGAAACCTCCTTCGTTCATTCTTTAATAGTATGTATTATGACCAAATTTCAGCATTCGCAAAAAAGAGTGCGCAGATGTAATTATATCAACTGGAGGATTTATAAGGAAACAAAAAACCTCTGCCCGAAAACAGGCAGAGGCATTGAACGTTATTTTTTCAAATTGAAAGGCCACCAGTTGGCTCTTCCGAATATTTTCACCATGACCGGTACAAAAAACGGAAGGACGACAATTGCATACATGAGAAGGCCTGTTAATACCACGGTTGCAATCTGTAATAAGGAAAGAACGCCTGACGGCAGCATGGCCGCAAAGGTTCCCGCTAAAATAATCGCCGCAGAAATGATGACGGAACCCATATTTTTCATACTGCTGATCATTGCGGGCCCCGTTCCTTCTTTTTTCAGCTCATTAAAGCGGTCCATTAAAAAGATGGAATAATCCACACCAAGAGCCATCAAAATAACAAAGCCGAAGAACGGTACGGCCCAGTTTACGCCCGGATACCCGAAGAAGTGTGTAAAGATGTATTCCGTCACGCCGATGGATGCGAAATACGTCAGTACGAGCGACGCCACTAAATAAACAGGCATAATGAGAGAGCGCAGCATTATGATGAGAATCAGAAAAATTCCCGCCAGCATAAACATTGCCGTCCGTTTGAAGTCTGAATCCGATACTTCTTTCAGATCGGCATTCATGCTGGAGACTCCCGAAACGCCGAAAGAGGCATTCTTCAGATCCGTATTCGGAATGGCTCTTTTTACGCTCGCTTTGATCGCTTGAATATCTTGAATGGCCGTATTTGAGTAAGGATTGTTATCAAGAACGACGGTCAATTCTGTCGTTTTTCTGTCATCTGACATGTACGTATTAAACACGCTTGTGAAATCACTGTTTGTCAACGCGTCTTTCGGCACAAACCAGCCTGTCATTTCTTTATCTGACGCCTTGTGAAGCTCACCCAGGTAATCATTCGCCCCCATCATGCCGCTTGATACTTTCTTAAGCCCTTTTACACTATCGTTAAGGCCTGAAGAAAGATCGCTGAGCCGGGAAGAAAAATCACCGAGACCGCTCTTCATTTTTTTCTGGCCCTCCGCGAGCTGTCCTGCCGCCGATTCAAGGCGCGGCATTTGTCCTGCAAGAGCCCCCTGTCCGTCTGACACTTGCTGCAGACCGTTTTCAATGCTGGTCAGTCCATTGATCATTGCGTTAATTTGAGTGTCAATCTTCTTCTGTGCGGCTGCCAGCCGGGCAAATTGTTTTTCCGCTTGCTGCAGATGATCCTTTTGACTGTCGACCTGTTTAGAAAACGCTTCTGCATCCGCGTTTGCCTTGGAAACGGCTGACTGTACACCCGTAAAGGCCGATTTGATTTCTTTGTAAGAGGGATCGGTTTTGACTGACGGTATTGACGCTTCCAATTTTGCAAACGGCAGCCGGGCAAGCTGCTTGTTCAAATCGGCAAGCTGTCTGCTGGCTTCATCTTTCATCGGCAGGACGGTTTTTACCAATTTTAAAGCGTTTTGCGTTTCTGAAGCGAGACCGCTGTTTTGTTTGAGCTGTGAAGTCAGCATTTGTTTTTGCTCTTCAATCTGATTTCTCATCTGGGCGACGCCGGCTTTATTCTCATTCACGCCAGCCTGCAGTTTATTCAGGTTTTCTCCTATATCAGAAAGCCCGGATTTCAGAGACAATGTTCCGTTAATAAGCTGATTGACGCTTTTCCCCGACTCTTCGATCTGCGGCTGTGAATCAGCTAACGACTTTGCGGCATGCCCTAATCCGTCCGTGATTTTTTCAAGTCCTGTATTGCCTTTATCAAGCCCTTCTTGAAGCTGCTTTGCCTGATTTGTGACAAATAATTGATTCAATCCGTTTCCGGCAGGGCGCGTGGCGCTTCTGACCGTTTTTACACCCTCTGTTTTTTCAAGTTCTCTGCTGATTTTTTCGATATCAATCAGGTGTTTTTCGGTATTTAATGGCTCATCATTTTTGATGACGACTGTGGCCGGAAGAAGTTCTCCCGGGCCGAATGCGCCTGAAATCGTATTAAACGCGCGGACGGATTCATATTTATCCCCGATTTCGTCAAGGCTGTTGTAAGATAGCGATCCTTTGTAAAGAAGGATAGGCGGGACGGTGAATACCGCAACGATTGCAAGACTGATGAGCGGCCTTTTAAATGAAAACCGCCCTGCCGTTTCCCAAGCTTTGCTTTGAGGATGGGAAATATCGCCCTTAACGGGCCAAAACAGTCTTTTTCCTAAAACAGCCATAAAAAACGGCACGATCGTCATGAGCGCAAGCAGCAGCACCGCGACACCGACCGCAACGGCGGCTGCCGACTGATACAGCTTAAATGTCGCAAATCCGATGCAGGCAAATCCGATCAGCACCGCACCGCCGCTGTACAAAACCGTCTTTCCGGCCGTTTTGTAGGTGACGACAATCGCTTCTCTTATATCAGCGCCATGCGACAGTTCTTCTTTAAATCTGCTGAGAAGCAGAATGCAGTAGTCTGTACCGATTCCGAACATAATCGCAACCATAAAAATCTGCGTAAAAGTTGAGAGCGGAAAATTCAGCTGGTCGACTAAAAATGCGACAATCGACTGGCTGACTAAATAAGATATCAATACAGATAAAAGCGGCACAAACGGAGCGACCACTGACCGGAATACAAGGACCAGCACGATCAGGATAAAAGCGACCGTTATATATTCAGTCTTTTTCAAGCCGTCCTGTGAGCTTTTTAACACATCTTCGTCGATCAGCGACTGGCCTGTAATGCCGTATGATACGCCGTACGGTTTCAGCTCTTTATCAATTTTATTTTTTATTTCGAGGATATCGTTTTTGGATGTATCAAGCTGCAGCTGAACGAGCATCGTTTGTCTGTCTTTTGACAGCAGCTGTTTTTTGATGTCGTCATTTTTCTCCCCGAAGTATGAAGTCACTGTTTTAATCTGAAGCGCTTTTTTCTGTTCAGACAAAGTGCTGACGGCTTCTTCCAGACGATCTTTTTTGTCTGTCATTAATCCTTTTTCGTGAAATACGATGACGGCGGAAGAAGACGGTGCATCTGAATCAGACATTTCATCAAGCAATTCATGGGCATAAGAAGAGGAATATCCGTCCGGTACGGAAATCTGCCCTTTCTCCCGTGTCAATTCAGCCATATCAGGCGCTGTAAGCATAAATATCACCGTTGCGGCGATCCATAACGCGGCGATGATCCAGCGGGCTCGGATAATGTTTTTCATTATGTCTGCTGATCCTCCTCTGTCATCATCAATCGATATAATTTTTCATATGTATTAACGAACATCTCCGCCTCGTCTTCATCAAAATACATAATATATGAACGGACGAGTTCCTCAATCCGCCGCTCCACACGGTGAAATACTTCCGTCCCCTTTTCCGTGACATTTAAAAGTATGCTCCGGCGGTCGCTTTGGCTGCGTTCTCTATTGATGTAGCCTTTTTCATACAGGCGGTTCGTCATCGATGTAATGGCGCTTTTGTTGACGTGGCACACCGCGGCCAGTTCAATTGATTTGCAATCCGGATTGAGCATAATATAGCGGAGTATGTTATATTGATCCAATGTCAGCTCTTTGTTCACTTTTTCAGCGATAATGCTGTCAATTTTTTTTAAGACGTGCAGGTATACATCGGAATAACGCTGAATCAGCTGCTTTACTTTTTCTTCATGCACCTTTTCCCCCTCCTTCCAATAGTTAAAATGTTTAACTATTAAAAAGGATAACGACTTGACGATATCATGTCAATCTTCAAAATAAAATAAAAAAAGACAGTGCAGATTACACCGTCTTTAATGATTCCTTTTTTTCTTTTGCTTGTGATGAGATATTTAACAGCGCTAAAAATACAGACACAATACCGCAAAAAGCGGATAAAATAAAAATCAGCCAGCCTGCATTTGACATCAGGGCAGCAAAGATCGGCGGTCCCGCCGCTACTCCGATAAACCGCATGCTGTTATAAAACGAGGTGATGGTTCCCGATTCCTCGTTGTCTACGCCTTCTGTGATGACAGCGTCTAATGCCGGTAATGCTATTCCGATACCGATACCGCTGACACACAAAAAGATAAATAATAAATAAAAACTGTGATTCCACCATAGGCCGATAAACGACAGTGTCACGGCACTCATTCCGAAAACAATGCAAAACTTCATTTTGCCTTGGTCTTTCCCGATTTTTCTGCCTGATATATATGAACTGACGGATAGAAATAAAAGCGGGATTGCCAAAAGCGATCCTTTAGCCACACCGTCAATTCCGTATTTCTTCTCCAGTGAGTCTGATAAATAAAAAAGAACCCCGAACAGCAAAAACATAATCACGCAGCCGATGATAAATACCGTAAAGAGCCAGCGTCCGTCACGCTTAAATATGCGGCCGACATTTTTCACAAATTCGGAAATAGAAGGCGCTTCTTTTTGTTTCTCCGGCTTTGCCACCAAAAACAATACGAGAAAAAAACTGATGAGCGAAAAAAACGGAATGAACCAAAACGGCATAAACCAAAACCATGCAGCCAAGAGCGACCCGAGAATCGGGCTTAATACTTTCCCGGCCGTGTTTGACGTCTCAATGTCGCCGAGCCCCGCGGTAATCCGCTCATCATCTCCTTTGAATAAATCACCGATAAACGGCATCACTACAGGAGCCGCCCCTGCCGAACCGATTCCTTGCAGCACCCGCCCCGCCAAGATAATGGGATAAGGATGCTTGAACGCGGTGGAAGCTATCGCGGCAAGCGCTCCGCCCGCACCGGCTATGAGAAGACAAGGCAGAAGAACCTTTTTTCTTCCGAATTTATCGGACAAATATCCGGCAATCGGAATACAAATAATCGCCACAATCGAATAGACCGTTATAATTAACGATACTTGAAAAGACGATATGGACAGCTTCTTTTCAATCATCGGAAGCACAGGAATCAGCATGGAATTCCCGAGTGTCATCACGAGCGGTACAGAAGCCAGAGCAATGATATTTTTTGTTCCATTTTTCTTCTTACTCAACTTATTCACCCATTCACTATACTTGGTTGTTTCCTGTTTTATTGTGCCTTGCGGAAAACAAAGTATGTATTGAAGCGGCAAATAAAAAAAAACAGACACATGACGCGTCTGTCTTAAAAACGTTTTCTTACAACATGAAAACTGAACTTATCAGCCCGGAAATAATTTAATGAATACAGCACAGGTTCATCATTCTGATTATAGTGGGTTTGCTTCAGCAATAAAAGCGCCGTCTCCGGCTCGCATTCCAAAACCGGTGAAATCGTATCGTGATATCCGATCGGTTCGATATCAGCAACGGCATAGCTGATCACAGACCCGGAGTTTTTTTCCAAAAGATCAAAAATAGATTCCTGTTCATGACAGAAAGAATTCGGCAGAATGTGCATCGGAATCGTATCTAAACAGTAAACGACCGGAGTGCCGCTTGCCGTTCTCACGCGTTCCAAATAAAAAAGCTCCTGCTCAGGCTCAAGCCGGAATCTAGCGATATCTTCATCAGTCGGCGTGATGACCTGAGACGACAAAAAAATCGTACCCGGCACCATGTTCGCCTGCTGAATCATTTTCGTCACGCTGTTGAGCTGTTCAATACCTGAAAGAAACAGCGGTTTTGTATGGACGAAAGTGCCCACACCGTGCCTTCTGATAATCACATGCTCCTCTTCAAGGATACGCAAAGCTTCACGCAGAGTTGCCCGGCTGACACCCATAGATTTTGAAAGCTCAAATTCAGAAGGAAGCTTTTCCTTTTCGGTGTAAATTCCGTTTTGTATATCCTCTTTGATTCGCTCAATCACTTTTAGGTACAAGTGACGATTGTCAGCTTTTGTAGACATGTTTCCCCTCCGTAAACCACTTTCATAAATTATTGAACAATTGGGACAACTATATCATGTTTTAATAAAAAAATAAATAGGAATGATTTTGGTGATATCATTTTCAGTGAAAACTCTCTCCTTTTTAAGAAGAGAGCTCATCATATTGTTCCTTAGATAATAGTACTTCCCTCGGTTTGCTTCCTTCATACGGCCCGACGACGCCCCGTTCCTCCATTGCGTCAATCAGACGGGCTGCTCTCGTATATCCGATTCTGAACCGCCTTTGAAGCATGGAGACTGATGCCGTCTGCATGCCGATAATCAAATCGACCGCTTCGTCATAGAGATCATCCGTTACTTCACTGTGTGTTTCCGACACTTCTTCCGGAATCATCTCTTCTTGATACTGCGCTTTTTGCTGCGTAATCACATGATCGACGACATGCTCAACCTCTTCATCCGATAAAAATGCTCCCTGGACCCGGACAGGCTTATTCGCGCCTACAGGCAGAAACAGCATGTCTCCGCGCCCCAGAAGCTTTTCAGCGCCGCCCATGTCTAAAATTGTCCGTGAATCGGTCTGAGATGAAACACTGAAGGCAATTCTTGACGGAATGTTGGCTTTAATAACACCGGTAATAACGTCAACTGAAGGCCGCTGAGTCGCGATAATCAAATGAATTCCCGCCGCCCGCGCCATCTGTGAAAGTCTCGTAATTGAATCTTCCACATCGGAAGAAGCGACCATCATCAGATCGGCAAGCTCGTCAACGATGACGACGATGTATGGCAGCTCAGGCTGCTTGACTTCTTCTTCGGCATTTGACCGCTTTATATGGTCGTTATAGCCTTCTATATTTCTCGTACCCGTATGGGAGAACAGCTCATAGCGGCGCTCCATCTCATTGACGACCTTTTTCAAAGCCTGCGAGGCCTTTTTCGGATCTGTCACGACCGGCGCAAGCAGATGAGGAATGCCGTTATACACATTCAGCTCAACCATTTTCGGGTCAATCATCATCATCTTCACTTCATGCGGTTTGGCCCTCATCAGAATGCTCGTAATAATACCGTTGACACAGACGCTTTTTCCGCTTCCCGTTGCCCCCGCTACGAGCAGGTGGGGCATTTTGTTCAGTTCGGCAAGCACGGCTTCCCCGGAAATATTTCGTCCCAAGCCGATCAGAAGCTTCGCGTCCGGCTTGTCATTGAGCTTGGATTCAAGCACTTCTTTTAACGAAACCATCGCAACTTCAGCATTGGGCACCTCGATGCCGATTGCTGATTTACCCGGAATCGGCGCTTCTATCCGGATATCCTTGGCGGCAAGCGCGAGCGCAAGGTCATCGCTCAGATTCACGATTTTACTGACTTTGACCCCGACGTCCGGATACACCTCATATTTTGTGACCGCCGGGCCGAGATGAACTTGGGTCACTTTCGCCTTTACCCCGAAGCTTTGAAAAGTCCGTTCGAGTTTTCTTGCATTCTCGTAAATGTTTTTCTTATCGGTTTGCTGGCCGGTATGTTTCGGGTCAGCCAGAATGTCCAATGAAGGCATTTGATAATCTTTATTTTCAAGCTCTGTAAACGTCATCGGCGGAGCGGCAGCCGTTTCGTCACTGTCTTGAGCGCCGCCGGAAGGCTCATCTTTTGCCGCTTGCGCCGTCTCCTGCGTTTTTTCCGGAATCAGCGGTTCGACGCGTTCTTCCTGACGGTCTGAAAAGCTTGAAATAATCGGCTCTGAATGGATGATCGGCGAAATGATTTCCTCATCCTCTTCTTCGGGCTCAGGCATTTCTTTTTTCTTTTGAACCCGTTTTTGTTTTTTGCCCGATCTGGTTTTTGTTTTCGGCGAAGACATATTCGTTCTGACCGTCTTCATATCCTCAAGAAATGCCTGCCATTGACTGCGGATAAACCGGCCGACGGGGCTCGTCCACTTTTTGAGCGTTTCCTGCAGTGAACGCCCCGTTACAAGAATCAGCCCCATTAAGATCAGCACGATCGCCATGATCTGTGAACCCGTTGATGCAAATAAAAAGTGGGAAGCTGCAAACAGTACCGCGCCGATCATGCCGCCGCCCAAATCAGGGGAAGCAGCCTGCTGTTTCATGTCAATCATAAACAGCTCCCACGTGTTGCCGATGACACTTGCCGACCGAATCGACCCGTGATGAGACAGATTTTTAAAGAGCTGCACGTGAGACAGCAGCAAAATACTGGCGATAATACAGTACAACCCCGCCTTTCTTCTCGTTAAAAGGCTTGGACTCTTCTTTTTCCAAAACAGCGAAATTCCGAGAAGGAAGAGCGCAATTAAGCATAAAATAAACCACTCTCCGGCAAAAAAACGGAACAAGTACACAAATGTCTGTCCCACAACGCCGAGCTGCAAAACAGCAATAATCGAGATTGCAACACAGAGCAGTCCGCTTAGTTCGTATTTTAGATTGAGCTTACTCTCTTGTTTCTTTTTAGATTTCCGTTTTTTCTTTGCCACACTCATCACCTTACTGCGTTAAAAAATGTAAAATCATACATCATGAAGAAAAGCAGCCTTTTGCCGGCTGCATTTTTCTGTAGGATTCCCCTATTATAGCATATTTTGCCCCCGAGAAACGGACTGAATGCCGGTTAGATTTTCAGCTTGATTTTTTGTCCCGGAGCGATGTCCGGATTCAGAAAATCCATCGGGTTCGTACTTAAAATCTGTACGACTTCAGCTTCATTTCCCTTCATCTCAACTAGCAGCGGCACGCCGGCGTAATCTACCTGTTCATGCACGCTTTGCTCTATATCCTGACCGTAAACGACTTCTTGGGGCATGACGGTATAAAGGATCATTGAATCATCCTTCCTTCCTCGCCCTTTCGTTCCTCTATCAGCTGATTCAGCTTTTTTATCGCCTGTCCGACGCCGCCCACGTCATCAATTAGTCCGTAATCAGCCGCATCTTTGCCGACTACGTTCGTTCCGATGTCCCTGGTTAAGTTTCCTTTTGAAAACATCAGCTCTTTGAATTTTTCTTCGGAAATATTTGAATGATGGGTCACAAAGTTGACAACCCGCTCCTGCATTTTATCCAGGTATTCAAACGTTTGCGGAACACCGATAACCAGACCTGTAAGCCGAACGGGGTGAATGGTCATTGTCGCTGTCTCCGCGATAAAACTATGATCACATGACACGGCGATCGGCACACCTATGGAGTGGCCCCCGCCGAGTACGATTGAGACGGTCGGTTTTGATAAGGATGCGAGCATTTCCGCAATCGCAAGCCCCGCTTCCACATCGCCTCCGACGGTGTTTAAGATGATCAGAAGTCCTTCGATTTTCGGATTTTGCTCAATGGCGACGATTTGCGGAATGACATGTTCATATTTGGTTGTTTTATTTTGCGGCGGGAGCTGGACGTGCCCCTCAATTTGGCCGATGATCGTCAGGCAGTGAATATTGGTATCTTGGGACATTTGCGGCAGAGATGTCTCTCCCAGCTGCTGAATTTTGCTCATAATGCTGTCTTTCGCATCTGATTTTTCGGGCTGCTGTTCTTCGGTGTTTTCCATACGATGATCCATTTTATCTTTCACCCTTTCCGAATGTCTCTTTGTATTATGAACAAAGATGATGATTTCCATCCGGGACATGAACAAAAACAAAGCCGGAGCATCATGCGCTCCGGCTTTGTAACATTATACTTCCATAATGATCGGAATGATCATCGGCTTGCGTTTTGTTTTTTCATAAAGGAATTGATTCAGCGCATCACGCATTGCTTGTTTCAGCGTGGACCATTCTACGGCAGATGTTTCCGTCGCTTCAGTCACGATAGAGCGGACGAGCTCAGTAGCTTGTACAATTAACCCCTCTGATTCTCTGACATACACGAAACCGCGCGTAATGATCTCAGGGCCTGAAACAAGGTTCTTCTTCTGCTTATCGAGTGAAATCACAACGATGAGAATGCCGTCTTGTGACAATAAGCGGCGGTCTCTCAGCACGATGTTGCCGATGTCGCCGACTCCGAGGCCGTCAATCAGAACGTTTCCGTATGTGACTTTATCCCCGATTTTCACATTCTGGCCGCGGAATTCAACGACGTCACCTTTTTCAATCAAGAAAATATCGCTGCGTTTCATGCCGATCTCTTCTGCGATTTTGGAATGCGCTTTTTGCATTCTGAATTCACCGTTAACCGGAATTAAATATTTCGGTTTCAGCAAATTAAGCATGAGTTTCAATTCTTCCTGCGAACCGTGACCGGACACATGCACTCGTTTTTGGGCGAAAATGACTTGAGCGCCGGCGCGGGCAAGCAGGTTGACGGTTTTGGAATATATCAATTCATGCCCCGGAATCGGTGTTGATGCAATGACAACGGTGTCTCCTTCTTCAATGTTAAGCTGCTTGTGCGCCTGCTTGGCCATCCGCGTAAGAGCGGCCAGCGGCTCACCATGGCTTCCGGCTGTAACAATTGCCACGTCCCGCTTCGGATATTTTTTCACATCCTGCACAGGAATAAACATTTCATCGTCGGCTTCAATATAGCCGAGTTTGCGCCCAAGCTGAAGCACGTTTTGCAGATTTTTTCCGGCGATTGCAAGTTTGCGGCCGTTCTGGACGGCAGCCTGTATCACTTGCTGGATCCGGTTGATATTAGACGCGAATACAGCAATGATGACACGGTTTTCTGAATTGTTCATCGCATCGGAAATTTCACCGCTTACATATGCTTCTGACGGAGTATACCCCGGGCGCTCCGCATTGGCGCTGTCAGAAAGCAGGGCGAGCACGCCGCTGTTTCCGATTTTGGCAATTTCGCCAATATCACATGATTGGTGATATGCAGGCGTCTGGTCAAATTTGAAGTCTCCCGTGCATACAATAGAGCCAAGTGATGTTTTGAAGCTGACTCCGACTGAATCCGGAATACTGTGAATCGTTTTAAAGAACGATACTTTCGTTGATTCAAATGTAATGACTGATTTAGAGTGAACTTCACGTAAATCAGCTTTTCGATTATGCCCGTACTGCTTGAGTTTTTCTCTCAGTAATGCAAGCGTAAGCTTCGTTCCGTATACCGGCACCGACAGCTTGTTCAATAAATAAAAGACGCCCCCGATGTTTTCATCGTGCCCGTGTGTCAGAAAGATGGCCTTCACGCGGTCAGCCCGTTCTACTAAGTAGGAAATATCCGGAATGACAACATCAATACCGAGCATTTCATTTTCAGGGTGCATCAGCCCTGCATCCACTACAAATATGTCTGAGTCAATTTCAATGACATATAGGTTCTTCCCAATTTCTCCGACGCCGCCAAGGGCGATAATTCTGACGTTTTCTGTATTTTTCTTTTTCAAAATCTGTATCCTCCTAGTCTCATACCCGTCCATCATCACTTGTTCCTATTATAACTGATATCAATTTTAGAAAACAAGAAGAAGCGGAAGGTTTAGGGAAAACCAATATGTATACAAAACGGTCAAACTCACGATAAAAATGAGAATGACCGCGTATTTCAACTGTATAAATTTTTTCTTACAGTTCGCTGATGACGCTGCTCAGGCTCAGACGTTCATCTTCATTCAGCGGGATAAGAGGAAGACGCACAGATCCGACATCAAGGCCTTTCAGCTGCAGCGCCGTTTTGACCGGAGCCGGATTAGGCGCTTTAAAGAGCTCCTTCATGATCGGCAGAAGCTTCTGATGAATCAGTGCCGCGGTTGCCGTCTGCCCGTTCGTATAGTTTTTAATCATCTGCTGCATGTCAGAACCCACGATATGGCTGGCCACTGACACGACTCCTCTTCCGCCGACTGCGAGAATAGGAAGCGTTAACCCGTCATCACCTGAATAGACGTAAAAATCTTCCGGTGTTTCGGCAATAATTTTCGTAATGGCATCAAGATCGCCGCTCGCTTCTTTAATCGCAGAGATATTCGGAATCTCCGCAAGTCTGATGGCCGTTTCCGGCGCAAGCGAAGCGACCGTTCTGCCCGGCACGTTGTAAAGCATCACAGGAAGAGACGTTTCTTCAGCTATGGCTTTAAAATGACGGTACATCCCCTCTTGGGAAGGCTTATTATAATACGGCGTGACAAGCATAACGCAATCGACGCCGGCTTCTTCAGCTTTTTTTGTCAGTTTAATGGAGTCTTTCGTATTGTTGCTTCCTGTACCCGCAATAACAGGCACGCGTCCGTTCACTTCTTTGACTGTAAATTCAAAGAGTGCAATTTTTTCTTCCGTTGAAAGTGTCGGGGATTCGCCGGTCGTGCCTGCGACGACTAAAGAATCCGTGCCGTTTTTCAACAAATAGTCGATTAATGTAGACAGTTTTTGAAAGTCTACATTCCCTTTACTGTCAAAGGGGGTAATCATCGCTGTAGATATATTTCCGACATTCATTTTTTTCACCTCATCATGATTCAATCACATTTACTTTGAAAGTTCAAACACTTCATGCAGCGCATTTACGGCCGTTACCATATCTTTTTCATGAACGAGCACCCAGATCGTCGTATGGCTGTCGGCAGATTGCAGAATCGGAATGCCTTTATCAGAAAGTGCGGAGACGATTTTTGACGTGACACCCGGAACACCCATTATTCCGGCGCCGACCGCTGACACTTTCGCACAGCTTTCCGTCACTGTCGGTTCATATCCTAATTCAGCCAAAATGCTGCGCGCGGCTTCCGTTTTACTGCCGGCTACGGTATATACGATTTCACTCGGCGTAATGTTAAAGAAATCTACGCTGATTCCGGCATTTGCCATTGCTTTAAAGACTTCAGTCTGAACGTTGTATTGCCCCATTTTGGCGGGAACCTTAAATTGCGTCACATCTTTCACATGTGCGATCCCCGTGATCAGCCGTTCGAATACATCGCTGCCGACGTTGGACGAATGATGGGACGTCACCAAAGTGCCTTTGTCTTTTGAATAAGTGGAGCGCACGCGGATCGGCACCTTTGCCTGCATGGCGATTTCCACCGCGCGCGGATGAATGACTTTCGCGCCTTGATAAGCAAGGTTGCAGATTTCCGTATATGTTACATTCGGAAGCGGCTTAGCATTTTCCACGATTCTCGGATCGGCTGTCATAACGCCTTCCACGTCCGTAAAAATGTCGATAAACTCAGCATCAACCGCCGCGCCGAGCGCCGCCGCTGATGTATCGCTTCCTCCTCTGCCGATCGTCGTCGTGTCGCCTTTTTCAGTCGCTCCCTGAAACCCTGCGACAACGACGGCATCATGGCTGGCGAGTGCAGCGAAAAGCCGCTCTGTTTTCATTTCTATAATTTTGGCGTCAGTATGCTGGGCATTGGTTAAAAAGCCGGCCTGGGCTCCTGTTAAAGCTGCGGCTTTTATGCCGTTTTCCTTCAGCATGCTGGAAAAAACAACGGACGAAATCGTTTCTCCGCAAGACAGAAGCATATCCTGCTCTCTCGGAGAAATGTCGGACTGGCTGCCGTAAAGGAGCCCGATTAAAGAATCTGTCGCGTACGGGTCTCCTTTTCTTCCCATCGCCGATACGACAACGACAACCTTATAACCTTCACTTATGGCATCTTTAATGTGTGCTAGCGCAAGCTTGCGGCCTTTGTCATCTTTTACGGATGTTCCGCCGAATTTTTGAACTATGATCTTCACTATTTTCACTCCAAATTAGTCTGACGTAACAGAAGAGAGCAGGCAGAGCCTTACTCTCTTCTGTTCGCCTATAGAAAATACGTTTGTTTTATACGAGGTTCAGTTTTTGCAGGCTTTCCGCGATTTGAACTGAGTTCCAAGCGGCGCCTTTTAACAGGTTATCAGAAACAACCCACAAATGAAAACCGTTTGCTCTGTCCAAATCTTTCCGGATTCTTCCTACAAATACATCGCGTTTGCCGACGCAATCAGCAGGCATCGGGTAAAGCTGCTCCGCCGGATCATCCTGAAGCGTAACACCCGGAGCTTCTTTTAAAAGCTGTTTAATATCTTCAACGGTTGCGTCATCACGGTCAAGCTCAATGTAAACAGATTCTGAGTGCCCTGTTTCAATCGGCAGTCTGACACATGTCGCAGCCACTTCCAGCTTCGGCATATGCATGATTTTTTTCGTTTCATTAATCATTTTCATTTCCTCAAACGTATAGCCGTTGTCTTGGAATTTATCAATTTGCGGAATGGCGTTAAATGCGATTTGATAATGCTTTTTGTCGCCTTTAACCGGCATAATGGACGGTTCTGCGGGTTCATTGTTTAAAATCGCCTTTGTCTGGCTGTACAATTCTTTCGCCGCTTCATTGCCGGCTCCGGAAACAGCTTGGTAAGTAGATACAATGACTTTTTTCAAACCGTACGCTTTGCGGATCGGTTCAAGCGCAGCCACCATCTGAATCGTTGAACAGTTAGGATTGGCGATAATGCCGTTATGTTTGTGCAGATCACCTTCGTTCACCTCAGGCACCACGAGCGGTGTATTTTCGTCCATACGGAATGCGCTCGTATTGTC
Organism: Bacillus sp. JK106; assembly: GCF_053663355.1. Lineage (NCBI taxonomy): Bacteria > Bacillati > Bacillota > Bacilli > Caryophanales > Bacillaceae > Bacillus > Bacillus sp. JK106. The sequence goes on along the minus strand of NZ_JBSJQC010000002.1, from coordinate 801,411 downwards.
AATCACGATGGCTCCCCGTTTTACAGCCTCAGGCGCCAAGCTTTGTGATACGCTTCCGCCGGCGCTGAATAACGCGATATGAACGCCTTCGAAGCTTTCAGGAACAGCTTCCTGCACTGTATATTCTTCGCCTTTAAACGTTACTTTCGTACCAGCAGAACGCTTTGAGGATAGTAGTGTGAGTGTTTCGATTTCAAAGTTTCTGTCTTCCAGTGTTTTCAGCATTTGCTGTCCTACGGCTCCCGTCGCTCCGACAACTGCTACGTGTAATCCTCTTCCCATCTGTAAAACTCCTTCCGCCAATTAAGCATCATTTGTTGAATTGACTTTGCATTTTACGTTTTATTTTACCATAGAATAGTCACGGATTGACCGAATTTTTTTATTCCGGAATGATTTTCTGTCATCATGATTTTTTATTCATGATGGTGTACGAGCACCGGCTGAACCTGCTGGTGCAAAAGAGCTTTTTCTACCGTAATCGGAAGGAGATCCATTCTGGCGACGAGCGATGTCGGTTTTTTCACGTGGTCATCCTGGCCGAACGGGATGAAATATATGTTTTTTGCGGACATCAGCCTCATTAAATTCGTTCCGTTTAAACCGAGTCCGTCATTTGTTGAAATTCCGAGCACGACCGGCCGGCCGTTGCGGATCGTGGCTTTCGCAGCCATAAGGACGGGGCTGTCAGTCATCGCATTTGCGAGTTTGCTCATTGAATTTCCAGTTAAAGGGGCGATGACCATGCAGTCGAGCGGAAGTTTCGGCCCGAGAGGCTCTGCTTTTACGATGGAATCAATCGCCTCAAAGCCTGTTGCTTCTTCAATTTTTCTGACCCAATCTCCCCCCTCCCCAAAGCGGGTATCGGTCGATTGAACGGTTGACGTCACGACCGGCCGGACTTCAGCTCCTTGACTGATAAGCGCCTCTATTTGCGGAAAAACTTCCTCATATGTGCAATGCGAGCCGGTTAATCCGAATCCGATTCTTTTCCCTTTCAGAGACATGGCTATTTCCCCTCTTTCTTTAAGTCTGCCAAAAGCTTGCTCAATACGTTCGCAATAATCTGTCCGGCTGTTTTCGGGGCCACAATTCCCGGAAGACCCGGAGCAAGCAGCGCTTTAATGCCTTGTTTTTCAGCATATTTGAAATCCGTTCCGCCCGGACGGGATGCTAAATCCAAAATCAAGGTCTTCGGCGTCATGCGCGATAAAACGCTTTGATTCAGAATCAAGCTCGGTACGGTGTTAATGCAGATATCAATATCATTTACATGTTCAGTAAGCTCTTCAAGTTGAAAAGGAGAAAGCCCCATTTCCGATATACGGGCTAAATGAGCCGAACTCCGCGCGCCCACTTTTACTTTCGCCCCTAACGCTGCAAACGTCCGGGCGATCGTCATACCGGTGCGCCCCATGCCGAGAACGGCGACATTTGATCCGTGAATGGTATAATCCGTATGCTGAATCGCCATCATGATTGTTCCTTCAACAGTGGGAATCGAGTTGAATATCGCGATGTCGTCCCGCTCAAATAATTTCACAAGCTTACGGCCGGCTTCGCTGGCGATCCCCTCAAGATATGCATTGGAGATGCCTGAATAAATGACGCAATGCTCCGGTGTCCGCTCAAGATAGCTCTGCTTTAATACCACTTCTTCATTTGAAAAAACCGTGGAAACAACGCCTTCTCCGGTCGTTGCCGATACAGGCAGGATGATACTGTCTATTTTTTGAAAGGGAATCTCATCAATTTTGCATTTGACGGTTCCTGTAAAACCGTCATCCAATTGGTCAAACCCTGCAAGATAAATATCGGCATGCTGTTCTGTCAGCTTTCTTATAATCTCAAGCTGTCTTGCGTCACCGCCAATGATCGCAATTGTTAATCCGGTTAACATCTGAAACGTTCACCTTCTTTACAGTTACTGGATCTTTTAAGTGTCATCCTCCTCTTCATCGTATGTGCAAAGAGAAAGGGCGGTGAATGTACAGCGTCTTTTTCATGAAAAAAGCACCGGCTGTATGAGCCGGTGCTTGCAAAAAATGAATAAGATCTACTCTTCGGGAGGCGTGATCTCCCCCGGAACGTCTAAAATGATCATGTCTGACCCGATTTTTTGGATATGGTTCCAGGGGACGCGGATGTCGTGGCCTTGTTTTCGCAGTCCGAACCATTTTACCGTCGGTATCAACAGCGCGGTAATTTGTCCGTCCTGTTCATTAATTTCCAAATCGGTCTGGCCGAGCACGCCGAGCCGCTCTGCACGTTTAATATCCACAATTTCTTTACCTGACAGTTCACTGAGCCTCATGATAGCCACCCCCTTGTACTATATGACCCGGAGCAAAAAAAAATGCCTGCCCCGTATAGAGGCAGACTGCTTTGCAGCTTAAGACGAGGCCGGTATATTGCCGGTCGGGCTGATGAGCGATAGTGCGTAATCATCCGTAAATAAGCGGCGGCTGAGGCCGTTGACGCTTTCCAGGCTGACCGCATTTAATTCAGCGATAATTTCATCCATGGTCTTATGCTTTCCGAGCAGGAGTTCGTTTTTCCCGTTCCGGCTCATTTTGCTGTTTGTGCTTTCTAAGCTGAGCATTAAGCTCCCCTTCATTTGCTCTTTGCTGTTTTCCAGCTCTTTTGGAGTGATACCGTCACGTTTTAGAACCGATAACGTTTCCTGAATGGTTTCAGACAGAAGTCCGAGCTGATTCGCGCCGGTGCCTCCGTAAATCGTCAGCATACCGCTGTCTTCATAGGAACTGTGATAGCTGTATACAGAATAGGCCAGTCCTTTATCTTCGCGCACATCCTGGAAAAGACGGCTGCTCATGCTTCCGCCGAGCACGTTGTTTAAGACGATCAAATCGTAAATGTCCGGATCTCCGACTTTCAGGCCTTTGAAACCGAGACAGAGATGCGCCTGTTCGGTGTCTTTTTTTCTGGTCAGCTTTTCATAATGAAACTCAGGCTCGCTGATGCCGCTTGCTTTGCCCTTCGCTTCGTATGTACCGAACCATTTCTCCACGTCTTTAATGAATTGTTCCGTTACATTTCCGGCGACAGAAATGACGACGCGGTCCGGCGTGTAAAAGTCATCCATATGCTGTCTGAGAGAATCGCCGTTAAACGACGAAAGCGTTTCCTCCGTCCCCAGAATCGGGTATCCGAGCGAATGATTGCCGTATGTCGCTTTGCTCAGCAGATCGTGGACAATGTCATCCGGCGCGTCTTCATACATTTTGATTTCTTCATATACGACGTTCTTTTCTTTTTTGAGCTCATCTTCGTCAAAAGCAGAATGAAAGAACATATCAGCCAGCACATCAAGTGCGTAGTTTGCATGCTCATCCAGCACTTTGGCGTAATAGCACGTATATTCTTTTGAAGTGAAGGCATTCACTTGGCCGCCTATCCGATCGAAGGATTCTGCGATTTCACGTGCGGACCTGGTATTTGTTCCTTTAAAAAACATATGCTCAAGAAAGTGCGAAATACCGTTTGTCTCCGGCGTTTCATGACGTGATCCCGTCCCGATCCAGACGCCGATTGCCACAGACCGCACCGTTGGATTATTTTCAAGCACAACTCTTACACCGTTTTGGCATGTATAGCGTTTTATCAAGTCTGTTCCTCCTATTCAAAGACAGGCAACTGCCGCCTGCTACTTCATCAGCCTGTTTTCATCCATTAAGTCAGACACTGAGCCGAGCGCGTAGCCTTTTTCTTTGATTTTTGCAATCAGTGTATCCAGGCTTTTCGCAGTCGGATCAGTCGGATGCATTAAAATCATGGCTCCGTTATGTATTTTGCTCAACACCCTTGTTTGTAAAACAGCGGGAGACGGTTTTTGCCAGTCAATGGTGTCAACGGTCCACATGATGGTGCCCATTCCTTTTTCCGCCGCAAGGTCGACCACGGCTTTTCTGAAGCTGCCGCTTGGCGGCGCAAACCATTTCGGCTTCATGCCGAGCGTCTCGCTGATTTGTGCATTGGTTTTGTCAAGCTGTTCGGAAATGCTTCCTGAAGTCAGTTTGCTCATATCAGGGTGATTGTATGAATGATTTCCGATTTCATGTCCGTCTGCCGCTATTTTTTTCCCCAGTTCCTGATTGTTTTTCAGCCATTTCCCTTCAAGAAAGAAAGTTGCTTTGACCTGGTGCCGCTTCAGAATAGGCAGCATTTGCTCCACGTATTCATTCCCCCAGGCGACATTTATCAGGAAAGCGACCATCGGTTTGTCGGGATTTCCTTTATAAATGGGTTCGGGCGCGAGAGAATCAAGATGGACTTTCGGCTTTACCTGCTCATAGACAAGGTCGTCTTCGTGAAATTCTCCGTCCTTTTTCATTTGTTTATAGGATTTTTCCACATTGACTTTTAAACCGTTATATCCCGGTATACTCTTCCATATTTTGTCAATCCGCGCGTCTTGCGGCTTCACTTCATACTCTGACGCTTTTTGCAGTAATTCTTCATAGAGCGGATCTTTTGATGCTGACACAGTTACCGCGTCTTTTTTCATTGCGTCTATGTAATCAACTGTATACGGGTTTTTTAACATTTCAAACGAAACAAAAAAAAGAAATAAAAAAACGGCAAACGGCACGAATTTTTTCAACATGTCCTTCCCCCCTCATCACACATTATGTATGAGGAGGACAAGGTAGAACCCGTCTGTTGTCTTTCTCAAAATAAAGAAGCCGGGTCTCCCAGGCTCCTTGTTAGGTTTTCATTTAAGATTGTTGTTGTTCCTGTTCTTTTTCTTTCTCTTCGCGCAGCACTGCTTTACGCGACAGATTCACTCGTCCCTGTTTGTCAATTTCAGTTACCTTCACAAGGATTTCGTCACCGATTTTCACAACATCCTCAACCTTGCCGACCCGTTCGAGCGCTAGTTCAGAGATGTGAACGAGACCGTCTTTTCCGCTGAAGATTTCAACAAAAGCGCCGAATTTCTCAATCCGTTTCACTTTACCGAGGTAAAGTTGGCCGACTTCGACTTCTCTGACAAGATCTTCGATAATTTTTTTCGCTTTTTGGTTGCTGCTTTCATCAGTAGAAGAAATAAAGATGGTGCCGTCTTGTTCAATGTCAATTTTAACACCGGTATCTTCAATGATTTTGTTGATTTGTTTACCGCTCGGTCCGATAACGTCACGGATTTTATCCGGATTAATGGTCATCGTTAAAATTTTCGGCGCATATTGAGAAAGTTCTTTTCTTGATTCACCAAGCGTGCTGAGCATGCTGTCCAAGATTTCCATTCTTCCTTTTTTCGCCTGCTGAAGCGCTTCTTCAAGAATTTCTCTTGAAAGGCCTTCAATTTTAATGTCCATTTGCAGCGCTGTCACGCCTTTTTCCGTGCCGGCTACTTTAAAGTCCATGTCACCGAGGGCGTCTTCCATCCCTTGAATATCGGTTAATACCGTATAGTACTCGCCTGATTTCACAAGTCCCATCGCGATACCTGCAACAGGGGCTTTAATCGGAACACCTGCGTCCATCATGGCAAGCGTACTTGCGCAGATGCTGGCCTGTGAAGTGGAACCGTTTGATTCAAGCACTTCAGATACGAGGCGGACCGTATACGGGAAGTCTTTTTCATTCGGAATGACCGGCTCAAGCGCACGCTCTCCAAGAGCACCGTGACCGATCTCACGGCGTCCCGGTCCGCGCATCGGGCCTGTCTCCCCTACGCTGAACTGCGGGAAGTTATAATGATGCATAAAGCGTTTTGACTCTTCCACGCCTAAACCGTCAAGAATCTGAACGTCTCCAAGGGCGCCTAATGTACAAACGCTGAGCGCCTGCGTCTGTCCTCTCGTAAACAGACCGGATCCGTGTGTTCTCGGCAGAAGGCCGACTTCTGAAGAAAGCGGGCGGATTTGATCAACGCCGCGGCCGTCCGGACGGACTTTTTCTTCTGTGATCAAACGGCGCACTTCGTTTTTCACGAGTTTAGACAGTGTCTGTTTCACTTTTTTAATTGTATCTTCATCATGCTCTTCTTCTTCGAATTTCGCGACAACTGCATTTTTCACTTCATTGATCGCGTCTTCGCGAGCATGTTTTTCGTGAACCTGAATGGCGCTGAGAAGATCCGGCTCCGCAAGGCTTTTTACTTTTTCGCTGAGCTCTTCGTCAATTTCATACAGTTCGATCTCTGTTTTCTCTTTGCCGACTGCTGCGACGATTTCTTCTTGGAATGCGATCAGGCGCTTAATTTCTTCGTGACCGAACATAATCGCCTCAAGCATGATTTCTTCAGGAACTTCATCCGCTCCGGCTTCCACCATGTTGATGGCATCTTTTGTGCCTGCAACGATGAGGTTGATATCACTTTTTTCAAGCTGGTCAACCGTCGGATTGATGACGAATTTCCCGTCAATGCGGCCTACCGTCACACCCGCGATCGGGCCTTCAAACGGGATATCGGAAACGCAAAGAGCGAGTGATGAACCGAACATTGCAGCCATTTCAGATGAGCAGTCCTGATCAACACTCATGACAATGCTGATGACCTGTACTTCGTTACGGAATCCGTCTGCGAAAAGCGGGCGGATCGGACGGTCGATCAGACGGCTGGCTAAAACAGCCTTTTCACTTGGACGGCCTTCTCTTTTAATAAAACCGCCCGGAATTTTACCTACTGCGTATAATCTTTCTTCATAGTTAACGGTAAGCGGGAAAAAATCTAGCGGTTTCGGTTCTTTTGATGCGGTTGCTGTGCTGAGCACTGCAGTATCGCCGTAGCGGACCATGACAGCGCCGTTTGCCTGTTTGGCAAGCTGGCCGGCTTCTACTGTAAGCTGTCTGCCGGCCCAATCTATGGTAAAGACATGTTTCTCTTGTCCCATTCGATTACGAGCTCCTCTCTTAATGTGTGAAATAATCAATTACTCCTATTATGAACGAAATGAATTGAACATATCAATGTCAAAGTAGTATGTAAAAGGATTTCATTGTTTTTTTATTATTATTTTTTTCGCTTTAATACGATAAAAAAGCGGGAATCCTCCCGCTTTTTACGATTATCGACGTAAGCCTAGTTTGTTAATTAACTCACGGTAACGAGTTACGTCTTTATTACGCAGATACGTAAGAAGATTACGACGTTTACCTACCATTTTAAGAAGACCGCGACGTGAGTGGTGATCTTTCTTGTGAGTACGCAAATGCTCGTTCAAGTTGTTAATTGAGTCTGTTAGGATAGCGATCTGAACTTCTGGAGAACCAGTATCAGATTCGTGTGTTTTGAACTCGCTGATGAGTTGATTTTTACGCTCTTGAGTAATTGCCATCCTGTTTCACCTCCATATCATAATTAGCCCCAGTTACCTAGCAACCGTCGGTGACTTCGGATTGCCAAGCAATGGTTTTAAGACTACGAAACATATGATACTAAAAATCGCGCCCATATGCAAATCTTTTAGAATAAAATTTGTGTACTTTTGATGTTTTTTCCGTTATTTGCTGAAAAAACGGATCGCTTCTTGTTTGTCTTTACCGATCTGAGCCGTCAGTTCATCGATGCCGTTAAACTTCCGTTCGCTTCGGATTCGTTTGTACCACTCGATTTTAACGTCTTCTCCGTATACATCCTGTTGAAAATTAAACAAATGAACTTCAATTGACGGCTGATCGGGACGCTTTTCATAAAAGGTCGGTTTGTAGCCGATGTTGCAGACGCCTTCATACACCTCGCCTTTTATTTCGGCTTTCACTGCATACACGCCTGTCGGCGGCACGATATAGCTGTTGTGCAGGCCGATATTCGCGGTCGGAAAACCGATGGTGCGGCCTCTCTTGTCTCCGTGAATCACAGTGCCCCGGATAAAATACGGCTGGCCGAGAAGAGTGTGCGCAAGTTCAACGTCACCATCCTGCAGCGCTGACCGGATATAAGTGGAGCTGATCTTTCTGTCCTGCTCGGTCTGTTTCTCGACAGTCGTGCATCCGGCCTTGCCGTTTAAATCGTCCGGCAGCGTCTCCATCGTGCCTTTTCCGTATTTTCCGTACGTAAAATCGAAGCCTCCCACAGCGTGCCGCGCGTTCAACCCTAAAATATACTCCTCGGCAAACTGTTTTGGAGACAGAGACGCAAACGCTTCATCAAACTTTACGACATACAGCACATCAGCGCCTAAACGCCCGATCTGGCTGATTTTATCTTCAAGCGGCGTAATCAGATCCTTTGGCTCTTTGTCCCTGCCCAACACATGGGAAGGGTGTGGATGAAACGTCATAACGGCCAGCGACAGGCCTTTTTCTTCGGCAATTTGTCTGGCTGTTCCGATTACTTTCCGGTGTCCCAAATGAACGCCGTCAAAGTAGCCGAGCGCCATGACAGACGCCGGCTGCTCTTCTTTTTGTAAATGATGCGGATGAGAAATATGTATCGTCTTCACAGAACGGTCACCTTTTTTCTTATTGTTCGCTTTTTTGCATGAGCACTTTAGCCGGTTTCAGCAGTCCTTTTTTTGAAGGATGCGGCATATAAATGGCCACACATTCTCCGTCTTCAGTACAGACCGCTATACGGGCGTCAGCTGTCATTGCAGAAAATTCCGCCGGGATGTCAAACACCGACCCGTTTTCAGCTTTCTTAGCTAATGTATCACTTATGACCCATTTCGGCAAATGATTGAGCGCTCTATCGATCGGCACGGCATGCTCTGCAACCGTTCCGTCCGAAACCTGCTGTTCAAGTTCCTCAAACGTGAAACATTCATCAAGGCTGAAATCGCCTGAAGCAGTGCGGATGAGATGCGACATATGCGCGGGATAGCCGAGTTTTTCACCGATTGTCACCGCCAACGTTCTGACGTAAGTGCCTTTTGAGCACGTGACTGTAAAGCGGAATGATGCTGTGTCTTCGTTATAAGTGACAGGGGAAGTGAGCGCGATATCTTCAATCGTGATATTCCGCTTCGGCCGCTCCACTTCAATACCCGCTCTGGCGTATTCATAGAGCTTTTTCCCGTTGACCTTTACCGCGGAATACATCGGCGGCACTTGCTCCTGCGGTCCCTTCAATTCGTCTAAAACGGCTTTGATATCCGCTTCTTTCAGCGGCTCCCTGACAGGTTTTACGCTGACCGTTTCTCCCGTCTGATCTTCGGTCGATGTGGAGAAACCGAGAGTGATCTCAGCATCGTACGTTTTTGACTTGTCGGTGACGTACTCAACGATCTTTGTAGCCCGTCCGACACAGATCGGCAGTACGCCTGACACTTCCGGATCAAGGGTTCCCGTATGCCCGACTTTCTTTGTTTTTAACAGTTTTCTTATTTTCATTACACAGTCGTGAGAAGTCATGCCGACCGGTTTATGTAAAAGGAGAACTCCGTTAACCATCTGTCTTTCGCTCCTTTGTTATCAATTGTATCCCGTAAAACGCAGAAAAGAGGACAGACGACACTCGCCCATCCTCTTTCCCGTTATTCAGACGGTTTATCTGAATGCAGTTCGTGAATCAATGTTTCAATACGATTGCCGTACTCAATTGATTCATCAAATTCAAATTCAAGCTCAGGCGTTTTGCGGAGTCTGATTCGGCTGCCGATTTCGGAACGGATAAATCCTTTCGCTTTCTCAAGCCCTTTCAGCGCCTCCTCTTTCTTTTTCTCTCCGCCGAGGACGGAGATATACACCTTCGCTATTTGTAAATCACCTGAAACACGTACGTCTGTTACAGTGAGAAATCCGATTCTCGGGTCTTTCAGCTTTCGGCTGATAATATCCCCGAGCTCTTTTTTCATCTGCTCGCCGACACGGTTTGCTCTCATACTCAATTCAATCACCTCTAAGTTAAAACCACTCTGTTCTAGTGATCGTCCGTTCTATCTCGGGAAAGGAGTCAATAAACGCGAGTACACGCTGGATCTCCTTTTCCGCCTGAACGTGAGAGGAGGAGACGACGGCGATTCCGAAGCTGGTCCGCTGCCAAGTGTCCTGATAGCCGATTTCTGCGGCCGACACGTTGAACTTATTCTGAACCCTCGTTATAATCCGCTTCAGAACGGCTCGTTTCTCCTTTAATGATCCCGCATCATAAATGATGCATTCACATTCCGCAAATCCGATCACTTTCTTTCGATTTCCTGCATGACATACGCTTCAAGGACGTCGCCTTCGCGAATGTCATTGTATTTCTTAATCGTTATACCACATTCATATCCTTGTGAAACTTCTTTCACATCATCTTTGAAGCGTTTCAGAACGTCTACTTCCCCTTCGAAGATGACCACGCCGTCACGGATCAGGCGGAGTCCGCTGTCACGTGTAATGTGGCCGTCTGTTACATATCCGCCGGCAATCGTGCCGATTTTCGACACTTTGAATGTTTGGCGCACTTCAACCTGACCGATGACTTTTTCTTCGTATTCAGGATCAAGCATACCTTTCATCGCCGCTTCAATTTCTTCGATGACTTTGTAAATGATACGGTGAAGACGGATATCTACATTTTCAGCTTCAGCCGTGCTCTTAGCATTTCCGTCTGGGCGCACATTAAACCCAATAACGATTGCATTTGAAGCAGATGCGAGAATGATGTCTGATTCCGTAATCGCACCGACGCCTGTGTGAATGATTTTCACTTTTACGCCTTCTACTTCAATTTTTTGAAGAGCGGCTGTTAACGCTTCGGCTGAACCTTGAACGTCAGCTTTTACGATTAAATTGATGTCTTTGACATCGCCTTGTTTAATTTGTTCAAACAGATCATCGAGGCTCAGCTTCGCTTTGTCGCTGCGCTGTTCTTCCAGTTGCTTGGAAGCGCGTGCTTCACCGACAGAACGGGCTGTTTTTTCATCTTTAAAGACGAGGAATTGATCGCCAGCCTGCGGTACGTCGTTTAAGCCCGTGATTTCTACAGGTGTGGACGGTCCGGCTGTTTTCACGCGGCGGCCGAGATCATTGACCATGGCCCGCACGCGGCCGAATGTATTTCCGACAACGATCGGATCTCCGACATGCAATGTTCCCGTTTGAACGAGAAGTGTCGCGACAGATCCTCTTCCTTTATCGAGCTCAGCTTCAATAACCGTTCCTTTTGCCTGACGGTTCGGATTGGCTTTCAGCTCTTCCACTTCACTGACAAGCAGAATCATTTCGACAAGCTCGTCTATTCCCTTGCCTGTAAGAGCGGACAGAGGAACGAAAATCGTTTCTCCTCCCCATGCTTCAGGAACGAGTCCGTATTCAGTCAGCTCCTGCATGACACGGTCAGGGTTCGCGCTTTCTTTATCCACTTTATTCACGGCAACGATAATCGGAACCTCAGCCGCTTTCGCATGGTTGATGGCTTCGACTGTTTGCGGCATAACGCCGTCATCAGCCGCTACGACTAAAATGGTAATATCAGTTACTTCCGCACCGCGCGCACGCATTGTTGTGAACGCCGCGTGTCCCGGAGTATCTAAGAACGTGATTTTTTTGCCGTTTTCTTCGATCTGGTACGCCCCGATATGCTGGGTGATTCCGCCGGCTTCACCTTCAACAACCTTTGTTTTTCTGATGCTGTCAAGAAGGGTCGTTTTCCCGTGGTCAACGTGGCCCATGATCGTCACGACAGGCGGACGGATTTGAAGATCTTCTTCTTTGTCAGCCTCTTCATACTTTTCAAGCTCAGTTTCTTCGAGCACAATCACTTCTTCTGTTTCCACACCGTATTCAGATGCGATCAGTTCGATTGTGTCTTTGTCAAGCTCCTGGTTAATCGTAGCCATTACGCCCAGAAGCATCAGTTTTTTAATGAGTTCAGACGGTTCTTTGCCAAGTTCTTCGGCTAAGGCCCCGACTGTTAAAGAGCCGGAAAACGTAATTTTCTCAGGAAGCTCTTTTTTCGGTTTCAGCGGTTTTTGCTGATACTGATTTTTGTTGTTATGATTGCGTTTGTTTTTGTTTTTGTTGTTGTTGTTCTTCTTGTTTTTGTTAAATTGATTATTCTGCACGTCATTCTTCTTTCCGTCTCGAATTTTGTTTGGTTGATTCCCAGCAGGCTGCTGATTAATCCCTTGCGGCTTGTTTTTGTTCGTTTCCGCAGGCTTCTGAGATGTAACGCCGGCGCCGCCTTTTTTAAATTTCGCATCAAGCTGCTTAATGGTCTTTTCTTCAAGCATTGCCATATGGTTATTTACTACTATATCCATGTTTTTCAGCGCAGTCAAAATTTCCTTGCTTGAAACATTGATGGCTTTTGCATATTCGTAAACTCTCATTTTAGCCATTCGTTCACCCCCAAAAATATTAATCGAGCAAGCTGATCAGCTTATTCGCAAAACCTTGGTCAGTGACGGCGACAACGACACGTGATTCCTTGCCGATAGAGCGGCCGAGATCCGCGCGGCTTTCGACTTTTTTATAAGGCACTTTATAATAATTGCATTTATCGGATACTTTTTTTGCAGTATTCGCAGATGCATCTTCTGTCAGCAGAACAAGTTTTGCACGCGCATTTCTAATTTCTTTTATAACCAAGTCCTCGCCCGACACGACCTTACGAGCTCGATTGGCCAGACCCAGCAAGGGAAACCATTCCATTCCAGACATGTTATTTTTTCACCTTTTCCGCCAGTTCCAGCAATTCTTCGAAAATCTGGTCATCGATTTGTGATTGAAATTGATTTTGCAATGTGTTTTTCTTTTTCGCAGCTAAGATGCATTCTTTCTCAAGGGTGATATAGGCACCCCGCCCGTTCTTCTTTCCGGTCGGATCGACTGAAATCTCTCCTTCTTTAGAACGGACAATTCGGATCAGTTCCTTTTTAGGCTTCATTTCCCCCGTTACCACGCATTTGCGCAGAGGAATTTTTTTTCGCTTATTCACCTAAAGTCACCTCTTATTCATCCGATTCGGCTGTTTCAGGCTCCATAAAGAGCGGCTCTAAATCGTCATCTTCTTCATGCTCTCTCGGATAGATGCCAAGGTCTCTTGCATCCGTTTCACTTTTGATATCGATTTTCCAGCCTGTCAATTTCGCGGCTAAGCGGGCGTTTTGCCCTCTTTTTCCGATTGCCAGAGAAAGCTGGTAATCAGGAACGATGACAGTCGTGGCTTTTTCTTCTTCGCTGACGATGACATCCAGCACTTTAGACGGGCTGAGCGCATTGGCAACAAATTCAACCGGATCATCAGACCAGTTGACGATATCAATTTTTTCGCCTTTCAGTTCATTGACGATCGCCTGCACCCGCTGGCCTTTAGGACCAACGCATGAACCGACCGGATCAACGTCAGGGTCATCAGTGCGGACGGAGATTTTAGAGCGGTCGCCCGCTTCTCTGGCAACGGATTTCAGTTCGACCGTTCCGTCATAAATTTCCGGCACTTCGATTTCAAAAAGACGCTTCAACAGGCCAGGATGCGTTCTTGATACATAGATCTGCGGCCCTTTTGTCGTTTTTTCGACTTTTGTGATAAATACTTTAATCCGATCGTGCGGTTTATAGCTCTCATTCGGCATTTGTTCATTGACGGGCAGCAGCGCTTCAATCTTGCCGAGAGACACGTAAATAAACTTGCTGTCTAAGCGCTGTACAATTCCCGTCATGATGTCTTCTTCACGATCGATAAATTCTGAGTAAATCACGCCGCGCTCAGCTTCACGGACACGCTGCGTCACCACTTGTTTCGCCGTCTGCGCAGCAATGCGGCCGAAGTCTTTCGGCGTTACTTCTATTTCAACGACATCTCCGACAAGGTAGTTCGGATGGATGTGCTGGGCGTCGTCAAGCGAGATTTCAAGTCTTGAATCGTATACCTCGTCTACGACATCCTTTCTTGCGAACACGCGGATCGTGCCCGTCTCACGGTTCAGATCGACCCGTACGTTTTGCGCCTGGTTAAAATTTCGCTTATACGCGGAAATTAAGGCAGCTTCAATTGCTTCGATGATAATGTCTTTACTGATGCCTTTTTCTTTTTCAAGAATAGTGAGAGCATCTAATAGTTCACTGCTCATGTTAGCGGTCTCCCCCCTTAAACACTAATACTTCATTCATTAAAATGTTACAGCTAATCTCGCGTTAGCTATTTTTTCATACGGAATATTGACCCGTTTCTTTCTTGTTTTGACCGTCATCTCTATTGTAACAGTTTGTCCATCAAATTCAGCCAATTTGCCTTCAAACACTTTTAAACCGTCAATCGGTTCGTACGTTTTCATGTACACATTTTTGCCCAGTGATTTTTCGAAGTCGGCTTTTTTCTTTAATGGACGCTCGGCTCCAGGAGAAGATACTTCAAGAAAGTAGTTCTGAGTGATCGGATCGGCCTCATCCAGCTTTTCGCTTAACGCTTCGCTGACTTTGGCGCACTCCTCAATATCAACACCGTTATCGGAATCAATAAACACGCGAAGGAACCAGTTTTGACCCTCTTTGACAAATTCAATGTCTACGAGTTCAAGCTGAAGGTCATCCAGTATGGGCTGAGCCATTCCTTGAACGGTATCAGTCACTTTTTTGCTCATGTTTTTCCTCCTTGTGCTGTCGATATCATATCAGCCGTTCCTCTGCATAAAAACCCTGCTTCAAAAGAGCAGGGGCATTGAGAAAACGATGGACATGTCGAGGCAAAATTGCCTGTTCAATACAAAAGAGCGGGTTTCCCCACTCTTTGCCTCGGTAATCGTTAGCATTTCCAATAAAACTATACCATAACCATATATTTAATGCAAATCAAACTCCGCTCGGAGGCTGTGCACAAAGCTTAAAACAGAGACAGCTGATTTTGGTCCGGAAGCGACTCAAGACAGCCGTGACGGTCTAAATACTCTAAAATGGTTTTTGACACTTTTCCGCGTTTTTGAAGATCCTCTTTTGAAAGGAACTCCCCTTCTTCCCGCGCTTTCACAATATTGAGAGCGGCGTTGGTTCCGAGTCCCGGAATTGAGTTGAACGGCGGGATGAGACTGTTGCCGTCAATGATAAATTCCGAAGCGCTCGAACGGTATAGATCGACCTTCTGGAAGGAATAGCCGCGCTCACACATTTCAAGCGCAAGCTCTAACACGGTAAGGAGGTTTTTCTCCTTCGGCGAAGCATCAAGCCCTTTAGAGCTGATATCATCCATCACCGCTCTGATGGCGGTCGAGCCTTTAATCATTGTATCAATGTCAAAGTCATCTGCGCGGACGGTAAAATACGCAGCATAATATAAAAGCGCGTGATGCACTTTAAAATAGGCAATCCGCACCGCCATCAGCACGTATGCGGCGGCGTGGGCTTTCGGGAACATGTATTTGATTTTTTTGCATGAATCAATATACCAGTTCGGCACATTGTTCTTTTTCATTTCTTCTTCCCATTCCGGCGTCAGGCCTTTGCCTTTACGGACGAATTCCATGATTTTAAAGGCCAGTGAAGGCTCAAGGCCCTGATAGATCAAGTAAACCATAATGTCATCACGGCAGCCGATCACTTCGCTCAGTTCACACGTATTGTTGTGTATCAGTTCCTGCGCATTGCCGAGCCATACGTCCGTTCCGTGGGAAAGCCCGGAAATCTGGACAAGCTCGGAGAACGTCGTCGGCTTCGTATCCTCAAGCATCTGCCGCACAAATCGCGTCCCGAATTCAGGAATGCCGAGCGTCCCCGTTTTACAGCCGATCTGCTCTTCAGTTACGCCGAGCGATTCTGTGCCTTGGAAAATCTTCATAACCTCCGGATCATCTGTCGGAATCGTCTTCGGATCAATTCCGCTTAAATCCTGGAGCATCCGGATGACTGTCGGATCATCGTGCCCCAATATATCAAGCTTCAGCAGGTTGTCATGAATGGAGTGGAAGTCAAAATGAGTCGTTTTCCATTCAGACCCCGTCGCATCTGCCGGGAATTGTATCGGGGAAAAATCGTAAATATCCATGTAATCCGGGACAACGATAATCCCCCCCGGGTGCTGGCCGGTCGTTCTCTTAACGCCGGTGCAGCCCTGCACCAGACGGTCGATCTCCGCGCCGCGCATGTGTAGGTTGTGGTCGCCCGCATAGCCTTTCACATATCCGTAAGCCGTCTTTTCCGCAACTGTGCCGATCGTTCCCGCGCGATACACGTTATCTTCACCGAACAATACTTTCGTGTAGTTATGGGCATGCGGCTGATACTCACCTGAGAAGTTCAAGTCGATATCGGGTACTTTGTCACCTTTAAAGCCTAAGAACGTTTCAAACGGGATATCATGCCCGTCCTTTTTCAAAGGTGTGCCGCAAGACGGGCAGCTTTTATCCGGAAGGTCAAAACCGGAACCGACTGATCCGTCATTAAAGAATTCGGAATATCGGCAGCTCGGGCACACATAGTGCGGAGCGAGCGGATTCACTTCAGTGATTTCCGTTAAGGTCGCCACAAGCGATGAACCGACGGACCCCCGGGAGCCGACGAGATAACCGTCATCCAGAGACCGTTTTACAAGCTTATGAGAGATGAGATAAATAACGGCGAATCCATGACCGATGATGCTTTTTAATTCTTTTTCTATTCTCGCTTCCACAATTTCAGGAAGCTCTTCACCGTAAATACTTCTGGCGCGCTGATAGCTCATTTCACGGATTTCTTCATCAGCCCCGTCAATTTTCGGCGTGTACAGATCGTCTTTGATCGGTTTGATCTCATCGATCATCGAAGCGACTTTCTGCGTATTGTCAACCACGATTTCTTTCGCTTTTTCCGCACCGAGAAAGGAGAAAGCATCCAGCATTTCATCTGTCGTTCTGAAGTGCACTTTAGGCAGTTCGTGCCGGTTTAACGGGTTGGCGCCGCCTTGGGAAGATATTAAGATCTTCCGGTAAATTTTATCCTCATCGTTTAAATAGTGGACATTTCCGGTGGCAACGACCGGCTTATTCAATTTTTCCCCGAGCTTCGTGATGTTGGCGATGATTTCTTTCAGCGCTTTTTCATCCCGGACGAGCTCAAGCTGCAGAAGGTGTCTGTATACTTCCGGCGGCTGCACTTCAAGATAATCATAGAAGGATGCGATATCTTCAACCTCTTCAGGTGATTTTTGCATCATGCCTTCAAAGACCTCTCCCCTGTCACAGGCAGAGCCGATTAACAGACCTTCTCTGTATTTATTAAGCTGCGACCTCGGAATACGCGGCACTCTGTAGAAATATTGAATATGAGAAATGGACACGAGCTTAAACAGATTTTTAAGGCCGGTCTCATTTACGGCAAGCAATGTAGCGTGATAAGGCCTTGATCTTTGATAAGCATTAGATTGTCCCATATTCTCATTCAGCTGATCATGATAAAAAATGTCTTTTTCAGCGGCATCTTTGAGCATTTTCAACAGCAGGTAGCCCGTTGCTTCAGCGTCAAAGACCGCTCGGTGATGCTGGGTTAATTCGATATCAAACTTCTTACATAACGTATTTAAGCGGTGATTTTTAAACTCAGGATACAGGAAACGCGCGAGTTCCAGCGTATCAATAACCGGATTTTTCGCTTTTTCCGTTTTCAAAAGACGCTTGTACGCCACATTTAAAAATCCCATATCAAAGCTGGCGTTATGAGCCACAAGCACGTCATCGCCGATCCATTCTTTAAAATCCCGGACGACGTCAACGACATCGGGAGCGTCGCGGACCATGTCGTCCGTTATCCCGGTAAGCTCTATCGTCGTTGCTGACAGCGGATGGTGCGGATTGGCGAACGCTTCGAATTTATCGATGATTTCTCCGCCTCTTATTTTGACTGCGGCAAGCTCAATGATGGTGTCATACACTGCGGACAGACCTGTCGTTTCAACGTCAAAGACGACGTATGTGTCTTCTTCCAGGAGACGGTGAGCTGGATTGTATGCGATCGGAACGCCGTCATCCACGATATTGGCTTCCATTCCGTATATCATTTTTATGCCGTGTTTTTTCGCGGCGGAATAGGCATCCGGGAAAGACTGCACAACGGCATGATCAGTTAACGCAATCGCTTCATGTCCCCATTTTTTCGCCTGTTCGACAAGCTTTCCGATGCCCGTTACAGCATCCATTTGGCTCATCGGAGAATGCAGATGAAGCTCAACCCGTTTTTCGCCTTCAGGAGCGGTGTCTTCACGGGTTTTGGCTTTTATTTCATTCACGTCATTTGCAATCATGACGAGGTCTCTGACGAATGTATCGTTTTGAATGCTTCCCCGCGCCTTCACCCACATGCCTTTTTTCAGCGTTTTCATCAAAGCGGCGTCTTCTTTTTCTCTGGCGAACATTTTTACTAAAATGCTGTTTGTATAGTCCGTGATTTTGAAAATGCAGAGCGTGCGTCCGCTTTTCAGCTCACGTGTTTCAGCATCAAACACAAACCCCTGCACCGTGATTCTTCTTTCTTCATCCATGATGCTGTCAAGCGTCCGGATTTCTTCGTTCTCTTTAATTTGATAGCCGATGACAAGCGGTCCGGACGGTGCCTGATCCTCATCGCCCTCTTTTTCCTTCTTCTCCATCTCGATAAGCGCCTGCATCGCCCGCTCCTGATCTTCAGCAAGCTTTTGCTCGCGGAATTTCTGGACTTCTTGGTCAGATACGAAAATTTCGGTATCCAGCTGCAGTTCCGGAAAGCCAAATTGGCGGTAGCTGTGCTGAATCAGTGCGCTGTATTTATTTTTGAGCGCAGATGCTTCTGTATCTGTTTTTGTTTTCACGATCAGTTTATTTCCCTTGAGCTTCGGTTTCTGCTGATTCAAAAGAGCCACCATCGGCGGCGAGGTTCCTTCAAGCTCTTCAATACAGCGTGTCCAATAATCCTGTACAAGCTCCTCTGTCACTGTAGGGTCGATGACCTGAACAGACGATGTGACACGGGCGATGTGAGCAAACGATTGTGTTAACCTCATCATGAATGAATCATATATTTGATACGGCAAAAGAGCCTTAAAGCGAAATTGGAAATGCCAGGCTTTTTCTGCTTTATGGATTGTCAGTTTATCAATCTCTCCGTCTTCAAAGTATGTCATGAAGGTATCATCTGTCATATTAAGCTGCTGCAGAAGAATCTGAAACTGTCTTCTGTTTACTGATAACTGTTCCATTCAGACAGTATCCCTCCCTTAAAACATCATAAGTGAAGGTACCTCCGCAGGTGATGAGGTACCTTCTTTTTTCTCTATTTTAACATGATTTTGTACGATTCGTTATGGTGATTACTTCGTCTTAATAAATTCAGAAAGCTCATCCACTGAAACTTCGGCAGATTCACCGGTTTTGCGGATTTTCACTTCTACGATGCCTTCGTCGGCACGTTTTCCGACAGTGATGCGGATCGGAAGGCCGATCAGATCAGAATCAGCAAACTTCACGCCTGCGCGTTCAGCGCGGTCATCGTATAATACCTCATAACCTTCCGCCTGGAATTTGCCGTAAAGCTGTTCAGCAAGCTCTTTTTGCGCTTCGTTTTTCATATTCAGCGCCAAAATATGAAGATCATACGGAGCAACGCTCTTCGGCCAGATCAAGCCTTTTTCGTCGTGATGCTGTTCAGCGATGGCTGAAAGCGTTCTGGACACGCCGATTCCGTAACATCCCATCAGCATCGGCTGCGCACGCCCGTTTTCATCAAGGTATGTCGCATTCATCGCTTCAGAGTAACGCGTGCCGAGTTTAAAGACTTGTCCGACCTCAATCCCTTCAGCGAAACGGATCGTGCCTTTTCCGTCAGGTGACGGATCGCCTTCCTGAATGATTCGAAGATCGGCATACGCTTTTACAGACGCGTCACGTTCGATGTTTACGTTTCGGTAATGACGGTCTTTTTCATTCGCGCCGCAAACGGCGTTTACCATTACTTTCACGGCTTGGTCGGCATAAATCTCAATGTCGCCGGCAGCGCCGATCGGCCCCGCAAATCCCGGCTCCGTGCCAAGTTTCTCCGCTACTTCTTCATGAGACGCAAGCTCAACCACTTCCGCGTTCAGAAGATTTTTCACTTTCACGTCATTGACCTCATGATCGCCTCTTACTAACACGAGAACAAATCGGTCATCCGCTTTAAACAGCATTGATTTGATGCAGGCGCTCGGCTCAATCTGCAAGAACGAAGCGAGCTCTTCAATGCTTTTGACATTCGGCGTATCAATTTTCTCCAATGCCTCGGGTGTTTCATCTGACGGCTCGCTGTTCATGACAACTTCCGCCATTTCCGTATTGGCTGCGTAAGAGGATCCATCGGAATAAGCGATGGTATCTTCCCCTATTTCAGAAAGAGCCATAAATTCATGCGTGTCTTTTCCGCCCATCGCGCCCGAGTCGGCAATAACGGGACGGACGTTTAATTCACAGCGTGCGAAAATGCTGCTGTATGCGCCGTACATGTTTTGGTATGTTTCCTCCAGACTTTCTTCAGAAGCATGGAAAGAATACGCATCTTTCATGATGAATTCGCGTCCGCGCAATAACCCGAAACGCGGGCGTTTTTCATCTCTGAATTTAGACTGGATCTGGTAAAGAGTGAGCGGCAGACGCTTATAAGATTTCACCTCATCGCGCACGAGAGAAGTAATGACTTCTTCATGTGTCGCGCCTAAAGCAAATTCACGGCCGTGGCGGTCTTTCAGACGCATTAATTCAGGTCCGTACGTATACCATCTGCCTGATTCCTGCCATGTTTCAGCCTGCTGAAGGGCCGGCATCAGCATTTCCACCGCGTTGATTTTTTCCATTTCTTCACGCACGATCTTCTGAATGTTTTGAATGACCCTGTAAGCCAGGGGCATGTAGCTGTAAACCCCGCTCGTATTTTGTCTGATAAATCCCGCTCTCAGCAGAAGCTTATGGCTTTTTGCTTCAGCATCAGCCGGCACTTCTCTCAGGGTCGGAATAAGCGTCAAACTTTGTCTCATGTCTTCGCACCTCTGATTTTTTACTAGTCAATTATAAGAATAAACGCTGGATATCGTTCCATGTGACAACCAGCATAAGAAGCATTAAGAAAGCTACGCCGATAAATACGACAAATGCTTCCTTGTCACGGTTTATCGGCTTGCCGCGGATTGCTTCAATGAATAAAAACAGCAGCCGTCCGCCGTCAAGCGCCGGTATCGGCAGCAGGTTGACGATTCCCAGGTTGATGCTTAAAAACGCCGCAAACTGGAATAGGTTGATAATACCGGTTTTTGCAACTTGATCCGTCATATCATAAATGCCGACAGGGCCCGAAAGCATATCAAGCTTAAACTGGCCTGTCACAAGTTTGCTCAGATTGGTCAGGATCGCTTTTGTAACATCAACGGTAGATGTCGCGCCGTAAGCAATCGCTGCAAGCGCGCCTTTTTCAGTCGGCGCATAAGAGCCGAAGCGGCCGATTGTTTTTTTATTTTCATCTTTTACAGCTTCAGGTGTAACCGAGATATGAAACGATTTGCCGTCCCGTTTGACGGCGACATCGATTTTTTTCCCGGGATTTTCTTTTACTGCTGTCACGATGTCGGTCCATGACCTCATTTTTTCACCGTTAATGCTCTGGATATAGTCGCCTTCTTTTAAACCGGCAGCAGCTGCGCGTCCATTGTCTGTCAGCTTCCCGAGCTCAGGCTGATTCGAAGGCACGCCTTGAATGAATCCGAGCATGACGAGAATGACATACGCTAAGATGAAGTTCATTATCGGACCGGCAGCAATCGCCTTAATCCGCTTCCATACGGGTTTAGACCCGAATTGTCGATTGTAAGGCGCAATCTGCACTTCTTCTCCGTCTACGATAAAAAAAGAGGTCTGACTGACAGTAAAGCCCGCCAGTTCATCTTCTTTCCCCTGCTCGTACCCGGTAATCTTCATTTCGTGCTCAAGATCAGCCGTCTCCACCTCGATAATTAAAGCGTCGGGATATTTTTCCTTTTGATTAATGATGACTTTTTCCACTTCGTCCTCTTTATTAAAAAGAAGCCCGACGGTATAACCGGGTTTGACTTCAATCATCTCCGGGTCTTCACCGGCCATGCGGACGAACCCTCCGACCGGAAGGAGCCTGATCGTATACACGGTTTCATTCTTTTTAAATGAAAAGATTTTAGGGCCGAAGCCGATCGCAAATTCACGGCAAAGGATTCCCGCTCTTTGGGCGAGCAATAAATGCCCGAGCTCATGGAAAAAAACGAGCGTTCCGAAAATAATAATAAACGCGATAACTGTATTCACGAACATACCACCTTATGTGAGTATTGAATTAACGTATCCCCGGGTGTCTTTGTCCACTTCTTGGATATCCGCAAGACTCGGATCCTGAATTACGCTGTGGCGGTCCAATGCTTTTTCAATCAGGTCTTCAATCGATAAGAATGAAATCCGTCCGGCAAGAAAAGCGGCAACGGCTTCTTCGTTGGCCGCATTTAAAACCGTCGGCATCGTTCCCCCTATTTTACCTGATTCAAAGGCAAATTGTAAGCAGCGGAACCTTTCAAAGTCAGCTTTCGCAAAATGAAGGCTTCCGATCTCCCATAATTCAAGCCTTTTTGCTTCAGGCAGAGGCAGCCGGTCCGGATATGTCAGCGCGTATTGAATCGGCACCCTCATGTCCGGATTTCCGAGCTGGGCGATGACGCTTCTGTCGTGAAATTCAACCATCGAATGAATGATGCTCTCTTTATGTAATACAACGTCAATCTGTTCATACGGAATGTCAAACAGCCAATGCGCTTCAATGACTTCAAGCCCTTTATTCATCATTGTAGCCGAGTCAATCGTAATCTTTGCACCCATCGACCAGTTCGGATGATTAAGGGCGTCGGCAATCGTTACAGACTCAAGCTCCTGCCGCGTTTTATCTCTGAAACTGCCGCCGGATGCCGTAATGATCAGGCGCTCGATATTTTTGCTCTGTTCGCCTTGCAGTGCCTGAAAAATAGCGGAATGTTCGCTGTCGACCGGAAGAAGAGGAACACCGTATCGTTTTGCGTGTCCTTTCACTATATGCCCGGCAGTGACGAGAGTTTCCTTATTTGCAAGCGCAATTGTTTTTTTCTGTTCAATCGCTTTCAAAGTCGGGATTAAACCGACGCTTCCAAGCAGCGCATTGACCACGATATCCACTTCGTCCATGACTGCCGCTTCAATCAGGCCTTCTTCTCCGATGCCGATTTGACATTCATGAGAAAAAGACGCTTCTTTCACTTTTTGATATGTATCCATGTCGCCGACTGCTACATATTTCGGCTGAAACGTTCTGATCAACGGGATCGCTTTCTCGGCGTTTTTACCGAAAGTCATCGAGACGAGACGGAACTGATCTTGATGCATGCGCAATACGTCTAACGTCTGCTCCCCGATTGATCCTGTTGCTCCTAAAAGACAAATATTCTTCAAAATGCCACTCCCATTCTATGCGTCCAGATCGGTCTTATTTTCATATTAGCCTTTCTCATGAAAAAAGCGCAAGCAGAAAGTATAAGAACGGCATGACAAACAAAAAGCTGTCAAATCGGTCTAAAATGCCGCCGTGCCCGGGAAGGATTTTCCCCGAATCTTTCACATCATAGTGCCGCTTAAGCGCTGATTCAACCAAATCCCCGATCTGTCCGAACACAGACAGAACAAGCGTGATGACCAAAAGAACCGGGTATGAAATCGGAAGGTGCGCAAACAGCTGAAAAACAGCCGTAAAAATAAGGGCGATGACAATACCGCCGAGAAACCCTTCCACCGTTTTGTTGGGACTGATTTCGGGCCACAGCTTCCGCTTCCCGAGCGACTTTCCGACGAAATATGCGCCTGAGTCCGTTGACCATATGACAACGCAGGCATAAAAGATATACAAAAGCCCGTTTGTTTCAATGTTTCTGATTTCAATAAAATAATGAAAACACAGTCCGATATATACCGTCGCGAGAACGATAAACCCGACTTCGTCAAACGTAAAGGTGTTTTTCACGAGCACCGTATAGCTGAGCAGAATCAATACGGCGAAAATCGTTACTTCCATTTTCGCATCGAAAAAATGATATTTGTCCGGCATCATATACACCCATAACAATAAGAGGCTGATCAGACCCGGAAAAGAAAAAAATCTGAGCTTTTTCATCCGCAAAAGCTCAAAAAGCGCTATACTTCCCATCACGTAAACAAATACGGTGAACGGCAATCCTCCGAAAATAACCAAAAATAAAAATAGTGCCGCTGCCAGAACACCTGTTAACAATCTTTGTTTCATTTCCACCATCCTCTAAATTCCGCCAAACCTCCGGCCCCGCTGCTGAAATTCTCCCACTGCCTGCAGAAAGTGATCTTCTTTAAAATCGGGCCACAGGACATCTGTAAAAACAAATTCACTGTAAGCCACCTGCCAAAGCATAAAGTTGCTCAGTCTGATTTCTCCGCTCGTTCTGATGAGCAGCTCCGGGTCCTGGATTGATTCTGTCATTAAATGCCCGGAAAAGAGCGCTTCATCAATGTCTTCGATATTCAGCGTGCCGCTTTTCACCTGTTCGGCCAGTGCTTTTGCCGCATTGACGATTTCCGTGCGTCCGCCGTAGTTCAAAGCGAAATTGAGAATCAGCCCGTCATTTTGTTCTGTATCTTTTACGGCCTTCTCAATCGCCCTGTACGTATGAGAAGGGAGCGCGGATTCATCTCCGATAATTTTCACCTGTACATTTTCCTCTATCAATTCAGGAAGATACGTATTCAGGAACTCTTCCGGAAGCTTCATCAAAAAGTCGACTTCCATCTTCGGGCGCTTCCAATTCTCAGTTGAAAACGCATAAAGAGTCAGAACTTTAACGCCGAGCTGATTTGCGAGCTTTGTCACCCTTTTTACCACTTTCATTCCTTCATGATGTCCGGCAATCCGCGGGAGTGAGCGCTTCTTCGCCCAGCGTCCGTTTCCGTCCATAATAATGGCAATGTGTGCGGGAATTTCACCCTTCAGTATGTCTTCTTTTGTATACCGTTCTAAGTTGGAAGCCGCATTCTGCTGATTCTTCCAATTTTTGAGTATGTTGAGCATGAGATTCCTCCGTCACCCAAAAAGGTTGCGTTGCTGATGATCAATGTAATCAACAGTATTAACAAAAAAACCCCCTGTAAACATGAGAGGGTCTTTTCACATTATCTATTGTACATAGTTTTTCATTAAACTTCCATGATTTCTTTTTCTTTGTCCTTCGTGACACTGTCAATTTTTGACACATATTCATCTGTCAACTTTTGAACCTCTTCACTGGAAGCACGAAGCTCGTCTTCTGTAATGTCCCCGTTTTTCTCAAGTTTTTTGAGGTCATCGTTGCTGTCACGGCGGACATTACGGACTGCTACTTTCGCTTCTTCCGCGTATTTTTTCACGACTTTGACAAGTTCTTTACGTCTTTCTTCCGTCAGAGCCGGGATCGCGATGCGGATAATTGTTCCGTCACTTGTCGGAGTTACGCCAAGATCAGCTTTCAGGATCGCTTTTTCAATATCGCCGATTGCCGTTTTGTCATACGGTGTGACAACAAGCATACGCGCTTCAGGCACATTGATGGAAGACAGCTGGTTTAAAGGTGTTTGGGCACCGTAGTATTCTACTGTCACTTTATCCAATAGAGATGGGTTGGCACGTCCCGCGCGGACTGACGCCAATTCACGTGAATAAGCAGCAACCGCTTTTTCCATGCGTTCTTTTGTTTGTGTTAATACTTCGTTTGACAACGTTATTTCCCCCTTACGATCGTTCCGATTGATTCGCCGATTACGGCACGCTTAATATTTCCTTCTTCCATAATAGAAAAGACGATCAGCGGAATATCATTATCCATACATAGTGAAGAAGCCGTAGAATCCATGACTTCCAGCCCGTCTTTTAACACATCGAGATAAGATAATTTTTCGTATTTAACAGCTGACTCATCTTTTCTCGGATCGGCATTATACACACCGTCGACATTATTTTTCGCCATTAAAATCACATCCGCTTCGATTTCAGCGGCACGCAGCGCTGCGGTTGTGTCCGTAGAGAAATAAGGGTTTCCTGTTCCCGCGGCAAAAATCACAACGCGTTTTTTCTCCAGGTGGCGGATGGCTTTTCTTCTGATGTAAGGCTCAGCGACCTGACGCATTTCAATTGATGTCTGCACTCTGGACTGAATTCCGAGCGTTTCCAGGCTGTCCTGCAGGGCAAGTGAGTTCATGACAGTAGCAAGCATGCCCATATAATCGGCCGTCGCACGGTCCATTCCTAAGTCACTGCCTGTTTTTCCGCGCCATAAGTTGCCGCCGCCTACAACTACGGCCACTTCGACGTCAAGCTCAGCGATTTCTTTTACCTGTTTAGCGATGGATTGGATAACGGTCGGATTAATGCCGTTTCCCTGCTCTCCTGCCAATGCTTCTCCGCTAAGCTTTAAAACGATACGATTGTATTTTGGTTTTTCCATAATAACCTCCAAGTGTAAACATTGCCGTTTCCTATTATGCAAGAGAAAAAAAGGTTTGTAAATATAGTTTTAAAAATAGGGAACACAAGTAGTGTCCCCTATACTGCCTGAAAAGCCGCGAAAGATTCGCCAAGGCTTTCCGCCATTATTTTTTCACTTGGTTCATAACTTCTTCAGCAAAGTTTTCTTGGCGTTTTTCAATACCTTCTCCAACTTCGTAGCGGACGTAAGTTTTAACAGATGCGTTTTTCGCAGCCACAACTTGTTTCACTTTTTCGTCTGGGTTTTTAACGAAAGCTTGGTCTAATAAGCAAATTTCTTCGAAGAATTTGTTCAGACGGCCTTCAACCATTTTAGCTACGATGTTTTCCGGTTTGCCTTCTTGAAGAGCTTGCTGAGTCAGGATCTGACGCTCATGGTTTGCTTCTTCTTCAGACACTTGGTCGCGGGAAATATAACGAGGATTTACCGCTGCAACATGCATCGCGATGTCTTTTGCAAGATCTTCGTCAGTTGTTCCGCTAAGAACGGATAATACGCCGATGCGGCCTCCCATGTGAAGGTAAGCACCGAACGCTTCGCTGTCTTCTTTTGTAAGAACAGCAAAACGGCGAAGAGTGATTTTCTCTCCGATTTTAGCAACGTTGCTTGTGATGTATTCTTCAACAGTAGAACCGTTTTCCATCTTTTGACCCATCGCTTCTTCAAGATCAGCAGGAGCGTTTGCAAGAAGGTGATCAGCAAGCGTGTTCAGAAGCTCTTTGAAGCCTTCGTTTTTCGCAACGAAATCAGTTTCAGAGTTTACTTCTAAGATAACGCCTTTGTTGCCGTCAGTTTTAATAAGAGTAGAACCTTCAGCAGCGATACGGTCAGCTTTTTTAGCCGCTTTCGCAATTCCTTTTTCTCTCAGAAGGTCGATTGCTTTGTCCATATCTCCGTCAGTTTCAGTCAATGCTTTTTTACAGTCCATCATACCAGCGCCTGTTTTTTGACGCAGTTCTTTTACCTGCTGTGCAGTAATAGCCATTTGAATTCCTCCTTATATGTGTAAACAAGATATGTATAGATACATTTTTCTTGAAAAAAGGTGATAAAAGGCAGTCCCTCTTATCACCTTTTGATTAGGTTACGCAGTTGTCGTTTCTGTTTCAGGTGCAGTCTCTTCAGCAGCTTCCGCTTCTTCTTCGCCTTGCTTCGCTTCAAGAATAGCATCTGCCATTTTAGAAGTAAGAAGTTTGACAGCGCGGATTGCGTCATCGTTTGCAGGGATTACGACATCAATTTCATCAGGATCACAGTTTGTATCTACGATTCCGATGATAGGAATGTTCAATTTGCGAGCTTCCGCAACAGCGATGCGCTCTTTGCGAGGATCGATGATGAATAATGCATCAGGAAGATCCTTCATGTCTTTAATTCCGCCGAGGAATTTTTCAAGACGCTCTAATTCTTTTTTCAATTGAACAACTTCTTTTTTCGGAAGTACTTCAAATGTACCGTTTTCTTGCATTTTCTCGATGTCTTTCAGACGCTTAATGCGTTTTTGGATTGTTTCGAAGTTTGTCAGTGTACCGCCCAACCAGCGTTGGTTGACATAGTACATGCCAGAGCGTACAGCTTCTTCTTTAACAGAATCCTGAGCTTGTTTTTTTGTGCCGACGAAAAGGATTTTTCCGCCTTCAGCAGCAAGGTTTTTCGTGAAGTTGTAAGCTTCCTCTACTTTTTTCACTGTTTTTTGAAGGTCAATGATGTAGATTCCGTTACGCTCCGTGAAAATGTAACGCTTCATTTTTGGGTTCCAGCGGCGTGTTTGGTGGCCGAAGTGAACACCAGCTTCAAGCAATTGTTTCATAGAAATAACTGACATGTGATTTCCTCCTAATAAAATGGTTTTTTTCCTCCGCTTAGGTCATTTTTGTGCAGAACTGCCGTTTGCAGCACCCTCTGCATAAATCGTTAAGCGTGTGTATTTAACACCAAGACATAATATAACACAGCTTTATGCGACAATCAAGAATCCTTTACAGCTTTGCCGCGAAATTTTAAAAACAGCTCGATTTCTGTCTTTCCGCTCTGCACCCGTTTGGCGATTTCCGCGGGGGTGAGCCCTTGTTCATATAATTCTGAAACACGTTCTTCAAACGAATGCGCGCCGCTGTTTTCATCACTTTCAGCCCGTTCCGTTGCACTGATGAGCTTTTCCATGTGGTCCGGAATATCAGGCTCTTTTTTCGGTTCCGGCCGGGGTTCGGCGTCTTCTGCGTCAGGTGCTTGATCATTCCGGTTTTTTGCGTCTTCGAGTCTTTCATTTTCTTCTTTCAGCTCAAGCAGAAACGCTGCAAGAGTGTTTTCCGTCTCTTCAAGAATCTTCTTCTGCTGGCGCTCCGTCTCCTTGAGGGCTGAAAACCTCGTGTACAGAATAATGACGGCATAAAGCAGTACGCCGTGAAGCACAAAGCTTAAAAGCCATAATAGTGTTGACATGTTTTTCACTCGCTAACCATGAGTTCATTATTGAATTACTTTTTCAAGCAGGTGCTTTAATTTAAACAGCGCTTTTGAATGAATCTGTGAAATCCGCGACGTCGAAAGGTTCAGGACTTGTCCGATTTCGGTCAAAGTCAGTTCTTCTTTATAGAATAAACTGACGACAAGCTGCTCTTTTTCAGAGAGCTCGTGAATTTTGCCCGCCAGCTGAGCGATCAGCTCGTCTTTCATGATTTTTTCTTCCGGCGGCACATTTTTGTCATCTCTGATCATCACTTGAATATTCTCACCGTCATCCTGGTCGTGAAGCTTTTCATCAATTGATAAGAGATTGGCAAAAAATCCTTCATTCATCGTTGATACTACGTCCTGCTCCGTCATCCCCAGCTCTTCTGCGATCTCTGAAGGCGTCACATTCCGAAGGTAGCGCTGTTCAAGTTTTTCGATCGCCGCTTCGACTTTTTTTGTCTTCTCCCGTGAAGTTCTGGGCAGCCAATCTTCTTTACGCAGCCCGTCGATGATTGCACCGCGAATTCTAAACGAGGCATAGGTATCAAATTTTAAATCCCGGCCGGGGTCAAATTTTTCCAGGGCATCATATAAACCAAGCATACCAAGGCTCATTAGATCGTCTTTATGCACCGATTTCGGCAGTCCGACGGAAATTCTGCCGACATGATATGTGACCAGCGGCATGTAACGGCGCATTAAATCATCACCGGCTTTAGGATCTTTCCACTCTTTCCAGCGCGACCAAAGCACCTGATCTTCATAATTCAAGGATTGCATTGTTATCCCCCTACCTCATACCTTTATTAAATCGTTGTTTCACCTTGTTTAACAGTTCGAATGTGCAGCATGCAGGACTTTGGCTCAAATTCAATCGTCCGGCCGCTTGAGCCGCCCGTATCTTCACTGATGACCGGAATGTTATACAATGAAAGCTGCTCTTTGATAGCCGCTACATTCCTCGGACCGATTTTCATCAGGTCGTTTGTCATTTTAAACTTAAACATCTCCGCTCCCCCGGCGAGTTTTGCCTTCAGGGCAAACTTGCGGCAGCCGGCTTTCAAAAGCATATCAATTGTCATCTTAACGGCGGTGTCCGCGTATTTTGCACGGTTGAGCTCCGCCGTTTTTGATAAACCGGAGTCCGGCAGCATGACGTGAACGAGTCCTGCCGTTTGTTTGTCTTTATCGTATAAAACCAGCCCCACGCATGAACCGAGTCCCGAGGTTCGGATTTTATCCGGGTAACGCGCGACTTGAACATCCGCAATCCCCACTTTAACGACTGCGGCTTCCGCACGGCTCATAAAGCCGCACCCAATGAGACGAAGAGCTTTTCAAAAGAATCGTAGTCCGGGAGCATAAACATGTGGGCTTTGAGCTCCTGCCGGCTGCCCTGGTCAAAAATAGAAGTATCCACGACAATGGCATGCTCTCCGACTTGGCTGAGCTCCATCAGTCCTTCACTGATAACTGCCCCGAACATATCAAGTGAGATTTCCGGCACGCTCGGGTAAATCTCAAGCTTTGTCAAATCAGCCAATGCCGTTAAATAGGAGCCTGCTAAAATATTGCCGAACTCATGTAAAGCAGAAGAACTCAAATGATCTTCACCCAACTGGTCAATATCAAAATCCGGATTTCCGATCAGCTCTCTGATAAACTGTTCCGCTTGATCAAAAGGCATGATGAGAAAGATAGAACCGGTCATGTCGCCTTCCATTCTTAAAAAGATACTGGCGACCGGCGTTTCAGCCCCGCCGAAAAAATCAGCGAGCTCATCAAATGTCAATAAAGTCGCAAACGGCACTTCCATGTCTATCTTTCTGTTCAGCAGCTGAGCCATGGCAGAAGCCGAGTGACCCGCCCCGATATTTCCGACTTCCCGCAAAATATCCATCTGCTCTTCTTTGATCGCTTCAAACTTACTCATGTTGTCTTTTCCCCTTTAAGCATTCGGCTCTCCGGACGCAGATGCCGAAGCACCTTTATCCAGCACCGCATGCGCATCGATAATATTGAGGAGCCTGTTATCTTGCTTGACGATCTGTTTAATCCACACATCCGTTTCCTTTGTCTGGCTTTCAGGCGCGGATTCAATTTCATTTTCATGCACGGTGATGACGTCATTGGCCTCATCCACGACCCATCCGACATCGGCGTCACGGTAAGAAATGATGATAATCCGTGTCTCTTCTGTGATGTCCTGTTCAGGCTGGTTCAGACGTTTTCTTAAATCAAGAACCGGGGTAATCACTCCGCGCAGATTGATAACGCCGCGGATATAAGATTCCACCCCCGGGACCCTCGTCGGTTTTTGCCACTTTTCAATTGATTTCACCTGGGAAACTGAGATAGCGTATTCTTTCCCGTTTATCATAAACACAATCATTTTTTCACCTGTTTTGATTTCAGCAGTCATGCGGGCACCTCCTCGTGTCGTTTTAGTAGATCAGCGCATTGCAATCAATAATCAGCGCCACTTCTCCGTTTCCGAGAATCGTAGCGCCGGAAATCGCAAAGACGTTCGTCAAATAGTCGCCGAGTGATTTCAGTACGACTTCCTGCTGTCCGATAAAAGAGTCCACGACAAAAGCAGTGGATTTATCGCCCTTTTTCACGACGATTACATGGAACTGATCGGCATCCTGTTTTGAATCCGTAATGCCGAATTCTTTTTTCAGATAGACGATCGGAACGATTTGGCCTCTGAAATCAATCACTTCTCTGTCATGCGTCTGCAGGATATCTTTCTTATCAATAACAGCCGTCTCTATAATAGAAGAAATCGGTATCGCAAACGTCTCTTCTTCCAGTTTAATGAGAAGAACGGATATAATTGAAAGTGTCAGCGGAAGCTGGATACTGAAAAGAGAACCTTGACCTTCCGCGGATTTGACACTGACAGAGCCGCCGAGTGATTCGAGTTTATTTTTTACGACATCCAGGCCGACGCCCCGCCCTGAAATGTCAGAAATTTGATCGGCAGTCGAGAAGCCAGGAGCAAAAATAAGCTCGTAAATCTCATTATCTTCAAGCGTTTCAGCATCACGTTCGGTGATTACACTCCGCTCGAGCGCTTTTTCAAGAATTTTCTTTCTGTTCAGGCCGGCCCCGTCATCTTCAACCTCAATAAAGACATGATTGCCGCTGTGATATGCCTTAAGCACGACATGACCCGATTCCGGTTTTCCTTTATTCACCCGCACTTCAGGCGATTCAATGCCGTGATCGATGCTGTTTCTGATTAAATGCACAAGCGGATCGCCGATTTCATCAATCACCGTGCGGTCCAGCTCCGTTTCAGCTCCGATGATGGACAATTCGATTTTCTTGTTTAATTCCTTTTGAAGCTGGCGGATCATTCTCGGGAAACGGTTAAAGACGGTTTCTACCGGCACCATCCGCATATTAAGAATAATAGACTGAAGGTCGCCCGAAATTCTGGTCAGGCGTTCAACGGTTTCAGTCAGCTCATTGTGGTCAAGCTCTTTGGCGATCTGCTCAAGACGTCCGCGGTCAATGACAAGTTCTTCAAAAAGATTCATTGAAGAATCCAGCCTTTCAATGTTGACACGAATCGTTTTCGAGCCGCTGTGATGCTTCGGCTGTTCTTCCGTTTTCGCTTGCGGCTTCGGCGTTTTTTCAGCCTTTTTAACCGGAGTTTCCTTCACCGGTTCAGCCGCTTGCGGTTTTTCGGCCGTTTTTAACGGCGCACCGGCAGAAATTTCGACTTTCTCCACTTCTGAAATGCCGCTGATGAGTTCTTTAATTTCTTCAGCAGGCTGCTTTGTCAAGAAACACACCTGAAAATCCGTTCCGAAATCTTCCGTCTCAAGTACTTCCGCGGCGGGTATCGTTTTTGCGACTTCCCCGGCTTCATTCAGCTTTTCAAATATCATGTACACGCGCACGGCTTTGAGCATGCAGCTTTCATTCAGGGAAACCGTTATTTCATAGCGGCTGAATCCTTGTTCTTCCGCCTCTTCAATAACAGTCCGTTCGAACTCATCATAATTCCATTCAGTTGAAGTCTGTTGTTTTGAAGCCGGCGGTTCTGCTGTTTCGGCTGAAGCCGCAGTCTCATGCACCGCATTTACGTCGAGCTTCGCACTTACTTCAGAAATATCACGTTTGCCGTCTCCTCCGTCAATAATGGACTGCACCATCTCTTCAAGATGATCAAGCGCTTCAAACAGCACGTCCAGCCAATCCGATGTAACGGGCATTTCTCCGTTGCGGATGGCGTCCAGCACATTTTCCATCAGGTGGGTTAAATGCGCCAGATCTGTATATCCCATCGTTGCGCTCATGCCTTTCAGCGTATGGGCAGCTCTGAAGATGTCATGCACAAGCTGAAGGTCTGCCGGATCTTTTTCCAACAGCAGCAGCTTTTCGTTACATGTCTGTAAGTGCTCTTTACTTTCATCAATAAAGACATCTAAATATTGATTCATATCCAATTGATTCACACCCTCTCTTTTTTCACACATCCGGTGATGGATGCCGCGATATCTTCCACATGTTTAATCTCATGAATGAGGCCCGCCTTTATCGCTGACTTCGGCATTCCGAACACAACACAGGATTCGTCCGATTCCGCAATCGTTTTAACGCCGCCTGTTCTGAGCATTTCTTTTACGCCTTCGGTTCCGTCGCTGCCCATGCCTGTCATAATGACGGCTACCTTTTCGTAATCGGATAAGCGGCTTGCCGACCGAAACAAATAATCGGCTGACGGTTTATGCCGGCTTTCCGTATCATGAACGTCAAGAATGATGCGGAGCCTTCCGCCTTCCTCTGCAACCGTCATATTTTTTCCGCCGGGCGCGATGTACACCCATCCGTCTTTCGCTTCTTCACCGTTTTCCGCTTCTTTGACCTGAATATCTGACAAATGGTTGAGTCTGTCTGCAAGTGAAGCGGTGAAGCCTTCAGGCATGTGCTGAACGACAAATACAGGCGCCTTTAAATCCTTCGGCAGTTTCGGAATCACCTTTTGCAGGGCACGCGGTCCGCCTGTAGAGGTCGCGATGAAGACGGCCTGCTTGGCGGATTTTGCTTTCGGTCTTTCAAATCCCGCCAAAGCCGGACGTTCCGGGATAGAAGGCTCTTTCACTGCCGCCTCAGGTTTTTGTGCGCGGGACAGCCCGGCTGCAATCACTCTCTCAATCAGCTGCTCTTTAATTTTATAAAGATCAAGTGAAATCGATCCGGAAGGCTTAGTGATAAAATCAAAAGCGCCCATTTCCAGGCAGTTGATCGTTCGGTCCTTCCCTTGCTGTGTCTGGCTCGATACCATGATGACGGGAAGTTTATATATGCTGATGATCTTCCGCAATGTATCCGTTCCGTTCATGACCGGCATTTCAATATCAAGCGTGACAACATCCGGTTTGAGAAGCTCTATTTTCTTCAGCGCCTCTTCCCCGTTTCTGGCTGTCCCGATGACTTCTATCTGCACTTCCGCAGCCAGAAAATCGGTAATCATCTTTCTCATAAAAGCTGAGTCATCAACGACAAGCACACGAATCACTGTAAAGTCCTCCTCAATAAAAAAGAAGATAATCTCTCAATAAATGCCGGTTTCTCTTCTCTTGGTTTGTTTTCTTCCGTTTGAAACAAGACATCCGTCAGAAGACGGACGGACCTGCTGGCTTTTGCTTGAGGACTTTTTATTAAAAAAGGCACCTGGTCAATGACGGCTTGACTTACTAGCGGATCATCGGGTATGGAGCCGGCGAAACGCACCTCCGCGCCTAAAAACGTGTGAATCGCATGAGAAAGGCGGTTGTACGTGTCCAGCGCCTGTTTTTGGGCGCGGGCGCGATTGACGGCAATGTTTACGGTCAGCCGTTCATCCGCGAGCAAAAGATGTTTGATCGCGCTGTAGGCATCCATAATGGCCGTCGGCTCAGGCGTTGTCACGGCGAGAATGTCTTCCGCCGATAAAATAAACGGCAGCTGTTCTTTTGAAAGTCCCGCTCCCATATCAAACAGAACGTAATCAAAATCGCTTAATACAGCGGAAAGACCATTCATAAAAGCCGACCACTTCTCTCTGTCTGCTTGATAGATCGCCTCAAGCCCCGTTCCTCCGGATATGTAGCGAAGGCCTTTCGGACCGGAGGAAAGTGATTGAGCCAATGCATGCCGATTCTCCATCACATCAATAATGGTGCGGGAAGAAGCAGCGCCGATCAGCACATCAATGTTGCCCATTCCGATGTCAAGATCAATGATGAGTGCTTTTTTTCCTTTTTCCTGCAGGGCAACTGCCATGTTTAATGTTAAATTAGATTTTCCGACGCCGCCTTTACCGCTGATGACGGCTAATGTCTTCGCTTTTTTCTCATAAAGCTCCGGCTTGATCATTTGCCGCTCTCTCATTTTCCTTCTTAATGACTCTGCCTGATCGGGTTTCATGCCAAAAGCATCCTTACAAACTCTTTTGGTGAAGCCGATAGGATGTCTTCAGGCACATCCTGTCCATTTGTCAAATAGGCGGCGCCGATTCTTGATTCCGACAGCACTTGAAACACGGAGCCGAGTGAGGCGGTTTCATCCGTTTTCGTGAAAATGAATTGATTGACCGGCACACCGGAAAACTGTTTCAGCACCTGTTTCATATCTTCATATTTTGCAGATGCCGATAATACGAGAAAGGATTGTAATCCTGATTCAAACGGAATCATCTCTTGTAATTCCGTAATATACTGCTCTTCTTTAAAGTTTCTGCCGGCTGTATCAATGAAAACATGGTCGTATTCAGCGAATTTTTCCAGTGCCTTCAGACATTCTTCCTTTGAATAGCATACTTCAAGAGGAGCCTGAAGCAGCTCCGCATATGTCTTCAGCTGCTCGACCGCGGCAATCCGGTAAGTATCCGTCGTCATAAAGGCAATTTTTTTATGCTCTGTCAGCATTGATGAGGCCGCAAGTTTCGCAAGTGTAGTCGTTTTGCCGGCCCCGGTTGAACCGAAAAGCACGACGTATTTTGATTGAATCCCTTCCTGCCACCTGTCTGCCGAAGGGAGTTTTTTCACTAACAAATCCTGCAGTTTTGATCTGACATTATCTTCAGTTAAATCTCCGGAAACAATTGAAGAACTGAGCAATTCACTGAGTACGGCGTTTTGCGTATGATCAGGAAGCCCGGCTTGCTTCAATAGTCTCTCGGCTTTTTTTAATGGTTCAGGGAGCACTTCTTTAAAATGCGCCAGTTCGCCGGAAATACTTTGATCCGGAAGAAGCGGCGGCTGAACAGGCTCAGCTTTCTCCGCCGTTTCCGTCTTTTTCATTTCTCCAGCGGCAGCCGGCGGCGTTTTTCTCGCTTCCCTGACGTCACGATCTAAAACCGCTATCACTTCGACGGCCTGCTGCGACCGCAGCCCCAGCCATTTTCGTTTCTTTACTTGTTTGGAATGTAAAATAACGGCATCATTGCCGAGTTCCTTTTTGATTTGCTTCGCGGCATCCTGCATTGAAGCGGCTGTAAATTTTTTTATTTTCATTAAATATCCACCACTCCAATGCTCTGTACTTCAACATTTGCTTCCAGCTCATTATAAGAAAGAACCGGAAGATCAGGGAAATACCGTTCTAACAGCTGTTTTACATACATTCTGACAGCAGGCGAGCAAAGAAGAATCGCTGACTCCTGACGGATGGAAAGCTGCTCGGCCTCTTTAGCGACAGAACGGATGATGCTGTCGGAAACCTCAGGATCGAGTGACAGGTAATTGCCCTGTTCAGTCTGCTGAACCCCGTCTGCAATCGCTTTTTCCACCCGTCCTGAGCATGTGATGACCTTCAGCGTTTCATGCTCTCTCGCATATTGTGCCGTGATTTGTTTGGCAAGCGACTGTCTCGCGTATTCTGTCAAAAGGTCTGAATCTGTCGTTAATCTTCCGTAATCGGCAAGAGTTTCAAAAATGGTCACCAAGTTTCTGATTGAAACTTTTTCTCTCAGCAATTTGGCAAGCACCTTTTGAATATCGCCGACAGAAAGAGGGTTTGGCGTGACTTCCTCAACAAGCACAGGATAATTTTCCTTCAGATGATCGATCAGCTGCTTTGTTTCCTGTCTGCCGACCAGTTCATGAGCATGCTGCTTAATTTTTTCTGTAATATGCGTAGATACGACTGACGCCGGATCAACAACTGTATACCCCAGCATGTCCGCTTCATCTTTTGCAGCTTCGCTGATCCATTTTGCGGGAAGTCCGAACGACGGTTCAATCGTTTCAATGCCTTCAATGACGTCATCTTCAGGCGTCGGTGACATCGCTAAGTAATGATCTAGCAGGAGCTCTCCTTTAGCGACTTCATTGCCTTTAATTTTCAATCTGTATTCATTCGGCTGGAGCGCGATATTATCCCTGATGCGCACAACCGGAATGACAAGTCCCAATTCAAGCGCAAGCTGACGTCTGATCATGACGATGCGGTCAAGAAGATCACCGCCCTGCCCCGCGTCTGCAAGCGGCACGAGTCCGTATCCGAACTCAAATTCAATCGGATCAATATGTAAAAGCTGCACAACGCTTTCCGGGCTTTTCAGTTCATCCGCCTGAGCCTCTTCTTCAAGAATTTCTTCCTCTTCTTCGCTCGGCTTATCCGCTTTGGACAGCATA
Source organism: Bacillus sp. JK106 (assembly GCF_053663355.1). NCBI lineage: Bacteria > Bacillati > Bacillota > Bacilli > Caryophanales > Bacillaceae > Bacillus > Bacillus sp. JK106. The sequence continues at coordinate 763,932 of NZ_JBSJQC010000002.1, read as the reverse complement.
TAAGCGCCGAATGCAAGCAGACCAGCGATCGGCCCCGTCAGCAGAATGCCGATCGGTGTAAGCAGACCGAGCAAAAGTACAGTTCCCGCGGCTACATACAAGAGCTTCGGATAAGCAAACAGCTGGCCTGTAATATCGTGACCGAGGTTTCCTTCAGAGGCCGCTCTCGTCACGACAATCCCCGTAGCCGTTGAAATGAGCAAGGCCGGCATTTGAGAAACGATACCGTCACCGACCGTCAGCATTGTAAAGTGAGACGCAGCTTCTTGTATGCTCATCCCCTGCTGCAGCATGCCGATTACGATTCCGAAAATAATATTGATCATCACGATGATGATCCCCGCGATGGCATCCCCTTTGACGAATTTGCTCGCACCGTCCATGGCGCCGTAAAAATCCGCTTCCCGGGCGACTTTTTCACGTCTGTGCTTTGCATCCTGCTCCGTAATCATGCCGGCATTTAAATCCGCGTCAATACTCATTTGCTTTCCGGGCATCGCATCGAGCGTAAATCTCGCCGCCACTTCCGATACCCGCTCGGCGCCTTTTGTAATGACGATAAACTGAATAATAATCAAGATAATGAAAACAACAAGCCCTACCAGCACATTTCCGCCGACAACGAAATTCCCGAATGTCTCAACTACCTTTCCCCCTTCTCCGTGAGAAAGAATCGAACGTGTCGTCGACACATTGAGCGCAAGCCGAAACAGCGTCAATAACAGCAGCAATGACGGGAATATCGAGAATTGCAGCGGTTCTTGCATATTCATTGTGGTGAGAAGCACGATCAACGCAAGAGAGATATTAATGATGATCAAAATACTTAACAACCATGGAGGGAATGGAATCACCAGCATTGCCACAATGAGGACAACACTTATTAAAACCGATAAATCTCTTGTTGACATGCTGTTTTTCTCTCCTTTTGAATCTGAAATTCACTATACTTTTTGTTTCGTTTTATATACATAAGCCAAAATTTCCGCAATGACTTTGAAAAACTCTTCCGGCACAGCCTGGTCAATGTCAACCTGATCATATAACGCACGCGCGAGCGGCCTGTTTTCAATCGTCATGACATCGTGTTCTTTGGCGATCTGCCTGATTTTTAATGCGAGATGGTCGACCCCTTTGGCAACAATGTAAGGGGCGTCCATTTTCTTTTCATCATATTTTAAAGCAATCGCATAATGGGTCGGGTTGGTAATGATGACATCCGCTTTCGGCACTTCCTGCATCATCCGCCTCATCGCCATTTCCCGCTGCTTCTGCTTAATTTTAGACTTGATAATCGGATCACCCTCCGATTTTTTGTATTCATCTTTTATATCCTGCTTTGACATTCTGATATTTTTCTCATAGTCAAAACGCTGATATAAGTAATCAAGCCCGGCCAGCAGCATTAGAGCCCCTGATCCCGCAAGCCCCATCCAAAGCGTGAGCTTAGAAACGAAAGTGAGCACTTCCGCAGGCGTTAAAAGCGGAAGGCGGAGAATATCGCCATAATGCAGCCAGAGCACCATAAAGGCGGCAAAACCGACCACAGTAATCTTCAAAATGGATTTGACCAGTTCAACAATCGCCCTCATGCTGTAAATCCGCTTAAATCCTTTCAGCGGGCTGAGCTTATTCAAGTCAGGCTTGAGGACTTCCGCAGAAAACAGAAAACCCACCTGCATATAATTGCTCACGACACCTGCCACAAGCGCGACCAGCATAATCGGCGCGAGGATGAGGCTGATATCTTTCACCGTATCGACGAACAGTTCATGCACGGAAGATGCTGACAGATGTAATGATATCGATTTCGTATAAAACGTTTTAATAAAGGACAGCAGCCTGTCCCGCATATAAGGACCGAGCGCGATCAGCGAAAGAAAGATAATCAGTAAAGAAACGGCTGTATTCACATCCGTACTTTTCGCGACCTGTCCTTTCTTTCTTGTATCCTTCCGTTTTTTCGGAGTGGCTTTCTCCGTTTTTTCACCGGCAAAGAATTGCAGATTCAGTCTGAGTCTCATCATGTCACACCGACCAATGCCAATAGATTCCGCATGGTTTCAACGGTAAGGCTGAAGATGTTGCGGACGACGACAAACATCACCGCCATACAAACGATCAGCATAATAAAGCTCACGGCTATTTTCAGAGGAAGCCCGACAACGAAAACATTCAGCTGCGGCACCGTTCTCGCCACAATACCGAGCGCCAAATCAACTAAAAACAGACTGGCCACAACCGGCGCAGACATTTGAAAAGCGATAATGAACATGGCATTGAAGCTTTTTGCGATAAAAAGCCCAAAGTGATCATTTCCAAACGACGGAAATGCCTGATCAAGCGGGATATACTGAAAGCTGTAATAAATCCCGTCCAATAAAAGATAATGGGCGTTTACGCTGAGCATAAATAACAGCGCAAGCGTATAAACGAATTGTCCGATCAGCGGGCTTTGCGTTCCTGATTGCGGATCAATGACATTGGCGATGGAAAAGCCCATCTGAAAATCAATAAAGGAACCCGCTATCTGAATGGCTGTCATCATCATGAAAGCAATCAGCCCGAGGCTCAAGCCCACAACGGCCTCTTTTATGACAAGCAGCATATACTGTTCCCCTATTTCTATTTCCGGCGCATGTTTCAGCGTGCTGAAGCAGATCACCGAAAGAAAAAAAGCAAAGCCGATCCGGTGAACCGCCGGCAGATTCCGATGTCCGAACACCGGCACCGTTACAAAAAAAGCAGAGATTCTGATAAAGACCAATAAAAAAGCGGGAAATAAATCAATGATGGAATTCATTTGATTCTACCCTGCAAATCGGTTCAGATGAGAGAACAGATCAGTTGTGAACGAAAGAATCGTCGACAGCATCCAAGGACCGAAAAAGATCAGTCCAAGCATCACCGCCACGATTTTCGGAATGAACGCTAGCGTCTGTTCCTGGATTTGAGTTGTCGCTTGAAAGATACTGACGAGCAAACCGACGATCAGCGCGATCGCAAGCAGCGGCCCGCTGATCATTAGTGTTACATATACGGCTTTTTCCGCCATGGAAATTACAAATTCTGAACTCACAATTAGCACCTACCCTAAAAGCTGTCAAGCAAAGATTTCACGATTAAATACCATCCATCGACCAAAACGAAAAGCAATATTTTAAAGGGCAGAGAGATCATAACCGGCGGAAGCATCATCATTCCCATTGACATTAAGACGCTCGCCACGACCATATCGATAATTAAAAACGGAATAAAAATCATAAAGCCCATTTGAAAAGCGGTTTTGAGTTCTGATATCGCATAAGCGGGGACCATCGTCGTCAAAGGAATATCCTGAATCGATTCAGGTTTTTTCATTTTGGCATAGTTCATAAACAGCGCCAGATCCTTCTGTCTTGTATGCTTGCTCATATACTCTTTAATCGGCTTCTCGGCTTTTGTATATGCTTCATCGAGACTGATTTTGTTGTCCATCAGCGGCGTTAAGGCTTCCTTATTAATCTCTGAAAAAGTCGGCGCCATAATAAAAAACGTCAAGAACAGCGCAAGGCCGATTAAAACCTGGTTCGGAGGCATGTTCTGCGTCGCCAGTGAGGTTCTCACAAAAGACAGAACGATGACGATTCTCGTAAAGCAGGTCATCAAAATCAGAATCCCCGGCGCTACTGAAAAGACAGTCAAAAGCAGCAGTAATTTAACAGTGGAGCTGACTTCGGTCGGACTGCTTGAATTAAAAAGATTAACGAATTCATTCATGATGATAAGGGCCTTTCTTCTTTCCTTCAGAACGGCTTTGTTTCAGCTCGTTCAGCTGTTCTTTCAGCGCTTTTGAAAACGACGGAAGCATCGTTTGCGGCTTTTTTTCTCCATCCTTACGCGGATTTACGAGCTTGGTCCATTCCACTTTTGAAGACATCGACTCTTCGTATTGGCTCAGAATCGCCTCGCGCTCTTTTTCATCTTCAATTTCTTTTAAAAGCTGTATCGTTTCGCCCACACCGACTACGAGAACGCTGTTTCCCACTTTAATCAGCTGCACGGAACGGTTTTGGCCGACTGACGTTCCGCCGATATTTTCTACATATTGAAACGGCTTCAGCAGACGGTTTCTTCTATTCATCAGTTTGACAAATCCATAGATCAGCAGAATGACAAATAATAACGCCCCGATCATCTTTACAAAATCAAAAGCGGAGACAGAAGATGCAGAAGCATCCCCTATCTCTTGATCAGCCGTTTGTTTCGATGTATCGCTTTTTTTCTCTGTTTTGTTTGTTGATTGTTTGTCAAACCATTCGTTGACGGTGGAATTGTCAGACTCCGCCGCAAAAGCAGGGAACGGATGTACATTGAGTAAAACGAAACAACAAATCAAAGCTAGTAAACCATGACTCTTTTTCAACAGTCGTACACCCTTTAGCTTAATGTTTTATTAATGGCTTCAAGCACGCGGTCCGCTTGGAATGGTTTCACGATAAAGTCTTTTGCGCCGGCTTGAATGGCGTCAATAACCATTGACTGCTGGCCCATAGCCGAACACATGATGATTTTCGCCTGCGGATCGATCTGTTTAATTTCCTTTAGAGCTGTAATCCCGTCCATTTCAGGCATTGTAATATCCATTGTCACTAGGTCGGGGGAATGCTCTTTGAATTTTTCGACTGCCTGCGCTCCGTCTGAAGCTTCAGCTACAACGTCAAAACCGTTCTTCACTAAAATATCCTTGATCATCATTCTCATAAATGCTGCATCGTCTACAATTAAAATTCTGTGTGCCATAATCTGTTTCTCTCCTCTATGTTCGCTTATTTTAAATTGTTAAGGCGGTCTGCCTGACTTAAAATATCAGTGACTCTCACGCCGAAGTTTTCTTCTATGACAACGACCTCGCCCTTTGCCACGATCCGCTGGTTGACCAGGATGTCAACAGGTTCACCAGCCAGCTTGTCAAGCTCAATAATGCTTCCCGCAGAAAGTTCAAGGATTTCTTTGACGCTTCTCTTCGTTCTGCCGAGCTCAACCGTAACGGAAAGCGGAATATCCATCAGCATATCAAGGTTATTCCTTGATCCTTGCGCCGCTTCGTTATGATCAAACGCCTGGAATTCTACCGGAGCGACTTGAACAGGCGCAGCTTTTTTTGCGGTTCCCTGTCTCTTCGGAAGCTCGGGTTTTGCCTGCGGCTCCGGCTGCATGGCAGGTTCCGGCTGCGGCGTTTCGTATGTTTCCTGTGGTTCTGATACGGTTTCTGCGGCCTCTGACTCATGCTGGTCTGCAGTCATCAGTTCTGCGATCAGATCTTTCGCAAACGTAATCGGATAAAGCTGCATGATGCTCGAATCGATTAATTCACCGACTTTCAGACGGAATGACACTTTTACGAGCAGGTCATCCTCAGGTATTCTGTCGGTCCCTTTTTCTTCCGTCACATCCAGAAGTTCAACCCTTGGCGGAGAAATGTCAATCTTTTTACTGAATACGGTCGACATTGACGTAGCAGCCGAGCCCATCATTTGATTCATTGCTTCCTGCACGGCGCTCAGGTGGATTTCACCGAGTGACGGATCGGCGCCCCGGCCGTCTCCGCCGATCATCAAATCCGCAATGATGGCCGCGTCGCTTTGTTCGACGACGAGCAAATTGCTGCCGTCAAAGCCTTCTGTGTAGTTCACTTCAATGGCAACATACGGATGAGGAAATTCATCACTGATTTTGCTTTTTGAAATGACGGTCACACTCGGCGTCGTAATGTCCACTTTTTGATTTAAAAGAGTGGACAGCGCCGTAGCCGAGCTGCCGAACGAAATATTCCCGATTTCTCCGATCGCATCGCGCTCAAGTTCAGACAAGTTCGCCCCTTGAGGCTGTTCTGTATCCTCTGACTGACTGCTTGTGCCGTTAAGAAGAGCATCGATTTCATCTTGAGATAATCTATTGTTCATCTTGTTCACCTCTTATGTCGTGATCTAAAATTTGCACTGCCTGTCTTCGATTCACCCGGCCGGCCTGCCCTAAAAACTTCGGTTTGTTTCCGACCAATACAGTAAGAGGATCAGTCACTGATTTGTCCAGAGTTATACAGTCTCCGACTTCCAAACTTAAAAATTCTTCTATTGTCAGTTCAGAAGCGCCCAAGAGAGCCACAACGGGAATTTGAGCCGTCATGATGCGCTTTTCAAGCAGCTTCGTTTCTTCGGGCTTCGCTTCATTCCGGTCTGATTGCATCCAATAATGTACGGAAAGCTTAGGGATAATCGGCTCAAGTACGACATGGGGAATACAAAGATTAATGACACCGCTGATTTCACCTATCTGTGTATTGAGAGAAATGACAACGACTGTTTCATTTGGGGAAACCATCTGTACAAACTGAGGATTCACTTCAAATTCAGTCATTTCAGGGTCAATATCAGCAATTGATTGCCAAGCTTCTTTGTAGTTGCCCAGTGCATTTTCAAATAAGTTAGAAATAATATTCGTTTCAATTTCCGTAAGGCTGTCAGCTTTGTTATGAGTGATGCCGATGCCTCCCATGACGCGGTCCAGCATTGCGTATGCGATGGTGGGATTAACCTCCATCATGATTCTGCCTTCCATCGGATGAACATCGAATAAATTTAAAATCGTCATGTTCGGTATGGAACGGATAAATTCTTCATACGGCACCTGGTCAACTGAGCTGACGGATATATGAATATACGTTCTGAGCTTGGCGGAAAAGTGTGTTGTGAGAAGCCTCGCAAAGTTATCATGTATCCGGGTTAAACTGCGTATCTGATCTTTCGAGAATCTGAGAGCCCGTTTAAAATCATATACCTTTACTTTTTTCTCTTTAACTTCCTTTTTCAGCTCTTCCGCATCCGCCTCACCCGTGGAAATGGCGGAAAGCAGTGCGTCTATTTCATTTTGGGAGAGAACTTCTCCTGACATTTTCTTCACCTCCGTATTCTGTCAAATTTGTTTTTATTGCAGATTAAAGGAGGTAATGTACACTTTCTGAACTTTTCCTTCTTGGAGATAGCTGTTTACTTTCTCTTTTAATGATTGTTTAAACGCTTCTCTTCCTTTATCTCCCTCAATCTCTCCGGCGCTTGTGTCAGCTAAAATGGAAATGATGTTGTCTTTCACCTGAAAATCGCGTTTTTCAAGTTCTTCCTTCGCTTTAGCCGAGTCGGTTTCAAGCTTGATGCCGATACGGATGATGCTGTCAGACTTTAAGTTTGTCGTGATATCGTCGACAGACACAGTGGCTGCAACGACTTCGTCAATTGTCGGCTTTTTATCTTTGCCGGAGTGTCCGCTGACGACAAAATATGCTGCCGTTCCGAGGCCGGCGATGACAATTAAAATAATCAGCAAAATGATGACTAATTTTTTCTTCATTCTTCTTCCTCTATTCCCTGATCCAGTGAAAATATTTGTATGCTATGGTAAAACGATATGACTTTTTTGAGAACTGCTTCTTCCGGTTCTTTCACTACGAACTTTTTGCCGTTGGACAGTGTAATCGTCGTGTCGGGGAAGCACTCAATCTGTTCGATAAACAGCGCATTCAGCGTAAAAGGCTGGCCGTTTAAACGGGTGACTTGAATCATGCAATCCGGAGAAGCGGCCTAACCGCCTCTCCTCCCTCCTTACCGTTTCAGATTAACCAGCTCCTGAAGGATTTCATCTGAAGTCGTAATGATTTTTGAGTTTGATTGGAAACCGCGCTGAGCAACGATCATTTCGGTAAATTCATCTGTCAGATCTACGTTTGACATTTCAAGATAGCCTGCCAAAAGCTTACCCGTTCCGTTTTCGCCCGGAGTGGTGACTGCGCTCGCAGCTCCTGAACTTAATGATTCTCTGTAAAGATTGCCTCCGATTTTTTCCAGACCGGCGCTGTTAGGGAACGTGACCAGACCGATTTGTCCGGCATCATGAACCGCATCCCCTGCATCAGTGTATGTAACGGTTCCGTCTGCACCGATGCTGTAATCTTTCGCATCAGTCGGAATATTGATTTTGCCGCCGCCGATTTTTTCAAGGTAGTACCCGTCAGTCGTAACAAGGTTGCCTTGATTGTCCTTTCCGAAATTCCCCGCACGTGTGTAAACGATTCCCGAACCTGTATTAATCTGAAAGTAGCCGTCTCCGTCAATGGCTAGGTCGGTTTTATTCTGTGTAGCCTGCGGGGCGCCGGTTGAATGAACGACATCAATGGAAGAAGTCGCGGCACCCAAGCCGATTTGTTTTGAATTGGTCACGTTTGAACCGCCGGCGACTGTCTGGCTGATCATATCTTTAAATGTAACGCGGCTTTTCTTAAATCCCACTGTGTTGACATTGGCGATGTTATTGCCGATTACATCTAGTTTTGTCTGAAAGTTTTTCATGCCGCTGATACCGGAATATAATGAACGTAACATGTTAAATTCCCCCTGGGTTTCTTTTTATTTAGATGTTTCGCTGACGGCCGTGACATTCCACGGACTGACCTCTTTGCCATTTTCAAGCACGAGCACGTAATTGCCGTTTGAATGCTTGACTGAATTGACTGGGCTTGTCTGATCCTTCCCGTCGCTGTCGCTGAATGTGACATTTTTGCCGATCCAGTTCACATACATCGTAAACGGATCTTGATTTTCTACAAATTTAGTCATCGTCGTATTCATATTCATCATTTGTTCCAATGAAGAAAATGTCGCCATCTGGCTGATGAATTCTTTGTCATCAACCGGATTGAGCGGGTCCTGGTTTTGAACCTGTGTCATTAAGATCTTCAGAAATTCGTCTTTCCCTAAATTCGTACTGCTGTTTACTGCGGAGGTGCTCTTCGCGTTTGAAGTGGTTGAAGCGCCCGCCGCGGCATAATCCGAGTTTACTGATGTCAACTATTCTTCCTCCATTTCATTGAGAGAAAGCTCCTCCAGCATATCTCCGAAATCGCCTGACTGCTGCTGGTTCTTCTGCTCTCTCTGTCCCTGATGCTGCTGTTTATTGTGATCGGCCGTCTGCCCGTAATCAGGCTGCTGATCCCCGCCTTGAAGCGGGACTGTAAAACGGTCGATCTGGACCGACATATTCGGAAGCGACTGTTTCAGCTGAGGAAGATGCTGTTCCAGCAGCTCTTTCGCGGACTGGCTGGATGCGATTATTTTGCTTTGAAACATCCCGTTTTCGTTTGTCACCTTAATTGTGACAAATCCGAGGTTCTCGGGATTAAGACGAATCGTAAAGCTTCCGGTTGTTTTCCCGAAAGGCGTGTATTTCATCTGTTTCCAGCCGCTGATGACCTGATCCGTTAACGGTTTATTTTCTGCCGGCTGCTGTTCAGCTCCTGCGGACGCTTGCTGAATGCCGGCAAGGCTTCTCGTTCCCGAAAACAGTATATGTGCAGACAATTTGCTGTCAGGCGCCTTTGCGTGAGAAACCGTGCCGCCGTTTTGCTGTTCCGTTTTCCCGGCTGACTCTTGGGATGATTCAGATGATTGAGATAACACAAAAGCTTTCAGCTCAGTTTCAGCCATATCCCATTCCTTTGTTCCCTTTTGAGAAAGGCCCGCAAGCTGCTCCGCGACGCTTTGAAAGCTCTTCAGCTCAGCGGCTGTCATGGCGTAAAGTTTAGATGCAGATTCGTTTTTCGGAAAAAATGTCTGCCGCAGGTCTTGAATCACGCGGTCCGGAACGCCTTGTTTTTTCAATGCCTCTAATAAACGGGCGCCTTCCCGGTAAACCGCCTTTGCCTGCGTGCTGTCAGGCAGTTCCTGCTGAGATGTGAAGAGCCGGGATACGGCTTCTTGAATGAAAAGCAGGCCCTTCTCAAGCGCATCCTTGACGGAATCCCCGTCTTTTTCGGAAGAATCCGGCTCATCCGTTTCAGGCTTCGTCTCATGCTGTTTTCCCGCTAACATGTCTTCAACGGATTCGGCAAGCTGTTTCAATAAAGGAAGAGCTGTTTCAGCTGTCTGCTTTCCTTCAAGAGCTTTTACCGCCTCAAGCAGCTGTTTAAGCTGCAATTCTTTATCTTCCGGGCCGGCTTTCAGCCAATCACCGATTTTCGATAGGGCGTCATTCAGCTCTGCGTCACTTGTTTTTGTTTCATCTCCGGGCTGCCGGGGAGAAGTGATTTCCGACAGGAGCCAGTTCTGAAATAGACCTAAGCTGTTTTCATTCATCTTCACATTGCTGTTTTGCGCAGTCTGCGTACGATTACCCGTTAATTCAAGCAGCTTCAACTTACATCACTCCTTATTTCCGTCAGCGGATAGTTTTTCTGTATATTTAGCCGCTTGTTCAGGAGTCATTTTCGTCAAGATTTCAGCAAGCTGCTTTTTACTTAATCCATTTAAAATATCGAGGGCTTCTTTTTCTTTCAGCTTTACGATAATGCTTGCCGCTTTACCGCTGTCCATACTTTTATAGATGTTGATCATTTTATCTTTTCCGGCTGAATCCGAAGCGTCTTTTTTTGTTTCATCCGTCTTCGTTTTCTGCTGCTGTTCAGCTTCCTGTTTCAGCGAACGGATTTTCTGATTCAGATTATCGATTTCGGACTTGCTTGTGTCTAAATCTTTATTCAAAATGTTAATTTCACTTTTTTGTTCCTTTATGGTCTTTTCAAGAGAAGCCGTTCTGTCTTCCTTCTGCTTTTCCGCCGCGCTTTTCATTTCTTTCGTTTCGGGAACCAATTCTTTTAAAACAGGCGTTTTAGCGGCTGTTTCCTGAATCGGCTTCATCACATCAACGCCGGCAGCCCAAAGGATGATGCTTGCGACGATGATCAGAAAAATCAGCGGGATCATGATAAAAAGCAGGATTGAACCGAACTTTCCAGATCTCTTTTCTTTATCGGCCATTTCATTCGCTCCTAATGCCCCTGAATCATAAACTGCTTGATTGAAATGTCGTCCATTTCCCTCATCTCTGCAGCTTTATCTTCAAGTGCGAACATATTAAATTGTTTTTCCCGCATTTTTTCAAATTTCTTTACTTCAATGTTTTTTTCGGTGAGCTGTTCCTGCTTCTCATTCATTTCATTTCGTTTCATAATGACAAGCTTTTGATAATGGTAGATGGTGTTCTCAAGGTTGGAAACGAATTGCTGATAATGTCTCATTTCCTGAACGCTCATCCCGCATTTCAGCTTTGATTCTTTGTCTTTTTCGAGCAATTCTTTTTTGCTCATATTTTCATATAGTTTTTCAGCCACTGTCTCAAATTCAGAAACCGATTGTCTGTATTCAGTCAATGTTTGGTCTTTTTCATTTTCTTTTAATTCCAGCAGCTTTTGAAATCTGAATTGGTAAGCCATGATGTTTATTCCTCATTTCCTGTCAGACTCGTCAATGCCGCAATGCTGTCTTCCAATTGAGCAGGTTCTTCCGTTCCTTGTTTTAAAAATTGAATAAGCTGCGGATAAAACTGAATCGCTTCATCAATTTCTCTTGATGACCCTCTTTTGTAAGCTCCGATATTAATGAGATCTTCAGAGTTTTGATAAGTTGACAGAAGATCACGGAATTTGTTGGCCGCCTCTATGTGCGCTGTGTCTGAAATATTAGACATGACCCTGCTGATGCTTTTCAGGATGTTCACGGCCGGAAACTGCCCCTTGTTGGCCAGCGCCCGGTCGAGAACGATATGCCCGTCTAATATTCCGCGCACCGTATCGGCAATCGGTTCGTTCATGTCATCTCCGTCAACGAGAACCGTATAAAAAGCGGTTATCGTTCCTTGTTCATTCGCGCCCGTTCTTTCCAGCAAACGGGGCAAAATAGCGAACACAGAAGGTGTATATCCTTTTGTTGTCGGCGGTTCTCCCGCTGCCAGGCCGATTTCCCGCTGAGCCATCGCGACCCTCGTGACGGAGTCCATCATGAACATCACATTCCGGCCTTTATCGCGGAAATACTCCGCAATGGCGGTGGCCGTATACGCCGCTTTCAATCGCATTAACGCAGGCTGATCAGAGGTCGCGACTACGACTATCGAGCGTTTCAGGCCTTCTTCGCCTAAATCCTTCTCAATGAATTCACGCACCTCGCGCCCCCGTTCACCGACAAGTGCGATAATGTTTAAATCAGCTTCAGTCTGCTTCGCAATCATTCCCATCAAGGTGCTTTTCCCGACTCCGCTTCCGGCAAAAATCCCGATTCTCTGCCCTTTTCCTACCGTCAGCAGACTGTCAATCGATCTGACGCCGACACCCATCTTTTCCCGTATCGGCGGGCGTTTCATCGGGTTTGGCGGCTGCTGTTCTGTCGAAACGGGGGACAAACCTTTCGGAAGCGCCCGGCCGTCAAGAGGTTCGCCGAACGCGTCGACAACTTGTCCGATTAACCCCGCCCCTACTTTGATGCGGAGCGACTCGCCAGTGGCCTCCACAATGCTGCCCGGCGCGATACTGGCTGCTTCCAGATAAGGCATTAACAGAATGTTTTCATCCTGGAAGCCTACAACCTCAGCTTTAATCGCTTTTTTTGCATGGCCTTTCGGATAAATGAGACAAACATCTCCGATTGAGCTTTCGGGCCCTTTTGATTCAATCATCAGCCCGATGACCCGTTTAACCTTGCCGTAGCGTTTGTACGGATCCGCTGTTTCAATTGAGTCTATTAAATACTGTGTCTTCATTGCTCCGCTCCCGCCTCAAGCGCCGTTAAAAGTTTTTGCTTTAATTGCATCAGCTGGGTGTCTATGCCTGCATCAACACGTCCGAACGGAGTTTCTATCGAGCACGTTCCCTTTGCGGCTTTTTCATCGGCATATAAGCTTAATCTGCATTCTTTGTATAACAGCTGCTGAATTTCGTCCATATGCTGATGAACCGTCTCATAATATTCAGGGTCCACATAGATGGAGATGTCATCATAATCTTTTACTTCGGCTACTACCTGTTTGACCAGCAGAAGGAAAGCCTCTTTATCGTCACTTTTTTGCCGCCAGACTTTTTTAGCGAGCGCAACGGAAAGCTCAATAATTTCTTCTTCAGCGCTTTCCAGTTTTTCCTCGACTGACTGTCTCGCCATTTCCATAACGGCATTGGCCCGGCTGATGAGATTGGCATATTCAGCTTGAGCATCGGCTTTTCCCAATGCCATGCCTTCTTTATATCCTTCTGCCTTCGCTTCTTCCATCAATCTTTGTTTTTCTTCCGCCCAGCGGTTTTTCTCTTCTTCAATCTGCCGAAGAGTGTGATCCAATTGATTTTTCGCTTCTTCAGACACCCTGTCGGCTTCGGCCTTGGCAAAGGCCATGAGCGCCTCCGGATTTTCAAGTTCCTCCCGGTCTGGCTGGGAATGTGTTTTCCTGACTTCCTGCAAGGAAAGCTTGCGCCGTTTTTGTTCAGGAGAAAATGATGATTGCTGTTTAATGATATTAGACAATAATATCGTCTCCTCCGCCTCGCGCGATTACAATTTCTCCGGCTTCTTCCAGCTTGCGGACGACGCCCACGATTCTTGATTGCGCCTCTTCCACATCACGCAAACGCACAGGCCCCATAATTTCCATTTCCTCTTTAAACGTTTCAACCATACGCTGTGACATATTGCTGAAGACGATCTCTTTGACTTCCTCGCTCGCAACCTTCAATGAAAGCAGGAGGTCGTCGTTTTCAACGTCTCTGATCACGCGCTGAATCGCACGGTTATCAAGGGTGACAATATCTTCAAAGACAAACATCCGTTTTTTGATTTCATCCGCCAATTCAGGATCTTGGATTTCTAATGAATCAAGGATCGTTTTTTCCGTTCCTCTGTCTACACCGTTTAACACTTCAACAACGGCTTCTATGCCGCCGGTCTGCGTATAATCCTGCGTAAAGGAGGAGGACAGCTTTTGTTCAAGGACCCGCTCCACTTCATTTATGATTTCGGGAGACGTTCTGTCCATAACCGCAATCCTTCTTGCCACCTCAGCCTGAACGTCCGGGTTCAGCTCAGACAAAATCTGTCCGGCCTGCACCGGGTCAAGGTAGGATAAAATCAGCGCCATCGTTTGCGGATGTTCCTGCTGAATGAAATTTAAAATCTGTTCGGGCTCCGCTTTTCTCGCAAAATCAAACGGCTTTACCTGCAAAGAAGAGGTGAGCCTGTTTAAAATGCTTACCGCTTTGTCTTCTCCGAGCGCTTTTTCAAGCACTTGGCGGGCGTAATTTAAACCGCCTTGTGAAATATAGTCCTGAGCGATTGCGATATTATGAAATTCTTCAATGATTTCATCTTTTCTTTGATGATCGACGCTTCTGACTCCCGAAATCTCGAGAGTCAATCTTTCAATTTCTTCTTCAGACAAATGCTTGTACACAGAAGCTGATACATCAAGGCCTAAGGAAATCATGAGGATGGCTGCTTTTTGTTTTCCTGTAAGCTTGTTCTGATCACGTTTCGCCATTTTCCATTCCCCCTAATCCTCGTCCAGCCAGCTTCGAAGCAATTTAGCAAAGTCTTCCGGTTTTTCTTTAGCCATTTTTTCAAGCTGTTTTCGTCTGACTGTTTCTTCCGTTTCAATTTTCTCTTCGTTGATATCAGGCAATCGAACCGGCTCCGGCGGTGTTTCATATTCATATTCTTCGTATTCATCCTCTTGTGAGCGTTTCTTTCTGATGAGGAGAATAATAAGCAGAATAATGGCCGCAAGCAGTACGCCGCCTGTAATGTATACCCAGATCGGAAGACCTGAAGATTGTGCCGAATCTGTGTTCAGGCTTGTTTTTCCGTCAAACGGCTGAACGGATACAACGATTTTATTGTTGATATCATTGTCTGTCAGGTTTTGATTTTGCGTTTCGTTTTTATCAAGAGACGTTCTGACGACCGTTCCTAAAATCTTCTGTATATCAGCCTGTCTCTGTGCTGATAAGGAAGCGGCATTTTTCGGATTAGGCGGCTCCACCATGACTTGAATGCCTAAATCACGCACTTTATACGGGCTTTCCGCGATTTCTTTATGAATACGGTTGACTTCATAGTTGATTTTATTGCTGCTTTTTTCGTAGTCCCCGCTGTTTGAACCGCCGTTTGTCTCAGCATAGTTCACGGTGTCATTGCTTCCCGTTCCGGCCGTGCCGCCGTTGGCCGCGCCGTCGCCTTTATACGTTTCCGCAACTTTTTCGGCGCTTACCGCTATGCCTTCCATGTTATCTTTATCGACAGGTTCGACAGTGTCTTCAGTGCGTTTTTCCTTCGTGAAGTCAATATCCGCCGTTACGGAAACAACGACCTTATCCTGCCCCATCATTGTGCCGAGCAGTGACTGAACATGTTTTTGAATGTCCTTTTCGACCTGCGACTTAATACCTTGCTGAGATGCATAACTGTCAGAAACGGACCCTGCACCGCTGTCACTTTTGTCATAATATGTAGAATTTTGATCCATTATGACGATATTATCTTCTTTTAAGTTCGGAACACTTTTAGAAACGAGATGGTACAGCCCGTTGATCTGGTTTTGATCAAGCGAGTAGCCCGGTTTCATCTGCAAAACGATAGATGCGGACGCTGCCGGCTGATCTTCACCGACGAACACGGCTTCTTTCGGCATATTGATCATGACCTTCGAGCTTTTAATACCGTCCATTTCATTTATCAGGTTTGACAATTCGGTCTGAGTCGCCTCAACCTTTAAAACGTCAAACTCATTATCTGTCAGGCCGAAGCCCGCATTTTGTCCGAAAAACGAATAATCAATTGATCCCGTTTTCGGCAGGCCTTCCGCGGCAAGCTGGACTTTAAGCGAATCCACTTGGCTCTCAGGAACCTTAATGACCGTGCCGCCGTCAGCAAGTTCAGAAGACACCTTTTTCGTATCGAGCTCTTCTTTAATCTTCCCCGCTTCTTCCGCGGACAAATCTTTATAAAGAGGCACCATCTTTTCAGACGAAGTAAAAATAATAACGACGATGAGTAAAATAATGAATGCGGCCAAGCCGCTTACCATGAGTATCTTCTGTGTTTTTGATCTGTTGTTCCAAAACGCTGCCGTTTTGGTTTTCATTTGCATTAGAGTACGATTCATGTTAACCCCCGGTCATTCCAGTCATTCTCTTCAATCTGACCACTACATCTGCATTCTCATGATTTCCTGATAGGCTTCTACGGCTTTATTGCGGAATTCGGTAGCGGCCGTCAGAGAGATATTTGCTTTTTGGGTAGCGATCATGACCTCGTCAAGGTTTACATCCTTTCCTGCAGCCAGTTCGTTCGTTATTTGGTCAGATTTTACTTGTGACTCATTTAACGAATCAATAGAGTTTTTTAAAAGCTCCGAAAAGCTTGTTTGGTTTGAAGAATCAGTTTTTTGAGTTTGGTTTAATTGATTCGTTACGTTTTGAGTGTTTTGGGTTTGTTGAAGCTGAAAAGGAGTAATAGCGTTAACCACTTACATCACCTTACTTTCCGATTTCTAAAGCCTTCAAAAGCATGCCTTTGGAGGCGTTTAATGCAGTTACGTTTGCTTCATATGATCTCGTGCTGCTGACAAGATCCACCATTTCTTTTAATGGGTCTACATTTGGTTTTTGCACATATCCGTCTTTATTCGCATCAGGATTCTCCGGATCATAAACGAGATTAAAAGCGGACGGGTCTTCCGTAACGCCAGATACCTTTACGCCATTTCCAGCGCTTCCTGTTCCGTTCATCTTGGAATGTAAAAGGGACGAAAATGATTCGCCTCCGGATTGGAGAGATACCAGCTTTCTTCTGTAAGGCACCCATTCGCCATTTACCTGCTTCGCTCTCGTTGTATCCATATTGGCCAGGTTGGACGATACGACGTCCATCCGGACACGCTGTGCAGTTAAAGCGGAGCCCGAAATATTTAAGCTTTGAAAGCCACTCATTATTTTCCTCCTGTCAAGACGGTTTTCAGAGAATTGAATTTGCCGCTCATTCTTTCAACCAAAGCCTGATAATTAATTTGGTTTTCGGCTAAATCTGTCATTTCTTTGTCGATATCGACATTGTTTCCGTTTTGCTGGTACGATGTATCACTGCTGGACACGATAGAATAATCGTCCCCTGAACCCGTAAAGTCAACGTGCCGATAGTCGGTTTTTACCGCCTCAAGATTGGATGTTTCCTGATCTAACAAATTTCGGAAAGAGACTTTTTTTGCCTTATAGTTCGGTGTATCTATATTGGCGATGTTATTAGTTAAGACTTTTTGCTTAATGTCCGCTCTCCCCAAGGCATTCTCAAGATTTTGTATAGTTCCAGAAAATAAGTCCAAATCCACTTACCTCCATTTCAGATATTTTTCTCCTAAAAATCCTTGTCGAGAATTGTAAAACCATATGCTTATTGTAAGAAATAACAGGCTTAAAGTCTATGAAGTTAGGCTAAAAAAAAGTGCTCAATTATATCTATTTTGCATGTAGGTATTAAGTCCTAGAGTATTTGGACTACAAGCATTTGTTTAATATAAGACTGAAAATAGCAGAATTTCTGTATCTTCCTCCTTTTTTCACACAGCAAGATGGATTATCTCAGATCAGCTTCCAATAAGCAACTTTAAACTGCAACTTTTCACCTATTGTCCATAAAAAAAGCAGGACCCCCATTTTCAGGGATCCTGCTTTTGTCTTAATGAGATTTAAGGTTTTCCAATTCAATAAGGAATTTGTTGTTCAGAACTTTAATGTACGTCCCCTTCATTCCCAGTGATCTGGATTCAATGACGCCTGCGCTTTCCAGCTTTCTCAGCGCGTTAACGATTACTGAACGCGTAATGCCGACACGGTCCGCAATCTTACTTGCCACAAGCAAGCCTTCGTTTCCGTCAAGCTCTTCAAAGATATGCTCAATCGCTTCAAGTTCACTGTAAGACAGAGAACTGATCGCCATTTGAACAACCGCTTTGCTTCGCGCCTCTTCTTCGATTTCTTCCGCTTTTTCTCTTAAAATCTCCATTCCTACAACGGTTGCCCCGTATTCAGCAAGAATGAGATCATCATCTTCAAATTGATCCTGCAGACGGGACAGAATCAGCGTGCCCAGTCTCTCTCCTCCGCCGATGATCGGCACGATCGTTGTTAAGCCCGCTTGGAACAGGTCTCTGTTTTCCACAGGAAACGCCGTGTATTCGCTGTTGATATCAAGGTTTGAAGACGTCTCCGGAACATTGAACAGATTTCTCGTGTACTCTTCCGGGAACTGGCGGTCTTCAAGCATTTTTTTCATGCGGTCATTTTCAATCTGCTGATTAATAGAGTAGCCCAAAAGCTTTCCTCTGCGGCTGACGACGAAAATATTAGAATCAATGACGTCACGAAGCGTTTCAGCCATTTCTTTAAAGTTTACGGGTTTGCCTGCCGCAGCCTGCAGCATGCTGTTAATAATTCGTGTTTTTTGTAGTAAAGCCATGATAAATAATCCTCCTAGAATTCCTCTTATTAAATTTTCACAATATAAATTGACTTAGATCTTTGTTGTTTGCAATCGTTCCGAGCTTTTCTTCAACGTATTGCGGCGTGATGGCGACTTTTTCCATCGTCACGTCCGGCGCTTCAAACGACAGGTCTTCCAAGAGACGTTCCAATATCGTGTGAAGCCTTCTCGCTCCGATGTTGTCCGTGTCCTGATTCACATGATAAGCCACTTCGGCGATCTTACGAATAGCTTCGTCAGAAAATTCAAGAGATATACCTTCTGTCTGCAATAAAGCCTGATATTGTTTTAACAGCGCGTTATCGGGTTCGACGAGAATCTTCACAAAATCATCCACCGTCAGCTTGCTCAATTCTACACGAATCGGAAAGCGGCCCTGCAGCTCCGGTATCAGATCAGACGGTTTGGCCATATGGAATGCCCCGGCTGCGATAAACAGCACGTGATCTGTTTTGACGGAGCCGTATTTCGTGACGACGGTAGATCCTTCGACAATCGGAAGGATATCTCTTTGAACGCCTTCTCTCGATACATCTGCTGAGGAAGAAGCCCCTCCGTTTTTTGCGATTTTATCTATTTCGTCAATAAAGATAATGCCGCCCTCTTCAGCTCTTAACACGGCCTCTTGGCCGACTTCATCCATATCGATTAATTTGCCTGCCTCTTCATTGGTCAGAACCTTCCTTGCTTCTCTGACCGTCATTTTGCGGCGTTTTTTCTTTTTCGGCATCAGATTGCTCAGCGCATCCTGCATATTCATGCCCATCTGCTCCATCCCGGAGCCTTGCAGCATGTCAAACATCGACGGCTGCTGCTCTTCCACCTCTACGGAGACGTAATGGTCTTCGAGCTCTCCCAATGCGAGCTGATGCGCCATGCGTTTTCTTTTTTCTTCAAGGCTTGCTTCTTCCTGCTGGTCGGCTTCATCATCATTTGCCGTCTGGCTTCCTCCGAAAAGCATTTCAAACGGATTTTTCACACCCGCTTGTTTTTTCTTTCCCGGAACGAGAAGCCGCACTATACGTTTGTTTGCATTTTCTTCAGCCTGTTCTTTCACTTCGCTGATTTTTTCTTCTTTAATGAGCCGCACGGATGTCTCAACAAGGTCTCTGACCATTGATTCGACATCTCTGCCTACATAGCCGACTTCTGTAAATTTTGTCGCTTCAATTTTTATAAATGGCGCACCGGTAAGCTTGGCGATCCGTCTGGCGATCTCTGTTTTCCCTACCCCGGTCGGGCCCATCATCAGGATGTTTTTGGGAACGATCTCGTCTCTCAGTTTTTCATCAAGAAGACTTCTGCGATAGCGGTTTCTTAATGCCACGGCGACAGCTTTTTTCGCATCCTGCTGTCCTACAATGTATTGATCCAACCGATCTACGATTTGTCTCGGTGTTAACGGTTTGTTTTCCATGCGCCTCAAGTCCTTTCTATTCAAGTTCTTCCAAAATGATCTGATCGTTTGTGTACACGCAGATCTCGCCTGCGATTTTCAAAGCGGCTTTTGCAATATCTTTGGCGGACAGATTCTCTCCGGCATAGGTTTTCAGCGCTCTTCCTGCTGACAGGGCGTAGTTTCCGCCGGAGCCGATTGCCAAAATGCCGTCATCCGGCTCAATCACTTCACCTGTTCCCGATACGAGAAGCAAGGTATCCTGGTTCATGACAATCAGCATGGCTTCCAGCTTGCGCAGCACTTTATCGCTGCGCCATTCTTTCGCAAGCTCAACCGACGCACGTTTTAAATTGCCGTTGTATTCTTCAAGCTTCGCCTCAAACATTTCAAAAAGTGTGAAAGCGTCTGCAACAGATCCCGCAAATCCGGCCAGAACCTTTCCGTTAAACAGCTTTCTCACTTTTCTCGCAGTATGTTTCATGACTACAGCCTGACCGAATGTGACCTGGCCGTCTCCTGACATAGCGCTTTTCCCGTTATGCTGGACGGCAAAAATCGTTGTCGCATGAAAAGATGACATGAGAAGGGCCTCCTTTTAATTTTCTTTAAAAGCTCTCGGGTGGTGGGACATATATGTGTTTCTCAGCATTTCCTTCGATACATGCGTGTATATCTGCGTAGAAGACAGATTGGAATGGCCCAAAAGCTCCTGGACGCTTCTTAAATCAGCCCCTTCATTCAGCAGATGAGTCGCAAACGTGTGCCGAAGCATATGCGGGTGTATATGTAAAGTGCCGGATGCTTTTTTTACAAGCCCGCTTAAAATATACCGGATTCCTCTGGCGGTCAGCGGGCCGCCTCTTTGATTGACAAACAGCACATCATGAGGCTCTTTTGCTTTTTCAAGCAGGCACTGCCTTCCGCTGTTGATATACAGCTCCAGCGCATCACGGGCATATGAGCCGAACGGGATATAGCGCTGCTTCTTGCCTTTCCCGTGAACGAGCACCGTATCCATGAACAGGTCAAGATCGCCGACAGTGAGCGTACAGCACTCACTGACCCTCATTCCGGTCGCATAAAGAAGCTCAAGCAGGGCCTGATCGCGCATCCCTGACGGCTGACTTCTGTCTGAGACAGCGAATAGCTCCTCAAGTTCTTTTTCATAAAGAAACTTCGGAATCCGTTTCTCTTGTTTCGGCAGATGAACAAGCTGAAACGGATTCTCTTCAACAAGCTTTTCCCTCATTAAAAATTTATAGAAGCTTCTCAAAGCTGAAATTTTCTTGCTGATTGTTTTTCTTGACAGGCCTTTTTCATAAGCCTCTGTCAAAAATATTCTCACATCGTGATATGCAGCTTCTTTCATTCCATTTATATTTTGAGCATGCAGAAACATCCCAAATTCTTCAATCGAATTAACATAATTCACAATAGTATATTGTGAATAATTTTTTTCAATTTGTAAATATTCAACGAATAACTTTAAAAAAAAGTTAACATTCTCAGTCATTATGAAGACCTCCCTCTCCGAAGGGCTTTTAAATGGTATCATATAATGCATCGAAGTTGCAATGAAAAGCTATATCGTTTTCGAAATAGTTTGAATAGTCCCGATTGCGCGTTTAGCGTATTCTTCATTTCGTTCTTTTTTGTTTTTAATTTTTACAGGCAATTCTTTTAAGAGACCGAAGTTTGCATTCATCGGCTGGAAGTTCTTCTGATTTGTCGTCGTAATGTAGTGAGCCATGCTTCCGATCGCCGTCTCCTGCGGGAATGTCACAAGATCCTGACCGAGCACAAGTTTGGCGGCATTGATTCCCGCTACAAGACCTGAAGCGGCAGATTCAACATAACCCTCTACACCGGTCATTTGGCCTGCGAAAAACAGATCGTTCCGCTGTTTAAATTGATATGTCGGGTTCAAAAGGCTCGGCGAGTTGATAAATGTGTTTCTGTGCATGACGCCGTATCTGACAATATCAACATTTTCAAGGCCGGGGATCAGTTTAAGCACTTCTTTTTGGTCTCCCCATTTTAAATGTGTCTGAAAACCTACAATATTATAAAGCGTTCCCGCCGCGTCATCCTGTCTGAGCTGAACGACTGCATAAGGGCGCTTGCCTGTTTTCGGATCTTCCAGTCCGACCGGTTTCATCGGTCCGAACAGCATCGTTTTCTTGCCTCTTTTCGCCATGACTTCAATCGGCATACAGCCTTCAAAGAAGATTTCTTTCTCGAATTCTTTTAAAGGAACCGTCTCAGCCGTCGTCAATGCTTCATAGAAACGGTCAAACTCTTCCTCTGTCATCGGGCAGTTTAAGTATGCCGCTTCTCCCTTGTCATAACGGGATTTTAAGTACACTTTCTCCATATCAAGGCTGTCTTTTTCGACAATCGGCGCCGCCGCGTCATAAAAATACAGATACTCTTCTCCCGTGAGCTCTTTCAGCTGCTGTGAAAGCGATTCTGACGTAAGCGGTCCGGTCGCGATAACCGTCGGGCCTTCCGGAATCTCTGTTACTTCCTCAGTAAGAACCGTTACGTTCGGATGGTTTTTCACGAGATCCGTCACGCTTTGCGCAAATTCATGGCGGTCAACTGCAAGCGCTCCCCCTGCCGGAACCGAGCATTTATCAGCAGATTGAATGATTGCTGAGTCAAGGGCCCGCATTTCTTCTTTTAATACGCCTACCGCATTAGCGAGTGTATTAGAACGGAGGGAGTTACTGCATACCAGTTCAGCGAATTTATCAGTATGATGGGCTGCCGTCTGCCTGACGGGCCGCATTTCGTATAGTTTTACTTGAATTCCTCGTTTTGCAAGCTGCCATGCCGCTTCACTTCCGGCAAGGCCTGCTCCGATTACATTAACTGTTTGCTGGTTCATTTCTTTTCATCTCCTGTTGTTTGTCCCTTCCACACAAAGAAGGTGAGCAAGGCTCTGCTCACCGCTACTTCTGTGGTTCTTCCTTATAATCGCATTCGACGCATTGGACTTGTATGCCTTTTTTAAGCTTTTTCTCTACGAGCATATTTTCACATTTCGGGCATTTTCGTTCAATCGGTTTGTCCCAAGATACGAAGTCGCATTCAGGATAACGGTCACAGCCGTAAAAGACGCGTTTCTTTTTTGATTTTCGTTCGACAATGTTTCCTTCATGGCACTTCGGACATTTTACGCCGATTTGTTTGACAATCGGTTTTGTATTCCGGCAGTCAGGGAAGTTGGAACACGCCATAAATTTACCGTATCGGCCCATTTTATAAACCATCCGGGAGCCGCATAATTCACAATCTTCATCTGCGTATTCAGGTTCAATTTCCACTTCTTTCATTTCAGCTTCCGCTTTTTTCACGCGTTTTTCGAAATCGGTATAGAAGCTGTCAATGATTTGAACCCATTCTGTCTGGCCATCTTCAACATGGTCAAGGTCTCTTTCCATTTTAGCCGTGAATTCAACGTTGATGATTTCCGGGAAAAACTCCATGATAAGATCCAGCACGATCTGCCCAAGCTCAGTCGGCACAAACCGTTTATTGTCTAATCCCACGTAACCGCGGCGCTGGATGGTGTCAAGAGTCGGCGCATATGTCGAAGGACGGCCGATCCCCAGTTCTTCAAGCGTTTTAACCAGGCGCGCCTCTGTATAACGCGGAGGCGGCTGAGTAAAGTGCTGCTCAGGCTCAATATCTTTTGATAAAACCGTGTCTCCCTCTTTAAGGTCCGGAAGCATGCGGTCTTTTTCTTCCAGCTGATCGTCTTTACCCTCTACATAGACTTTCATGAAGCCGGCGAATTTGACTTTACTTCCGTTTGCCCGGAATGTCAATCCGTTATTGCTGAGATCGACACTCATCGTATCAAGGACGGCAGGCGCCATCTGGCTTGCAACAAAGCGCTCCCAAATCAGCTTGTATAGTCTGAGCTGGTCTCTTCCAAGCACCGCTTTTAAGTCGGCTGGTTTTCTGAGCACTGAAGTCGGGCGGATCGCTTCGTGGGCATCTTGAGCGTTTTCATTTTTCTTTGCCGGTTTCCGTTTTCCCGCTAAGTACTCTTTTCCGTACGCCTGATCAATAAAAGCTGATGCCTCTTCAACGGCTGTATTGGAAATCCGCGTTGAGTCCGTTCTCATATACGTGATGAGTCCGACTGTCCCTTCTTTGCCGAGATCAATTCCTTCATATAATTGCTGAGCGATCATCATCGTTTTCTTCGCTCTGAAATTCAGCTTCCTGGCAGCCTCCTGCTGCAGAGTGGACGTTGTAAACGGCAGAGCTGGATTTCGTTTGCGCTCTTTTTTCGTCACCTTGTCAACTGTATACTTATTGCCTTTCAGCTGAGCAAGGACGGCTTTTACGTCTTCTTCGCTTTTTAAAGGAAGCTTTTTGCCGTTTTTCCCGAAAAATCCGGCTTCAAACGTCTCTTTTCCCTTTAAAAATGAGCCGGTAATCGTCCAGTACTCTTCAGGTTTAAAGTCATTGATTTCCTTTTCCCGGTCGATGATCAGACGGAGCGCAACGGATTGCACACGGCCCGCACTGAGGCCTTTTTTTACTTTTTTCCAAAGAATCGGGCTGATTTTGTATCCGACGAGTCTGTCTAGTATGCGGCGCGCCTGCTGCGCATCGACAAGATCCATGTTAATCATGCGCGGATGTTTAAATGATTCTTTAATGGCGTCTTTCGTTATTTCATTAAAGACGACCCGGCAGTCCGAGCTGAGATCCAGATCAAGACTGTGTGCGAGATGCCATGCAATCGCTTCCCCTTCTCTGTCGGGGTCGGCCGCGAGATAGACTTTTTTTGCTTTCTTTGCCGCTGTTTTTAATTCTTTTAAAACAGGGCCTTTTCCGCGGATCGTAATATATTTCGGTTCAAAGTTCTGTTCGATGTCAACTCCCATTTGACTTTTCGGAAGATCCCGGACATGTCCCATTGAAGCTTTGACTTTATATTTCTTCCCTAAATAACGTTCAATCGTTTTCGCCTTTGCCGGCGATTCCACGATGACTAGATAATCAGACATTTTCATCCCCCTCAAGAGGTGTTCTCTCTCTTTTCAAGTATCAATTCATTTTAGAGCTGCCTTTTTATGGCTTTCAACATTTCATTCTTTATGATGAACGTCATTTTATACATGAAAATAATATGCAACTTTAAATCCTCACTATTATTAAATATTACAATACCGTTTGTCAAACGATATTTCAAAAGGGTTCCGTATACTGAACGCATCGGGCGGTCAGCTCTCCGTCAATATCCTCTGCGCATAATACAGCTTTCGCCCCTTCTTGAATGAGTTTTATAGGTCCTCCGGAATATGGATTAAATATGGAACCCGGAACGGCAAATACCTCTCTGCCTTGATCGAGGGCCTGGTAAGCTGTGATTAATGAACCGCTTTTTTCTTTTCCCTGCACGACCACAATTCCTTCACTTAGTCCGCTGATTATGCGGTTTCTCATCGGAAAATGCCATTTTTTCGGCTTTGTTTCAGGAGGATGTTCTGAGAGTAGGAGATGGTGTTCAGCCATGTATTCTGCTAACAGGAGATTTTCCCGGGGATAGATGTGATGGAATCCGCCGGCTATCACGCCGATCGTAAGCCCTTTTGCCCTGATGCTCGCCTTATGAGACAATCCGTCTATACCGGATGCAAGCCCGCTTACAATGACCCAGCCTTTTTTTGAGAGTTCGGCGGAAAGATGCCCAGCCGCTTTTATTCCGTCTTCTGTCGGTTTCCGCGTTCCTACAATCCCGAGTTTTCTCCCTTTTTCAAGAAGCGGCGTGTTCCCTTTTGCATACAAGACAGCCGGCGGATCATAAATCGCTTTAAGCCATGTTGGATAGCGGGTTGATGAAATCGGAATGACAGTAATGCCTTTGCGGCGGTAATCGGACAGAACTTCATCAAGTTCCGGATCCTTGCGCTCTATTTCCCGAAAAATTGCTTCGGGCACTGTTTTCCCTTCTGATAAAGCAGTTAATGGATGCGGATCCGGTAAAAAAGACAGAGAGTGATCAGCTTTCCACCATTTTAATAGAAGAGACGGGGAAATGATTTGATTAATACTGCAGACCATTAAACAGCGCGATGCTTGATCCAAATCTGGCAACCTCCTCTTTTTTCAGCAAAAACAGGAACAGCCGTTACGGCTGCCCCTGCTTCGATCAGTGCGTTTTGCACGTTTCAAATAAGCCTTTTTCTTTTAACACCTTAATCAGCGTTTCACCCATTACAGAAGGGGTTTCCGCGACTTCAATTCCGCAGGCGTTCATCGTTTTGACTTTTTCTTCTGCCGTGCCTTTTCCTCCGGAGATGATGGCGCCCGCATGGCCCATGCGTTTTCCCGGAGGCGCGGTTTTACCGCCGATAAAGCCGACAACAGGCTTCGTCATGTTCGCTTTCACCCACTCAGCCGCTTCTTCTTCAGCTGTGCCGCCGATTTCTCCGATCATGATGACGGCATGTGTTTCAGGATCTTCATTGAACGCTTTTAACACGTCAATAAAGTTCGTGCCGTTGACCGGATCGCCGCCGATCCCTACAGCGGTAGATTGGCCTACGCCGGCTTCTGAAAGCTGATGGACGGCCTCGTATGTCAATGTTCCTGAACGGGATACAACGCCTACATGACCCTTTTTATGAATGTATCCCGGCATAATGCCGATCTTGCATTCTTCAGGTGTAATAACACCCGGGCAGTTCGGCCCTATTAATCTCGTTTTCTTGCCTTCCATAAAGCGCTTCACTTTCACCATGTCCAAAACCGGAATGTGCTCAGTGATACAAATGACAAGATCAATTTCTGCGTCAACCGCTTCCATAATTGCGTCCGCCGCAAACGGAGCCGGCACGTAAATGACTGACGCATCAGCGCCCGTTGTATGAACCGCTTCTGCGACCGTATTGAATACCGGTACGCCTTCCGCTTCCGTTCCGCCTTTTCCAGGTGTTACACCGCCAACGATATTCGTGCCGTATTCCAGCATCTGCTTTGTATGAAATAAAGCGGTAGAACCTGTAATCCCCTGTACAATAACTCTTGTATCTTTATTGATAAAAACACTCATTATCTGGTCCCCTGCCTTTCATTCTTTCCTAAACTAAGGATACGATTTTCTGTGCGCCGTCTGCCATTGATTCCGCAGATGTGATGTTTAAGCCTGATTCATTCAGGATTTTCTTTCCTAAATCTACGTTTGTCCCTTCAAGGCGCACGACCAGCGGCAATGTCAATCCGACTTGTCTCGTCGCTTCAACAACACCCTCGGCGATGACATCACACTTCATGATGCCTCCGAAAATATTAACGAAAATTCCTTTTACGTTTTGATCGGAAAGAATGATTTTAAAAGCTTCCGTCACTTTTTCTGCGGTTGCGCCGCCCCCGACATCAAGGAAGTTTGCAGGTTCTCCGCCGTAGTGTTTAATGATATCCATTGTAGACATTGCAAGACCCGCGCCGTTTACCATACAGCCGATATTTCCATCAAGGGAAATGTAGCTTAAATCGTATTTTGACGCTTCGATTTCTTTCGGATCTTCTTCATCTAAATCTCTGTATTCCATAATGTCTTTTTGTCTGTATAACGCATTGCTGTCGAAGTTCAGCTTAGCATCCAGCGCCATGACGTTTCCGTCCCCCGTAACGACGAGAGGGTTGATCTCGGCGATGGAGCAGTCCTTCTCAACAAATGCTTTATATAAACCGAGCATAAATTTAGCGGCTTTGCCGACTAGCTCTTTCGGGATGTTAATTGCGAACGCAATTTCCCTTGCCTGATAGCCCTGAAGGCCGACAGCCGGATCAATTACCGCTTTTTTAATTTTTTCAGGTGTTTTTTCTGCTACTTCTTCAATCTCAGTACCGCCTTCTTCAGACGCCATTAAAACGATTCTTGAAGTAGCGCGGTCAAGTACAAGCCCGACATAGTATTCCTTTTTAATATCGCAGCCTTCTTCAATAAGTAAGCGTTTTATTACTTGTCCGTCCGGACCCGTTTGATGTGTGACGAGCGTCTTGCCTAACAGTTCTTCGGCATACTCTTTCACTTCATCTTTTGTTTTTGCAATCTTTACCCCACCAGCTTTGCCGCGGCCGCCAGCATGGATTTGCGCCTTTACGACATAAACCGAGCTTGACAGGCTCTCTGCTTTTTCAACTGCTTCCTCTGCTGTAAAAGCCACTTTACCTTCAGGAACAGACACCCCGTATTTTCTGAGGACTTCTTTTCCCTGGTACTCATGGATATTCATTTCCCATCCTCCTAACTTATGTAGCAAAACTAAAAATAGACTGCGCTTTCATTCTATATAATACTGGAAGAATTGTCTAGGGTTCAAAACAAAATCTTTATATCCTTCCAAACATTCTAACTTTTATTTTATTGAAAATATAAATTTAAACGGAGTCCGGGAAATGAATGATCCTTATTTTTCGTTTTTCAGGGTTTCGTCCAGTCTGTAAACAAATGAAAAAATTTCGGCAACGGTTTCATAGAGCGCCTCCGGTATCTGATCGTCAACCGTCAAATGGCGCATTAATTCGACAAGGGTTCTGTCTTCCTGAATGGGGACCCCAGCCTTCTCAGCTTCTTTTATAATATTTTCCGCCACATGCCCCCTGCCTGTTGCGACAACCTTCGGGGCTTGGTCTTTCTGCCGGTCGTAATGCAGGGCGACAGCTCTTCTTAACGGCGTTTGCTCTTTCATATTTTCACATCCACTTTTCTTCCGCCGTCTTTTTCTATAAACTCTTCCACAAGAGCGCTCTGGTCTTTCGGGCGCCGTTTTTTAGACGTGACGCCTGACAGGCTGAAGCCCGTTTCTTTTACGGCTTCTTTTAAAGTCGGTACGAGAGGGTCGATGGCCGCCTGAAGCTCAAAATCAGTCTCAACCGTAATGGTCATTACATTTTGCTGAATCATGCAGTCCACAACGGTTTCTTGCAGTGTTTCAAGATGCAGCAAAAACAGGAGCCTGCAATGTGACGGATCAAGTTTTCCGTCCGGCTTCTTCCGTCCTTTAAAGAGAACTGTGATATCATTCTCATACGCGGACGCTCCCAGCGGAAATGACAGCACCATCTGCGTAAAAGAAGGGTTATGCTGCTCAATA
Organism: Bacillus sp. JK106; assembly: GCF_053663355.1. Taxonomy (NCBI): domain Bacteria; kingdom Bacillati; phylum Bacillota; class Bacilli; order Caryophanales; family Bacillaceae; genus Bacillus; species Bacillus sp. JK106. The sequence goes on along the minus strand of NZ_JBSJQC010000002.1, from coordinate 735,031 downwards.
AACAGCTGGCCGTTTAATTTATGAATAAGCGGTTCCGCCTCTTGTTTAACGGATTGGGGCGCTTCTTGAAGCGTCCGGACGGCTTGGAGGGCGGTTTTCAGCGCTTGTTTCTCCGGCTGCGGAGATACGCCTTTTTCAAGCGCTGTAATGAATGATAATTCATCACGCGTGCCCAATCCTTTTTTGATTTTCTGCAAAAGGCTTAATACATCATCTTTTTCCGCATATTTCAATTCGGTGAGCTGAACGGCTTTTTCGAAAACAGCCGCCTCCTGTTCTGTCAGATGTGCTTTTTGAAGAACAGGTGCTGTTTTAAATGTTTTTTCTTGAGAAATGAAAGCCTTAATGATCTCCGCCGTTACTTTTACGGGGCGGTTTTCAGTTTTTTCTGCCGATGTCATTAATTTCTCTATAATCTGTTTTGCCGTTTTTTCAGGAAGTTCCGGATCTGTCCGCGCACTCGGAGGAGAAGGTTGGCTTGAGACTGCCTTTCCGTTTTCACGAGTCTCTCGGACAAATGGTGATTGTTTTGATTCCGTCCGTTCTTCTTCATCCATCAGCCCGGTTTCTGGGATCGGCATGCGTGCAGCCTCGGCAAGCTTCTTCAAGAGACGTTCTGCATGAAGATCCGTTTCCGCGTTTAATACGTCAGAAACCGCCTCTTTGAGCACAGACAGCTCTTTTGCCGATTGCGGAGCCTGATTGATTGCCTGAAGCAGTCCTGAGAGGAGGCGACGGGTCGGAACCGGATATTTAACGGCATGAATGGCTGACAAGACTTCCGGATGTGCGGGCAGTTCCCGTTTCAGCGCAAATACGATTGTTTCCGCCGCTTTTTTCAATTCGGCGGCCGGAAGCGATTCAGCCCAGCGGATGCAGGCTTTGAGACTGTTTTCCGTCATCGGCAGCTTCTGCTGCATAAACGTTTCGGCAATCTGCAGAGACACAGGGCCCGGTTTGACGGAAAGTGCGTTTAACAGTCTACCCGCCGCTTCCTGAACGGTTTTCGGGCTTCCTTCGAATTGGTCGATGACATGAAGCCGGCCCGTTTTTTCCGCCGGCTGTTTGTCATAAGAAAACCAGTAATACGCCTGCGGTCGGAGGGCGGTTTCAAGCTTTCCCTGCATCGTCCGGCCGCCGATCTGGATAAGAGCGCTTTGATCGTCCAGCAAACGGAGAACCTTCCCTAACAGCAGCCTTTGAGCGCCGCTGTCTTTACCGCCGTCCTGCCGGTCCGGAGGGATTTCCGCCGTCAGCTGTCTGAAAGCCGCTTGGATTTCGCCGCTAATGTTCATGTCTTAAGCCTCTTTTCTAACAATAAGATTGAACGGGAGCGAACGTTTTTCGGTGAATAGTTGTCGGTCCGTATGCCTGAAGAGCTTCAAGATGTTCTTTCGTTCCGTAGCCTTTATTTTTTTCAAAGCCGTACATGGGGTAGGTTTTGGCGTACTCAGCCATGAGACGGTCCCGCGTTACTTTTGCTATGCAGGCTCCGGCGGCAATTGACACGCTTTTGGCATCCCCTTTTATAACTGATGACTGCGGAATGTCGAGCGGAAGGGTCATGGCATCAACAAGCAGATAATCAGGAGTTTCCGTTAAAGCATTGACGGCTTTTACCATCGCCAGTCTCGCGGCCTCATAAATGTTGATCCGGTCAATGACGTCCGCATGGACAATGCCGACTCCTACAGCCGCCGCTTCTTCCGTGATCCGGCTGTAATACTCCTCGAGCTTCTTTTCCGACAATTTCTTCGAGTCCGTGAGACCGAGAATCTCGCATTCTGCCGGCAAAATGACGGCGCCGGCGACAACCGGTCCGGCAAGCGGCCCTCTTCCGGCTTCGTCAACACCCGCAATCAGGCGGAAGCCCTTTTTGGATGACAGTCTTTCGTATGCCGTCATGTTCAGCCATTGCTCTTTAAGAGCTTTTTCCTTCGCGTGCTTTTTCAGCCATTGCTCTAAAAGCGTCTGTACGCTTTTTCTCGGGTCTTTCTCACATTGGGCAAGGAAGGGGTCGCTTTCGTCCCTGATCTCTTGCAGGCGTTCTTTTACGCTTTTTACGGTTAATGTATTCACGTTCTCTTCTCCCTTACATTATGTATATCGGTATTCTGCGGAAAAAATAAAGACCCGCATCGCTGCGCGTCTTTATTCTGATGGTGCTTCAAATGAAAGCCTGCCGAATTTTTCCGTACGGATGTCCCGAATGATGACTTCCGTTGTTTTATCATAGTCAACCATTCCGCCGCCCATCAAACAGCCGCGTTTTTCACCGATCGCGTCGAAAAGAGCGGCGATATCCTCAGGGATTTCCTGAAGTCCGTAGCGCTCCTTCAAACGGTCGGGATAATGCTCTTCCAGAAAGCGCAGCCCGAAAACAGCCACATCCTGCAGGTTGATAATCGTATCTTTAATCGCCCCGGTGATCGCCAGGCGCAAGCCGACAAGCTCATCTTCAAATTTAGGCCATAAAATTCCCGGTGTATCGAGCAGCTCTAATTCCTTGCCTACCTTTACCCACTGCTGTGAAGTGGTAATGCCGGGCCTGTCTCCCGTCTTGGCAATGTTTTTTTTGGCCAGCCGGTTAATGAGCGTAGACTTGCCGACATTCGGAATGCCGATGATTAATGCGCGGATTGCTCTCGGCCTAATGCCTTTTGCTTTCATTTTATCGAACTTATCCTTCAACAGCTCTTTCGAGGACGGCACGATTTGATGCAGTCCCTGCCCGTTAACGGAGTTTATTGAAAGAGAGGGAATGCCCTGTTCCTGAAAGTGGTCCTTCCACTGGGCAGTCACAGCCGCATCCGCCTTATCGGCTTTATTTAAAAGCATAATGCGCGGCTTATTTTTTAAAATCTCCTCAATCATCGGATTTCTCGATGACATCGGGATTCTCGCATCCACCAATTCGTATACGATATCAATTAATTTCAGTTTTTCTGTTACTTCCCGTCTCGCTTTAGCCATATGGCCCGGGAACCATTGAATGGTCATGTGACTTCGACACCTGCCTTATTTACCGGAACCGGATGTTCCGATGATCTCTTATGTATTTTACGTTGCTTGTTCCGCTTTTACAAATTTCATATAAAAAAAGAGCCTGTTACGGGTAACAAGCTCTTTTCGTTCGTTATCATTATCGTCTGATTTCTTTAATACGAGCCGCTTTTCCGCGAAGTTCACGCAGGTAGTAAAGCTTAGCGCGACGTACTTTACCGTAACGTACAACTTCGATTTTCGCGATTTTTGGTGTGTGTACAGGGAATGTACGTTCAACGCCAACACCGTAAGAAATCTTACGAACTGTGAACGTTTCGCTGATTCCACCACCACGACGCTTGATCACAACACCTTCGAAGATCTGGATACGCTCACGGTTACCCTCAACAACTTTTACGTGTACACGTAAAGTGTCACCAGGACGGAACGCAGGAAGATCAGTGCGAAGCTGTTCTTTTGTGATATCTTGAATTAGTTTTTGCATCGTTTTCAACTCCTTCCAACAGATGCTCTTGGCCACAACTGCAAGGCACAGCGGAACATCGTTTTCAAGCTTCTGAAGGATAAGCCTCCTTAAGCCACAAGTAGTATCTTATCATATCTTCATCACCTGCGCAATAGAATCTATTCGTTTTCCCACTCGGAAATCCATTTTCTTTGCTCATCAGTGAGAGGATAGTTTTCAAGAAGATCCGGACGTCTTAAAAAGGTTCTTCTGATTGATTCTTTATTGCGCCATTCTTGTATTTTGGCATGGTTGCCGGACAGAAGGGTCTCAGGCACTTTTAAGCCTTTATAATCTGCTGGCCTCGTATAGTGCGGATGCTCTAAAAGCCCCGTGCTGAAGGAATCCTCCACGTGGGATGCTTCTTTTCCGAGGACGCCCGGCAAAAGCCTGACAACGCTGTCGGCAATCATCATGGCAGGGAGCTCTCCCCCGGTCAGCACAAAATCCCCGATGGAGATTTCATCAGTGACAAGATGTTCCCGGATCCGTTCATCATACCCTTCATAATGTCCGCAAATAAACATGAGATGTTCCTCTTCCGCCAGCTCCTCGGCTTTCTTCTGCGTATAACGCTCACCTTGCGGGCAGACGAGAATAATGCGCGGCTTGGCGTCCGTACCGGCTGTCAGCTTTTCAACCGCATCAAATACGGGCTGCGGCTTTAACACCATCCCGGCTCCCCCGCCGTACGGGTAATCATCAACCGTTTGGTGTTTATTATCCGAAAAAGCCCGGAAATTGATGACGTCAAAACGGACAGCCTCTTTTTCCTGTGCTTTTTGCAGAATGGATGAGCCGAGCACCCCTTGAAACATTTCGGGAAACAGTGTTAAAAAGTCGATTTTCATTCGTCTATTAACCCTTCCATTACATGAATCTTAATTTTCTTCTCATTTATATTAATATCCTTTACCACAGAAGCAATATACGGAATGAGCGCATCTTTTTTGCCTTTTCTTGCAACCACCCATACGTCATTAGCCCCGGGCGTCAAGATTTCCTTCACTGTGCCGATCAGTTCCCCGTCTTCTGACACAACCTCGCAGCCGATGATTTCATGAAAATAAAATTCATCTTCTTCAAGCTCTCCCAAGTCTTCTTCAGGGACTTTGATCACCATGTTTCTTAAGTGTTCGACTTCATTGAGACTCGGCATTTCTTTGAATTGCAGCAGGTGAAACTGTTTGTGAAGCCTGTGGGCGCTGACCGTTACTTTGATTGGCTCCGCAGCCCCTTCCGCAAACAAATAGAGCGTATTGCCGGGCTTGTACCGTTCTTCGGCAAAGTCCGTTTTAGAAATGACCCGCACTTCGCCTTTAATGCCGTGGGTATTTACAATTTTGCCTACATTAAACCATCTGTTTGTCATATTATCACCTCGGGCGGATTTCAATTACTACCCCGTCTTTTATGACGATGGTATTTGCCGCTGTTTTTTCATGCCAGTTATCACCGACATTGATTGAAAGCAGCGCATCGATCTCCTTTTCCTTCACTTCGCTTCCAAGCGGGAGCGACTCTGTCTGGCTTATTTGGAAATCGATCATTTTGATTTTGTCTTGTCTTTTTTCAATGGCTTTTTTAAAAGATTCCGCTACATCGGGATTCTGCTGATCTTTTTCATGTTTTCTAAGCTGAAAATAGAGCTGGCTGCATTCTCGTTCAAGCGTTTGCTTTTTTTCTGCAAAAGAGGCCAAAAGCTTTTCCTTGCTTTGCTCGGTCAGAACCTGCATAACGGTTACCCTGTGAATAATCTGCATAGGACCAGACTCCCCACTCTTCCAACATATTTCTGTTCATTTGCCTTTTTTACGTGTAAAAAAAGGGGAGGTGCCGGCCCTCTCCCTTTTTCAGTCAAATATTTCAAATTGAACTTTCTTAGAAGACTGTGCGCCAGCTGCAAAAACGACGGTTCGAATCGCTCTTGCAGTCCGGCCTTGCTTTCCGATAATCTTACCGGTATCTGACTTATTGACAGATAAGCGCAGCGCAATCTTTTGATCAGTCTCTTCCTTTGTGACCGTTATGTCTTCCGGATGGTCGACAAGCGGAGCCACAATGCTGACAATCAAATCTTCCAAGTTCTGATCAGTCATTACTTGCCTTGTTTAGCGTTGTGGAATTTTTCCATAATTCCTTGGCTTGAGAACAAGTTGCGGACTGTATCAGAAGGTTTAGCTCCTGTTTGAAGCCATTTAAGAGCAAGCTCTTCGTTGATTTTCACTTCAGCCGGCTTTGCAACCGGGTTGTATGTGCCGACTGTTTCGATGAAACGGCCGTCACGCGGTGAACGAGAATCTGCTACAACAATACGATAGAAAGGAGATTTTTTTGCTCCCATACGTTTTAAACGAATTTTTACTGCCATTTTACTAGCACCTCCGAAAATATTTCAACAAGATAGTATATTAACAATGATAAAAGTGTTTGTAAAGTGTTTTTTCTTAACAACGGTTTTATCATGTATAACCGATTACATAAAAGGTAATTTAAAGCCTTTTTTCTTCCCTTTTGACATGTTGGTCATCTGCTTCATCATTTTTTTCATTTCCTCAAACTGCTTTAAAAGACGGTTGACTTCCTGAACGGATGTTCCGCTTCCTTTGGCAATCCGCTTCCGCCGGCTGGCGTTAATAATATCCGGCTGTTCTTTTTCAAGAACAGTCATTGATTTAATGATCGCTTCCACATGATTCAGCTGTTTTTCATCGACTTGGATGTTTTTTAAGCCTTTCATTTTGCCTGCGCCGGGCATCATTTGCAGCAGTTCGTCAAGAGGCCCCATGTTTCGGACCTGGCCGAGCTGCTCCAGAAAATCATCCAATGTGAAGCTCATCGTTCTCATTTTCTGCTCAAGCTCTTTGGCTTTGTCTTCATCAACGGTCGCCTGAGCTTTTTCAATCAGCGTCAGCACGTCACCCATTCCGAGAATCCGGGATGCCATCCGTTCAGGATGGAACGCTTCAAGAGCATCGAGCTTTTCTCCCATTCCGGCGAATTTAATCGGCGTTTCGGTGACCGCGCGGATAGAAAGCGCCGCACCTCCGCGGGTATCCCCGTCAAGCTTTGTTAAAATGACGCCCGTTAAACCGAGCTGGTCATTAAAGCTTTTGGCGACGTTTACCGCATCCTGACCGGTCATTGAGTCGACGACAAGGAAAATTTCCTCAGGATTTGCGACTTCCTTTACACCGGAGAGCTCATCCATCAGTTCATGATCGATGTGCAGCCGTCCGGCGGTATCTAAAATCACATAATCATGATGCTCTTCCTTCGCTTTTTCAATCGCCTGTCTGGCAATTTCCACCGGGCTGACCTGATCGCCAAGCGAAAAGACCGGCATATCAAGCTGTTTCCCCAGTGTTTCCAGCTGTTTAATCGCGGCGGGGCGGTAAATATCCGCAGCCACGAGCAGCGGTTTGCGGTTATGTTTTTTGCGCAGCAGGTTGGCAAGCTTCCCCGTGGTTGTCGTTTTACCGGCACCTTGGAGCCCGACCATCATAATAACGGTCGGCGGGCGTTTGGCGGCGGCAATTTTGCTTTCTTCGCCGCCCATCAGCTCGGTAAGCTCTTCTTTTACGACTTTAATAACCTGCTGACCGGGTGTCAGACTCTGCATGACGTCCTGTCCGACAGCCCGTTCACTTACTTTTTTCACAAAATCCTTTACGACTTTAAAGTTAACGTCAGCCTCAAGAAGCGCAAGACGGACTTCACGCATCATCTCTTTTACGTCTTGTTCGCTGACTTTTCCTTTTCCGCGGATTTTTGAAATCGTCTTTTGCAGTCGGTCGGCTAATCCTTCAAATGCCATTGTTTGCCGCCTCCTAATCTAATTTCTCAAGCGCTTCAATCAGAGCCGTCATTTTTTCCTCTTCCTGCAAGCCGGAAGCAAGCTCTTTCAGCTTTGTAAACATTTCTTTACGCTCCTGAAACTTTTTAAAAAGGAGCAGTTTTTCTTCATATTGTTCAAGCATCGCTTCAGTCCGTTTGATGTTATCGTAAACGGCTTGCCTTGAAACGTCATACTCTTCGGCTATTTCACCAAGGGAGAAATCGTCCAGATAATAAAGCGACATATAGCTCTTTTGTTTTGACGTCAGCAACGACTGATAGAAGTCAAACAAATAGTTCATTCTCGTCGTTTTTTCGAGCGACATTTGAGCTCTCCCCTTTGTTAAGTCAAATCCCTTTACAAAAACTTAGTTTACATGGTTTCAGAGCGTGTGTCAAGTTTTTATCTTGTCAAAGCATGATGCTCTTTTTACATAATAAGTTTTCAAAAAAATTCATACAGACCGTCGTTAAAATACTCGAATTCTTGTTTTGATACACGATAGCGGCAATAACCTTCGTAAAAAGCATTGAGGCATGCTTCATTTGTGACAAAACGACTGATCGCTAATGATTCATCATAACGCGGATCTCCCGCCGATATTCCCGCAGCATCGATAAACAGATAGACCTCTCCGTCTCTCACCAGCACATTATCAGTCGTGCAGTCACCGTGAATCATTGTCTGCTGAACAGGAACAGGCCTGTACCTGTCCAATTCCTTCAAAAGCTCTGCACTTCCTTCAGCTTGTCCTTTTTTGACATATTCCCCGGCTCGTTTGATTTGCAGATCGAGCCAGTCTGTTTCCGGCTGTAAACCAGAGACCATTTCGGTTTCATGCAGCCGCTGCAGAAACTGGCCGAAACTTTTGATCAGCTTTTTCTTTTCAGTATCCCCTTTGGCTTTTCTTAAAGCCGAAGTCAGGGTGATTCCATCCTCAAATGACATGATGATATGGCTGGCATGCTGTTCCTGTATCATCCCATAGTAAATAGGAACAGGCAGACGACGAGTTTCCGTCAGTTGTTGTAAAACGAAGGCTTCTCTCATTAACCATTCCCGATACTTCTGTTGAAAAGAACTTTTCAGCAAAAATGCGTCTTGACCGGTCACTATTTTTCGAACGGTTGAAGTGCCTCCCTGTTCATCCAGCAGCAACATATGGTTTATCGCGCCGATCTTACTTTCCAATTCAGCTTTCAGCCATTTGTCCAACAACTGTCCCCTCCATTCCGATCTATCAATGCGTATAAAAAAACGAGTATAAAACCGTCCCTTTTATACTCGTTTTTTATTCATTAATCCTCGGCTTTTTCAACTAAATCCGAAAAGAGACCGTATACGTAAGATTCTGCATCAAACCGCTGGAGATCGTCAACCTTTTCTCCAAGGCCGACCAGTTTCACGGGGATGTGAAGCTCATTGCGGATCGCCAGGACGATACCGCCTTTTGCGGTGCCGTCAAGCTTCGTTAATGCGATACCCGTCACATTCGTCGCTTTGGAGAATTCTTTCGCCTGCGCCATCGCATTCTGACCTGTCGTCGCGTCAAGCGCGAGGAGAACCTCATGCGGAGCCTCAGGCACTTCGCGTTCGATGACGCGTTTGACCTTTTCAAGCTCTTTCATTAAGTTAACTTTATTCTGAAGGCGGCCGGCCGTATCACAAATCAGCACATCCGCTCCTCTTGCTTTAGCCGCGTGTACGGCATCATAAATAACCGCCGCAGGGTCGCTTCCGGCAGCCTGCTTAATGACAGGCACGCCTGTACGCTCTCCCCACACTTCAAGCTGTTCAATCGCCCCGGCTCTGAAGGTGTCTCCGGCAGCGAGCACAACGGATTTGCCTTCATTCTTCAACTTATGGGCAAGTTTTCCGATCGTTGTCGTTTTTCCGACACCGTTTACCCCGACAAGCAGAATAACGTTCAGGCGCCCGTCCTGAATATTTAATTCAGAAATCTGTTCGTCGCCGCTGTTATAAATGTCGACAAGCTTTTCAGAAATGACGGACTGCACTTCCTGAGGATCCTGGATGTTTTTCAGCTTCACTTCTTTTTTGAGCTCATCAATCAGCTCCATGACGGTTGTAAAACCTACGTCAGCGCCAATCAGCACTTCCTCAAGCTCCTCGAAGAAATCCTCGTCGACTTTCCGGTAGCGGGAGACGAGTTCGTTCACTTTATTTGAGAAGGAATTTCTTGTTTTTTCAAGACCATCTTTAAATTTTTCAGAGACGGAGTCTGTCTGTTTCGTGATTTTCTCTTTTAATTTTTTAAAAAAGCTCATCTTTCAACCTCTTTCCTCGTTACTGAACGAATTCTTTTGTTTCTTCCAGTTTGACCGAAACCATTCGGGAAACGCCGGATTCCTGCATCGTAACACCGTAGAGGACATCCGCTTCTTCCATGGTGCCTTTTCTGTGGGTGATGACGATAAACTGGCTGTCGCCGCTGTATTTTTTTAAATATTGCGCAAACCTGAATACATTGGCTTCATCAAGCGCAGCTTCCACTTCATCAAGGACGCAGAACGGCACGGGCCTTACTTTCAGAATAGAGAATAAAAGGGCAATGGCAGTCAGCGCCCGTTCTCCCCCTGACAAAAGATTTAAGTTTTGCAGTTTTTTGCCCGGAGGCTGCGCGATAATGTCCACCCCGGAATTAAGAAGATCATTCGGATCAGTCAGCTTCAGTTCAGCCCGTCCTCCTCCGAATAAAGAACGGAACACATCGTTGAATTGAGAACGGATCTGGATAAACGTTTCATGGAATCGCTTCGTCATTTCAGAATCCATTTCTTCAATGACTTGAAACAGTGTGTTTTTCGCTTCCGTCAGGTCATTTTTCTGCTCTGTTAAAAACTGATACCGTTCGTTTACTCTTTCAAATTCATCGATGCTGCCGAGATTGACCGTTCCGAGCTCTTCAATTGAAAGCTTGATCAGTTTGACCCGTTTTCTCGCCTCTTCAGGCTCGAGTTCAAGCTGATATTGTTCTTTTGCCCCTTCAAAGGATAAGCTGTACTCCTCGCGTAAATATTGCAAGAGATTATCAAGCTCAACTTCCATCCGGCCGAGTTTTACCTCTTCATCTTTCAGAATGTCCGTTTTTTGCTTGTACAGACGCTTCATCTCTTTCAATTCAAGCTCGTTCGTATCAAGCGCCCGCTGTAGCTTCACACGCTGGTCGCGCCGGCTGGCGATCAATTCGATCGTTCTCGTTTTATCGTGAAGCTTATGATGGGCTGCTTCTTCAAGCTGCTCCTCACCGCTTGTGCTGGACGTCATCTCTGAGGTCAGGAGGCTTAAATCTTCCCGTGTTTCTTTCAGAGCGAGCTGCGTTTCTTCAAGCTCTTTTTTCAGCCTTTTGAGGTTGTCTTCCTCACTCGAGCACGCCTGTTCTTTTTTCGCAGCGGCCACTTTACATTCCGTCAGTTCATGAGAGAGCGTTTCTTTTGTTGAGGATAGGGTCTGCTTTTGTTTTGTCAGCCTTTCCATCTCTTCCTCAAGCTCTTTCAGCTGGCCGGATGCCTCACTCAGCTGTTCTTCCAGAGCTGATTTGCGCGTCTCTTTTTCCCGGCTGCTTTCCGTCAGTGATGCTTTCTCCTGGTCGTAAAGCTCCAGATGGGTATTGATGTTCTTTTCAGCAACTTCGAGTTCATACAGCCTGCCTTTTACATCCTGCTGCTTTGTTCTGAAAGCCTCACCGTCTTCACGGAGACCGCTCAGCGTATGTTCAAGCTCTTGAATGGCCTGCTTCAGCGCTTTGACCTCTTTTTCGAGCAGAGCTGTTTTTTCTTCCATTTCGGCAAGCCGCGCAGTCACCGTCTCAAGCTCGCGGCTTCTGCCGAGCAGAGAATTGTTTTTCTTTTTGACCGCGCCGCCTGTCATTGATCCGCCTGGATTGACGACATCGCCCTCAAGCGTCACGATGCGGTAGCGGTGCCCGAGAAGCTTGGCCAGTTCATTCGCGCCTTTTAAATCTTCAGTGATCAGCACGGTGCCGAGAAGGTTTTGAATGACATTCCGATACGCCGCATCATATGTGACAAGCCCGCTCGCTGTGCCGAGGAAAGACGGATGCTTTGAAGCCGTCTGTTCATCACGGGTTTGGAGCTGGCGCGGTTTCATAACCGTAAGCGGCAGGAACGTCGCGCGGCCGAAGGAATTCTGTTTTAAATATTGAATCGCTTTCCGCGCCGCCTGCTCATCGTCTGTGACAACGTGCTGCGCCGCTGCGCCGAGTGCAATCTCGATCGCCGTCTCATATTTTTGTTCGGTGGCAATCAGTTCGAGAACGGCGCCGCGGATGCCGCCGAGCTGCTCTTTCTGCTTCAGCACTTCTTTTACGCCTTGGTAAAATCCTGAAAAATCGCCTTGCATCGTTTCAAGCATATCTTTTTTGGATCTGGCCTGCTGGACGAATTGATATGCCTGATACAGCGCTGATTCTTTCTTTTCATACTGGCGTTTTTTCTGTTCATATGCTGTCTGGACTTCGCGAAAGCGGACGACCTGATTGTGAATATCCTCTTCAACGGCGGCCAATTCCTCTTCGCACGCCGCTTTGCGGACTGCAATATCGTTACGTTCTTCAAGATATTTTTCATTGTTTGCGGTCAGTCTCGCCTGCTGGACCGCAGATTGGGACATCTGGTCATCTAAAAGCTGCAGCTCGTTGCGAATCGACGCCTGACTGTTTAACAATTCAAAGTAATCGCTTTTTAATTGTTCGATTTTCTCTTCTACATTTTCATTATGCAGACTGAGAGCCTGCTGCTTTTCTTTCACCTGGGCGTTTAACCGCTTCACTTCCGCACGAAGTTTATCATAGACGGCAGACTGCTTTTCAATGTCCGCTTTCAGTTCGGCTTCTTTGTTCGTGTAATGTGTAACGGATTCCTCTAGCTGTTCCCGGTTTTGCGCGGCGTTTTTTTTACGCTCTTTCAGCACTTCTTTCCGGCCTTCCAGCTTTTCCAGCTCTTCACTTGTCACGAGCAGAACCTGCTGCAGTTCGTTGATGGATTCATCAAGCGCGTGGATTTTATCTCTCGTCTCTTCTATCATCGCTTCTTTTGCGGACAGAGCCGATGATTCCGCCAATTCTTCTTCTTTAGCAGCCTGCACCTTGTCTTTTAAACCCGACCATCTGCCATGCAGTTGTTCGATGTCAAAGGCGGTAAGGGCGATTTCGACATGCTCAAGCTCATTCTTTTTTTCTAAGTAGTCTTTGGCGATTGATGCCTGGATTTTCAGCGGTTCGACCTGATCTTCAAGCTCGTGGAGAATATCTTCCACCCTGTTTAAGTTATCCTGCGTCTCAAACAGTTTGTTTTCCGCTTTTTTCTTTCGTGTTTTATATTTCAGCACGCCGGCCGCTTCTTCAAAAATACTGCGGCGGTCTTCCGCTTTGCTGCTGAGAATCTCTTCGACTTTCCCCTGGCTGATAATAGAGAATGCTTCTTTTCCAAGCCCGGAGTCCATAAATAAGTCAATGATGTCTTTCAGGCGGCACTGCTGATTGTTGATGAGAAATTCACTTTCTCCGGAACGGTACACCCGTCTCGTCACGCTGACTTCGTGATAATCGATCGGGAGAAATTGATCTTCATTATCAAGCGTTAACGTGACTTCGGCAAGGTTCAGCCGCTTGCGCGAATCACTTCCCGCAAAAATGATATCTTCCATTTTTCCGCCCCGAAGCGAGCGTGCCGATTGTTCGCCGAGCACCCAGCGGATGGCTTCGGTAATGTTGCTCTTTCCGCTGCCGTTCGGACCGACAACGGCCGTGACGCCTTTTACAAAGTCAACGGATATCCGTTCTGCAAATGATTTAAATCCTATAACGTCTAAACGTTTGAGGAACATCCCAGATCCTCCTTATCGTATAAGTATCTCAATATTATCATAATCACCCGCTTATATCAGGCGCAGACATACTGAAATCCCCCTAGGGATACAGGGGGATTTTATTGTTTCGTATGATGTTTTTGCAATTTTGCAAGAGCTTCCTGTGCCGCATGCTGCTCGGCTTCTTTTTTGGAACGTCCGTTCCCGATACCGAGCGCCTCACCTTTAAGGGAGACCAGCGCCTCGAATTCCCGGTTGTGGGCAGGCCCTTTTTCATTGAGAATTTTGTACTCAAGCGATCCTTTTCCGTCCCGCTGTACAAATTCTTGAAGCTGGCTTTTGAAATCCATCACATGAGAAAAAGCACCATCGTTTATTTTAGGGAACACGTACTCTTTCAGGAATTGCTGAACCGGCTCAAGGCCCTGATCCAGATACAGTGCGCCGATAAACGCTTCAAACACATCCGCTAAAAGCGCAGGACGCTTTCTGCCGCCCGTCATTTCTTCTCCTTTTCCCAAGAGAACAAGATCGCCGAATGACAATTCGTGGGCAAGTGAGACGAGTGACGGCTCGCATACGATAGCGGCTCTCAGCTTCGTCAAATCTCCTTCACTCATGGCCGGATATTTGGCAAATAAGAATTGGGAGATCGTCAGTTCCAAAACAGCGTCACCTAAAAATTCAAGCCTTTCGTTGTCTTCATACGGCTTTTTCCGATGCTCATTCACATAAGATGAATGTGTAAATGCTTGATACAAAAGTTTCTCGTTTTGAAAATGAACCGAAATCCGTTCTTGGAACTCTTTAAATTGCTCTATTTTTTTATAGAACTTTTTTTTATCTTTAAAATGTGAGTGTTTTGACATAGTAACCTCCATAGGCACATCAGGTTCACCGCGCTCCCCGCCGTAAACGGAATCGGCTGCGCGTACAGCGTCAGACGCCGGTAACCGAACGATTAAAGGGCTAAAGCCCCGCTGTCAGGCGGGACTTTTAGCATCAGCTTATTGCTGGTTTTGTATGTAGTTCACAGCGTCGCCGACTGTTGCGATCTTTTCAGCATCTTCGTCAGAAATCTCCATATCAAACTCGTCTTCAAGTTCCATAACAAGCTCAACTACATCTAGGGAATCAGCACCTAAGTCTTCCTTGAAAGAAGCTTCAAGTTTGACGTCAGCTTCATCAACGCCAAGGCGGTCTACGATGATTTTCGTTACACGCTCTAATGTATCTGCCATAGCAATTCACCTCCCCTCAAGTATTATAGAGGATTCGTTTTTAAAAAACTAGAGAAACTAGGATGAAATTTTAAAAACAAATCTTTACATCACCATTCCGCCGTCAATATGAAGGGTTTGGCCCGTCATATAACGCGATCCTTCAGAAGCAAGGAACGTAACAACGCTGCTGATATCGGAAGGATCACCGAAACGCGCGAGCGGAATCTGCTTCAGCATTTCATCTTGGACTTCTTTAGAAAGCTTGTCCGTCATATCCGTGGAAATAAAGCCCGGAGCAATGACATTGACCGTAATATTTCGGCTCGCAAGCTCTTTGGCTGATGACTTCGTTAAGCCGATCACACCGGCTTTTGCCGCCACATAGTTTGCCTGGCCGGGGTTTCCGCTGACGCCGACGATTGATGATACGTTGATAATCCGGCCGGAGCGCTGTTTCATCATCTGTCTTGTAACGGCTTTCGTGCAGTTGAATACACCTTTTAAGTTAATGTTAATGACATCATCCCATTCATTTTCTTTCATTCTCATCAGAAGATTGTCTTTTGTGATCCCCGCATTGTTCACGAGAATGTCGATTGAAGAAAATGCAGCGACAGCCTCTTTCATCATGTTTTGTACTTCTTCGGAATTTGATACATCGGCTTTTACGGCGATCGCGTTTCGGCCCAAAGATTTGATCTCATCTACGACTTCGTTCGCTTTCGCTTCATTCCCGGAGTAGTTGACTACTACATTACAGCCGTTTTTCGCAAGATCAAGCGCGATCGCCCGACCGATTCCGCGGGACGCTCCCGTTACCACTGCTGTTTTTTCATTAAGCATCCTGATTCTCCTCCTTCAGCGTTTGAATCGCCAGTTCGATGGTTTCATGGTCAGAAACCGAGATTGTTTTAAGGCGGCGGTTCACTTTTTTCACAAGGCCTGAAAGCACTTTTCCGGGCCCGATTTCAACAAACGTCGTGACGCCTTCGTCAATCAGTTTGTTAATGGTTTCTTCAAAGCGAACAGGCGAATACAGCTGTTCGATCAGTTTTTTCTTGATATCGTCTTTTTCTGTCATAACGTCAGCCGAAACGTTTGAAATCACGGGAACAGCCGCATTTTTCAACTCACAGGCGCTGAGCACCTCCTCGAGTTTTTGCGCTGCCGGCTTCATTAATTCAGAATGGAACGGTCCGCTTACTTCTAATGGGATCGCCCGTTTTGCTCCGTTGTTTTTCGCTTCCTCTGAAGCCAGCTCCACGCCTTTTGCCGTTCCGGAAATGACGATCTGGCCGGGGCAGTTCAGGTTTGCAAGCTGTACGAGATGACCGTTTTCCGTCACTTGATCCGTCACCTTTTTCAAGGACTCCGCATCCATTCCGAGAATAGCAGCCATGGCGCCTTCTCCGGCCGGCACGGCTTCATTCATGAATTCTCCCCGTTTTCTTACCGTGTAAACGGCATCTTTAAATGTCATCGCTCCCGCCGCAACAAGCGCCGAATATTCTCCGAGGCTGTGGCCGGCGGTGAAATCAGGGGTGATGCCGGATTCTTTAAACTTTTCCAATACGGCGATGCTCGTTGTCAACAGCGCGGGCTGCGCATTGTATGTAAGGGTCAATTCTTCAGCGTCACCTTCAAAAATGAGCGAGCTCAGCTTTGTTTCAAGCGTTTCATCCGCTTCATCAAAAATACGTTTTGACGCTTCTTCGCGTTCGTACAGGTCTTTTCCCATACCGATATATTGTGATCCCTGTCCGGGAAATAAAAATGCAATCTTACTCATGATGCGGTAACCTCCAGACTACTCATCTGTTTTTTCTTCTTTTACTTCTTCTTCTATAAATGCGGCCACGTTTTGGCTGACCATTTCTCTCGCCTGGCGCAGCGCATGGTAAACAGCGCGTGCGTCAGAAGAGCCGTGCGCTTTAATGACGGGCGCTTTCAAACCGAAAAGACTCGCCCCGCCGTACTCAGAATAGTCCATTTTCAGTTTCATTTCCATCAGCTTCGGCTTCAGCACTCCCGCTGCGAGCTTAGAAACAAAACTTGAAGTCAGTGTATCTTTCAGCATTTTGAAAATCGATAACGCTGAACCTTCCAATGTTTTCAACGTGACGTTGCCCGTAAAGCCGTCTGTGACGATGACGTCAGCAGCGCCTTCGAGCAAGTCTCTCGCCTCAACGTTTCCGACAAAATTCACGTTTGTTTCTTTTAATAATTCAAACGTCTTTTTTGTCAGGTCGTTTCCTTTCTTTTCTTCCGTGCCGACATTTAACAAGCCGACGCGGGGCGAGCTGATTCCGAGAACCTGCCGGGCATATACAGATCCCATAATTCCGTACTGGACGAGATGCTCCGGTTTGGCATCGACATTGGCTCCCACGTCCAAAAGAAGGAAACCGTCGCCTGAAACGGTCGGAAGCGTCGGCGCAAGCGCAGGCCGGTCGATTCCTTTAATTCTGCCGACGATAAACAGTCCCGCTGTCATGAGTGCGCCTGTATTCCCCGCTGAGATGCAGGCGTCCGCTCTGTTTTCAGCCACTTCCTGCGCCATCAGCACCATAGAAGAGTTTTTCTTTCTGCGTACGGCGCGGACCGGTTCATCCGTCGGTTCAATCACTTCATCGGCGTGCAACACAGTGATGCGGTCTGATGTTGTTGGCAAGTGTGATTCTATTGTTGTCTTGTCACCGACCAGCGTAATATGAAGATCGTCAAATGCCTCAATACTCTTCATTACTCCGTCAATAACAGCTTTGGGTGCGTTGTCGCCTCCCATTGCATCTACAGCTATTCTCATGCATGCTCCACCTTTATGATTGTTTTGAACGGTACATATCAAAGCTGCCGGAGAACACGACTTCTTCTCCCACATAGCTGTTGACTTCAACTACCGTTCTGCCTTTTTCTTTTTCGACTGCCGTCACTTTGGCTTTCGCAACGACGCGCTCGCCTTCTTTCACCTGTCTTGTAAAGCGGATATTTGCGCTTGCGGTCAGCGCCAGCTCATCATCAATGACGGCTACGGCGAGTGAGTTCGCCTGCGCAAACAAATGATGCCCCCGCGCAATTTGATTGCGGCTGAAGACATGTTCGCGTCTTACTTCTAATATGGAAATGGCCTGGCCGTCAAGCTCCAGATCAATGATTTCACCGATCACTTCGTCTAAAGACAATGATTTCACTTCATCATCAAGCGTTTGTTCTGCCACGTTTTTAATTCTTTCCCTCAGCTCCGGTATTGAGAGCTCTAAGCGGTCTAAACGGATCGTCTGAATGCTGACGCCGAATTTCCCCGCTAATTCTTCATCTGTGATGAAGGGTGTCGATTTGATCGTCTGCTGCAATAATTTTTGGCGTTCTTTCTTGCTTCTTCTCATCTGTAAACACCATCCGGACAATTAAGACTAGGTACTAATAGTAGTATATAATCTCATAGATTGGAATGCAATGATTGTTTTTTGAAAGCCGCCGAATTTTACAGAATCAGCTTAATTTCTCCCCTTCTAAGACGCCGCTTGAAAGTAATTGACCGCGCAGCATGCGGTATTCGTCATCTTTCCAAAAAGCCTCTGAAGACACCAGGTTGGCCGCATCCTGGCGGGCCGTTTCCAAAGCTCTGTAGTCATGAACCATATCCGCCACCTTGAACTCGGGCATACCGCTCTGTTTTTTTCCGAAGAAATCACCGGGGCCGCGCAGTTCAAGGTCCTTTTCAGACAGCTCGAAGCCGTCGTTTGTCTCTGACATGATTCTCATCCGTTCCTTCCCGGTTTCGGATTTCGGATCGGCCATCAAGATGCAGAAAGATTGGTGGTCTCCCCGCCCGACCCGGCCGCGGAGCTGATGGAGCTGAGATAATCCGAAACGGTCGGCGTCATAGATGACCATAATCGTCGCATTCGGCACGTTCACCCCGACTTCTACGACGGTTGTTGACACAAGTACCTGACATTGATTGGCGCTGAATTCTCTCATCACTTGATCTTTTTCATCAGAATGGAGCTTCCCGTGCATCAGGCCGACATTCCATTTACCACGGTAAACGTCAGACAGCATGTTATATACGTCAATCGCATTCTGTACATCCAGTTTATCCGACTCTTCAATGAGCGGGCAGATAATATAGGCTTGCCTTCCCTGCTTCAGCTCTTTTTCTATAAAAGCCAAAATCCGCTCCAGCATGTCGTGTTTCACCCAATACGTTTCGATTTGTTTTCGCCCCGCGGGCATTTCATCTATCACGGAAACATCCATTTCTCCGAAGACGGTAATGGCCAACGTTCTCGGAATCGGAGTGGCTGTCATAAACAGCACATCCGGATCCTGACCTTTATTCTTGAGTTTTTTGCGCTGTTCGACCCCGAACCGGTGCTGCTCGTCCGTAATAACAAGACTCAGCGCTTTGAATTCTACTTCATCCTGGATTAAAGCATGGGTCCCTACTAAAATATCAATCTCTCCGAGAGCAAGCCGCTCCAACAGCTCCCTGCGCCGCTTTCCTTTTACAGAACTCGTCAAAAGCGCGATATTTACATCTTCATTTGCAAACAACGATACGAGAGAATCTGCATGCTGTTCGGCCAGAATTTCAGTCGGCACCATTAATGCCCCCTGATGCCCCGACAGAATCGCAGCGTACAAAGCGATGGCGGCGACGGCCGTTTTCCCTGAACCGACATCACCTTGCAGCAGACGGTTCATTCGGTAAGGGGATGTCATATCAGCGGTAATTTCCCGAAGCACGCGCGTCTGTGCGGTCGTGAGCGAAAACGGCAGGCTGTCTGTGAAAGCGGCGAGCTTTTCAGCAGGAAACACATGGCTGATGCCTTTGGACTGTTCCCTTTCCGCTTTACGGAACGCCTGCATTTTCAGCTGAAATAATAAGAATTCCTCGTAAACAAACCGGCGTCTTGCCTGCTGTAACGATTCCCTCGTTTCAGGCTGATGCATCGTCTGCAGGGCATGTTTGTAATCAGGCAGCTTATAGCGGATTCTCAATTTTTCAGGAAGCGGATCGGCTGCACTGTCCAAATGATGCTGCAGCGCTTCCTTAATAAACCGTCTCATCATTTTTACGGTGACGTTTTCTTTAACGGAATAAACAGGCTCAATGCTTTTATCTTCTTGATGAGGACCAGTTTTTAATTCCTGCACGGAAACGGTCTGTCTGTGTTTATCCCATTTCCCGGATATCGTGACGACAGAACCTAACGTCAGTTTCTTTTTTAAGTAGGGACGGTTAAAGCAGACCGCGGTAATTAAATAATTGCCGACAAGCACCCTGAATGTCAGCCTGTTTCGTTTTTTGCCGTAATAGGTAAGAGAAGGTTCTGAATGAACCTTCCCTTCTACCGTCACTCTTTCTTCATGTTTTACTTCTTCTAAATCCCTCAGCTCATAGTCGTCATAACGGTAAGGGAAATAATTCAGAAGATCAGAAATGTCATAGATACCAAGTTCGTGCAATGTTTTTTCTGTTTCCGGCCCAATGCCCTTAATTTCCGCTATACTAGTTTGCTGATGGTGTGTCACTTGATTTCAGCGCTCCTCCGAAAATTTTTTTCTCTAATTCTCTTCCCGTCGGTGTCGCAGCTAAACCGCCTTGTCCCGTTTCACGCAGTGCTGTCGGCATCGTCTGGCCGATTTTGTACATCGCGTCAATCACCTCATCGCAAGGAATACGGCTTGTAATCCCGGCCAGCGCCATATCCGCCGCGATCATCGCGTTGGATGCTCCCATTGCGTTTCGTTTGACACACGGCACTTCTACCAATCCGGCGACCGGGTCACATACGAGACCGAGCATATTTTTCAGTGTAATCGCCATTGCTTCCGCTGATTGCTGAGGCGTTCCGCCCGCCATTTCCACAATCGCAGCCGCTGCCATGCCTGATGCTGACCCGACTTCCGCCTGACAGCCTCCTGCCGCTCCTGAAATACTCGCATTATTTGCTACGACAAAACCGAACGCGCCGGCTGTAAACAGAAAACGGATCATTTGTTCTGTCGTAGGGTTCAGCTTATGCTTTACGGCGAATAACGTTCCCGGCACAACTCCGGCAGAGCCGGCGGTCGGTGTAGCGCAGATCGTTCCCATCGCCGCATTGACTTCATTTGTCGCCACAGCTTTAGAAACGGCGTCTAAAATCAGATTGCCCGACAGGCTTCTTCCCGATTGGATGTATGCCTGAAGTTTCACGGCATCTCCGCCTGTTAAACCGGTCTGACTCGTGACGCCCTTCAGCCCTTTTTCAACAGCTGCTTCCATGACGGAGAGATTGCGCTCCATTCCTTGAAAGATTTCTTCCCGTGTTTTTTGCGTCACTTCCATCTCTTGGGTGATCATCACTTCCGAAATCGGAATTTGTTTTTCTTGAGTGATTTCTATTAATTCTTTTACATTACGAAACATGTCATTTTCCTCCTGACTTTTTAGTCAGCTATCTTAGTAACCTGTATAATATTAGGAAGTGTTGAAAGTTCGTCAAGCACTTCTTCTTCAATATTCTGATCGACCTCAATCGTCATCAGCGCAAGCTGGCCGACGTCCTTACGCGCCACTTCCATATGTCCGACATTGATGGAGAATTTCGCAAGCACATTGGCAACGCCTGCAATCGTGCCGAATTTATCATTATGAACGACTAAAATAGCCGGGTGGTTTCCGGAAAGTCGCAGCTCAAAGCCGTTAAGCTCCGTGATTTCTATTTTTCCGCCGCCGATGGAAATACCGGTAAGGGCAAGCTCTCCCTCATCATCAGAAATGACGATACGCGCCGTATTCGGATGAACGGGCACGGCATCCTCTGTACGGAACTCTACATATATGCCCTTCTCTTCCGCAATTTGAATCGCTGTTTTAATCCGTTCATCAAATGTATCAAAATCAAGCAGGCCGCCGATAATCGCGACATCAGTGCCGTGACCCTTATACGTTTCTGCAAATGATCCGTAAAAAGACACAACGATCCGGCGGGGCTCCCGCCTGAATAAGCTTCTGGCCACTCTGCCGATCCGGGCGGCGCCTGCGGTATGTGAACTGGACGGACCGATCATGACCGGGCCGATAATATCAAAAACGCTTCTATACTTCATGCTGGTTTGCTCCTCCTTAACATCACTTCATTCAGCGCTTTTCTTTAGACTAATTGAACATTTCTCAATTGGCAAGCAGGCACACTGCCGCACTGCCGCAGGTAAATAAAGGCATAAGAATAGAAGGGCCTGATAAGCCCTTCTATTCTGCCGCAAATATATATGGATACAGAGGCTGTCTGCCGTTATGGATTTCAACCTCGATATCTTCACAGACGCTAGCAATATACTCAGCGAGTTTCTCAGCTTCTTCTTCCGGCGCGTCCTCTCCGTACAGGATGGTGACGATTTCATCTTCTTCCCCGATCATTTCATCCAGCAGCAATTTCGCCGCACTTATCCGATCTTCGGCGCTGCCGATAATTGAACTGTTTAAAATGCCGATAAAATCACCTTTTTTAATATCTTTGCCGTCAATATGGGTGTCTCTGACTGAATATGTCACCTGGCCGCTTTTCACATTCCGGATGGCCTCAAGCATATTGGCTTCATTTACATCAGCCGGCTGGTCAGGGTTAAACGCAAGCAGGGCGGTCATGCCTTGAGGGACCGTTTTTGCCGGAATGACAATGACATTTTCTTCAGCCACGCTCGCCGCCTGATTGGCAGCCATCACAATATTGGAATTGTTTGGAAGAATGAAAACCATCTCCGCATTGACAGACTGAACGGCTTCAACAATATCTTCCGTGCTCGGATTCATTGTCTGGCCGCCTTCGATTACGTGTGAAGCGCCGATGCTCGTAAACAATTCAGAAATGCCCTCTCCCATTGCCACAGTCACGATGCCAAAAGGCTTGCGGGCTTCTTTCATAACGCCGGCCGGCTTTTTTTCATCATGTTCTTGGCTGATGATTGAAGTATGCTGTTCCCTCATGTTTTCAATTTTAATTTTAATCAAATCGCCGTAACGCTGTGCGAGATTGAGTACGTTCCCTGGTTCTTCGGCATGAATATGAACTTTCGCCAGCGTATCATCAGCCACGACCAGCAATGAATCGCCGAAACGGCTCAGTTCGTTTCTGAACGCCTCTTCCTTGAACGTCCGTTTATCTTGATCCAGCCTCACCATCACTTCCGTACAAAATCCGAATTCAATGTCTTCTGTACTCAGCATGCTCTGCGCGCTTTTATGATGCTCGGCATTCACCATATCATCGAGTGCCGGAAGAACCGCTTTTTTCGGTACGGCCTCTCCTTTTAAAGCAGCCAAAAAGCCTTCATATACACAAAGCAGACCTTTTCCGCCGCTGTCAACGACACCGACGTCCTTTAAAACAGGAAGCAGATCCGGCGTGCGGTTGAGCGACGCTTCCGCTTCTTCAATAACGGCCTCCATGACCGAAATAATATCGGTTTCTTCTTTGGCCGAGGCGACCGCTTTTTTAGCCGCATCCTTGGCCACGGTTAAAATCGTTCCTTCAACCGGTTTCATAACCGCCTTATATGCCATATCCACTCCCGCTTGGAGTGCTGCGGCAAACTCTCGGGCATCTATTTGGTTTTTGTTTTCAATGCTCTTTGTGAAACCTCTGAACAATTGGGACAAGATCACCCCTGAGTTTCCTCTCGCTCCCATAAGCAGGCCTTTTGACAGGGCGATGCCGACTTTGCCGATGTCGGGTGAGTCAATGTGCTCTACCTCTCTTGCACCGGATGACATCGATAAATTCATATTTGTTCCGGTATCGCCGTCAGGCACGGGAAACACGTTCAGCGCATCCACTGCGGATGCGTTTTGAGACAATGTCTCAGCCCCCGCCAGAATCATTGCCGCAAAAGCTCTCCCATCTAAGTTTCGTCTAGACAATACTCATCCTCCTCACTACGGGTTCGTTACTCGTACGCCTTGGACATAAATATTTACAGAATCAACTGCAAGTCCGGTTGTTTGATTTACTGTGTATTTTACCTTCGTCTGAACATTGTGGGCTACTTCGGATATTTTAGTGCCGTAGCTGACAATAATGTACATGTCGATATGTATTTGTTCGGCTTCCTGACGGACATGTACGCCTTTTGCGAAGTTCTCTCTCCGGAGGATTTCAGACAAACCGTCTTTAATCTGGTTTTTTGAGGCCATCCCCACTATTCCGTAACAGTCAATGGCAGCGCCTCCGGCAACCATTGCGATGACTTCGTTGGATATATCAATCTGTCCGTATTTTGTCTTCATTTCAATGGACACACAGGTTCCTCCTTCAGATGCATAGAGTTATCATTATTCTACTATATGTATCCCATTATGAAAAGAAAAGATACAGACAGCGGCCTTCAGCGCGGAAATGTGATTGGTTTTACATGTCAAGTGATTTTTCTTGAAAGTAAGGGAAACAATAGTTGCAAACGGTTTTTAGCTGTGGTAAATTATTTAAAGTATTGTATAACGAAAGCATCTGAGACACTATGTTTAAAAAGATGTTTCGCGCAGTTAGGAGGGAAACAAATGGCACGTAAATGTTTTATTACAGGTAAAAAAACAAAAGCCGGAAACAACCGTTCTCACGCAATGAACGCTTCTAAGCGTACTTGGGGCGCAAACCTTCAAAAGGTCCGCATCCTCGTTGACGGCAAACCTAAAAAAGTGTATGTATCTGCCCGGGCTTTAAAATCCGGTAAAGTTGAGCGTGTATAAGCAAAAATGAACGCCTGCCCTTTTATGCGGCAGGCGTTTTTTATGCGTTCAAAGAGGGCAATTTCAGCTTCTTGGGCTTACTCTTTTCTAAATGAGCCCAGCATCGCCCGGACAATTCCTCCTAAAAACTTCGGCAATTTAATGGTATAAAATTTCATTTTGTCCCCTCCTATAAGTCCCGTATCCGCTGCGTTCATCACTTTAGGATTCATGGTTTTTTCCGCATATGGCAGAAGCCGCTTTTCTAATCCGCGCTCCTTACCATTATTAATATGCCTTTTGCAAACGAAAAAGTACCTCGTGAATGAATGAGTTCGTTACTAATACATAGTGTGGAACCCAGAGGAATATGACAATTATCAAGGGGATATTTAAAACCGTCGAGTGTCAGGCCGTCTGCCGCTTCCGTAAACGGAATGAAAGAAATATAGCGTCTGCGCGCTTTTTCTTCAATTGTATAACGGCCGGGCCCGAACATCTGAATGTCATTCTGCCGGTCGATCAGCTTGACATCGGTATGCTTATGTAAGGCTTTATACAGCAGCTGGATGTTCCCTAAAAAGTGATCGGCTCTTCCGCCCGTCACACCGAATACCCGAATATTTTCCGGTTCTTTTTGTAAAGCCCAGTCAAGGGCGAGTTCAAGATCGGTATAATCTTTTTCCGCCTGATACACATGGAGGGCCGGCGCCGCTTTTTGAATCTGCATGAGCTCCTCTTCCGTAATGCTGTCAAAATCACCGAAAGCTTCCTGCGGAATGATTCCGGCCTCCAAAAGAGCAACCGTCCCTTTATCAACTCCGACCCACGTCGTATCTCCGTCTGTGTATTCGGATAGATCGGGAATAAGCTCCCGCGGGCCGCCCGCAACGATATTGATTGTCTTCATATGCTATCCTCTCTCTTAGACGCGAAAAGAGCCGGCGGCTTTCACCGGGCTCTTTTTCAGCATGTTTATGATGCGTTTCGGATGTCAGCGATGGCTTTTTTCCGATCCGGCTGATTATATACGGCAGACCCGGCAACAAGCAGATTGGCGCCCGCTTCAGCGCATAAAGGGGCTGTTTCTTTATTAACGCCTCCGTCCACCTCGATTAAAAGCTCAGACAGGCCTTTCTCCTCAGCCAGCTGTTTGACCTGACGGATTTTCGGCAGAACCGAATGAATGAAGCGCTGTCCGCCAAAACCGGGGTTAACCGTCATTAACAGCACAAGGTCAAGCTCCTCGATCACATGTTCAATCATTTGGACGGGCGTATGCGGATTAAGCACAACTCCCGCTTTTACCCCCTGCTCTTTTATCAATTGAATGGTCCGGTGAAGATGCGGACACGCTTCAGCGTGAACAGAAAGGATGTCCGCACCGGCTTTTGCGAATGCCGGGATGTAGCGGTCCGGGTTTTCAATCATAAGATGGACATCCAGCGGCAGATCAGTCACCGGACGGACGGCTTCAACGATAAGCGGCCCGATTGTAATGTTAGGGACGAAATGGCCATCCATGACATCAATATGGATATAGTCTGCCCCTCCTTTTTCCACGTCTTTAATTTCCTCGCCCAGTGAAGCAAAATCGGCGGAAAGAATTGATGGCGCAACCTTAATCATATTAATACCTCGGCTTTCTCTCTTTTATTTCCTGCATAAATTCTTTGTAATGCTCATAGCGGTACGGCTGAATCTCTCCTTCTTCCACCGCTTCCTTTACCGCGCATTTCGGCTCCTTAAGATGCAGACAGCCTCTGAATTTGCAAGAGGCGCTTATTTCTCTGATCTCAGGGAACGTGCTGCCCAGCTCTTCTTCCTCAATGCCGGTAAATTCAAGCGAACTGAACCCCGGAGTATCCGCGACAAGACCGCCTGATGTATGAATGAGCTCCACATGGCGCGTCGTATGTTTTCCGCGTCCCAAATGCGCGGAAATCTCGTTTGTTTTCAGCTCAAGCTCCGGGCTGATCGCATTTAAAAGCGAAGATTTTCCGACTCCGGACTGGCCGGCAAACACCGTCGTTTTGTTCTCGAAGTGTTTCACAATGCCTGTTAAGCCGCTGTTTTCTTTTGATGACGTCACATATACGTCATAACCGATCGCCTGATAGTCTTTCACGTAAGAAAGTATCGCCTCTTTCGATTCCCCGTCTGCAGCTAAGTCCATTTTGGTTATGCAGATGATCGGGTGAATGCCGTTGGCTTCCACAAGGACGAGAAAACGGTCCAATAAAGACGTGCTGAACGCCGGCTGAACGGCAGAAAAGACGAGAACGGCCTGATCGACATTTGAAATCGGCGGCCTGATCAGCTCGTTTGTTCGTTCTTTGATTTCCAGCAGGTAGCCTTCTTTATCATTTTCAGCCTGATAAACGGCATAATCGCCGACCAGGGGCGTTATTTTATTTTTTCTGAAAATGCCCCGGCCCCTGCATTGAATGATCTTGTCCTGTGATTCATCCAAGACATAATAGAATCCGCTTAACGCTTTTATAATTTTGCCCTCAGGCATAGGGTCCCTCCTTGTCAGTCATTATCTTTCGGGTATTCAATCGTTTTGTAGCTGACGACTTTATGATCGACCATCACTTGATAATACCCCTTCTGTCCCTGATCAATCTTCAGTTCAATTGTTTTTTCAGTCGGCTCTTTTATTTTAAATGAATCATACGTATCAGAGATGCTGTGGTCCTTATCATCGATGGCGATTTGCACTTCAAGCTCGTCCCCTTCATGTTCAGGTTCGTAAGGAATGCTGATTTTTTCTTTTACCGTTTTCGCCGGTTTTTCTTCAGGTCCGAGCGAGAACGTCACTTCAACATTACTTCCCGGCTTAACCGCAGTGCCGGCTGACGGTTCTTGTTTCATGACTTGTCCTTCCGGCACGTCATCTGAATGGGCTTGTTTTTCAACAAGCTGCAGGCCGTTATCTTCAAGATACCCTGAAGCCGCTTCTTTGCTGTAAGTCTTTAAGTCCCTCAGCGTAACGTCCGCCGGGCCGAGGCTGACCGTTAGATTGACTTCATCGTCGCTTGCGACCATATCGGTGCCGGCTGACGGGTCCTGATCAATTACGGTGCCGGCCTCGCTGTCATCGTTTTCTTCTTTTACATTAACATGTTTGAAGCCTTTTTCCTTCAGCGCTTTTTTTGCGTCGCCGATCTGCCGTCCTTTCACGTCGATCAGCTGGGTTTTCGGTTTTCCGATGCTTTTGTACAGTTTTACAGAAGAACCTTCTTTAACGGTAGACCCCGCTTTTGGGTCCGTTTTGACCATTAATTCCTCTTCTATTTTTTCATCTTCAATGTCCGTTATATCAGGATCAGCCCGGAGCCCGTTCTTTTCAAGCAGGGCTTCCGCTTTTTCGTACTTCATGCCCCGTACGTCGGGGACGCTTACATCTTTAGGCATAAATAAAGACGGGAACACGGTGACCGCAAGAACAGCCGCCATAATGAAAATGAAACAGACGGCCAGCAAAACCCACGGCCATTTCCGTTTTTTCTTTTTGGCTGGCTGCTGTTCCTTATCATCCGTCTCCCCCGGCGTTTCCGCCTGAGGAGCGGCTTTTGCGCCGTCAGTAATAACGGGAATGGCTTTTGTCATTTCCTCATCATCCTGCACGGAAAATTTTTGTTCATTCAGCCTGCCGGCGTCAAAAGCCGTTCTGATGTCCGCCTCCATGTCTTCGGCGCTTTCATAGCGGTGAAACGGATCTTTAGCGGTTGCCTTTAAAATAATGTTTTCAACGCTCTGCGGAATGGAAGGGTTCCACTTTCTGGCGGAAGGCGTTTCTGTTTGCAGGTGCTTTAGCGCTATGCTGACGGCTGATTCTCCGTCAAAAGGGATTTTGCCTGTTAAAAGCTCAAACAGCACGATGCCGAGCGCGTAAATATCTGATTTTTTCGTTGCCAGGCCGCCTCTCGCCTGCTCCGGAGACAAATAATGAACCGAGCCCAGCACAGAATTCGTATGTGTGATTGTCGTAGATGTAAGTGCTGTGGCGATGCCGAAATCCGTCACCTTGATATGCCCTAAATGATCTATCAATATATTGTGCGGTTTAATATCCCGGTGCACGATATGGTTTTGATGGGCATGGGCGATGGCCGAGACGATCTGCTCCATAACGGACAGCGCTTCTTTCGGATGGAGCGGTCCGTGTGCGGTTATGTATTCCTTTAATGTCATGCCTTCCACATATTCCATGACAATGTAATAAATATCGCCTTCCTCCCCGATATCGTAAATACTGACGATATTCGGATGATCGAGGCTTGATGCCGACTGTGCTTCTCTTCTGAAACGCCTGATAAAATCAATGTCATTCACAAAGTCAAACCGCAGAATTTTAATTGCGACTTCACGTTCGAGAATGATGTCCTCAGCTAAAAAAACGTTTGCCATTCCGCCGCCGCCAATGGGCCGGAGGATATGATAACGCCCGCTGATCCGCTTGCCGGTTAGCACTTGTCTTCACCCTCTTTTTCATCTGCGGAAAACTCAATCAACACAGCCGTGATGTTATCTTCGCCGCCGTTTTGATTCGCTTTGCTGATGAGAAGGTCTACTTTTTCCTGAGGATCAGATTCGGCTTGAAGCATTTGTTTGATCTCGTGATCTTCTATTTTATTTGACAGTCCGTCAGAGCATAAAAGCAGCTGATCGCCGTCAGACAGTTCAAAAGAACGGGCGTCGGGGCTGATGGTTTCATCTGTCCCCAGCGCTCTCGTCAATACATTTTTCCGCGGATGGTGCTCGGCGTCCTCTTTCGAAATTTCCCCCGTCTTGACCAGCTCATTCACAAGCGAATGGTCCTCAGTCAGCTGAGTGAATTCCCCCTCTTGAAGCAGGTAGCACCGGCTGTCTCCGATATGAGCCACAGTGACAAACTTCCCCGTGAATAAGGCGCAGACAATGGTGGTGCCCATTCCCCGGCATTCTTCATTCGCTTTAGCGTGGTCATGTACTTTGACATTCGCCTCATGAATCCGGTCTTTCAGCCAATCCTCGCAAGCGGACGGCAGAGAAGGAACCGTTTCGGTCCGGTTCCACTGCTCTTCCATCGCCGCAACCGCCATCCTGCTCGCTACATCTCCGGCAAGATGACCGCCCATGCCGTCGGCGACAACCGCAAGCACCGCGTCTTCTTTTGTGAAAATGCCCGCCGCATCTTCATTATGCCGGCGGACTTTACCTGTATCTGTTTTCAAGGCTGTAATCAACCTCTTCACCTCGTCTCGTCTTGACGCTCCTTCGCGCGAAGCTGACCGCAGGCCGCGTCAATGTCATGGCCTTGCTCTCTTCTGATCGTGACATTTACACCGCGGGATTTTAACGTTTTTTCGAATGCGAAAATCTGATCTCTCGGTGTGCGGACGTAATCCCGTTCAGGCACATAGTTTACCGGAATTAAATTGACATGGCATTTCACGTCTTTTAACAGTTCTGCAAGCTCTTCTGCATGTTCGACCTGATCATTTACGCCGCCGAACAGCCCGTATTCAAAGCTGATCCGTCTGCCTGTTTTCTCGATGTAATATTTGACGGCCTCCATAAGGTCAGGAAGCTTATAGGCTTTGTTAATCGGCATCAGACGGCTTCTGATTTCCGTATTCGGAGCATGCAGAGAAATCGCGAAATTGATCTGCATTTTTTGATCGGCGAAATCGTAAATCTTCGGAATGATTCCGCTGGTGGAAACTGTGATATGACGCGCTCCGATGTTCAGCCCTTTATCGTGGTTAATGATTTTTAAGAAAGCGAGCATTTCATTGAAATTATCAAACGGCTCTCCGATTCCCATGATGACGACTGAGCTGACGCGTTCATCCGTTTCATCAAGCGCCTTTTGCACTTTCACGACTTGAGCGACGATTTCTCCCGCTTCAAGATTCCGTTTCAGTCCGCCGAGTGTTGACGCGCAAAATGTGCAGCCGATCCGGCAGCCGACCTGTGTCGTTACACATACAGAATTACCATACTCGTGTCTCATTAAAACCGTTTCGATCGTATAACCGTCATGAAGCTCAAATAAAAATTTCATCGTGCCATCTTGAGATGTCTGTTTTACAGCCGTTTTCAGCGTTGTCAGCACAAAATTGCTCTCGAGTTTTTCACGCAGGCTTTTTGAGAGGTTTGTCATTTCATCAAATGAAGAAACCCGCTTTTCATAGAGCCATTCAAAAATCTGTGCTGCGCGGAACGGCTTTTCGCCATTCTCGGTCAGCCATTGTTTGATTTCATCTAATTCAAAAGAGTAAATGGACGGCTGCTCAGTCCGCAGCTCTTTCCGTACGCTTGTCTTTTTTAATTGTGTCATTTTTTATCCCTTCTTTCTCATGCTGCTAATAAAGAAACCGTCTGTTCCGAAATAATGCGGAAGAATTTGAAGGCTTCCATCCTGAACAAAGGGTCTCGCCTTTTCAGGCAGCCGCTTTTCAAGAGACAAATCGGGTTCAAACTCAGGGTGTTCTTGTATAAACGCATGCATAACTTCTTCATTTTCTGTCCGATCCATTGTACACGTACTGTATACGAGTGTGCCACCTTTTTTTACTAATGGGGCGATTTCCCTTAAAATGCCGAGCTGGATTTCTGACAGCCGTCTGCTGTCCTCCGGCGTCTTCGTATATTTCATATCGGGTTTTCTTCTGATGACACCGAAACCTGAGCAAGGCGCATCAACGAGAATACGGTCAAACCGTTCTGCGCCAAAGGCCTCTCCCGCTTTTCGCGCATCCATCGTTTGCGCGTCGATGATCGTAAGTCCGAGCCGTTCTGCGCCCTCTTTAATCAGCTTCACTTTATGGCGGTGAAGATCAAGCGATGTGAGGCTCCCCTCGTTCTCCATCAGTTCCGCAATGTGAGCCGACTTTCCGCCCGGTGCGGCGCATGCATCTAAAACGGTTTCGCCCGGCTTCGGGTCCAGCGCCCGCGCGACAAGCATTGAGCTTTCATCCTGTATGGATACCCGGCCGTTTTGGAAAAATGTCGTGTTCGCGATGCTTCCTTTCAAAAGCTTAATCGCATCAGGAGAAAGGTCTCCGGCTTCCGCTTCCAGACCGGCATTCTCCATCTCATTCAGCACCGTTTCCCTGTCGCTCTTTATGTGATTGACACGGAGCGTCTGCTTCGGCGGAATGAGATGAATCCGGCAGATTTTTTCAGCCGCCTCAAAGCCGTACGCCTCGACCCACTCTTTTACGAGCCATTCGGGATGGCTTGTCTCTGTAGAAAGACGGAGAACCGGGTCTTCAATTTCAGCGAATGACGGCGCCCCCTCACGCTGCAGGGAGCGGAGAATGCCGTTGACAAAGGACGCAATGCCCTTATGCCCGCGTTTTTTGGCGATTTCAACCGCTTCATGGATGGCGGCGCGATCCGGAATTTTTTCTAAATACTCCATTTGATACGCGGACAGACGAAGCAGCTGAATCACCCACGGCTTCACCTTATTCGGCTTGCGGATAAAAAGCTTCAGCATATAGTCTAAGGCGATTTTATTTTGCAGCGTTCCGTAGACAAGCTCTGTCAGCAGTCCTCTGTCCTGATCGCTGAGCGTGTTCGTTTTGATAACCGATGTAAGAAGCAGGTTGCTGTATGCCTGATTTTGCTCAAGCTTCTCAAGCGCTTCAAGGGCGAGCTCCCGGACATTAATTTTCTTCATTTGCTGCTCCTAACACGTCACCGGGCTGCACATTTTTGCCTCTTACAAAATCTTCGCCCTTCATCCGTTTTTTTCCCGCCGGCTGCAGCTCAGTGATTAAAAGGGCGGTGCTGTTTCCTGATGCGACGACAATGCCGTTTTGCTCCGTGCGGATGACTGTTCCGGGCGCAGCTTCAGTTTTTGCTGCAACTTTTTCAGAAGCCCATACTTTAATAGTTTGACCGTTCAAAGTTGTATAGGCGACAGGCCAAGGGTTTAAACCTCTGATCTGGTTGTAGATCTCTTCTCCGGGCTTTGCCCAATCAATCCGCTCCTGCTCACGCTTAATGTTAGGCGCGTAAGTCGCTTTTGATTCGTCCTGTTTGATCGGTTTAATATTTCCGGAAATGACGTTCGGGACGGTCTCTGACAAAAGCTTTGCCCCCGCTATGCTTAATTTGTCGTGCAACGTGCCGACGTTATCCGTTTCATCAATTTCCACTTCGATTTTAGAAATCATATCGCCCGCATCAAGCTTTTCAACCATATACATGATCGTCACGCCCGTTTTCTTCTTGCCTTGGAGAATCGAATAATGTATCGGCGCTCCGCCTCTTAATTCAGGCAATAGTGACGCGTGTACGTTGATACAGCCGTATGTCGGGCCGTCCAGCAGCTGCTTGGGCAGGATCTGTCCGAATGCCGCCGTAACAATCAGGTCCGGCTTCAGGCTGAGCACTTTTTCTATTTCTTCTTCGAGCCTTACTTTTTCGGGCTGAAGCACGGGAATGCCGTGACGTTCAGCTTCAGCCTTTACAGGAGGGGGCGTCATGATTTTTTTTCTGCCTTTCGGGCGGTCAGGCTGCGTAACGACACCAACCACTTCATATCCGTCTTCAATAAGCGTGCGCAGGACGGGAACTGAAAAATCGGGCGTTCCCATAAAAACGATCCTTGTCATCCAATCATCCTTCCATTTCTGCCAGTTCTTCTTCAGTGTAGTAAGCCGTAATTTTTGATGTGAATAAAATGCCGTCTAAATGATCCATTTCATGCTGAACGGCTCTGGCCAAAAAACCCTCCGCTTCTAAAATAAACGGTTTTCCTTTACGGTCGTGGGCTTTTACCTTTACGTAATCCGGGCGGGTGACATCGCCGAAAACCCCGGGAAAACTTAAGCAGCCCTCGACTCCGGTCTGTTCACCGCTCTTTTCAAGAATAACCGGATTTACAAGGTCGATCCGGCCGCTTTCTTCACCGATGTCCACGACGGCCGCTCTTTTTAAAATGCCGATTTGCGGCGCGGCGAGACCGACGCCATCCATTTCGAGCATCGTATCGTACATATCGTCAAGCAGTTTTTTTAATTTTTTATCAAACACTGTCACTTCATCGGCGGGTGTTTCCAGAACCTCCGCCGGGTGTGTGACGATTTTTTTTACAGCCAAAATTTTGCCCTCCAAAAACTAATGTTACATCAGCATGTACGGATTCATATCGATTGAAATCATTACATGCTTTTGCGCAATGTCTCGTTTATAGTGCTCCAGTATCTTTTTCAACTGAATCTGCAACTCGTTTTCCTGTCTGTATTTTATCACGCATTGATAGCGATATCTATCTTTGATCCTGGCAATCGGGGAAGCCGCCGGCCCAAGAATTTTCGTATCAGGCCCGCATCCCGCTCTTAAATAGTTTGTAATCTTTTCTGCGGTGACCGCGGCTTTTGCCGCTTCTTCATGAGAAACGGTCACCAGCGCCACGTAATAATACGGCGGGTATGACTGGGCCCGTCTGTGCGCCATTTCCTGCTGAAAAAAAGTTTCATAGTCGTGCGTTTTCGTCAGCTGAATGCTGTAATGAGACGGTGTATACGTTTGAATGACCACCGTTCCCGGCTTTTCATGCCGCCCGGCCCGTCCGCTTACCTGCGTCAGCAGCTGGAATGTCTTCTCCGCGGCCCTGAAATCTGGGATGTGAAGCGTCGTATCTGCGCTTAATACTCCGACGAGCGTCACGTTCGGAAAATCAAGCCCTTTTGCGATCATCTGCGTACCGAGCAGGATATCCGCCTTCCCTTCACCGAACGCTGACAACAGTTTTTCATGTGCGCCTTTTCTTGAAGTGGTATCCACATCCATCCTGATCACGCGCGCCTGAGGCAGCACTTTGGTAAGCTCCTCCTCCACACGCTGCGTGCCCGTGCCGAAAAAGCGGATATGTTCGCTGCCGCATTCCGGGCATGTTCCCGGGACAGGTTCCTCATGGCCGCAGTAATGGCATTTCAGCCTTTGTCCGTAGCGGTGATAAGTCATGGAAATGTCGCAATGCGGACATTGCGGCACATAACCGCAGTCCCGGCACATCACAAACGAGGAATACCCCCGTTTATTCAGAAAAAGGACGGCCTGCTCTTTTTTTGCGAGCTTCTCTTCCAGCTGTTCCATCAGCTCTCTTGAAAACATTGATCTGTTGCCGTTTCTCAGTTCTTCTCTCATATCAACGAGAGAAACGTCAGGCATGAGCTGGCGGTTTACGCGATGTTTTAACGGAAGCAGCTCATAAACGCCTTTTTTCGCCCGCGCAAATGACTCCAATGTCGGCGTGGCGCTCCCGAGGACGACCGGACAGCTGTGATGCTCGGCCCGGCGGATGGCTACATCCTTTGCATGATACCGCGGCATTTCCTCCTGCTTATAGGAAGATTCGTGCTCTTCATCAATAATGATCATGCCGAGATTTTCAAACGGGGCAAAGATGGCCGATCTGGCTCCGACGACAAGCCGGACTTCCTTGCGCTGAATCTTCCGCCATTCATCGTATTTTTCACCTGTGGATAATCCGCTGTGCATGACCGCAACCTGTGAGCCGAAGCGGCCTTTAAAACGGTTGACCATTTGCGGTGTCAACGAGATTTCCGGAACGAGCACGATCGCTTCTTGTCCTTTTGCCAGCACTTTTTCTATGGATTGCAGGTAAATTTCCGTTTTGCCGCTGCCCGTGACGCCGTGAAGCAGAAAGACGTGGTGGACATGATCGGCTACGGCTTGTTTAATCGGCTCAAAAGCGGCCTGCTGCTCTTCTGTAAGAGAGAGCGGCTCTGTTTTTTTGAACATTCTGTCCTGATAAGGATCGCGGTAAACCTCCTCAAAGCTTTCCGTAAGAAGCCCCTTTTTAAGAAGCGTTTTCAGCGTCGCGGAACTGGAATCGGTCTTTTTGCAAAGTTCAGCCGCGGAAATCTTTTCTCCCCCGCCGATAAAATAAGTAAGCACGGCGAGCTGTTTAGAAGCCTGCTTTGTCAATGAATCTGCGTGCCGGGCGAGTTCTTCTTTGTCTGCCCCCGCTTCGATCATGCGGATCATTTTTTTATTCGTTTTTTGGGCGACTTTATATGTGACATCAATGCTTCCTTTGCGCACGAATTTCTGAAGTGACGAAAGAATGCTTTCATCGGTAATATCCGAGTACAGAAGACTTTTTTGATTCCTGAAAAGCTGTTTGATGTCCGGGGTCAGCGCTTCTTCGTCAACGACTTTCAGCTCTTTCTCGTACTTCGCCTTCAGTGCGGCGGGCAGCATTGCCTGAAGCGCCGTGATTTTAAACGACAGCGTTTTGTCAGAAAGCCATGAAGACAGCTGCATCAGTTCCTCAGTCAGAACTGGCGTCAAATCAAGAAGCTTCTCGACTTCCTTCATTGAGCCGCCGTTTAATTCGGACGAATCTTTCAAACCGGTCACAAATCCTTGAAGCTTGCGCGGGCCAAACGGGACAATCACCCGCATGCCGACTTCGATCATCCCTTTTAAATGATCGGGAATTTTGTAATCAAAGGGTCTGTCAATGTTTTTGGAGCTGACATCGACAATGACTTCTGCTACATTCATACGGGTTTTCGGTCCTCGGCTTTCAAAGCGGTCATTTCCTTCAGCATTTCAAAGGAAACGTCAAGTTTAGACATAAGCGCAAGCTCCCGTTTTCTTCCGTCCCGGAAATAGAAGGTGACGACATTCGTATCCGTGCCAAATCCGGCCCCTTCCGCTTTCACATCATTCGCCACGATCATATCAAGGTTTTTCTGTTCGAGTTTTCTGCGCGCATAGCGTTCGACGTCTTGCGTTTCAGCCGCAAATCCGACCAGCAGCTGGTGTGTTTTCCGTTCGCCGAGTTCTTTCAGTATGTCTGCCGTACGGTTGAATTCGATCACGAGCGAACCGTCTTTCTTCTTCATTTTGTGATCAGAAACAGCCGCCGGCGTAAAATCGGCCACGGCCGCCGTCTTAATCACCATGTCGCATGAATCAAACACAGAAAGCACGGCTTCTCTCATATCAGCTGCCGATTGCACAGGAAGAAACTGATACAGCCCGACTGGCGGCTCTATTGACACCGGGCCTGAAATCAGCGTCACCCGCGCCCCGAGACGGACGGCGGCTTCAGCAGCAGCGTAGCCCATTTTGCCGGTGGATTTATTTGTGAAGAAGCGGACAGGGTCCACGGCTTCGCGCGTCGGACCGGCCGTAATGACAATATGTTTTCCTTTCAGCGGCGCATCGTCTTCAGGCTCCTTAAAATGCTCACTGACACGCTCAACAATAAGCTCCGGCTCCTCCAGCCTTCCTTTGCCGACATATCCGCATGCCAAATAGCCTTCACTCGGCTCGATAAAGCGGACCCCGTCCTGATAAAGCACAGAGATGTTCCGTTTCACCGCCGGATGATCATACATATGGACATTCATCGCAGGCGCCACCCAGACCGGGGCCTCAGCCGCCAGCACCGTCGTTGTGAGCATATCATCAGCAATTCCGTTGGCAAGCTTGCCGATGATATTTGCCGTAGCGGGCGCGACAATAATTAAATCCGCCCAGTCAGCGGCATCAATATGAGAAATCACCTTCGGATTCTGTTCATTAAATGTATCTGTATACACTTCATTCCGGCTCAGCGCCTGAAATGTCAGCGGAGAAACAAACTCACGCGCGGACTCAGTCATAATCACTTTGACATTTGCGCCGGCCTGAACCAGCTTGCTCGTGAGTGCGGAAGCTTTATAAACGGCGATTCCTCCGCTTACGCATAGCAAAATGTTTCGGTTTTTCATGAAGTCTTCTCCCCTTTATGAAAGCATTGGACAAATCCCAAACGGAAAAAAATAACAACCTATGTAGAGATAGGTTGCTACGTGTGCTTGTTATTCGCTGTCTTCTCTTTCAAACGAAAGCAGGCCCGCGTCAATTTCTTCTAAAGCTTTGCCTACATATTTGTGAGAAATGGTATGTTCAATCTGCTGGTCCTTTTTGATCTGCATTTCACGCGCGCGTCTTGCAGACACAGTCACCAGCGTATATTTAGAATCTAATTTATTCATTAAAGAGTCAATTGACGGATCTAACATAAGTTATTCTACCTCCAGCATTTTCTTATATCTCGGAGCGACGCGTTCACGTTTTAAGTGCTCGGCGAGAACGATTGCGTTAATCTTATCACAAGCCGTTTGGATATCGTCGTTTTCAACGACATAATCATACGCGTCCATCATTTCGATTTCAGCTTTTGCGGCATTCATTCTGTTTTCGATTAAATCGTCGGTTTCAGTCCCTCTTGTCACGATTCTGTTTTTCAGCTCAGAAAGACTCGGCGGCGCTAAGAAGATAAACAGGCCTTCCGGAAATGCATTCCGCACTTGGAGCGCGCCCTGCACTTCAATCTCTAAGAAGACGTCTTTTCCTTCTTGAAGCGTCTGTTCGACATAATCAACGGGCGTTCCGTAATAGTTGCCGACATATTCTGCCCACTCAAGCAGTTTGTTGTTTTCAATCATGCGTTCGAATTCTTCTCTGGATTTAAAGAAATAATCGACGCCGTCGACCTCGCCCTCTCTCGGGTTTCTCGTCGTGACTGAAATTGAGTATTCAAATTTCGTGTCCTGTTGTGAAAATATTGCTTGCCGAACCGTTCCTTTTCCAACTCCGGAGGGACCTGAGAGAACGATTAATAACCCTCTTTCTTTCATGCGGCAATTACCCCTGCCCTTCATCCATAATTTCTTCTTTCACAGAAAGTCTGTGTGCAACTGTCTCAGGCTGGACGGCAGATAAGATAATGTGATCACTATCCATGACGACAACTGCACGGGTTCTTCGTCCGTATGTAGCGTCTATTAGCATTCCGCGGTCTCTTGCATCCTGGATCATTCGCTTTATTGGCGCAGACTCCGGGCTGACAATCGAAATCATCCGATTGGCGGAGATGATATTGCCAAATCCGATATTAATCAGTTTAATCGTCATCTTCTACGTTCCCCCTGTAAAATAGACGTCTCTAGTGTAACCTGAAGAGACCGTCTGTAAACAATACGCACAGTCGCTATTCTATATTTTGCACTTGTTCCTTCAATTTTTCAATAGAACTTTTCATTTCAACGACAAGCTTTGTGATTTGATGATCATTGGCTTTTGAGCCGATCGTGTTCGCTTCCCGGTTAAGCTCCTGAACAAGGAAATCAAGTTTGCGGCCGACTGCCCCGCCTTCTTTTAATATATCACGGAATTGAACAAAATGGCTCTTTAATCTGGTAATTTCTTCCGTTATATCAGAACGATCGGCGAAAATGGCGCATTCCGTGATCAGCCTGCTTTCGTCGAGCGCGTCCTCCGTCCATTCCTTCATTCGGGCGTAAAGACGCTCGCGGTATTGAATAACAACGGCCGAAGCGCGCTCTTTCACCTGTTCGGACAGCGTCTCAAGCCGCTCAATGTGCAGAAAACAGTCTTCCGCCAAAAGCCGGCCTTCTTTTTCCCTCATGTCACAAAGTTCCTTTACAGCCAGCTCAGCGGCTTCCCTGATGACTTCTTCAAGCTTGTCATCACGCATCTGTTCTTCGTGAATCTGCGCAATGTGTTCAAATCTAAAGAAATCCATTGCATCGGGTTCTGCGGCCAGGCTGTAGCGCTCTTTCATGACGCGTGCGGCGCTCACATATTCATCAAGGAGCTCCCAATCGATGTTCAGGCTTCTTTTTATGAGCGCGTCACTGTTTACAGTGAGAAACAGCTCTACTCTTCCGCGCTGTATATGCTGCAATATCGTTTGTTTCAGCTTATCCTCTACATATAGCAAAGGCCGTGGCAGGCGGGCGTTCACTTCTTTGAACCGGTAATTGACGGATTTCAATTCAACGGTTGCCGAGAGATCGCCTTTTGTGCTGCTTGCGCTGCCGAAGCCTGTCATACTCCGTATCATATGAAACACCCAATTCTTTCCCGTTATCAAAATAAAAGGGCAATAGACATGCTATTACCCCTAAGATTATATCATATGGAATTATTTTTTTCTTGTCAAAAGTGAACCCGCCAGCAAAAAAGTAGGTATGCCAGACATACCGATAATCAGCATCCAATCGCCCGGCGTAATCGGCACTGTTTTGAAAATCGGCTGCAGCGGCGGATAATAGATGACGATGACCATCAGGAAGATAGAAGAAATGATGGCGCCGAGCAAATAGATATTTTCAAACGGATTCCGGGAGAAAACAGACGTTTCGCTCCGGCAGTCAAACACGTGTATAAGCTGAGCCAGGACAAGAGTCGCGAATGCAACGGTCTGTGCGTAGGGCAGATTTTCAGGATTGCGGTGATAGACGATGATAAACGCAAAAATGGTTGCGGCTCCGATTAAAAACCCTCTTGATACGACTTTCCAGCCCAGTTTTCTCGCAAACACTCCTTCTTTCGGATGCCGCGGCTTCCGCCTCATCAGGTCTCCTTCCGGCTGATCCATACCGAGGGCCATCGCCGGCAGCCCGTCAGTGACTAAGTTCACCCACAATATCTGGATCGGGACGAGCGGCAGCGGCAGAGCGAGAAGCATCGCAAACAGCATCACTAAAATTTCACCGACGTTGGAGGCGAGCAAATACCGGACGAATTTTCTTATATTTTCATAGATATTCCGTCCCTCTTTTATGGCTGATTTAATCGTAGCAAAGTTATCATCCACCAGAATGAGAGAAGAGGCTTCCTTTGCCACATCCGTTCCCGTCACGCCCATGGCAACACCGATATCTGCCTGCTTTATGGCCGGCGCGTCATTAACCCCGTCTCCCGTCATGGCGACGACGTGTCCGTTTTCCTGAAACGCTTTGACGATTTTCAATTTATGTTCAGGTGACACGCGTGCGAAGACGTAGACATCATCGACCGTTTCGATAAGTTCTTTCTCCGTAAGCTCATTCAGCGTCTTGCCGTCCATCACACGTCCCTTTTTCGGAAGAAGACGCAAATCTTTTGCGATGGCCTTTGCCGTTTCGACGTGATCTCCTGTGATCATAACCGTTTTAATGCCGGCCTCACGGCATTCTTTAATGGCCTGTCTGACCTCCGGACGGGGCGGATCAATCATGCCTGACAAGCCGAGCATCGTCAGATTTTTTTCCGCCTGCTCCATTGTCGGCTTTTCTCCGGCCTTAAGCGGTTTATAAGCAATCGCAATCGTACGCAAAGCTTGC
The DNA here is from genome assembly GCF_053663355.1 of Bacillus sp. JK106. NCBI lineage: Bacteria > Bacillati > Bacillota > Bacilli > Caryophanales > Bacillaceae > Bacillus > Bacillus sp. JK106. The sequence continues at coordinate 694,728 of NZ_JBSJQC010000002.1, read as the reverse complement.
GACGCCAGCTCTTTCAGAACCGCTTCCGTTTCTGCTTTCTTTTCTCCTGAAAAAGGCGTACTTCTTGCGCCGTGCATCAGATGTGACGAGCGGTCAATCAGCACATCGGGCGCTCCTTTAGTGATGACGAACTGCTTTTTTTCCTTATCCTCTATAATGACGGTCATCATTTTGCGGACGGAGTCAAACGGAAACTCGGCAACCACGCGGTATTGCCCGCTGAGCCAATCGTTTGAATAGCCGCCCTTTCTTGCTGCCGTCAGCAGCGCTCCTTCTGTCGGATCACCGTCGAGTACATAACGGCCGTCTTTCAGTGCGATTTCAGATGTGTTGCACAACGCGCCGAAAACCAGCATCTGTTCAAGAATCTTCTCATCTTTCGGCTTGATTTCCCGCTCATCTCGGGTGAAAACGCCCTCCGGCTCATAGCCGATGCCTGACACTTTATAAATTTTGCCGCCTGACCACATATGGGTGACGGTCATTTTGTTTTGTGTCAGCGTGCCGGTTTTATCAGAACAAATGACAGAGGCGCAGCCCAATGTTTCAACCGCCGGGAGCTTTCTGACAATTGATTTTTGTTTGATCATGCGCTGGACGCCGATTGATAATGCCACCGTAACAATGGCGGGAAGCCCTTCCGGAATCGCGGCGACGGCCAATGACACCCCGGCCAAAAACATGCTGTAAAGATCATGTCCCTGTAAGACGCCGACTGCAACGACCAATACCGTTAAAAGGAGCGCGACGATAATTAAAATTTTGCCGAGCTCTTCAAGTCTTCGCTGCAGCGGTGTTGAAAGGCTGCCGGCGGATTCCAGCATATCGGCGATTTTCCCCATTGCCGTATTCATTCCTGTACCGACGACAACGCCGACACCGCTGCCGCGCGTTACGATCGTACCCATAAACGCCATATTGCTGATGTCGCCTAACGAAACATCCGGCTTTCTCAGTTTATCAGCTTGTTTAACCACCGGAATTGATTCCCCGGTCAGCGCCGATTCCTCAATTTCAAGGCTTTTCGCTTCAACGATCCGCACATCCGCGCCAATCCGGTCGCCGCTTGAAAATTTCATGATATCGCCGGGAACGAGCTCCTTGGACTGAATTTTCTTCCAGCTCCCGTCCCGCAACGCTGACACATACGGCGTTGACAGCTCTTTTAGTGCATGTAATGACTTTTCCGCACGCCGCTCTTGAAAAAAACCGAGAACCCCATTGACAAATACAATCGCCATAATCGCTACGGCATCTACATATTCGCCTAAAAACCCGGATATTAAGGTCGCCGCCAGCAGCACGAGCACCATAAAATCTTTAAATTGGGCGAAAAACACGACGATCGCCGGTGTCCTCTTGCCCTCCTGAAGCTCGTTCGGTCCGTGCTTTTCAAGGCGTTTTTTCACCTCTTTTTCGGTCAACCCCTGTTTAATGGACGTATTTGTTGCTTTCAGCAAATCGGTTTGTCCCATTTCATGAAACTTCATTCTTCTCGTCCACTCCCCTGCCTCGCTTTAGAGATGTCACTCTGTAAACAAGCTTATTCTGACTCGCCCCTTTTCATGCTATAATTATCGAATGCAGGAAGAAGGAAAGGGTGTTTTATATGTCTTTTGATGGCATGTTTACATACGGAATGACACATGAATTAAACAGCCGGATTGCCGGAGGCCGGATCACGAGAGTCCATCAGCCTTTTAAGCACGATGTGATATTCCATATCCGCGCCAACGGAAAAAACCACAAATTATTATTGTCGGCGCACCCGAGCTATTCACGGGTGCACATGACAAACCAGGCCTATGAAAATCCGAGCGAGCCGCCGATGTTTTGTATGCTGCTCAGAAAGCATATAGAAGGCGGATTTATTGAGAAAATAGAGCAGGCCGGATTAGACCGGATTATGATATTCCGCATAAAAAGCAGAAATGAAATCGGCGACGAAACCGTAAGAACGCTGTATGTTGAAATTATGGGACGGCACAGCAATATTATTCTGACTGACGGAGAAGGAGCCATCATCGACGGGCTGAAACATTTATCTCCGTCGATGAACAGCTACCGGACCGTTCTGCCGGGATATGATTACAAGCTTCCTCCCGCTCAGGAAAAAATTTCGCCGCTTGCCGCGGATGAAGAGGACGTTTTGCGTTATCTCAGTTTTCAGGAAGGACGGCTTGACCAGCAGATCGTCAGACATTTCTCCGGTGTTTCTCCGCTGTTTGCAAAAGAAGCCGTTCACAGAGCGGGTCTCGCTAACAAAATAACGCTGCCGAAGACGCTGCTTGAAATGTTCCATGCCGTGAAAGATTGCAGGTTTACACCGAACATTACGACAGCCGGCGGAAAGGAATACTTTTATCTCCTGTCTCTCACACATGTAAACGGAGAGGAGCGCACCTTTCACTCACTGAGTGAGCTGTTGGACCGGTTTTATTTCGGCAAAGCGGAACGCGACCGCGTCAAACAGCAGGCGCAGGATCTCGAGCGGTTTGTCGCAAATGAACGGAAAAAGAACGCCAATAAGATAAAAAAGCTGGAAAAGACGCTCGACTACTCAGAGAATGCGAAGGAATTCCAGCTATACGGCGAACTGCTGACGGCGAATTTGTATATGCTGAAAAAAGGTGACAAAGAAGCGGAAGTCATCAATTATTATGATGAAGAAAGTAAGACGGTGACCATCCCTTTAAATCCGAACAAAACACCGTCAGAAAATGCACAGATGTATTTTACAAAGTATCAAAAGGCGAAGAATTCCGTCGAGGTGGTAAAAGAACAGATCCGTCTGGCCGAGGAGGAAATCGCTTATTTCGATCAGCTGATCCAGCAGCTCTCCTCCGCCTCCACAAAGGATATTCACGAAATAAGGGAAGAGCTTGTGGAAGGCAAATATCTGCGGCCGAAACAGCAGAGAGGACAGAAAAAACAGAAGCAGCACGTTCCTGTTTTGGAGCAATATGAATCTTCACAGGGATTGACGATTCTTGTCGGCAAAAACAATAAACAAAATGAGTACTTAACGACAAAAGCTGCCGCAAGGGATGATTTATGGTTCCACACGAAAGACATTCCGGGTTCCCACGTTGTGATTAAAAGCAGCGATCCGGATGAACAATCCATACTGGAGGCCGCTGCGATCGCCGCTTATTTTTCCAAAGCGAAAGATTCCGGCTCCGTTCCGGTTGATTATACAAAAATCAGACATGTGAAAAAGCCAAACGGCGCAAAGCCCGGATTTGTCACCTATGACAGCCAGCATACCGTATTTGTCACACCTGATGCCGACCTTGTCATACGGCTGAAAAAATAAACGCACCTCCAAGCTGAAACCCGCGCTCAGCTTGGAGGTGTTTTTTATTACGTATAAACGGAGACGAAACTCTCCCAGCCGTCAGAATCATCTTTACAATATCTGATCAGTTTCCCGTCATGTCTGCCTGATCCGCCGGGCCGTCTGTGATTAAAACAGTCACACCTGATTTGGCGGCGGATACTTTCACCTTCCCTCGCCGAACCTGAGCACATCCGGGCGGGTCTCTGACCTTTCCTTTGTATGCGGGCGGAATCCAGGCGGCATCGGGATCACATACATATTCCTCATCACTTCGCAATCCTGACCGCTTTCGTTTTGAATTTTTCACATTCGGCGGACTGTCAGGACAGTATAAAAAACACCCTGCCTGATGACAGACAAGGTGTTTTTTATGATCTTCTTCTTTTCTCAAATAATTGATCCACTTCTTCAGCCAAATCAGCAGTAATGAGAGGCTTTATGTCCTCAGCCAGTCTTTTCGTATGTGCCGGGCTTGCGCCGCTTGTTGATACGGATACTTGAATGCGCCCTTTGCGGATGATCTTCGGCATATACACGCTGCCCCGTTCAGCCTCGCTTACACAATTGACCAGCTGCGTTTCAGAAGCGCCCGCGGCTATCTCCCGATTCACGCTGCGGTCATTTGTCGCGGCAATGATGAAAAAAGCGGGCGCAAGATCCTTCATTTCAATTTTACGGGAAACCCAGCGGATACGTCCTTCATCCGCCAGCTGTTTAATTTCAGGCAGGGCATCGGGACTGATTACAGTAATATCCGCGCCTTCCGGAAGCACTGTTTTGAGTCTTCTTAAGGCAACATTGCCTCCGCCCGCGATGACAATTCTTTTTCCGCTGAGATTAATGTGAAGAGGCAGCATACTGTCCCCCCTTAAAATCAAACTGCCCGCCGGGGTTTCGGACAGCTTCTGTCACACGGTTCAAAAACGCCTGCTTAATATGCGGGTGAAAACCTAAGTATGAAGCGAGATGAATATTTTGATTGATCGTTTGAAGCTTTTGAACTTCCCGTTCAATCTCAGTCATTAAAAGCCCGGTAAACAGAAGATATGGAACGATAAAAACGGGTGCTCCGTCATCCTCTTCAAGGCCGGCAAACACTTCTTTATAGTGCGGGTCACATGCTGTTAAAAAACAGGGGATGACTTCTTTAACAGGTGTAATCGCCTCAAGTTTTCCGGCAATCTCACTGACTGCGTTTTTAACGGCCGGATCTGTGCTTCCTCTTCCGATCAGCACCACTTTCGCCTGCTCAATGGGCACTCCGGTATCTTCAATACGATGATGCACGGCTTTTACGACTTCATCGTCCACTCCGATCGGAACACCATATGTCACTTTTATATCGGGATGCAGGGCCGCCGCACGGGCGATTTCAGCCGGAATGTCATGTTTCGCGTGGGCAGCGGTCAACAGCAGCAAAGGCACAGCCGCAATATGAGTGGCGCCTTGTCTGACACAAGCTTCAAATCCCGCTTCAATAGACGGTTCCTGCAGTTCTAAAAAACAGATTTCCTGAATGGGAGCGTCAGCGTGCGGCATGCATCTTTTTAAAAACGCCGCGGACTCTGTCTGCGCTTTTTTAAGCCTGCTACCGTGCCCGATATATAAAATCGCCTGCTTCATTTACAACGCCTCGCTCAAATCCGGATTTTTCTGTTCAGATGCATACCAGTCCAGTTTGCAGTGATAATTGACGACATCACCGATAACAATTAAGCTCGGGTTTTTGATTTCTTCTTTTATCACTGTATCTGAAAGCGTGCCGACGGTGCAGACGACTGTTTTTTGCCTGTCCGTCGTTCCCCAATGAATAAAGGCTGCCGGAGTGCCGCCGTCTCTGCCGTTTTCCAGCAGCATTCTTTCAATCTGCCGGATATTTTTAATTCCCATATAAATCACCAGCGTATCAATACCCGTCGCCAGCGCTTTCCATTTTTCTTCAAAGTCGTCTTCTTGTTTATAATGCCCCGTAACGAATGCGACATTGGAGCTCGCCTCTCTGTGCGTCACCGGAATGCCGGCATAAGCAGCAGCCGCGATTCCTGATGTAATGCCGGGAACGATCTCAAACGGAATGGCGTTTTGTGCGAGAGCCTCCGCTTCTTCGCCTCCGCGGCCGAAAACAAACGGGTCGCCCCCCTTGAGCCTTACAACGGTTTTCCCCTTTTTCGCATACTTCACAAGGAAACGGTTGATCGTATCCTGTTTCATAATGTGAAAATCCGGGAGCTTGCCGCAGTAAATCAGATCCGCTTCTTCGCCGGCATATTGTAAAATCTCTTTGTTTACCAATCTGTCATATAATATAACGTCCGCTTTCTGTATGGCCTTCATTGCCTTCACCGTTAATAAGTCCGGATCTCCCGGACCGGCTCCAACGATAAATACTTTCCCCATAGCATGTCTCCCCGATCCGTTTTGAAATCTTCCCAGAACAGCCGCGAGGCCGCACTTCAGCTATTTTACCATATCCCGCCATTGCAGGGGATATCCGGCTGATTGCGCGGCCTTTTTGGACCTATTATGCTAAGCTGTTTTTCACAAAGTCAACCAGTCTTCCGGTGCATTCTTCACGTTCAAATTTGCCTGAATCAAGTACGAGCTCAGGCGCTTTCGGCTCTTCATACGGTGAGTCGATCCCCGTAAAGAACGGAATTTCACCATTTCTTGCTTTTTTATATAAACCTTTCGGATCGCGCTTTTCACATATATCGAGGTCGCATTTCACGTAGATTTCATTAAATTCGCCCTCTGCCACAAGCTCTCTCACCTGATCTCTGTCCTCACGGAAGGGAGAAATAAAAGCCGTGATGACGATGGTTCCCTGCTGAACGAAAAGCTTCGCCACTTCCCCGATGCGGCGTATATTTTCCTTGCGGTCATCATCGGAAAAACCTAAGTCCTTGTTTAAGCCGTGGCGGATGTTATCACCATCAAGCACAATGACTTGATAGCCCTGTTCAAACAACTCGCGCGCTGCGGCGTTTGCAATTGTAGATTTCCCTGAACCGCTTAAGCCCGTCAACCAGAGGATAGAGCTTTTATGCTTGTTTTTCTGCTGGTATTCTTCTTTCGTTATTGAGGCTTCATGCCATACGATATCACGATTTGTCACTCTATTTTCCTCCTTAAGAAACGCCTGCTTCTTCTTTCGTTTTCAGCCCTTTAATCAACACCTCGACAACTTCAGGACGGCTGAATTCCGCCGGCGGCATGACGCCGCTTCGCAGCATTTCTCTGACCTTTGTTCCTGACAGAATGACGTGGTCTTCTCTGTCATGCGGGCATGTTTTGGCCGTTCCCATGTTGCCGCATTTCTGGCAGAAGAAGCTGTGCTCGAATTTCATCGGTGTAATCCCGAGTTCATCCGCTGTAAATTGATCAAACAGCTCTTGCGCTTCATATGTGCCGTAGTAATCACCGACGCCGGCATGATCGCGGCCGACAATAAAATGCGTGCAGCCGTAGTTTTTGCGGACAAGCGCGTGGAAAATGGCTTCTCTCGGCCCCGCATACCGCATAGCCGCCAAAAATACGCCGAGGAAAACGCGGTCTTTCGGATAATAATGATCGAGCAGCACCTGGTAGCTTTCCATTCTGACATCCGCCGGAATGTCATCTGATTTTGTTTCACCGACGAGCGGGTTCAAAAACAGGCCGTCAACCGTCTCAAGCGCGGTTTTTTGGATATATTCGTGGGCGCGGTGGACCGGATTTCTCGTTTGGAAACCGACGATGGTTTTCCAGCCCTTTTCTTCGAAGCTGCGTCTTGTATCGGCAGGTTCAAATGTAAACTCAGGAAACTGCTTTGACGCTTTTTTAATTAATGTGATCGGCCCGCCGACATACGTATCGCCGCGTGAAAATAATTTTTTCACGCCCGGATGCGCGGCATCATCGGTTTTATATACGTGAACGGCTTCTTTTTGTTTATCCGGCGTATAAATATCTTCGATGTCGACGACACCGTATGTTTCTCCGCCGTAAGTCAGTTTCACCGTGTCGCCGACGGCAAGCTCAGCCGCTTTTTCTGAATCGACCGGAAGCGTGATCGGCAGGGACCAGACAACCCCTGATGCCAGACGCATATTTTCAACGACTGACACGTAATCTTTTTCTGTGAAAAATCCTTCAATCGGGCTGTACCCCCCGATTCCGATCAGCTCTAAATCAGCGAACGAAATCAAATCAAGCTCAATTTCTTTGTGGACGGGTGTAAGATCATACTGCTCATTCACCCGATTAATTAATGTTCCTCCGTGCGGTGCTAAACTCATAATACATGATTCCTCCCAGTTAACAGATAAATAAACTCAGATTAATAGTTAAATGCCCCCGCCTTGTTCATGGACAGAGCGTTTCTCTTTTCGGATGGCTTTCATCAGACTGGCGGCTCCGCCAGCTGCCAAAAGCACGCTGGCCATCATAAAGATGGAATAGTAATCTCCTTTTAACAGCAGGGAGACAAGCAGATACGAAATCGACAGTGACAAAAACGGCGAAACGACCCAAACTTTGAGCATCGTTTTCACGACTTCTTTATGAAAAACGTTCGGCCCGTTTTTGGCCATTCCGATACCGATAATTGATGATGATGTGACTTGCGCCAATGGGACCGGCAGACCGAAGACGGAACTGATAATGACAAGCCCCGCGCCGGTTCCTGAAAGCAGTATGCCTTCTCCGGCTGAAAATCTCGTAATCTTTTTCCCGTTGGTTTCAAGCACTTTACGTCCTAAAAGCAGAGCGCCGAGAGCGACAAAGATGCCTCCGTACAGCGTTCCTTTTGACACGCTGAGTACGCCCGCAGCCACCAAAGGGCCCACCGCATTTGCGACATTGTTCATTCCGGCTGAAAAAGCTTCCCAAAACCCCGCAAAAAGCAGCACAATCCCTAAAATCTTCTGTTTCCGTTTCGAAATGACTCGAATATTCAGAGAACTGAATACCTTCGATACGAGAAAGGTGAAACAGAACGCGACGAACGGTACGAGCACCCAAAAAATCACGATGACCAAAAGATGCTGTAAAAACAATACTTTGTACGCGACGCCGACACCGACAATCGCCCCGACAGTGACCTCACTCGTCGACAGCGGAATGCCGAGCACATTCGCCGTGAATAACGATAGCGCCGCCGCTCCGATTATAATGCAGACAATGGTGAGCGTAATGGTTTGTTCGGGAATGATTCCGCCGCTGATCGTCTTAACGACTTCACCGCCGCCGATAACCGCCCCTGACAGGACTCCGGCCGCGCAGATGATCAGCGCATATGTTTTCTTTTTAACGGCGCCGGACCCGTAAGCGACTCCCATTGATGCCGCGGCTCCGCTGGCTCCGATATTCATGGCAAAAAACAGGCAGAATAAAATAGCGGCTAATTCCATCGGGCAGCTCCTTTATTCATGCAGTCCGCATTCGGTTTTCGCCATGCCGTTCCATCTGCCGCTCCGCAAATCTTCCGCGGTAAACGCAGGTGAAGTGCACGGTTCACAGCCGATGCTCGGATACCCCTGATCATGGAGGATATTGTAATCCAGCTCATGCTTGGAAGTATATCTCCAGATGTCTTTCCATGTCCAATGGATCAGCGGGCATACTTTAATCGATTGAAACTTGTCGTCTTTATTCAGGAAATTCGTATTCGCCCGGCTCGGCCCTTGATCCCGGCGAAGGCCGGACAGCCATGCCGGATGCCCTGCGAGTGCTTCTCTTAACGGCAGAATTTTTCTGATGTAGCAGCACTGGTTCGGTTCTCTTTCCCACAGTTTATCTCCGTGAGCCTCGGCCTGTTCCTCGAGAGTAAGGCTGGGCTTTTTCAGGATAATGTTCAGCCCCGGGTAACGTTCTTTCACTTTTTCGATCGTTTCATATGTTTCTTTAAAGTGAAGACCCGTATCGAGAAACACGATTTCCGCGTCTTTCTTTACTTTAGAAATTAAATCGATCAGGACGATGCCCTCAATCCCGAAGCTGCACGCGTAAACAAGCTGGTCTCCGTAGTGGCCGTATGCCCATTTTAAAACGGACAGCGCGCCTTTATAGGAATCGTCTTCCGGAAATGTAATCGCCGGTTCCTCCCATGTGTCATACGTTAGCATTTTTTCTTTCCTCCTCCCGGAGACAATCAAACAGCTGTTGTTCTCTGCCGGTTGTCTTATCCCTCAATCTTTTTTTCATATAAAAAACTTTCAATCCAGCGGAATGAAAGACAGTGACCCGGTATAGCCCTTATCTTCAAAATGCTGTGCATTTTTCTGGATGCGGCACCTTGCAATACACGCAGGTTGCCGGGCGTCATCGGTCCAGTCCCTCAGCCGCTCTTGATAAGCTTTTTAGATTTGTACTAAATTTTAGCACAATTCTAACAGAAGTCAACCCGAGTTTTTTGATAGGAATAATAAAACAGGCCCTGAGGCCTGTTTTTATTGTCATTATTTTTTAAACCAATCTTTTGACTCGGGATTCAGTTTCCATGATTTCAGTTTTTCAATGTCAGCTGAATGAATCGTTCCGTTTTCAAGCGCGACTTCAATCAGCGTGTCATAATCGGTTAACGAGTAATAAGGAAGACCCGCTTTTTTAAAGGCTTCTTTTGCTTTCGGCAGTCCGTATGTAAAAATGGAAATGACGCCTAGGACTTCCGCGCCCTCTCTTTGAAGGGCCGCCGCAGCTTCAAGCACGCTGCCTCCGGTAGAAATCAAGTCTTCAATCACGACTGTTTTTTGTCCTTTCTTAATGGCGCCTTCTATTTGATTTCCTTTGCCGTGCGCTTTCGGTTTGCTTCTGACGTAGCACATCGGCACGCCTGTACGGTCTGCGAGAAGCGCAGCATGCGGAATGCCCGCCGTTGCAGTGCCCGCGATCATCTCCGCCTCGGGGAAATGCTCCTTCAGCAGTTTGCCGAGCCCGTCCGCCACATCATTTCTCACTTTTGGATACGACAATGTCAGACGGTTGTCACAATAGATCGGTGATAAAATGCCGCTCGCCCACGTAAACGGCTCATTCGGACGTAAAAAGACAGCTTCAATGTGTAATAGATGTTTTGCGATAGCCTGTTTCATCGGCGAACGCCCTCCCATTCCAGTTTAATTGCTTCATATGCTTTAACGGGGTTTTCCGCTTTTGTAATTGAGCGGCCCACGACGATGGCTGACGAACCGTTTTCTTTCGCAAATGACGGAGTCGCCGTCCGGACTTGATCGTCAGCTGCGTCACTGGCCGTGCGGATGCCCGGCGTGACTGTCAGAAATGAAGGCCGGACCGCTTCATAAATGGCTTTTGTTTCATGGACCGAACATACCACTCCGTCCAGCCCGCACTCTTCCGCCATTTTGCCGTAGTGCACAACCGTTTCTAACAGCGGCTTTTGCAGCAGAAGCTCTTCCTTCGCCACCTGCTCTGAAGTGCTGGTCAGCTGAGTCACCGCGATTAAAGACGGGCGTTTTCTGCCTGCCGGCGTGCCTTCTTCAAGCCCCTCAAGGGCCGCGCGCATCATGCGTGCGCCCCCTGCCGCATGCACATTGACGAGATCAACGCCGAGGCGGGCCAGCCGCTTCATCGCTTTATTGACCGTAGTCGGGATATCATGAAGCTTTAAATCTAAAAATATATCACAGTTCCGTTCTTTTAATTGGTGAATGATGGCGGGGCCTTCCTGATAAAAAAGTTCCATCCCCGTTTTGACAAAAAGCCTTTCCTTTTCAAACAAGTCTAAAAACGTTAAAGTCTCTTCCCCTGATGCAAAATCAAGCGCGATGATGGGCAGGTTGTTTTTCATGTTTCCAGCTCCTTCCGATGCATTCACTTACAGATTGAAAGCCGTGTTGGCGCAGCACACGGGGGAGCTGTTCTATGATTTCCGGGCAGACGAACGGATTGACGAAGTTTGCTGTACCGACGGCAACCGCACTCGCTCCCGCAAGAAGAAATTCTAATGCATCCTCTGCGGTCTGAACGCCGCCCATCCCGATAATCGGAATTTGAACGGCCTGGCTGACTTCGTATACCATCCGGATGGCGACCGGTTTGATCGCCGGGCCTGACAGTCCGCCCGTTTTATTTGCTAAAATCGGCCGTCCGGTCTTGAGGTCGAGCCTCATCCCGATGAGTGTATTAATCATCGTCAGACCGTCAGCACCGGCCGCTTCAATCGCTTTGGCAATTTCGGTTATGTTTGCGACATTAGGCGAAAGCTTCACATACACAGGCACTGCGGAAACTTCTTTCACCGCTTTTGTCAGTTCGGCCGCCATGACGGGATCAGTACCAAAAGCAATCCCCCCCGTTTTGACATTCGGACATGAAATGTTAAGCTCAAGCGCATGCACATTCGGCGCTTGGCTGATGTGCTCGGCCACTTCTTTATAGTCGTCCACCTGAGAACCGGCGACATTTGCGATAATCGGCGTGTCAAATTGTTCGAGCCAAGGCAGCTCATGATTGAGCACATGCTCAAGGCCGGGATTTTGCAGTCCGATGGCATTCAGCATTCCCGCGCTTGTCTCCGCCACTCTCGGTGTCGGATTTCCGAAGCGGGCTTCGTTCGTCGTTGCTTTAATCATAATGCCTCCGAGGCATGATAAATCGTAAAATCCGGCATATTCTTTCCCGAAACCGAAACATCCGGAAGCGGGGATGATCGGGTTTTTCAATTGGAGACCCGGCAGATTCACCTCTAACATTACAGCGCCACCTCCTCAGCTTTAAATACCGGCCCGTCAAGGCAGACCTTTACATAGGATGTATCACTTTCACCCGTGCGGCACACGCAGGCGAAGCAGGCCCCGATGCCGCAGCCCATCCGCTCTTCCATCGAAAGGTAAACCTCTTTATGGCCGTACTGCTGCTTCAGAGCTTTCAGCATCGGTGTCGGTCCGCAGCTTAGCAGGACATCGAATTCGAGCTGCTTTTCACGGATGATATCAGTGACAAACCCTTTCTCTCCATATGTTCCGTCAGCCGTCGCCACATAAGTGTCTCCGTACGCACGGCATTCCTGTTCGTAAAAAACATCCTTTGCTGATTGAAATCCAAGCACATGAATGACGTTTACGCCTTTTTCCGTCAGGCGCTTTGACAGTTCCTGCAAAGGCGGAACCCCCACTCCGCCTCCGACTAACAGCGCGGTTTTGCCGGGTTTAATCCGCCGGACGGGAAATCCGTTGCCGAGAGGGCCGAGAACGTCTATCCTGCCGCCCGCTTTTTTCCCGGACAAAAGACGCGTTCCCTCACCGTCAGCTCTGTAGATAACGGATACTTCATCCGCGGCGAAATTGACGTCCGCAATGCTGAGCGGTCTTCTTAATAGCGGCGTGACCGCGTCACTCACCTTCAGATGAAGAAATTGACCCGGCTCGGTAAGGTGCCGGACAAGCTCTCCTTTCAGCACCATCTTATAAATCCGGTCGGCAATTTCTAAGTTGGATTGAACAGTCAAATGCGCTTTTTTCATATCGTGACTGCCGCCTTTTGATTGGTTTCGGATGCAGGCATATGATCCGCCCGGAATGTCATGCTTTCCAATACCCGCAAAATGGCTTCGGCCGTATCTAAAGATGTCAGGCAGGCGACTCCGTTCTCAACGGATTCGCGGCGGATTCTGAAGCCGTCTCTGGCCGGCTGTTTGCCCTTTGTCAGCGTATTGATGACAAATTGCGCTTCGCCGTTTCTGATCACATCGAGCAGATTTTTCCCTTCTTCGCCGATTTTCCCGACGACTTGAGCCGGAATCTGAGCGTCTTTCAAATAAGCCGCCGTTCCTTCCGTCGCCAAGATTTTATAGCCGATGGCGTGGAACCGCTTGGCGATCAGCAGTCCTTCTTCTTTATCTTTATCAGCAACGGTCAACAGCACTGAGCCGTAGTTCGGGATTTGAATGCCAGAGGCAATCAGCGCTTTATAGAGCGCTTTTTCCAAGGTTGAATCTTTGCCCATGACCTCACCCGTCGACTTCATTTCAGGGCCTAACGTAATATCCACTCTTCTCAGCTTCGCGAATGAGAAGACAGGCGCTTTCACGAATACCCCCTGCTGTTCAGGCTGCAGCCCCTCTTGATAGCCGAAATCAGCAAGCTTTTGGCCGAGAATGACCTTTGTCGCCAGATTCGCCATCGGAATCTTAGTGATTTTGCTTAAGAACGGCACGGTTCTGCTTGACCGCGGATTTACCTCAAGCACATACACCTCACCTTGCGACAGTACGAACTGGATGTTCAGCAATCCGATGATATTAAGGCCTTTTGCCAAGGCTACAGTGTATTGTTCGATTTTTTTCTTAATGTCTCCGCTTAAAGACTGAGGCGGATAGACGGCGATTGAATCCCCTGAATGGACGCCGGCCCGCTCGATATGCTCCATAATCCCCGGAATAACGACTGTTTCGCCATCGGATACGGCATCGACTTCGATTTCTTTCCCCGTCAGATAACGGTCGATTAACACCGGATGCTGCGGGTTGATTTTGACCGCATTTTTCATATAGTGAAGCAGTTCTTCTTCGTGATAGACGATTTCCATCGCCCGGCCGCCGAGCACATACGAAGGGCGGACAAGTACCGGATAGCCGATGGATGCAGCGATTTTGACCGCTTCGTTCACCGACACGGCGGTTTTTCCGAGCGGCTGCGGCACATTCAGCGCCTCAAGCGCCTGCTCGAACTTATCCCGGTCTTCCGCACGGTCTAAATCTTCAAGTGATGTACCGAGAATTTTGACGCCGCGGGCGCTCAATTCTTCCGCAAGGTTGATCGCCGTCTGGCCGCCGAATTGGACAACAACGCCTTCCGGCTGTTCCAAATCGATGATGTGCATGACATCTTCTACCGTCAGCGGTTCAAAATACAGTTTGTCTGATATGCTGAAATCAGTGGACACCGTCTCAGGGTTGTTGTTGATAATAATCGCTTCATAACCTGCCTGCTTGATGGCCCAGACAGAATGAACGGTCGCATAGTCAAATTCGACGCCCTGTCCGATGCGGATCGGACCGGAGCCGAGGACGACGACGCTTTTTCTTGATGTTACCTCAGACTCGTTTTCTTCCTCATATGTGCTGTAGAAGTACGGGGTTTCTGATTCGAATTCCGCCGCGCATGTATCCACCATTTTATATACAGGCTTGATGGCTGCTCCTTTTCGCATTTGATACAGCTCTTGTTCCGGCATATTCCATTCCCGGCTGATATATTTATCGGAGAAACCGAGTTCCTTCGCTGTCTGCAGGACGGCGAGGCTGCCTTTTTCCGCTTTCAGCTCGGTTTCAAAAGCGACCAGCTTAGAGAGCTTGTGCAAAAAGAATACGTCAATTGCGGAAAACTCATGAAGCTGCTCCACTGTGTAGCCTCTTCTGAACGCTTCTGCGAGATAAAACAGCCGTTCATCTCCGGCCTTTCTGATCCGTTTTTCCAAAAGCCCGTCAGAAATCTCTTCCGCATCCTTCAGTTCCAGGTGATAGACATCGGCTTCCAGTGAGCGGACCGCCTTTAACAGCGATTCTTCAAGGGTGCGTCCGATGGCCATGACCTCTCCGGTGGCTTTCATTTGCGTTCCGAGTCTGCGGTTTGCCGACTCAAATTTGTCGAACGGCCAGCGCGGGATTTTAGAAACGACATAGTCAAGCGCGGGCTCAAAAGCCGCATATGTTTTTCCCGTTACGGGATTCATCATTTCATCAAGAGAAAGCCCGACTGCGATTTTCGCCGCAAGCTTTGCGATCGGGTAACCCGTCGCTTTTGAAGCGAGGGCGGATGAGCGGCTCACCCGCGGATTCACTTCGATAATGTAGTATTGGAAGCTGTCAGGATCGAGCGCGAGCTGAACATTACAGCCGCCTTCAATGCCGAGCGCGCGGATCAGCTTTAATGAAACATTGCGCAAAAGCTGATATTCCCGGTCGCTCAAAGTCTGGCTCGGGGCAACGACGATGCTGTCGCCCGTATGGATGCCGACCGGATCGATATTTTCCATGTTGCAGACGACGATCGCGTGATCTCTGCTGTCTCTCATGACTTCATATTCGATCTCTTTGTAACCGGCGATGCTTTTTTCCAGAAGGCACTGATGGACGGGGCTGAGCTTTAATCCGTTTTCGACGATCTCTTTCAGTTCCGCTTCATTCGAGCAGATGCCGCCGCCCGTTCCGCCTAATGTGTAAGCGGGGCGCACGATAACCGGAAACCCGATCCGGCCGACAAATTCCTCGGCTTCCTGTAAAGTGCGGATGATCTCACTTTCCGGCACCGGTTCATTCAGCTCATTCATCAGCGTACGGAATAAGTCGCGGTCTTCCGCCTGCTGGATGGCGGACAGCTTTGTGCCGAGCACTTCCACTCCGCATTCCTCAAGAACCCCGAGTTCAGACAGCTCGACGGCAAGATTTAGTCCGGTCTGTCCGCCCAGAGTCGGCAGGATGGCGTCCGGCCGTTCTTTTCTGATAATACGCGTGAGAAACTCCGGCGTCAGCGGTTCGATGTATACCCGATCAGCCATTTCCGTATCCGTCATAATCGTTGCCGGATTCGAGTTGACGAGAATGACTTCATAGCCTTCTTCCTTTAAAGCGAGACACGCCTGTGTGCCCGCATAATCAAATTCCGCCGCCTGTCCGATAATAATCGGGCCTGATCCGATCACTAAAATCTTTTTAATATCTACGCGTTTTGGCATACCGCTTCCCCTTCTTTCTCAGTTGTTTCGATCAAGTCAATGAATCTGTCAAATAAGTGATTGGCGTCTTCCGGCCCCGGTGAAGCTTCAGGGTGGTACTGAACCGTAAATGCCGGCAATGTTTTATGCTTGAGTCCTTCGATCGTTTGATCATTGATCGCAATGTGCGTCACTTCAAGCTCTGTCTCATCTATTGAAGAAACTGTATATCCGTGGTTTTGGGCTGTTAAAGCGACTTTCCCTGTCGCAAGCTCTTTAACCGGATGATTGGAACCCCTGTGTCCGAATTTCATTTTTTCCGTTTCCGCTCCCGATGCCAGCGCAAATAATTGGTGGCCGAGGCAGATTCCGAATAACGGCACCTTCCCGAGTATGCCTTTTATCATTTCAATGGCTTCCGGCACATCTTTCGGATCTCCGGGTCCGTTAGAAAGCATGATGCCGTCCGGCTTGAGCTGAAGCACTTCTTCCGCCGTTACATTGTACGGCACAACGATGACATCGCATTTTCTTTTGTTTAACTCTCTTAAGATGCCGTGCTTCATACCGAAATCGACGAGCACGATGCGTTTGCCGCGGCCCGGACTCGGATATGCCGTTTTCGCCGATACTTGAGCGACTTGATTTCTCGGCAGTTCCGTTTCTTTCAGCCTTGCAAGAACCTCTCCGACATTCTCCTCACTTGAAGCAAACGTTCCTTTTAATGCGCCGGCCGTGCGGATCATTCTGGTGAGTTTTCGCGTGTCGATCCCTTGTAAGCCGGGGATATTTTTCATTTTCAGATACTCGTCAAGCGTGTAAGCCGAACGCCAGTTGGAAGGCAGCTCGCACAGTTCTTTTACGATCAGCCCTTTTACAAAAGGAGTGATGGATTCAAAGTCATCTCTGTTAATTCCGTAGTTGCCGATCAGCGGATACGTCAGCGTCACGATCTGCCCGCAGTAAGACGGGTCTGATAAAATTTCCTGATAACCGGTCATTCCCGTGTTGAATACGACTTCACCCGCAGTATGCTCCAGGCTCCCGAATGCTTCACCCTCAAATACCGCTCCATTTTCCAGCACTAGTCTTCTTTTCATTTGACGAGTCTCCCTTCTTCGTATGCAAGTTTACCGGCAGCCATCGTTGCAACAGGCCAGCCGAAGCACTTCATCTTGTTGAATGGCGTATTTTTTCCTTTAGATAAAAATGTATCTTTGTCAATGGCCGCTTCTTTTTCCAGATCAATCAGGGTGATGTCAGCCGGCGCCCCCGGTGCAAGCGTTCCGTACGGAAGACCGAATGCCTCGCAAGGTTTTACCGTCATGAAATCAACCAGCTGCTTCAGCGTCCACGCCCCGTTTTTCACAAAATGTGTGTACAGAAGCGGAAAGGCAGTTTCTAAACCGACGATACCGAAAGGCGCAAGCTTCATGTCCGTGTTTTTCTCTTCTTCTGTATGCGGCGCATGGTCAGTGGCGATGAAATCAATCGTACCGTCTAAAAGCCCTTCAATCAGCGCCTCTCTGTCCTCTTTGCTGCGAAGCGGCGGATTCATCTTAAAATTGGTATCAAGTCCCGGGATATCTTCGTCACAAAGCAGCAGGTGGTGCGGCGATACTTCCGCCGTCACGCGGATTCCCGCTTTTTTTGCGTCTCTTACGGCTCTGACGGATTCTTTCGTGCTGATATGACACACGTGGTAATGGCAGCCCGCCGCTTCCGCCAGCAGGACGTCACGGGCAATATGTACCGCTTCACAAATGGAAGGTATGCCGTTCAGGCCGTTCGCTTTTGAAAAAGATCCTTCATGCACGCTTCCGCCGTAAATAAGCGAGTTATCCTCACAATGAGCGACAATCGCTTTATTTATTGAAGCCGCCCGTTTCATGGCTTCATACATCATTCCGGCCGTCTGAACGCCGACGCCGTCATCGGTGAAGGCGAATGCGCCCGCTTCATGAAGCGCCTCAAAATCTGTCATTTCTTCGCCGGTTTGTCTGATCGTAATGGATGCGTAAGGAAGGACCCTGACAGATGAGGTTTCTTTGATCCTGTTTTGCAGCCATTCCATCTGCTCTTTCGTATCCGGCACCGGTCTTGTATTCGGCATGGCGGCGACTGTGGTAAAACCGCCGCGCGCCGCGGCTTTAGAGCCCGTCTCAATGGTTTCTTTTTTCTCGCCGCCCGGTTCTCTGAAGTGGACATGAAGGTCTACGAGCCCAGGTGAAACGAACAGTCCCTCAGCGTCGATCACCGTTTCTCCGTCTTTCGCTGTCAGAAGCCCGGTTTCCGAAATGAATTCACCCGTTACCCGGATATCCTGTGCCGCTTTTTCTCCCTGTTCATTTAACATCCAGCCGTTTTTAATGAGATAAGACATAAGCCGCTTCTCCCCTTTTCACATTGGTTTGCAGTGCTCTTTTTAATACTGCCATTCTGATATACACACCATTTTCCATTTGTTTAAAGATTCTTGATTTTCCGCATTCCACTAATGTTGTGTCAATTTCGACTCCTCTGTTCACCGGTGCGGGATGCATGATGATAGCATGCCGCTTCATGCTCTCCGCCCGCTTTGCGGTCAGCCCGTATGCTTCCAGGTAGCCTTTTTGGTCGGCTTCTGTCTGATGCCTTTCATTTTGGATGCGGAGCAACATGACGACATCTGAAGCTTGTATGGCTTCATCCGTCTGAACACAGGTGCCGAAGGCGTTTTTCTCATCCTGCCACTGCGGCGGACCAGAAAACAGCACACGTGCGCCGAGCCTTGTCAGCACCTCGGCATTTGACCTTGCCACCCTGCTGTGTTTGATATCGCCATGAATGGAAACCGTCAGGCCCTGAAAGGTCTCAAATTCCTCTTGAATCGTCATTAAATCGAGCAATGACTGAGTCGGGTGCTGGCCGCAGCCGTCGCCGGCGTTTAAGATCGGAATATTGACTCTGCCGGTCAGATCTTTGTAATATTCATCCGTGCTGTGCCTGATGACGCAGGCGTCCGCTCCGATTGATTCCAGTGTTTTGACCGTGTCGTATAAGGACTCGCCTTTTTGAACGCTTGTGCTCGTGCCGTCTAAGCTGAGCACGTTCATCCCGAGTTTTTTTTCCGCCACTTCAAAGCTGAACCGCGTTCTCGTGCTCGGTTCAAAAAACAGATTCGCAACGAATTTTTCCGTGAGATCGGGACGGACTGTACCCTCCTTTATCGCTTTTGCCTCTCGCAGCAGTTCTGTAATTTCAGCCGCGCTCAGTTCAGACATCGTCGTTAAATGATTCATGTTTTTTCTCCTCCGTTTCCGCTTGAAGGCCGTAAAAAACACCCCGGTCTATAGACTCGGGGTGCGGTTAAAGAGAGAAGAGCCGTACAGCTTCTTCCCGTTATAACCCTTCCAAGCCTCTCTGGACTTTCTTTAAAAGGTTTACATATGATTTTGTTTTTCTGATGCAATCGCGTCTTCTTCATTTGCATGCGGCAGGATAAGGTTCAGGATGACTCCGACGATTGCCGCAAGCGCCATGCCGGATATTTGGAACCCGCCTTTTGATACTTGAATAAAAGCCCCTCCGACGCCGATCACGAGGATGACGGATGTGATAATTAAATTTCGCTTGTTTTCATAATCAATGTTGTTGTCAATCAGCATTCTTAAGCCGCTGGAGGCGATAATTCCGAAGAGCAGGAAGGAAACGCCTCCCATAACCGCGGACGGAACAGAGCTGATCAGCGCTGAAACTTTGCCGATAAATCCGAAACACAGCGCAATCACTCCCGCGCCGCCGATGACAAAGACGCTGAAAACTCTCGTAATTGCCAGGACACCGATGTTTTCGCCGTATGTTGTCGTCGGCGGGCCGCCGATTAACGAAGCGATAATCGTCGCTACGCTGTCCCCCATTATGGAGCGGTGCAGTCCCGGCTTTTTAATGAAATCCTGTCCGACAACTTTACTCAGCACCATTTGGTGGCCGATATGTTCTGACATCGTCACGAAAGCGACCGGCACCATCGCAGCGGCAATGCCCAATGTCACTGACGGCGTGTAGTCTTTGAAAGGGATGATAAATTCAGGAACGGCGAACCATTTTGCATCAATGACCGGCTGAAAATTGACGATGCCCTGTGTCAGCGCAAACAGATATCCGCCTATAATGCCGATCAATACCGGAATCAAGCTTAAAAATCCCCGTAAAAAGATGGCGCAGATAATGGTGATGGCCAAAGTGACGCCGGCTACACTGAAATGTTTCAGGCTGTAAACGAGTTCCTTCGCATTCGGATCAGCATACATTGCCATATTGACGGCTGTGCTTGCCAGTCCGAGGCCGATGACGATGATGACCGGCCCGACGACCACCGGGGGCAGCAGCTTCATCAGCCACCCCGTTCCAAGCTGCCTGATGAGAAGCGCGATCAGGCCATACACAATTCCCGCCAGGAAAGCGCCGACCATGGCAGCCCCCGGCCCTCCCGTCGCCTTCACCAAGATAATCGGTGATATAAAGGCGAATGATGAGCCGAGATAAGCGGGAATCTGGCCTTTTGTCACCAAGAGATAGGCGAGTGTCCCGATTCCGCTCGTGACAAGCGCCACTGCCGGGCTCATTCCGACCAGTTTCGGCACGAGTATAGTTGAACCGAACATGGCGAATAAATGCTGCAGGCTGAATGACAGCCAGGACAATGGATTGGGGACGTCCCTGACTCCCAGGTTTACTTTTTTCTTACTCATGGCGTTTTCCTCCCGGTTGACTTTCAAATGGTATAAAAAAACCTCTTTGCTTTTTGCGCAAAGAGGCATACAAAGGCCGGCCGCGTCGATCCGCCCGGCTTTGTGTTTTAAAATCCTCTTTGCAAACTCTCTGGAATGCATTTAAAAAGGGTGATTATTCATTTTCGTAAATGGCGACCATATCAGTCTGATCAACTTCGCTCAGCTGAACCATCACTTTTTCAGCTTTTGAGGTCGGAATGTTTTTCCCGATATAGTCCGCTCTGATCGGCAGCTCCCGGTGTCCTCTGTCGACAAGCACGGCAAGCTGTATCGATGACGGCCGCCCGACATCAACGAGAGCATCCATCGCAGCTCTCACCGTCCGGCCGGTATAAAGCACATCATCAACCACAATGACCTTTTGGTCTGTGATATCGGCCGGAATGTCCGCGCCTTTTACAAGCGGCTCTTCATTGCTCGTTTTTTTTGTGAGATCGTCACGGTAAAGGGTGATATCGATTTCCCCGACGGTGACCGGATTTCCTTCAATCTGTTCGATCCGCTCGGCCAGCCGCTTCGCTAAATAAATACCTCTTGTTTTAATCCCTACAAGAATGCAGTCATTCATTCCTTTATTCCGTTCGATCATTTCATGGGCTATCCTTGTCAGCGCCCGCCTGATCGCCTGTTCGTCGAGAATAACAGCTTTTTGATTCACTCGTGACACCTCTCCATTCGTATATAAGAAGAAAAAACCCCTCCTGCCAGAGCATAGAGGGGTTCCTTTCCAGGACGAAGACACACATGTATCTTTTCTGTCCTATCCGTTATCCTTCTCAGCCTCTCTGGACTGTGTTAAAGAATCTATTCAGCTTGTTTTTATTATTCCAGAAAAGAAACTCGCTGTCAATGGCTATTTCTCAAATGTTCAATGAGTTTTTTCATATCTTCAGGAAGGGGCGCTTCAAACTCCATGTATTCGCCCGTCCGCGGATGGTCAAAACCTAATATTCCGGCATGAAGCGCCTGACCGTTGAAATCAATGGTTTTTCTCGGTCCGTACTTCGGGTCGCCTGCCAAAGGAAATCCGATATATTTCATATGAACACGGATCTGATGCGTTCTTCCGGTTTCAAGACGGCACTCTACGAGCGTGAAGTCTTGAAACCGCTCAAGCACGTGGAAATGCGTGACGGCGTTTTTGCTGCTTTCTCTTGTTACGGTCATGCTTTGACGGTCTTTCTTATCTCTTCCGATCGGAGCGTCAATCGTTCCGTCATCATGTGAAATCAACCCGTGGACAACCGCTGTGTACTTTCTCGTCACGGTTTTATTGACAAGCTGATTAACGAGTGATTCATGCGCCATATCGTTTTTAGCGACCATTAACAGGCCGGAGGTATCTTTATCAATCCGGTGGACGATTCCCGGGCGCATGACGCCGTTAATGCCTGAAAGATCATTGCAGTGAGCCATCAGTCCGTTTACGAGCGTCCCTGTCACATGGCCGGGCGCCGGGTGTACGACCATGCCCCGCGGTTTGTTCACAACCAAGACATCCTGGTCTTCATAGTAAATGTCCAAATCCATCGGCTCTGCAAGCACGTCCAATTCTTCCGGTTCAGGAATGGTGACGTTTACCTGATCGCCGGGCTGCATTTTATAATTCGCTTTTACGGATTTGCCGTTAACGGATACCAGTCCCTCTTTTACCCATTGCTGCACTTGAGTGCGTGACCAGTTTTCTCCCGTTGAAGCCAAAAATTTATCAATCCGTTCGCTCTTTTGTTCAGGCTGAACGGTTATCTCAAATTGATTCATGTTATTGCTCCTTCTTTTTCCCGCTGTCAAACAGCATATGAATAAATAAAAGTATTACACCGACGCACAGTGAGGAGTCCGCGATATTAAAAATCGGATAGTGATAATCCACGATGATGACATGAATAAAATCCACCACTTCCTGGCGCGCCGCCCGGTCAATAAAGTTTCCGGCCGCACCTCCCAGCATTAAGCCGAGAGAAATTCCGAGTAACATCTGCCCTTTTGCATAACGCTGTATGTAATAAACGATTCCGATAATCACGGCGATGGTAATGACGTAGAAAAACCACATTTGGCCGGCTAAAATCCCCCACGCCGCTCCCGTGTTGCGATGAGATGTGATATAAAGCACCTGGTCGATGACAGGTATGCTTTGTCCCAATTCCATATGGCTGACGACAAGCCATTTGGTCAATTGGTCGGCAATAATAATAAAAAGAGCGATAAGATAATAAAGCACACACGTTCCTCCAGTATACAGTTACTTTTATCCTTTATGAATTTTATCAGTAAAAGATGCCAGAGTAAAGGCAGATCATAAGCGTATACAAACAGACGCTGTCACTCATACAGCGCCTGATCATATGCATAATCTCCGGGTTCCCAATATGGAAGGGTTTTCTTTTCAAATTGAGCGGGATAATAAAAATCATCAGCGGTTCTGGCCGTCGGCAGCACCGCAAGTTTTTCAATCGGAATGGGGGCGCCTGTTTTTTCACAATAACCGTACGTATTGTTTTCAAACTTAGACAGGGCAAGAAGAACATCTTGAAGTTCTTCTTTTATATGATAGATCAGAGTTGCTTCTTGGTCGTTCATTGAAGGTTCAACAGATGCTGACATTTGAAAGCAAGAATATTCGAATAATCTTGATTGAAGTTCTTCTTTCATCATGAGAAGCTCCGTGTGGATTGCGGTCAGTTGATCATTCATTCATCACAACTCCTGCTCTTGATGTTATAGCTTTATTGTTGCCCTCAGAGCGCCATTTGAAGCCCATAAGAATTTTCCTGCCGTTCTAATCGATGACATTGCTGGCATGTAAAAAAGCACCCGGCTGACACCGGGCGCTTTCTCATTTATTATTTTTGATAATATTTTTCAACGATTTCCGCATTGCGCAGTGATAATGTCGGATATTTCGGATTGGCTCCGACATCTTTAGAAATTACGCGGGAACGCTCACACATCTGGCCTTCCGCTTTTTCTACGGTCATTTTTCCTGTTGTGAAGCTTTGCGCGTTTTCCGGCGCTTCACTTTCGTCTTTTACTGTCAGTTCTGAGACGATAAACAGCTGCGCGATGTTTTCTTTAATGGATGACAAGAGGTCGCGGTTTTCTTTGTTCGGATACAAAGTCAGGCTCGCTTCCAATGATCTTCCGATAATTTTTTCGTTACGGGCTGTTTCCAAAGCTTTCAGCACGTCGTTTCGAAGCTCCATGAAGCGGTCGAATTTTTCTTCTGTCGCTTGACTGTCCGGAACAGCAATGGTTTCCGGCATATCTGTCAGCTGCACGCTCGCTTCTTCAACAAATGATAAATGAGACCACATTTCATCCGCCGTGTGCGGGAGAATCGGCGCCGTCAGCTTCACTAATGCCAGCAGCGTTTCATAAAAGACGGTCTGCATGCTGCGGCGGTCCGGATGATCCGCATACTCGATGTACACAACATCTTTTGCAAAATCAAGATAGAATGAGCTGAGCTCGATCGTACAGAAATTGTGAATGCTGTGATAAACAACCGCAAATTCGTATTCATCGTACGCTTTTTTCACCTTGTCGATCAGCTTATTCAGCTTGATCAGCATATATTGATCCACTTCGCGGAGATCTTTTACATCCACGGCATTGACGCTTGGATCGAAATCGAACAGGTTGCCGTGAAGGAAGCGGAACGTGTTGCGGACTTTCCGGTATACTTCCGCGACCTGCTTCAGAATATCTTCAGAAACCGGGTGATCGGCCTGATAGTTTACGGAAGATACCCATAAACGCAGAATTTCAGCTCCAAGCTGTTTTGCGATTTTTGTCGGGTCAATCGTATTGCCGAGTGATTTACTCATTTTACGGCCGTTTGCATCAAGTGTAAATCCGTGGCTTAATACGCCTTTATACGGCGCTTTGCCGGTGACTGCAACAGCGGTGGAAAGAGATGAGTTAAACCAGCCGCGGTATTGGTCAGAGCCTTCAAGGTATAAATCAGCCGGACGGACAAGATCATCTCGTTCTTCAAGAACAGCCTGATGGGAAGAACCCGAATCAAACCATACATCCATAATGTCTTGCTCTTTCGTGAAGATTCCGTTGGGGCTTCCCGGATGTGTAAATCCTTCCGGCAGGAGGTCTTTTGCCTCTCTTTCAAACCAGACGTTTGAGCCGTGCTGTTTGAACAGCTCAGACACATGTTCAATCGTTTCGTCAGTGATGATCGGCTCACCGTTTTCTGCATAAAATACCGGGATCGGAACACCCCACACGCGCTGCCTTGAGATACACCAGTCACCGCGGTCGCGAACCATGTTGTAAAGGCGCTGTTCGCCCCACTCCGGCACCCACTTCGTTTGTTTGATGGCATCAAGCAGATCGGATCTGAAATCTTTAATTGACGCAAACCATTGCGCTGTCGCTCTGAAGATGGTCGGTTTTTTCGTTCTCCAGTCATGCGGATAGGAGTGTGTAATAAACTCGAGTTTCAAGAGCGCGCCGTTTTCTTCAAGCTTCTCCGTGATCGGTTTATTGGCTTTATCGTAAAACATTCCTTCAAAGCCCGGCGCTTCGTCGGTCATGTTTCCTTTTTCATCAACAGGGCACAGTACTTCTAAGCCGTACTTTTGGCCGACGATAAAGTCATCTTCCCCGTGGCCCGGGGCAGTATGAACACAGCCTGTTCCGGCATCGGTTGTGACGTGGTCACCGAGCATGACGAGTGAATCTCTGCCGTACAGCGGATGTTCTGCAGTGATGTATTCTAATTCTCTGCCTTTATATGATGCGACAACTTCAGGATTTTCAAAGCCGCATGCCTCCGCTACATTTTCGATCAGTTCAGCCGCCACTACATAACGCTTGTCTCCAACCTTGATGACATTGTATTCAAGATCAGGATGAACGGAAATTCCGAGGTTGGCAGGCATCGTCCACGGCGTCGTCGTCCAGATGATGAAGCTTTCTCCGTTTTCCAGAACGCCTTTACCGTCTTTCACCTTAAACGCAACATAAATAGACGCGGAACGTTTGTCCTGATATTCAATTTCCGCTTCTGCTAAGGCAGATTCACTTGAAGGCGACCAGTTGACCGGCTTCAGCCCTTTATAAATATAGCCTCTTTTCGCCATCTCGCCGAAAACGCGGATCTGCTGCGCTTCAAATTCAGGCTGAAGCGTAACATACGGGTTTTCCCAATCGCCTCTGACGCCGAGACGCTTGAATTGTTCGCGCTGTCTTTCGATCTGCTGCCATGCATAATCTTCGCAAAGCTTGCGGAAATCAGCGACGGACATTTCTTTCCGGTTTACTTTTTTGTTTTTCGTCAGCGCCGTTTCAATCGGCAGTCCGTGCGTATCCCAGCCCGGCACGTACGGTGCGTTGTAGCCGCTCATTGATTTATAGCGGACGATGAAGTCTTTCAGGATTTTGTTCAGGGCATGGCCCATGTGGATGTCTCCGTTTGCATAAGGAGGTCCGTCATGCAGCACGAATTTCGGGCGGTCTTTCGTCCGTTCTTGAACAAGACGGTAAATATCCTGCTCCTCCCAGTCTTTTTGCATGTCCGGCTCACGATTCGGCAGATTTCCCCGCATCGGAAAATCTGTTTTCGGCATTAACAGCGTATCTTTGTAATCCATTTTCATTCCTCCACAACATTTTTCAGAAAATAAAAAAAGCCCTCTCATCCCATAAGGGACGAGAAAGCTTATCTCGCGGTACCACCCTTTTAGAAAAAACGGATCATCCGTCTTTTCCTCTCGAACATCGTAACGTGATGGAACGTCCTTTCCTACTCTCGGTTCAGAAAGGAAACTAAAGGGCTGATCTGCATGATTCCGGCCATCCCGGGCTTTCACCTTCCCCGGTTCGCTTTATAGCCTGTTTTGAGTCATGCCGGTCCCTTTCAATCGTCTTTTCATCTGAATTTATGAACGTATTATATTCGAACGGGCCGGAGAATGTCAAGAAAATCTGAAAATTATTCTTTTTCCTCAAATACCGCGTCGACTTCGTATTCCAGCAGATGATCCCAATCATCGTTCTTCAGCAGGTCGAGCTGCGCTTCAATCAGCATTTGGAAACGTGTTCTGAAGACTTTAGACTGTTTTTTCAGCTCTTCGATTTCCATTGCGATTTTTCTTGATTTGGAAAGCGACTCATTGATGATGCGATCGGCATTTTTTTCTGCTTCACGGACGATCAGCTTCGCTTCTTTCTGCGAGTTGCGCTTTACGTCTTCTGCTGCTTCCTGGGCTACGAGAATTGATTTATTCAGCGTTTCTTCGATATTGGCAAAGTGGCCGATTTTTTCGTCCAGCTCGTTCACTTTCGCCTCAAGCTCCGTTTTTTTACGGAGTGCGATTTCGTAATCTTTTCTGACCTGCATTAAAAATTCATTTACTTCATCTTCATCATATCCGCGAAAACCTTTTGTAAACGTTTTGTTATGGATATCATTCGGCGTTAATGGCATATTGCCACCTCCATTTTTACATTTCAGTACGGTTATCTAGTTCACATTATAAAACAAATACGGCACAGATGGAGAAAAAAACTGAAAAAACGACTCATTTTTGCCGTTCAAATGTAACTTTCCATTTGTCTTTTTTCGTTTTTCCGTCAACTTTTGCCAAACTGCATCGTCCGAAGCCGCGAATCGAGAGCATGTCCCCTTCAGCAACCTGATAAGACGGATCTTCAATAGCTTTCCAATTCACCTTAACGAGCCCATTTTTCACAAGCGCCTGCGCTTTCTGCCGGGATTGCCTGCTCATTGAAGCGCAGACGGCGTCGAGACGCAATGAAGAAACCGTGTCATCCCTTATTTCGACATCTGAAGCGGGAATGTGAAGAGCGGAAAGCTCGATTTTCTCAAGCTTTACCGGCGCTTTGCCCGCCTTGGTCAGCTGAGTGCTGACAAAATCGGCGATTTCAGCGGAGACGATGAGCTGCACGGCTGCCTCTGAGAAAATCAGATCGCCGTATTTCTGCCGCTTTAAGCCGATCCCCATTAATGATCCGAGAAGAGAGCGGTGGTCAATGCTGACGAATTTTTCAGCGTATTGAACGTCAAAAGCCCGAAGCTCAAAATCATCCTGTTCAGGTTCCATATATTCAGGGTATAAAATCGCGCGTTTGCGCTCAGCTCTGTCATATCCTCCGAAAAACGCAAGACCGCAGGCGTCGCCGATAACGGCTTTTACAATCACCTGTTCCCTGGGATCTAAGAAATCAGTCAGCTTCATCCGATACTGGTCCAGGACAATCTGTTTCCATTCAAGCACCTGATCAATAAAAGGCCGCTCGTCTTGTCTGAAGTGCTGGTAAATATCGCTCATGTTCTTTCCTTTCTATGTAAAGAGGCTTGGCTGGTGCCAAGCCCGTATCAAACTGTCGCATTCAAGTATACATTGCGATCATGCGGTATAGGCCCCAAAGCCCCGTCGTGGCAAACCGAAGCACGATAATCGCTACAATCGGGGATATATCCAGCATGGCAATGGGCGGAATGATCCTTCTGAACGGCTCTAAATACGGTTCGCAAATCGCTGCGAGAAACCGTCCGACCGCCGTTTCTCTCGTACTCGGCACCCATGACATAAAGATATAGATGATCAGGGCAAACGAGTAGATGTAAATTAAATAACTCAGAACGGAAAAAATTTGATAAAGAATCATCCTGCTTTACCACCTCTGATGTTCGTCTTCATTTATAAGCTCCGAAATCGTGCCGGAAACGTCGACATTATCAGGCGTGCACAGAAAAATATCTGAACCGATTCTCTGAATGTCGCCGCCGATGGCGTAGACGGTACCGCTTAAAAAGTCGACGATTCTTTTCGCCTGATCATGCTGGATGCGCTGCAGATTGACGACAACCGCCCGCCTGTTCTTTAAATGATCGGCGATTTCCTGCGCTTCCGCATATACCCGCGGTTCACTCAACACCACTTTAGAGGATTTCTGAACACTTTGCAAGCTTACTACGTTCTGCTTGCCCTGCGGCTTCTGAGCGTAAGCAGGCTGTTTATCTTTCTGCTGTTCATGCTCTTCCTGATGATCCTGCTCTGTTTCAATGTATTCGTACTCATACTCCTCCTCATCCATTGAGAAAAAGTTTTTCAGTTTATTTTTCATGCTCATTTGTTTACACCCCCCGGTTCATTTCCGACTAATGAAGAGCCGATTCTGATAAAAGTTGCGCCCTCTTCAACAGCGATTTCATAATCATTTGACATGCCCATTGACAGTTCCCGGCACGGTGCGTTTGTCTGATTCAGTTTTTGCACCTGATCCCTCAGATCACGCAATTGCCGGAAGCAGGCTCTGATCGTTTCTGTATCGTCTGTCAGGGGAGCCATCGTCATCAGGCCCTCTACAGAAATGTTTCTAAACTCAGAAAGCTCTCTGATAAAGGGGATGACCTCCTCTGTTTTCAAACCGTGCTTAGACGGTTCAAGCGAAGTATTCACCTGCACAAAACAGCGAACCGCATGCTGCGCCCGTTTTTCAATCTCTTTTGCCAATGACAGTCTGTCTAAGGAATGAATATAAGATACACGGTCAACGACGGCCTTCACCTTTCTGGACTGAAGACTGCCGATAAAGTGCCACTCCGGGCTTCCTTTGACGACTTCCTGCTTATGGATAAGCTCGGCATCCCGGTTTTCTCCCAGACTTGTAATACCGGCATCAACGGCCTCTTGAGCCCTTTCAGCTGATACGTATTTTGTAACCGCGATGACGGTTACATCTTCGGGGCTTCGGCCCGATCTGTTACATGCTTCGTTTATTCTTTCGTTTATATGTCGTAATTGATCAGCAACACGCAAGATCTTATGCCTCCTTCATTCCGATAAAGGACATCATGCGTCCCGTTTTCCCTTTGTCGCGGCGGTGTGAAAAGAATAGTTCATGCTCTCGTTCGGTGCATAGACCGCTGACTGAAATGTTTTCTTCCGGAATGCCGCAATGTATCAGAAGAAGACGGTTGACCTCTTTTAAATCAAGCTGATACTGGCCTTTTTCCGTTTCGCATATGGCGGATTCAGCCGTAAAGGGCAGCGCCCGCACTTCATTGATGACGCGGTCGTCGACTGTATAGCTTCCCGCGCTGATGGACGGACCGATGACAGCCTGAATATCTGTTAAACGGGAGCCTTCTTCGTTTACCCAGCGTTCCGTCATGATGCGTCCGATTTGTTTGACCGTCCCCTTCCATCCGGCATGGGCAGCGCCGATAATGGATTTCACCGGGTCATAAAAATACAAGGGCACACAGTCCGCAAAACAAAGGGCCAAAAAAAGATTCGCATCTTTCGTGTAGAGCCCGTCCGTCCCGCGGAATGCGGAAGAATAGTCTCTCGCTCCTTTTCCTTTATCCCCGGCTGTCACGCGCCGGACGCGGTTTTCATGTGTCTGGTCGGCAAACACCCAGGAATCCAGATCAGTACCGCATAAGGACGCTATGACTTCACGGTTTGTCACAACATCATGAGCTTCGTCCCGGACGTGCAATCCGGTATTTAATGACTCATACGGAGGATTGCTGACACCGCCGTTTTTCGTTGTGAATCCGGCGATGACCTTTGTGTTAAGCTGATTCACACAGTTCCAGTCTTCTATCATGAGTGCCGAGGGGGTGGTAAGACTAAACGGGTGATATGTATTCATGGAGATCCAACCTTTCGACAAACATTAAAAAAGCGTAATTTCCCACTCATTTTAACACAATTTTAAGCATACGTTTAGCGGCTGATTGAAAAATGAGATAAATAAATGTGCCGGAAACATTGAGATTTCCGGCTTTTTACAAGTAAAGGGAGGATTACGCTCCCCCCTTTGGTTCATTTACACGCACTAAGATGACATCTTCCCCAATTTTAACTATATTTCGCCAAGGAATGATCATTTCCTCTTCTTTTCCGAAAAAACCGAGAACTTTTCCGCTGCCGCCTAAAATAATCGCCTGAATTTTTCCCGTTGTCACGTTAATATCAATATCCCCGATGCTTCCGAGTTTTTTTCCGTTCGACACGTTTACCACATCTTTTATTTGAAATTCAGATATGCTGATCATCCGTATCACGCCCTTTGCCCGTTCTTTTTCCTATTATATGAACGGCCGGGCTGAACCTTGTCACATCGGGCAATCTTTTTTGCGGCTGCACCAGTCGAGAATAAATCTCAGCATGATTTTCGTATAGTCCATAAGCTCATCAACGGACACTTCCTCGTTTACGGAGTGGGCGTTTTTTAAATCGCCGGGGCCGTATATGACGCTCGGAATCCCGGCCTGATAAAGCCACCCTCCGTCTGTTACGGTTTGGGAAACATCAATGACGGGCTCCTGTTTTTTGACGGCTGAGTGTGATGCAGCCAAGACAGAAACTGCCGGATGATGCGGATCGATTTCCAGCGCCGGGAACACCTCTCCTCTGTCTTCAATCATCGAAGATCCGCCCCATTTGAACACCGGCCTGTTTTCTTTGAGCCACAGATCACTGTCAGCGACACGATTAATATAGTCTTCGATTTCTGCAGCTGCTTGTTCGTGCGTTTCGTTCGGATAAAAGTGGACGGTGATCCATAACCGGCATTCATCGGCGACAAACGCTGCGTGTCTTCCGCCTTCAATGACGGCGGGGTTGATCGTATTGGTGCCGGGCGCAATGCCGGGATAGCTTTTCGTTACCGCCCAGTGACGCTCCAGCTCTCCCAAGGCAGTGATGATTTTCGCCATTTTTTCGATGGCGCTCGCTCCGAATGTGCCTCCGCCCGCATGAATCATATTGCGCCTCATGCCGTCATGAAATGTTTGTTTGCTTTTCAATTCTATCCAGCCGGTGATGACACCGCCCTGCCCCTGAATATGCAGGCTGCTCGTATCCGCGACAACCGCAAAATCCGCGTGATAGCCGCGTTTGCAGCATTCCAGCGTCCCCGCCTCGCCGACTTCTTCTCCGATTACAGACTGTACAATGAGGTCGCCCGGAAGCTTAATGCCGGCATCATGGATCAGCTTCAGAGAGAAAAGAACACACGCCCAACCCCCTTTCATATCAGCGGCGCCCCTTCCGATCAGCATGCCGTCTTTTACGAGCGGCTGAAACGGGTCAGAGTTCCAGTCTTCGCCCCCGGCTTCTGCCACATCAATGTGTCCGTTTAAAATCAGGCTTTGATGCCTGCTTGAATCTGTCCCTTTTAAAACACCGACTACATTCGGATCTTCCGGATACACATCCCACATATCGACCGAGCAGCCCGTTTCTTTTAAAAAGCCGGCCACCCACTTTTGGGCTTCTGTTGTATTTCTTGCAGGCGGAGCCGGTGTCGGAAAGGCGATCAACCTTTCAGCTATTTGTATTAAATCGCCCCGCCGTTTATCCGCCTGGTGTAACAGCATATCAATCTGATGCATTGGAAATCTCCCCTTTGGCTGTATCAAAAAACCCGTTTCATTAAAATGAAACGGGTAAAAAACGGATCTTCCTCCGCTTTTTTCACCGCTTCCCTCCGCCGGCATGATCCGGATCAGGTCCGTTAAGGGTTGAGACCAACGTCTCTCTCAGCTGCATGTCAGCAGCACCCCCAGGGTGAATTGATGTTATTTGACGGATGATGCCGCTTTTGCACGTGTTAAAAACGGGCGGCCATTGTTCCATAAGACATTGACAGGCGTATCGAAAAACGCTGTAAGCCGCTCGTCAGAAAGCATGTCCCTGATTTTCCCGGAGGCGAACACCTCGCCTTGTTTTAAAAGCAGCGCCTGATCAAATACCGGCAGAATTTCTTCAGCGTGATGGGTGACATAAAGGATGGACGGTGCATTTTCTTTTTCGGCGATCGACGTAATCGTGTCCAGCAGCTGCTCCCTTGCCATAAAATCAAGACCCGTCACGGGTTCGTCCAAAATCAGCAGTTCCGGATCAGCCATAAGCGCCCGCGCAATCAGCGCTCTTTGTCTTTCCCCTTGTGATAATGTTTCATACCGTCTGTCGGCGTAACTGATGGCGCCCAAATCCTTCAGAAGACCGATCGCTTTTTCCCTTACCTGCTCACTCGGAGTTTCGTACAGCCCGATTGAGGCGTACGCGCCGCTGAGGGCGATTTCAAAAGCGGAGTCCGCGGCATATAATTTGTGCTGAAGACCTGCCGAAACAAGGCCGATTTTCCTTCTGAGCCTGTCACCGAGCTCTGTTTTGCCGAATTGATGGCCGAGCACCTGCATCTCTCCTGAAGTGGGGAAGTAATAAGAGCATAACATATTCAGCAAAGCCGTTTTTCCGGCTCCGTTTAATCCGTACAGCACCCAATTTTCGTTTTTCTCAACGCGCCAGTTGATATCTTTCAAAATCCATTTCCCGTTTCTTTTTAATGACACACTGTCCAGCTGTAAAATCATTGCAGTTTCCCCCGTTTACTTTATTTAAATTTTCTAAAAACTTTTACACATTAGAATACATCACTTTTTTGCAAACGTAAACCATCGCATGAAAAAAGCCTTTAAACAAAGTTTAAAGGCTTTTTCCGTTATTGATGGATATTCTTATTCATTTGTTTAATGGCTGCCTTTTCAAGCCTTGAGACCTGAGCTTGGGATATCCCGATTTCTTCAGCGACTTCCATTTGGGTTTTCCCTTGGAAAAAGCGCTTTCGCAAAATCATTTTTTCCCGTTCGTTCAGTCTTCTCATGCCTTCTTTCAGAGCGAGCTCCTCAATCCATTGTGTATCCTTGTTGCGCTCATCGCTGATCTGGTCCATCACGTAGATCGGATCGCCGCCGTCATTATAAATCGGCTCAAACAGTGAAACCGGATCCTGGATGGCGTCAAGGGCAAACACAATTTCTTCATGGGGCACTTCAAGAACTTTGGCGATTTCCTCTGCTGTCGGCTCCCTGCTTGTCTCACTGATTAACCGCTCTCTTACTTGAAGCGCTTTATATGCGATATCGCGAAGCGACCTCGAGACGCGGATCGGATTGTTATCCCGCAAATATCTGCGGATTTCTCCGATGATCATCGGTACAGCGTATGTTGAAAACTTAACATTATGGCTTAGGTCAAAATTATCAATGGATTTCATTAGTCCGATGCAGCCGACCTGAAATAAGTCATCAACATACTCTCCTCTGTTGTTAAACCTCTGAATGACGCTTAAGACAAGGCGCAGGTTGCCGTTTACAAGCTTTTCCCTCGCTGAATCATCGCCCTCATCCTGCAATTGCCTAAACAGCTTTCTCATCTCTTCATTCTTGAGCACCGGTAATTTGGAGGTATCCACCCCGCAAATTTCGACTTTATTTCTTGACACGTTTTTCCCTCCCACTAGGAGCTGCTGTACAACGTTAAGTATCTCCTCGGGTGGGAAAAATATGCACCGCCATTTTACAGAAATAAACATCCGGCGGCGGCAATCCTTGCAGCAGTAAGGGCTGTCAGATGGAAAAAATTTTACACCATTTTGTTAAACTCTTTTCTCAGTCTTTTGATAATCCGCTTTTCGAGCCGGGAGATATAAGATTGTGAAATCCCCATCATGTCGGCTACATCTTTTTGTGTTTTTTCTTCTTCACCGACAAGCCCGAATCGCAGTTCCATGATCTGCTTTTCTCTATCATTTAATTGCTCAAGCGCTTTTTTCAAAAGTTTTTTATCCACATTGGCTTCAATGTCTTTTGTAATAATATCATCATCTGTGCCGAGCACATCCGAAAGCAGCAGTTCGTTTCCGTCCCAATCAATGTTCAGCGGTTCATCAAAGGACACCTCTGAACGGATTTTATTGTTTCGGCGCAAGTACATTAAAATTTCGTTTTCAATACATCGCGATGCGTAGGTGGCGAGTTTGATTTTCTTTTCCGGATTAAACGTGTTTACCGCTTTGATCAAACCGATGGTGCCGATGCTGATTAAGTCCTCGATATTGATGCCGGTGTTTTCGAATTTGCGGGCAATGTAAACGACAAGACGTAAGTTTCTCTCAATCAGGATGGCCCGCGCCGCCTGATCCCCGCTCGGCAGCTTTAATAAGAGCACCTGCTCCTCTTCTTTAGACAAAGGCGGCGGCAGCGCCTCGCTTCCTCCTATGTAATACACTTCATCGCTTTTCAGTCCGAGTTTCATCAGCCATTTATACCACAAATATGTCAGACGCAGCTTAAGTTTTTTCATCTTCCTCCCCCTTCTAAATACCACGCGTTTTGAGTATGATGAATAACAGACTTTTCGTCAGGAAACATGTTTTACAGCCTTCCCTGTCAGCATCTTCGGGTGAACAATTCCGTCAAATTCACCGTCCGCGGATAATGGCTTCGTGCTGATGCCGATCAGGCATTTTTCACATGCGATCATCTCGTCTTTTGTTAAAATCGTGACGTAATCCGGCTTTAAACAGAGTAAAAATTGATTGTCCTGGCCGACGCCCCTGTATGGAATCAGCCTCAGCTTATCCGCATGGCGGAACGAATCATCAAGCTGCTCTATCACTTCAAGCGGACTGGCGGATTTGATGAGGTCCGTTTCCTTTTCGCTGAGAATCGGAGCGAATTTGTCAATGCGGAGAATCATGACCGGCGTTTTCGTCAGCGGATCATACAGCTGATTCCCGGAATCCACCAATCCTTTCGCGCGGATTGTCTGTCCGCTGAATTCCGCCTGCACCATGACAAGTTCATCGTACTGAATGGACTTCGTCTCAATGTCTTCAATTCTCTTTTTCGAAAAAAACCATATGGCCGGAAACCCGATAACTACAAACATCCAGCTGATCGGGTCGCCGAATCCGGTCTGGCTTGTGACCATTACGCCTTGCTGCACAATTGATTCTGTCTGCAGCAGGGAATGTACGCCGATCATTCCCCCGCCGACGAGAAAAGTCGCGAAATAAAAGGCGAACAAATTTTGAAAAAAGTATCGGAACCGTTTAAAGCCAAAAGCCGTAAGCACGATGACTACCGAAAACGCCATTTTTCCCGCCGGATGCTCCACAAAGGGAGAAACAGGCGTAAACATCAGAAGCACAATGGCTGACCCGATGAAACCGCCGGCGGCCACTCTTCTTTTTTTCACCTGGCGTTTTAAAATAAAGGCGGTCAATAAAAGCAAAAGAGAATCAAAACAAAAGTTCAACAGCCAAATGACATCCAAATAGATTTTCACATCTGACCCCTTTCCTCTTTTGTCTTACATATCTGTTTCTCTCTCTTGTTTCATAAGTATAAAGCAAGCTCTGTGGGAAAGTCTGTCAATTAATGTTGAGGGTAAAGTACAATTTTTAAGGGATAACCGTTTTATTTGTCGAGGGCCGAAAAGGTTGATTTTCTATTGTTCCCTTCAACTAAAAAAGCGCTGCCGTGATTTGGCAGCGCTCTGTTTTTACTCATTGATATAAAGTTTTCCTTTAGCCGTCTGTCTCGTTTCATTTCCGTAGTCATCTCTTGCGATAACGTCAATTTTTGCTCCGCTTGCTTTGATGGAAAAAGCCGCCGTCCAGTAACCCTCATATCGTCCCGGAGAAATTTCTCTCAGCGGAAGCTCTGTTGCGTTTTGGCTCCCTGCCCGGGCGTTTGTCAGAGGCAGACGGATCACGAAGGAAGCGTCTAATTTCTTTCCGCTTGAAAAAGCGATTTTCACTGATTCTCCGGCTTTTAATTCCTTATCCGCTCCGGGAACCAATCCGGAAATGACGGGAGCATTGTAATTGACATCGATTACCGTCTTTTTCGTTGTTTTGTTACCCGCTTCATCTGAGGCCGTGACCTTGATCTCATTGCTGCCGTTTTCCAGAAGGGTTCTCGCTTGATAAGAACCGTTATTTACTTCAGCTTTTTTTCCGTTCACCTTTACCCATTTTAAATGGTCGTCGTGCACTTTTCCTTTTACAGTCACTGCTTCTTTATTTGTTTTATCACCGTTTGCCGGACTGTCAATCGTCACATCAGGCTTATCCTCATCCAGTATGACCGTGACAGGGCGTGACTCGTCGGTTGACCCGCTGTCTGTCACAGATGCCGCCGTCAGCCGATTGGCATCTTTAGTGAGTGTGACACCGGCCTGGAAATTGCCGTCTGCATCTGCTTTCGTTTCTGCGGCGGTTTTACCGTTATTGGTAAGACGGACAGCGGTTTTTGGTGAAGCCGTTCCTTTCACCGTGATTGACTTCTTGCTTGTAAATGACCGGTCTTCAGGCGACGTTATCTCAGGCACAGAAGCTTCGTAGTCGACCAAAGCCCTGATCATAAAGTTTCCGTCTGATTTATCGGCTTTTGACCAGCGGCCGTCGAGGTATTGCCAGTTTCTGTTCGAGTACGGACTGCCGTCATCAGATGACAGGGCAGGTGTATAAGGATCGGGTTTCGTCTGACGGAACACAAGATAAAAATCCTTTCCGACCGCGATTCCTTTTGAGCTGAGATCCACTTTGGTCCACTCGCCGTTTCGAAGCGCTTCAGCTTGGAACGGGCCGGCAATTTTGCTGCCAGGAGCTCCATCAGGGCCGGATACATCATATACTTCTGCTTGAAATTCGATACCGCCCGGATCAGGCCAGTCGGCGCCCCAAAATTTAAAAAGGCCTCCTGTCAGCATACCGTGTTCTTTTCCATCTTTGAGGGTCATCTTAACGGCAGATTTGCTGCCGGCTTTAAAATATGACAGCGCGGCTTCTTCCGTCCCGTTATCATAGGCGATTTCCCCTTCATAACCGACATACGGCTTAAGCTTGACGTTTTTTTCAGCATCTCCTTTGATGTCGACAGAAAATTCGCTATTGTAAAAGCCTTTTGCCGCTACTTTGATTGTGTAGGAGCCTTCGTACGCCTTAAGCGAATATTCCCCTTTATCGTTTGTCACCGCCGGCTCAATTGCGGCATCCTCGGCCACATAAAGCGCAGCCCCTTTTACCGGTTCGCCTGTGGACTGATTGGTGATGGTTCCTTTTAGCGTGCCGGACGGCATTTGCTCCAGTATAAAGTCTGCCTGCGCGGTTTTGTCTGCTTGAACAGAAACTTGTTTCGAAGCGGACTTAAATCCGTATGCCTCGGCTTTCAGCGTATAGTTTCCCGCTTTATGTGACAGGCTGTAGCTTCCGCTTGCAGGGTCGGAATATACGGATTTCCCCGTCTCGGCGACACTGATTTGCGCTCTGAGCGGCAGGAGGTTTGTTTCACGTTTCACTCTTTTTCCGGGCGATTTCACTGCCGGTTTGGCCTGTTTCGGATTGATGGCTTTTTTCTTCAGGTGGCCGGGAGGTGTTTGTCTATTGTGTTTACTATTTTTAGCCGCCTTGCCGAGAGGGCTGCTTGAAAGCCGGACATCATCGATATACCATCCGTCTTCATTGAGTACTTCGTCAGACTGCATATTAAACATGAGCTTTATGTTTTGGCCTTTATACGCAGATAAATCTGCCTCTTCATCATTCCATCCTGCGGAATCACCATTGTAAACGGCCGCCTGCTCCCAATTTGATTTCCCTTCCGGCAGAACGAACACATACCCGTAATCAAAAAATTCTTCGAGCTTGTGCCAGCTTTTAAATTGTAAAAACAGCCGCCCTGTTTCCGGAACTTGTATCGGAGGCATCACCAGATTCATATTGGCCGAATCGGCATAAGGGCCGGACAGATTCGTCGCATACACTTTTTCTCCGGAAAATGCGGCGCCTGGCCCTGAACCCGGGATACCCCATTCCCATTGGTCATGTGTCCCGTAACTTGACCAGCCCGCCGGCTGTGATTCAAAATCCTCTTTGTATCCCGCCGTAATGCTCGGTTTCACGTCAGCCCGGTACGTATCAGATTCTACAGAATGACCTCCGAAATCTTTTATGGTCCATTTATAACTTATCTTGCTTCCCGTTATGTCCGGAATCTCCGCCTGGTATGTTCCCTTTTTTTCATCACCGCTTTTTTGAACGGCGGCTGTCGTTTTCCACTCTCCTTCATCAAACTGATAGGAGAGGATCACCTCAGTTACGCTTACATCATCTTCTGCTGTAACCGTTAACGGAAGGTTTGTCCCTTTGTAAGCCTCTGAGACCGGTTCATGACGAAAGCTGGGCGGATTGTGATCTTCGCCCGCAGAAGATACCTTGCCTTCTACGCTTCCAATTCCGTCCGTTACGGCAGAAACGGCATCAAAAGCGTTAACGAGACCGTGGCCGTAACCGTTATTCGGTGATTCCGGAAAAACGGAATCTGTCAGCTTTTCGGCGGTGCGCGTCAAAACGTCTTCCATTTCATCGACCGTAATAGAGGCGTTCGCCTGCCTTAACAAAGCCGCCGTCGCCGCCACATGCGGCCCGGCCATTGAAGTTCCGTCCCAGCCGCCTTCGTATGATCCTCCAGGAATAGAAGAACGGATATTCACTCCCGGAGCCGAAATGTCCGGTTTTGTTTCATGATACGGTGAGGGGCCTTGAAGTGAGAAATCAGCGAGTTTCTTGTCGATGTCAGTCGCACCTGT
The DNA here is from genome assembly GCF_053663355.1 of Bacillus sp. JK106. Taxonomy (NCBI): domain Bacteria; kingdom Bacillati; phylum Bacillota; class Bacilli; order Caryophanales; family Bacillaceae; genus Bacillus; species Bacillus sp. JK106. The sequence continues at coordinate 655,519 of NZ_JBSJQC010000002.1, read as the reverse complement.
CGCAAATGCTTCAGGATAATTGGCCGGATTTGCGATTGAACCCGGTCCTCCCGGTGTAAATAAGTCTTCATTTCCCGCAGAGAATTCAGGAAAAATCCCTGCCGCTCTCCACGCATTCACCATATCGCGGTACCACTCGTCCATTCCCGAACCGCCTGCCCAGGAATTATTGACAACATCCGGCGCCATCTCGGGATGCGGCGTGCCGTTTTTATCTTTAGGCGCGAGCACCCATTCACCGGCATCCAAAATATCGGCATCGGTTCCTCCGTCATCTGAAAATGCTTTTACTGCGATCCATTTCGCCCCCGGAGCCACACCGATTTGATTTGAGCCGTCAGGTTCTGAACCCGTCATGGTCCCTGTTACATGAGTGCCGTGTTCAAGGTCATCGTAGGGAGCTTCTTTATGGGACACGGCATCATACCAGTTCATTTCATGATTCGGCGCTGCGGGATTTTCAGGATCGTAACCCCGGTATTTTTCCTTAAGCGCGGGATGATCCCACTGAACTCCCGTATCAATGGAGGCGACAACCGTGCCGGTTCCGTCGTATCCTGAGGCCCAGGCCTGCGGCGCATCAATTTGGCTGATATTCCATTCGATGCCTTCCTTTGCTTTGACCTCTTTTTGTTTTTTCTTCATTTGAAAAGGAGCTTTTGATTGCCGTTGAGTAAGCTGACGTTTTTCATTCGGAAGAACTTTTTCTACTTCAGGAAATGAGGCGGCTTTTTCCATTACCTCTTTCGAAGCAGTGACTGCCATTCCGTTGACAATATAATAGGAATGGATGTGATCAGCCTTTCCTTTCTTTTTTTGTTTTTCCAAATATGTTTTCAGATTCTGCTGCGCATCTTGAGCCGCCAGTTTTAAAGAAGAAACGACGGCTGACCGCTTTTGATATTCGGTTTTTGCTGCGGAAAGCGATTGAGACTCGGCATTTTTTTCTGCTTGTTTGACCGCTTTTTTCGTATTGGCTTTCTCTTTAAATTTGATAAGAAACGTGACTTTATCATTTTTTTCAAAACGCTTCTTGACTGAATCGGAAATCTTATGCTGAATGCTCTTAGAGGAAGAAAGATCTTTGGTGAAAGAAACTGCCCCCGGTGTGCTGTTCGCTCCGGCTGCACCCGGAAACAACAGTGAACTGACGACAATCGCGCTTAAAACGGAGCCTGTCCATCTGTTTCTTGTTTTTTTCTTCAATCGTATCCCCCCTTATTTGGTAACGCCCTATAAAATGTGTATCCCTCCTTCATAATTGGAATCGTTTGTCATTTCGATGCTGTACGTTAAATGTAGACAATCTTCCATTCAGATATTGTCACATTCTGTAGAAAGCCGTATGAAACTAAAAAACAATCAATTCGTCATAGGTATAAAGCTTCTTTTTTCACTGTATAGATCATGGGGGATAGGAAGGAAGACTGTGCACAAAAAAGAAAAAGGACAAAACCATGTGGTCTTGTCCTTTTTTACATCAGCCGCGTTTGTTGCGGTTTCTTAAAAATGTAGGAATGTCGAGAGCATCATCCGCCGGCTGTGATGTATGGCGGTTCACCGTGTTTTGATGCTGTGTTTCTTCTCGTTTCGGCTCACGTTTCGCAGCGTTTTGGCTTTGAGACTTCAATCCTTGGTTTAAATTCGGACGCTGCGGTTTTGAGTCATCTTTTTCCTGTTCGATAAAACCGGTCGCAATAACGGTGACGACGATTTCATCTTTCAGATTTTCATTGATAACTGAACCGAAAATCATATTGACATCAGGGTCAGATGCAGAAGCGACGATGTCGGCTGCTTCCTGCACTTCGTAGAGGCTCAGGTTTGTACCTCCCGTAATGTTCATCAAAACACCTTGCGCTCCGTCGATTGCCGCTTCCAGTAACGGACTGGAGATCGCCTTTTTGGCGGCTTCAGCAGCACGGCTTTCGCCCGTAGCGATCCCGATACCCATCAATGCTGAACCTTTGTTGGACATGATGGTTTTGACATCGGCAAAGTCCAAGTTGATTAAACCAGGCGTTGCGATGAGGTCAGAGATACCTTGCACCCCTTGGCGAAGCACGTTATCAGCTTCACGGAATGCTTCAAGCATCGGTGTGTTTTTATCGACAATTTCAAGAATGCGGTCATTCGGAATAACGATCAGTGTGTCAACGGCTTCTTTCATTGCCGTGATACCGCCTGCAGCCTGCAGCTGGCGTTTTCTTCCTTCAAATGTAAACGGTCTTGTTACGACACCGACAGTCAAAGCGCCTAAGTCCTTTGCGATTTGCGCGATCACCGGTGCGGCTCCCGTTCCGGTACCGCCTCCCATTCCGGCTGTAACGAACACCATGTCAGCGCCTTTTAGCGCTTCTTCGATTTGTTCCTTACTTTCTTCAGCGGCTTTTTTGCCGACTTCCGGATTCGCTCCCGCTCCGAGACCGCGGGTCAGCTTTTCCCCGATCTGCATTTTCACTTCCGCTTTTGACAGGTTAAGAGCTTGCGCGTCCGTGTTTACCGCAATGTACTCTACACCCTGCACTTCATTTTCAATCATTCGGTTGACCGCGTTATTACCGCCGCCTCCTACTCCGATTACTTTAATTGATGCTAAGCCGTCTATGTTTGTTTCGAAATCCAACATGCTAAATCCTCCTAATCTGCCGAATGACTATCAATCTATTCCCAAAACATGCTTAATAGTTTTTTCATTTTGCTCGGTTTGTTGTGTTCGGCTTGTGTTTTTTGTTTTGCTTTTGGACGCTGCTGCGCCTCAGGCCGCTGATGATGTTCTTCTTCGTGAGAGACCGCGATTTCCTGCACGGCTTCTTCCGGCATATGAAAGCCTATTTTTCTTCCCTGAATTCTGGCATTTCGGCAGGCAAATTGTATCAAGCCGACACCCGTCATATACTGAGGGTCTCTTACACCGATATAATTCGGGCTTGCGACCCTTACATTGTGCCTCAGCACTTCCTGTGCCAATGAAAGCACTCCGGGCATTGCGGCCTGTCCGCCGGTCAGCACAAAGCCGCCGGGCAGATCTGTAATTCCCATCTGCTCAATTTCGGCTGCGGCAATCTCAAGAATCTCTTCCACTCTTGCTTCAATAATATTGGCAATTTCCTGCTGTGTAAAAGATTGCTTTTGATTCGTTCCTATGACGGTGACTTCAAATACTTCATCTTCTGAAGCCTCATCGTAGAATGCATGTCCGAATTGTTTTTTTACTCTTTCAGCCTCTTCGGTGGAAGTGCGCAATCCGATCGATACATCTTTCGTGATGTTTTCGCCTCCGAGCGGAATGACGGCTGTCTCCTTCAGGTGCCCCTGTTCAAATACCGCCACCGTCGTCGAGCCGCCGCCGATATCAATCATGGCGACTCCGAGGTTTTTTTCGTCTTTTGACAAAGCCGCCGAACCGGCCGCAAGCGGCTGCAGGCAGATATCAGTAATTTCAACGCCCGCTCTCTCCACACAGCGAAGTAAATTATGTAAGATCGTTTTGGAGCCGGTAATCAGCGTGCCTTCTACTTCCAGGCGCACACCGAGCATTTTTTTCGGATCGGTAATTTCGTCTCTTCCGTCAACGATAAACTGTTTCGGAATGACGTCAACGATCAGCTGCTCGTGCGGAACCGACACGACCTGTGCCGCTTCCATTACCCTGCGGACGTCTTCAACGTGAATTTCTTTGTTTTCACTGGAAACAGCGACAACGCCGTTCGTATCTTGAATATGAATATAATTTCCATTAACGCCGACAATGGCTTTTTTCAGCGGAAAACCTACCATTCTTTCAGCTTGGTCAAACGCTTTTCTTATAGAATGAACGGTTTCATCTATATCAACGATTGAGCCTTTTTTCAACCCTTCAGACGGTACATTTCCCACTCCGATAATGTTAAGGGAATCATCTGTCATTTCTCCGACGATCACTTTTGTATTGGACGTACCGATGTCAAGACTGACGTAAAGTTCATTGTTGTTCATTCTATGGCACCTCCTCACATTTCGATCAAATTCTATTCTATTATTTGCGGAACAACAATACAATGGATGTGGCTTTACAAGTGTGTAACAAAAACAACAGCATCAACAAATTTATATCTGATTTCTCACAATTTATGTTTAATGAAACTATTCGTTATATTCTATGTATATCCTCTTTTATATCGCATTTTTTTTATTTTTTTTAGAGACGGCCCACCTTACCGTAAGATTTCCTGTCACGGTGCCATAATGTGCAAACCAGATGCAAATATACCCGCTTTCCATTAGTCTACACTAAGATGAACCTCCAGAAAAGCTATAGATATTTCCAGAAACATCCGGAAAAAGAAGAAACAGGAGGAAAATTCCAAATGCAATGCTCATTAAAGAAGACACGCCCATTGCATTGAGAATTTTCCGCTTGTCCGGCAGCCTATCCCGGGCAAAAACAAACATAGTCATAATTATTCCGCTATCGGTTATATCGGCTGCCCCGCTGATTGTAATAGATTCTTTTGAATCACCTTGAAATTAGTTCTTTAGAACTATTAATCATTTTCTTTTTTCTTGCCGGATTTACCTTTGTTAAATTCTTCAAAATACGTAGCGACTTCTAAGTGGATAATCCCCTTTTTCCCGCCGTCCAGCTGGGAAACGATAGAAGGATAGGTCTTCATCCGGTCGGCAAATGTTTTAATAGAAGCGGTAACTACATACCCGTCGTTCATATACAGCTTGATCCGGTCCTGATCCATTTTTACCGGTGTATAATAGATTTCAGAAATCGACTGCTTTAGCGAACCGGAAAGCTTATCAAGCTGCTCCGCCATTTTGACCCGCTTTTTCGCGTTTGTCCAGTCAACCAAAATCGGGCCCGCGTCATCCGGCGTGACTTCGTTCGGCAGCACGGTGCCGTTCTCCAGCACTTCATAATACACATCATTCCGCTGCAGATACGCGATCGTCTTGTATTCTTCAATGTGAATGCTGACTTTATTAGGAAATACTTTTGAAAGATCCGCCTTTTTCACCAGTTTATTCTGCTCAATCTTTTCTTCTGTTTTTTTCTTGTTCAGACTCCAGAACTCGGTTTGTCCGTTATGTATATCAGAAAGCGCGTTGATCTCTTTTACAGACACGTTTTCGTTTCCGGAAACGGTGACAGAAGACACCTTGCTGATCGGCATCTGCAAGTACACGATGATCAGCACCATCATAAAAAAGAGCACAATGAATGAAATCAGCCGGCGGTTTGCTTTTTGTTTCCGCTGCTCTTTGATTTTCGGAATCCGCTCTTCAATATTTACGATTTTTTCTCTTTCATGATTTGGGTTCACTGCCTGTCCACCTCACTAAGAATGAAACAGCTTGACATTCGTCTGATTGAAAAACAAACGGCATGCTGTGATGCCGTTTGACATTTGTTAAAAGTATATCACATGAGCTCATGGAAATCAGAGAACCTTTTAACGATTCCCTCCGATGATTTCAACTTCTGTATGCATGTCAACATCATACTGCTCACGGATTGTCTTTTTCACATACTCAATCAGGTCAAGAACGTCCTTGGCAGTCGCTCCGCCGGCATTGACGATAAAATTCCCGTGCATTTCGGATACTTTCGCTCCGCCGATCTGATGTCCTTTTAATCCCGCTTTTTCAACGAGGTTTCCGGCATGATTCGGCAGCGGATTTCTGAATATGCTTCCGGCGCATGGGCTTGAATACGGCTGCGTATTTTTTCTGTAATCTTTGTTCTGCTGCATTTGCGCCGTAATGGCTTCCCGTTCCTTTTGCTCAAGCTGAAGAACTGCCTCGAGACAGACGCCGGGGCGTTTTTTCTGCAAAACAGACGTTCTGTAGCTGAAATCCATCTCTTCGTTTGTCAGCCATTCGATTGTGCCGTCTTCAAATAAGATACGGGCTTTCACAAGAATCTCACTCATATCAGATCCGTGCGCCCCGGCATTCATATAGACGGCCCCGCCGATTGATCCGGGGATGCCCGCTGCAAATTCGAGACCGGACATTCCTTTTTTACTCATGGAAGTCGCAAGCCGGACGACCGAATAGCCGCCTCCGACCGTCACCTGATCACCGTCAATCTCCAAATGATCCAGACCTGCGCCCAGTTTGATGACAACTCCTCTTATGCCTTCATCAAGCACGAGCAGATTTGAACCGCGGCCGATAACCGTCCATGGCAGATCATGTTTCTTCACAATATCCATAATATCTTTGACCGCTTCCACACGGTTGGGGATGATTAAAATGTCCGCCGGACCGCCGATTTTCATCGTTGTATGGTTCGCGAGCGGTTCTTGTTCCAGCACTTTGCCGACTTCGCGGTCTCTTAATTCCTGAATTACGTTCTCCATCATAAACCTCCGCATTCCATTTGCTCTATTTTTTTATGTCTTCCATGATACTGTACAGTCTGGCTGCCGCATCCGGAACACCGAGTGATTTTGTCCGCTCACTCATGTCTTTTAAGGTTTCTTCATTCATGACGATTTTGTCCAGCGCAGCGATCAGTTTTTCTCCGCTGAGCTCGGTTTCCTTCAGTACGATTGCAGCGTCATGCTGGCTGAGCGCCTTCGCATTGACTTCCTGGTGATTGGCTGTCACATACGGGCTCGGAATAAGCACGCTCGGAATGCCGAGAGCGGTGATCTCCGCAATCGTCGTCGCTCCGGCTCTTGCCACAATGACATCAATTGATTGTAAGTACTCCGGCATTTGGTGCAAAAACGGTTTTGTCACCATATTATCAGCGGCTTTTCCGCCTTTCAGCTCAGCCGTTACCTTCTCATAATGCACTTCCCCGGTAATATAAAGCACTTGGTAAGGTCTCGTTTTCAATTCTTCCTGCATATCTATAACGGCACGGTTAATGGGAGCCGCGCCTCTGCTTCCGCCGAAAATGAGCACCGTTTTTTGATTGTCTTTCAGCCCGAACTCAGTTAATGAGCGGCCTGTCTTAATTGAGACGACTTCAGAGGCTCTCGGGTTTCCCGTAAACACAACTTTTTCAGCAGGAAAATGCGATTTTGCCTCTTCAAAGCAAATTGCCACCTTATTAACATATTTCGAGAGAAACTTATTTGTGATGCCTGGAAGGCTGTTTTGCTCATGAATGATCGTCGGAATTCCCATTTTTGCGGCCGCGTATACAACCGGACCGCATACATAGCCGCCTGTACCGATAACGGCATCCGGTTTAAACTCTTTTAAATATGATTTGCTTTTCTTCACGCCTTTTAAGAAACGCATGACGGTTTTTACATTTTCAAAAGAAAGTTTTCGTTTGAAACCTGTAATTTCAATGGCGCGGAACGGGATATTTTCCCGTTCAACAATTTTTTTCTCAAGACCGTTCTCTGTTCCGATATACAAAAATTCCACATCCGGATGCCGGCGCTGAACTTCTTTAATAAAGGCCAAAGCCGGATAAATATGTCCTCCGGTTCCGCCTCCGCTTACTGCAATACGCATTCGTATGTCCCCCTTAATCACATAGCGATAACCCTGTTTTTTAGGACAGGGTTATTGATGTTGTCTGTTTTTTTATAGATAACGAATAGATCATGAGTGATGAGGCAAGATACAGATCAATACCTCGAGTACCGGCTGACATTTAAAAGCACGCCGACCGCTGCGAGCATCAGCGTCAGTGATGAGCCTCCGTAGCTTAAAAACGGCAGCGTAATTCCTGTTACCGGGATCAGCCCCGTCACAACGCCGATATTAATCATGACTTGAATAGCTATCATAGAAATAATACCGATGGCGACAAAGCTTCCGTATAAATCCGGCGCGCCGAGGGCAATCCTGACGCCCCGCCATAATAAAATACTGAACAGCAGCAATATGAGCGAACCGCCGATAAAGCCGAGTTCCTCAGATAAAATAGCAAAAATGAAATCGGTTTGCGGCTCCGGCAGGTAAAAAAACTTTTGCCGGCTTTGGCCGAGCCCCATCCCGAACAGTCCGCCCGGACCTACGGCATAGAGCGACTGAATGATCTGAAATCCGCTTCCAAGCGGGTCCTCCCACGGGTTTAAGTAAGAGGTAATCCGTTTAATCCGATAAGGAGCGGACAGAACAAGCGCCGCAAATCCGCTTAAACCGATGAGTCCGAGAAACGCGAAATGAGCGATTCGCGCACCGGATACAAAAATCATCACGATGCACGTGCCCACCATTACCGTCCCCGTTCCCAGGTCCGGCTGGCACATAATAATAATAAATGCAGAAAACACGATTCCGAGCGCGGGAACGAATCCGCGTCTGAATGACGTAATATTCTTCTGTTTTTCAGAAAGAAATTTAGCCAGAAACGCAATCATCGCGAGTTTCATAAACTCCGAAGGCTGAATGCTGAACGCTCCCACTCCGATCCAGCTTCTTGAACCGTTCCGCACCATTCCGACTCCCGGAATCAGCACAAGCACAAGCAGAAAAAAACAAATGATCAGAAGCAGCTTCGACCATGTGCGCCATGTCCAATAATCCACATTCATAATGAAAAACATGGCAATGACGCCGATCCCCGCAAACAGCAGCTGCCGTTTTGCGAAGAAAAACGAGTCGTCAAATTTATAATCCGCCCATACCGCACTTGCACTGTAGACCATAATTAATCCTATTGTTAAAAGCAATAACGTAATAATAACTAATAACAAATCAGGCGCTGTTTTTTTAGTAGTCAAAGCAATCGACACCCCAAGCATAAGTCATTTAGGGCTGCCGATGAACAGAGACAAGCCCTTACTTAAGCATATGCACGGCATCTATAAACATGTCACCGCGTTCTTCAAATGTTTTGAACTGATCCCAGCTTGCACACGCGGGTGACAAGAGGATGACGTCTCCTTCATTTGAGAGCGCAAACGCCGCAGATACTGCTTGTTCAACATTATCGACACGTTTGACATGTTGTATTCCCAGCTCATTGCCCAGTTTTTCTATCTTCGGCGCTGTCTGTCCGAACGTCAGGACCGCTTTGACATTGTCCATATACGGTTTCAGATCGTCAAAACCGTTGCCGCGGTCCAGTCCGCCTGCAAGCAGAATAACCGGTGCTTTGAACGCGGAGAGCGCTTTGCTTGTGGCCAAAATATTCGTCGCTTTGCTGTCATTATAAAATTTACGATTCCGGATTGCTGTTACATACTGCAGACGGTGTTTGACACCGGTAAAGCTTGTCAGCACCTTCTGAATCGCTTTATTAGACGCGCCCGCCGTTTTTGCCGCGGCTACAGCGGCCAATATATTTTCTAAATTGTGCGCGCCCGGCAGCACGATGTCATCAACAGGCAGAATCGCTTCATCGCCGAACATCAGCATTCCGTCTTTAATAAATGCGCCGCTTGACAGTTCCTGGTGAACTGAAAACGGAACGGTGCCGGCTTTTCCGCTTTCGGCAAGCCGAACGACTGTTTCATCGCTTTGATTCACGATGGCCGTATCACTCTCAAGCTGATGAAGATACACGTTCTGCTTGGCTTTTTCATAGTTTTCACGGCTGTGATGGTAATCCAAATGAGCGTCGAACACATTTAAAATCAGGCCGATTTCAGGTCTGAACGCATGAGTCCCCATAAGCTGGAACGAAGAAAGCTCTGTGACGATCCATTCATCACCGTCAGCATGATAAGCCACTTCACTGGCGACAGTGCCGATATTCCCTGCGATCAGCGCCTTTATCGAGTCAGCTTTCAGCATTTCATAAATCAGGGTCGTCGTTGTTGTTTTCCCGTTTGAACCTGTAATGCCGATGAATTTTGCATTGGTGATATAATACGCAAGCTCAATTTCCGTCCAGACCGGGATGCCTCTTCTTTGCGCTTCCTCCACCATGATATTTTCATACGGGATTCCGGGGTTTTTGATCAGAATGGTAATGTGGTGCTGATCAAAAAGTGACGTCGGATGCTCACCGCAGATGACCTCGATTCCTCTTTCTGAAAGCCTTTTGGCAGGTTCGTTCTCTTCAAAGGCTTTTTGATCATTCACGACGACGTTAATGCCTTTTTCATGAAGAATCGACGCAGCCGCATATCCGCTTTTCGCCAGTCCGAGGACCAGAAAGTTTTGTTTTTGCAAAAAAAGTTCGTTTTCCACTTATAACCACACCTCGATGTAAATTCCTAAAACGGCAAGCAGCAGTCCCGCAGTCCAGAATGTGACGACAACTCTCCATTCAGACCATCCGACCAATTCGTAATGGTGGTGAAGCGGACTCATCTTAAAGATTCGTTTTCCTGTCGTTTTAAAGCTGATGACTTGTAAGATAACAGATAAGGTCTCAATAACAAAAACTCCGCCGATAATGACGAGCAGAATTTCAAGCTTCGTCAGAATGGCAACGGTCACGATCGCTCCTCCGAGCGCAAGCGAACCGGTATCCCCCATAAATACTTTGGCGGGATGGGCGTTGAATACAAGAAAACCGAGAACGGCGCCGACAACGGCAACCGAGAAAATCGCAACGTCATATTGTGACTGGTTCCACGCAAGGATGGCGAAAGCGCCGAATGCGATAGCCGCGGTACCGGACAAGAGACCGTCCAGACCGTCTGTCAGGTTGACGGCATTTGAACCTCCGACAAGCATAAAGAGAACGAGGATAAAGTATCCCCAGCCGAGATCGATTGACAGATGTGTGCCCGGCACCCTGATGCCGGTTGAAAAATGGCAATAATGATATACTCCGTAAAATACAATGGCAATAATGATCTGGCCGATCAATTTCTGCTTCGACGTCAATCCGAGATTCCGTTTCATTACTACTTTAATATAGTCATCCAGAAAGCCGAGCAGGCCGTATCCGATCGTAACAAACAGCAGAAGAAACATTTCCGCGCTCAGATGCGAAAATTTCTGCGTCATGACAATCGCCGTAATGGCGATGGATACGATAATCATGACCCCGCCCATCGTCGGCGTCCCTGATTTTTTCATATGTGATTTCGGCCCCTCTTCCCTGATACTTTGGCCGAATTTTAAACGTCTTAAAAACGGGATAAGAATCGGAGATATCAGAACACTGATTAAAAATCCCATTATTATTGTAAATAAAATCACTTGCTCAAGCATTGCTCTTTTCTCCTCCCGTTTCGTTCAAACGACATACGTATTTATCATATTCACATTGTGTCCCCGTAATTCTTTTCATTTCCCTCATTCTAACACTCTTTCCTGTTTTACTTTTTATTCAGCTCAACAATAGCTCTTCCCGCTACTTCGGCGTCATCAAAGTCGAATGTTTCATTGCCGATCTGCTGATAGGTTTCATGCCCTTTCCCGGCAATCAGAACCACATCTCCCTTTTTCGCGTTGGCAATGGCAAAAAAGATAGCCTGCTCGCGGTTTGCGATACTGTGATAGTAGGTGCCTTCTACCCCTCTTTCCATATCTCTTAATATGGCCAGCGGGTCTTCGCTTCTCGGGTTATCTGAAGTGAAAATCGGTTCGTCGGCAATCCGCACCGCAATTTCCGCCATTTTCGGGCGTTTCGTTTTATCCCGGTCTCCGCCGCAGCCGACGACGACGAAAAGCTTGCCCTCTGTCATGTCTTTGCATGTATTCAGAACGTTTTCCAGACTGTCAGGCGTGTGCGCGTAATCGACGATCACAGGAAACGGCTGATTATGATTCACCAGTTCAAACCGGCCTCTGACACCTTGCAGCTCTTCAAGAGCGCTTGTGATCGTATCAAACGGCAGACCCGCTGCGATCGCTGTCGCCGCTGCAGCCAGTACGTTATACACGTTGAAGCGGCCGACGAGTGAAACCGTGATCTGCTTTGTTCCTTTTGGCGTAACGAGTTCAAAACTTGTGCCTTGCGCAGAGATCTCGATTTGTTTCGCCATGACATCGGCATCGTTCTCGATTCCGTATGTAAGGATGTGCGCCGCCGTCACTTTTTCAAAGTAAGCACTGGCTTTGTCATCTGCGTTTAAAACTGCCCGCTTTGGCTTTTCATGGTTAAAGGAGCCGCCCAGCTGGGAAAACAGGAGGCTTTTAGCCTGTCTGTAGTCTTCCATCGTCTTGTGATAGTCTAAATGGTCCTGCGTCAGGTTCGTGAATACGGCGATATCATAATCGCAGCCGTGAACCCTGCCGAGTGACAGAGCGTGCGAAGACACTTCCATAATAGCTGTGTCAACATGCTCATCATTCATTTTCTTGAACGTTTTTTGCAGTGTGACGCTTTCGGGCGTTGTATTTTTGACCGGGAATGTCTCATCCCCGATTTTAATGTACATCGTTCCGATTAAACCGGTCTGTCTTCCCGCTTTTTTGAAAATCTCATCAACCATGTGCGTCGTTGATGTTTTGCCGTTTGTGCCGGTGATGCCGATAAGCTGAAGCTGCTTTGTCGGCTGCCCGTAAAACGCGTCAGAAAGAACGCTGAGCGCCCGCTGTGACCGGCGGACGATAATGACAGGGACATCGACGTCAAGCTCTTTCTCGGCAACGATGGCCGCTGCGCCGTTTTCTGCGGCTTTTTGAGCGAAATCATGTCCGTCTACCGTATACCCTTTTATACACACAAAAAGACTCCCTTTTCTCACTTCCCTGGAGTCCATCTCAATTGAAGTTATGTCAGGGTCATGAAAGTCATTTTGAACAGGTTCGGCCATTAAATATGTAAGCAGCTTTGTAAGTTTCATTGTATCAAACCTCTCAGAAATTCTATTCATTCTTTTATCATGATAACCGTTTATAAAAGTCAGAATGGCTTTTAAACATACAGTTCATATTTTAGCGTAAATAAAAGGATACATCCAGTTAATCTTAAAAGTTATCTTCTTTTTTTCTCTTTATGATAAAAGGCAGCCGAAAACAATCGGCTGCCTCAAAAAGACTCATTCTTCACTCAAGTAAACACGGATCTTTGAGCCTTCTTTTACTTTCGTTCCGGCTGCAGGTGATTGTTTCACAATTTTGCTTCCTTTTCCTGAGGAGTCAATATTCAAATTGACAAGCAGCGACTCAAGATCAGAGACAGACATCCCTACAACATTCGGAACCTCTATTGTTTTTGTGTCGTTCCATTGATATTTTTTCTCGATTTGATTTTTTCGCGGTTTCACGCCGAGCTCCGGCAGACTGTCTCTCATCATATTTCCGACAATCGGCGCGGCGACGGTTCCCCCGAATTGAATCGTGCCTTTCGGATTATCAACCGCGACATACACGACAAGGCTCGGGTCATCAGCCGGCGCAAAACCGATAAAGGAGACGATATGGTTGTTTTCGAGATATTTGCCGTCTTTGACCTTTTGTGCGGTACCTGTTTTTCCGCCGACGCGATATCCTTCCACAAAGGCATTCCGCCCCGTTCCCTGAGCGACGACGCTTTCTAAAGCATATCTGATCTGCTTTGACGTTTCCTGGGAAATAACTTGCCTTTTCGCAATCGGCGATTGTTTCTTAACGGTTTTTTTCGTAACGGGATCAACCCACTCTTTGGCGATAAACGGAGTATAAAGCGTTCCGCCGTTTATTGCTGCGGAAACGGCTGCCACCTGCTGAATCGGCGTGACGGAAACCCCTTGTCCGAAAGCGGTTGTCGCCTGTTCGACCGGGCCGACTCTGTCAAGCGGGAATAAGATCCCCGTTCCTTCCCCTTGCAGATCAATGCCTGTTTTCTTTCCAAAGCCGAAGTCCTTAATATATTGAAACAGCTTTTGTTTTCCGAGCCGTTCCCCCAGCTGTACAAACCCAGGGTTGCAGGAATTTTGAACGACTTCAAGATAAGATTGCGAACCGTGGCCGCCCTTTTTCCAGCATCGGAGGCGGGCGCCGTCAACCTCGGCAAATCCTTTGTCATAAAAGTGGTCTCTTTGCAAGTTTACTTTTTGCTCTTGGAGAGCGGCCGCAAGCGTAATAATCTTAAAGGTCGAACCCGGTTCATATGTGCTCCATACCGGCAGGTTCCGGTTGTAAACGGACGGATCTACGGATTGATAGTCAGCCGGATCAAAATCAGGACGGCTTGACATACCGAGCACTTCCCCGTTTTTCGGATTCATTGCGACCGCAATCATTCCGTCGGGATTATATTTCGCCGCAGCATTATCGAGCTCTCTTTCTATAATCGTCTGAACCTTGGCGTCAATCGTCAATTTCATATCAAGTCCGTCTTTCGGAGGGGTGTAATCATCCGCTTCATCAGGCATTTTCTTCCCCTTGGCATCCGTATAAAATTTCACTGATCCCTTTACACCTTTTAAGTCATCATCATAATAAGCCTCCAATCCGAGAAGGCCCTGGTTATCAATACCGGCAAAACCGAGAACATGAGACAAAAAGCTTCCGTACGGATAATGGCGGATGCTGTCTTCAGCCACATAAACCCCTTTTAAGTCGAGCGCTTTGATTTCTTTCGCTTTTTTATTGGAAATTTTCCGCCCCTCGGGTGAGATTTTTTCTATGGAGGTTTTCTTAGTAATGTGTTTGTAGACCTTCTCTTCCGACATATTTAAAACTGACGCGAGAAGCTTGCCCGTTTTTATGGGATTTTGAATCTGGCGCGGTACGACAAAGACGGTCGGCGCGCTTTTATTCGTAGCCAGCTTCACGCCGTTTCGGTCAAGGATCTCTCCCCGCTCAGGCTCAAACGGCAAATTCCGGCTCCAGGAATCCTTAGCCAGTGAAGTCAGCTTTTCTCCCATCACAAATTGGACATAGCCTAATCTGCTGTCAATGATCAAAAAAATGATTACGCCAAAAAGCAAAACCAGTAATAAACGTTTTCGAACCGTTACATTTGAAACGCGCAAGGGACCGTCCACTCCTTATTTAGGCTTGTTTCAATTTATGCCTCAGCTTGGACACATAGAACGGCAGCGCATAAAAAAGAAGCCCGCGGGCATCCGCGGACTTCTCTGTCCCGTTAATCAGGATTTTTAAATTTCACCTTAATCACGGTATTTTCTTTCAGTTCTTTGCCTTTTTTCACACTTTGGCTTGAAGCGTAACCTTCACCGCTCACATCGATGTGAATGCCTGATACTTTGCTGAATTGAAGCACTTCCCGTCTCGACCATCCGGACATATCCGGCATCGTCATCTTTCCGTCTGTTTTTAAGAAGATTTTCTGATTGGTGATCACATCTTCTCCGGCTGTCGGATACTGCTCTTTTACAGCAACATCGCTGCCGATGACAATCGGTGTGAGGTGTTCATTTTTCGCTTCCTTCTCAGCGCCCGTGACCGTCTTATCTGTCAGGTCAGGCATCTTTTGGCTTTTCGTTTCTTCCTGGCCGGAATCTGTTTTTTCCGTCGGTTCGATATTCATGTAGTGGAGGCTGTTTTTCATCGTCGGGTTAAAGATTTCCGCGACAGGATCAGAGCTGCTTTGACCCGCTTTTAACTGCGGCTGCTGCACGGCTACATAGATGACGAGCTTAGGATCATTTTTCGGCGCCATGCCCATGAATGAAAACACATAGTTGCTCGTTCCCCTTAAATATCCGCCTGTCCCGGCGATTTGTGCGGTTCCCGTTTTACCCGCGACGTCAAAACCTTCAATTTTATAAGGTTTTCCCGTTCCGATGTCTGACGTCACGACTTCTCCGAGCAGGTTCCGGACTTTTTTCGCCGTATCGGCTGAAATCGGCGTGCCAACTTGCTCCGGTTTTGTCTGCTTGACGACTTTTTTCGTATCGGGGTCGACAATATGATCAATGACGTAAGGTTTCATCATTTTGCCGTTATTGGCAATCGCCGTGACGGCCTGAAGCTGCTGGATCGGTGTTATCGCCGATGCTTGGCCGTAAGCCGTAGACGCTTTGTCAAAATCATATTTGTAGTTAATTTTACTTGATACTTCACCGGGCAGATCAATCCCTGTTTTTTGATAGAGCCCGAATTTGTGCAGGTACTCATTAAACCGGTCAAACCCCAGTTTTTCATTGGCCAGTTTGGCGAAAGCAACATTCGATGACCTCATGAGGCCGTCATGGAAGCTTGTCATACCCCATCCGGCGCCATCGTTCCAATCTTTAACAGGTCCGCCTCCCACTTTATATGTTCCTGATTTATATTTCTCGTTTGCGGAAAACACATTTTCCTGAATCGCCGCGGCAAGCGTAAAGATCTTCATCGTCGATCCCGGTTCATACGCGTACGACACTAAGTCGTTGTAATAATTGGTGACGTTTCTGATATTCGGGTCAAAACTCGGACGCTGCCCCATCGCAAGCACTTTGCCTGTTTTCGGTTCTACGACAGCCGCCATAATTTTTTTCGGTTTATATTTTTCCGCTACTTTCGTCATGCTGTCTTCTAGAAAGGTTTGAATTTTCTGATCAATGGTTAAATATACATTGTCACCGTTTTTAGGTGCGGTGATTTTTTCTTTGCTGTTCGGAAGTTTCCAGCCGGATTTATCACTTTCGTAAGTGACGGACCCGTCACGTTCCGTCAGATAGTTATTCAGTATTTTTTCAAGCCCTAAAGAGCCTTGTATCTCGTTTGTTTTTTCATTCACATCGGCATAGCCGAGAACATTTGACAAAAATATGCCGTTCGGATAGTAGCGCTTCGTATCTCTTAAGAAAGAAATACCCGGAAGATTCATTTTTTCGATCTTTTGTTTTTTCGCATAAGAGATATCGCGGCCGGCTGAACCGAATTCCACCTGCTTCGCGCCATCCCTGTTTAAGATGTCCAGAATCTTGCTTTTATCAAGATTGATAACGGTCGCCAGTTTTTCCGCCGTTTTCTCTTTGTCTTTGACATGCTGAGGATGCTTCGGATCACTCGTCATTTTTTTATCAAGTACGGCAATGAGCTTATATGTCGCCGTGTCCTCTGCAAGCACTTTGCCGTTCCGGTCAAGAATAGAGCCGCGGCTCGCTTCTATCATCCGCTTTTTTTCGTGCTGCTCGGTCGCTTTTGTTGCAAGTTCTACACCGTTTGCTTTACCGGTTAATTGAATGTACGCCATTCTCCCGAGAATGACAAAGAAAAAGAGAGCGAAACAAATACTGAGTATCGCTGCTCCTCTGTTCATAAACTTATTTTTTTTCGGCATGGGTTATCATTCCTGTATGTTTTTCACTTTTTTATCTTTCAGATTCAAACCGTGCTTTTTAGCGATATCCATCAGGCGCTGCGGCTGGCTTAAGTCAGCAGCCGTCTTTTCGAGATCACCGATCTGCTTATTCTTCTCAGATACTTTCTCCTCCAGTTTTTGCACCTCAATATTGGATTGGTACGCCGCGTATGCCTTTGATACGATAAACATTGATGTGGAGAGAACGGCAATGGCAAACAGGACGAGCAGCACCTTTTCCCCTAGTGTAATGGAAGCCCTCTTTTTGACAATCACCTTTTTTTCGGGACTTATCACTGGCCGTTGTTGTTTTTCCTGCTGGTAAGCTAAGTTGCTCATAGGCTGATGACCTCCTTTAATGTTGTCATTTGCTGCCCGTTATTTTCGTTTCTCCGCAATGCGGAGCTTCGCTGACCGGGCGCGGTTATTTTCTTCAAGCTCCTCTTTTGATGCCGTTATGGGCTTTCTCGTAATCAGTTTTAATTCCGGTTCAAATTCTTCCGGTATCACGGGAAGACCCGGAGGCAGTTCGGGAAGTGATGATTTTTCCTTGAATGTCGTCTTGCACATTCTGTCTTCCAGCGAGTGAAAAGTGATCACAGACACCCTTCCGCCCGGCTTCAGCACCTCTATCGCTTGCAAGAGGGCCTCTTCAAATACTTGAAGCTCGTCGTTTACGGCGATTCGAATGGCTTGGAATACACGTTTGGCCGGATGACCTCCGCTTCTTCTTGCCGGAGCCGGTATCGCGTCCTTTATTAGATCGACCAGTTGGCCGGTTGTTTGAATAGGCGATTTTTCTCTTGCCTCTTCAATTTTCCGGGCGATCTGCTTGCTGAATTTTTCTTCTCCGTATTTAAAGAAAATCCTCACAAGGTCCTCATACCGCCATTCATTTACGACTTCTTTCGCCGTAAGGGCGGCCGACTGGTCCATCCTCATGTCCAGCGGTGCGTCATGATGATAACTGAATCCCCGTTCCGGTGTATCAAGCTGCGGAGAGGATACTCCTAAATCAAATAAAATTCCGTCGACACTCGTAATGCCGTGTTCATGTAAACACTCTTTTAAATAACGAAAGTTGCTTTTTACCAGAATGAGCTGTCCTTTGTATTCGGACAATGTTTTCTTTGCGTTTTCAAGTGCCGTGTCATCTTGGTCAAAGGCGATCAAGCGTCCTTTTTCCGATAATTGCTGCAATAAATATGTACTGTGCCCGGCGCCGCCAAGGGTGCAGTCCACATAGGTTCCGTCCGGTTTGATATTCAAACCGTCGACGGTTTCACGAAGAAGTACTGTCTTATGCTGAAACATTTGTGTCGGTCCCACCTTTATCAGGAATGAATTGAATTGTCAGTTGTTGTTGTGATGCACGAAGATCCATTATATATCAAATCCAATCATGTTTTCAGCAATTTCAGCGAATGAATCTTCTTGCTCTTCTGTGTATTGTTCCCATATTACCTTACTCCACAATTCAATTCGATTGGAAACCCCGATGACAACACATTCTTTTTCCAGTTTTGCGTAATTCAGAAGAGATGACGCAATATTAACCCTTCCCTGCTTGTCCAGTTCGCATTCGGTCGCACCGGAAAAAAAGAATCGGGTAAATGCGCGGGCGTCTTTTTTGGTGAGCGGCAGAGCCTTCAGCTTTTCTTCAATCAGCTTCCATTCATTCATCGGATAGCCGAAAAGGCATTGGTCCAGTCCTCTGGTCAGCACGAACTGCTCACCGAGGCCTTCTCTGAATTTTGCGGGTACGATCATGCGGCCCTTTGCATCAACAGTATGCCGGTATTCACCCATAAACATGATAAGGACCCCCACTTTCCCTCCTAAACTCACCACTATCCGCCACTTCTCTCCACAACCTCATTTTACACTGTTTACACATAAAAAAAAACCCTGAACTATTCAGGGTTCTTTAAAACTTTATTTCAAAGTTTGACAATCTGATGTTGGTTTTGAAAAGAAAATGGCAGATGTTTGAAGGTTGTGAAGAATTTTGGACCGTAGCGGTTCAGATAATACATCACATTCCAAATCCGTTCCTGCGGAGCGCCGAGCGGTCTGATGCTGTTTTGGATTCTTTCATAGTCACGCAGCACAAAGCCTTCTTTTTCTTCAATTCTTTTCGTTACCGTCCGTTCTAAAAAGAAGAGCTGATCTTGAATGAAGGCGGCATTCTTCTGTAAGAGCGGCTCAAGGCTTGAATCGACCTTCAGCGCTTCGTCCCTTGCGCGTTTATGGACAGCTTCAATCTGAGACTTCGCCTGTTCCATTACAGAAGAAAACTCTTCCGGAATCTGCTCTTCAAAATAAGTGTCTTTCAGGTGTCCGGTGCCGTGTTCAATCGCTTCCTGAAGCGGGATATTCCGTTCTGAAAGCTTCTTTTCAATATGGCGCTCAAGAATCGTAATGTTCAGTCTCGGCACTACCGGCGTCATGCGAAAGCCCATTAATGAGAAAGCCTGCTTCAGCTCACCCCAATAATTGATTTCTCCCGGCCCCGCGATAAACGCCAGAGTCGGAATGAGAAACTCCTGCATAAGCGGCCTTGTCACAACGTTATTGCTGAAACATTCCGGTTTTTCTTCCATATGAGTATGAAGCTCGTCGTTCGTCCACTTCAGGTCAAGCTCCTTAATGACAAAAACGCCGTTTTCTTTTTCAATTAAGAAACGCTCTCCCTCGTGTTCGTAAAACAGATTGGCCTGATCTTTGTCCGTTTCAATAATCGGGTGATAACCGGCTTCCCGCATAAGACGCTGCTGGTCTGACACGGCTTTGGCAAGCTCATGATTGTGTTTTAAAATCTGCTGAAACATACTCGTTTCCAGCTTTTTAATCCCCGGATCTCCCGAATTCATCAGAATAAGGCCTTCTTCTTGAAACAAGTCGGCGATCAACAGCTCAAAAAAGTCCGTGAATGTCTCTGATGAGCGTAAACATCGCTTCACGTTTTGAAGGAGTGTGTTTGTGTGATCCGTTTCCTCAAAAGCAGCGAACACTTCATCAATCCAAGCCGCGCATTTTTGCTGATCTAGCTCGGTTTTAGCCGCCGATGTTTTTTTCCAGTACGACTGCGGCAGTTTCTGTTTCACCGGACCTTTATTCTCTGTTGACGTATGCACAAAATTGATTTCTTCCAGATCGTGATCTTCACCCGCCACCCAGAAAATCGGAACAACAGGAATCTGTAACGCCTCTTCCTGCTGTCTGGCAAGTACGATAATGGAGATAATTTTATGTATGGTGTAAAGAGGCCCCGTTAAAAGACCGGCCTGCTGGCCGCCTACAACCGCTGCGCTTTTTGGATCTCTCAGTTTTTCGATGGAGGCCTGCATGGCGGCAGAGTGAAATTTTTCGTGATAGGAGGATAAATAATCGGCTAATTCCTCTCTGGCAAACGGCCGCAAAGACAAGTCATGAAGCCTCTTTTGCCATACGTCCTCTGAATGAATATCATAATCAAAAAATGAAGACATGTTTTCTCCATCTATATAGTGCTGCACAAACTTATTTTGACTTTTGATGGAAAGTTCAGTTAGCTGCATCTGTCTGGAACTTCCTTTCTCCAATAAATAGTTAGGTTTCCGAAATGAGTATAGCATGTTACCGGAAAACCTCAAAAGACTTTGTTTCAGTTTCTTTCTAACGCTTTTATGCTGCGGTGTAAAAACGTGAGATGAACGGCCGGCAATCCTCGGCTTTCCGCTTCTTTTACAAGATAGCCGATAATCGCATCGGCCTCTGTCCGCCTGCCTGCCATGATATCGACGAGCATGGAAGAATGATTTTTTTCCGTCAGTCTGCAAACTTCGCAAACCTTGTTCCACGCTTTTTCTCTATCGGCGAGGCCAAGTATTGTCTCCGCTTCTTCAAACACGTTTCTCATATATTTTTTGTAAGCGTCATTTCTTAACAGCTCTCCGTTTTTCACGCGCAGCAATGCAGTTAACGGGTTGATGCATACATTGATGATCAGTTTTCCCGTTAACAGCCGATACCAGTCGTTTTCATCATATACGGGAAAATCCCGGTGCATGCCGGAAAAGATGCTTTTGAGCGTTTCCGGCCGGGATGCGCTGAATACACTCCATCTTACGGCTCCCGCTCCCGTATGTTCAACGGCATGATCCGATATCTTTTTTGCTCCGTGCTCAACTGTGCCGGCATAAAGCGAATGATCCGTATGCCAATCTCTAATGTCGTGTATGTGTCCCATGCCGTTTTGCAAAAACAGCACATTCGTCCCTTTTATCGTCTCAAGATCCCGCAGCACAGCACTGAGCTGGTGCTGTTTAACGGCTGCGATTAAGAGGTCGAATCCGGAAGTGAGGCCGGTTTGCGCTCTGCATGCCGCCGTACATTCTATTCCGTCTTTCAAAAGCCGGATACCGCCTGAGTTAATCGCATCAGCCTGTTCCGTCCGCCGCGTAATGACCGTTACCTGATGGCGGGACGATAAGTAGTAAGCACATAAAAGACCTACCGCTCCGCCGCCGATAATTCCGATTTTCACACTGTCACACCCTATATCTGCATTTTTCCATATTATCATAGCAGAAGCCGCCGCAAATTACTTCAATTTCGTTTTGAGCAAAAAGACAGGCAAGCATATTATAGTTGGAATTTTCAATTAAAGCGTTTACAATAATGGTAGAACACAACAAAGGGGGAGTTTGTGTTGAAAATAGAGCGCCTGCTCATCAACTTTAAGACACTCGAAGAATTTAAAAGGTTTAAGGAATACGGAATGCAGGAGCTGTCGATGCTTGAAGATCTTCAGGATAATATCATTGAAAATGACAGCACCTCGCCTTTTTACGGGATTTACTTCGGGGATAAACTAGTGGCGAGAATGAGTTTATATCAGGTAAACGGAGGTGCGAATCCGTATTTTGATCAGCGTCAGGACTTTTTGGAACTTTGGAAGCTTGAGGTTCTTCCGGGCTATCAAAACAACGGATACGGAAAAGCGCTTGTTGATTTTGCAAAATCCTTCAGAATGCCGATCAGGACAAATTCACGCATGAAATCAGCAGAATTCTGGGATAAGATGAATTTTGAGCCCGTTAAATATGATATGGCGCGTGATAAAGGAGAAAATCCTTACATCTGGCACCCCGATATGGACGGTGAAATGACATCCGGAGAAACGGCATAATAAAAAACCGGCCGGGCCGCCGCCCTCAGGCCGGTTCATTTTACAGGCTCTGCGCCGATTTCCTGTCGTCTTCTTTTGAATTGACCATCCTTCTCGCTCTGTCCATAATGTCAATTAACGCTTTATAATCTTCTTCCGTCATCTCCAGCTTGTTTCTCAAGCTTTCATTTTCCTCACGCAGATCCTCGACTTCTTTTTGCAGCGCGGTCAGCTGTTCTGTGAGTTTTTCTTTTTCATGACGAACATCCGCTGCGGCCGGCGACTCTTTAAATTGCTGAAGAAACAAAATGACATCATCAATGGACAGCTCTTTTTCTCCTTCCGCCCTGCGGATCGGAGGCTGTTTGACGGTTCCCGGCAGATTGGCGGAATGCACCCCGATCTGCTTTCTTAATTCCTTCCGCTGTTTTTTCGCCAGTTCTATCCCTGACTGATATTGTTTTCTGACATAAGAATTCCATCTGAACCCGCAGGCGGCAGCCGTTCTCGTCAGCGCTCTGCCGACTTCTTCAAAAGCGGAAAGCTGGGTCCCGCCTTCCCGAATATGCCTGAGCACCACTTCGGCCAGCAGCAAATCTTCATCTTGCGTCCACGCGTCTTGTCTCGTTATCGTCAATCGTATCTCCCTCCATATTTGCTCATTTACCTCATACATATGCCGCTGATAGATTAGATAGACTACTGGCGCTCACAATTTTTTCGGCGGAAGCAGGCCGGAGGGGCAAAAAAAAAAGAAAAGCGCAGGAACCGAGATTCCCGCGCTTTTCTTCATACATTAATTGCTTTTAACATTTATGTCTTTGCCGTTGTATGATCCGCATGCTTTACATACACGGTGAGACAATTTCATCTCTCCGCATGACGGGCATTCTGTCATACCAGGTACATTTAGTTTGAAATGTGTACGGCGCAATCTTTTTTTCATTTTAGAAGTTCTTCTAAAAGGTACAGCCATTATTCCCACCTCCTTAAAGAGTTAAGATTCATCATCTTGTGTTAAGAGCTTTTTCAGATCCGCAAGTCTGGGGTCGATTTGATTTTTCTTGTCTTCCTCAGAAATCACTTGCCAATCCTTCCCCACTTGGGGAGCGGCTCCTTCTTTTTGTTCAGTTTCACAAAAGACTTGCATAGGAATTTCTAAAAGAATCTCTTCTTTTACGATCGGAGTTAAGTCAACGATATCGTCTTCAGCAATATGAACGTCCTCATCTTCTATATCATCCGACTTATGAAATCTAAACAGTTCTTTTGTCGCGATTGTAAATGGATACGGCACATCAACTAAAGTTCTTGAGCACGGCAAAACCATTTCGCCTGAAATCGTAAAGTCAAACGAAACTTGCTTGGATTCAATCTCCGCGCGGCCCTTCACCCGGACGGGAGAAATGCGGCGGATGTCAGAATTCAATTTTGTCAGCTCATTTAACTCAACTGTTTCATCAAATTCAAAGCTCTTTTTCGCCATTTGATGAAGCTGATAAATCGTCCATTTCATTTGTATCACCTCAGGAAAGCAACAAACATGATTATAGCTTTTCAGAATGTTTTTGTCAATATTTTTTCTTTACAGCATAATGCCGCCGTCATGCAATCGTTGACAGCCGGATAGGCTATGCATACACTAAACGAAACGGACTAAAATATGCACTTCATTTGCAAATGTACCACACGAAGCAAAACATAGCAAGAAAGGCGGGACAAATATGAAAGCAGTCGGCCTGGTTGTTGAATATAATCCCTTTCATAACGGACACCGCTATCATGCGGAACAAGCAAAAATCAAAACGGACAGCAGCGTCGCGGCGGCGGTGATGAGCGGCCCTTTTTTGCAGCGCGGGGAACCGGCCGCCGTCTCAAAGTGGGCCCGGACAAAAATGGCGCTGGAAAACGGCGTAGATATCGTCATTGAGCTCCCTTATATATATGCCGTACAAAAAGCGGAATTATTCGCGCGCGGCAGCGTTTCGCTTCTTCATCATTTAGGATGCAGCAGCTTGTTTTTCGGCAGCGAAAACGGGCGGATCGAACCCTTTATTGAAGCGTCTGAAGCGTTCAGCCGAAAGGAAGATGACTGCAGCCAGATTCTGAAAGAGGAGATGAAAAAGGGTCTCAGCTATCCGGCCGCCGCCTCAAAAGCTTTTTCACACATATTCAAAGGGCGGGACATGCTCGATTTGTCCAAGCCGAACAATATTCTCGGTTTTCACTACGTTAGAGCGATACACGCCTTCGGTTCCGCTATGAAGCCTTATACGACAGCCAGAATCGCTTCCCAGTATCATGACGACGAGCTTCCCGGAGATAACAGCCGGATAGCCAGCGCAACAAGCATCCGGAAAGCGCTGATAGAAAAAGGAACGGCGGCCGCAAGGAGCTTTCTCCCGGAAGCGTCTGCGCGTGAGCTGGAGGCATACAGAAATGCATACGGGATATGGCACAGCACGGAAGACTATTTTTCATATGTAAAATACAGCGTCAGCACTCTGTCCGCTGAAGAATTGAGCCGAATCTACGAAGTGGAAGAAGGCCTTGAGCACAGAATTTTGCGCACCATCAGACAAGCCCGATCCTATCGCGAAATGATGGAACGATTGAAAACAAAACGATACACGTGGACGAGGCTGCAGCGGATGAACACGCACATTCTGACACGGACGAAAAAGGAAGACATGCATCGGCTTTTACAGCCTTCAAGCGCTCCTTATATCCGTCTTCTCGGAATGACGAAAAAAGGACAGGCGTACCTGTCGGCAAAGAAAAAAGAGCTTACCGCACCTCTCGTCAGCAAGCTCTCTTCTTTCTCTCATCCCGCTCTGGATCTGGACATACTGGCGGGACGGGTTTACAGCCTGCCGATAAAAGAACCTGAACGCACATTGTTTGAGAAACAGGAATTTTCACAAGCGCCGATCCGCTATGATGAAGACGAACAGCGTTTTTTGAATGCGTAAAAAAAGCACCTGCCTGTATCAGGTGCTTTTTACTTTCAGCTGATCCAAATAGTCAAGTGCGTCCTGCATGGTGTCGACAGGGACGATCTTCATATCGGACTTGATTGCTTTCGCCGTTTTTAGCGCATTTTTGTAATCAGAATTTTCAGCTCCGTTTTGATTCGGCGCAAAGAAAATATCTTTTCCCGCTTTGTCTGCGGCGACGACTTTCTGATCGATTCCGCCGATCGGTCCGACCTTGCCGTCCACGTCGATTGTCCCCGTTCCGGCTATATTATAGCCTTTTGTTTCGTCAGGTTTTGTCAGCTGGTTGTAAATTTCTAAAGACATCATGAGACCCGCAGAAGGCCCGCCGATGTTTTCAATGCTGAAATGAAGATCCGGCTTTACTTTCACGTTCCGGTCCGTATATAACGCGACGCCGATTCCCGCTCTTTTCGGGTCTTCCGGGAATGATTTCAGCACAATGTCAACGGTCTTTTCTTTCGTGTCCCGTTCAACGTGAAACGTTACTTTTTCCCCCGCTTTTTTGCTGCTGATATAATCAATCAGCTTTTCAGCGGATTCATATGTTTTCCCGTCCGCGCTGATGATTTTATCACCGACCTCTATTTTTCCTTTTGCCGGCATGTCAGAGACGACTGAGCTGGCGAAAATCCCGTTAAATGAATATTTCACCTGTTTCCCGGCTTTTTGATAAGCGGCAATGACCGCGTTTTCTTGGGAGCTTTTCATCATTTGCAGCTGGCGCTTCATATAATCCGAGTCCGATTCGCCCTCTTCTTTTATGCTTTCATCAGGGACGATTTCATCGTAAGGATGCACTTTCGCCCAAAGATATGTATACGGATTGGCGGGGCCTACTTTGACAGTCATCAAGGAAAGGCTTCCTTTTTCAGGATAGCCTCCGTCCACCTTAATCAGCGGTCTCAGCTCTGATGCTTCTCCCGGCTGTGTAATGTAATACGGAAGCTTAATAAATGTAACAGCAATTAATAAGATCAGGATGATAAACACCCAGCGAAAATGTTTTGCTTTCATATGAGTTAGCCCTCCCAGTTCTCTATTTCTTGTTTAATCCGGCCGATCATCCGGTCTGCGGCTTCTTCGCCCGCTGTGATCATATGATCAATGTTGGCAAAAGAACTTGAGCTGAATGATTCAAGAGAAGGGCGGATCATGACGTCTGCGGCAATGGTCTGGTGACGGACCAATTCATTTTGCAGTATATCCATACTTTGCATGATTACATCAAAAATATGTGCCGCTTTTTCCGTTTTTTTCACCCGGGATACGTCAGAGGCGATGACGATATCAGCACCCATATCTTTTACGGCGGAAACCGGGATTCTGTCAACCACCGCGCCGTCGACTAACATACGTCCGTTCATTTTTTGCGGGACGAAAACGCCCGGTATGCTGATGCTCGCGCGGACGGCTTCGGACACTGAACCTTTCGTAAAAACGAGTTTTTCGCCGGTCTGAAGGTCGCAGGCCACGATGCCGAGCGGGATCCGCAGTTCTTCTATCGGCTTGCCGTACGTATAGGCATGAACAAGCTGCCTGATGCGGTCTCCTTTTAAAAATCCGAGCCTCGGCATCGTATAATCCGCGTACAGCCGCCGCTTAAATGCTTTGGCGACTTTTTTCATCGTAGCCACGTCATGCCCGGCCGCATAAAAGCTTCCGACTAATGCTCCCATGCTGCTGCCGGCAATCATATCAATTGGAATCTGATGCTTATGTAAACTGGATAACACTCCGAGATGAGCGATGCCTCTTGCCCCTCCCGAACCTAACGCTAACCCGATTGTAGGTTTGGCCAACGCGACGAACCCCCTAATAGACATCCTATACATGAATTCTATGGTCTAAATTGAACCCCTATGCTCGTATATTAGTACAGGATGACAAATAGGTACTTGCCCGGCCGCCTTTAAGGTCTGTTCTATATTTTATCATGATATAAATGTCAGTGTGCAATTTTAGCATCGGGGAGGTAAGAATGAATTTGTCTAAGTTTCATACATTTTTGATTTCATTGTTTTTCATTTTTTTGACGGCGACGGTTATTTCACACCCTCAGGCCTCATTCGAAGCCTCCAAAACCGGTCTTTCCATGTGGTGGGAGGTCGTTTTTCCTTCATTGCTTCCGTTTTTTATTCTATCTGAGCTTTTAATCGGATTCGGCATTGTCAAATTTGTCGGCCTTTTACTCGAACCCTTTATGCGTCCCATTTTCAGAGTGCCGGGGGTCGGCGGATTTGTACTGGCTATGGGCATGGCTTCAGGCAATCCGGCCGGCGCGAAGCTGACTGCACGGCTGCGCCAGGATAAACAAATCTCCAGAGTAGAGGCTGAACGCCTCGTCTCTTTTACCAATTCATCCAATCCGTTATTTATATTCGCTGCTGTGGCGGTCGGCTTTTTTCATAACGCGTCTCTCGGCATTCTGCTGGCATCGGCTCACTATCTCGGAAACATCGCCGTCGGCCTGACGATGCGTTCATACGGACGGAAAGAAGAAGCGGCGTATACCGGTAAAAAGACGATCGCTCTCCCTTCTCTGAAGGAAGCATTTCTGGCCCTCCACAAGGCGCGGCTTTCGGAAAAGCGGCCGCTCGGAAAAATTTTGGGCGACGCCGTCACCTCTTCTGTACAAACCTTGCTGATGGTGGGCGGTTTTATTATATTGTTTTCGGTTTTCAGCCGGTTATTATCAATCGTACAAGTCATGGATGTGCTTTCTGTATTTACAAACGCGCTGCTTTCCCTTTTTCATCTTCCGGCAAATCTGGACATCCCTCTTATCAGCGGAATGTTTGAAATTACACTTGGGAGCAAGCTGGTCAGTGAAGCTGATGCCGCCTTGCTGCCGAAAGCCATGATTGTGAGTTTTATTCTCGGGTTCAGCGGCCTTTCCGTACAGGCCCAGGTAGCCGGCATTTTATCGGAAACAGATATCCGCTTTAAACCGTTTTTCGCGGCGCGTATCCTTCAGGGCATTTATGCCGCACTCTTTATTCTCTTACTGTGGAAGCCGCTTTACCTTGCATTGGACGAACCTTACCAGTCCGTATTCCTCCCTTTCCGCGATCAGGACGCGGGATCTGCTGCCGTCAGCGGATGGAATACACTTGTTGAAACCGGGCCCGCCATCACGCTGACAGCTCTCGCCGTATACGCATTGATTTATTGTTACAGGCTGTCAGCACGGACAAAAAAAGGATGAGACGCCGATCAGCGCTTCTCATCCTTTAAATTTCTGCTTCAGCGCCTGTTCAACTTCCGGAGGAACAAACTCTGAAACAGGCCCGTTATATTTTGCGACTTCTTTTACGATGCTTGAACTTAAAAAAGAGTACTGATTGTTCGTCATCATAAAAAAAGTTTCTATTGATTCGTCAAGCACGCGGTTGACGGAAGTCCCCTGCATCTCATATTCGAAGTCAGAAACGGCTCTGAGCCCTCTGATAATCGCTTTCGCCTGCTTTTTTTTCGCATAGTCGATTAACAGTCCCTGTGACGTCTCGACCGTAATATTCGGAATGTCTTTTGTCACTTCTCTTAACAGCTCACAGCGTTCCTCGACTGTAAACAGCGGCTGCTTAGAAGAATTATTGAGCACGCATACGTACACATGCTCAAACACGTTTGCCCCCCGTCTGATAATGTCCAGATGTCCGTAGGTGACGGGATCAAAACTTCCGGGACATACAGCTATACTTGCCACATCATTACCCCCTATTTCGGTATATCGTCACTCCTGTAAGCCCGTAGATTTCCCTTCTTGTTACAGAAAGCGCGCCGACGGCTTCCGGAAGCACAACGGCTTTATCATGCTCGGCTACGACAAAACCGTCTTCATTCAGCATGTTCTGCTCATCAATCATTTCGATAAGCGCTTTCAGCTTTTGTTCCTTATACGGAGGATCTAAGAAAATTCCGTCAAAACCTTTTTCCCGTTTCGCCGCGGCATAGAGGGCCCGCTCTGCATCATTGCGGTATACTTCCGCTGAAGCCAGCAGATCGAGCGCTTTGATATTTGCTTTTACCGTTTGGATGGCTTTGAAATCACGGTCCACAAAGATACAGCGGTCAAATCCGCGCGACAGCGCTTCAATCCCGAGACCGCCGCTCCCCGCAAACAAATCCAGCCCCGTTCCTCCGTCAAAATACGGGCCGATCATATTAAAAATAGACTCTTTTACTTTATCCGTCGTCGGCCTTGTTGATGTGCCCGGCACCGCCTTTAAGGCTCGTCCTTTTCTTGAACCGGAAATTACTCTCATTATTCACACCACTTTTTCTGAAAACTTTGATGTTTCTCATCGGCTGAGCCGTTATGTATAAAAACAATCCCTATCTTATCATAAAGCATTCTTTCAAACAATGAACGTGAAAAACGTGTATACATATTCACATTCCTGTCAAGACTACGTGTAACAGCATCAAAGAATGATGTTGTTGCCAACCGCGGAGAAGACTTACGTTTCCCCATAAGTTCTTCCTCCGGTTTCTCCTCTCCCTTTTCCTTCTCCTTAACTTGTTAAGGAATAGAAGGACCCCGCAGGTATCTGCGGGGATTTTTTTATATACCGACTTTATAATCGTACTCTTTCGCTTTATCAAGCTTTGATTCAAATTCCAGCTTTAAAAAAGGTTTATAAGAAGGCTCTACCTTCTTCACATAAGAATAAGAAGAAATCTTTTCCATTGTTTTTTCGATCAGGTCCATATCGCAATACAGCACAACGTATTTCAGCCGCTTGGAAACATAATGAACATTGCCGAATTTTCTCAGCATTTTGCTGTGTTTTAAGGAATGCAGATATACGATTATGCCTTGGCGCTTATTTTCCATCATGATCACCCGCCTGACTTTCTGTTCATTTTATGTAAAAGACGAGACGGCCGTCTCGTCAGGAAACTTTGCATCCGCAGCCGCCGCCGGAACCGCAGCCGCCGCCGCAGGATGACAGGCCGTCAAAATAAGGATTCCCCGTCGGCACTTTTACATGCTCCGAGACGGCCGTTCCGAGTTCAATGCTGATCTCGTCAAGCAGCGACTGAAGCTCAGTCTCCGCTTTTTTAAATTCGGCCACCTTATCGTTTAAATCGAGCTCCCGCTTCATTTCTCTCATTTTGCGGGAAATCTCTCTATAATCAGGATGGTATTTGCCAAAGCGCTGCACATCCTCATACTGCTCTTTAACGCTCATAAAAGAACGAATGATCCGCCCTGCCTCTTCATCTTCACGGAGACGCTTGTAACAATCGCGGTAATTTTCAGCCGTCTCAGACTGCAGAATCATGCCGGCAAGCTGCTCCGCTTCACTTTGAAGCTTGACGGACTCAATTGTTGCATACATAAATACGCACCTCCAGTTGCTAGTTTACCATGAAACCACCCAATTGGAAAATGCGGCGTTTAAACGCTTTTTAATCCTGCGAACGCATGGCGTGTACCATCTGCATCATCATCTGCGCCATTTGAATCCCGTTTGAGAATTGACTTACCCGATGCGGTATCGTCTTTTCATAAAAATTCATCATGTCAAGCTGAAAGGAATTGAGATCGTCCGGTTTTCTCGCAAGTCTGCGGTACCAGACGGGACGCTGCCGTATAAACCGTTTCCGTTCCTCATCTGCGGATATGAATTCCTGAACCTCTTTTCGCATACACGATCCCCTTCTTTAATCCTTTCTGAATGAAAAAGGATGTTGTCCGGAGCCTTGCCGGGGCTGCTTCGTGCTGCTCCCCGAAAATTGGCTTAAAAGACTTTGCAATGATGAAATGGACTGGCTCATTTTATTGATCTGCTCATTCATTTGGTTGATATCCATCTTTTTGACGGCAGTGACCATTTTTGAAACGAAATCATTCTTTTCAGCTGGTTCCTGTTTGGTTTCCGCGTCGGAAGAAGGCTGAACGGCCTCGTCTTTAAAAGGGTCCCACATCGGATCATCCTCGCCTAGGAGCACCCAGTTTTCATAGACTTCCTGCCAGCTTCTTTGTTCCTTGCGAACATTTTGGATCAGTTTGGGATGCTTTTTTACGAATTGTTTAAAATCATCGATTGATTGCCGTGATTGCTGATTCGCCACAATTCTCACCCCCTCCGAAAAGTTTTGCCTGCTATAATGTATCGGTTCATGCGCCTTAATGTTCGCCTAAATTGCGAAAAAAAGCAGGTATATTTTTTCAGCAGGAGCGCCGCTCGTGAAAAAACATAAAAAAACCGCGGGGGACGCGCCCCTCTGCGGTTTTTTACTGCCAAGGCTTAATGAAGTTTTGCGTATAATACTTCCGGTCCACGCCGACACCGAGGTGCGTATAATCCGGGCTTAACAGCGCCTTCCTGTGGCCTTCGCTGTTCAGCCAGCCCTCCACGGCTGCAGGACCGTCCACATAGTTGTAGGCAATATTTTCACCGGCCTCCCGGTATTTCACATCGCCTTTTTCCAAGCGGTCCTTCAGAGTCCCGTATTTCTTTGAGACGTGAGAGAAATACTTGTTATCCTTCATGTCCTTGCTGTGGCCGAATGCCACTTTCGCGGCGCCTTCGTCCCATTTCAGCCTTGCCAGTCCGTGTTTCACGCGGATGACATTTGTAATGTCGAGAATCTGCTGTTCACTCGCTCGTTCAATGTCGTTCCATTTTTTATCAGAAACTGGCTCGGGTTCTGTCAGCTTTCCTCTGTACATGACCTCATACGGCCTTTGTTTCACAAGCGTTTCCGCATCAAAAGCCCTGATGCTTGACAGATTCCCGTCAAATTTGTCCATGTACAGCTGAACATACATTCCGCCTATCTTGACGGTGGGACGGGTATTGATATCTTCTTCGGAAAACTCAAACCGATACGTGTTTCCCTTGTCAGTCACATTGACAAAAGGAGAAACCTGCGTCGTTTTAAAAACTTCGCCCGTCGATTCGCCGATCTTAAACGGTTTTGCGTTGATGCCGCTTCCCGAAGCGTATAAAGTCACGGCTTTATCATTCAAAATACCGACTTGTACGTATTGGTCTTTCCCCTGGTTGTACACCCACCACTCGTAATCGTAGGCAGAAGGATCTTTCCGAGACGGTTCCCCAAGTTTCTTTTTCACATCGGCGGCAGATTTCCCCATGAGAGAAAGCAGTCCGGATGACGGCATTTTCAGCCGTTTTCCGCTCTCTTCTTCATTGGAAACCTGAGGCTCCTCCTGATTGGTCTTTTTCTGAGGAGCCGATCCATATTGTATAAACAGAACATACGCTCCGTAAATAAGCAAAAGGATAAAGAGAGCCCTTGCGATATTTTTCAACCTCTCACCCCCATATCATCAAACCGTTCTGTTATTGTTTACTCTTATACAGTACAGCCTATTTGCATCGTCCGTGATTTATGTTTAATGGATAAACCCCTCCGGACCTCCGTCTTCAGAAATGTCAGACAGCGCCCGGCCCGCTTGCTCATTTGATTGCTCGGCCAACGAAAGATCGCCGAGCGTAACAATGCCGACCAGTTTTTTATCCCTTGTGACGGGAATTCTTCTGAGCTGATGTTCAGCCATCAAATGGAGAACCTCCTCCACAGAGGCGTCTTCTTCTGCACTGATAACCCGCTCTGTCATTGCGTCGGTTATTTTTTGAGAGTTCGGCTTTTTTGAAGCAATTCCCCGTAATACGAGATCTCTGTCTGTCACGATCCCGACAAGTGTGGCGCCGTCTTCATCCACTATCGGAATGGCGCCGACATCCGCGTCTTTCATCTTCACCGCAGCTTCATATACATTATCTAATACTGTACAATATTGCAAGTCTGACGTCATGAGCTTATTGATCTTTGTCATTGCGGAATTCCTCCTTTTTTCTGCTACTATTGTCGTCAAATTTTTCTTTTTGCATACTTTCACCGTATGAATCATTGAAAGTGTAACGCTTTC
Organism: Bacillus sp. JK106; assembly: GCF_053663355.1. Taxonomy (NCBI): domain Bacteria; kingdom Bacillati; phylum Bacillota; class Bacilli; order Caryophanales; family Bacillaceae; genus Bacillus; species Bacillus sp. JK106. Next base: position 622,409 of record NZ_JBSJQC010000002.1, on the reverse strand, counting down.
ATACTATGATTGTCAGGAAAGGGCATTTTTAAAAGGAGGGGGAAGGTTTGAAGTTTGAAAACAGCGGTCTTGAAGGGGTAACAGCGGAGCTCAGCCGCTTGAATGATCTGATGGAAGGTAAAGGGCTCATTCTGGCTGGACAATGGGATTATGAAAGAGTGACTTACGACAAAAAGTTTTCAGTACCTGAGGGGACATTTTATCTGCGGATTCAAGGAACGGCAAAAGAGGGCGATGTCGGCGGCAGACGGGCCGTGATTCAGCTGAAGGCCCCTCTTTTAGGAAAGCATTATTATCCGCACGGCGTAGAATACGGCAGCGCTGAAGAATTTCCGGAACATGTCGTCGCTGAAAGCAAAGCTTTACTGCTTGAATTGGAAGAGTCATTAAAAACAGTGCAAATGTAATAAAAAAGTACAGCATATTCTGCTGTACTTTTTTTATGAGACGGTATGCTCGATATACGGCGGCTCTGACAGCGTATCTTTTTCCCGTTCCGTTCTGACCCATTGAAAAAAGATGACAGCCAAATATATTCCGTAGACCGCCTCTTGAATGATTTTCATCAGTACTGCCCCAAGCTGCTGATCTTCCAGAGGAGGCAGCGTGTTAAACATCTCCGGTCCGGATAAAGGGATCTCCTCCAGCAAATCTAAAGGAACGCAAAGCTTCATTGCTTCGGCCCAAGCCGCCGGATCTGTATACGTGGCATACATGGGCGCCCCGCTGAACATAATGAGCGCGCAGGCCGGCGTTAACAAAATCCCGTCTGCCATAATATACCCCAGCTTCATTAAACCGCTGAGACGGGGCAGACCGTCCACCCTATGCACAAGCGGCCACCACATAAAAAACGCCGTTACAAAGATGAGTCCGTTCATCAGCGTGTGATACAGCGAATCTGTTTTGACGAAATCAAATATAAACGGGATGTGATACAGCGAAAAAATACCGTTAAACAGCACTAAAGCGATAAGCGGCATTGAAAAAAACGAAAACAGCGGCTTTACGACAGGACGGAAGATCAGTTTTTTCCATGCCCAGCCGGGAATTCCGGAGATCAACAGCGGCGGTACGACTAAAAACAGAACCGCCATCTGCGCCATATGGGCGCTGAACATCACATGGCCCAATAAATCAACCGGACTTCCCGCAGCCGCGTAAAAAAATAGCGCGGAAAGCACAAACAGCACCTTCTCCTTAACGGCCACACGTCCTTTATGCCGGCTGCACCAGTAAAAGTAAACACCTGTTATCACGGCAGTTATACAAAACAGATACGGGCTCCACATTGCGCGAAACCCGAACATTTCCAAATTAATCAAATCTCTCACTCCCCGCCGCCCCGATTACCACCAAATAATCGTGACAAATGCAAGCACGGTGATAAACGCGACAAATATTCCCGAATACAGAAATAATGACGGCGCTTCATGCCCCTTCTGGCTCATATGCATAAAGTAAAACAGCTGAAAGATGACCTGAATGACCGCAAGCAGGATCAGAAACGGCATCGTAAACCATCCGGCAATGCCGTCTGCAGCCACCGTCAAAAACGCGACAAGCGTAAGGCCGATCATCAAGCCGAAGGATATGACCTGATATTTCATTTCCTCGGCATTTTTCCTTCTCCGATATTCGAGATCCGTACTGACAGTCCCTCTGTTTTTGTTATCGTCCATCGTTATCCCACCATCCCCATCAAATATACAACGGTAAAGATAAAGACCCACACGACATCGATAAAATGCCAATATAAGCTGGCCACATAATATTTCGGCGCATTATAAAGGCTGAGCCCTCTTTTCGCATTCCGGATCATGAGCGCGCTGATCCACAACAGCCCGAACGCCACGTGTGCTCCGTGTGTGCCGACGAGCGTGTAAAACGCTGAGCCGAGCGCAGAGCTTGTAATGGTAAAGCCGAATTCGTGAGTGTAATGCATAAATTCATAGATTTCAACCCCTAAAAATCCCGCTCCCAATAATACGGTAACCAGAAGCCACACCTGCATTTTTTTAAAGGAGAAATTTTTCATATGATACATCGCATACACACTCGTTAAGCTGCTCGTCAAAAGAAGCATCGTCGCGATAAACACGATCGGCAGCTCAAACATCTCAGCCGTTGACGGCCCTCCGGCTTTAGATTCCCGTAAAGCAAGGAATGTCGCAAATAGCGAAGCGAACAGAACTGTTTCGCCGCCGAGAAACAGCCAAAATCCCAAAAACTTATTTTTCCCCTCCAGCGTTGCTTTTTCAGGAGAAGCCGGAAAGGTTTCAGCCGTCATTTTTTCCTGCAGCTGCATTACGCCTTCACCCCTTTATCATCATTCGGCAGATCTTCTTTGTGAATATGATAGCCGTAATCATCGACCACAGAGCGAAGCAGCATGGTAAAGAATGTGATGCCGAGCCCTATGAAGATAACCGGAAGCCCCCATGAATAATCGGAGTGGTATAAAAACCCGAACGCTGCGACAAACAGCCCGAAAGATATGATAAACGGCATGATGGAGCCGTTCGGCATATGAATGTCCTCTACAGGCTCTGCAGGCGCCATCCCTTCATTTCCGGCCTGCTTTTCAATCCACAGCGGGTCAAGTCCCCGGACAAACGGAAGCTGTTTAAAATTATATTCCGGCGGCGGCGAAGAGACCGCCCATTCAAGCGTACGACCGTCCAGCCACGGGTCGTTCCCGACGTATTTCCCCTTTATTGAGGTATAAATAATATTGACGACGAGTAAAGCAGCCGCGCCCGCCATGAAAAACGCGCCGATTGAACTGATCAGGTTGCCGGTATCAAGCCCCTGGCCGGGCAGATATGTGTAAACGCGCCGCGGCATTCCCATCAAGCCGAGAAAATGCTGAATGAAGAAGGTAAGATGAAACCCGATAAAAAATAAGACGAACGAAATTTTCCCCATCGTTTCATGAAGCACCTTCCCGAACATTTTCGGCCACCAGAAATGCACGCCCGCCAGGATGCCGAACACAACGCCGCCGATAATGACGTAGTGGAAATGCGCTACGACAAAATACGTATCGTGGAACTGATAATCTGCCGCTGCGGCCGCCAGCATGACACCCGTGACTCCTCCGAGTACGAAAGAGGGAATAAAGGCGACGGCATACAGCATAGGCGTCGTGAATTTGACGTTTCCTCCCCAGATGGTCAAAAGCCAGTTGAAAATTTTAATGCCGGTAGGCACCGCGATCGCCATCGTCGCAACCGCAAATATCGCATTAGCGATCGGTCCGAGTCCCGTCGTAAACATGTGGTGAACCCATACCATGAACCCGAGAAAGCCGATCAGCACGATCGCAAAGACCATAGACGAATAACCGAACAGACGTTTCCTCGCAAATACGGGAATGATTTCTGAAAAAATCCCAAAGGCGGGAAGAATTAAAATGTATACTTCCGGATGCCCGAAAATCCAAAACAGATGCTCCCAGATTATCGTATTGCCGCCCAATTCAGGATTAAAGAAATTCGTTCCGAACAAACGATCCAGCATCATCAGCGCCAAACCGACGGTGAGCGGAGGGAATGCGAATAAAATGAGTGCCGACGCCACAAATGTCGTCCACGTAAACAGCGGCAGTCTCATATACGTCAAACCCGGCGCCCTCATATTAATAATTGTGGCGAGAAAATTGATTCCCGCAATGAGCGTCCCTAAGCCTGATATTTGCAGACCGAGCACGAAAAAGTCTATGCCGTGCCCTTTCGAATTCAGCGCAAGCGACGCGTACGACGTCCAGCCTGCATCAGGAGCGCCCCCTAAAAACCAGCTCAGATTCAAAAAGATGCCTCCGAAGAAAAACAGCCAAAATCCGAGCGCATTCAGAAATGGGAATGATACGTCACGCGCCCCGATCTGAAGCGGCACAACCGCGTTCATCAGCCCGAATAACAGCGGCATCGCCGCCAGGAAGATCATTGTCGTGCCGTGCATCGTCATAATTTCATTAAACTGCTGAGCACCCATAAAATCGTTCCCCGGCCTCAAGAGCTGAATCCTGATAAGCATGGCCTCAAGTCCGCCGACGACGAAGAAAAATCCCCCGGCGATCATATATAAAATCGCGATTTTCTTATGGTCAACCGTCGTCAAATAATCCCAAAGCAAAGAGCTTTTTCTTTGCTGTCCTGTAAGCGTATTCATCATTTGCGACCTCCCCCCTGATATCTCCCTGTCCTCACTTGTTCTCCGCTTTCAGCCCTTTTAAATATTCATACAGCGCATCCGTTTCAGTGTCCGAGAGCTTCGGATAAGTGCCTGTCATTTTATTGCCCGGTTTAATGCTGTCCGGATTTTTCAGCCAGGCTTTTATATTCTCTTTATTCGCATCCTTAATGCCGGCCACTTTGACCCGTTCACCGAATGTAGCGAGGTTCGGAGCCGTTCTTGCCGCTTCAGCCCGTTTATCATTGGGCTCAACCGCATGACAGCTCAGGCAGTTTTTTTCCTTAAACAGCTCTTCTCCTTGCGCGGCTAAACCGGAATCTGTTGTATGCTTATAATTTTTCATCGCTTTCGTCCATTGTTTAAATTCTTTTGACGGCAGCGGTTTCACTTTGAAATCCATCAGCGCATGTGAAGGCCCGCACAGCTCTGCGCATTTCCCGAAGAAATATTCTCCCGCTTCTTTGCTGCGTTTAGAATCGAAGGTCAGAAAGAAAGTATTGTCATTATCCGTATTCGTATCGATTTTCCCCCCCGCTGACGGAATCCAGAAAGAGTGTTTCACATCTGAGGACTTCAGCTTGAAATAGACGCGTTCATCTGTGGGAACGATCAGCTCCTGACTTGTCACAAACCCGTAATCAGGATACTCGAATTCCCACCAGTATAAATTCGCCCTTACATTAATCACGAGCGCATCCTCTGCTTTACGGTTTTTCTTATCCATCGGCGACGTATCCGCCAGTGCCAATGTATCGATGACAACCGGAATGACAAGAATAATCAGAAGCAGGATCGGAATAACGGTCCAGGTGATCTCTAAAAAACGGTTCCCCTCCACCTGTTTCGGTATCGTGTCTTCCCCTATACGCGACCGTCTGAATCTCACAATGACGTAAAAGAAAATAACTGCTACGACCGCAACGACCACAACCATGATAAGTGTGCTGAGCACCGTCAGATCATATTGTTTATCAGCCACTTCGCCGGCAGGCTTGAGTGTGGACAGAAACGGTTTTCCACAGCCGCTCAATAAAAGCGGCACTAAGGCTAATAATGATAAAAGACGCCAACGCTTTAACATTTCACCCAACCCCTTTTTTGAATCAGTACGAGATGCACAAGCAGTAAATCTGCTTCCAGCCGAAATACTTCATTTCCTCATTTCTTAAAATATGAGATTTTTTACTTAAAATTCCATCTATGTATAAAAGCAAAGCCGCCTGATTAAACAAAAGGTCAAGGCGGCGTTTACTAGTTGTCATTGTTTGTTTTGGCGATCAAACAAGCTCATTATTCAATTAAAACAGCGTGAAGACCACCATCGCTACAAAATAAATGGTCATGTAGTTAAGCGAATAGACAAACATAAGAGTTGCCCACTTCATGATGTTTTTCATGCGGAATCCCATCAGTCCGAGAACAAGCCATCCAACATTAAGCAAAGTGCCGAGAATAACGATCGGAAGACCGAGACTGCCGAGGAAAAACGGAAGCGGCAGCAGGCATGCGACCCAGACGATAATCTGTCTTTTCGTCACTTCAAAGCCGTGCACTACCGGAAGCATCGGAATATTCGCTGCTCTGTAATCTTCCGTCTTTTTAATCGCAAGCGCTAAAAAGTGCGGAATCTGCCAGATGAATAAAATCATGAATAAAACCCACGCGACAACACCGATGTGCCCTTCAACCGCTGTCCAGCCGATTAACGGCGGCACGGCGCCTGATACACTTCCGACAACCGTATTAATCGTATAACGGCGTTTCGTCCACATTGTATAAAGAACAACGTACGTAAACACGCCGATAAAACCGATGACTGCTGCCATCACGGTGGTCATCAAAAGCATGATAAGTCCTAAAGCAATGAGTAAAATTCCTGACCACAGCGCTTGATTCGGCTGAATCTTTCCGGTTACCGTCGGTCTTACTTTCGTGCGTTCCATTAAATGATCAATATCACGGTCGTAATAGTTGTTAACCGCACAAGAACCGGCGATGATCAAAGAAGATCCTATTAATGTAAGAAGCACGGTGTTTAAATTGCCTAAAAAACTCAGACCGGATATATGTAACGCAAGCCACATGCCGGTAAAAGTCGTAATTAAATTCGAATTGACGATTCCTATTTTGATAAGCGAAAGGAAATCCTTCCATGCCGTCGTCTCTTCAATCTGTCCGTCTATAGCTGTATCGTTTAAAATTCTGGAATTAGCCATAACGTAAACCTCCCTTACAAACCTAAAGCAGGTTTTTTAAGACCTGCAACTCTATCATACAAGATAATGACCTGTAAAAAAACATCCTCTTAAATATTAAACGAGAAACAGGAATTTATTTGTGAACTTTTTATGAATTTTACCAAATCCGCCGGTTTCATAATAAAGCGGTTACTTTATTTCTATCAGACCCATCTGGAATAATCAACCCCATTATCTAAGAAGTCCTGATTCTATTATATTTTTGTGAACAAACAGAATTGAGAATTGCCACAAAACACATATTCGCTTACACTTGGTACGTATATCATTTTGTCCAGTTTGTTAAGAAGGTGAATGTAAAATGAATAAAGCTTTGAAAGCGCTCGGCGTGCTGACGACATTCGTTATGCTCGTCGTGCTGATCGGCGGCGCTCTTGTCACAAAAACAGGATCGGGTCTCGGATGCGGAAGGCAGTGGCCGCTGTGCCACGGCCGGTTTTTCCCGGAGCTTAACGCCGCTTCTATCATTGAATGGAGCCACAGACTCGCAAGCGGTGTCTCAATCGTTCTCGTGCTGAGTCTGGCTTTTTGGGCATGGAGAAAAGTCACGCCTGTTTTCCGTGAAACAACCTTTCTCGCCATTATGTCCATTATCTTTTTATTTTTACAGGCGCTTCTCGGCGCATTAGCGGTTGTTTTCGGATCAAATGCGCTCGTTATGGCGCTTCATTTCGGCATATCGCTGATTTCTTTCGCTTCTGTTCTGATTTTGACGCTGCTCATATTTGAAGCTGATAAATCAGACAAAAAGCTCGTCAAGCCGCTCAGAATCGGCAGGAAAATGCAGTTTCATATGATCGGCCTTTCGATTTACACGTATATCGTCGTTTATACGGGGGCTTATGTGCGCCATACGAAATCAAGCCTTGCCTGCCCTGACGTTCCGCTTTGCAGCAGGCTGAATCACGGGCTTCCGTCCCATTTTCAGGAATGGGTGCAGATGGGCCACAGAACGGCAGCGCTGCTTCTGTTCGTATGGATTCTTGTCGCTTTTGCGCATGCGGTGCGCTCCTACAAAGACCAAAAACAGATTCTCGGGGGCTGGATAGCGGCTCTTGCCTTTGTTGTATTACAGGCGCTGTCCGGAATCATGGTTGTTTATTCAGAAATGGCCACCGGCTTTGCACTTGCCCATTCGCTCTTTATTGCCGGCCTGTTCGGCGTCTTATGCTATTTCTTATTATTAATCGCCCGCTTCCGCTATGAATCAAAACAGCGGAACATCTGAGGCACACGAAAAGGCCGAAGCATCAGAGCTTCGGCCTTTTTACATATAAAAACCCTGATCGCACACGGGGCGGATCAGGGTTTTTTATGTTCATTTTTTACGCTTTTTCAATTTCGATCAGTAAATCGCCTGTCTGAATCGGTTCACCGTTTTTCACATGAATCTGCTGTATCGTCCCGGAGAACGGCGCCTGTACCGTCGTCTCCATTTTCATCGCTTCATTAATCATCAGATGATCGCCTTTATTCACCTTTGCCCCGGTTTCCGTTAACAATTTAATGACCGTTCCCGGCATAGATGCCGCAATGTGGCTTGGGTTTGTCCGATCTGCTTTTAATTTTTCCTGCACGGACGATTTAATGCTTTCATCTTTAATGACCACCTCGCGCGGCTGGCCGTTCAATTCGAAATAAACGACACGTGTTGCATCTGGCTGCGGTTCACCGATAGATACAAGCTTCACGATCAGCGTTTTTCCGCGCTCGATTTCCACTTCGATTTCTTCACCGAGTGTCATGCCGTAGAAGAAAGTCGGTGTGTCCAATACGGAAATATCACCAAAGCGTTCAGCCGTTTTAACATATTCAGTAAACACCTTCGGATAAAGAGCATACGCGATTGCGTCCTGATCACTCAATTCCATCTGATGCGTTTCTTTCCATTCTTCTTTAATGCCTTTCAAAGATACCGGTTCAAGCAGCTCCCCCGGTCTTACCGTGATCGGCGTCTGTCCTTTCAGAACGAGCTTTTGCAGTTTTTCCGGAAATCCGCCGTGCGGCTGGCCGATCTGCCCTTTAAAGAGCTCAACGACTGAATCCGGAAAATCAAGCGTTTCGCCTTTATCATAAACATCTTGTTCTGTTAAATTGTTTTGCACCATGTAAAGCGCCATATCTCCGACGACTTTGGAAGAAGGTGTTACTTTCACGACGTCGCCGAACATGCGGTTGACGACGCTGTACATGTCTTTCACCTCATTCCAGCGATCGCCCAGGCCGACTCCTTTTGCCTGCTGCTGCAGATTGCTGTACTGGCCGCCCGGCATTTCATGATTATAAATCTCAGTATGCGGAGACTTCATCCCGCTTTCAAATTCACTGTAATACTGACGGACGGATTCCCAATATTGTGACAGTCTTTCCACCTGCCGGACATCCATTTCAGGACGGCGGCTGTTTCCTTCAAGCGCATGATAAAATCCGCTTGCGCTCGGCTGTGAAGTCAGACCCGCCATTGAGCTGACGGCGACATCCACGATGTCCACACCCGCTTCAACAGCTTTGGCATAGAGAAAGACGCCATTGCCGCTCGTATCATGCGTGTGAAGATGAACGGGAATATCAATCGTTTCCTTCAGCGCTGAGACAAGTTCGTATGCGGCTTGAGGTTTCAAAAGACCGGCCATGTCTTTAATGCCGAGAATGTGCGCACCAGACGCCTCAAGCTCTTTCGCCATAGAAAGATAATATTGCAAATCATATTTCGTCCGGGTCTTATCAAGAATATCTCCCGTGTAACAAATCGCAGCCTCCGCCACTTTTCCGGTTTCACGGACGGCATCGATGGCCAGCGTCATCCCTTTTACCCAGTTCAGGCTGTCAAAGATCCGGAATACGTCAATACCTGACTCCGCTGACTGCCGGACAAATTTTTGGATGACATTGTCCGGATAGTTTGTATAACCGACGGCATTTGATGAACGAAGCAGCATCTGGAACAATGTGTTCGGCACTTCCTTGCGAAGATCTTCAAGGCGTTTCCAAGGGTCTTCTTTTAAGAAACGGTACGCTACATCAAATGTCGCGCCTCCCCACATTTCAAGGCTGAACAGTTCAGGCCACAGGGCAGCCGTAGGATTCGCGATTTTTTTCAAATCATTGGATCTGATCCGGGTTGCAAGCAGGGACTGATGGGCATCCCTGAACGTTGTATCGGTCAGGAGCACGGATTTTTGCTCTTTCACCCAGTCTGCAAGCCCCTCGGCGCCTCTTTCATCAAGGATCTGTTTCGTACCGTTTGCCGGCTTTTCCCCGATATCTAACGTAACGGTCTGAGGCTTATCAAATGCAGGTTTTTCTTTTTTCCCGATTCCCGGAAAACCGTTCACCGTGACATTGCCGATATAGGAAAGCATTTTTGTTCCGCGGTCCTTCTGTTTTGGGAAAACAAACAGCTCAGGCGTTGTGTCGATAAACGATGTGTCGTATTGGCCCGTCAGGAATTTTTCATGCTTTGCCACGTTTTCAAGAAACGGAATATTGGTCTTAATGCCCCTGATCCTGAATTCCTGCAGGTTGCGGACCATTTTCGCTGATGCCTGTTCAAACGTCAGCGCCCATGTCGACAGCTTGACGAGCAGTGAATCATAATAAGGCGTGATGACGGCGCCCTGGAAGCTGTTTCCCGTATCAAGGCGGACGCCGAAACCGCCGCCTGAGCGGTAAGCCATAATTTTACCCGTGTCAGGCATAAAGTCATTCAGCGGATCTTCAGTGGTCACACGTGATTGTATCGCATACCCGTTTGTAAAAATGTCTTTCTGCTCTGGGATATTGACGGCACGGCTGTGCAGTCCGTGGCCCTGCGCGACGAGGATCTGCGTCTGAACGATATCAACCCCCGTTATCATTTCCGTAATCGTATGCTCTACTTGTACGCGCGGGTTCACTTCAATAAAGTAAAATTCACCGCCCGCTACGAGAAATTCCACGGTCCCCGCGTTGATATAGCCGACATTTTTCGCAAGCGCCACAGCCGCTTCGCAGATTTCGTCCCTTAATTCAGGCTGCAAAGATACACTCGGCGCCACCTCAATGACCTTTTGATGGCGTCTCTGAACGGAACAGTCCCGCTCATACAGATGGACGACATTGCCTTCTTTATCTCCGATCACCTGAACTTCAATATGCTTAGGATTTTCGATCAGTTTTTCAACATACACTTCATCGTTTCCGAATGCGGCTTTCGCTTCTGATTTGGCCCGCTCAAACGATTCTTTCAATTCGCTTTCGCTTCGGACGATTCTCATTCCGCGGCCTCCGCCTCCGAGCGATGCTTTAATAATAAACGGAAATCCGTGGACTTTTGCGAATTGTTCGACATCTTTTATTGTTTCAGCCGGTCCGTCACTCCCCGGAATAACGGGGATACCGGCTTTTTCTGCCTGCTCCCTCGCCTTTACCTTATCTCCGAACATATCCAAATGCGCTGACGTCGGTCCGATAAATACGATGCCCTCTTCTTCACAGCGTCTCGCAAATTGGATATTTTCAGAGAGAAATCCGTAGCCCGGATGAATGGCATCAACGCCGTTTCTTTTTGCGATCTCAATAATCCCTTCAATATCAAGATACGCGTCAATCGGTTTTTTGCCTTCGCCCACAAGATAAGCTTCATCCGCTTTATAGCGATGATAGGAGCCCGAATCTTCTTTTGAATAAACGGCTACCGTTCTGATGTTCAATTCTGTGCACGCCCGGAAAATCCGGATCGCAATTTCTCCCCTGTTTGCTACTAACACTTTTTGGATGGATTGTTGTGACAAACTTTTCTCCCCCTTGGCCTAATAAATATGTAGTTTATAATAAAGGAATATCCGCCCTGTGTATACACTTGTTTTTTAGAGATACACAGATTTTTCCGTCTGCCGTCTTTTTACCCCCTTAGACGGAACGGGCTCCCTCTTTTTCTTCTTTTCTGAGTACTTGACATGCATGCTGACATTCACCAATATACCGGCGCTCGTTAATAACAAAAACATTGATGATCCCCCGTAGCTGATAAACGGCAGCGGAACACCTGTGATCGGAATTAAACCGCTGACACCGCCGAGATTGATAAAGGTCTGAATCGCAATCATGCTGGATATCCCGATTGCCAAAAGGCTTCCGAACGGATCTTCACATTTTCTCGCAATATAAAAACCTTTTAACACGACAAAAGCCAGCAGCACAATGACAAACAGGACGCCGAAAATGCCGAGCTCCTCTGAAATAACCGCCATAATAAAGTCTGTATGTGATTCAGGCAGATAACCGTATTTTTGAATGCTTTCTCCAAGACCGAGACCGAAAAAACCGCCTGAGCCGATCGCATAATACGAATTTATAATCTGCAGACCTGATGTGCTGGCGTATTTAAATGGATTTTCAAGGCTTTCAAACCGGCTCATACGCCCGGGTGTCAAAATATCGTCCCATTTCAGATAGATGATCGGGCTGACAAGGAGTAATACGATTCCCGCCATGAGAACCAGCCTGAGCAGGGTCCTTCCGCTGAATCCCGAACACATAATGACGCAAAACGCAATCAGACCGATAATCATCGCCGTTCCGAAGTCGGGCTGAATAGCGATAAGCGCACAAATGACTACGGTGACGATCACCGGCGGCGCAACCCCCGTCAAAAGCTGATCGATGTAGCTTTGTTTCTTTGCGTACACCGCGGCAAGATACAGTATCAGGGACAGCTTGACAAATTCCCCCGGCTGAATGGCCATTCCGCCGATTTTAAACCAGCTTTGCGCATTTCCGGCAACATGTCCGAAAACAAACAGCGCGCAAAGCGCAGCCACTGACGCAAGCAGTATGATTTTCTGAATCTTTTGATGGGCGAACACTTTGTACGGAAAAACGGCCGCGATAATAAACAGCACAAACCCCGCGATGACGGCGAACAGCTGCCGTTTAAAGAAATAGTCGCTGCTCACGCCGTAACGCATAACGGCGGTAATCATGCTTGAGCTGTATACCATTACCAACCCGAAACTGCACAGCAGAATGATAGCGCATATCAATGAATAATCGTAAGATTTTAACATTCTTTTAAACATAACATCCTCTTTCCTGCTTAAAGCTTACGTTTAATACCTATTGCGTATTATATTTTACTATAATTCATAAACAATTTACGCAGTTTCTTTATAGTTTTTCGGATGAAATGCAGATTAAGAGACCGTCTTACGAAAAGAAGATGCAAAAAAAAACGGTTTACGGTTATAAAAAAACCCAAACCGTTGAATAGTTTGAGTTTGATCATTTATTTTCCTGTAAACGCGTCATGCAAAGCAGACAGTTCTCTTTCAAGTCTGTCCAGCAGCTCTTTGCCGTCGTTTTCGTCAACTAATCCCAGGCGGACAGCAAAATCGATTTCCCTCGACAGTCCGAACATCTGAGTATCCAAGACCTCTTCATACAGAGGACATTGAGGCATCGTTAAGTTATCCATTTGTACTCGGATCAGCTTCAAAATCTTCTCAGCATCTAACTTCAACAGCTCGAATGCTTTCTGCTGATGGTCAACTATAATCTCTGAAGCCAAAAGTATCCCTCCGTTCCCCAGGCGAGTACCTAATTCTTCTATTTATCATAAAGGGTATCAGATGAAATTGCAAGAGGATTTAAGCAGATGTTATGATAAAAAATGTTTCAAAAAATACTCAGCCTGTATTTCTCAGACATGATTTCCAAAAGCTTCACACCCGCGATGCTGTTGCCTTTTTCATCAAGCGCCGGGCCGAATATACCGATTCCGAAGTTGTACGGCGAAATGCCCATGATTCCTCCCGAAACGCCGCTTTTAGCGGGAATGCCGACCTTGATTGCGAATTCCCCGCTCGCATTGTACATGCCGCATGTCACCATAAACGTCTTGCAGATTCTCGCCACATCTTTTTTAATGACCTGCTCCCCGGTTTCCGGATGCTTCCCGTCAAGGGCGAATACACAGCCGATTTTGGCTAAATCCAGACTGCTCATCTTAATCGCGCACTGTTTTGTATACAAATCCATGACCTCTTCAACATCGCCTTTAAAAATGTCATACTGCTTCATGTAATAACACATGGCCCGATTAATCATGGAAGATTTGAATTCCGATTCCGCGACATGTCTGCAATATGTAATGTCCTGATTGTTCGCAAGTCTTCTGATGAATCCGAGCAGGTAATCCAGGCGGTCTTTCGGCGAATGCCCTTTAATTAAAGCCGTAACGATGAGAGCTCCCGCATTAATCATCGGATTTAAAGGCTTGCCCGGATTCACTGTTTCAAGCTTAATCATGGAGTTAAACGGGTCGCCGGTCGGCTCCTGACCCACGCAGCTGAACACCTTTTCCTTTCCGTAATCCATCAGTACGAGCGCCAGAGAAAGCACTTTCGAAATGCTCTGCAGCGTAAATGTCCGGTCGGCGTCTCCTGCCGTCAGACATGTATTTTCCGCATGATAAATCGTGACCGAAAGGCTGTCTTGTTCGGATTCAGCCAGAGCCGGAATATAGTCTGCCACTTTGCCTTCTTCAGTCCTTTTTTTCGCTTCCTGAACTAATGCGTCCAGCTCTTGGTAATGCCGGCATACCATGTCGATCATCCTCACTTCGCTGCCGTTGTATACATCTAAGTTTGCGACGCAAAGTGACAATTCATGCGAAAACTTTTATACTTTAAGTAAAGGGGGGCTTCAACATGAGCGTTATTCAAGTAAAAGGCAATGTTACATACCCGATTACAATTGATCCGAGTGTCTGGATTTTCGATGACCGCAAGTTTCCGTTTGAAAACAATCAGCCCGTTCATCCGGACGGCTCTGCAGAAACCCAGGAGCATACGCTTGATCCGGAACGGGTGATCAGAGAAGGGCGCATTTCGCCGCCGACTTTAAAAAGCGAAAAACGTTATGAAAAAGAAAGACTGATGAACGGCAGCTTCGCCATGAAGCTCGGCGCTGTTTTAGCAAATGCCGAGCCGAAAGAAAGCGCTGTCCTGTGCGCATTTATTTCAAAATCAGAAAGAACCGAAGTGCCGCTCGAAAAGGCGATGGACGCAATCGCGCATTTCAGCGATGCGGGGAAACCGCTTCAAGACGGCGGCCCGGTCCATTTTTACGTGGACGGAGACTTTGAAAAACCGATAACGGGCGTCACAGAAATCGAAGTTTTATAACAAATCGGCGGCAAGCTGTGCAAGGCCGGATCTCTCACCTTTCACAAGCTTCACGCTGCCGGAGACGGTTTGTCCTTTAAACCGCTCTACAACATAAGCAAGTCCGTTGTTTAAACTGTCTAAGTATGGGTGATCTATTTGCTCCGGATCGCCCATCAGGACAATTTTGCTGCCCTCTCCCACCCTTGTCAAAAGCGTTTTGACCTCGTGCCTCGTCAGATTCTGAGCCTCATCAATAATAATAAACTGATCCGGAATGCTTCTTCCCCGAATGTATGTCAGCGCCTCCACCTGAATCGATCCGATTCCTGCCAAAATCGCTTCAAGTTCACCCGGCTTTTTCGCATTGAATAAAAATTCAAGATTATCAAAGATCGGCTGCATCCACGGCTTGAGCTTTTCCTCTTTTTCGCCCGGCAAATATCCGATATCCTTTCCCACCGGGACGATGGGACGCGCGACGATCAGCTTTTTATAAATACCGAGATCCTCCGTCTGCAGAAGCCCTGCCGCGAGAGCAAGCAAGGTTTTTCCCGTTCCCGCTTTTCCGATCAGGGTGACAAGCGGGATATCTTCCCTCAGCAGAAGTTCGAGCGCCATTGTCTGCTGGACGTTCTTCGGCCTGATACCCCATACGTGCTCATCATCGAAAACGAGTCTTTTTACAGTCTCGCCTTTCTTATCCGCCATGCCGACCGCAGACGATGATCCTCCTAATTCATCTTTCATCAGCACAAATTGATTCGGATAAACCTGATGCTGCTGAAGCTCCTTGACTGAAATTTGTTTGTTTTTATAAAACGAGGCAAACCGCTCTTTATTCATAAATATATCTTTGTACCCGCTATATATTTCATCATGGTCAACGACTCTGTCGTTTAAAAAATCCTCCGCCAAAAGCCCGATGGCATCCGCCTTTACCCTGACAAGCACATCTTTGCTGACCAGGATGACGAGGCGGCCGTTTTCTTTCGTTTCCTCCTCAAGGCTTAAATTTTTTGCCACCGCCAAAATGCGGTTATCATTCGTTTTTTCGATAAAAATTTCTTGGAGCTGATGAAATGACCGGTGGTTCAGTTCAATTCTGAGCGTTCCTCCGCTTTCAAGCGGAACTTTCTCGTGCAGCCTTCCTTTCTCCCTGAGCCCGTCTATCAGCTTAGATACGTGCCTCGCATTTCTCCCGACCTCGTCCATATACCGCTTTTTTGAATCGACCTCTTCCAGCACGACGGCGGGGATGACAACTTCGTTTTCTTCAAAGGAAAAAATGGCGTTAGGATCCTGCAAAAGTACATTCGTATCTAACACATAAATTTTACTCAAGTCTCAGCCTCCTGAAATAAGGATCAAAGCCCATCGTGTGCTTCTCTTTCCGCGAAAAACGGGGATGCCTGCTAAAATATATGATTTGGTGAATAAAGATAGAAGGTTAATTCAACAATAAAATAAATGAAAGCATTCAAGGAGGGAATCTGACGTGCGAATTCTTTTCATTATCATACAAGCCTTGTTTATCCTGACCGGCTGCACTGCTGTACAGGACGGCCGCGGCCGCAATATCCAGAACGAATCAACCGATCAGCGTGATGCAAAACCGATTCATGTTAAAAATACGGCTCCTGAGACAGCTGAAAATCCCGGCCGGACAGACATCGCTAAGCATCTCGTCGAAGTAACCGAAAAAATCCCCGGCATTTCAGATGCCACCGCGGTTGTACTCGGAAGATACTCCGTTGTCGGAATCGATGTGGATGACAATTTAGAAAGAAGCAAAGTGGAGAGCATTAAATACACGGTTGCCCAGGCGTTAAAAAACGATCCTTACGGCGCCAATGCCGTTGTCGTGGCTGATCCTGATACGGTTTCCCGTCTGAGAGGCATGGGCAGCGACATTAAAGCCGGCCGCCCCGTTTCAGGCATTTTGGACGAACTTGCCGCCATCGTCGGTCGTGTCATGCCGGAAGTCCCGAATGATGTGACCGACAATGAAAAAGAATCACCGACTCAATCGAATGATGATCAGCTGAACCAAAGAGACCAGAACAAGCTGCAGAACGAACAGAACGATCAATCGGATCATCATATGAAAAACCGCCAGTAAAAAGCAGCGCCCGCTCCAAAGGAAGGGCGCTGCTTTCTTTCCCTTTGGCAGGAGGGGCATCCATGATATAATGCTTGTCATAGTGAAAGAGGTGAAAATCAATGAGAGTAAAATGTTCCATTTGCGACAAAATCGAACAAATTGATGATGAAACACTGACAGCCAAACGCCTCCGCAATCGTCCGATTCATACATATATGTGCCGGGAATGCCATGACCGAATCAAAATCAAAACGGAGGCGCGGCTGAATACCGGACACTTTTCCTTTCATCCCGGACAAAAAGCGAAAAAAGATAAACTGAAAAAATAAACCGAATAAAAAATGACCCGCCGGAAGGCAAGGTCATTTTTTTATTGCGGTTTAGCTGACTGGCTTTTTTTAGACTGGTGCAGACGGATTTTGTAAATGATCAAAATCAAGGCGGCGACAACAAGCCCTTCTCCGACCGGCAGAAACACACCGAAAAAAGTCAGCACGGTGCAGCCGAGCACGAGAAAGAGATAAACTGCCGCAGCCTTCAACACCGGCAGCCGTTTGGCAAAGCCGAGTTTAAATACAATCACCGAAAGCACGACGATCGTTCCGTATAACAGCCACATTCCCGCCAGCGGATGCTCATCCACTTGGTAAAGAGCCGCAAAGAACGACAGCCGTTCACTTACTTCATTCAAAAAGATCCCCCTCCCCTTTTCCGTTCGGGTTCTACCTTTTCAAATTCTGCAAGTGATTAAGACATTCCTGCTGTTTTTTTCTTTTTCGCCGCTTTTTCACGTTCGTTTTTATTCAGGATTTTCTTTCTTAAACGGATGGATTCCGGCGTTACTTCGCAGTATTCATCCTCGTTTAAGTACTCGAGTGATTCTTCAAGCGACATAATGCGCGCTTTCTTAATCGTAGTCGTTTGATCCTTCGTAGCGGAACGGACGTTTGTCTGCTGTTTCATTTTGCTGACATTGACGACAAGGTCATTGTCACGGTTATGTTCGCCGACAATCATGCCTTCATATACTTCTGTTCCGGGCTCAACGAAGATGACGCCGCGGTCTTCAATACCTTGAATTCCGTAAGATGTCGCTTTTCCGTTTTCCATGGAAACGAGCACACCTTGACGTCGGCCTCCGACTTGGCCTTTTTGCATCGGCTGATAGCTGTCAAACGTGTGGTTCAGGATACCGAAACCGCGTGTCAGTGACAGAAACTCAGTAGAATAGCCGATGAGTCCGCGTGATGGTACGGTAAAGATCAGGCGGACCTGGCCGTTTCCGTTATTAATCATATCAAGCATTTCGCCTTTTCTCGCACCCATTGATTCCATAACAGAACCAGTATGCTCTTCAGGCACGTCAATCTGCACGCGCTCAACAGGCTCGCAGCTGACGCCGTCGATTTCCTTAATGATAACTTCAGGTTTAGACACTTGAAGCTCATAGCCTTCACGGCGCATGTTTTCAATTAAAATGGACAGGTGAAGCTCACCGCGTCCTGAAACAACCCATGCGTCTGGTGATGCAGTCGGTTCGACACGAAGACTGACGTCTGTTTGAAGCTGCGCGTTCAGACGCTCTTCAATTTTGCGGGCTGTGACATATTTGCCTTCACGGCCTGCAAACGGGCTGTTGTTTACGACAAATGTCATTTGAAGCGTAGGCTCATCAATGCGCAGAACCGGCAGCGGCTCATGGTGGTCAGCCGGACAAACCGTTTCACCGACGTTGATGTCTTCCATGCCCGAAACGGCAACGAGGTCTCCCGCTCTAGCTTCTTCAATTTCCACGCGTTTCAATCCTTGGAAACCGAAGATTTTCGTTACGCGGAATGATTTAACCGTTCCGTCAAGTTTCATCAATGAAACCTGCTGACCCACTTTCATCGTGCCGCGGAAAACGCGTCCGATACCGATACGGCCGACATAATCATTGTAATCAAGCAGCGCCACTTGGAATTGAAGAGGCTCTTCGGCGTTATCTACCGGGGCAGGGACATGTTCAAGAATCGTTTCATACAGTGATTCCATGTTTTCGTCCTGCTTTTTCGGATCCAGACTTGCCGTTCCGTTAATCGCAGAAGCGTAGACGACAGGGAACTCAAGCTGTTCTTCGTTTGCGTCAAGCTCGATGAACAAATCAAGCACTTCATCAATGACTTCTTCCGGGCGGGCGAAATCACGGTCGATTTTGTTTACGACGACAACCGGATTTAAGTTCTGCTCAAGGGCTTTTTTCAGTACGAAACGGGTTTGCGGCATGCAGCCTTCATATGCGTCAACGACTAACAGAACGCCGTCAACCATTTTCATAATCCGTTCTACCTCTCCGCCGAAGTCGGCGTGTCCCGGAGTGTCCAAAATATTAATGCGTGTATCTTTATAGTTAATCGCAGTATTTTTCGCAAGAATTGTAATACCGCGTTCACGTTCAAGATCGTTTGAATCCATTGCGCGCTCGGCAATATTTTCGTTGGCACGGAATGTTCCGGCTTGGTGAAGCAATTGGTCTACCAAAGTCGTTTTCCCATGGTCAACGTGGGCAATAATCGCGATGTTGCGAAGATCGTTTCGAAGTTTCACATTTTCATCTCCTAAAAAAATTAGATAACTTTCATATTATACCACACATCCTCTTTAAAAGCGTTACGTTTTTCTGTAAACTGAAAGTATGACGTTAAAGGGGATGGAAATATGAAAAAATTGAATTGGCTCTTATTATTATTTGCATTCGCAGCAGTCTTCAGCATGATGCTGATCGGCGTATCAATCGCTGAGAAAAGCGCATGGGGCATCATCGGAAGCATTGTTCTCGTTATCGCCATGATGGGAAGCGGTTTCACCGTAAAGAAAAAAATGCGCGAACAGGGACTGCTTGATTAAAAGCATGACCCTTTGCAAAATTCCGTAAACATGGAAAGACAATCTTATGAAGCCTGAATCAAAGATTCAGGCTTTTTTACATCCTCAAAAACAGGCTCCAGATGTAAGGCTTATCTCCCCCGCCGCCTAGTCAGGAAGCCGGAAATGACGGCCCCCACTCTAGTTATATCAGCAGATTCCCTCAGAAAATGCAGTCTGAAATAGTCCGGCATCGTTATGCAGAAAATACCATACCTCCTATATCAATTCCATCATTGTCTTTTTATACTTGTGGCTGTAAGCAAATACACATGACAAGGAGAGAATGAAATGAAAACATCTTTTTTGAAGAAAACCGCTGTAACTGCCGCCGCAACCGCCTCAGCCGCCTTGCTTGCATTCAGTCCGCTTGATTCTGCCGGCGCAAAAACGATCCAGGCAAATGAACTGCATGCCCTGCAGGCTTCCGCAGAGAAAACACCGGAAGACGCGGCAAAACTCATTGACATCATCAGCCAATCCATTTACGAAAAAGACGGTGTCTATTATTTTGACGGTGAAAAAGCGGTTGAATTGGGATTAGATAAAGAAGCCGCACAGACCATTCAAAAGCTGTGGGACAGTTCAACCGAATTTTTAACCGTTCTTTCCCAATGTATTGAGAAAACGGACGGCGAATATACATTTAATAAAGAAAAAGCGGTGGAGCTCGGATTTACGGAAAAAGAGGCCCTTATCGTTGATCAGCTGTTCACCGCTTTTTCCCAAAGTCTTCATATCCTTCAATCTGCGCTGATTGAAGAAGACGGTGTGTATACGTTTGATCAGGACCTTGCTGAAAAAGCAGGAGCAGGAAAAAAAGAAGCAAAGCTGTGTGCCGGATTCTTTAATTCACTGCCCCAAGAATTGCTTGAAGGTATTTATACAGCCTTTCATCCGGCTGAGTAAACGGATAAAACGCCCGGTCATTCAGCCGGGCGTTTTTTTAAATCAGCATTTTAAGGATCAGCATGATAAAGAAAACAGCGCCGAACAAACAGGCTGCTTTTATCAGCAGCTTCCCGTAATACCGTTCCTTAAACCGCCTTTCTTCTTCTGCATAACAGGGGGGCGCCTTCATCTCAGGGATGCCGAGGTCAAGCGGCTCCTTCATCATAAGATATAAACTTTCGCACTTACCGCATGATTCAAGATGGCGGGAAATAAACCGCTCCGTTTCTGTTTCACAATCGCCTTCAATATATAAAGGGAGTAAATCTCTCACTAAACAGCAAGTCATATCTGTCCGTCCTTCCTTTTTTCCGCCAAGTGCTGTTTCAGCTGCATTCTCGCCCTGTACAGGGTGCTCTTCACCTTCGAAAGACTCCAGTCCAAAACATCAGCAATCTCTTCGTAAGACAGCTCTTGAAATTCCCTTAAAATTAAAACGGTCTGCTGATCGCTTTTCAGACGCTGAATCTGCCCGGTCAGCGCATTCTGAGTGTCTGTCCGGGCGACGTAATGCTCTGGCAGTTCATATGTTGTTTGCTGAAGCCCTTCATTCAGGGTGATATCTGAAAATTGATATTTTCTATCACGTCTGTACCAATTGATGAAGGTATGATGGGCAATTGCATAGAGCCACGTTCTGATAGACGAGTGGCCCTTAAACGAATCAAGCCCGTTAAATGCTTTCATAAACGTATCCTGAGCGAGGTCTTTAGCGGTCTCAGCATGTTGTGTGCGTCTGTAAAGGTAATACATAATATCTTGATAATGTTCACGATACAGCTGTTCAATTGACATCTTGTTTTTCATTTAAAAGTAAAACCACACTGTCATCCAGATTGAGAGCACAATGAAGAATCCGTACAATCCATACGTCAGGCATTTCATGTATTTAATCTGGCGGATATCGCCGGACGGCGCATTCAAGCCATGTTCATTCTGCCCTTTTCTGTTTTCCGCCTCTGCTCCGAATAAATGCTGATGTTCTTTCATCCACTGGAGCGTGCCGCCTTCAAGTTCTCCTTCTTTATAAAGGTCGTATAAATCGAAGAAGACAGCCTTTTTTTCTTTATTGTTCATAAAGGTTCACCGCCTCGTAAGTATCCGCGTTCACTACATATGCGTCATGACGGTTTGAACCGAACGGCTGAATAATGACGAGCCATGCGTTATATGTTACGCCGGCTTTCACCGCTATGACAGGCTTCACCCGCTTTTTGTAAATGATGCCGTTATATGCCCCCGCCACTCTTTTGAAGGCTGTTTCCCCGTCTCTGTATGTATGCGGGAATGTTTTGGCGCTTACCTGCCCGTAGAATGAGACCTCTTTCATGCCTTCTTCATTCCGGAGCGTAACGAATGTGCCTTCAGAGTTTTCAAAAACGAGAGTGCCTTCCGATTTGTCAATTTGTCTAAGTTTTGAAGTATCCGCGCCCAGCAGCAATGAAAAGAGCTTCTTCTGAAGTTCTGTTTTTGTTAAAACGGTGCTGTCAGGTGAGACTCTGATTTTCATAAGACGTCCGGATGCTGCATCAAATATCAGCTCCGTTCCGTTAGTCGCAGTTACGGTCAAACTGCTGCCGATCAGGCTGTTTATAGCTGTATTTGTAATTTCAAATGTCTGATCAGGCATTTGCAGCGTACGAAAGGCGGCTTTTGTTGCTTTCACTATGTCTTTTTCCTTCATATGCACCTGCGGCAGGGACTCAAGCTGATAAATAGACGGATCTTCTGAAAAACCCATAATGGTGTCTTTTTCCCAGTAAAATACTGTGCCTGAATCTTCGTGTTTCGTCCCTTGTCTTTTCGGCGCAATCTCCACGATAAACTGTCCGTCTTCTTTTTTCACTGTTGTCTGAATGCCTTGTGTTTTTATTTTTCGGCCGTGCGCCGACAAGAAATCCAGCGACTTTTTCCGGTATTCCTCTTCTGTAAAAGTGCGGCCTTCCGGTTTTTTAAGATATTGATAATTTGTAATCAATCGGGAAACCTCGTCCACTTCCGCTTCATAATCTTCCGTTTTAAAACGGTAAAAGTAATGGAGGTCCTGATTGGTCTCTGTTAAATAAATCGGATTCTCAGCCGGAAAAAATGACGTAAGGATCCGTTCCGCTTGGTCTGAAGTGATATGTTCACCCACATTATCAACAGAATCTTCAGCTATCGGCTTTGAAACCGCAAAAGCTGCATCGCCCGCATTGTATACCGGGTTCAAAAAGACAATAAAACCAGCGGCCGTTGCCGCCGCAAGAAAGCTTTTCGTCCGCTGTCTGATCCTGTCTGACCGATGAAATAAATGATGGGTCATCAGAAAACCGACCATCGTTAAATACACCGTAAATGGGAGAAGTCTGCCGTAATCTTTTGTTACACCTGCCGAGGGCGCAGCGAGCACCCACACCAACAGCCCGATGACCCCGGCATAAAACACGCCGATAAAAACGGGTCTCGGTTTCCAATACATTTTAAAGAATAAAACATTCATAGAAATCAGAAGTAGTAAAACAACCGTAATAAAACATAGCATCGAAACTATATCCTCCCCCGCCATCGCATCGGGACTGTTATTCCAGAAAGTGAAAAAACTGAAGATCAGCTGAATGACGGGCAGTGTCACCACAGTGAGATCAAAGGTATAAAATATGCCCTTTCCCCTCTGCTTCTGCGGCATGAGCATATAGTGAAACGCGGTGAGCAGCACATACCCATACATTAAGAGATGAACGATCGGAAGAAGCTCTCTTTCTTCCGATATCAAATAGTTCGCGCTAAAGCGAGTACTCTGCACCTGATGAACCAATTCAACTGTTATGCCCGCCAATAATACGGCCCTGAGCAGAATTCCTGAATAAAACCAAACTCTCTCACGGCTGATTTTCGGATGAAAAGTCAGCGCGTATAAAACAGCAAGGCAGACGGCTGACCACTGAATGATCAACACGCTTTGTCTGCTTAAAATGAAATATCTGTCGAAATGCTGAATAAAATGACTGAAAATCTCTGACATCTGAAACAATCCTTTTCGTTTATTAAGGCCTCACCTGTTTAGACAAACGGCTATAAAAAAAGTTTTACAGATCGGAACATTTTTCCTCTATCATTTTTCCCGACTTCATTTGTCATTTTTTTCAGAATAAATCGCATCATTCGACTCATGTCTGATTCAACACGTGCCTCTCGGCTTATCCCCTGACGCTGCCCGCCGGAAGCCTTTACGGGACGATTCTATCAATTCACCAGCGGAGTCTAGTTTTATATTGCAGAATGAGAGAATGCTGGTTTATTATAACAATATAAGTTTTCATTATTTTCAAAAAGGGGGATTTATTGTGGGTTTAGGTAAGAAATTGTCTGTTGCTGTCGCCGCTTCCTTTATGAGTTTAACCATCAGTCTTCCGGGTGTTCAGGCCGCTGAGAATCCTCAGCTTAAAGAAAACCTGACGAACTTTGTGCCGAAGCATTCTTTGGTGCAATCTGAATTGCCTTCAGTCAGTGACAAAGCAATCAAGCAATACTTGAAACAAAACGGCAAAGTCTTCAAAGGCAACCCTTCTGAGAGACTGAAGCTGATTGACCACACGACCGATGATCTCGGCTACAAGCACTTCCGTTATGTGCCTGTCGTTAACGGTGTGCCTGTGAAAGACTCGCAAGTCATTATTCACGTCGATAAATCCAACAATGTCTATGCGATTAACGGTGAATTAAACAACGATGCTTCTGCCAAAACGGCAAACAGCAAAAAATTATCTGCAAATCAGGCGCTGGATCATGCTTTTAAAGCAATCGGCAAATCACCTGAAGCCGTCTCTAACGGCAACGTTGCAAACAAAAACAAAGCCGAGCTGAAAGCAGCGGCCACAAAAGACGGTAAATACCGCCTCGCCTATGATGTAACCATCCGCTACATCGAACCGGAACCAGCTAACTGGGAAGTAACCGTTGATGCGGAAACAGGGAAAGTCCTGAAAAAGCAAAACAAAGTGGAGCATGCCGCTGCAACCGGAACAGGTACGACTCTTAAAGGAAAAACGGTCTCATTAAATATTTCTTCTGAAAACGGCAAATATGTAATGCGCGATCTTTCGAAGCCTACCGGAACACAAATTATTACGTACGATCTGCAAAACCGACAATATAACCTGCCGGGCACGCTCGTATCTAGCACTACAAACCAGTTCACAACTTCTTCTCAGCGCGCTGCGGTTGATGCGCATTACAATCTCGGCAAAGTGTATGATTATTTCTATCAGACGTTTAAACGCAACAGCTACGACAATAGAGGCGGCAAAATCGTATCTTCTGTTCATTACGGCAGCAAATACAATAACGCGGCCTGGATCGGCGACCAAATGATTTACGGAGACGGTGACGGTTCATTCTTCTCGCCTCTTTCCGGTTCAATGGACGTCACGGCTCATGAAATGACACACGGCGTTACACAGGAAACAGCCAACCTGAACTATGAAAATCAGCCGGGCGCTTTAAACGAATCCTTCTCTGATGTATTCGGGTACTTCACCGATACTGAGGACTGGGATATCGGTGAGGATATTACGGTCAGCCAGCCGGCTCTCCGCAGCTTATCCAATCCGACAAAATACGGACAGCCCGACCATTACAAAAATTATCAAAACCTTCCGAACACTGATGCCGGCGACTACGGCGGCGTGCATACAAACAGCGGAATTCCGAACAAAGCCGCTTACAACACGATTACAAAAATCGGCGTGAAAAAAGCGGAGCAGATTTACTATCGCGCACTGACGGTATATCTCACTCCGTCATCAAGCTTTAAAGATGCAAAAGCAGCTTTGATTCAATCAGCGCGGGACCTTTACGGCTCTCAAGACGCTGCAAGCGTAGAAGCGGCCTGGAATGCGGTCGGCTTGTAAACAAGAAAAGAGACCGGAGAAATCCGGTCTCTTTTTTATATCTGAAACATTTCACAATGGCTTCACCATGATCATATATGTCTTTTCCCGATCGTCTTTTTCAAGCTTAAGCTGTTCAAAGCCGCATTGACTTAAAAACAAAACCCATTCCTGCCTGTCCAGGGGAACGGCTGAAAACATCGCTTTATGCTCTCCTCTCAGCCGGCCCGCAATCTCTTCAATGACCGCGCGTCCGATTCCTTTCTCTTTTGCCTCCGGAGCGACGGCCACGGTTCCGAGCCACGGTTTTCCGTTTGAAAGGGCCCATTCCAAATGAAAACTGACGGCGGCAGGAGCGCCGTCAATCTCCCATACGAGCCACGTTCCATTGTACATGGAGTATGCAAGCATAAACTCCGCCGCATTTTTTGTTCCGAACTCTTCGTTTTTCCACACCGGGTGCGATGCCGCCAGCTGCTCCAGAAACCCGAGATCTTCTTCTTCAAAATCTCTACCTGTCAGCATGTAAATAGTCGTCAAAGATAATTTTATGTATTGCCGGATTGCCCGCAAGCACGCTGTGGTTGTCTAAAAACGTAAACGGTTCGCCGTCTGTGGTCGTGTAAATGCCCCCGACTTCGTTCAGCAGCACGCAGCCGGCAGCGTAATCCCACGGCGCGAGCCTCATCGTAATGTATGCGTCAATGCGGCCGGCCGCAACACTGGCCAGCTCAAGTGCCGCCGAACCGTAGGAACGCGTTCCTCTGACCCGTTTTACGAGCGGCGCCAAAATACTCGGGTCAATCCTTCTGTTTTCCGTCACCCATGTGGCATTGATTGCAATAATGGCTTCTTCAATGGAAGCTTCTTTTAAAGGAGCAAGCGGCGTATCGTTCAGATAAGCCCCTTTTCCGCTGAATGCGTGATACAGTTCGTCCTGCATCACATCATAAATTAAGCCGATTTTGCCTTTTCCGTCTTCAAAGATGCCGATGGAGATCGCGAAATGCCGCTTTTGATGGACAAAATTCATCGTCCCGTCAATCGGATCAATGATCCAGACGATTCCGTCAAGGGAGCGGAGTTTATCCCCCTGCCCTTCTTCTCCGAGAATCCGGTGTCCGGGAAAAGTTCCTTGTATACGGTCAATGAAAAAGCGCTCCGTCTCTTTATCAATATTTGTGACTAAATCATTCGGATTTGATTTTGTTTCAATCGTCAAGCTTTCCTGCATGGATTGTCTGATTCTCGTTCCGGCTTCTTTTACCCATTGTTTTGCGATATCATCAATTTCCGTCCAATTTGTCATACCGTGTACCTCTTTTCTATGTATAGCTTATTCTATAGCATACTGATAAAGGCGATGAAAAAGCAAGGAAAATGAAAAAAATGCCTTCTCACGTAAAAACGAACCATTTCCTGCGGTTCGTTTTTACTATTCTTTATCCGTTAAGCCGAATCCATTCTTTTCTGAGACGTTCCAGTTTTCTTTTGCTGAGATCGATTTGATCTTCATTCTCTTTTTGCATGGCCTCGTACAGGGTTGCCAATTCATAATCAACCTCTAGTCTCCAGACAGCTACACGGTTATTTTTTTCCTCCCTGAATCCTTCCTTCACCACTTGCCTCATTGTCTTTCGCCCCTTCCAGAGATCATTTGTTAAAAAAGCATCCCATTTTTCCAATTTATTAATGATACTTCTTATATCGTATGGAAACTTATATTCGGCTGTAACAACATTCTTAAAATTGTGTGTTTACCTATTCGTTTTTTACCACCAATCCTCTCGGCTCAAACGTTCTCAATGTTTTTGCGGCCGGCGGCGGCTGTGGTAAAATATGAATACTTACGTTAAGGAGGAAAAAGATGACTCAGATGCGTTTTACAAAAGAAGACTTCGATACATTTACAATAGAAGGTTTAGATCCGCGCATGGAGGTGTTAAAAGAACAAGTCCGTCCGAAGCTGACCTTGTTAGGAGAGCATTTCGCACCGACATTGTCAGCATTGACAGGAGATGAAATGTTCCCGCATGTCGCCAAGCACGCGAGAAGATCTGTCAACCCGCCGGCTGACAGCTGGGTTGCCTTTGCCAACAGCAAACGCGGCTATAAGAAACTCCCTCACTTTCAGATCGGTTTATGGGACACCCATATGTTTGTATGGTTTGCCATCATTTATGAATCTCCGATAAAAGAGGAATACGGCAGATTGCTGGAAGCGAAGCAGGAGGAAATCACAAAACAGATTCCCGGTCATTTTGTATGGTCGCCGGATCATACGAAGCCAGGTGCGTACAAGCAGTCCGACATGGATCAGGAGCAGCTGAAAACATTATTTGAACGCCTGCAGACAGTGAAAAAAGCAGAGCTTTTATGCGGCATTCAGCTGCAAAAAGAAGACGTGATCAACATGAACAACAATGAATTCCTGCAAACCATTGAAGATGCTTTTAGGA
Source organism: Bacillus sp. JK106 (assembly GCF_053663355.1). Classification (NCBI taxonomy): domain Bacteria; kingdom Bacillati; phylum Bacillota; class Bacilli; order Caryophanales; family Bacillaceae; genus Bacillus; species Bacillus sp. JK106. The sequence continues at coordinate 594,521 of NZ_JBSJQC010000002.1, read as the reverse complement.
AGCTTTCCTTTTTATACACACTGACTCAGAAAGTCTCATAACATAAAAAGCGGGCCGATTGCCGGCTCGCTTTTGTCTACATTTTGATAATCGCTTGATCTGATTGTTTCGCCTGTTTCACAGTCCGATACGGGGAATAGGTGCTGTCAGCTTCAAATTGGCTGCAGATTTTCTTTTCTTCCGCTTTCCCGGGAACGATTTCTTTAAAGCGGCGGTACGCATTCAGAAGTCTGTCTCGGTCAGCTCCTTTTTCATAGGCGTTTTCCACCTGCTGAAAAAAAGCAATGACGTCCACGGCCTCCTCTGTCGTCCAGTCCTCATTCATCGGATATTGATATTCCAAATGTCTTCACTCCTTTATCATCATGCTCAAAATAAGCATCTTCCATAGATCATAAATTGTTCTTTACTTTCTTTCAAGTTCATAATATAATTCATTTGTTTTACGTTTAAAAAACGGGTAATAAAACTGAATGTAATACAAACTAATCCGTAGGTATTATGATAAAGGTGGGAAAACAATTGCCGCAACATGAAACACCCCTGTACAGCGGACTGAAAAAGCACGCGGACAGACAGCCTGTCCAATTCCACATTCCGGGCCATAAAAAAGGCGCGGGAATGGACCCGGAATTCAGACAATTTATCGGAGAAAACGCGTTAAGCATAGATTTAATTAATATCGAACCTCTGGATGATTTACATGCGCCAAAGGGCATCATTAAAGAAGCCCAGGATCTGGCCGCGGAAGCATTCGGCGCAGACCATACCTTCTTTTCCGTACAAGGGACGAGCGGCGCCATTATGACGATGGTCATGGCCGTATGCGGACCCGGAGATAAAATCATCATCCCGAGAAACGTTCATAAATCCATTATGTCGGCCATTGTATTTTCCGGAGCGGTGCCGATTTTTATTCACCCGGAAATTGACGATGAGCTCGGAATTTCTCACGGCATTACGCTTGAGTCCGCCGAGCGGGCTTTGACGGAACACCCTGACGCAAAAGGCCTGCTTGTCATCAATCCGACATACTTCGGTGTGGCAGCTGACTTGAGCAGCATTGTAAAGCTCGCGCATTCTTTCGATGTGCCTGTTCTTGTCGATGAAGCGCACGGCGTGCATATTCATTTTCATGATAAGCTTCCTCTGTCCGCCATGCAGGCGGGCGCTGATATGGCAGCCACAAGCGTGCACAAATTGGGAGGCTCCCTGACGCAGAGCTCCATTTTAAATGTGAGAGAAGGCCTTGTTTCCAAAGAAAGAGTACAGTCGATTTTAAGCATGCTGACGACAACGTCAACATCCTATCTGCTTCTCGCTTCACTGGATGTCGCAAGAAAACGCCTCGCTACAGAAGGCCGCGATCTTCTTGAAGAAACGATTCTGCTGGCGGATCAGACACGGGAACGCCTCAATCAAATTGAAGGCATCCGCTGTGTCGGCGAAGAAATCACTGGGTCAAAAGCTGCCTTCAGTTATGATCCGACTAAATTAATCATTTCGGTCAAAAACCTCGGCCTGACGGGTCATGACGTTGAAAAATGGCTCCGCGAATCATTTAATATCGAAGTCGAGCTGTCCGATTTGTATAATATTTTATGTATTTTCACCCCCGGAGACAGAGCAGGAGATGCCGACCGTCTTGTAAGCGCGCTTACAGACATTTCAAAGCAGGCTTCTGCAAATGACTATGCTCATCAGCAAGCGGAAGTTCTGCTTCCTGAGATTCCTCTGTTAGCGATGACGCCAAGAGACGCGTTTTACGCAAATACGGAAGTCATTCCGTTAACAGAATCCGCGGGACGGATCATTGCAGAGTTTGTCATGGTGTACCCGCCGGGAATTCCGATCTTTATTCCGGGTGAGATCATTACTGAAGAAAATATCAGCTACATTTTTAAAAACTTGGACGCCGGCCTTCCTGTGCAGGGTCCCGAAGATGCCACGCTTGAAATGATCAGAGTCATCAAAGAGCAAAAAGCCATCCAATAAACATAAAGAAGCCCGAAACGAAATCGTTTCGGGCCTTTTTTACGCTTTTTACTCTTCTTCAAGATGACACTGGCATTGTCCGCAGCATGTTCCGTATAACGTCGTGACCTTCTCATCCTCAAAGTAATGAATCGCTTCGTTACAGTCTTGGCAAACAATTGTACCCATCTGTCATTCCCCATTTCTCAGAATTTGAAAACGCTTAATTTTCACTTGTTGTTATTATATTATTATGTCACATTTAATATGTCAACTGATAAATTGTATAACACATTTATTTTTTTACGGTCTTTTTATAGCTCGAGGGTCAATCACGGTATATCCTTTATGACGCAATCCTTTTACAATGTCCGGCATGGCTTCAGCCGTCCATTTCCGGTCATGCATCAATATGTTTGCGCCGTCCCGCAGGTAAGGACTGCTCAGGGTGATATCGGTAAGCGCTTTTTTGGATTGATATTTCTGATCCCAATCATACCCGAAGGTCCAGTTCATTTTCACCATTCCTTCTTTTTTTATAAGTCTGTCACTGTAGTCCGTATTGCTTCCGAAAGGCGCCCTGAAAAATGCGGGTTTCTCTCCTATTACCTTTTCAACCGCTTTATTGACGCCAATGATTTCTTCCCGTTGTTTTTGTTCGGAAAGATCTTTTAAGTTTTGATGAGTCATTGTATGATTTCCGATCATAAAGCCTAACTCATGAATATGCTTAAGCGCTTTCTTATTTTCATCTTTTTTCAAAAAATGTCCGTTTACAAAAAAGATCGCTGACGCATTGAGATCATGCAGTTTGTCCGCAATCTCAGCGGCATGCTGATCAGGCGCGTCATCGATCGTTACCAATGCGATCGGTTTTTTTTCTTTCTGTTCATCCATTTTTTCCACAGAAAAGGTTTTCGGATTGATATAGTAACGGGGCTCCGCCTTCTGTTTTTTCTCTTTTGTATGATGGTTTTCCCGTTTGGCATGATTGGCCGCGGCTTGAGAATAGGGTTTGTTTGTTTGCATCTTTTCATTTGATTGGCAGCCGGCGAGTAAGCACATACATATGACGGCTGCAGCGGCTTTATACATGACAATCCCTCCTGATATGGTTTTGCCCCCAGTATAACGAAAAAACAGCGCTCTCACGAAAAACAATGTGCCTTTTTTACACATCGGCTGTACAAGTTGTCACACGTATTATTTCTTCATTAAAAACGGTTTCAATTATATAACAATTCAGTAACAAGCCTTAGGTTTTTCACCTCTCGTGATACACTTAATATAGTCCTTATAAATGGATGAACCAATATATTATATAAAACAGAGGAGTAAGATAGATGCGCTACCGTACGGTGATTCCCTTTTTTTTGATGCTGTTCGTTCTGTCAAGCTGTTCGGTTTCTACTGTCATTCCATTCAAAAATAACCGGATCGACAGCATTCATCACACTCAAATCTTGTTTTTTTCCGATGAAAATCATATAGATAAAGAAGTTCCTTATTACGATGCGATTCTTGATTTAGAAAAGAAATATCCCCATCATGTCGATCAAATGAAGGTTTATGACAACAGAAAGGGATGGGAAGAGGAAATCAACACGTTCCCTGCGCTGATGGTGATCAATCATCGGCATGTGGTCATGAAGATTGAGGGATCCGTAAAGAAAAAAGAGGATATCATCAAACCTATGCAGCATGTGCTTGCACAATAAAAACAGCCCCCGCTTTTACAAACGGGGGCTGTTTCTTTGTTACATCATTATTTTACGATGTGGATCGGGCTTCCGATTGCTACTTCGGCAGCTTCCATAGTGATTTCGCCCAATGTCGGATGAGCGTGAATTGTCATCGCGATATCTTCAGCAGTCATTCCGCCTTCGATCGCCAGGCTCAATTCAGAAATCATGTCAGAAGCGCTTGCGCCGGCAATTTGCGCACCGATTACAAGACCGTCTTCTTTACGGGTGATCAGCTTCATGAAGCCGTCAGTTTCGTTAAGAGACAGCGCACGTCCGTTTGCTGCAAACGGGAACTTAGCTGCAACGACTTCAATGCCTTCTTCTTTCGCCTGTGCTTCAGTGTAACCGACAGAAGCCAGTTCAGGCTCAGAGAATACAACCGCCGGAATACCGAGGTAATCGATTTCAGCCGGCTCTCCTGAAATAGCTTCCGCAGCGATTTTACCTTCGTAAGACGCTTTGTGAGCCAATGGAGGTCCGTCAATGATGTCACCGATTGCGTAAATGTTCGGTACGTTCGTGCGGCACTGCTTGTCTGTTTTAATGACACCGCGGTCAGTCATTTCGATACCGACTTGCTCAAGGCCGAGCTCATCAGTGTTCGGACGGCGTCCGACAGTGATTAATACGTAATCAGCATCAACCGTCTTTTCTTCGCCTTTTACTTCGAATGTAACTGTTACGCCGTCAGGTCTTTCCTCAACGCCTTTAGCCATGGCGCTTGTATGGATTTCAACGTTGCCTTTTTTCTTCAGTCTGCGGGTAACAAGGGAACTCATTTGTTTTTCGAAGCCAGGAAGAATTTCATCTCCGCCTTCTAAAATAACCAATTCAGTTCCGAAGTTCGCATACGCTGTTCCAAGCTCAGTACCGATATATCCGCCGCCGATAACAACGAGCTTTTTCGGAATTTCTTTAAGCGCAAGTGCGCCTGTAGAGTTCAGAACGCGTTCGCTATATTTGAAGTTTGGCAATTCGATAGGGCGAGAACCAGTAGCAATGATTGCGTTTTTAAATGTGTATGTTTGCGCAGAGTTCTCATCCATTACGCGGACAGAGTTGCTGTCTACGAAATAAGCTTCCCCTTTTACAACGTCCACTTTATTTCCTTTTAAAAGACCTGCAACACCGCCGGTAAGCTTATTTACAACAGAAGCTTTCCATTCTTGGACTTTTGTAAAGTCAACCGTTACGTTCTCAGCAGTGATTCCCATGTCATCTGAATGTTTTGCATTCTCGTAACGATGGCCTGCATTGATGAGCGCTTTTGAAGGAATACAGCCGACGTTCAGACAAACGCCTCCAAGCGTTGCTTTTTCAACGACTGTTACTTTTTGTCCAAGCTGAGCAGCGCGGATGGCAGCTACATAGCCGCCTGGTCCCGCACCAATCACAAGAGTATCTGTTTCAATAGGGAAATCTCCTACTACCATAACATTACGCCTCCATTAAAATAAGTTGTGGATCGTTCAGTAAACGCTTGATGTGGTTTAACGCATTTTGTGCAGTTGCTCCGTCAATCATACGGTGGTCAAAGCTGAGAGAAAGAGCTAAGACAGGAGCAGCTACAATTTCACCGTCACGGACGATCGCTTTTTCAGCAATACGGCCGATACCGAGAATCGCAACCTCTGGGTGGTTGATAACCGGTGTGAACCATTGGCCTCCGGCAGAACCGATATTTGTGATCGTGCAAGAAGCGCCTTTCATTTCCGCAGGTGCAAGCTTGCCTTCACGCGCTTTTGTAGCAAGGCTGTTGATTTCATCAGAGATTTCGAAAACGGCTTTACGGTCGGCATTTTTCACTACCGGCACAAGCAGGCCTTTTTCGGTATCCGCTGCAATTCCGATGTTGAAGTAATGTTTTTGGATCACTTCATCTGTTTTATCATCAATCGATGTGTTTAAAACAGGGAATTTTTTCAAAGCGGATGTTAATGCTTTGACGACGTAAGGCAGATAAGTCAGCTTGATGCCTTGATCAGCAGCAACTTGTTTGAACTGTTTGCGGTGAGCAACAAGATTTGTTACGTCAACTTCATCCATAAGAGTTACGTGCGGTGCAGTATGCTTAGAGTTCACCATTGCTTTCGCGATCGCTTTACGGATACCGCTCATTTTTTCGCGTGTTTCAGGGAATTCGCCTTCAGGAGCCTGAGCCGCTGCAGGTTTAACTGTTTCCTGAGGTGCAGCTGTTTCTTGCGGTGCCGCTTCTTGAGCCGCTCCTCCATTTGCAAAGCTGTCGATATCTTCTTTTACAACACGTCCGTTATTGCCTGAACCTGTTACTTTACGGATATCCACGCCTTTTTCACGGGCATATTTGCGTACGGAAGGCATCGCGATCACGCGTTTGTTCGGATCAGCTTCCGCTTGGTCCTGCTGTCCTGCGCCGGTTTCTTTTGCAGGCTCTTTAGGAGTCTCTTCTTTAGAGATATCCTGCCCTGCTTCAGCAGACGACTGAACTTGAGCCTCAGTTTTCGCCTCTCCTGAATCATGGCTTCCTTTGAATTGAAGATCTTCGTAACCAGGTGCGTCAAACGTAATAATCGTTTGTCCAACAGTTGCAACTGTTCCCTCTTCAACTTTTAATTCTAATACTTTTCCTTTAACAGGTGAAGGAATTTCTACCACTGCTTTATCATTTTGCACTTCAGCCAGAACATCGTCTTCTTCTACCTCGTCGTTCGGCTTAACAAACCATTTTACGATTTCGCCTTCGTGGATACCTTCCCCGATATCCGGAAGTTTAAATTCAAATGCCACAGTTTTCGACCTCCTAGTTGATTAAGCAAATTTTAGTTATGCATACGCAAGCATTGAACCTAGTAAACAGACTCCTTCATCATAAGAGAAAAGGACTCTCTTTACCGTCTTTTATGATGCCTGATTAAAATTCAAGAACTTTTTTCGCAGTTTCAAGAACGTCTTTATGGTTTGGAAGCCATACGCTCTCAGCAAGCGAGAAAGGAAATACTGTATCAGGCGCCGCAACACGCAGAACCGGAGCTTCCAGGCTCAGAATCGCGCGGTCATTGATTTCAGCTACAACGTTGGCAGCGATGCCGGCTTGTTTTTGAGCTTCCTGCACGACAATTGCGCGGCCTGTTTTTTCAACAGAAGCAATAATCGTATCAATATCAAGCGGGCTTACAGTGCGAAGGTCGATAACTTCAGCAGAAACGCCTTCTTTTTCAAGCTCTTCAGCAGCCTTAAGCGACTCATGAACCATCGCGCCGTATGTGATGATAGAAAGGTCAGTACCTTCGCGTTTCACATCAGCTTTGCCAAGCTCGATTGTGTATTCCTCTTCAGGAACTTCCTGACGGAAAGAACGGTAAAGTTTCATATGCTCTAAGAAAACAACCGGATCATTGTCTCTGATAGAGGCAATCAGCAGTCCTTTTGCATCGTAAGGAGTGGAAGGGATAACAACTTTAATACCCGGCTGCTGAGCGATAAGGCCTTCCAAACTGTCAGCGTGAAGTTCAGGTGTATGAACCCCGCCGCCGAATGGAGAACGGATTGTCACCGGAGAAGTCCAGCGTCCGCCGGAACGGTAGCGGAGACGAGCCATTTGTCCTGAGATTGAATCCATTACTTCATATACGAATCCGAAGAATTGGATTTCCATAACAGGACGGTAATCTTGCAGGCCTAAACCGAGAGCGAGACCGCCGATACCGGATTCAGCAAGCGGCGTGTCAAATACGCGGTCCTCACCGAATTCTTTTTGAAGGCCTTCAGTTGCACGGAATACGCCTCCGGCAACGCCTACATCTTCCCCGAAAAGCAGAACGTTTTCATTGTTTTTCAGTTCTGTGCGTAACGCATCAGTGATCGCTTGAATCATTGTCATTTGCGCCATGGCTTACTTCGACTCCTTCGCTTTGTAAATTTCAAGTTGTTCTTTCAAGTTGAACGTCGGCTCTTCAAACATATTCTCAATCAGCTCTGTTACTTTCGGTTTTGATTCGCCGTCAGCCTTTTTGATAGCTTGTTTGATTTCTTCTTTGGCCTGTTCAATCACTTTGTTCTCTTCTTCTTCAGACCATAGTCCTTTGTTTTCCAAGAACTTGCGGAAACGTACGAGCGGGTCTTTTTGCTCCCATTCATTTTCTATTTCTTTCGTACGGTATTTAGTCGGATCGTCACCGGACATTGTATGAGGTCCGTAACGGAATGTAAGAGTTTCAATCAGAGTCGGACCTTCACCGTTAATTGCGCGCTGGCGTGCTTCTGCGGTTGCAGCGTAAACGGCTAGTGCGTCCATTCCGTCTACTTGAACACCTGTAATACCGACAGCAACTGCTTTTTGGGCAATTGTCTGCGCGGATGATTGCTTTTCTACAGGAGTTGAAATCGCATAGCGGTTATTCTGAACAACGAAGATCGCTGGCGCTTTAAATGCTCCGGCAAAGTTCATTCCTTCATAGAAGTCACCTTGAGAAGCTCCGCCGTCACCAGTGTAAGTAATAGCAACCGCTTTTTTACCGCGCTTTTTAAGACCTAAAGCTACACCTGCGGTTTGAATAATTTGAGCACCGATAATAATTTGAGGTGATAAAGCATTTACTCCCTCAGGCATCTGATTACCTTTAAAATGGCCTCTTGAGAAAAGGAATGCCTGATGTAAAGGAAGCCCGTGCCAAATCAGCTGAGGAACGTCACGATAACCCGGAAGGATAAAGTCGTCCTGTTCAAGCGCGAAGTGTGATGCAATTTGAGAAGCTTCCTGGCCCGCTGTCGGTGCATAGAAACCTAAACGTCCTTGACGGGAAAGAGAAATTGAACGCTGGTCTAAAATGCGGATATACACCATTCTTCTCATTAATTCTTTTAACTGATCATCTGAAAGATCAGGCATTGCGTCTTTATTTACGACTTCTCCTTCAGCATTTAAAATTTGGAACGTTTCAAACTGCTTATTAATAGCATCAAATTGTTTTTTGCTATCAACAATTGAAGTTTTTGTCTTTGCAGCCATTTTTTAAACCACCTCTTCTTTTGATTTAACAGGGTTAGGATACCGTTTAGCCATCCGTATTAAAAACAGTCTTATCATGCTCTGCAATTCTAAAAATAATCATTCAGAAATTCACATAGCGCTTAAGCAAAGATAATGACGTTTAAACTGTACTAATAAAAAAAGATTTTTTATTAGTACAATATGATCAACAACCATAGTTTACAGTAATTAAACAAAGCCGTCAATTATTTATAACCTTATTTTGAAACCGCTTATAAAACTTAAGATCATACTGCGCCAAACTGTACTATAAAAGACTTTAAACTGTATTATAAAAAGGCTCTACTGTACTATAATTAAAAAAAATTACAAAGAGTAAATTAAGTTATTTAACTTCGAGGGCGGGCTTTGAGAAGATGCCGCGGGATAAAAACGGGCAGTTAGCAATCGTCCCGCCTGCCGGACAGACGGGACGATGCTTTTGTCTAATTATTCAATACCCGCCCACACGATATTCAGCGGCGTCAGCACGGCATGAGGATGAAACTCGGAAATCGGAGTGAAAAATACATACGTAAAATCTTCGGCTGGATCAGAAAACATGCCGCACCAACCCATTCCAAGATGTGAGAAGGTGCCTTCTGTCATGAAATAATGGTCACCGGCCGGCCACAAATTAATGCCTAAACCAAAGCCGCCTTCCTCTCTGGGCGCTCCGAAGAAGTAAAAAGGAAGACCGGGCTTTATTTGATTTCTCAGCATGGCCTCGACTGTTTTTCTTCCAAGCAGCTTCTTATCTTTCAATCTGCCTTTATTTCTAAACATTTCAGCTAACTTCCAAATATCTTCCAGCGAAGAGTACAGACCGCTTGTCGCTTTATTCGGAAAATACGGGTGATGACTTTTTTCCAGCTGTACGCACTCGTGTTCATTGATCACACAAACTTCTTCTTTTAACGCATCAGGCACATAAAAAAACGTTCTTTCTAATCCGAGCGCTTCAATAATATGCTTTGTCACATACTGTTCGTAGGATACGCCTGTTACTTTTGAAATAATGATGCCAAGTATAACAAAGCCGGTTCTGGAATAGTTCCATGCTTCATCCACTCCGTACTCTAAAGGCGTACTGATCAGATAGTTTATCCATTCTTCCTCATTCGTTAAGTCAATCGCTTCAGCCTTTTGAATATCCAGCTCAAAACTTAATCCCGCCGTATGAGTCAAAAGGTGTAAAATTTTAATGTCTCCGAAACCCGGTTTATCAAACGCAGGCAAAATGAGCTTGACCGGCATTTTCAGATCGAGCAGACCTTTTTCGACGAGCTGCATGACGGCTACAGCGGTAAACACTTTTGTCAAAGAACCGATTTCTCTGATTGTATCAAGCTGAAATGTTTGCTTTTCTTTTTGTCCGCCGGTAAATTCCCCTAACGACTCAGCTGCAAAAACCTCGCCTCCTCTTGACATCATATAACTCGCACATTGCAGATCTCCATTGTCTATCATCGTCTGATAATGGCTGTTAAGAGCGTTAATTTGTTTCATATCAAATGCCGGATTGCTTATTGTTTGTTTCATTGTTTTCTCCCCCTGTACTGTATGTATCGTTTTCATCCCTTACTTACTGATTTCTTGATGAATTCTGACACCGCTTTATTAAATTCTTCCGGGTGTGTGATGTTCGGAAGATGCCCCGCTCCCTTAATTTTCTTTAATTCTGCATTGCTCAGCAGTTTCTTCAGCCTTTTTGTTTCTTTCTGATCAACTACGCTTTCCTTCTCACCCGTAAGGATAAGCGTTCTTGTATGAATGTCTTTTAAAAAGCAGATCGTAGAATAGCCTTCTTGTTGATGTATCTTCATAAAACGTTCAATAGAAGCATTTAAGAATTGATTCCTGTATAAACTTTCATATTCATGCGATTTTCCTATAGCTATAAAATCATTTTTCAGTTTTTCCTCAACACTGCTTTCAGGGTCTTCTTCGTATTCGGTGTAACTTCCGGAAAGAATGAGTGTTTTTACTTTTTCAGGGTATTCATAGGCTATCCTCTGCCCTATCATGCCTCCCCAAGAAGCTGCCGCAATGTGGATCGGCCAAGCAACCCCTATCTCGTTCAGCACTTCGATAAAAGTCTGAGCCAGCCCGCTCAATGTAAAATCGGCGCTCCCCTCACTCAGCCCGTAACCCGGTGTGTGGATGACAATTACATTAAATTGGTCTGCCCACTCCTTCATTTGTTCTTTCCACATGTAAGCAGTGGTAGCAAAACCGCAAATCAGTAAAATTGTTTCACCCTTACCGCTCATCAATATTTCCATATGCCGGGCATTTTCTGTGTTTGCCAGAAAATGAACCGTTTCCGTTTCTTCTGTCTGGTAAAAAGCGATGAGTTTTTTTGCGGCATCGCTTTGATCGTGCTGAAGGGCTCCTTTCTTCAGTCTGCTCCAATAATGCAAATAATCGTCGAGATGACGATTGGAAGCTGTGCCGAGTATTCGGAATGGACTTTCAGCTTCTTCCGTAACGATTGACGAAGCATCAAAATCGGCTGCAATCGCTGAATCTCTTACTAGAGGCGGTGCTGAACGGGCGGATAACGGATTGAAATCATTTTGTATTTTTTCTTTTTCTCCGTATAACACGATCAGCTGGTGGCCTTGGCCGAGAAGCGAGTGTTCAAAAGCTTTGATTCCGGCATTATTTTCTAATGGGTGAAGTCCGTACTCCGTTTTCATAATGTCTTGAATGCCGGGATCAACTGACATGCCTCCGTCCTTCCAGAAAGGCCAATTTACAGCGATGGTTTTTCCTGATCTCCCCCCTTCCTTTCTCATACATTCCCTCCACTCGGCAAAATGCTCCAGAAAACGATTGGCGTAGGCATAATCGGCTTGACCCAGACTTCCGATTTCTGATGAGATGGAAGAAAACAAAACAAAAAAGTCTAAAGGCATATTTCTGAGCGCTTCATCCAAATGAATCACACCATTGACCTTTGATTGCAGCACCGCCTGAGCTTCTGCGTCTGTTTTATTCATAATGAAAGAGTCTTTCAACACGCCTGCACTGTAAATGACCCCGTTGATTTCGGAATAATCAGCATGAATTTTTTCCGCTAAATTGATGACCTGCTGTTTATCTGACATGTCAGCCTGGATGTAAGAAATGCTTGCCCCGTCATATCGGATGCTGTCTAATTTTTCTTCCATTTCTGCTGTCATTTTCGATCGTCCGGCAATGATAACGCTGGCTCCGTGATTTGCATAAATAAACGCTGAAATAATCCAGCCGATGCCGCTTAACCCTCCGATGATGAGATACACTCCGTTTTTTACAAACTTTGCGGCCTTTTGCCCTGATTGCAGCGAAGCATCTTTGTATGCTGTCACCCGCCTTTTTTGATCGCCGTCATATTTCACAGCCTCATGATGTCCGGCGCTTAATTCATTGAGAAGCAAAGGTGCTTTTTCAATGGTCTGTCTTGAAGAAATCTCAACCGTTTTACACTTTATATTCGGCTGCTCCGCATTCAGCGTTTTAAAAAAGCCTCCAATCGCGGAGTAAACCGGATTTGTATATTGATCCTTGTCATGTACGTACAAAATGTTGATGTTATCTTTTATTTTTTGACGGATCAACGCTTTGCTTAAATAAAGGATTGAATAAAAGCTGTGAGTCAAATCTAACGCTGCCTCAGTATAAGCTTTTTTTGACAGGTAATGAATGATTGACGCCGGAAACGCTCCGGACTTTTTCATATCATCTAACAGTCTGGTGTAATGAGCAGACTGCTCCGGATTAAATTTATAATGCTTTTCATTTACCATTTCATATTCAGCGGCGGCTTCCGCATAAATAACATTTTCACTGCCGATGTACTTTCGGATTTCATCACTCAATGAACTGTCAAAATCGAAAATCAATGTATTTTCCTTAGGCACTTCTCCGGACTTTAATGGCGATTCAATCCATTCTTTTTGTAAATACAAAGATTCAAGCATCGGCTTTTCAGACGGCTCTTTCGTTTGCGTTTTTTCTTTAACAGCTGCGGCCGGCGTATTACGCACATCATATTTTTCTTCTAAATAAGCCGCTAAATCATGAATATTGTTATAATCAAAAAGCAATGTCGGATACAATTGTGTATCCAATCTTTCCTCGAGCATTTTCGATATATGCAGCAGCTGTTTTGAGTCAAGACCCAGTTCGTAAAAAGATTGATGTTTGTCCGCTTTATTTGGCGGCGTGTTTGTAACATCTCCAATAATGGATGACAGCTCATCTGTTAATGTTTTTTGACTGTCTTGGTGCTGAACTGTATCAGAGATAGAGTCTGTAACGCGAGCTCCGTATTTCTCCTGCAGATATTCCGTCAATTCACCGATTGTGGAGTAATCAAATAATAAAGTCGGGTACAGCTTTGAACCTAACATCAGTTCTAATTTTTTGGATAAGTCTAATAACTGTTTAGAATCCAAGCCCATCTCGTAAAAGGAAATATCATTCTTCACCGTTTCAGCAGGCTTTTCAATCATGCCGGCTATCTCTTGGATCAAATTATTTCTGATCATTTCTTTATTGTTCGTTACGCTGCCGACCTCTTTAGCTTTATGGGAATGCTCCAGCCTTTGTATTGATTTTTCATTTCTGACTCTTTTCACACCGAATCGTTCATAATAAAAAGCAAGCTCTCCATCAGGCCTGTATACTTCTATGTCCGCATATAAAATGTCTTTAGAAGGCGGCTGCGTTATACTGTTTTTATTAATATACACAAAACAAGATCCGGTTGTTTTATGCAGTGCCCGGAATGTCTCAATATATATAGGGATAAACGCATTTGTTCCTTCATCCGGCAAGTCTGATGTAAGGATTCCCAACAGGCTGAGAGACCCATCCAAAAATGCGGGATGCATGTAAAAGTCATTTGTATATTCTTTTGAAAGTCCGCTTAAACTGACCTCTCCCAGAATATAATTTTCACCTTCATATACCGTACCTTCCAATTTCATAAAATCTTTATGAATCAGGCCGCCCCTGCGCAAATTACGATAGGCGGCTTCAGCCTCCGAAGTCCGGACGGCCCCTTTCTTTAATGCTTCGATTGAAATTGTCTTTTCGTTTATCGCATTTTTTCTTATGATTTCCGCCTGCAAGTTGACTGACGCTTCACCTTCCGCCTTTTCAGCGACCCATTTCCTGCTTGTTGTTTCAACAAGCCAGCCGTTTTCTTGTTCCGTAAACTGGAAGGTGACTTTTTTATCAAAATGGACTGACGTGGCAACAGGTTCACGGAATAAAACATGTTTGATTTCAAAACTTCGGGGTGATATCCCTTTATCAGCTAAAAATCGTGTTATTAAATCCAGATACGTTACGCCGGGTATCGTACGCACTTGATGAAGGACATGGTCTGAAACAATATAATCGTCATGTTTGACTAATACGCTGAACCTCATGCAACTCGACAACCTTTCTTCTTTTACAAAGTAAAGAAACAGAGCAGGTGCTACTCTGTTTCATCAATAATTTCAAGAAGCCGTTTTTTATTCTGTTTGATTTGTTTTTTCCGATTTGAATCCGGCCAGTACTCTTTTCTGACAAACTCGGCAGGCGGCAGCGGAGTTCTGACGGAATGATATGAATCATCCAGGCCGCTTACCAAAAGGTGGGCGTTTGTTCCGCCAAAACCGAAAGCGCTGATGCCCGCCCTCCGTTTTCCATCCTTCCAGCTTCTCAGTTCTGTATTCGGATAAAAAGGCGACTTTTCAAATTCAAAGCGGGGATTTGGCGTTTCACAATTCAATGTAGGCGGAATTTCCTTATGCCATATTGATAAAATCACTTTAATGAAACTTGCCGCTCCGGCGGCGCTTAATAAGTGTCCGATATTGGTTTTTACACTTCCTACTCCGCAAAATTGCGTTTTGTTTGTGTCTCTTCGGAATACTTTTGTCAGAGCCTGAAGCTCAATCGGATCTCCAATCATCGTGCCTGTGCCGTGAGTTTCGACGTAGCTGACTGATCCGGGAGTGATATCGGCTTTTTCAAATGCATCTTGAATAACCTGCTCTTGAAGCTTAGGATTCGGAGTCGTAATTCCCATTGTCGCACCGTCGTTATTAATAGCTGATGCTTCAATGATACCGTATATCCGATCTCCGTCAGCTTTTGCTTTCTCCAGCGGTTTTAACAGAACAGCGCCAAAACCCTCTCCGGGTACAAAGCCGTTTGCCCTTTCATCAAAAGTAAAACACTGACCGTCCGGCGAAAGAGCTCCTCCTTCTGTTAACATCAGGTAAGGAATTTCATCCAAAAGCAGATCCGCCCCTCCTGCCAGCGCCATTTCTGAATCACCGTTTTTTATGCTTTGGCAGGCTAAATGAATGCTGACTAATGAAGAAGAACAAGCGGTATCAGACACCATGCTTGGACCGTGAAAATTAAAGAAATGCGACACATGTGAAGCAATAAAGTTTTGACTAAGCCCGACGATGTGGCTGCTGCTTTCTTTCGGCAGTTTGTGACCGTATCCGCCCATTCTGGAACCGACAAATACGCCGACTTTTTTTCCCGATAATTCTGTTTCTTTATAACCGGCATCCCGTACAGTCTGTACACTCGTTTCTAAGAAATGTCTTATCAGCGGGTCCGTTTGGATGGCTTTCTCCTCTTCCATACGGAAATACTCCGGATCGAAGCTGCCGATTCCATTAATAAATCCTCCCCATTTGCTGATGCTTTTTCCCTTTTGCTGCACCGGAGAGTAATTTTCTTCTATATTCCACCGGGAATCAGGTACTTCTTTAATATGATTCTTCCCTTTTCTCAGATTGTCCCAAAATTCCTCTTTATCAGCCGCGCCCGGAAACTTACATCCGATTCCGATAACAGCTATCTTTGCAGAGGAAGGCGTCTGCGGTTCTGTATCTCGGCTCGTCACAGACTGCATATCATGCTGATTGCTGCTTTGAGAATCAGTCTGTTCGATTTGTTTTTTCAACGGCGGCGCCGTCTTACCGATATATTCCGCAAGACCATGAATCGTGTTGTGTTCAAGAAGCACAGTAGGGTCGATTTTTTTCTGAATCATTGCTTCTATACGATGTATAATGCTGACAAGAAGTATAGAATCCACACCGTATTCCTGAAAATCCGTATTTGGGTTAAGCTTTTCAAGGGGGATGCTCAATTCCTCGGCAAATACGGCAGAAAGTTCACTGACAAGCCCTTCTGAATGATCAAAAGTGCCGGGATTCTCCTGTCTTCGGGCCGGAAATGAAGTCTTGCCGGTTTTATTGATGTTCAGGAGACTGCCTGCATGAAACACTGTTCCTTTTTTCACGATAGGAATGATATTGGCCGATTTTTTCTCCAGTGCATGATACAAAATCGCCAGTCCTTCCCGCGTGGATAGAGAGTCCAATCCCAATTCATCATATAAAGGACTCGTCACAGTACCCATTCCGACTTCTTTCCAGCTCGGCCAATTGATGGACGTAAAATACGTTCTCCCCTTTTGAAAATGATAAGCCGCGAAATAGTCCATATATGCATTTGCAGACGCGTAATCAGTCATTCCTTTCGACAGTTTGGGTGACTGTGCTGCAATTGATGAAAACAGAATAAAGAAATCCAGCGGCCTATTATTAAAAATCCGCTCCAAATTCTGAAGTCCAGTGACTTTCGGCCCGTACACCGTCTTAAATTCACTCATTCTTTTATGAATAAAGGCCGGATTTCCGCCGCTGTGCAGTCCGGCACAGTGTATGACACCGCTAATATCTTTAAATTCAAGGCTTACTTGGTGAAAGAATGAACGAAGCTTCTCTTCATTTGTGAGAGAACCGCTGTAATACAGATAGTCGACACCTTTCTCTTCAAAACTTTGAAACAGTTTTATATTGCTGACTGTCTTTTCGTCCTGTCTGCCTTCTTTCAGCAAATGATCCCATTCACTTCGCAAAGGTAATGGACGCGTACCCGTCAGCACGAGTTTTTTCACTCCCCGTTTCACCAAATCTTCAGCTATTGCTCTGCCAATGCCCCCTGTCCCGCCGGTAATGACGATGGCTTTATCCGCAGGAAATGAAACAGGCCCGCCGCCGGTATGGATTCTTTCTTCTTCAAAATACGGAACATATCTGACGCCGCTGCGGTAGCATACTTCATTCTCTCCGGTACATTGCGCCCTCTCAATCTCAAAGATTTGTTTCAGCTCATGCGTTTCTTTCATGCTGTCTATATCTATTGTTTTCACATGAACAAAGCCGTATTCCGCAGAAAGGGCTTTCAGAAAAGCCGCTGATTCTGCACCCGTCAGTTTTGGTTTTTCCGCTTTAAATACCTGCAAGCCATTGGTTAGTTGTAGAATGGATAATGGTGTTTCCTTTTTACTCCGCTTAATTATTTCTTGTATAAATAAGAATTTACCATATGGGATGCCGTTCTGATTGTCACTCTGGTTTCCGATATCTGAGAAATCAAATATATTTTCGACCTGCCGCTCACCGCCCGAGAAGATCTCACAGATAACGTCGTATGCGTGGTTTTCATCTAATAAAGAACACTCAAACATTTGATCAGAGTGTTTTATAAATGAAGAGTGATGTTTTATGACAATCAGATTCTCCTGATCTATATCTGAACAAATGGTGCGGGCAATTGATTCTGTGTCTTGATTCACAAATACAACTGTCAGTCCGTACTCTTTTGTTTCGGAAGGATTTACAAACGGATTCTCCCTCCATTTTTTTTGCAAGTGATGTTGAAAAGAATGCTGAGGGATCTCTGCCCTCTCAGTCCTGAACGGAACCCAATAACGTTCTTTTGCAAACGGATAAGTCGGAATTGAGATCCGTTTACCCGGCTGCTGTAAATGTTGATGAACGGATTTCCAGTCGATATCCGCCCCCCAAACCCATAATTGAGCCAGCTTTTCCGCTTCACCGTTCTCAATAATGGTTTTTACAAACAATTCACCTGCTCTGCCTTCCGTTAACGCCTTCATTTTTTCAGCAAATGCATCTGATTGCTGATTAACATATACGCCTGGAACTTGCTTGTCCCCGCGGCAAAACTCAGATAATTTATCTTTCATTTCTTTAAGAGAGGTACCGGTAATCGCCGCTCTGGCCTCCATCGCTTCTCTGCCCGATTGTGTAGTGTATGCCAGATCCCGTAAAACGACGCTTTCCGATTGGCCGCCTTCCATCACTTCATTCGGGAACATGTTTCTTATCGCTCCGGCATATTCCTTCAGTAAGTATTCAGTAACCGCTTGAATAGAGGGGCAATCCGTTAATTCATACATCGTGAGTTCAATATGAAACATTTCGTTAATAAAATCCGCCATCCGGCTTAATTCCAAAGGCCCTACGCCAAATTCACTCAGGTGATCAGAAATATTAATTTCTTCCGGATGGATATGAAGCAATTCCGAAACAAACGGTTTGAGTACTTCATTCACCTTTTCTTTCATATCAGGCTGTTTATCCTTTACTTCAGGACTTAGTGAACGCTGAATAAAATCTTTCATGTTTTCGGCATACTCAAGAAGACGTTCATTGTCTTTAGCAGATAACAGGACAATATGCGGTTCGTTCTCAACATGTTCTGTTGAGACGTTTGTTTCTTCATATTCTTCTATAATGATATGAACATTCGTTCCTCCTGCTCCGAATGAGCTGATTCCCGCTCTTCTCGGAACAGTTACTGTTTTTCCGTTTTCCTGCAGTTTCGGTTTCTTCCAGTCTTGCAATGACCGCTGTACATAAAAGGGAGATGCTTTAAAATCAATATTTGGATTCAACGTCTCCGCATGTATGGAAGGAAACAGTTTTTTCAATTTCATTTGCAAAAGAACCTTTGTCAAACCGGCAATTCCCGCTGCGGCCTCAAGATGGCCGATATTTGATTTGACAGAACCGATTGAACAATATTGAGTGTGCTCCGTAAATTCCCGAAACGCTTTTGTTAATCCGGTGATCTCAATCGGGTCTCCCAGTGCGGTTCCCGTTCCGTGAGCTTCAATATAACTAATTGTACGAGGGTCAATACAAGCTTTCTGAAGCGCGTCCTGTATCAGTTCAGACTGACCATTTGGATTAGGAACCGTAAAACCGTTTGTTCTCCCTCCGTGATTGACCGCTGTCGCTTTAATCAGCGCATAAATATGATCTCCGTCCCTTACCGCTTCCGCCGCCGGCTTTAAAAGTACGGAGCCCACTCCTTCTCCCGGTACATAACCGTCACCGCCCTCGCCGAATGTACGGCATCGGCCATCACTTGCAAAGAAGCGGCTTTGATTTAATAATGTATATTTATTCGGATGAAGTGTAAGATTGACCCCGCCCGCAACAGCAAGTGTGCTTTCCCCTCTCCGTATACTTTCACAGGCTAAGTGAATGGCGTTAAGAGAGGATGAACACATTGTATCCACCGCCATACTCGGCCCCTTAAAATTAAAGAAATACGATATTCTGTTTGCTATTGCAGAAAATGGAGACCCGACGGCCAGTTCATTTCCTTTAAGTGATTCTTCAACGCCGAAAAATTGATAGCTTCCATATGTGACGCCTGCAAATACTCCGACCTTTTTGCGGGTCAGATCTGAAGGTTTATAACCCGCATCCTCTATGGTATTGTACACTGTCTCTAAAAAGAGACGTTCCTGAGGATCAAGAAAAGCCGCTTCTTTCGGTGATATCCGGAAAAATAAAGGATCAAACCGGTCTGGATTTTTCAGAAAACCTCCCCACTTATAGCAGCTTCCCTCGAGCATTTCCTTCCGGTCATCAGGAATTTCGCTTACGCAATCCCGTCCATTCATCAGCACATTCTGGAACTCCCTGATGTTTTCCGCACCCGGGTATCTGCCGCTGACACCGATAATGGCTATATCAGCAGAAAGGGGATCGGCCGCAATGTGCTCTTTTGAATCTTCTCCTTCAGAGCGTGCCGGCGCTTTTGTTTCCACTGGTTTTCTTTTTTGCTTTTTTTGATATGAAACAAGTTCAGATCTGCCGGCCGGGTTCAGCAGTTTCATCATTCGTTCGCTGTGATGACTCAGGAAATATTCGGCTAACTGCGATATTGAATGATATTCAAAAAATAATGTTTTCGACAATCTGCCGATACTTTGCTCCAGCTTTTTGGTCAGACGCATGATCATCACTGAATCAATGCCGTATTTCTCCAGGTATTGTTTTTCATCTATGAGTGAGGCCGGTAATTTCAATTCCTCTGACATTATATTTTTTAGATAACTGATGATATTTTGTCTTAATTCATCGCTTTGCAAATCGGCATCTTCCTGCTGGTCTGAATGTAAGCTGATTGTGCCGGCACGCTTCAGCACATCCTCAATCTTTTCTTTTCGACCTTTCAGGGCGATCAGCTGTTCAGATGATTGACACAAGCTGTTCTCCAGAGCCTGCATTCCGTCACCGTCATCTAGCGGGTCAAGGCCGAGTTCCTGTTTCATGTAGGATATTCCTTCATCGTCAATATTCATCCCGCCGGAAGTCCATAGCGGCCAATTGACTGACACCACCCTTTCGGCAGACTCTTTTGCGGTCATAACTGCTGCATACTGATCCAAAAAGGCATTGGCGAAAGCATAGTCACATTGGCCGGCTGATCCGAAGACTGCCGATGTGGATGAAAACAAGACAAGTAATTCAACTTTCATTTTTTTGATTTCTTCCGCCAGCCAGAGCGTGCCATAAACTTTCGAACTTGTGACTTGATCGATTTCTTCTTTTGTCTTTCTTAAGATAAAAGAGTCACGGAGTACGCCGGCACTGTGAAATACTCCATGTAAGGTGCCGAACTGCTCTTTTGCAAAAGCAAACATCCGTTCAGCATCACTTTGTTTTGAAACATCAGATCGGATGTATTCAATTGTTGAACCTGAGCTTCTTAAATATTCGATCTTTTTTTTCTGCTCTTCAGTTAAATCAGAGCGCCCTGTCAATATGAGATTCGCTTTCCATTTTTCCGACAGATGTTTTGCCAGTATATAACCGAGACCGCCCAGGCCTCCTGTAATCAGATAATTCCCATGATGTTTCAGCGGCTGGGTTAAATCGAATGAGCCGGCTTTATTATAGCTTTTCGTAAAACGTCTGCCGTTTTCATAGCGCACTTCAAAATGGATATCCCGTTTTTCGTCACACTCTCTCTGATATATATCAGCTATTGCTGGAAGAGCGGCTCCCGCACCCTCTGAAAGGGTGATATTGATAATCTGATAGTGAAAATTGGGGTGTTCCTGGTGAACGGTTTTCACCAATCCGCCGAGAGCATGATGCAGCGGCAGTTGTTCTTTATTCTCAGTTTGAAAAACATGCGTCAGTTTTAGTATCTTTTTCCATTTTAGTTCAATCAGCGCCTGTGTAATATACAGAAGAGAAAACAATCCGTTTTCCAATTGTTTCTGTATACCTCCCTTACTCATGTCAGCCTGAGAATCAGACCACAAGTGAAGAATCTTTTCGGGCGGCTGATAATGATCATGAATGTATCGGAACAGCTTTAGATAATCGTCTTTTTTCACGTGGTTCATACAAATCGTATCATCATGTAAAACAGCAAATTCTTTTCCGCGGATGACAAACAAGAGAGTGCAGTCCTTAAACAAACCGCTCAATTCTTGTATTTGCCGTTCATTTTCTGCAAAAATCAGGAGCAATCCCGTCAAGGACACGCTCTTCTTACTCGGAATGAACGATTCTGTCCATTCCGGCTTGTAATATAAAAGCGGATGGTTCGATGCCCGTGATTTTTGATTCTGAATGGATGTCACACGGGCATAGCCTTCGTCAGCCGACATTTGTCCTGTTTGAATCAGATCAAGAATATCGCTGATTTGTTCACGTTTTCCGTTCATCATTCTTCCCCCATTAATTGTTTCAATACAGCCTTCTGATCAATATCATTGGTTTCTAATTGACGCAGGAGACGAATGAGTTCATCGTCCGTCTGAACAGTGTCTTTTTCATGACCATATCTGAATCTCACATCTCTGCACTCCGCCAGAATGCTTCCGTTTCCATCTGTAAATGTCATATGACATGTTACATCACGGCTGTTCTGCCGGTTCTCTTTTTGAGTATAGACATAAAAATTTTGAGCGAGAGGCTGATAGACATCCGCCGCTCCCATTCCGATCAATTCCGGGAAGGTTTCTCCGCTGACAAAAAATGCACTGGCTTGAATCGCGGACTCAAGCGCTTCAGGTGAAATCGTAAAATTTTCTCTTTTTGCATAAAGCTCATCCGGCATTGAATGAAGCGACAGCATTCCGTAACTGTTTTTCACTGATTCTATGACAAAAGGCGCTTCAGCCGGATGTTCAGTCATTTCTGATTTGACTTCAGCAATATCTAGCGCTTCAGGAAGCATACCGCTTTCAGGCTTAACCATATGCGCATTTCCCCTGGCAAGACGTACTTTATTCTCATTTTTTGTGTTTGCATATATGTCAAACCGCGCAAAGTCACGCTCAGGCGTCAGCGTAATCATCAGTTCCAGTATATCAGTCATCCCGTTCATGCTTTCGGTCCACAATAAATCGGTCAATGTTTGAACTGGTTGTCCAAATGCCGCCGCTGCATTGACGATAGCCATTTCAGCCAAGGATGCGTAAGGGAAAAAGGACACGTTTCCTTCAGACAGACTTAGTGCGAACGGATGATTACGGCTGATTTTTTTCGTGAAACTGAACTGATTAAAATCGGACGTGTTACTCCCCAAGAAAGGGTGACCCGTCTTACTCACATCCGCTGAAACAAGTGCTTCCCCTTTTTCCGCTATCCAATACCGCTGTTTGATCAGCGGTTGTCCCGGAATAGAAATCCTGCGGGCATTCCGATTCACCTCAAAAGTCTCCCAATCTATCTTTCTTCCGTTTACCCATTTGGATGCTGCTTCGGCGTAATCTGAACAAACGTGAGGCATTTCATTGTGAACTTCTGATTCGAATGTATTACCGGTATAGCTTAAGCTGCTTTTTTCACCCCTGGTATAAGCTGAAAGCTCTTCAGCAATGACCTGCCCGGAATCTGCCACTATCGCCAGCCGTTCTTCCATATGATCGCGTCCCGTCTGAAGTGTATAGGCAATATCCTGAAGACGCAGTTTATGATTGTTATCCTTCGATTCATTTTCTGATAGAAAATCAGCCATAACCTTCGCATATTTTATCAGCCGTTGTTTGTCTTGAGCCGATAAAACAAAGATCACTCGGCCGCTTTGATGATCAAAAACTTTTGGCGGCTCATACGCTTCCAATATAAGATGCGCGTTTGTCCCTCCTGCCCCAAAAGCGCTTACCCCGGCTCTTAAAGGATGAACAGCATGGCTGTTTTGCGGAATATTCCATTCAGCCGCTTTCCGCTGCACTTGAAAAGGAACCTGATCAAAATCTATAAACGGATTAACAATATCGGAATGCAGAGAGGGAACAAGCTGCTTATTCTTCATTTGGAGAAGCACTTTCGTTACCGCAGCGATTCCTGCCGCAGATTCTAAATGTCCGATATTTGATTTCACCGAACCGATGGCGCAAGGATGGTTCAATTGATAGGAATCTTTCAGTCCTTGAATTTCAATCGGATCGCCTAATGACGTCCCTGTTCCATGCGCTTCAATATAATTGACGGTGTTCGGATCAATGTCAGCTTTACGAAGCGCTTCTGAAATGACCTCCGCCTGTGCATCCGGATTCGGTATGGAATACCCGCTCGTCTTTCCTCCGTGGTTAACGGCGCTTCCCTTAATCACACCGTATATTTGATCTTGATCTTCTATTGCGTTTTTCAATGGTTTTAACAATACAGCTCCGACTCCCTCACCGGGAACATAACCGCTTCCGTCTTTTCCAAAACTCCGGCATCTGCCGTCACTTGATAGAAACTGTCCCATGCTGAGGAACTTATATTTATTCGGATGTATTGACAAATTCACTCCGCCGGCTAATGCCATATCGCTCTCTCCGCAATGTATGCTTTGGCATGCGTAATGAATAGAGGTCAGTGATGAAGAGCACATTGTATCCAGAGCCAAACTCGGACCTTTTAAATGAAAGTAATAAGACACCCGATTGGCAATTGAAGAATAGACGGAAGCCGGCGAGAAAGCCACTCCGTTTTCTTCTCCTTCAAATAGTTGATATTGGCCCCACATGGCACCGACAAATACACCGACTTTCATCTTTTCCAGCATGTTTCTCGGGTACCCTGAGTCTTCAAAACAATTTTTGGCCGTTTCTAAAAAGAGCCTTTCCTGGGGATCCATAAGTTCTGCTTCCCGTGGGGAAATATGAAAGAAAAGCGGATCAAATTGATCGGCACCGCTGATAAAACCTCCCCACTTGCTGTAAGACTTCCCTTTCATATCTCTGTCTTCGCTGAAGAAATCAACCATATTCCAGCGGTCAGGCGGGATTTCTGTAATACAATCTTTTCCGATCTTTAAATTATCCCAAAATTCAGGTAAGTCTTCAGCCATCGGATACTTTCCGCTTAATCCGATAATGGCAATGTCTTGATGCCTTATATCAGCCGTTTCATTTATTTGGATCTCACGGCTTTCATCCTCTATGAAGGTATCTTGAAGTGCAGATTCCAATTTTTCTTTGTCACCTTCAAACACGATCAGCTGTGATGCGTTCAGAGAGAGTGAATCTTGAAAAGCTTTGATCCCATTGGTTTTACTAAGAGGAACCATACCGATTTTTTGTTTCATCCATTTTTCAGTTTGTTTATCCACTTTCATGCCGCCGTCTTCCCATAGGGGCCAGCCGATGGCTACTGAGACGCCGGAGCGTTCTTTTTTCCGCCTCATTCCTTCACGCCACTCAGCGAAAAGATCGATGAACCTATTGGCCAATGCGTAATCCGTCTGTCCGATATTCCCGTACATCGAGCTGCTTGATGAAAACATCACAAAGAAGTCCAAAGGTTCGGTTTGCAGCAAGCTGTCCAATAAGACCGTCCCATTTATTTTCGGAGCGATCACTTCCTGAATTTCATCTTTTGATTTTTGAATCAATAAAGCGTCGTGCGTCACACCGGCACTGTGTATCACACCGTTGATTTCTCCGAATTGCCTTTTAATGGTTTTTATGATTCGCTCTGCATCGCGGCTATCTGAAAAATCTCCTCTTATATATTGAACCGAAGAACCGCCTGCTTTCATTCGGCTGATTTTGTTCTTTTTGTCTTCCGTCAGTTCAGAACGGCCCGCTAAAATAATATTGGCTTTCGTTTGCGCTGCGATATGTTCTGCAAATATAAGGCCTAAGCCGCCGGCCCCTCCTGTAATCATGTATACTCCGTTTTCTTTAAAGGAGAAACTTGAGTTTTGAGCCGGTTCTGCTTCCCGTAAGGCACGGACCCAGCGCACATTTCCTTCATAATAAAGATCGGTTTCTCCCGGATGCGCTTCAGTTGATTCGCATCTGATGATTTCAGCTGTAAGAGCCGGCAACGATGACTTGTCTGAAACTGATATCCCGATTGTCTTAAGGGCCAGTTTCGGATTCTCAAGCAAAATAGACCGCCCTGCGCCATGGACTGAAGCGTAAAGCGGCTGATCATTTTTATGATCCGCCGGATAAAGGAAAAGCGATACAACCTTTTTTTCCGCCTTGCTGCGCATCAATGCCCGGCTGAAAAAGAATAGCGGGTAAGCCCCTTTAGAAAGCTGTTCACTTATTTTTTCCGGGCCGGCAAATGATCCTTCCGACCACCCGTACACCACGGTGTCGGGCATTTGCCCCCTTTTTTTCAGATCAGCTGCAAGCCTGTCAAAGTGGGCTTCCTCCCTGTGATCTATCTCATAAACACCGTCTCCGTGATAGGAGAAACGATTCCCTGATAAAACGAGAATGATCTGTGTATTTTCGAATCCATTTTCAGCATTTTCCCGCATAAAATGAAAAAGCTCTCTGTCATATTGAAACAGCAGACATGTTCTTTTCTTTTTATTTCCGCAATGCGGGTCCCAAGCGGCAGCCTTTTGTCTCCAATACGGCGTTAAATAGGTCAGAGCCGTATGATTCTCTCCATGATGAAGAGGGAGGTCTTTGTCAACGGAAGTCTTTTCGCCGCTCTCCGCAAAATAATTTGCAAGTTTTTGAATTGTCGGATACTCAAACAATAAAGTAGGGTACAGTTCCCTGCCTGTTTTCTCTTCCAATGCTTTTACGGCTTGCATAAGTGTGACGGAATCCAGGCCTTGTTCATAAAAACCTTTTACCACAGAGAGTGTTTCAGGGGCAGTCCCTTTGATGTCTGCGATCAGCTGCTGAATGTCTCCTTCTGTTATAAGAGCGGAAAGATTTTCGTTCTTACTTTCTTTCATGTCAGGCTTTTCAGCCGGTTGATTTTGCGTTAAGAAATAACTGGACATTTTTTGATTTTCTTTAATATACGCGGCGAGTTCCCGGATCGTTTTCTGCTCAAACAGGAGTGTAGGATACAGCTGTTCCCCTGTTTTGTTTTCAAGTTCTTTGACAATGGCAAGCAAAGAAGCGGAATCCAGGCCTTGTTCATAAAAACCAATGTCTGTCCTTATGTCACGCAGGTCTATATTTGAAACCCCGGATATTAATTCTTTAAGGTGTGTCTCAATGCTTTCGCTTCGATCTATGATGGAATCTTTTCTGATCAGGCCGTCTTTTGGCTGAGAAGCCGCTTCAGTTTCTAAACGAGTCTGCTTCAGATTTTCAATTAAATCTTTTGAGCGAATATGTTTCACAGACAGCCGCGTAAAATAAGCGATCATCTCCCCGTGTGCATCGTACAAACCGTAACTGACTTGGATGACATCCCCTGAATCATGATGTTGGTCTTGCTTCTCTATGTACACATAACACCTGTCTTCCAGGCGCTTCGTCATACGGAAAGATTCAATATGAATGGGAATATACGTTTTCATCCGGCTTGCCGGAGATCCTTGTGTAAAATATTCGGGACATGCCTGATAAAGGATCGATATGATGGTAGACGCATCAAGAAAAGTGGGATGCAATTGAAAATAGCCGGTATATTGTTTGGCAATTTGGCTGAGCGACAACTCTGCAAGTACAGAATGATCAGACGCATAAACCTTCCCCAGACTCTTCATAAATTCAAAATGCTCTATATCAACCTTTTTTAAATAGTCATAACATATCTCCATATCGGCTTCACGGACGGAGGCATGTTTGATTTCATCGATATGAATTGAACTCATGTTTTCCGGGAATTTCTGCATGAGCCTGCAGTTCATATTCTCATCCCAGCTTTCATCCAGAATGCGGTCATCTTTTACCTTTCTGCTCTTCGCCTGAATTTCCCATCCCTGTTCCAATCCCTGAAAACGAATGCGGATTTCTCTGTCAAAGGTATCCGATGTTGCTACAGGTTCCAAATACAAAATATTCTGACACTCGAGTTCTTCAATAGGCAAACCTTTGCTCAGCGCCATACGGTATATCATATCTAAAAATGTGACACCGGGTATAATCCGGGTGCCATGCACCCGGTGATCCCTGACAATATAGTCCGTATGTTTAATTGTTAATGTGAACTGATAGTTTTGATTACTGGCCACCTGTCTCATTCCTTTTCTTTTCTTTATAATTCTTTGAAATCAAGTAAAGGAATCAGCAATTCTGACTCTTCCTTTTCTGGAGTTTCTCCATTGTCGATCCAGCATTGTTCCTTATTGAATATAACCGGAGAAAGCGGGTGTCTTTTTGTCTCTCCATATCCTAATGTGAGATGGCTGTCGCTCAATATCATATGTGCGTTCGTGCCCCCGAATCCAAAAGAACTGATTCCGGCTCTCAAAACCCCTTTTCTGGGACGCCATTCTTTTAAAGACGTGTTCGGAAAGAATGGCGACTGATCAAATTTAAAACGCGGATTTGGCGTTTTACAATGTAATGTCGGCGGGAGCATCTGATTTTTTATGGATAAGGCAACCTTTATAATACTCGCTATCCCCGCTGCGCTCATTAAATGTCCGAAATTCGTTTTTACGCTGCCTACTCCGCAAAATTGCGTTTCTTCCGTAACCTCCCGGAACACTTCAGTCAGCGCTTTTAATTCAATCGGATCTCCTATCATCGTACCGGTGCCATGCGTTTCGACATAACTGAGAGTATCTGCATCAATTCCGCCTTTTTTCAGGGCTTTTTTTATCACTGCGCTTTGCGCTTTCGGATTAGGTGTTGTCATTCCCATTGTCTGTCCGTCATTATTAACCGCGGATGAGTCAATTACCACGTAAATTCTGTCACCTTCGGCAAGGGCGTCATCAAGTCTTTTCAAAAGGACTGCGCCGCATCCTTCTCCCGGTACAAATCCATCTGCCTTTTCATCAAATGTATGACATTTTCCTTCAGGTGAAAGCGCCCGAGCCTCACTCAGCATGACGTAAGGCTTTTGATCCAGCAAAATGTCAACCCCGCCCGCAATTGCCATATCTGACTCTTTTGACATCAGGCTTTGACAAGCGAGATGGACGCTGACCAATGAGGAAGAACATGCCGTGTCTACAACCAGATTCGGTCCTTTCAGATTAAAAAAATGTGAGATATGCGCGCCTATGAAATTTTGTCCTATACCCACGATCGTATTTTTTGAAGGTGAACCTATTTTGGACATAAACGTCCCGGTCCGCGAACCGATGAAAACGCCGACTTCTTTGTTTGATACTTCTTCTTTTGTATAGCCGCCGTCTCTCAATGTCTGGACGCTGACCTCAAGGCATTTTTTGATTAACGGATCAAGCTCTGATGCTTCACTTTTGTTCATATTAAAAAACGCGGGATCGAAAGACTCAATATCTTGAAGAAATCCGCCCCACTTACTGATACTTTTTCCTTTTTCATAGGTGTCAGAGTAGTATGAAGAAATATCCCATCGCGACGCCGGGACTTCACGGACACTATTTTGTCCTTTCTTCAAATTTCTCCAGAACGTTTCTGTGTCCGGAGCATCCGGAAACTCACAGCCCATTCCGATAATAGCGATTTGGTTCAGACTGGTTGGTTGCATTTGAGATCCGCTGTCCCGTACTTCGGAAGCATTTTGATTTATATGTTGCTCTTTTTTCCGAACCTCAATGTTTTCTGAATTAATTTGAGGACTGATCCCCTCACTTGCAAATAACTCGTTCAAATAGGCGCCCAGTTGTGAAAAACTCGGATACTCCAGAAAAGCCGAAGGTTCAATTTTTATTTGAAATGCATCTTCCGCTTTTTTGACAAGCTGAACGAGTAAGATTGAATCAACTCCGTAATCCGCAAAAGACGTATCCTGATCTAATTTCCCGTAAGGTATTTTCAGCTCTGCGGAAAAAATCTCCATTAACTTCCTGATCATAGCTTCATTGTCTCCATGACCAGAGATCACTTTTTCCTCAGCATCCGGGTTATTTTTAGCAGCTTGAATTCTTGTCTGAAGCAGCTGCTGCAGCTTGAATTTCTCCTGATGTGTCTTTGCCGGTATAAGGCATGGATATCCGTTTATCGTCATGATTTCATCTAGCATAGAAATACCTGTTTCTGTTGAGTGTGAAAGTAAACCGAGTGCCTGATATGATGGACTTGTCACCTCGCCCATTCCAATGTCCTTCCAGCTCGGCCAGTTAATGGATTGATAATATGTTCTGCCGGCTGCATGCTGATACGCCGCAAAGTAATCCATAAAAGCGTTCGCCGCGGCATAGTCACTTGTTCCGGCGCCTAATAAAGGAAAAGCGCTCGCAACAGATGAAAACAAAATGAAGAAATCAAGTTCGTCATCAATAAAAATGTCATGAAGTACCTGCATCCCTTGAACCTTTGGCTCAAATACTTCTCTTATTTCTTTATCAGATTTATGGATAAAAGCCGGATTCGAATGATTGGCTGCACCAGCGCAATGAATCACCCCGCCGATTTTGCCGAACTTCATTCTCACCTCTGAAAAGAAGCGATGTAATTTTTCTTTTTCCGTGAGCGGCCCGGAATACACTTCCACCTGAACTCCCTTTTGATCCAACTCATGCAGCAGTTGTAATTTCGAATAAAGAGGTGACTTTTCATCGGTGTCTTCTAACATGCCGGCTATTTTATCAGATTCCGGAAGGTCGGTTACTCCCATCAGCACAAGTTTTTTGACTCCCTTGCCGGCATAATGTCTGGCAAGTTCTGCTCCGATCCCTCTTGTTCCCCCTGTAATAACCAAGGTTTGATCCGTACGGCAGACCGGCAGACCGGATAGTTTCCGGTTTATTTCCGCTGCATGTAATTTCTCGACGTATGGAATATAACGTTCACCGTTCCGGTAGCAGATTTCACTATACAGCCCGTCAGCGCAAGCTTCATCTGTGATTACCTGTCTCAGTTCCGCCGCAGTCCCGACATGCCCGTCTACATCTATTGTTTTTGATTTTATCTTTTGATACTCCGCGCTCAGCATTTTATATAGTCCGGCTGTTTCGGCTCCGGCTAACGACGGCTTGTCATTCAGAAATGTCTGCAGCCCTCTTGTCACATGTAAAACGAAAAGCTGTTTACGTGTCTTTATGATTTCCTGCAGCAGTGTCAGCTTCCCGATTGTGCCGGTGCGTGCCCCGTTTTGATCACTCCGCAAATCTGACAGGTCAATCATGCCGATGATTTCCGGATTTTCTTCTATGACTGCTAGAGCCGTTTTTTTGGCTTCCCCATCCGAATGATCCCAGTTATCTGCGCAAATGACAGCGGATTCAATCAGAGGATCTGAATCAAACAATTCGAATGCAAGCCGCTCACTTTCACTATTAGCCAGGATCATCACCTGTCCTTTCGTAAAAGCGGAAGGCGCAGCCTTTTGTTTTTTCCACGATTTTTTTAATACATCAAATGATAAGTCAGTCGGTGCATGGGGCAGACTCTGCGGTACACCTGTTTTTTTCTGTTTCTCTGCTGCTTTTGCGGCAGGCACCCAATATCTGTTCCGTTCAAAAGGATATGCAGGAAGAGAGATAAGCTTCGGTAATTCCGCAGTGTACATCCCTTCCCATTCAACGTCTCCTCCGTTCACCCAGTGAATGGCCATTTCTCTTGCATTTTCAAAGTGAGCGGCTGACAGGGCATTCTTTTGACCAGCGCCTCGGCGGGCCTTTCCCCTATATAAACCGTTTAACTTATGATCTGACCGCAAATACATCGTCAGCTTATTGCGAAGATCGTCAATGCTGCTAACCTCAACAGCGAGCCGCTCTTCCATAGCGTTTCTCCCGGTCTGCGAGGTGTACGCGGCATCAGCTAGTGACGTTTTTGGCTCCAGTTCTTTTATATATGCATCAATCAAGAGTCTGAGCCGTTCTTCATTTTTGGCAGAAAGCAGAATAATTTGCGCCTTGTTGCTCTGTACCGTTTCCATCTTTTCTTCATTCTTATACTCTTCGATGATAATGTGGGCATTAGATCCTCCAGCGCCGAACGAACTGATGCCCGACCTTCTGGCTTGATTTTGCGGCGTCTTCCAATCAGTCAGTTCAGACTGCACGTAAAACGGTGTTTCCTCAAAATCAATATTAGGATTTAAGTTATCGGAATGAAGAGAAGGAGCAAGTTGTTTATACTTCATTTGCATCAGCACTTTTGTGATAGAAGCAATTCCAGCCGCGGCCTCTAGGTGTCCGATATTTGACTTAACCGAACCAATTGCACAACGATAATCGCTTTTCGAGCTGTGCAAAGCTTTGGTTAAACCTGAAATTTCAATCGGGTCTCCCAAAGATGTCCCGGTGCCATGCGCTTCAATATAACTTATGCTGTCTGCATCAATCCCCGCCTTATCAAGAGTTTCACTGATGACGTTTGCCTGCTCGCCCGGATTTGGCACAGTGTATCCGTTTGTTTTTCCGCCGTGATTTACAGATGTTCCCTTAATCACACCGTAAATCCTGTCCCCGTCAGCCTTTGCGGCAGAAAGCGATTTCAAAAGAACGGCCCCGACTCCTTCTCCCGGCACATATCCGTCTCCTCCCGCTCCAAAGCTTCTGCAGCGCCCATCGCTTGAAACAAAATGATTTTGAGAAAGTAAAGTATATTTATCCGGGTGTAAGGATAAATTCACTCCTCCGGCTATGGCGAGAGTGGATTCTCCTCTTTTTATACTTTCACATGCAAAATGAACAGCAGAAAGTGAAGACGAACACATTGTATCAATTGCAAGGCTGGGTCCGCGCAGGTCAAAGAAATATGACACCCGGTTTGCGATAGACGAATAAGAAGACAAGAGCGCCTGACGTCCCTCATCATCTGAAGCACCGGCTGCAAATAACTGATAGTGGCTGTAGGTGACGCCGACAAATACACCTGTCTTATGCCGTTTCAACTTTTTCTTTGTGTAACCCGCATCTTCAAACGTGTGCCATGCTGTCTCTAAAAATAACCGTTCCTGAGGATCAATTAACTCGGCATCACGAGGCGAAATTGAGAAGAACAGCGGATCGAATTTATCAGCGTCTTTTATAAAACCTCCCCATTTGCTGTCATGACGGGCATTGTCACCTGTGTGATAATATTTCCGAAAATCCCAGCGCTCTTTCGGTATTTCCGTTATACAATCTTTTCCGGAAGAAATATTTTCCCAAAACTGTTCCACATCCTTCGCCATCGGGTAGCGGCCGGCTATACCGATAATTGCAATATCTTCCTCGGAAGGTGCGGATGGTATGCGGGAAACGGAAAGCTTCTCCCGTTTCGCCGGCGCCGAATGATCAATTCGCTGTTCGGCTGCCGGTAAAAACGCCTTCTTCAACTCATGTTGATAGTGTTCAAGAAAATACTCTGACAGCTCTTCAACACTGCTGTATTCAAAGAAAAGAGTCTTAGACACTCTTCCAAAATACTTTTCCAGACGGGAGTTAAGACCTAAAATCGTTAGAGAGTCAATTCCGTAACGGTCAAATGTATCCTCGGGTAAAATGCTGTCCGCCGGTCTTCCCGTTTCCGCACCGACAATCTCTGTCAATAGACGGATCGTTTGCTTTTTCAGATCTTTTTCATTTAATTGCGGCAGACTGTTGTTTTCAGGCACAGTCTCTATCTTTTTATGGTCAGTTGAAAGTAATTCACTTATTCTATCTTTGTCTCCGCTGATAACAGCCAGCTGAGAAGCAGAACGGCTCATACTGTCCTGAAAAGCGGCAAGCCCTGCTTGGGCAGATAAAAGTTCCAGCCCCGTGTGTCTTAAAGCCTGCAGCTCTGCCGGACCAACTGTCATATTCCCCGCATCCCATAAAGGCCAATTAATAGAGAGTGTTTTCCCGGGACGTCCTTTCATGCTTCGATACTGGGTGAATCCGTCCATACATCCGTTAGCGAAGGCGTAGTCGCTCTGACCCGCATTAGGCAGAACGGCCGAAAGGGATGAAAACATAACGAAGAAATCAAGAGGCTCTTCTTCAGCTGCTTTATCCAGCCAAACGGTTCCGAATACTTTAGGCGCTATAACTTCTTCTATGCTTTCTTTCGCTTTTTTTATGATAAATGCATCCTTAACAAGTCCGGCACTGTGCAAAATTCCGTTTAATTCTCCGAATGTCTGCTTAATGTGCTTAATTAACGCGTCCGCCTCTTTTTCCTTTGAAATATCTGCCGGGACATATAAGGCTTCAGCGCCGAGATTTTCAAGAGCGCTCAATTTTTGCGCCGTTTCACGGGATGCCGGGGAACGCCCGGTTAATACCAGCTTGACTTCTGCCTGTTTCGCCAGATATTCCGCAAACAGATACCCGAGACCGCCGGCTCCTCCCGTAATTAAATACACACCGTTCTTTTTTACACTGAAACTATGTTTCTCCCCATCTTCTTTTTTTACTCTTTTAAGCTGCCTTTTATAATAATGCCTCGGCTCATAACAGGTAAAGTGGTCCGTCTTGCATTGATTGTTCCATTCAAAAGAGATGACATCTGCAATATGCTGCTTTGTAAACGGCTCGTCAAACATTGATTTCAGCTCTGCAGCCTTACATGTGAAATTCGGGTTTTCGGCCTGTACGGTCTTAAGAAAACTTTCAACCGCGTTATAAATGGGCTGAACCTCGCCCTCGGTATTTTCATACAGATACAAAATTTCTGCTTTCGGACAAAGTTTGTTCGCCATGAAGGCCTGAAACATTTGAAACAAGGAAAACAGACTTTTATTGAGCTGCTTTCTCATTGCATCTTCTGTATTTTTGAAGAGCCCGGCAGCTAAAAAATGAATAATATGGCGGGGTCTTATATTTTGAGAACGCAAAACCCCGCATAACGCATCATAATCCTCATCTTTTGCAAAGTTCATTTTAAAACGACCGTTCCGGCAATCTTCGAAACGCTCGCCGGAAGTCACGTAAATGAAAGGCGCCTCATAACCTTCAAGCTGTCTCTTCATTACGGTATACATGCTGTCGTCTTTGCAAAAAAATAAAATTGGCTCTTTCGTATTCGGGAATTTTTCACTGCCTTTAAATTCATGTCTATCCCATACCATTTCATATAGATGGGTTTTCCCCAAGCTCTTAATTAATTCCAGCCCTTCTTCACGCGTCAGGCTGCCTTCTTTCACCTTTTTCACGATTTGCTCAATTTGCATCGTTTTTTCATTCATGGAAAAGCAACTCCTCTATCAGCTCTGACGTCTCTTTCGTATTCATCTCACCTGTTTGTGCTTTTTCAAGAAGCGACATGATTTCTCCATCTGCTGTATCTTTATTTGAATTGTGAAGCTCAGTGTTCGAGAAAGCCTCAGCCTTCTGCGCTTCATCTTTATTTAAATGAATCCAATGTCTGTTCTTGCTGAAAGGATAAAGAGGAAGAGGCCGTTTAACCGGTTTGAGTTCCTCCTCATACAAGTCTTCCCAGCTGATTTCACAACCGATCGTCCACAACTGAGCCAGTTTGGCCGGCTTGTTTTGCTGAATCAGTGATTGAACATACGCATGACCTTCGGGGCCGCCGAATAAAGGAGCGTACAGACTATCAAAATCCGTTACATTTCCTTCATAAACACCTTGCAGCCTGCTCCCCTGAATGTAACCGTTTAATTTTTCAAGAAGATCTCCGATATTCGAGCAAGTGATCGCAAGGCGGCATTCAAATGGTTCCCTTCCGGTTTGCAGCGTATATGCTATTTCTTCAAGACCGATTCCGGACTTTTCTCTAAAATTGCCGTTATACGGTTTATCAGCTGATCGATTCCGCACGCTGCTGATATAGCGGCACAGCTCGCTCAGGGTCATTAATTCCTGAAATATGTCTAGTGATATTTCTGTGCCGTACATTTGGTTTATATAAGAGATTAATTCGGAATAAGCCAACGGATCAAATCCGAATTCCGAAAGAGGTGTCTTTGCATCTATATTTGCGGTATCTAAACGCAGGATACCCGCTGCCGCTTCCCGAACCGCCTCTTGCACATCACGTTCCTGCACCTCTTGCTGACTGAATTGAACTGATAGTTCTTCATGTAAAAACGCTGTTAACTCTTTGGCTTTAACCATCAGCCTTTCCTTTGTTTTGGCCGATAGAACAATGATTTGATCCCGCTCGGCAGTTACTGCTTTATCTTGTCCGTATTCAAATTCTTCCACGATGACATGAGCATTTGCCCCGCCGAATCCAAAGGAACTGACTCCGGCACGGCGCGGAATTTCATTTCCTTTTCGATCTTTTAATCTGGCCCACTTCATAGTTTTATTGACAATATGAAACGGTGTTCCGCTTAATTGAATGTAAGGGTTCAGTTCCTTAACATGTAGTGTGGCAGGCAATGTTTTATACTTCATGGATAGTAATACTTTAATCAGCCCCGGCATTCCAGAGGCGGGCTCTAAATGACCGATATTCGTTTTTACTGAACCGATGCCGCAATATTGGACATGATTCTTTCCTGGATGCGGCTCAAAAGATCCAAACGCTTTTTTCAAGCCTTCAATCTCAATCGGATCTCCCAGTTCTGTTCCGGTTCCGTGTGCTTCAATATAAGATATCGTATCAACAGGAATATCGGCATTTTTGTAAACAGACGTTAACAGTTCTGCCTGAGCTTCCGGGTTCGGAGCGGTCAATGAAGCAGATCTTCCTCCGTGATTTTCTCCGGTTCCTCTCAGGACTCCGTAAATATTGTCTCTGTCATTCATTGCCGCTTGCAATGGTTTCAATAACAGAACAGCTGCACCTTCACCGCGGACATAACCGTCGGCAAGTTTATCAAACGTCTTACACCGGCCGTCCCTAGACAAAATACCGAGTTTATCGGTATACATATGCGTGACTGGATCTAAAAGCAGCGAAACCCCGCCTGCTACCGCCAGCTCACTTTCACCATTTTGAATCGAGCGCACAGCTCTGTGGATTGCTACAAGACTGCTTGAGCAGGCTGTATCAATGGACTCACTCGGACCTCTGAAATTAAAATAGTGGGATACACGATTGCTGATGAGCGCCTGGCTGTTTCCGGTTCCCGCAAACGCATGCGCCCCGTCCGAATGCCTCATCAGCAGCTGGCGGTAATCATTAAATTGAATGCCCGTAAACACCCCGATATGTTTGCCGGACAGCTTTGAAGCTTTGTAACCCGCATCTTCTATCGCTTTCCAGGTTTCCTGCAAATAAATTCTGTGCTGAGGATCCATGAGTTCTGCTTCCCGCGGATTAATATTGAAAAACGCCTCATCAAATTTATCGGCATCTGTGATAAATCCGCCCCATTTCGAATGTACTTCGCTGCTTCCTTTGCCTTCGGCGTATTTTTTCCAATCCCATCGATCCGGGGGAATTTCCTGAATCGAATCTTTTTCATTGATTAAATTGATCCAAAACTCATCTGCATTTTTTGCTCCCGGAAAAACACAACTCATCCCGATAATGGCAACCGGCTGCTTCTCCGGATGATGGTCAGCCTGTCTTGCTGTCTTT
This sequence comes from Bacillus sp. JK106, assembly GCF_053663355.1. Taxonomy (NCBI): domain Bacteria; kingdom Bacillati; phylum Bacillota; class Bacilli; order Caryophanales; family Bacillaceae; genus Bacillus; species Bacillus sp. JK106. The sequence goes on along the minus strand of NZ_JBSJQC010000002.1, from coordinate 557,890 downwards.
TTTTCAAACGGAAAACTTCGCGGCGGCTTCACGGTTTTCCCGGCGTGCACTTTCCTTTTTTCAGAAATGTTTTTTTCTGCATCTGTATTCCCTTTTGCAACAGTACGCAGTTCACTGCTTAGAAATTCTGAAAGAGACTTTATATGGCTGTAAGTAAAGAAAACGGCAGGTGTCAGCTTAAGCTTGTATTTTTTATTCAGTCTGACAGCTAATGTTTTCAAACTGATAGAATCAAAGCCGAGATTGCCGAAATTCTCTGCCGTATCCAGCTGTTCAATGTTAATTTTCAATAATTCCGACACCATTTGCTTCAGTTCTTCAAGGACATTGTCTGCAGAATCCGGTCCTGTATAAGAACTTTCCTCTTGACGAACCGGAAGCGTATTTACTTTTTGATGCGGCAGATCTTTTTTTGCTGGTGTTGTTCCGGCATCCCCGGTAACAACCGAAATTTGCGGACAGTCACTTGCCAAAATTGTCTCAAAAGCCGCTATCCCTTCTTCCGTTTCCAAATAATCAAACCCGGATGCGGAAAGATATGCGTCTTCAGCTTCTTTGTTTAAATGCATTCCGCCTTTACGCCACAACGGCCAGTTAATCGAAATGCTCTTGCCTTGTCTCTCTTGCCGGCGGCTCTGTTCGGATCTCCAATTTATATATTGATCTTGAAAATAATTGCCCATCGCATAGTTAACCTGTCCAAAATCTCCGAAGACCGAAGAAATAGAAGAAAATACGATAAAGAAATCAAGCGGCTCATCTTTCGTTAATTCATCTAAGCATACCGTTCCTTCAATTTTAGCAGTCATGCCTTCTGAAAAATCAGTCAGATTCATCTCTGTAAATAACCGATCATCGGCATGACCAGCTGAATGAATAACGCCTTGAAGGGAGCCCCAAGTCCGTTTCGTTTCTTCTATGACCCGTCCCATCGTCTTTTGATCTGCGGCATCAGCTTGATAATATACCGCATCCCCTCCAAGCGCCTGCAGCCGGTCAATGTTATGGCGTTTATCAGCTGTTAACGGTGACCTTCCCGTCAATACCAATTTTGCTTGATACTGAGAGGCTAAATATTTTGCGAAAATCAGGCCCAGACCGCCCAAACCGCCCGTTATGAGGTAAATCCCTTTCTGTTTCAGCTGATGAGAGTGCTCTGTATGATTGAATACATACTCCTTTAGTGTCTTAACATACCTCTTGTCATTTATATATTTAACTTCTTCCGCCTGCCGTTCCACGCCTGAAACCATTTCGTTAAGACAAAATTCAGCCATTTTTTCAATTGATATACGTTCTGAAAAACCGATTGACTTCACATTCTCTGCGGATGGCACCAACATATTTGCCGTTTTTAAACAGCCTGCAAGAGCGCCCGTATACGGATCATTCACGCCTTCTTTAAAAGAGTGAACAAGAAGCAGAGAGTGCAGATAAAGAGAGGCATCATTGCGGGCGCTCAGGGCTTTTAATAAATAAAAAATTGATTCCAGGCCGCTGAGAAGGCGGTCACCCGCGTAAAATGTTTCTCCCGTGTGCAAGATGACATCAGGAGAAAACCCCTTTTTCTCCAATTCTTCGAATAAACGAATATAATCTGACGTCACTTCCGGGTTTATACAGAATGTCAGCAGATTTTGATCGGTCTGCCGCTGATCCGGCGTGACGAGAATGACACGGCTGTCTGATTGATTTTTCAGAGCTCCAGCCAATGCTTCATCTTTTGCAAAAACCAGAATTGTTTTTGGCTCCCTATCTTTCATTTCAATCAGAGGGTTTTTTTGATCCCACTTATGCTCATAAAAACGTACATTTTTATTAGGCTTTTCGCCAAAAACCAGCCCGCTCAGTTCCATCAAAATCCCGCCGGCATTGTCTAATACATACACATCATAAGCCGAATCGCTTTCTTCAGTTTGTTCTGCATATACATAAACGGGTTCAGTCTCATGATCAAAAATCGTACATTCTTTAATATTTTCCGGGAGCTCTCCGGCATTTTCCCCCGCAAGGTATATGACGGCTTGATATGCGCTCTCAATCACTTCCGGTTTGATTATGCACCCTTTCGGCCCGGCCTTTGCTTTTATCTTTAAAAGCACCTGTCCGTTCCTGCTGACGCAGTGCTCTGCCGCTTTCAGACTGTCACTGCAGCTGTATCCGAATTCGGCAAGCCGCTGATAAAACGCTTCGTACGGTATGCGGTCTGCACGCTGAGACAGAAACGGCTCAAGATGAATATTTCCGTTCTCGTACGCCCCGTCTTCTAATTCGATCCGCCCTGAGGAATAAATGGATGAGTCGCTCTGTTTTTCTATAGAATACGATGCACCCTGATTATCCGGGGTTAATACAATCTGGATCTGCTCATTGCTTTCGTTTTGTAACATCGGTTCTTTAAAGGAGAGCTCAGTTAATTTAATAATCGGATTTCCTGAAGCCATCGCTCCGGCAGCCCTCGCCATTTCAATCTGGCTGAGAAACGGAAACATTTCCTTGTCTTGATACTTTGTTTTTATATACAAATCGGTATCGCTTACATTGATAAGAAACTTCTGTCCTTTAAAATCAGATATATTGCATGAAATGTAAGGATGCAGATCGTTATTTACGTTCATAAAGCGGCTTCCCGTATTTTGCGCATCTATTCTGCATAGCTCTTTAGCAAATGGATATCCGGGTGCTGATACCCGTCTCAAAGTGACATCTTTATAAAGTGACGGCCAATCTGCTCCGTTACCGCCAACCCAGTATTCAGCAATCTTCACAAGATCCCTGTTTGCGGCTGCTTCTTCAATCTCAGCTTTGTTCATCCTTTGAGCTTCTGTTGTGTCTTTGCCGCTTGTAAAAATATGATCCCTCGCGTTTCCGAGAATGTAGTCTGTCAGTCCTTTAAGCAATTCATCTCTTGTGGAGGCGATAACAGCCAATCTGTGCGGCATTTCTTCTCGGCCGGTTTGTAAAGTAAATGCTGTATTTCTAAGTGTTTCTAATGGATAATCTCTGGCTGCTATTTGTTCTTTTGCGCGTTTTGCATATTCTGCCAGCCTTTCGGCATTTTTTGCAGAAAAAACAAATAAAAGCTGTTCAGGTTCTTCAGCCGCGAGAGGAGAGGTAGCTTCATCCGCAAATTCTTCTAAAATAACATGGGCATTAGCTCCTCCTGCCCCGAAAGAACTGATTCCGGCACGCCTTGGAACGGATGACTCCCATTTTTCGGCACTGTCCGGTACATAAAAAGGTGTTTTTTGAAACGGTATATTTTCATTCAATTCAGCAGAATGAGTCAGTGACGGAACAATCGTTTTATGTTTCATTTGAAGAATAACTTTCGTAATGCCCGCTATGCCTGCAGCAGCCTCAAGATGTCCGATATTTGATTTAATCGACCCGATCGCGCATGTCTTCTTATCGCGTTCGGCACCTGAAAATGCTTTGGTCAGACCGGTGATTTCAATCGGATCTCCTAACGCGGTGCCTGTTCCGTGAGCCTCTATATAGCTGATGCTTTTTGGATCAATACATCCTTTTTTTAAGGCTCTCGTAATGACCTCACTTTGAGCTTTTGGATTCGGCACGGTATATCCATTCGTCTTAGCACCGTGGTTGATCGCTGTTGCCTTAATAACTGAATAAATCTGATCACCGTCGGCAATAGCCTTTTTTACAGGTTTCAGCAGCACGGCACCTGTCCCTTCTCCCGGCACATAGCCGTCTCCTCCTGAACCGAAGCTTCTGCACCGGCCATCACTGGATAAAAATCCGCCTTGAGTCAGGAGTTCATATTTATGAGGATGAATGGATAAATTGACGCCTCCTGCAATTGCAATTTCACATTCATTCCTGATTAAACTTTCACAGGCAAAATGAACAGCCGTTAATGATGAGGAACACATCGTGTCCAAAGCAATACTTGGCCCGCTGAAATTAAAGAAGTAGGATACCCGGTTTGCGATTGATGCATATGAGGAAGAAACGGCCGCTTCGTGACCAACGCTGTACAGCTGATATTGGCCGTACATAACCCCTGCAAAAACACCGACGTTTTTTCTTTCAAGCGTTTTCTTTGCGTACCCGGCATCTTCTATGGTGTGCCATACCGTCTCTAAAAACAGTCTCTCCTGCGGATCAATTAATTCAGCTTCGGCAGGAGAAATATTAAAGAACAACGGATCAAAATGATACACATCGTCAATAAATCCCCCCCATTTGCTTTGGTTTTTTACTTCGTCGCCCGCCGCAGGCTGATAGTGCAGCCCCGAATCCCACCGATCCTCAGGTATCTCAGTTATACAGTCTTTACCGTTCAATAAGTTTCCCCACAGAGTATCAAGATCATTTGCCATCGGGTAACGTCCGCTGATACCGATAATAGCGATATCATTGTCATGATACTTCTCCTGCTGGACCTGTTTTTTCATCTGGATTTTCTGTTTCCCGTTAAGATCGGCTGTCTGTTTATTATCTTTTTTCTTCTGAGATGGGGTGCTGCTCCCGTTTTCTCCTAACCGGAGTTTATGAAGAAGAGTATCCCTGTGCTCCTCAACGAAATACTGTGACAATTCTGCCGCAGTCTGATATTCGAATAACAGCGTTTTTGAGAGCGCGCCGAAATGTTTTTCAAGCTCATTCGTCATATTGATAATCATAACGGAATCAAGTCCGTATTTTTCCAATGCCTCTTCTGCATCTATTTTGTCCGCAGGCATCCTGAATTCTGCAGCAATTATTTTTATGATAAAATCAGATGTTTCAGCTGTCAGTTTCTCTGAATCAAATGATTCGATATTTCTCCCTGTTCCTTCATCTGCCTGAATATTGTCTTTTCGTTCATATAATTGATGAACATGATTGTCAATTTGCTCATCTCCGTAAAATACAGTAAATTGCGAAAAACCGGAGGACAATGCGACGGCAAACGCTTTTTTACCTTCTTCTTTTTCTAAAGGATAAAAACCCGCCTTTTTCATTGTCTCTACCGTTCGCTCATCCACTTGCATGCCGACTTCTTTCCACAGCGGCCAGTTCAGAGAGAGAGAAATCGTATCAGAATGCTGGGCAGAACGCATATTCATGAAATGATCCATATAACTGTTTCCGAACGCGTAATCAGATTGCCCGACATTTCCCAACACTGCGGAAGTAGAGGAGAAGCAAATGAAAAAGTCAGGATTTTCTTTCTCAACAGCATCATTCAGCCACATCGTACCCAATACTTTCGGTCTGATTACCTGATCGAATTCCTCTCGTGACTTGTTAAGAAGGAAAGAGTCCCGGATGATTCCCGCGCCCTGAATGACCCCGTTTACTTTTCCATAAGAAGTTTTGGCTTTTTTGACTACATATTCGGCTTCTTCCTTATTGGTAATATCAGCCTGAACATAAACAGCTGAAGAACCGGCATCCTCCAATCGCCTCAGCTGTTTTCTTATATGGTCTGAAAGCGGAGATCTTCCTGTTAAAACAAGGCAGCATTTTGTTTGAAAAGCCAAATATTCTGCAAAGGTAAATCCTAATCCGCCCGCGCCTCCCGCGATAATATATACTCCATTTTCTCTCAGCGGCACATCTCCGCTTCCGGAATTTTTTTCGGGTTCATACGTTTTAAGCTGTTTGACGTAACGCTGCATGTCTTTATAACGGATCTCTACATCTGAAGGCTGGAAATCACTCAGCTCATTGCGTATGATATCAGCTGCGTGAACGGCTGCTATTGACTGCTCCATTTCAATGCTTTTTGCTGAGATTAACGGATTTTCCAGCTGCAATGTCCGCAAAAATCCGCTTGCCGCCGCGTAAAGAGGCTGTTCTCCGGAAAGATGCGAAAAATATCCATATAACAGCTTGATCGGTTTGCGGCAGTTATTTTTGAAGAGCGCCTGTTGTAATAAAAACAAAGAATAGACTCCGCTGTCGCATTGTTCACGAATCGCTCTCTCTGTTTTTTCAAACGGCATGTCTGACCATAAATGCACCGCTTCCCGTATATCTGACTTTTCTTCTTCTATAAGCCATCCTAACAGGTCTATGTAATCTTTTTCAGAGCGGGGGTCGATTTCAAATACACCGTCCCCGGTTTTTCGAAACTCTTTCCCCGGCTTAACCAAAATAACCCTTGTATCATGCAATGCAGCAAGTTCTTTACTCACATCTTCATTTTTATCAAATAATAAAAGGCTGCCCTCACGCCGGCCGCCTTTTACATGAATGCTGAGATCTGTCCGCTGCCAGACCGTCTGATAATATATCGCCTGTCCGTTAACCCCTGCGGAATGAAAACCAAGCTGCTGTATCCGCTTTACTCCTTCTTCCAAAGAAATGTTGCCGCTTTCTATGTCAGAAAGTACTTTTTTTCTAATATGACGGGCTTCTTTCATAAAAATCTTCATCCCCTTTACAAATGGCACTTCCGCAAAATGATAAACTAATCCTGCATGCGCTCCAGCACATAATCAGCTTCCTCCGCAGTCAGTTCGCCCGCTTTTAATTGTCTGAGAAGCTCTTTTACTCTCTCGTTCTTTCCATTGGAATCCGCTGTTGCACGAGTCTGTGCCTCCGCGGAAAACGTTTCTTTTTTACGAATGGTTACATCCTTCAAACCTGCAAGTCTTTCTCCCTGTTCATTAAGCAGCTGAATATCGTAAATAAGCTCGGATTGACCTTTTTGGCCTGTTTTACGCGCATAAGCCCAGCATTCTGCTGAAACTTTTTTCCGAATCGTAATCTCACCTATTGAAAAAGGAACATAAACAGATGCCTCTTCTCTTCCGTCCGTAATTCCGAACAAAGATTGCAGAGCCCCATCAATTAAAGACGGATGCAATGTATAATTTTCAAGAGCATATGCGGCTTCTTTTGGCAGCAATAAGTGTGCAACCGCTTCTGTTTTTCCGCCCCATAAACGTTGAATCGGCTGAAAAGCGCGCCCATACAGGAACCCGTTTTCCTGAAAATACTTGTAACATTCATCTTGTTCACGGACAAAAGCACTTCTGTTTATCATCTCTTGTCTGTCGATATTCTCTATATCACCGTAATGATGATCAAAATCTAATTCCCCCGTCACAAATCCAGTCCTTACAGCAGCATCCTCGTCAGATGACATATTAAATAATATTTTGCCGTCTTTTACGGAAACGTGAGTGTAAATGGTCAGGCTCTCTTGCAAAAGCATGGCCGGTCTTGCAAATATCACGTTTTTTAAACGAGTGACCTCTTTCTTTCGATATGACCGCGTTCCCGCTGCGCATGCCATTTCAAGAAAAGCAGCTGCCGGGAGAATGCTCTTGTTTTTTACGATGTGGTCTTTTAACCAAATCTCTTTTTCTCTTAATGTCGTTTTAAAAAACTGCTGTTCCAGAGTAGATTCATTCGAATCCAGAAGCGGGTGCAGTGAAGACTGCCGCGGCAATATTTCCGGAAATATTGCACTTTGATTTCGAGGCACCCAGTAAGACTCCTCAGCAAATGGATATAAAGGAAGCTTGACCTTTTGCGGGGTATACTCTTCATATAACTCTCTCCATTGAATATCAGCCCCGAAAGACCATAATTTTGCTAGAAGATTCAAGTCCTTTGTCTCCATCATCACCTCGAGGAATTTATCTTTCATCTTTTGATCATGAAAGATAAAGACTTTATCAAAATCTTTCGTAACATTGCCTTTGTATACGCCCTCTCCAATTGTTCCTTCAGTACAGAAAGTTCTCAGCTTCTGCTTAAGTTCCGGCAAATCGGAAGCTACAACAGCAAGTCTGTCTTCCATCGGCTCCCTGCATGTCTGCAATGTAAAAGCGATATCAGCTGCCGAGGCCTTTGTCTCCCGCTCTGTGAATTGCAGAAGGCGCCGGGCGTATTCTTTCAGTCTGTCTTCATTTTTGGCAGAGAGAACTGCGGCAAACGGCCCGCTTATTGTTTGTGTGTCCGCATGGTTTTGATATTCCTCCACAATGACATGGGCATTTGCTCCTCCCGCTCCGAACGAACTGATTGCTGCTCTCCTGTTAGAGGCGCCTGATTCTTTCCGCCACTCTTCTTCTTTCTGCTGAACGTAAAAAGGCGTCTTTTCAAATCGGATATTTTGGTTCAGCTGTTCCGAGTGAATGGATGGCGCCAATTTCTGGTGCTTAAATTGCAAAAGAACTTTTGTAAGGGCTGCTATACCTGCGGCAGACTCCAAATGTCCGATATTAGACTTCACTGAACCTATGGCACAAAATTGTTTATCATCCGTAAATTTCTCAAAAGCTTTTGTCAATCCTGCGATCTCAATCGGATCTCCGAGCGAGGTACCCGTTCCGTGTGCTTCCAAGTAGCTGACGGATCGCGGACTGATGCCCGATTTCTTGAAATTTTCAGCAATCAGCTCAGCTTGTGCATTCGGATTCGGAACCGTAAACCCATTGGTTTTTCCGCCATGATTTACAGATGTTCCTTTAATCACTCCGTATATATGATCCTGATCAGCAATTGCTTTTTCCAGAGGTTTCAACAGGACGGCTCCCGAACCTTCTCCCGGGACATAGCCGTCTCCGCCCTCTCCGAAACTTCTGCACAATCCTTCGGTGGAAACAAAATTACCTTGACTCAGCCAAAGGTATTTGCTGGGGTGTATGGACACATTAACGCCGCCCGCAAGCGCAATCTCACTTTCCCCTCTTTTAATGCTCTCACACGCCAAGTGAATGGCCGTCAGCGATGATGAACACATCGTATCCAGTGCAATGCTCGGACCGGAGAGATTAAAAAAGTATGAAACCCTGTTCGCAATAGATGAAAAGAAGGAACTGAGCGCAATCGGATTGCCCCGCGCAGTTTCTTCTGCGCCGAATAATTGATATTGTCCGTACATAGCTCCGACAAACACACCGGCTTTCATACCGTTAAGCTTCTCTTTTGTATATCCTGAATCTTCAAACGTATGCCAGGAGGTTTCGAGAAAAATTCGCTCCTGAGGGTCCATCAGCTCAGCTTCTTTATGAGAAATGTGGAAAAACAGCGGATCGAATTGATCAACACCGCTGATAAAACCGCCCCACTTACTGTTGATTTTCCCCTTCTCCATTCTGTCGGGACTGTAAATTGATCTGAAATCCCAGCGTTCCTCGGGGATTTCAATAATACAGTTTTTCCCCCCGGCAATGTTTTCCCAGAACTCCTCAAGAGTATCGGAATTCGGATATCTTCCGCTCACACCAATAATGGCAATATCCTCACCCGGCTGAACCATGCTCGGTGCAGGTGTATTCTTCTGCTGCCGGTGCTGTTTTTTACTCGGATTTTCTCTTTTCTTCTGCACTCTTGTTACCGGAGCTGCCCCTGCGGCCTTAAGGACTTTTTCTTTAAAAGATGTTAGGAAGAAGTTTGAAAGCTCTTCAATGTTCTGATATTCAAAAAAGATTGTTTTCGGAAGATCCCCGAAAGTATCTTCAAGCTTTGAAATAAGTGACATGATCATAAGTGAGTTGATTCCGAACTTCTCAAAAGAGTCTTTCGCATTTATTTTATGAGCTTGGATTTTCAAGACACCGCTGATGATCTTGATTAAATAGTCATTGACTTTTTCTTTCGCAGCATATTCCTCTTCTTCATCGTATTCCGCCGTGAGTGTATCTTGATCTGCTGCAGCTGTATTTCTTTGAATCGAAAGCGCTTTTATCATTTTATTCCGCTCACCTTCTGCAGGCATTAAGCTGGTAAATGAAGACCCCAGCATTTTCAGAAACGCTTCCAGAACAGAGGAAGTTCGCATCGGAGTCATTCCGTATTTTTCTTTTATTTGAATGATTCCATTGCTGTCGAGACTCATTCCGCCATCTTTCAATAACGGCCAATTGATTGATAGTGTTTTTCCGTTTCGAGAGAGCTGGGATCGAAGCATTGCAAAACTGTCCATAAAATGATTTGCGTACGCATAGTCACTTTGGCCGGCATTTCCGTAAGCGGCAAAAGAAGAAAAGAGAACAAAAAAATCAAGATCTTCGTCTTTTGTCAGCTCATCCAGCCAGATTGTCCCGTAAACTTTCGGTTTCAGTACGTCCGTAAAATCACTGAGACTTTTATTTACAAGAAATGAGTCACGAAGGATGCCGGCAGCATGGATGATCCCGTTTATGCTGCCGTACCGCTGTTTAACGCCGAAAATGAATCGCTCTGCCTCTGTTCGATCTGTTATGTCCGTCCGCTGATATTCAACAATAGAGCCGCTCTCATTAAGCTTACTGATCCGTTCTTTTTGATCAGCTGTTAAAAAAGAACGGCCTGTAAGTATAATCACGGCTTGGTTTTCATTAGCGATGTGTTCCGCAAACAGCAGCCCGAGTTTTCCGGCTCCTCCGGTAATGATATATATGCCGCCTTTTTGATACGTTACAGATCCGTGATCGTGTTCCGGAATATCAATAGGCTGCAGCCCTTTCACATAACGGGTATATGAGTCTATTAAAACCTCACATTCATCCGTTTGAAAGCGCTGCATTTCACTGATTGCAGCATCCCACATCTCGGAAACCGGAGGATTTATGTCAGAATCCACGTGGCGTATCTGTATGGTTTTCGCTTTAAGCTTGGAGCTTTCCATGTTTACCGTCTTCATGTACCCTCCGACAGCTTCATGAAACGGCTGATTCAGACCGCTTGTCCAATAAATATGCAATAACGTAACAGGTTCGTTTCTTCGCATTAAAGCTTTTGATAATAAAAAGAGCGAGTTTATCCCTCTGCGAAGAGTTTCATTAACGGATTCTTCAGTGATTTCTCTGATTTCTCCGTTCCATAAATAAAGCACGACATCAGGTGTAAATCCGTTTTCAGCCAAATCAGACAGCAGCATTTCGACATGATTTTCATCAGAAGGATTGATTGTGCATCTATTCCGTTCAATTCTGTAATCAGAATCGGGCGTTACGAGAATGACACGGTTATGTTCTCCATTCATCATCTCGGCATGCTGAAAAAGACGGTTATCCTGATCAAAAATCAGCATATTCCCCGGTGCCTGCTGATTCGGCATATCAATGTGATTTGTCCTGACCCAATCGGTCTTAAAAAAAATGGTTGGGGACGGAGCTTGTGATTCCGGCTCCGCCTTTTTTTCCATTTGTTGTTTTCTGTAAGTACGAATTAGCTCCAGTCCTGCATCAGGAGACATTTGCTGTTCTTCAATTAAGGAAAGTATTTGTTTGATCTGCACTATTTTCCCTCCAGCAGCTGATAAACTTGGTCAGCAGAAAGTTCACCGTTTTTCAATTGTTCCAATAAGAAGAGAATTTCCTGATCTTCATTTTTATGACCTGCGGTTAATTCTCCCCCGGTCACTTTTCTGACAGAGAAGTCTTTCATGCTCACGGCTATTTCGCCGCTCTCGTTAATAAAATCAATGTTATACGTATAAAAACCGGTTTCTCTCACCGAAACATGGCATCGGGCAGTAAGCGCCCTCTTAATGTGAAGCTCTCTAAGTGAATAAGGAACAAATAAGCCGTCTTTCTCATTTTCTCTTAACAAAAATGCCGCCGCTTGAAAACCGCCGTCAATTAATGAAGGATGGAGTGTAAAATGTGAAAACCCGTTCGCTAAATGATCCGGAAGCTCCAATTCTGCCATTAACTCCACATCACCGCGATATACGGCTTTCAACGTTTGAAAACCGCTCTGATATGTCAGGCCCATACGACTGAAGCGGTGATAACACTCTTTCCGGCTTATGACCGTTTTACTGCGGCGTATGAACTTATCAATATCGACATACTCAGGATTGCTGTTTATGTCTCCGAATACTGTTTCACATTGTGTGCAGATTTGCTGCACGCCATCCGGGCCCTCTTTACATATCGTTACGTTCAACTTATCTTGTTTCATTTCCAAGCCGGTATAAATGTGCAGCGTTTTTCCTTTATATAATATAGGTCTGTTCCACATCACGTCTTTTATTTTATATACTTTACTTTCTCCGCTTATTTCCGCACAAACAAGAGCCATTTCAAGCGAAGCGGCTCCCGGCAACACACAGTCTCCTGAAACAAGGTGATCAGTGACGAAAAATTCAGTTCCGGAAATAACAGTTTTAAATGCTTGTTTCTTTAATGTTGAGACATTCTCGCTGATTAATGGGTGAAGACTTTTGCTATTAACCTCGCTTTTGTTCTTTTTCGGAGTAAACCAATAACTCTCTTTTGCAAACGGATAAGACGGCAGCGGCACTCTATTCAATTTCTTATTGCCGATTGTCTTCCATTCAAACTCGGCTCCATTGGCCCAACATTGCGCGAGAAGCTCCTCTTTTCCGCTTTGAAGAGCCTCCTGAATCATATATTCAGAGACAGCTGCGCGCTCTACAGTGTTTTCGCTTATAAATACGCCATTTTGCACCTTGCTTTTATCAAGAAAGCTGACGTATTTATCTCTCAGCTCAGTCAGACTCACTGCACATACGGCAATTCTCTCGTTCATTGCTTCCCGGCCGTTTTGCAATGTAAATTCCATGTCACTGGCATTAACGGTCATGTCACCGGCAATCACGCGATCCAAGTACTGAACCATAAGCCGGATATACTCAAGTAATTGATCTTTGGTTTTCGCAGATAAAACAAAAATGTGTGTTTTACCGTTGTTTTCCGGCACTTCTTTTTGAGGTTTCCTATATTCCTCTAAAACAATATGCGCGTTCACACCGCCGAATCCGAATGAGCTGATACCTGCTCTCCTCGGCAGATCGTTGTTCTCTTCATCTTTTATCGGATTCCACTTTTGAGCGGTTTCTGTGATATAAAATGGCGTATTTTCCAGTTTGATGTATGGATTGAGTTCTGAAAAATGGGCGAGTCCCGGAAGTTTGCGATATTTAAAAGCCAGTAATACTTTCAGCACTCCGGCTATTCCGGCAGCGGTTTCGAGATGGCCGATGTTTGTTTTCACAGACCCGATTCCGCAGCTTTTCTGTTTCTCAAAAGGAATGTCCCATTCTTGATATAACGTTTTAAATGCCTTTATGATGCTGTTTACTTCAATCGGATCGCCAAGACTTGTCCCTGTGCCATGCGCTTCTATATATCCCGCAGTGGCGGGACTGACCCCCGCCTTCCGCCAAGCTTCGGTTAATAAGTCCGCCTGTGCGTTCGGATTCGGAGCTGTCAAAGAATTGGCGCGGCCGCCGTGATTTACAGCTGACCCTTTAATCAAACCATAAATATGATCACCGTCTGCCTGTGCTTTGCTGAGCGGCTTAAGCAATACTGCAGCCGCCCCTTCACTCCTTACATAGCCGTCAGCGCTTTTATCAAATGTTTTGCACTTTCCGTCTTTGGAAAGCATACCTGCTTTATCAAAAGCTATAAACAGAGTAGGGCTTGTCATAATATGCACTCCGCCTGCAATCGCCATTTCAAAATCGCCTCTTTGAATCCCCTCAGCCGCACGATGGAGTGCAACTAACGAACTTGAACAGGCAGTATCAATCGGTTCACTCGGACCCGTCAGGTTCAGCTGGTAAGAAATACGATTAGCCAATATACAATGATTTAAACCGGTTGCGGTCTGCGCCTGAACAGAGACGCCATTTTCATTGAGACGTTCCGCATAGTCCGTTGTGGCGACCCCTGCAAACACCGCAGTTTTCGTCCCTGCCAAATCAGACGGCTTATAGCCCGCATCTTCTATTGTTTTCCATACAGTCTCCATAAAAATTCTTTGCTGGGGATCCATTAATTCTGCTTCGGCGGGAGAAATCCCGAAAAACAACGGATCAAAACTGTCCGCGCCTTTGATAAACCCGCCTTTTTTTATTTTTGTTCTATTGACGTCCCTGATCGGATCGCCGTCAAACTCTTTCCAGTCCCAACGGTCTTCAGGAATGTCTGTAATCATATCCCGCCCTTTTTCAATTCCTTCCCAAAAGTCTTCCAGCGTATCTGTTTGGGGGAAACGGCCGCTTATTCCCACTATTGCAACCGGCTCATTCATATGTCTTTCCTCTTGCCTGGTTTTGTTTTCAGGCTCAGGGGAATGTTCATAGGATTCGGGCGGAGGCGTGCTGTACAATGTTTTTTCGTCTGCTGCAGAAAAAGGTTCTGTCTCAGCAAAAAGGATTTCTCCGTATTGCTCGATTACATAATCAGTCAGTTCATCCAGTGAATTGCATTCAAAGAAAATGGACGGCAATAATTCCGTACCATATTGTTGATTGATTTCATTTCCGAGTCTGGTAAACGTAATAGAATCAAATCCGTACTCGCCGAATGAAGTCTCTTCTTCTATTTCCTTTCTGTCAATCTTTAAAATACTTGACATCATCTTTGCGATGCCCTCAATCAGATTTTCTCTCCTGTCTTTCGCCGCAGATTCATCTGAAGAAAAAGATCCGCAGAGATGAAGCTCTTCGGAATACTCACTCTTTAAAAACTCAAGAAGTTCATTAAAATCAGTAAGACCGAAAAAATCTGACGGCATCATTGATATTCCTAATGTTTCGTTTAATTCGTTGCCCAGCATTGTAAACATAATTGAATCAAATCCGTATTCGCTTATCGGCAGTTCAAAATCAAATTCCCGTTCTTCAATTTTTAATACGCCGGTGATGATGCGCGTCAAAGTGCTTTTTAAAGATTCAGTTATTGACAGCTCTTTCGGTTCGTGATTTTCGTCGGCGATTGCCGGGTCACTTTTTCCGCTGTCAATCGTTATCATTCGTTCCAGCTTTAATTCATTACCGCTAAATACCATTATTTGATGTTCACACCCTGTCATTGCTTGATCAAATGCTGCAAGGCCTTCCCGTTTTTCCAGAGGCAGCATTCCGAAACGGTCATAAAGGAACTTCTCTGAATGAATGTCAATTTGCATACCGCCTTCTTTCCATAAAGGCCAATTAATCGAGACTGTTTTTCCAGGTTTATTTTCCGCCGCTCTCATTTCCGCAAAATAATCCATAAACCGGTTTGCATAAGCATAGTCAGTTTGTCCGGCATTCCCGATTATTGCGCTGATAGATGAAAACATAACAAAAAAGTCCAGAGGTTCTCTGTCTGTATACCGGTCAAGCCATATCGTTCCGTAAACCTTGCTGGCCAAGACTGAATCGAGATCCTCTTCACGCTTATTGATGAGTAATGAATCTTTTATCACTCCGGCGCTGTGAATAACTCCTTTAACAGGACCTAATTTGTTTTTGACGAGTTTTATCAGGTTGTTGACATTTTCCTTATCAGAAATATCGGTTCTTACATAAAAAACCTCTGATCCGTTTTTTTCGAGCTCTTTTACATTGCTTACGGCTTCCTCAGAAAGCTCTGACCTGCCGATAAGCACAAGTTTTATTCTCCCTTTTCGCACAAGATGTCTGGCAAAAATCAGGCCCAGGCCGCCTGTTCCTCCTGTAATAAGGTAAACTCCCCCTTCTTTTACTTCCATCTTTTTGGAGGGCTCTGCCCTTTCAATTTCTGCAGAGTGTTTCACCTGCCTGATTCCATCTCTGTATCTGATCTCTGAAGCATCATCGCTGATGACTGTTTCTTTCACAAGGTTTTTTAATTCAGGCAGACCGGTGTTCAGCTGTAACTGAATTTCATCGCTGTGTATTTCAATATTTTTACCGGACAACATTGGATGTTCTAAATGAAGCGACCTAAAAAAGCCGCTCATTGCCATTTGATAAGGTAAGATTTGATTGTTCCTTGTGAAAAATACATGTGATATCAGGATTTTATGCCTAGGGATGGTGGCTAACAGAGCTTTCGTTACATTGAAAACCGGCAAAACAGCCTCTTCCAGCTTTTCATGAATGTTATGCTCAATTCCCGTTTCAGGGCTCATCCCGATTAAAATGACGCGGTCAATTGTCACTTGTCTTTCTTTAAGAATCGCCAGCAATTTCTTATAGCCTTCAAGTTTGACGCTGTTCAATTCAAAGGAATCAGCTTCTTTTTCTTGAAAACTGCCGCCATGGCGGACAAAGATCATGTTCAGGCCGATATCTTTATATGCCTTGCGGATTAGCGGTTCTGATATATCCCGACGGAGTGAAATCACAAGGCAGCTGTTTAAACCGCTGGCTTCAGGCTGATGAAGCATAGGGGCCCGCTTCCACATATCAGTGTAATACTTAGCTGAATGCCGCTCATTTTGAGTCTGCGGTGTAACCCTTAATGCCTTCAACGCTAAGTTTTTTATTTTAAGACTTACAGATCCGTTTTCATCCATAAATAGTATATGAAACCTTTTGACATCATCATGTTGTCTTTCATCTGCAGCAGTAATGTAAGCATAGCCGTTTGCTGAAGGTGGGTGAAGAATCTCCAGCTCACCTAATTCAAAAGGCAAATATGCGGTGTGATCGTCTTCCTGAGTGGACGTAAACCCGATTGTGGATTGAAAAATGCCATCCAATAAACACGGTTCCAGCAGCGCGCCGGATTTTTTATGAATGCTCTCAGGAAGTGATATTCGTGCAAGAACAGCATTTTCATGGATAAGCAGCTGTTTTATTACCTGAAAGCCGGCTCCATAGTCCAAACCGCTCTGCCGGAAGTTCCTATAACACTCAGCGCCGCTGATTAATCTTTTCTGTCCGGTTAACCAGCTGTCCAATTTAAAATGCTCTGTATGAGTGGCATCTTTATCTCCGCATGTGATAATGTTTCCTTGGCAATGAACTGCCGCTTCAGGCTGCATATCGGTTTTCACCACAAATCTGCCGTCTTTTTGATTCGGCAGCAGATCTATCATTATCGTCTTTTCTTTTTCAACGGTTATCGGAACCGCCCATACAACCTGACTCAGTTTTATGACTGATTTTCCGTACAGCCTCTCTCCCGCTTCTCTGGCCGCTTCGATGATTGCCGCTCCGGGCAGAACCGTTTTCCCATGCACAACATGGTCTTTTAAATAATATTCAGAATCTGAAAGCGTTTTATAAAATCGGCACTCACCTGCAGAAAAATCAAATAAAGGAGCTGTACCGGCTGCTGATGTTGTTTGCGCCTTATTTGACACCCACAGTCTGTTTTTTAAGAAAGGGTAAGTCGGCAGCGCAATTTTTGCCGGTTTTCTGCCGGTGCGGAAATCTTCCCAGCTTAAATTCCCTCCCGATACCCAGAATTCAGCCATATCGGCTAATGTGGTTCTGCCGGATTTGAGCGGAAGATCTGATTGCCGCTGTCCGCGTTTATGATTCGGTTTTTTCCCTCTGAATATTTCGTGGTCGTCAATTCCATTATAAAAGTGATTCAATTTCAACATCAGATCATCGATATTATTTGAAATGACAGCAAGCCTTTCCGGCATGGCTTCACGCCCTTCAAGAAGGGTATACGCAATATCAGAAAGGTGAAGCGGCTTATTTGTTCCCGCCGGCTGTAAACACTCGCCCTGCTTATGACGAGCCTTTTGAAGATATTCCTCCAGCTGTTTTGCTGATTCCCGTAAACTCAGTGAATGCTTGGCTGAGAGTACGATAAGTTCTTCACTTTCTTCACGCCCCGTTTGACAGTCAGCAGCAGACTCATACTCTTCCACAAGGATGTGTGCATTTGCCCCGCCCGCTCCGAAAGAACTTAATCCCGCACGCCGCGGATATTTGCTGTCAGAATGTTTTTCATTCACGGGTTTTATCCAGTCGGCGGTTTCCTGCTGGAGACAAAAAGGTGTCTCTTCCAGATAAAGATCCGGATGCACCCGTTCAGCATGCAGTGTTGCGGCTATTTTTTTATACTTCATTTGTAAAATAATCTTTGTCAGGCCGGCAATACCCGCGGCCGCTTCGAGATGACCGATGTTAGATTTAATCGATCCGAGAGAGCAATATGAAACATCTTCGGTATAAGCTCTGAACGCCTTGGTCAGGCCTCGGACTTCAATCGGGTCACCCAGCGGCGTTCCCGTGCCGTGGGCTTCAATAAAGCTGACACTTCTGGCGCTCCAACCGGCCGCTTTAAGAGCTCCTTGGATTAAATCCGCCTGTGCGGCAGGATTAGGCACCGTATAGCCATTCGTCTTTCCGCCATGATTAATTGCCGTTCCTTTTATGACGGCGTACACAGTATCATTATCACGTATGGCATCTTTAAGCGGTTTAAGAATAACGGCCCCGACACCTTCCCCGGGCACGAAACCGTCGCCGCCTTCTCCAAAACTTCTGCATTTTCCCGATTTTGAAAGCATTCCCATCTGACACCGGTATAAATAGTCAGAAGGATGAAGATACAAATTTACTCCTCCCGCAACCGCAACAGAGCACTCACCTTTTTTTAAACTTTGGCAAGCCATGTGAATTGCCGTTAAGGATGAAGAGCAAGCCGTATCTACAGGGATACTGGGACCCGTAAAATCAAATGTGTAAGACACTCTGTTCGCGAGAGACCATGGGAACGAATTTGGAAGTACATCGTTTTTGTCCGTCGGTATTCTTTCGCCGAGCAGCTTGTAAGAATTGGTTGTAACTCCCGCAAATACACCGACATGTTTTTCGGTCTGCTTTCTCAACCCGTCAATGGTATATCCCGAATCTTCAAATGCTTTCCATACGGTTTCGAGAAATATTCGTTCCTGAGGATCCATCGCTTCTGCTTCTCTCGGCGATATTTGGAAAAACAAAGAATCAAATGATTCAGCATTCTTTAAAAATCCGCCCCATTTGCAATAAATTTTTCCCTCATGCGCTTTAGCGGGGTCTGGATCATAGTAGGTCTCATAATTCCATCGTTCTTTCGGAATTTCTGTGATTGCGGTTCTCTCTTTTGATAGAAGATCCCACAATTCTTCGATATTTTCAGCCCCGGGATAACGGCCGCTGATACCGATTACCGCTATCCCGTCAAGATGTTCTTTTTCCTCCGCCGCAGGTGCAGTGATGTCTTGTTCCGGCCTGGCGGGGGTAATGCTCTGAATCTGTTTTCCTTTTTCCTCCCGTGAAAATAAACGCCCCAGCCGATCCGGGTATTCCTTTACAAGATGATCTGCTAAATCTCTGATTGTATGAAATTCAAATAAAAGCGTTTTCGAAATTGCTCCCAGTGACTGCTCCAGCTTTGTGTTGCATTGATGAATCATAACCGAATCCATTCCATATTCAGCCAGATGCACATCTTGATCGATCTCTTCCCGTTCTGCACCGACCTCAGAGGAGATGATATTGGTTAAAAACAAAACTGTCTGATCCAAAATATCGCCTTGAGCCAAAGGAACGGCACTGCCTGTCTCTGTTTCGTCCGTCAAAAATCTCTGCTGCATAAATTGTTCAAAGCGTTCGTGATCACCGCAAACTGCAATATTATGCAGCTGACCCGAAGTTACAATCCGCGAAAACCATTTCGTTCCGTCTTCAGCAGGAAGTTCTTCAAGCCCTGAACCATGAAAAAGAGACGTCCGCCCTTGACCTGACAGGTTCGCCCCCATTCCGATGTCTTGCCATAAAGGCCAATTGATTGTCAGGGTGCGGCCGCTGCGCAGAGAATTTTGCCGTTTCTGTTCCCGATATTCGGCGAAATGATCTAAAAAGCCGTTTGCATATGCATAATCACACTGTCCTTCGTTCCCTGCAATAGAGACGACTGAAGAAAAAACGGCGAAAAAATCCAATTCGAGCGACTTCGTTGCATGATCAAGATTCAATGCGCCATGAACTTTCGGAGCAATCACCTCTGAAAGTTCCTGCTTTGTTTTTCGAAAAAGCAGCGAGTCTCTGATAACTCCTGCACAATGAATGACGCCATGAAGACCTGCATGCTGATCGGTAATATCGTCAATCATTTTTTTTACCGCTTCTTTATCGGATATATTCGCCTGTATATAATAAACCTTCGCTTTAAAGCTGTTCAGGTATTCTAAATGTTTCTGCTTATCTCCGTTTAAAACAGATCGCCCCGATAGGATAATGGTGGATCTTTCAGTTTTCGCGCAATATTCAGCGATTTTACTGCCAATCCCCCCAAATCCCCCTGTAATTAAATATACTTTATCTTTTTCAGGGTATTGAATGGTCTTTCTGTTTGTTTCTCTCTGCTTCTCTAACATCCGTGCATATCTTACGCAGCCTCTGTAAGTGATATGAATATGCCGATCAGGCATTGTGTTTATTTCTTTATAAAGAATGTCAGCCTTCTCTGAACATGAAACGGACGCAGAATCATGTTCAAAGCAAACCGTCTTACAATGCAGCTGCGGGTACTCTTGTTTTACCGATTTTAAAAAACCGTTCACACCTTCAAAATACGGCAATTTTTCTTTTTGATCTGCGCTGAATGTATAAATGAACGTTACTTTGTTTATAAGGTTCTCGCTGATTAAAGCCTTAGTCAGATAAAACACGGAATAAATTCCTGATTCGAGTGTTTCTTCCAGTTCAGGCTGTTTTTCAGACCAAGTATGCAAAATTGCATCGGGCGCTGCGCCTTTTTCCTTTAACAGACGAATGACACCTTGATAATCTTCGGGACACTGCCTGTTGATGGTGAAAACACTGTCGCTTATCTGCTCTAAACGGTCACCGGGCATAATAAGATATGCGGACGTATTCTCTCTTTTTTTCAGCTCTTCAAAATAGTCTTTATTCCCGGAGAACAACAAAATAGTACAGGCTTGTCCGCTGCCCGCTTCATTCTCAAGTGCGGTTTCTTTCCATACCGGCGTATAAAGTGCCTGATTCTTCTTTTCTGAAAAAGCCGCGTCTGATTTTACCGGCTGAGGGTTTAAAGAAAATTGAGAGCGCTCAAACGGATAAGGCGGAAGCGGGGCTTTTCTTTTATGATAATCACCTAGTTTCGCCCATTCAATCTCTTCTCCTGAAAGCCACATTTGCATAAATGAATGATAAAGAGCCTCATCGGCTGGTTTGTCCGCTTCAAAAGCAGCCGCTTTGTTTAGTTTTGCTGATGGAGGGAGCGATCCGAATTGAAAAACTGAAAAATCAGAGATATTCACATCCGGCTCCGTTCCCTTTTCTTCCGTGTGAAGCGGCATATGGTCAGCTATCTCCTGAGACACGGCATCCATTTGATTGTATTCTGTCATCAGCGGAAAACGAGTCTTATCATAAAAACCTGCCGGCTGCTCATTCATACAAGCAACAGCCTGTTTAATTCCGTCTTGCTTTTTCACTAACATGCTCAGAAAAAGTTCTTTAGACAAGATTCCCTCATCCAGTAAATTTAATATTTCCAGAACATAATCATTATCAAAGAATCCATCATAATCTGTTAAATCCCATCTCTTATACAGTCTTCTCATAGAGGCAAGGATAGCCATGATCGCCGCTTCCTCATCAGCCGGCAATGCGTTTCTTTTATCCGCCGTGCGATTCACAATATAAGATAAAATCTCGATTTCCTGAGTCTTTCCCGCTTTATCCCACTCTTCTAAAAACCCTTTAAACGTATATTGGTGCTCAAGAAGCAGCCGTGTTTTCCCGTACAGGCGGTCTGTAAAATCAGCCGGGAAGTTCAGACCGTTCAGCAGCATCCTTACATATTCTTCATTTAATCGAACCGGCGGGTACGTTTTTGAAGTGTACGGATTGACAAATGGAATGGACGGCGGCTCACAGGATAAGTGCGAAGGTTTTTCAGCGCCTGTGATGACAGAAATGACCTTTTCAATTTTGATGATATCCGCTGCTGCAAGAGCGACGTAATATCCGTCTCCGGCGCCTGTAATGAGGCTTGGCTTAAAACCGGATGCCAGGATACTTTTTATGATTTCCGTATTGATAACTAAAGAATACAAGCGGATTTTCTCAGGCGTCCATTTTCTTTTAAATGAACTGTGCAATGTTGGTATATCCTTCAGCACCGACCTTACGTTCTTTTCTAAATCAGGGAACACGCGTTTCAAAACGGCAAATTGTTTATAACTTTCCCATTTGAAGTCACCGATGGCAAGCGCCCATTCAGAATCTTGTTTCCTCCGAAAACTCAATCCCTCTTTAAGCTGATTTTTAAATTCCTCCTTGCTGCCTGCCAATAAACCAGCCCTGTAATCAAACGATGTCCTTGTTAAAAGGGTGCTGCTGATCACTTCATTTGATATTTTGCAAAATTCCTCAGAATCGTCAGAAAAGGTTCTCCAATTATGTATCATTTGTTTCATGCTTTCTTCACTTTTAGCGGAAAAAAGGAAGGGAACCCTTCCCTTTCTGTCAGTTTCGTCATTTGTATGTATAAATTCTTCGATGATGACGTGAGAGTTAACACCTCCAAAACCGAAGGAGCTGATTCCCGCCCTGAGCGGAGCCCCGTCTGCCGCCTTCCAATCACTTGAATCAAGCGCCGGCCTAAACGGTGTTTTTTCAAACTGTATAATTGGATTTACCGTATGTACATTCAGGCTTTTCGGCACCCTCCGATGTTTCATCATCATTAGAACTTTTATCAATCCGGCCATTCCCGCCGCTGCTTCTGTATGACCGATATTTGTTTTCACACTTCCGATCCTGCAATATTGAGTATCCTCAGTATATTGCCGATACGCTTTTGTCAATGCTTCTATTTCTATCGGATCGCCCAGAGATGTACCTGTGCCATGTGCTTCTACATAAGAAACCGTCGCAGCATCAACAGCAGCGTTGTGTAAAGCTTCTGAGATGACCCGGCACTGCGCTTCTGCTCTGGGAGCGGTTATGGAACGGGATTTACCGCCATGATTAACAGCTGTCCCTTTTATGATCCCGTATATATGGTGACCGGCTTTTACTGCATCACCAAGGCGCTGCAGCAATACAACGCCTGCCCCTTCTCCGGGAACGTACCCGTTCGCCGCTGCGTCAAAGGTTTTACATTTGCCGTCAGGACTCAGCATTCTGGCTTTAGAAAAAGAAATATATTTTCCGGGTTGGAAATTCAAGTTTACTCCCGATGCGATTGCATAATCGCTTTCTTTTGTCCGCAATGACTTAACCGCTTCATGTAAAGCAACAAGCGACGATGCACAAGCGGCATTTACAGACATGCTTTTTCCGGTCAAACCGAATGTGTATGAAAGCCGGTTGGAGATCATAGCTTCGAAACTTCCTAAACAGGCGTAACTGTCGATTTCCGATTCAGCATGACCTGTCTGCCGGTAGTCAGAATTCATAATACCCGCAAAAACAGAAGTGGTTTTACGCTGGAGATCCCGCAAAGAGACCCCGGAATCTTCGATGCACCGCCAAGTTTCTTCTAAAAGGATTCTTTGCTCAGGATCCATGTTTTTCGCTTCCCGGGGAGAGATATTAAAAAACTTATGGTCGAAATGGTCAGCTTTATGAATAAAACCTCCCCACTTGCTGATTGTTTTGTTCGGTATACTGATATCAGCTGAATAATAAAGATCGGGATCCCACCGTTCAATCGGCACTTCCCGGATGGAATCTTTGCCGCTATTTATGTTTTCCCAGAATTCATGATAATGATCTGCATCGGGGAATCTGCAAGCAACCCCGATTATCGCGATATCCGCACTCTGTTTATTCAAATGAACCATTGGCCTCCACCCGCCCCTTCTTTAGTGTAGAAATAACGTATCCAATCTGCGCCTTAGCAGACTTTCGGTCTCATTCATCATTTTTTCACCAATGTCATCAACATGTCTGTTTCTCCATGATTCCAAATCCGTGCCCTTTACCCAATGATTAAAAGCGCCTAAAGACGGGCCGCAATGAACTTGGAAATTCACCTTTTGTTCTTCCTGCCCTTCCAAAGCAAGCAGACATCCTCTCTGCAAATACCACTTAAATAGTAACAGCATCTTATATTTTTGATTGCGCTCAGCTTTTTGGGCCAGGTTCGGCTGTTTATCTATTATGCTTTCGTAGATTTCATCAAAAGTCTTGTTAAAATAGTCATTTTCGAGCTGAATCTTTGTCTTTTCATCTATCTCACTCAAAGACTCATATTGTTGGTAGATTTGAAATAATTTATTTGCCCTGACCGGAAACAGCGTGCCCTTTTTCAGCACCTGCACCTTTGTTCCGAACTCAAACAGAGTCTCCGAAGGCGCATAAGCAGTATCGCATATTCCTGTCTCACTCAGCATTTCTTTAACAAAACCGCTTGTTTCTGCTTCAACTGTACATTGATTAATGGATCCCGTCATAATAAAATCAGCGCCCATTAAAAAAGCAGACGCCGCAGACTCGGGAGTCCCGATTCCTCCCGCGGCCCCGACTCTGATCTTCCTTGCGTATTTGTGTGTTTCCATCATTTCATCCCGCAGGTTAACAAAAAACGGCAGCATCGCCGTCAATGAGCCCTGTTCGGTATTACTGCCGCAATCTGCTTCAATAATGATATCGTCTGCTGCCGGAACACGGCTGAGCCACTCCGCCTGCTCTTCCGTCAGCATACCCTGCTGACACATTCTCTTTACGATACTTTGAGGAGGCGGACTCAGAAATGCGGCCGCAACTTCCGGCCGTGAAACTTTGGCAATGATCCGATTATGAGGTATGACCCTGCCGCTTTTGTCCATCTTCAACTGATGCGCTTTGTAATAAATTAATGGCGCGCTGACGGAAAGATACGAAGACGCTTCTATTACCCGTACGTCATGCTTGATATATAAATCTATCAATTCCTTTTCTCTATCTTGATGATCCGGCTCAAATCGCAGATTCATTCCGTAGGGCTGGCCACTTTTGAGTGTCTTCTTAATAGTAATAAGAGCCTGTTCAATTTCCCTTATAGTTAAACCCGCTGTGCCAAAGAACCCCAGCATTCCTTTCTTCCCGAGGCGGATCAGCATTTCAGCGGAAGAGATCCCTCTATGCATCGCACCTGCCAAATACGCGTATGTCAAACCGTAATCTTCTTTGAAAGATTGATCACCCAATCGGGACACCGGTGAAGCCGCACTGCTTTCTATATTTTCGGCCAAGAGGCCCTTCTCTTTCCCGCTTTCCGAATTGTCCTTGTTCCCTTCAGAAAACAAGAGACTGTCTTCCGGCGCACTAATATTAAGCGGTTCCTCATCTCTTTGTATGGTTTGAATTAATTTAGTCAGAATGTTTCCGGGACCGATCTCTTCAAACACAGTGACGCCTTGTCCCATTAAGTACCTGATGCTTTCAGTCCATTTCACCGAGTTTGTTATTTGTTCAATTAAATTCCGTTTGATATCTTCTTGTTTATAAGGTCTTGCCGTATAGTTAGAGATGACCGGGAAATTCAATTCAGAAAAATGAAACTCCTCGATAAATTCCGCAAATTCACGCTGTGCACTTTCCATAAAACGAGAATGAAAAGCTCCGCCGACTTGCAATACGATATAAGCTTTCGCCCCTTCTTTTTCAAAAAAAGAGGCTGCCCGCTTTATCTCTTCTGCAGCCCCTGCTATCACAATTTGTGAAGATGTATTGTAATTGGCGATATCTATTTGGCCGAATTCATACTTTTGAAGTATTTTTTTTATGTGATGCTCATCCAGTCCGATCACGGCAGCCATTCCGCCCTCGGAAGCCTCACTCATTAACTCGCCTCTTTTAGCAACCAGCCGGAGACCTGTTTCAAAATTAAAAACGCCGGCCGCAAAAAGCGCAGTATATTCACCCAGACTATGTCCTGCAACAGCATCAGGGCGTGTATGCCCTTCTTTTAAACCCTTTAAATATTGCAGTGCGCTCACTGTATAAATTGCAGGTTGTGTATACTTCGTATCAGTGAGCCTCTCTTTTTCATCTGAAAGGCATAAATCCTTTATGGAGTATCCTAAAATATGATCTGCCTTTTTAATGAGCTCACTGAATTCATCGAATAAGTCTCTGCCCATTCCTTTAAACTGCGCTCCCTGTCCGGGAAAGACGTAAGCAAGCATTTGTTTTCCTCCTTGTTCCGTATTTCTGCCGTTTCTTTTCGTTCCGATTGTGATTTGATCAACATTTTTCACTTCAATTTTAAAATTGTCATTTACTTAATAAGCAATACGAAGCAAAATAAAAAAACCTTTATGCCGGATAAAGGTTTAAAAGCAAAAACATGTACAAATATCATATTGCCGCAAATATAAATAGATAGAATTTTCTGATAATTAAAACCGCATTTTCATTCCGTTTTTTATATATCAATATAATAAAAACATTCCAACGTGCCGAAACAACGATTGGTTTTATGTGAATATTTCCCTAAATAAATACTATACCATGATTTACATGTTGTCAATGGGAAACACACGTATATACCAATTCTTCAGCCGCCATTTTACAGGCGGCTGAACTCGGTTGTTATCAGTTCATCAGCCCATGCCGATATGCCTTCACTATACTATTCGCGGAATAATAGTTCTTTCTCTTTGTTGTAGTCTTTAGTAAATTGATTGAACTCATCTGCTTGTTTATGCACCTTTTCGTAAACTGAGTTTACTTTGCTGATCTGCTCTTCCAGCTGCGCTAATGTGAGCTTTTTATCTTTAATCAGTTTATAAAGGTCCTTATCAAGTGAAATGGCTTTTTCGTACTTTTTGTACAAAAGATCATAAGATGCATACCTTTTCCCCATTAAAGCGACAGCATGCCCGGCTTTTTCTTTTACTTTCTTATCCTTTATTTCTTGAGAAGTTTTTTTTGCGGATTCAAATGCTTTTTTTGAATCATCAATACTGTCTTTTTCTGCTTTCAGATGTTTTTTTCGCTGATTTGCATTGCTCAGAGCCTGATCAGACAGTGTGACGATTTTCTGGTAATCATCCATATTCAGTTTAACCGCGCTGTCGTAAAGCTTGTGCTCTTTTTTCTCCAATTTTTCTAATGTTTTCTGCTCTTTTTGAAACGGTTTTTCCGCTTGAACGGCTTTTTCCATCGAGTCATGAAGCGATTCAACCGGATCTTTTCCCCCGCAGCCCGCAAGCAGCATACTTGCGGCGCCGAGCGCTCCGATTCCTGCTATTACCTTTTTTTGAATCATATTCACTTAAAATCCCCCAATCTTGACAATTTCCACTATAGAAGCCCGAACGCTTTTTGACAATAGCTGAGCTGTAATTGGCATGACCGGGTAAAAAGACGCTTACGGTGCTGTCAAAGAATACTTGCGTAAAAAATTGAGAAAACAGGGCGGATGACCATACATCTTTTTGGCTTTTACATAGTTTATAGTAGACGCCGGCCCTGCTGACAAAGGGTCAGCGTAATTAAAAGAGGAGGTTTTTTTATGTACGGATATGGATTTGGCGGCGGATTTGGCGGCGGTTGCTGCGGCGGCGGATACGGTTATGGCGGTTACGGTTATGGCTGCGGCGGGGGATATGGCCGCACATTCGCATTAATCGTCGTATTGTTTATCTTATTAATCATCGTCGGTGCCGCTTATTTAGGCTGCGGCTGCTGACCTTATACACCATGAAAATCGGCCGGCCTGCTATGGCCGGCCAATTGTTTCGTTGCGCCGCGATAAAGAAATTCGCTATAATTTACATATTAAGCTTTAGGAGTGAAGTTTCTTGATTACTATGGAAAATATTGTACGCGACGGACATCCCGCGCTCAGAGAGATCGCTGAAGAGGTTCAGCTTCCCGCTTCTGACGAAGAAAAACAGCATCTTGCTGATATGATTGAGTTTGTGAAAAACAGCCAAAATCCTGAATTAGCCGAGAAATACAACCTTCGTCCGGGCGTCGGTCTTGCCGCTCCGCAAACAGACGTAAAAAAACGGATGATCGCCGTCCATGCAGAAGATGCGAAAGGCACTTTATACAGCTATGCTCTTTTTAACCCTAAAATCGTCAGCCACTCAGTGGAAAAAAGCTACTTGACGAGCGGAGAAGGCTGCCTGTCGGTAGACGAACCCATTCCCGGCTATGTGCCGCGCTACGCCCGCATCCGCGTGAAGGCGGTGACGCTTGAAGGAGAACAGATTGACATCCGCCTCAAAGGTTTTCCGGCCATCGTGTTTCAGCACGAAATCGATCATCTGAACGGCGTGATGTTTTACGACCATATCGATAAAGAAGATCCGTTCAAAGAACCTGAAAACGCCATTGCCATTGACCGTTAAAAAAACCGGCACTTCCCAAAGTGCCGGTTTTCTTTATTTCAAAAGGCCCAGTTCTTTGACGGCCCAGCTGATTCCCTCTTCATCCACCGGCTTTGTGACGAAATCGGCGGCAGCTTTTAATTCCGGAACCGCATTTCCCATCGCCACCCCGGTGCCGGCAAAACGGATCATCTCAAGGTCATTTAGTCCGTCGCCGAATGCATAAGTGTCACTTACGCCGTACGGAAGCCGCTCAAGCACTCTTTTAATGCCTTCCGCTTTTGAACCGCCTTTCGGAAGCACATCCGTGGACAATTCATGCCAGCGGACGTAATCAAACTCCGGAAAAGCGGCATATGCTTTTTCTTCATGTCCGCGGCAGAATAAAAGCAGCTGATAAATTTCTTTTCCTTTATAAAATGTTTCATCAACTTCGGGATAAGGCGCTTTCAGACTGCCGATTCCTTCCGAGACGTGCGGATGTCCGGGGACGGTCGTTTTCATCGTGTCTTCCGCCATAAATACGACGGGGTGCTCCCCTTCTGCCGCCTGCTTTAATAAACGCGCAACCGCATCTTCAGGAAGAGGATTTTTATAAATGACCTCACCTTCAAATACGACATACTGGCCGTTGTATGAAATAAATGATTCAATCTCAAGCTCTTCCAGAATCGGTTTTACCATAAACGGGGACCTTCCGCTGGCGATAAAAACGTGATGGCCAGCCTCTTTAAGCGCCGTCACGGCGTTTCTTGCGCTATCGGGAATATGTTTATCATGGTCATAGATCGTGCCGTCAATATCAAAAAAGATCAGTTTTGGTTTCATGTCAATTTCTCCTTTTTCCCGTTTATCAGTCGTGTCTTTTTCAATATCATCATACAGAAAGTTTTTCTTCCGGAAAACCGCCTTGATCAAATTCCAGTTTTACCCACGAAAACAAATTCATTTTTTCCGCATACTACTGCTATAAAGGGCTTTAAAGGAGGTATACGATGCTGCGCCGATTACGGAAGAAACTCAGAAGACAGTGGGGCGGAATGCTCCGGAAAAAAGTCATCGCGTAGAAGGGATCTTTCGGTTTTTGAAAGTCCCTTTTTTGCTCGAGACTTTCCTTATAATCCGTTTTCGAATATAATAGAATAAGCGAGTCTAACATACGGCATTTAAGGAGAGATTTGGATGATTTATAAGGTATTTTATCAAGAGAAGGCTGACGAAGTACCTGTTCGGGAAAAAACAGATTCACTTTACATTGAGGGCGTTTCAGAACGGGACGTCAGAACGAAACTGAAAGATCAGAAATACAACATTGAATTTGTTCAGCCTGTGGACGGTGCTTTTTTAGAATATGAGAAGCAGAGCGAAAATTTTAAAGTATTGGAGTTATGAGCGGAATGAAATTTGTAAAAAATGACCAGACTGCCGTTTTCGCCCTCGGCGGATTGGGCGAGATCGGGAAAAATACGTACGGGGTGCAGTTTCAGGATGAAATTGTACTGATTGATGCGGGAATCAAGTTCCCGGAAGATGAACTTCTCGGCATTGATTACGTAATCCCCGATTACACGTATTTAGTAAAAAATGAAGATAAAATTAAAGGTCTGTTTATCACCCACGGTCATGAAGACCATATCGGCGGTATTCCGTACCTGCTCAGACAAGTAAATATTCCCGTTTACGGCGGTAAACTCGCGATCGGCTTACTTCGGAATAAACTTGAAGAGCACGGGCTGTTAAGACAGACCAAATTAAACATCATCGGTGAAGACGACATCGTGAAGTTCCGCAAGACGTCTGTATCCTTCTTCAGAACAACACACAGCATTCCGGATTCATACGGAATCGTCGTCAAAACACCGCCGGGCAATATCGTACATACCGGGGACTTTAAGTTCGATTTCACACCGGTAGGCGAACCGGCTAACTTGACAAAGATGGCTGAAATCGGGAAAGAAGGCGTTTTGTGCCTGCTTTCTGACAGTACAAACAGTGAGGTGCCTGATTTCACCATGTCAGAACGCCGCGTAGGCGAAAGCATTCACGATATTTTCCGAAAAGTGGACGGCAGAATTATATTTGCGACATTCGCTTCGAATATACACCGTCTTCAGCAGGTGATTGAAGCAGCCGTTTTAAACGGCAGAAAAGTTGCCGTATTCGGACGCAGTATGGAATCGGCTATTGAAATCGGACAAAATCTCGGTTACATTACCTGTCCTAAAAATACGTTTATTGAGCATAACGAAATCAATCGTTTGCCTGCCAATAAGGTAACGATTTTATGTACGGGGAGCCAAGGTGAACCGATGGCGGCGTTATCACGCATCGCTAACGGGACGCACCGGCAGATTTCCATTAATCCCGGAGATACAGTCGTCTTTTCTTCCTCTCCGATACCCGGAAACACAATCAGCGTAAGCCGCACCATCAACCAGCTGTACCGTGCGGGCGCAGAAGTCATTCACGGTTCATTGAATGACATTCATACATCCGGACACGGCGGACAGGAAGAGCAGAAATTAATGCTCCGCCTGATCAAACCGAAGTTCTTTATGCCGATTCACGGTGAGTACAGAATGCAGAAAATGCACGTCAAACTCGCGACTGATTGCGGCATACCTGAAGAAAACTGCTTTATCATGGATAATGGCGAAGTGCTGGCCCTCAAAGGCGAAGAAGCCGCTGTGGCAGGCAAAATTCCGTCCGGCTCCGTTTACATTGACGGAAGCGGAATCGGTGATATCGGCAATATCGTGCTCCGCGACCGCCGCATTCTTTCAGAAGAAGGCCTTGTTATCGTTGTTGTCAGCATCAATATGGACGACTTTAAGGTTTCGGCGGGACCTGATTTAATCTCAAGAGGTTTTGTATACATGAGAGAATCCGGTGATTTGATCAATGACGCGCAGCAGCTCATTTCGAACCATCTGGAGAAAGTAATGGATCGGAAAACAACGCAGTGGTCCGAAATTAAAAACGAAATTACCGATACGCTTGCTCCGTTCCTATACGAAAAAACAAAACGCCGCCCGATGATCCTTCCGATCATTATGGAGGTCTAAAAAAACTGCACTCATTACGAGTGCAGTTTTTTTATTGCAGCGGAATATGCTGAAAGGCTTTGACATCAAACAGACCGGCCGCCGTCATTTTAATATCCGGAATCACCGGAAGGGCTAAAAACGATAAGGTGAGAAACGGATTGAAATCACCGGTGAATCCGAGCAGAGGAAGCTTTTCATGAAGCACGCCCAAGCTGTCATTGACCCATTCCGCCGACTTATCAGACAAAAGCCCGGCGATCGGAAGCGGAACGGAGTGAAGCAATTCTCCGTTTTTCACGGCTGTTAATCCGCCCCCGGTGTCACGGAGCCTGTTGATTGCTTTTGCCAAATCGGCATCGTTTGTACCGACGGCGATGATATTATGGGAATCGTGAGAAATGGTTGTGGCGATGGCGCCTTCTTTTAACCCGAACCCTTGTACAATCCCGAGTCCTATCATTTTTTCGCCGCTGTGCCGCTCTGCTACGGCGATTTTTAATAAATCATTATCTGTATCAGAACGAAACGCGTCAGCAGACGGTGCAGGCACTTCTTTTTTTCTCGTCTCCAAATGATTCGGTATCATTTCGATTACTTTCATTTTCCTGCCCTCATGAATCGGCATATAAAAATCAGATTCAGTCAGCGGCGATTTCAACCGCACTGTATCCAACAGCGCCTGGTCCGGCGAATAGGAACCGGCAGACTGTTCATCAACCGTTCGCCCGTTCTCGGCAACGGTCCGGCCGGCGACCATGGTCTTCGTGACGGCAGCCTCCCGTACATCTGAAATAAACAGCAGATCTGCGTCAAAACCCGGCGCTACCGCCCCTTTTGTTTCAAGGCCGTAGCACTCAGCCGCATTTAAGCTGGCGAGCTGATACGCAAGGAATGGATCAAGTCCGGCCTTTATCGCCATTTTGACTTGGTGGTTCACACTTCCTTCTGAAAGCAGATCATCTACATGCTTATCATCCGTACAAAAGAAAAAGCGGCGCGCGTTTTTTTCATTCACCGCCGGCAGCACATTGAGCGTATTTTTTGCCACCGATCCTTCGCGCAGCATGACGTACATTCCCCGTCTGATTCTGTCCAGCGCTTCTTCTTTTGTCGTCACTTCATGATCATTTGACACCATTGCGGTTCTGTATATATTGATGATATCTGAAGACAGTCCGGCTAAATGCCCGTCGATCCGTTTTCCGTGACGCTTGGCATCAAGCAGTTTCTGAAGCATATCCTCTTCACCTTCCGCAACAGACATATAATCCATTACTTCCGCAAGCCCGAGCACCTCTTTCTCCTGATAAAAAGGCTTTAAATCCTCGGCTTTTAATACAGCTCCTGAGCGTTCAAAGCTAGCGGCGGGAACACAGGAAGGAAGCATGAAACGGATGTTCAGCGGCGCCTTTTTCGCCTGCTCTATCATAAATGAAATGCCTTTTGCTCCGGAAACATTCGCAATTTCGTGAGGATCAGTAATGACAGTCGTCACTCCGTGAGGGAGGACGGCTTTAGCAAATTCAATCGGAGTAACCATAGAGGACTCGATATGAACATGTCCGTCAATAAAGCCCGGAACGATCATTTGGCCTTCTGCATCAATGACTTCTTCCCCTTCATATTCGCCCAGCCCGACGATCACTCCGTCCGTAATGGCGATATCTGCAGAGATCCATTCCTGGTTAAATACATCCATGATTTTTCCGTTTTTAATGACGGTATCGGCTTTTTGTCTGCCGGCTGATGCATTCAGCCGTTCAGCCAGTGTTTCTTTGTTCAAAATGAGGCCTCCTCTTTTTCTTTATATGGTACAATATGCTATCGGATCGCCTGATCATAGTCAATAAAAATTGCAGAATATACCGCTTACATGATAAATGTCTTTCTATTCTGACATAATAAAAGACCGTCCTTTTACGGACGGCTTTTCACTTTGTATGAAGCACTCTTTTTTCAAATCGGGAAATGTCCGTAAGAGAGCCGATAACGATGAGAATATCTTCTTTTTGAATCATTTCAGTCGCCAGCGGAGATACGATCACTTCTTTTTCTCTCTTGATCGCCACGATATTAATGCCGTACTTCGCCCGGATGTCCAGATCAAGCAGTGTGTTGCCCGCAAGCCTGCTGTTGGCCACGATCTCCACAATGCTGTGTTCGTCGGACAGCTCCAAATAATCAAGCACATTATTTGATACGATGTTGTGGGCGATGCGTTTTGCCATGTCACGTTCAGGGTGGACGATGTGATCGGCCCCGATTTTCGCAAGCACTTTCTCATGATAATCGTTCTGCGCTTTAACCGTGATCGTGTTCACGCCGAGTTCCTTTAAGATCAGCGTCGTTAAAATGCTCGCCTGTATATTTTCGCCGATTGCCACAATGACGTGGTCAAAGTTGCGCAGCCCTAAGTTTTTCAGCACCGATTCATCGGTTGAATCGCCGATGACCGCGTGTGATGCGATTTTGGCGTATTCATTTACTTTATCTTCATCAATATCCATCGCCATGACCTCAAGGCCTTCTTCACTTAATGCTTTGCAAATACTTCCGCCGAAGCGTCCGAGACCGATAACGGCAAACTCTTTTCTCATAACAGTACTCCTTTAAACAATATCTCTAATAGGAATAGTATCACATTTTCGGCAATGAGTTCATATAGCGTTTAAGCTTTTCTGAAAAGGCGAGTGATAAATACAGGTCCGCTCCGCGTTCGATTTCTTCCTGATAGTGACCCGGAGGCGCAATTTCCTCAGCTTTATCAAGAACCAGAAACGTCAGGACGCCTCTGTATACACGGCCGCCGGCACACACTTCTATGAACGCGGGACGGTATGTGTGGTTATCAACACCTTCTCTTTTGTACAGATAGGTTGCCGCTTCAAACGGGAGCTTGTACAGCACGCCTTCAGTTCGTCCCCCGTCTTCAACAAGATCGGCTCTGGAACCGTCAGGACGCCTTAACGTGAATCTCGTCGAATACCCTTCAACAACCGCCCCTCCGACCGGCTCGGCAAAGAAGTGGTCGACCCCCGCCTGTTTAAACCGGGCATTGTCCATACAGGAGCCGTAAGCAAAATAATAAACCGGACTGTCATCCTCCCGTTTCATAAAACGGTATTCTTTCCAGTCTCCGCTTTTGATACGGCTGAATGAGGCACACTGGTCGGGCTTTACGACATATGCGAAGGCGGTTTTATTCCCGGCATCCGTCGTCACGGCAACCTCTTTCCGGTCAAAATCAGCATAATACATATCCAGCTTACGGATCATCTGATGATCTGTTTCATACAATTCCCCGTACACAAAAGCTGTTTCTGCTAAAGACGCCGCAGGCTGACCTTTATCCGTTTCGTACAGCACACCGTTTATCGCGGCCTGCTCGCACACACACGGAGCGCCTTTCAGCAGTTCATGGTTTTCTTCACGCTTCCGTAACAAACCGTATACAAAAAGAAGCAAGTTATTTTTCCTCCTTTTGGACAGCAGCCGCTTCTAACGGCAGAATCACCTGAAACGTACTGCCTTCTCCATTTTTGCTCTTAATGTTAAGTTTACCATTATGCTCCTTCAGAATTCGTAAACAAATCGGAAGCCCGAGACCCGTTCCCTGATCTTTTGTTGAGAAAAACGGTTTGCCGATGTTTTCAAGCTTTTCTTTCGACATGCCGTTTCCTTCATCCTGTATGCTGATCACCGCGTATTCTTCATCCCGTTCTGTATAAATATGAATATTCCCGCCGTCAGGCATCGCTTCAATCGCATTTTTAATAATATTGATAAATACCTGTTTCAGCTGGTTTTCGTCACCGTTGACCATACAGGACTCAGTCTGCCTGAAATCCTTCTCAATCACAGTGTTTGACAGCACCGCGTTCGTGTCAAGAAGCGTCGCCACCTGCCTTAAAATATGGTTGAGATGATGAGCGGTAAACGTCACGGTCTGCGGCTTGGCGAGCAGAAGCAGCTCCCCCAGCACGAGATCAATCCTTTTAATCTCCGAAAAAATAATATCGAAATAATCCGTTCTTTCCGGATACTGGGCTTTCATCAGCTGGAGAAAGCCGCTGACTGACGTTAAAGGATTTCTTACTTCATGGGCGATTCCTGCCGCAAGCTCTCCGGCAATGGCCAGCTTTTGAGATTGCATGGCAAGGCGTTCGTTCGTTTCCAGAAGCTCGTCGACCGCTTTTTTCCGTTCACTGATATCAGACATCGTCCCCAGGCTCCCGACAAATTTCTGTCTGCGGTCATAATACAGCTTATAATGGACTTCCCCCCAAAAAATCGTGCCGTCTCTTTTAATATATTTGGCCGTAAACATTCCTGACGGGGACTGCTGCTTGATTTGGGAGATAATATAATCAATGATATGTTTTTCTTTTATAAAATAATCATTATACATCGTGCCCATACATTCGCTGATGGAGTGGCCCGTAATCGTCGTCCAGGCCTGATTCAAATATGTAATATTCCCTTGTGAATCCGTCTGAAAAACGATTTCCTGCAAATTGTCCATGATCCGGTTTTTCTCATCTGAAAGCGCCTTTGCTTTCTGCTCGCTGTCCTTCAGCTCCGCCAGCAGCTGCTTTTTATTGTCCACATAATAAGCCAGCAGCCAGACGCTGATTAATGTGACGGCGGTAAAGGTGATGTCAACGGGCCAGTTAATCGGATTCCGTTCAATCATATAAAATAAATAATCCCAAAACATAATAAAAATCATTGCCAAGATTAAGGAAATGATACGCGCTTGATATTTTCCCATAGTCCCACCTGCCGCTAGCATTTCTACATATATTGTAACATTGTTGACTGCATTATTGACTAAAAAATGATAACTATTCCCAATTAATTGAGCAGGTTCGCTTACTTTTCCCGTGAGTTTTTGCACAAGTTCATAATAAAAGGACGGAATAATGCCCCGCCCTTTTTGCTGATTATGATCTATCTTTTAACGCTTCCTCGATTTCCTCAAGCAGCATTTTCGCTCCTTCAGGACTTAAAATAATTTTGCCGTTGCCGTACTCCTGATTTTCGGAGGTAATTTCCCCGGTCATTAAGCAAATGCCGTGCGGCTTGTATTTTTTTAAGACAATTTTGTCTCCGTCAACGAAAAATTCAATACTATCTTTAATAGCGATATCCAATGCTCTTCTCAATTCAATCGGCATGACAATACGCCCGAGTTCGTCTACTTTTCTTACTACACCAATTGATTTCATAGAAATCCCCTACTTCCTTTAATGTCTCTTCTTTATGTCCAAGGAAAATCCTTCATAAACGTAGACGAAAGGAACGGAGCAAAAGTTTCTCAGCATCCGGAAATGAATGTTTTTTACAGAAAAAAAGCCTTTTGAAATACGGGATACAGACTTTCCCTCCTTTTTTACAAAAACATTTCATTCCCGGCGGAAACCCCCAAAAATCGTGGTTTTTCTCAGAAACTTTAAATGTAGAATCAATTAAATCAGGATAGGGATTGGGTGAAAACATGTTTCAATCAACTGAGATCGGAATCGACTTAGGAACCGCTAATATACTTGTTTACAGTAAAAATAAAGGTATTATTTTAAACGAGCCTTCCGTTGTCGCTGTAGATACAACAACGAAAGCGGTGCTTGCCATCGGAACGGATGCCAAAAGCATGATCGGAAAGACGCCGGGGAAAATCGTCGCCGTACGGCCGATGAAAGACGGTGTCATTGCTGATTATGATATGACAACTGACTTATTAAAACACATTATGAAAAAAGCCGGAAAAAAAATCGGAATGACCTTCCGCAAACCGAATGTCGTCGTCTGCACGCCTTCAGGCTCAACAGCCGTTGAACGCCGCGCCATCAGTGACGCTGTCAAAAACTGCGGAGCGAAAAACGTTCACTTGATTGAAGAACCCGTAGCCGCTGCAATCGGGGCCGACCTCCCTGTTGACGAGCCGGTCGCAAACGTCGTCGTAGATATCGGCGGCGGTACGACTGAAGTCGCCATCATCTCATTCGGGGGCGTCGTATCCTGCCATTCGATCAGAATCGGCGGCGACCAGCTTGATGAAGATATCGCCTCGTTCGTCAGAAAAAAATACAACCTGCTGATCGGGGAACGCACGGCAGAACAAGTGAAAATGGAAATCGGATTTGCATTGATCGAACATGTGCCGGAAACGATGGAAATCCGCGGGCGTGACCTTGTAACCGGTCTGCCGAAGACAATCAGACTGCAGTCTAATGAAATTCAGCACGCGATGCGTGAGTCGCTCCTGCATATTCTTGAAGCGATCAGAGCGACGCTTGAAGATTGTCCGCCGGAGCTCAGCGGTGATATCGTTGACCGCGGCGTCGTGTTAACCGGCGGAGGCTCCCTTTTAAACGGGATGAAAGAATGGCTGACAGATGAAATCGTCGTTCCCGTTCATTTGGCGGCAAATCCGCTTGAATCAGTGGCTATCGGCACTGGGCGTTCATTAGACGTCATCGACAAGCTGCAAAAAGCGATTAAATAATAAGATTGTGCTTCTTTTTTCTCCGGCCGGCTCATATTGTGAGAACTGGAGAAACATTAAGGAGGAAGCATATGCTTAGAGATGTGGGAAGACGCGTAGCAGTAGCCGTCATTTTAAGCGGAATTATTTTGGGGGGTATGAGCATTTCACTGGCCAATATGCCCCATTCTCCGGCCGGCGGCGCCGTAAAACTGAATCACCCGTAAAGACGCAGCAAAAGCTGTGTCTTTTTCGTTTGTGCTCCTTTCTTTCCTTTATGAGGCGTTATTTGATATGATGAGAAAAACCGATGAGGAGGAATGAACGATGAGTTCGTTTACTGAAAAGTTAAATACATATGCTCAGCTGGCGGTAGAAGTCGGCGTCAATGTCCAAAGAGGACAGCATGTCGTAATCAATGCCTCAACTGATGTCCGGGAACTTGTCAGACTGCTTGCCAAACATTCTTATGAAAAAGGCGCAAAAAACGTCACCGTAAATTGGCAGGACGATGAACTGTCCAGATTAAAATACGAGATGGCACCTTTTGAAGCGTTTGAAGAGTATCCTGAATGGGAAGCAAAAGGAAAAGAAGAGCTCGCGAAAAAAGGGGCTGCGTTTATTTCTGTCGTCTCATCCGACCCCGACCTGTTAAAAGGCACTGACGGCAAACGGATTGCAGCGTTCCAAAAAGCCGCCGGAAAAGCATTGCATACATACAGACAATATATTCAATCAGATAAGGTCAGCTGGACGGTGATCGGAGCTGCTTCAACAGGCTGGGCGAAAAAAGTGTTCCCGGATCAGCCGGAAGAAACAGCCGTTCAGCTTTTATGGGAAGAAATTTTCAAAACGACCCGCGTAAATGAAGAAAACCCTGTGGAAGCATGGAAAAAACATGATCAAAATCTTCATGAAAAAGTGGAACACCTGAACAAAAAACATTACAGCGCCCTGCATTATCAGGCTGAAGGAACAGACTTAACCATTGAACTGCCGAAAAAACATGTATGGGCAGGCGCGGGAAGCGTGAATGAAAGCGGTCACGAATTCATGGCCAACATGCCGACAGAAGAGGTTTTCACCCTTCCGCAGCGTGACGGGGTGAACGGCACGGTTTCCAGCACGAAACCGCTGAGCTACGGCGGCAACATTATTGATAACTTCACTCTTACCTTTGAAAACGGCCGCATTGTCGATGTGAAAGCTGAAAAAGGCGAGGAGATTTTAAAAGGCATCGTCGAAACCGATGAAGGCTCACACTATCTCGGTGAAGTGGCCTTAGTGCCTTACGATTCACCGATTTCACAATCAAATATTTTATTTTACAACACACTGTACGATGAAAACGCCTCTAACCACTTGGCGATCGGCAGTGCGTATGCCTTTAATATTGAGGGCGGCAAACAAATGACACGGGAAGAGCTTGTTAAAGAGGGCTTAAATGAAAGCATTACACACGTAGATTTTATGGTCGGTTCCAAAGACATGAATATCGACGGTATTACCGCGGACGGGAAAAGAGAACCGATCTTCAGAAACGGAAACTGGGCATTTTAATAAAAAAAGGAGGCGATCAGGCCTCCTTTTTATTTCGCTTCATACATTTGCAAGTTGGCGCAGACGGTTTCCAAAACAGGTGTATCAATTGACAAGCCTTTCGCTTTCTCAAGCAAAAAGCCGTGTAAATGATCTCCTTCCGTCACCCTGCCCTTTTCCATATCTCTCAGCATCGACGATTTCATATGGTAAGACATGCTTGTCAATGTGCGATAACTCTCTTCTTCCAGACCAGGATCTTTCGGGATGCCGGCAGCCTTGAAAATGGCTCCGATTTCAGCAAAGAGGCGCTTTGCCGTGCTGCGGCCGCCTTCTGTTTCTAAAATCGGTCCGACCGGCTGTTGAAACAGAGTGGTCACTCCCGCCTGCGCGGCAATAAACATATATTTTTTCCAAATGTCCTTTTCAATATCCCCGCTGATGATGACATCCGCTTTCACGCCTGCAAATGCGTTTTCCAGCTCGTTCATACGTTCTGTGCGCTCCCCGTTCCATTCACCGAAAACAAAGCGGTGGGCAGCGCTCGTATGAAGAATTTCCCCTTTGTCGTTAAGGGCGCTCTCAATAAAGCAGAGGCCGCCCAGCACCTGCCGTTTTGAAAAAGCTTCAAACAGCTGGTTATAGTGCCTGTATCCGTTTAAAAAAGGAATAATGACCGACGAAGGTTTGACAAACGGTTTGACATCCCCAATGACGTCCTGCAAAGAATACGCTTTTGATGCGATGATAACGGCGTCAAACTCTCCATCTTCGCCCGCCATGATTATTTTCGGCTTGATTGAAACATCACCATTTGCACTTTTGACGGTCAATCCCGTCTCTTTTAATTGTTCCGCCCGCTTCTGACGGACGAGAAACGTAACGTCATTTCCCTTTTCTGCAAGTCGCGCGCCGATATATCCGCCCACTCCCCCAGCTCCGACAACTAAAAACTTCATGATGCATTCCTCCGTCTCTTTTCAATTTATGTATTCCTTTATTGTAATGGGAAGTCAGAAGATTGAAAACTTTTTTCATAAATAAAAAAGCAGAGTCTCCCCTGCTTCTTTATTACGCGTATAGCTCTTCAAGCTTTTTCTGCACATCCGCGTTTTCAAGAAATTCGTCATAAGACATTTGTTTATCAACAATGCCTTTAGGCGTTAATTCAATGATGCGGTTGGCAATTGTCTGTACAAACTGATGGTCATGAGATGAAAACAGCATAGCGCCTTTAAAGCTGATTAAGCCGTTGTTAAGCGCCGTAATGGATTCCAAATCTAAGTGGTTTGTCGGTTCATCCAGAATTAAGATATTCGCACCGGAAAGCATCGCTTTTGAAAGCATGCAGCGTACTTTTTCTCCTCCGGAAAGGACGTTTGATTTTTTGTTGACTTCTTCTCCTGAGAACAGCATGCGTCCTAAGAAACCGCGCAGAAAGCTTTCGCTTTGGTCATGCGGCGAGTATTGGCGGAGCCAGTCGACAAGGTTCGCATCGCTGCCGTCAAAATACTCGCTGTTGTCTTTAGGGAAGTACGCCTGAGATGTAGTCACGCCCCATTTAAATGTGCCGCTGTCTGCTTCCATTTCCCCGGAAATGATTTTAAACAATGTGGTAACGGCAAGTTCGTTGCGGCCCGTAAATGCGATTTTGTCTTCTCTGTTCATAATAAAGCTGACGTTATCAAGCACCTTAACCCCGTCAATCGTTTTTGTTAAGCCTTCAACCCGCAGCACGTCATTTCCGATCTCGCGTTCCGGCGTGAAATTGACATAAGGATAACGGCGTGATGACGGTTTAATATCATCAAGCGTGATTTTATCAAGGAGTTTCTTTCTTGATGTCGCCTGCTTTGATTTAGAGGCGTTGGCGCTGAATCTGGCCACGAACTCCTGAAGCTGTTTAATCTGCTCTTCTTTTTTCTTGTTGGCTTCCTGAGAAAGCTTTAAAGCAAGCTGGCTTGATTCATACCAGAAATCATAGTTGCCGACGTACACTTGAATTTTATTAAAATCAAGATCGGCGATGTGCGTGCACACTTTATTTAAAAAGTGACGGTCATGGGATACGACGATGACTGTGTTCTCAAAGTTGATTAAAAACTCTTCCAGCCACTGAATCGCTTTCAGATCCAAGTGGTTGGTCGGTTCATCAAGCAGCAGAACGTCCGGCTTGCCGAACAGCGCCTGTGCCAAAAGCACTTTCACCTTTTCTGAACCGCCTAAGTCGGCCATTTTCTTCGTATGCAGGTCTTCAGAGATGCCCAGCCCCTTTAACAAAATAGCGGCTTCACTTTCAGCTTCCCATCCGTTTAATTCCGCAAACTCTCCTTCAAGTTCAGCGGCGCGGATGCCGTCTTCATCTGAAAAATCAGGCTTCATATAAATCGCGTCTTTTTCCTGCATGACTTCGTATAAACGTTTATGCCCCATGATGACGACTTTCAGCACTTCACAGTCTTCATATTCAAAGTGGTTCTGCTTCAGAATGGCAAGACGTTCGCCCGGGCTCATATGGACATCGCCGGTCTGCGGCTCCAGCTCACCGGATAAAATTTTCAAAAATGTTGATTTTCCGGCACCGTTTGCGCCTATTAATCCGTAGCAGTTGCCCGGCGTAAATTTAATATTGACATCTTCAAATAACTTGCGATCCGCAAAACGCAAGCTCACATTATTTACAGCAATCATTTAGAATCCTCCATCGTGTCTATCATCATTAAAAGTATACCATGAATAAAGGGGAAGAGAAATGTTTCCCTGCGAATATACGGGTTTGAAAAGATGCAGGCGTCAAACCCGGAGCGCTGTGATACAATAGATATATATACATATTCATCACGGAGGAACAAGTTGAAGCTTTTAACACTCACAGAATACTGTCTTATGATTTTCTTCACCGGGGTTTTTCTGGCCGTCACAGGCTTTACGGCACGTGACATCGGCTTGTACGTCGGAATCGCCCTCATTTATACGTTTTCGCATCTCTTTTCAAAACGGATGCTTGAAAAACGCGGCAAAGAGAAGAAGCAGGTGAATCTTTTTTTCAGCGTTCTGGCCATTGTCGGATCAGTGCTGGCCACAGTATTGTTCATCGCCGTCGCCGCCTCGTTTGCCAAATAAAAAACGCCTGCTGTCCGAATCGGGCAGCGCGGCGTTTTTATTTTGTCTGACGCATATCATGAAACGGGAAGAACACAAACTTCGAGGTGCCGACGATCCGGTTTTCGGCAATTAAACCGAGTCCGTTCCGGCTGTCCATTGAATTCAGCCGATTGTCGCCCATGACGAA
This sequence comes from Bacillus sp. JK106, assembly GCF_053663355.1. Classification (NCBI taxonomy): domain Bacteria; kingdom Bacillati; phylum Bacillota; class Bacilli; order Caryophanales; family Bacillaceae; genus Bacillus; species Bacillus sp. JK106. The sequence goes on along the minus strand of NZ_JBSJQC010000002.1, from coordinate 515,601 downwards.
GTATTTGCCTTTCGGAACCTTTACGGGGCCGAAATCTCCCGTCAGGTTGACTCCCAGTTTTTTCGCTTCTTTTTTATTGCTCGCGAGGTACGGTTCTGCGATTTTTTTGCCGTTTATATAAAGCGTGTCATTTTTCATTTCCACCGTTTCTCCCGGTTTTCCGATGAGCCGCTTTACATAATGGACTTTCGATGTATCGCCGTTAATAATGACGATGTCCCCCCGCTCGATTTCTCCGATATAATTGACGCTTTTGTTGACAAACAGTCTTTCACCGTCATGTAATGTCGGGTACATTGATGATCCTTCCACTAAGTACGGTTCAAACAGGAAATGGCGGATTAACAGCGCAAGTGCAACCGCTATAATGATGGCCTTTCCCCATTCCCAATATGTGTTGGATTTTCTTTTTACCGATTTTTCAGAAGTAGGTTTTTGTTCTTCAGTCAACGTGGTTCCTCCTAGACGATCACTGTTTCGGTTCATGTACCATCTTTACTTTATCACAACTCATCACAAAATACATAACGCTTCTATGCGCATATGATTGAAAAAAGCGCCCGTAAAGGACGCTTTTCGCTTATTTCTCTACTACCGGTTTTTTGATGATTCCCAAGATAACCGCAGTTACAATCGCTCCGATCACGATGCTCATTAAGTAAAGCAGCGGATGGTTCGTAATGAATGCAACGAATATTCCTCCGTGCGGTGCAGGAAGCGTTACCCTGAAAAACTCTGTCAGTCCGCCCGCTACCGCAGAACCGACAACGGCTGCAGGGATGACGCGAAGCGGATCAGCCGCTGCAAACGGGATGGCGCCTTCTGTAACGAAAGCTGCTCCCATGAAGTAGCACGTAATACCGGCTTCACGGTCACGTTTAGAGAATTTGTGTTTAAAGAATGTTGTCGCCAGTGCGATTCCAAGCGGCGGAGCCATTCCGCCCGCCATGATGGCCGCATGCGGCGCATAGTTTCCGGCATCGATCATCGCGATACCGAAAGTGAACGCCGCTTTATTGAGCGGGCCGCCCATGTCGATAGCCATCATACCGCCTAAAATAATCCCCATTAAGACAAGGTTTCCAGTTCCAAGGCTTTCAAGCCAATTTGTTAAGAAATTCATAAACGCTGCTACAGGTGTGTTAATGACAAACTGCATCAGGACACCGGTGATAAAAATACCGAGCAGCGGATAAATCAATACAGGTTTTAATCCGTCAAGAGTCTGAGGAATAAAGACAAACAGCTTTTTCAAAAGGACTACGACATAACCGGCTAAGAATCCGGCAATCAGTCCGCCCAAGAATCCGGCATTCGCCTGCGTAGCCATAAATCCGCCGACCATACCCGGCGCAAATCCCGGACGGTCCGCAATACTCATTGCGATGAATCCGGCAAGAACTGCAACAATCAGCTTTAACGCATTACCGTCACCGATAAAGTTCAGCGCGGCAGCAAACGTGTTGTATGTCGAATCTTTCGGATCAGCTGAATGAATTCCCCAGAAGAATGAAATCGCAACGAGAATTCCGCCGCCGACGACAAATGGAAGCATGTTGCTGACACCGCTCATTAAGTGTTTATAGAAAGTACTTCCGATGCTTGTGCCTGATTTCTGTTTCGGGCCGTCTTCATTTGAAGCGGAAGATGCTCCGCCGCTGCCCTCGTAAATCGGCGCATCTTGGTTAACTGCTTTTTCAATCAGTTCCTGAGGACGTCTGATACCGGCCGTTACAGGCACTTGAAGAACATGTTTGCCTTTAAAGCGCTCCATTTCAACCTGTTTATCAGCCGCCACGATAATCGCAGGCGCGTCTTCAATTTCTTGAGCCGTCAGCTTATGTTTAATACCGCTCGAACCGTTTGTCTCGACTTTAATGTCAACGCCGAGCTCTTTCGCTTTTTCTTTCAGTGCGTCAGCTGCCATGAACGTATGAGCGATACCTGTCGGGCATGCCGTAACGGCAAGGATTTTTCCTTTTCCTGACGGCGCTGCCTGTTCTTCCTGCTCTTCTTCCTCATCGTCATCTTTGTCATGCTGATTGATGATGTCAATGATTGCATCTTCTGATTCAGCTTCAAGAAGCTGTTTGCGGATTTCCTCACGCATAAGAAGCGTTGAAAGTCTTGATAATGCTTCAAGATGCGTATTATTTGCTCCTTCGGTTGCCGCAATCATAAAGACCAGGTGTGCCGGCTGACCGTCTAATGATTCATAATCCACACCATCTTTTGAACGGCCGAATGCGATGGCCGGGTTAATGACGCTCGCCGTCTTCGCATGAGGAATGGCAATGCCTTCGCCGATTCCCGTCGAGCTTTGGCTTTCACGATTTAAAATGGCTGCTTTGTAAGCCTCTCTGTCATTTAATCTGCCGGCTTTGTCAAGCACTGTCACCATTTCATCGATAACGTTTTCTTTCTCTTTGCTTTCTATATTGAGATGAATTGTATCTCTTGTTAACAGCTCAGTTATCTTCACTTTTCTTTCCTCCTCTATAGACGTGTGACTTTAACTTCAGGAAGAAGCTGCTGTACAAACTCTTCAGTTCCGAGTTCTTCAGAAAATGCCGTCGCGCTTCCGGAAGCAACTCCTAAACGGAACGCATCTTCCAAAGGCAGCTGTTTTGAAATTCCCGCAAGGAATCCCGCGACGACGGAATCACCCGCGCCTACCGAATTGACAAGCTTTCCTTTAGGAACATTGGCGAGGAAAACCGCCTCTTTCGTAAATAAAAGCGCACCGTCGCCAGCCATCGAAACAATCGCGTGTTCAGCGCCTTGTTCAATTAATTTTTTACCGTAAGGAACGGCAGCTTCGGCTGAATCAATGACCGTATTGAACATTTCCCCAAGCTCATGATGATTCGGCTTCATCAAAAACGGTTTCATTTCTGTCGCTTTCATCAGCGCTTCACCGGAGATGTCCACCACTACCCGGGCATTCTGCTTTCTGCATGCCTCAGCAATTTTTTCATACGTGTTATGCGGCAGGGAAGAAGGGATGCTTCCCGCTAAAACGACGATGTCTCCCTCTTCCAGAGCGGAGAACTGTTCTAAAAAGGCATTGAACACTTCGTCTGAAATCGTCGGGCCCTGTCCGTTAATTTCCGTTTCATCGCCCGTTTTCAGTTTTACATTTATACGCGTGTCTTCATCCACCTCAGAAAAAGCCGTTTCCAGACCTTCCTGCTGCAAAAATGACGTGATATAATTTCCGGTAAATCCGCCGACAAACCCCAATGCTTTTGACGGCACATGGTGTCTTTTCAGTAATCTCGAAACGTTGATGCCTTTTCCGCCGGGATACTTCGTGTCATAGCTGGAACGGTTTAAACCGCCTACGGCAAAATCTTCAACGTGAACGATATAGTCAACAGACGGATTGAGGGTTACAGTGTAAATCATGGTTTCACTACCTTTACGACAGTTTTTTCTTGGTAATTATCGAATGCAAGTTCTTCAGCTTCAGTGGTAATGATAGCTGCATCGCCCAAGGCGGCGAACGCTGCGAAAGAAATCTCGCCGAATTTAGAAGGATCGGCTAAAACATACGCATTTTTCGCCTGTCTCACAGCCTTTGTCTTCAGAAGAGCCTCATCCGGATCGGGTGTTGTAAAGCCGGCTTCAATGTGCACGCCGTTCACCCCGAGAAAGCTTTTGTCAAAACGGTACTGGCTGACCGCCGTTAATGAGGCGCCGCCGATCATCGCACCTGTTCTATGCTTCACATATCCTCCGAGAAGATAAAAAGGAATCCCCTTCCTTATTAAAGCGTCGATATGCATAACCCCGTTTGTGACAACCACAATGTCCTTTGTATGATCTATAAAATCAATCATGTGCAATGTAGTTGTTCCCGCATCAAGGTAAATACAGTCACCTTCTTCTAATAAAGATGCCGCTTCTTCAGCGATCTTCAGTTTATCCTGAAGGTTTTTGGAGGATTTTTCAAGCATATCGGGTTCTTGCCTGCTGTTGGAAAGTTTAGACGCCCCGCCGTGAACGCGCTTTAAAAACCCGCGCTCTTCAAGTGTTGATAAATCTCTTCTGATCGTTGATTCAGAAGCGTTTGTCATGCTTATCAGCTCTTGAATCTTCACCACATCTCGCTTTTCAATCTGATCCATAATCAGCTGATACCTTTCAGGAGTGAGCATATTCCGCCTCCTTTGAAAACGTATTCATTTCGGCTGCAAGATAATTGTAAACGCTTTTTTTACTTCAAGCAACTAAAATCACTCAAATTCATTCAATAACTATCAAAATCTTTCACATTTGTTCATATTAACGTATGTACATAGGGTTTGTAAACTGTAAATTCGACAAAAAGGGGGACAATTGTATGACATTTTCTTTTTATCATAAATGAAAAAAGTCTATTATATTCATTCAATCATTAAAACACAAAAAACCCCATGCAGACTGCATGGGGCGCCGGTTATTCATACCGTAACGCTTCAATCGGATCTAAGCGTGATGCTTTGTTGGCGGGCAGCATGCCGAAAATGACACCGATCAGCATACTGAACAGCACGCCGATACAAACCACCTGCCAGGAAACGAGCGACGGCCAGCCTGCGATAAGGGAAACGAGTGATGCTCCCCCGTAGCCGAGACCGATTCCGATTAAGCCGCCGATTAAAGTAAGCACAACAGATTCAATTAAGAATTGTGTCAGAATCTGTCCTCTCGTGGCACCGAGCGATTTGCGGATGCCGATTTCTCTTGTCCGTTCCGTCACTGATACGAGCATAATATTCATGACCCCGATCCCGCCGACAACGAGAGAAATACCGGCGATCGAACCGATGATCGTCGTCATAACGGTTGTGACCTGACCGATTCCCGCCGCGATTTCTTCCATATTCATGACTTGATAGGCCTCTTTTGTACCGTGATTGTCATTTAAGAGACGGGCCGCTTCTTTTCCTGTTGTTTTGATTTGATCAGCGGACTCCGTCTGAACGGAAACGTTGCTGTAGTCGTTAGTACCGAAAGACGTTTTCAGCATGTTGAACGGCACATACATTTCACTGAGTCCTAACGATAAAAAGCCGCTCTCTTCTTTCAGTACGCCGATTACTTCTACGGGCTGTCCGCCGGCCCAGACGATTTTTCCGAGCGGAGACGTTTTCCCGAACAGCTTTTCAGCCATTTTTTTCGAGATGATTCCCGCTCTTTTCCCGGAAAGAAAATCATTGTCCGTAAATGTCCGTCCATCTTGAACGTCCAGCTTTTTTACGTCCAAGTAGCCGCTGTTAATGCCGTTCAGCGTAATATCCGTGTCTTCTTCATGGTAACGGGCCGTCATGGATTTTACCGCGGAAGCGACAACCTGCTTTACGCCGTCCACTCCTTTTAATCCATTAATATCTTCTTCTGTAAAACTCGCTTGCTGTAAGGCGTTCGGATTGGCTGTTAATTCTTCATCACTCGGCAGGTAAAACAATTCAATCGTATTGCCCGGCCCGCTGATGGATTGCTTCAGCATTTGCTCTCCGCCCTGGCCGACAGCCACAACAACGATTACTGAACCGACGCCGATAATGATTCCGAGCATTGTCAGAATCGATCTCAGCTTGTGAGCTCTTACGGAACTGAGGGCCATCCGGAGATTTTCTGACAGGCTCATTCCCCCACTCTCCTCTGCTCAGAATCGCGGGAAACGATCATGCCGTCACGGACGAAAATCACTCTGTTTGTACAGTCCGCCACTTCAGGCTCATGAGTGACAAGCACCACAGTCACGCCCTCTGCATTAAGCTCTGTGAACTGCTCCATAATGGAAATGCTTGTTTTCGTATCCAGCGCGCCGGTCGGTTCATCAGCTAAAATGAGCTTCGGTTCGTTCACGATGGCTCTTGCAATCGCGACACGCTGCTTCTGGCCGCCGGACAGCTCATTCGGCATGTGACGCATCCGATCCGCCAAACCGACTTTTTCCAGCGCGTGCTCAGCCCGTTCCTCACGCTCTTTTTTGCCGATACCGGCATAGATCATGGGGAGTTCGACATTTTTTCTTGCATTCAATCGCGGCAGCAGCTGAAACTGCTGAAAGACAAATCCGATTGATTTGTTCCGGACCGCCGCAAGCTCTTTTTCGGTGCATGAAGAAACATCTTCGCCCGCAAGCCTGTAACTGCCGGACGTCGGTCTGTCCAGACAGCCGATGATATTCATAATCGTAGATTTTCCCGATCCCGACGGTCCCATAATTGACACATATTCTCCTTCTTCAATCGTCAGGTCGATTGAACGGAGAACATCAAACGTCTCCTTGCCAATCTGATAGCTTTTTTTCACCTTTGAAAGCTGAATCATCTATGCTTTCACATCCGTTCCGTCAGTCAAACCGTCAGCCGGATTCAGAATGACTTTATCATCCTTTGAAAGCCCCTCTTTTATCTCCGTAAGCTGATTTGCGGTATCGCCGACTTTAACTTTCACGCGTTTGGCCTTCCCGTCTTTTACCGTAAAGACCCAGTGCTCATCTCCGTCTTTTTTGACTGCGGAGGACGGCAGCGTATCGGCTTTCCGTTTGTCGGTTTCAATGTTCATAATTAATTTAAATCCCGGCTTGCCTTCCGGAAGGTTTCCGATCAGCTTAACCTGAAACGGATACTGGACGGCTTGTTCCGTGCTTTCCCCCGAAGCAGCGCTTGACTTTTGATCCGGAACGAGGCCGACAGCCGCCACTCTCCCTTTCCACGTTTTGCCGGGGATGGCGTCTGAGGTGATTGTAACGCTTTGGCCCTTTTTCACTTTCAGCGTGTCGTATTCGGACAAATTGCCGGCAACGACCAGGTGTTCCGGGTCTCCTATATGTATAACCGGTTCTTGAATATCCGATTTTTTAGAAGCCGCTTCTTGATTTACCGAGATAACCGTCCCGTCCATCTCACTCTTAACATTGAGATTCGACACTTGATTTTCAAGAGACTGCTTTTGCAAATCAGATTGCTTTAATTCGATTTCCGCCGTTTTTTGCTGAAGCTGCAGATCAGTCCGTTCGGATTCAATTTGTTTTTTGGCTTCCGCTTCTCCCACTTGTTTTGCCAGATCTTGTTCCTTGCTGTTTAATGCTCTGAGTTTTTTTTCAACTTGTTCGATTTGCATCCGTTTTGATTGTTCTGTCAACTCATTTTGTTCTTTATCAAGGTTGAGCTGCTCATTTGTATAAGTGACTAACGACGACCCTTTTTTTACTTTGTCGCCTTCTTTTACTTTCACTTTATCAAGAGTTCCTTTATCTGCTTCATAAAAAACATACTGTTCTTTAGAGAATTTAAGTGTTCCCGGAACCATAACCGTAGATGAGATTTCTCTGTTTTCCATGGTTCCGGTTTCGATTTTTTTTCCGGCGCTGCCGCCCGCGGGAGCGGCAGACTTATAAATATTGATACCGATGAATACTGCAACAATTACGGCGATGCCGATTCCGATCCAAATTTTTTTCATGTTATACACCTGCTGTCACTGAACTTAACAGTCCTCCGACTGCCGAAACCAAAAGCATAATAACAAACAGGACAATCGCGGAAGTCCAGGCCGCTTTTTTCGAAATACCGCCTGTATAGCGAAGTCCCAAAGCGAGCAGAATATAGCTCCAGATGCTGAAAATATCGATCGCGCTTAAAAAGACCGATACGCCGTCTCCGGCCGGTATGACACTCGCCAAAGATGTGACAGGGTACAGTGAGCCCGCACCGGTAAAATAAATGACAAGTCCGTTAATGACTAAGCCGATGTTAGTAATAAATGCAGTAAAGAGGCCGAGTGAGAGCATTTTTTTATAAGTTGTCACGCCGCCTGAAATTTTGACGCACAGCCAATAAATAAGCGGAACGATAAAGAGACCGATAATGCCTCCGAAAATCCCTCCGAAAATCGAGCCGAATTTCGCAATGGTTTTGGTCATTTCAATCTGATCATCGGTCAATCCGTCAAGAGATGAGCTGTTCAGCAGTTCTTCATAATTCATTCCGAGCCCGCGCAAAATACTGCCGGCCGCGATGAGAATGATGACAATCAGGAGAGGAATGCCGATGACCGGCTTTTCTTTTAATCTTTTAAACTGCACAACAGGACTTGTAATGACGCCGAAAATTGACGGCTTTTCCGTTACTGCCGCATTGCTTTTTTCCAGGTTTGGTTCCATATTGCTGATGCCTCCTATGTATTATTCTGTTTATACGTACGCTTTAGGCTGAGAGAAGTTTCAATTTTTTTGCCGTTTGCGTATTTATGCTAAATTGTAACACAAATTCTCAGCTTTACGTTCCATAATTATGTAAAAAAAAGCATCGTCAGATCGGTATGACGGGTGGCTCAAAACCTCGTAAAGGCACTGTTATCAGCCTATTCATGCAGTGAAAACCGCCTCAATTGCAAAACCCTTTAAATCCCATTTAAATATTCTCTGAAATTCAGCGCCTATATACAAAAAGAGCCGGATGGCAATGATGCACACCCGGCTCTTTTTTCACCCTCCGCTTACAGGAGGGATAAAGGCAATGGTATCACCTTCTGTTACGGTGCTGTTGTCTTTTACATATGTTTCATTGATTGCGATCATGGCATTGTCAATCGTCTGAAGGCCGTACCGTTCCTTTAACAGCGTTTTTACAGCAGACGCCGCCGTCTCTTTTTCGTCAAGTTCAATGACCGGTGTTCCCGCCTGCTCCGCAAGCCCGGCAAATAATAATACTTTAATCATCGCGATTCCCCTTTATCCAAATCCGGTTTTCCGTTCGGATAGGGCGTTGTTTCCAGCTGATCGCCTATCCATTCTTCCCCGTCTTCCCAGATTTCCTTTTTCCATATGGGCACAATCTGTTTTATCCGTTCAATTGCATATTCATTCGCCTCATATGCCGCCTTTCTGTGCGGAGAAGACACGGCGATTACGACCGCTGCTTCACCGATATCAAGGACGCCGACACGGTGAGTGATTGCAGCTTCGGCTCCTTCCCATTTCGCGCTGATTTCACTGCCGATTTGAGAAAGCATTTGAACAGCCATCGGTTCATACGCTTCATATTCTAGACGCACTGTCCGCCGTCCTGCAGTCCACTCTCTGACCGTGCCGATAAACGTTGTGATGGCGCCGGCTTCACGCTTTTCAACTTTTTTTACGATATTTTCCGCAATGATAGGTTCCCTTGTAATTTGAAAACGTTCCATTTAAGCAGATTCCCCTTTCAGCTGCGAAAGCACAAACATAATGGCAGCCGGATCGTCCGAATGGAATACGGGCTTGCCCGCATCTGCCGGCATATGCTCCGTATTTCTGCTGACAACCGCGATCACGCGCTCCAAATGCTTCAGCTTTTGCCAATCTTCGCTGTTTTTGATCATAATGATTTTCGGATGCGGCGCATGTTTAAATCCCTCTATGAGAAGACCGTCAATTCCCAGACATTCATACAGACTGATCAAACCCGCCAGATCCCATTTTTTTCGCGCCGTAAGCTGCAGGACGCCGTCCCCTTCTACTGCCGTAACCGCGGCTCCGGCTTTTGAAAAACGCTCCGAGTCTTTTCCGTCAGAAAAAGGTTCCGGTTCTCCGCCATGTCCGTGATGTTTTAAACATCCAATATCGCACTCTTTCGGCGCAGCTTTCAGCACACGTTCAATAAACGTTGTTTTACCGCTGTTTTGAAAACCTACGATCTGGACGATCGGGAAAGAATTGACCACGGCCATTCACTTCCATTCTCATCACGGATGAGGAGCGCGTGAACCGTCCGGCCCGCTTCATATCCCCTCGTTCCTCCCGGCAGAAGGATAAACGCGTTTGCTTCGGCAAGAGATGTGACTGAGCTTGATTTGTCGAGACCGACCGGTGACGCCATCATTTTTCCGTCCTTATGATAAACAAACGCCCTCACAAATCTCGTAAATGGATTCGGCTTCGGAAAGTCGTTTGTTAACACGGCTTCCGCCCATCCGGAATGAGGTTTTTCATTCAGAAGCCACGTCTGAATCATCGGTTTGACAAACAGGGTGAATCCGACATAACATGCGGACGGATTGCCTGAAAGGCCGAACAGCAGCATGTCATCGGCCCGGGCGACAGTTGTCACGCTCCCCGGGCGCATTGCCACTTTGTTAAAAAGAACTTCCGCTCCGAGCTTATTATAAATGTCCGGAAGAAAATCAAAATCGCCGACTGACACGCCGCCGGTCGTGATCAGAAAATCAACTTTTTTCATAGCTTCCTTCACCGCAGCATAGCTGTCATCAAAATCATCGGAAATTTTCCCTAAGTTCAGCGGTACCGCACCCGCTTCAATGACCTGGGCATACACCATGGCAGCGTTGCTGTTGCGGATTTTCCCCGGCTCAAGCGGATCGCTGACATGAAGAAGCTCGGTTCCCGTTGCGATAATGCCGACAACCGGCTTTCTGACCACGGGAACGGAAGCATAGCCGAAGGTTGCTAAAAGAGCGGTTACGCCCGGCGTGATTTTCGTCCCTTTTTTTAATAGCGAGCTGCCTTTTTTCGCATCTTCTCCTTGATATGAAATATTATCCCCCGCATGAAAAGGGCGTTTCACTGACATGTAATTCGTGCCGTTTTCAGAAAACGTTTTTGTCAGCTCAAGCATCACTACGGCATCCGCGCCTTTGGGAATCTGCGCCCCCGTCATAATGCGGACCGCTTCATAAGGCCCGAGTTCTTTTTCTGACACGGCGCCGGCTCCGATATGGTCAATGACTTCAAAGGTGACGGCATTGTCACGGGAAGCCGTTTTTGAATCGCTCGCCCTGATGGCAAACCCGTCATACGGAGAACGGTTAAAAGCCGGCACATCATGATCCGCCTTAACATCCTCCGCCAAATAGCGGTGGAGACTGTCCTCAAGCGCCACCCATTCGGTATCCCCCTTTTTTTTATACCGGCTCACCCGGCGGACTGCTTCGTCCACCTGAATCGGCGTTCTTTTTTCAAGCATCGCAATACATCCCCTTTCTACAGTCCGATCACTCTGGCCAGAACTGAATTCGCTTCTTTTATATCGTTTGTACCGTGAATCAGAGCCCGTCCGTCCTGAAAAATAACGATTCTGAAGCGCTCGTACGCCATGTGCAGCAAAAATTCATTTGCTTCCACTTTACCGATCTGCTTCAGACGTTTGACAAGCTCTTCTTTATCCAGCCTCTTTAAGGCTTCCGATCTGATTTGAACGGTGTCTCTTCCGCACAGCACGCTTGCTTTCGGCCTGTTTTCAGGCTGCAGATACGGATATACGGGCTCCGCGCCGCAGGAAGGGCAATGATCCCGTTTGATCTGATCCACATTTATGCTCATATTGGTGTTATTCCACACGTCAAACGTGAAAAAGCGCCGATTTACCGCCGCATGATTTCCTGTCAGCAATTTCAGCGCCTCAGCCTGCTGATAAGCGGAGACGATATGAACCGCCGGAGGTATGATGCCTGCTGTATCACATGTCGCTCCGCCCACGGGCATTTGCTCAAACAGGCAGGATAAACACGGCGTAACCCCCGGAATAATCGTCATGCACATTCCCTGACTGCTGACACAGGCACCGTAAATCCAAGGTGTTTTCGTTTTCTGCGCCAGATCATTGATGACCATTCTCGTTTCAAAATTATCTGTCGCATCCACGATGCAATCCGCTTGTTCGATCAGCGGTTCAAGTGTTTCCGCCGTACCTTCCGCCGCGTAAGCATCGATATGTATATCACTGTTTACCTCTAAAAGACGCGCCTTGGCCGCCATTGCTTTCGGCAGGCGCTGTCTCGCGTCTTCTTCTGTATACAGCTGCTGTCTTTGTAAATTGCTCCATTCCACATAATCCCGGTCAATAATCGCCATACGGCCCGCTCCGGCTCTTGCCAGGCCCTCTGCCGCGGCTGTTCCGAGGGCTCCGGCTCCGACAATCAGGACACTGCTGTCAGCCAGCGCCTGCTGCCCTTTTTCCCCTATCGGCTTAAATCTTGTCTGCCGCGAATAGCGCTCTTCCATCTGTGTTGTCCCCTTGCATTTTTATTTCCATCATACCATGTTTCTTCCCGATCAGTCCTGATTTGAAGACTCGACATGCGCCAAAAGTCTGGTGTAATCATCCCGTGTGTTGACATTAGCGAACTCCTCCGGCCCGGCGCCGATGTCTTCAGCCTGCACATAACAGACAGACAGCCGTTTCAGCGTGTCTGTCATTTTCAGTTTGTTTTGTGTCAGCTGATCAAAAAGCACATCCTGCACCCGTTTATGGTAAACCGCCAAGAGGGGCTGCTCTCTGTTTTCACAAACCGGTATGACAGCATCCAGGTTTCCGGTCAGCTTCTTTTCAAGCGCAGCCATCGTTTTTCTTGTCACGAGCGGCGTGTCACAGGATATGACCGTATATGTTTCGCCTTCCGTTTGTTCCATTGCCGTATATATGCCGGCAAGCGGGCCCATTCCCCGAAACAGCGGCTCATCGGCAAAAACATGCCGCTCCCTGTTTGATAAGAACTTTTTTATATGCTCAGGGCGGCTGATAATCACCGTTTCTCCGCCGCCGAAGGCTTTTTTCGCCTGTTCATAAAACATGCCGCCCTTCCACTTTGCAAAAGCTTTCGGTTCTCCGAATCTTCGGGAAGCTCCCCCCGCTAATATTACATTCACCCGTTTCATGTCATCTCTCTCCCATTCTATATAAAAGCATAGCAAACGCCTCAGCCGAAATACAATATTACGGTGCTTGTCTGTTTAATTAAGAGGAATAGCCGTTGTTCCTTTCCCATATTGTAGTGTTAACATCATGAGGGAGATGGTTCTTATGAAAATATCAGGTCCGTTTTTCCACGACACTTCTCAAGAGAACCTTTACTTGAAATCCGAACTTTCCAGATGCAGAAAAATAATTTCGGAATTTGAAGCAAGCTACTTCCATCAAAAAAACAATAAGCTTCAGGAGGAAAACGCCAATATTAAAGAGCGGCTTCACAAGCTTTCTGACGAATTGGAAGCCATGGCTCAAAAACACAAACAGACAAGTGACACGGAGCGTTCTTTGCATGAAATCAGAGCCGGGCTGCTCGATAAAATCGTCATTCTGCAAGAACTGCTTCAGCAGGAAACGTTTCGGCGGAAAAATGAGATGGAAGAAAAGCATCGTCTGCATCTTACAAATATAAAATTTGAAGAAGAAAATAAAAACTTACATACCCGCATCCGCTCACTTGAGACCGCCGTTCAAACCGAACGGACTTCTCACGAAGATATGAAACAGCGTTATCATGCCGCTGCAGACGAAAATAGCCGGCTCCAAACACAAATGATAGAAAAAGAATACCAGCTCAAACATATTAAAATAGAAATTAATCATATGAGAGATCGAATACTAGAAACAAAAGAACGGCTTGTAGAAATAGAAAAAACGAAAGAAAAGTTATTTCAAGAAACCATTCTTTCGTATAAACGGCAGCTGGACGAAAGTGATGCTTGGATTGCCGGCCATTTTGCTGATATTGACAGCCGCACGGCGGAACCGGCGGAACAAACTCTGGAAATTCCTTCCGTTTCCAAAGAGACTGTTCAGGCAGAAGACTTGCTTACAGCCGTTACCGAACAAGTCATCTCCCTGCAAAAACAATTTGTACAATCAGAGTCCCGCGATCAGTCGTTTGATGAAAAACTGGATGCGTTGAAAGAACGCACTGACGGCGAAAAGCCTTTCCAAAAATATGTTGTCAAGCTTGAAAAAAAGCCTGAAAAAGATGCGTCACTTCCGCAGAATAAGCGGGAAAGCGCAAAAAAACTGCTTGAGTAACGCAAGCAGTTTTTACTGTTTTATTCAGCAGCCGTATCATTTGCCGTTTCTGCTGTTTCCTGAGAAATTTCTCCCTCAAGAATATATTGGCCGCGGTATGGTTTTTTCACTTCCGGATACATTTTAATTAAGCTTTGCATAAATGTTGTCATATTAGGAATTTCAAGGCCGCTTTCCTTTTCAATTTCCTTTTGCAGTTCGGAACTTTTGATCGCTGCATTGTGGCGTTTCAATGTTTTAATCGCTGCTTCGCGCAGTTTTGCCGCTTTTGATCCCGGTCTCGCCGTCCCTCTTCTTCTTCTTGTAGAACCGTCTGGAATGCCTGCGGGAAGAGACGTAATAGACTGCATCTGCTGCTGGGAGGATTGAGGCTGTGTCTGCGGCTTTTGATAGCTTCTCATTTCCTGTGCTGCAAGCTCTGCAAGCACCGGGAGGGAGTCACTTTTTTTCTCCGGACGAAACTCTTTTTTTGTATCGGACAGGCTGCCTGTATTGTCTAATTCTCTCAGTTTTGCATATATTTTATCACGTTCTATTTGATATTCACGAATGACTTTTACCTCTGCTTCGTTCAATTGTTCTAAACGTAAGCGCAGCGCTTCTCTTTCATTAAACATGTGTAAAACCCCCTGTCAAAAATTTAAACGCTTTTATTAAGATATTAGATTACAAAAGTAATTTTATCAACTATTATTTTATCATTTTACTATTTTATTTACTCTATGAAAAATTGCTTATTTTCTGAAAATGGTACTTTATATACAAAAATCCCTTATCATATAGGGGATTCTGGACAAAGTTCCAATTTATTCAACCATTTCAAAATATAACTTGAAATTACTTGTTTAATGAAAATTAGCGTGATATCTACAATTTTCGACTATAATATGTAAAAGATAATGATATGGATAAAACAAGCGGTACAGCGTGTTTACCGCTGTTTCTCTTATTTTTTAAGCCACACATGTCATATTGGAATTTTTTATCCAATAGACACAAAAAAACCCTGTTACCTAACGGCAAAGGGTTTGCAGAACCGAGACAATAGTCCGACGGAGATTGTCCCGATTACTCAGAAGCCTGCTCCGTTTCTGAAAGTACCCGGCTGATGCGTTTTTCAAGCATTTTCATCCCGCTCTCTCCCGCTTGAAAATGGCGGAGCTGTCCGTTTTTATCAAAAACGTAATAAGCCGGCACATATTCATTTTCAAATACGTCAGTCAGCGTATGATCGCTATCGACGTAAATCGGCTGAGAGATATCGTGCTCAGCCGCTGTTTTCTTGATTTTCTCAAGATCAAGATCGTCTTCGGAACGGGGCGTGTGGACGGCCAACACATTCAGCTGATCTTTATATTTATCACGAAACCCGTTCACCTCAGGCATCGCTTCTTTACACATGCGGCAGCTGGCGGACCAGAAGTGAATCAGTGCCGGCTTTCCGCCGACCAGCTGTTCCTTCGTGACTTCTCTGTTAATCCATGCTTTAGCGCCGGGCAATTCAGGCATTTGCTGATGTAATTTCATCTCATTTCCCTCCTTATGAAAAAGTTTTTTGCCGGGGCTTTCAGTCCGCCGGGCAACGTCCTCCTGTTTTCTCTCCAAAGGATATGATTTGGCTGAATCACCATGTTAAAATGAGTGTGGAGATTCTTTAGTACATATCTTCACAAAAATGAAGATATTGAAACCGGGGCAATATGAACAAACCATAAATGTAATAACTGGTTTCTATGAAAAGGTTTATCTTATTTAAAAAACGGGTATATCACTTTTAGCTTTTTCCGCAATAGACTTGAAAGGAAGACATCACTATGATTGATTTAAAACACTTTGATTGGGCCGGGCTTCTCACATCTGCCGGGATTTTCATCATAAAGCTGGCTCTCATTATTTTAGCGTACTTTATTTTCCGGACGGCAGGAAAAAAGCTGATCAAGCATCTGTTTCAGAAATTCGAGCAACAAAACAACCTCTCCACGGGCCGCGCTTATACTTTGCGAAGCCTCGCGCTCAATGTGTATGGATACATCCTGATATTCGTTTTTATTGTGATGATTTTGGATTTATTTCACTACAATCCGAGCGCTCTCATTGCCGGCGCCGGCGTGGTCGGTCTCGCAGTCGGCTTCGGGGCTCAGGGGCTTGTCAGTGACATCGTCACCGGATTTTTTATCCTTTTGGAAAAACAGATTGACGTCGGTGATTATATTACGGTTGCCGGCTACAGCGGCATTGTCGAGCAGGTCGGTCTCCGTACGACGCAAATCCGGAGCTTTGACGGCACGCTTCACTATCTTCCCAACCGGGGCATCACGAATGTGAGCAACCATTCCCGCGGAACGATGCAGGCGCTTGTCGATATTAAAGTGCCGCTTGAAAAAAATCTTGATGAAACCATTCAAATCCTTCAAACCGCGTGTGACAAAGCAGCCGCTGAGCTCCCGCAGATTAAGGAAGGGCCGGACGTCATCGGGGTTCAAGATTTAAGCACGTCAGAAATGGTGATCAGAATCATTGCCAAAACAGAAAATATGGAGCAATGGCGGGTTGAACGCGTACTGCGGAGAGAAATAAAAATCGCGCTTGACCGTTTTAAAAACGCCGCTTCCGCCGAATAGAAAAACCGAAGCGTAAGCTTCGGTTTTTTCTTTTTAATGAAATTTTTTTTCCACTTCGCTGCAGATTTCGTCGGCGGTCATTCCGGAAGCCGTAATGACGGGAGCCTGAGTTGACGTATCAGCAATTCCTTGAACATTGCTGTCAAGTCCGGTTACGACACAGCAGTCACAATTCTTCGCATCCTCAGGAGTCTTCATCATCACTACGTCATATCCTTTTTGTTTTAACGCCTGTTCTACATCCGATAAAGATTGTTCAATTCCAATTTTTTTCGTCATATTGAACACCTCCGTTATGTAGAATGCTCAATTTTTGTTAGATTATTCTTCTTTTCGGATTTAATTGGCATACTTCGAAAAATATCCGACCATGACATTTACCGCGGTTTCCATCGCATCTTCATCCGGGTTCAGCTTTGCGTGATGAAGCCCGTGGGATGAATCGGCCCCCAGCCAGAACATAAAGCCGGGATATTTTTTCAGCATATATCCGAAATCTTCTCCGGTCATCGCTTCTTTCGCCGTTTTCACGTCAGCAAGCTGATGATCGCTGACAAATTGCATAAATTCTTCGGTCAGGCCGCTTGTATTATAAACTTGATGATAAACGGACGGATACGTGACTTTTCCTTTGCATCGGAAGCCGATTTCAATTCCTTTGACAAGCTCTTCAATCCGCTTTTTCACCATACGCATTGATTCCTCGGAAAGCGTCCGGATGGTTCCCTCCAAATGAGCATGCTCTGCGATGATATTTTGCGCCGTGCCCCCGGTAATCGTTCCGACAGTAATTACAGCGCTGTCAAGCGGATCCGTATTTCTGGATATGACTGTTTGGAGCTGCGTGACAAGCGTGCTCGCGGCAACGACCATGTCGTCTGCTGTATGCGGATATGCCGCATGTCCGCCTTTCCCCTCAAGATCGATGACAAGCTCGCTCGTATTGGCAAACAGCAATCCGCTTTTGGTGGAAATGGTGCCGACCGGCAGCTCAGGTGCTATATGGAGGGCGGTGATCAAATCCGGCGTCCATTTTTTCAGCACATCGCTTTCAAGCATCGGTGCCGCTCCGCCCGGTCCTTCTTCAGCCGGCTGGAATAAAAAGAGCAGATCATGTTTGACGGGATGATGGACAAAATGATCAATAATGCCGAGCGCGATGGTCATGTGCATATCGTGGCCGCATGCGTGCATAAAACCGGGGTGCTCAGATGCAAACGGAAGCCCCGTCTGCTCTTCAATCGACAGAGCGTCTATATCCGCTCTGTAGGCGAGCATTTTTTCCGGAGCCGTGCCGTTGACTTTGACAAAGATGCCGGTTCTCCAAGTTTCGATTTCAATTCTTTCTTCCGGATATTGGTTTAATAGATTCAGCAGGTACTGCTGGGTTTTATATTCCTGAAAGCCGATCTCCGGAATGCGGTGCAGATCTCTTCGGATGGCAATGAGCCGCTCTTTTTCCATATGTATTCCTCCTTGAGATAAGAATAAGGCGTGGATTTTATCATCCACGCCCATTCTATCAAACCATTCCTTACAGCTGGCGTAATTCCTGTTTGATTTCTGTTTTTCCTTTTGTTTTTTCATCGATATCTTTGATTTTTTTCGCTGGTGTTCCCGCTACAACGGTATATGGCTCGACGTCATTTACAACGATGGCTCCGGCGGCGACAACCGCGCCTTTACCGATTGTTACGCCTTCAAGCACCACCGCATTTGCGCCGATCACAACGTCGTCTTCTACGACAACAGGCTTAGCGCTAGGCGGCTCAATAACGCCCGCTAATACAGAACCCGCTCCGATGTGGCAGTTTTTGCCGACAGTCGCGCGTCCTCCGAGAACAACGTTCATATCAATCATCGTACCTTCGCCGATGACTGAACCGATATTAATAGATGCACCCATCATGATAACGGCATTGTCGCCGATTTCGACTTGGTCGCGGATAATAGCGCCGGGCTCGATTCTCGCTTTCACATCTTTTAAATCAAGCATCGGGATCGCAGAGTTGCGGCGGTCATTCTCAATGACGTAATCCTCAATTTTATCTTTGTTCTCTTCGATTGCGCTTTTAATTTCAGCCCACTCGCCAAAAACGACGCCGGATTGGCCGTTCAGGAATGTTTTAGCGGAATCGCCAAAGCTGATTCCTTCAAGATCGCCTTTTACATACACTTTTACAGGCGTTGATTTTGTACTATTTTGAATAAATGAAATAATTTCATTTGCATCCATCATTTTCATATGTATTGTCCTCCTCTGATTTTCTACCTCATTACTGTAACAAAGGAAGGATACAAAGACAAGAAAAAAAGGAACAAGCCTTTATTCTGCCGGCTGGCTGCACAGCGCGGCAAACTGTCTTCCGAATTCCCGGAGCTCTTCTTCCTCACTGCCCTCAGGATTGTTTTCAATTTTGACCGGCGGCAGCACCACCCGCCCGCCGCGGGCCGTGATTACTTTTTCCAATTCGTCAACCGCTCCGCAAAAAAACTCATAGGACGTATCTCCGGAACCGAACAAAGCAAATGTTTTTCCCGTAAGCTCCAGGTTTTCCATATCTTCAGCAATATCGAGCATTTCATCAGGAAGATCCCCGTCTCCCCACGTATATGTGCCTAATAAAATATACTCGTAATCATTAAAAAGTTCGGCATGAATATCCATCGCTTCATATCTGTCTACGGAGGCTTGTGCTTCGATCAGCCCTTTTTCAATTAAATCCGCCATCGCCTCGGTGTTTCCTGACATTGTAGCGTAAACAAGCAATACATTCCCCATCTTCGTCTCTCCTTTATGCATAAAAACTAATGTGCGAGCCGAACCGCCTCATACGGTCTGACAAACTTACTTTCGTAAAGGCCCGCGCAAAAAAAGTTTTCTTCCCGGTTGGCCACCCGCCATCCGTGACCGCGGATCGTATCAAACCACTTTAATTCACCGGCGGCAAGATCAGCTTGATAAATACGCGAAAATCCGCTTTCGCCCTGTGACGATGTGACATAAATAGTCCCGTTATCCTCAGAAACGTCGAGAAATGACTTTTCCCTTACAGCGTCCCCGGCTGTAATGGCAAACTCCTCTTGCGTCCGCACGTTTCGAACGGCAACCTCCCCCCGTTCTCCCTTTGCAGCGCCCTTTGCTGCAATGAGCCAGTCATTCTGATACATCATCATTGAAGCCGTCATGCGCTGCCTTTCGCGGCTTATACGCCGGATGCGGCCTTCCGTCAGATCATACGCCCAAATGCCGCCATGATTCATATGAATCCGGGTGCCGATATAAATCGTCTGACCGTGTAAACAAAGCGAACGGATGACAGGCGGCTCCTTTAATTGTGAAAAGGGCTTAGCCACATGCCAAGTGACGCCGAAATCATCAGATAAGTAGAGGCAGTATGTGCCGTGCGCACAGACAAATCCGTCATTCCGTCCGGCAACGGCCCATACGGAGGCGCCGGTCGGAAATCGGGAGGCCGTCCAAGTCTTTCCTTGATCGGCCGATCTGAGGACGGCGCCTTTTTCTCCAGCTGCGAATATGTAGGGCCCTATATAAGTCAGCACATGAATCCTGCTTTTCACTCGGAATAGTCTTTTCCAGCCTTCTTCCGCCGAAAAATGAAAAATACCTTCGCCTTTCACAGCCACAAAAAATCCCGAAGATACTGATGCCATGACAGCCGTCGCGCCTTTATGAAACATGGCACCGGTCTCCGTGGTGAGCGGCCCATGCAAGAAAACCGCGGACAAATTCTTTGCAGCATTCTTGATCTTCAGCCGTCTCGGGCGCCAGCTCAATTTTCAGCGTTTCCGGGTATAAATTGGCTCCGGCCTGTTCAAACGCATCGCAAAACAGCGTGACCGCTTCGCAAAACTTCGGGTAGGCGTGATCGCCTGAACCGAAACAGGCCGTTTTCAGTCCGTTGAGCTGGCTGTGCAGAATATCTTCGTAAAAATCTTCCGCTTCGTAAGGAAGATCACCATCCCCCCATGTGTATGTGCCGACAAAAACATAATCATATGCTTTGAGAGAATCCGCATCTGCTTCGTCCATATCAAGACAGTCAACCGCTATCTGATGCCCGCTCAGTGTTTCTTTTATAATGCCGGCAATATCCTCTGTATTCCCCGACATGCTTGCGTATATCATTAATGCTTTCTGCATATGATCACCCCGTAATTGATAATGATTTTCATTAACATATATAACACTTTAAATGATAATGATTTTCATTGTCAATAAAAAATAAAAAAAGACAGCATGATTGCTGTCTTTCTAAAATGGGCGTTCCTGCTTCAGCATATCTTTAATGACAGAAACAAAAGCCTGCACCTGTTTTAATTCAAATGCCGGCTCATAACCGAGCAGCCATGTGTCACGGCCGATGGGATGATCCTTTGTATCAAGCAGGGGCATTTTATTTACTTTGTCTTCCTCTTCTAAGGTGACTGACGGCAGAATGGCATAACCGATCCCGTGCAGCGCCATCTGCTTGCACGTTTCAATCTGATCGACAAGGATGGTCTGTTTCGGCGAAGTTTTGAATTTTTGATGCCACCAATGCTGAATTTCCTGAAAATATGTACTGTCACTTTTGAATTGAATAAACGGCCGATCGGTATGGGCAATATCATCAATACAGGAAATTTCCGTATCGACCAAATATAAATGATCGGTCATTAAATAATCTTTCCGGCCTTTCCATTCCGGATTTCCCCGGATAATGCCGATATGTACCTGATCTTCATACAGACTTTTCAGCATTTCGCTGCTCCACCCTGTAATGAGAGAGACCTTTGCATTCGGATATCGTTCCACATATGTTTTTAACACTTTCGGAAGCCAGTGCTGCCCGATAATCGAGGCGACGGCAAGCTTTAATGTGCCGTGAATCTCACCCTCAAGTTCATCAATGTTTTCTCTGATTCTTTCTTGCCGATCCGTGACGTCATTTGCAAATTGTATGATTTTTTCTCCTGCCGGCGTTACCGTAAGTCCTTTTTGAGACCTAAGAAAGATCTTTGTTCCCCAGGCTTTTTCAATGGTCTGCAATCGCTGGGACAGAGCCGGCTGTGACACGAATAACCGTTCGGCAGCCTTCCTCATGTTTAATTCCTCAGCTAAAACTACGAGCATATGAAGCTCTTGAAGCTGCATGTCGTCCTCCTTTTCAATGCCTTTTCATATTTCTTATCTACCATTCTAATCAAATAAAGGCTGCCGAGGCAAGCGCCACTCATATGTATGCGTTTTCTTTTTCTGGCATGCGAAAGAACAAATAGGCTGATCGTGCGAGCCTACTTATTCAATGATCTGATATGACTGCTCAACTGCTTTAATACGACTCTTCTCGTGAAAATGCCTTCAAAGACGCCTTCATCATTTTCAACGCAGACAAAGCCGTTGTTAATGACCATGCTGAACCCTTTGATAATCGGATCATTGACGTGGAGACGGGGAATGTCTTTCAGCATGACTTCCTCAACCGTAATTTGATCCAGCTTCTCAAACTCGATCCGTTCAAGTCCGAAAATGCTGTTCATAATCATATTTGTCCCGATCAAACCGTGCAGACGGTACGAAGCGTCAAGGACGGGAATGGCGGTATAGCCGGTTTTCGTCAGCACTAATAGAGCATGCTCAAGGTTGTTTCCGACTTGAACGTGCGCCACTTTATCCGCCTCGATCATAAATTGTCCGACTGTTGCATCAAGAAGCTGATCTGATTGTAAGCTAATCATGTCACTTCGACCCCTTTACATTTTTCATCAAAGCATGTATTCCCTATATTGCAATAATATAAACATTATCATTTTTTGTCGAAAAGTTTCCGTCAATAAAAAAGATACTCTTTGCAATCGAGTATCAATTTATAGGCCGCTGATTAATTTTCGTTCCGAAAACGGTCATAGAGCGTTACGAGTTTTTTATAAGTGGTTCCATCAACGCTTTTTGACCCTGCTTCTATATCGTTGATTTCGCTGGTCAAAAGCTCAATGGCATATTCTTGATTGATCAGGATATTCAGCAGAAGTTTCTGTTCTTCTTCCGTAAATCGTTCACCGATAAGACTCATACGTAATCAGGCCCCCTATTTTTAACTGAATACCTCCGAAAGCAAGGTGAAATTTGCTTTCAGCTCTACCGCTAGAATAAGTAAACAGAAAAAAATCGTCAACCGCATAATTCGACATTTTGCGGATTCTGTATGAAATATTATTTTGTGTAACGATTGGCATAACTGAATGCTGTGCAGGAATCGGGCTTGATTTTCGCTTCAATGCCCATCGAGGTAATGCGGCCGGTCATTTCTTGTATCAATTCTTTTGTCAGCCCTTTTTGACCGATATCCAGATGCACTTCAAATGAAAGATCCGCCCCTTCATCCGCAAAAGGCAAGAGCAAATCTGTCAGTTCCATAAGACGGCCGTCGAGGATATGCGCAGCCATCTCCTGGCTGAACGCGGTTTCCAGCGAGATTTTTTCGCGAAGGCTATGTATCGGTCTTGCAAGATCGTGATTTTTCAAACAGCCCCAAGCTCCCTTGCCTGTACGGTGCAAGTGTATAGCCGTAATAAACTTTGTGAAGTCGCGGTAAACTTGTGAATCAGTCCCTACAGACAGCACGTATGCTGAACGGGGGTCTTTATTGACAAAGCGTTTCAGCCGCTCCGTCACGTCTTGAAAGGTCATCTGTGCCTCAGAAAGATTATAAAACAGAAAAGAATCAGCCATGTACGGACACTCCTCTTTCCAGAGTCTACAACCAAACGAACAAGCACGTTCCTTTGCATGATTTAATAAAGCTCCGCTTGCGGAAGACCGGAAGCTTGGTCAGCCTGAAAAATCAAATCACATTACTGAAGGAGCTCAAAAATTTCAATAGAAATCATGTCAATGTTATCAAACGGATACGTGTTAGGTTTTTCACCTTTTTGGAAAACCGTCAGTTCAAACGTTTGATTTTTTTCGAAATATTTAACACTGCAAATTTTTTCGCCGTTAACTTCAAAATAACGCTGCATCGGCTCGTTAGCCGCTTCCGCTGTTTCTTGCAGACTTTGCAGCCGCGTGATGATACCCATTAATTGTGACATTCTAAAAAAAGACTCCTTTCAAAAAACAACTTCAAATCAACAAGTATTTATTATAATACAAGTCCTACAGAGCATCATACCATAAAGTAGACCGGGATGGCATTTTCCCGCTGGATTTTCAATAAGAAAATAAACGGGAAAACTGTGTTTTCGAATAGTTTGAAGCTTTTTTCGGAATGTCATACACCTTTCAAAAATAATTTTTCGCTTTTTGAGCCGCCATTGTCAGATGTATGTGAGGAGAAGCCTTTTTATGAGGAGACAGCATAAAAAAACTTGGCGGGGGTAGCGCCAAGCTTTTTCGGATCTTGATCTGATAGAGGGGTTGGGGAACAGAGAGTAACTTCTCTCTATAACTAAATGATAATGATTATCACTATCATTGTCAATCGTTTTTTAAAACTTTTTCACATTTATAAAAAAAAGCGGCATACAGCAGCCGCTTTAAAGTAACCCGTCCTGTTCATATAAATAAGAGTAAGGCAGATCGATAAATAAATACATATTGTCATCCATCGGGTATGAAAAGGTTCTGATCATCTCACCCGTCTCAATATCACTGTACAGGTCACTGAAAAAGCCTTTTCTTGAATTCCGCATCTTCATAATGTTTTCTAAAAAGTACGGACGCCAGCTCCAGTTTTTCTCCACGTATTCAGGCTGATAAAGCCATTCGCCGGACTGCTTGAACACATTTCCCGTCAGCTGATAGCCTTCTTCATCACACATATAAATTCTGAAACAGCAGTCGGTCAGGTTTTCCGCCAGTTTTTTAATAAACTCATCGTCCGCCTGATGGGTTTTCTTCAGCTCGGAAACTGCCTGATTGACCCGCTTATAAAAATTCTCAGAGTGTTCGTATACTGTCTCCAGCTTCTTTTTTTCTCTCGTGATAAATTGCTGAAACTCCGTTTTCAAGCGTGCTTTTAACAGGCTCCGGTCTATAAAATCGCCGCTCGGCGCCTGCAGATAATAGCCTTGAAAAAATCGGCCTCCGTTTCTCCATGCGTACTGGAGCTGAAAATCAGCTTCTATATCTTCATACAGCAGCGCGGCGCCGATTTTTCTCGCCAGCAATGAAATGCTGTACAGCACATGCTCATATGATGGTGACGGCTGAGATACCTTCAGCGCCTGCAAATCTATTTTCAGAAGGTCCGGTGAAAGGAGCGCGATTCTGTCCAGGTTGCTGCTCTCCTTACCTATATTGTCCACCGCGATTTTAATGCCGTATGTACGATAGTAGGCAAGCATATGGTACAGCTGTTCAATGTCGCCTTCGAAATTGTGCTCGGTGATCTCAAGCACAATACGGTTCAATTCAATGCCCTGCTCTTCGTATTCTTTCAAAAGCTCAAGAAAGCTTTCTCCGTGGTCAAGCATCAATACATTCGCATCCTGATTGATAAAAATCAACAGATCGCGATCAGCTTCTTTAAACCGCTCCAGCGCCTGCCTGATGACTCTGTCATCGACCTCAAGCTTATATTCTTCCGGAATGCCGGAATCTAAGAAAAACGGCCCGAGGCTCTCAATCTCCGCATCTGCCAAAATCCGCCCAAGCACTTCGTAGCCTACGACTCTTTGTTCCTCAGCGTTAAAAATCGCTTGGTAATACGGAATGACATCATCAATATTCGTCAGTATATCAAGTGGGTCCAACATGTTATCACCTGCTTCTCTATCTTTGTCTGATTATACACAATTATATCAGCACCACAAATGTTTAGATTAGGGGGAAAAAGGAGGCAGTATGGCAGCAGTTTAAAATAAAAGGGGAAAACTTTTTAAGATCACTCTTCAGACCGGTTAATTAAGGACGTTATTCATTTGTTTCACAATCACAAATAAAAGGATAAATATAAGAGCATGATAACCGGCGGCTGTCCAAAAATAATGGCTCCAATCAGTGCTGTTAAATATCCAATCATCATCATGTTTCAACTGAAAGAAAGTTCCTTTTTTATCTAAAGTGCCAAATGTAAGAGTTGTTAACCCGCCAGCACTCTTGGAAACGTCAACTCCATACATTGAACCGGCATGATCAGTATGATTTATTGGCATATACGTATAATCAGATAAAATTGTTTCCGCCAGCTTGGTTGGCAGAGACACATATCATACAGCCGATGTATCGCCTCCGAGCCCACTCAAATACTCCCTGGCTTTAATAAATTTCGTTTCATCAGGAAAATCTATATGATATAGCTTTTCAAATCTGATTATTTCATCAGATGTAAGATTGGTATTTTGATAATACTCCGGAGTAAAAGCGCAAATGATAAAGTGCCAAATATTAAAGATGATAACGCAACTGCTTACAAATAGTACAACGAACCATTTTAATAATTTCTTCACTTATTCACCTCTTAATCTTTAAAAATTATATCATAATTTTGAATAGAAAAATAAAACAAGCGAACGTTCACCTTTAACGTTCGCTTGCTTCGCAAAATATGTCATGTAAATTAAAACGGGTAAGGATTCAGCCATTGCCCCCCGTCCATTGTGATACAATCCCCGTTTATATAGGATGCTTCATCGGATAGCAAAAACGCTGCCAAAGCGGCGATTTCCTCCGGTGTCCCCAGACGGCCGAGCGGCACACTGTTCATAGTGCGGGACACCGCTTTTTCCGATTCAAACAGCTTCTCCGCACCGCCTGTCCGTTCAATCGGGCCGGGGGCTATCGCGTTTGTCCGGATGCCGTATTTGCTCCCCCATTCAACGGCCAGCGTTCTTGTCAGTGACAATACCCCCGCTTTGGCTGCAGCGGAATGAACGACACCCGCTCCCGCTCCCCATGCGTATGTAGCGGCCATATTTAAGATGACGCCCTTCTGCTCCTGCTCGATCCAATGCCTTGCCGCGGCTTGGCTGCAGAAAAATGTGCCGTTTAAAACAATCTCAATAACAGCTTTCCATCCATTGGGCGTCAGCTTCTCTGCCGGGCAAATAAAATTGCCGGCCGCATTGTTAATCAGCGCATCGAGCCGGCCAAAGACTTTTTTCGCTTCTGTAATCATGTCTGAAGCGGCGGAATCAGAACGGACATCCATTTGAAAACAGGCGACCTGCCCCTCAAAGGTCTCAATTTCTTTTTTTGTTTCCTCAAGTGCTTCATGGTTCCTCCCTGTCACCATGACATGCCATCCTAATTCAGCCTGTTTTTTCGCCATTGCTTTTCCCATGCCGCTTGAACCGCCTGTAATGATTACCGCTTTCTTATCCATAACAAACCCACCCCTTTTATTGAATGAATAATCATTCATAATTTTATCATAGATGTCTTTCCGCGTCATTACATGCTGAGAAGGGATTTTTCAGCCAGGCTGATGATATAATAGAACAACTCTGACAAAGGTTGGTTTTACATATGGAGAAAATGACGAGAAGAACATTTTTAAAAAGAGGATTCGGCATTTTGGGTGCAACTCTCGCAACGGCTTGCGGAGGTTACGGCTATGCCCGGTATATTGAACCGCGCATGATTGAGATCACCCGTCATACAATCACCAGCCGCCTGATCCCCCGCGGCTTTGACAATTTTAAAATCGTTCAATTCAGCGATACGCATCTCAGTGATGTGTTTACATCCGGTGACTTGAATAAAGCAGCGGAAAAGATCAATCAGCTGAAACCCGATCTGCTCATCTTTACGGGAGATTTAATTGATAAGCCGCATTTATTTAATGATCACCAGCAAGCACTCGCCGTGCTGCAAAATCTGGAAGCTCCCTTCGGCAAACTTTGTGTTTACGGAAACCATGACCACGGAGGCTACGGTACGAACACGTACAAGGCTCTGATGGAAGCGGCTGATTTTCAAGTGCTTCGAAATGGCTGCCGTCAGGTGCAGCTGACAGACGGAAGCCGGATTGAACTCGCGTTTTTGGATGATGTAATGCTCGGAAAACCCGATTATGAAGGCACCCTGTCCCGCCTTTCCGAAGATGCGTTTTCCATTTTAATCGTCCACGAGCCTGATGCCGCTCTCAAGATCGGCGGATATCCCGTAAACCTCCAGCTGTCGGGACACACTCACGGCGGCCAGGTCCAGCTCCCGTTTTTCGGCCCTCTCATTACGCCTCCATACGGAAAAACGTATACCGACGGCATGTATACGCTGCATGACACAACCGTCTACGTTAATCGCGGGCTCGGTACGACAAGACTGCCGTATCGATTTTTAGCCAGACCGGAAATCACGCTGTTCACATTGAAAACCGTACAAAAATAAGACTTTTATCCCGATGCACAGACACCCCCTCCGTAATATGTATATGGAAAAGAGCAAAAAGGAGGGTGATGAAACTGCTGACATATCAAGTGAAACAAGGAGAAACCATCTCAAGCATTGCGCAAGACTTCAGAATAAGCACTGCTGCTCTCCTTCAGGCAAATCCCTCAATCCAATCGGTCATATACGCGGGACAGCATATTATCATACCGAATCTTCCCGACCCATCCACCATCCCCTATTCCATTGTCGTGTATATCGGAGCGAAGAAACTGGAGTTATACCGCCTTGGCAGGCTCATCCGTACGTACCCCATCGCAGTCGGAAAAATATTGACGACCACGCCGACCGGAGAATTTTACATTGTGAACCGCCAGCCTAAGCCCGGCGGCCCGTTCGGCGCTTATTGGCTCAGCCTCTCTAAAATTCATTACGGCATTCACGGAACAAATAATCCTTCCTCCATCGGCAAAGCGGTATCAAAAGGCTGCATCCGGATGTATAATCAGGACGTCACTGAACTTGCGGCTACCGTTCCTAATGGAACAAGGGTGACGATTATAAGATAGAAAGATCTTATTTGTTAATGGAACGAGCTGATGATAATATATTACAGTGGGACCTTTAGGGTAAGGAGCGTGTTTATGGATATATTTAAAAATCGCAATTTTGTCCGTCTCTTTTTCGCAGCACTCGCTTCTCAAATGGGAACGACTGTAGGTAATATGGCTTTCGCTTTTTACTTGCTGGACCATTTTTCAAACCAGCCGGCATACACAACTTTGGCTGAGCTGATGTATTCACTGCCGACAGTTTTCGTATTTCTGATTGTCGGTGTCGCAGCTGACCGGCTTGACAGGAAAAAGGTCGCAGAGAATTGTGACTGGATCAGAGCCGGACTGACGATCATATTGTTTGCCGCATTATACACCGGGAGCATCCCTCTCGTGTTCTGTATTTTGTTCATCAGAAGCGCCGTGACCAAGTTCTTTTTCCCGGCGGAAGCCAGCCTTGTACAAGCTATTCTGCCTAAGGAGCATTATGCGAAAGCGGCGGGACTTAACCAGATCCTGTTCAGCATCTTTATGGTATTCGGCGTCGGTATGGGCGCGTTTATGTATAAAACGATCGGTATTCACGGAGCCATTATCCTTGATTTTGTCAGCTTTATTGTATCAGGCTTTCTGATCCGCGCCTGCCGCATTCCGAAAGAAGCCCGTCAGCCGAACGGCCCTTTTAAATGGAGAGATTCGTTTCTGAAAGACTCGGTCGCTGATTTTAAGGAAGGGATCGTATATATTGTTAAAAACAAATTGCTTGCTTCCCTTATTTTCGGCTTTTTTATCTTTGGTTTTGTCAACGGCGGCTTTGCCGTACTGCCGATGTTTACGATGAAATACGGACTTGCGCCTGATCATTACGAATCACATACTTCCATCTTCACCGTCGCACTCGGCTTCGGCCTGCTTGCAGGAAGTGTGATCGGAACGATGATCGCAAAAAAAGTCAAACCGCATCATTTGATGTCGATTCCTATTTTGGCAGCCGGACTGCTCATTTTTGTCCTCGGCTATACGGATAAGCTGTGGATTTATTATGCGGCGGCTTTCACCCTCGGCATGTGCATCGGCCCCGTCAATATCGCCATCGGGGGCTGGATGCCGAAAATCGTTCATCCGAAAATAATGGGCCGGGTCAGCGGCTGGCAGGATCCTTTTATGATGTTTGCCCAATCGATTACACTCGGATTGGTTGCCCTGTTATTTCCGAAATTCGTTGCCAATATTGATTACCTTTATTACGGCATGGGAATTGTGATTTTAGCGGTATTTGTGTTCTATTTTATCGCTCTTCCGAAATACAGCGCCGAGGCAGCAGAGGTCGATGTACAGCAATCATTAAAGGCTGATTCCGAAAAACATGCGAAACCTGTCTAATAAAGGAAAAAAATGCGCCCTTTTCATCAGAAAAAGGCGTATTTTTATAATCAATATTTGCATTTCAACGCTAAAAAAGTATAATCTATATATGAACTTGATCAATGCAAAGGAGAGAAATAATGGACGACCACGCTTATTCGAAAGAGCTGCAGCCAACCATCGAGAATCTTTCAAAAGCTGTTTATACTGTGAACCGCCATGCAAAAACCGCCCCCAACCCTAAATACCTTTATCTGCTGAAAAAACGGGCATTACAAAAGCTTGTGAAAGAAGGCAAAGGGAAAAAAATAGGGCTTCACTTTTCAAATAATCCCAGGTTTAGCCAACAGCAGTCAGACGTACTTATCTCTATCGGAGACTACTATTTTCACATGCCTCCAACAAAAGAAGACTTCCAGCATCTTCCGCATTTAGGTACGTTAAATCAATCGTACCGCAATCCTAAAGCACAAATGTCTTTGACAAAAGCGAAAAACGTATTGCAAAAATATGTGGGCTTAAAGGAAAAACCGCTTGCCGCCAACAGGCAGCAGCCCGCTTATCATAAACCCGTATTTAAAAAACTTGGTGAGAGTTATTTTTAATTCCGCCGCAAAAAAGCCGATGCGTCATGCATCGGCTTTTTTCTATTCAATCACGTACGTATCCACTTTTTTAATGAGCTCGCTGATTTCAGGCTTGCTGATCTGTTCATCCGCTCCGACTACTTCGCCCCGGTGGCGCAGGTCGTCCGTAATGAGGGACGAGAAAATCATAATCGGCACATCAGAGCTTTGCGGGTTATCCTTAAGGAGCTTCGTCAAACGATGCCCGTCCATTTTCGGCATCTCAATGTCACTGATAATCATGTCAATATGATCTGACAGGTTTGCTCCGTTATCCGTCAGTTCCACGACGTAATCATACGCTTCTTTTCCGTTTTCAAACGCAACGATTTCACTGTACCCCGCCTCAGTCAGCTCATCCGTCAAAAGACGCATCAGAAGCGGCGAGTCTTCAACGATAATCAGTTTTTTACCCGCCCGTCTTTCATCAAATCCTTCCTGATGGACATGATAAGTCTCAACACCGGATGCTGATTCAATATCGTAAATGATCTTTTCATAATCAGGCAGAAAGATCATCGTGTCTTCCAGTTTGATGATTCCCGTTAAGTGCCGCTCCATGCCCTGGTTCAGGGAAGTCGGCTTTTCAATCGCCTCCCAGGACACCCTGTGGATTTGTGAAACGGAACCGACGTGAAAGACGATTTTCCGCTTGTTGAATTCCGTTACGATATATTTATCGTCTTTTGCTCCTTCG
This sequence comes from Bacillus sp. JK106, assembly GCF_053663355.1. Classification (NCBI taxonomy): domain Bacteria; kingdom Bacillati; phylum Bacillota; class Bacilli; order Caryophanales; family Bacillaceae; genus Bacillus; species Bacillus sp. JK106. Next base: position 484,610 of record NZ_JBSJQC010000002.1, on the reverse strand, counting down.
GCATCAACGCCGAAAAAGGTATACAGACTGATGACGGGAAGAATTTCGCCTCTCAGCTTAATCATCCCTTCTACGTCTTTATGAGACTGAGGCACAGATGTGACATCTACCGGCTGAATGATTTCCCGGACTTTCATCACATTTATGCCAAATGTATTGACGCCTACTTCAAATTTGACGATTTCTAATTCGTTTGTGCCTGAATCCAATAAAATATCGTATTGTTGTAAAGACAATTCAATCCCTCGCTATCCGCATTCAGTATTGTACTGTATATATCGGCTGTAAACGGAAAAAGTGAATGTATTCGGGCCAACTGGCCATGAACTCTTTATAAAAAGATGCTTTTTTCTGATATCCCATTGACTTTTTGACATCGAGTGGTAAAATAGTCAAGGATTTTTCAGGAAGAAGGGTGTAATAAATGGGTACAGTAGTCATATTCGACCAAGATCAAATGACGGTGTTAGAAGATATCAGCAAAACGGCTTACCTGCAAATGAAAAAAGAGGCGGAAGATCGTCCCGACAAGCCTGCTCCATACATCTTATGGCGGGAAGACGTCAGCTTTGAATACGGGTATTAATGACATTCGCCACATATCACAATAGATAGATCATGATACAATGAAGACAATCATTTCAGCTGGTTGTCTTATTTTTTTCTGAAAGAAGGTATGTTTTCACATATCGGACATATACTCGGGATAGTTTAATAAAAAGATGACAAATGCTCAGCTAGTGGTAAAATAGGATAAACTCAATATATAGTATAAGGTGATGAATTATGGAACATTTGCTTAATCCGAATGTAAAAGAAATTGAAATTTCAGGAATTCGCAAATTCTCAAATCTTGTAGCTCAGCACGACAATGTCATTTCGCTTACGATCGGCCAGCCGGATTTCTTCACGCCGCACCATGTCAAAGCGGCTGCCAAAAAGGCAATCGACGAGAACGCAACGGCATATACTCCGAACGCGGGCGGCCATGAGCTGAGACAGGCCGTACAGCTTTATATGAAGAAAAAAGCTGATTTGAATTATGAAGCTGAAACTGAAATCATTGTCACAACCGGGGCAAGCCAAGCGATTGACGCGTCTTTGCGGACGATTTTATCTCCAGGCGATGAAGTTATTCTCCCCGGCCCGATATATCCGGGCTACGAACCGATCATCCGCATGTCGGGCGCCGTTCCGGTCCATGTAGATACGACGACTCACGGATTTAAGCTGACGGCGCGGCTCATTGAAGAATCGCTGACACCAAAAACAAAATGCGTCATTCTTCCTTATCCGTCAAATCCGACCGGAGTGACATTGTCTGAGGAAGAGCTGCAAAACATCGCAGCCGTCCTGAAGGGCAGAAATGTTTTTGTCCTGTCTGATGAGATTTACAGCGAATTAACCTATGACAGACCGCATTATTCGATCGCGTCTTATTTGAGAGACCAGACGATCGTCATCAACGGCCTGTCAAAATCACACAGCATGACGGGCTGGAGAATCGGTTTCATTTTCGCACCGAAAGAAATTGCCAAGCACATCTTAAAAGTTCACCAATACAGTGTGACATGCGCGTCTTCAATCTCTCAGAAAGCGGCTCTTGAAGCGGTGACAAACGGTGTTGATGATGCGCTTATTATGAGAGAACAGTATAAAAAGCGGCTTGACTATGTATATGACCGTCTTGTTTCAATGGGGCTTGACGTCGTAAAGCCGTCAGGCGCATTTTATATCTTCCCTTCCATTAAGTCATTCGGAATGTCATCGTTTGATTTTAGTATGGCTCTTTTAGAGGATGCAGGTGTGGCTCTTGTGCCCGGCAGCTCGTTTTCAAAATTGGGTGAAGGGTATGTGAGGCTGTCATTCGCATATTCACTGGATACATTGAGAGAAGGCTTGGACCGGCTGGAAGCATTTATTTTAAAAACGAGAGAATCCATGCAGACTATTTAAACAACGGCATAACGCCGTTGTTTTTTTATTGTTTCGGGAATGTAATGTGAAAGGCCGTGCCTCTGTCCGGTTTGCTGTCTACTTGGATGGCTCCCTGATGGTTTTTAATAAGGTTGAATGTGACCATCAGCCCCAGGCCGGTTCCTTTTTCTTTCGTTGTCAGAAACGGTTCGCCTATTCGTTTCAGCACGTTTTCCGGTATCCCGTCACCCTCGTCTTTCACCGTCACATTAACGGAATACTCATCTTCTGTCATGATGATGTGAACCGTTCCCCCATCCGGCATCGACTCAACGGCATTTTTAATCAGATTGATAAACACCTGTTTCAGCTGATTTTGATCACCGTTAATATACATGCTGTCATGTTCGTAATCCGTTTTGATAAAAATCCCTTTAAGATTCGCCTGCGTCTCTAAAAGAGCGGTCACTTCACTTATAATTTTCTTTAAGTTTACACGCTCTTTCACGGCGTTTTGCTGAGGTTTGGCAAGCATTAAAAGCTCACTTAAAATTAATTCGATTCTGCTCAGTTCAGAAAACACAATTTCAAAGTAATGTTCGTTTTCCTCCATCGTCGGCTTCATGAGCTGTAAAAATCCTTTGATCGCCGTCAGCGGATTGCGGATTTCGTGAGCGATCCCCGCTGCCAGCTGCCCTGCGATAGACAGCTTTTCCGACTTCAGCATTAATTCCTCCGTCTGCTTCCGCTCAGAAATGTCACGCAGAATGACCTGCACGGCCGTTTCTCCGAAAAACGTCGTCGGAATGCAGACCATTTCCGTGTAGATCAGCCGGTTTTTAAAGGTAAACCACGATTGCTTAATAATTTCTGACTCGGTCTTTCGGTTGATAATATTTTGGATCCGCTGTTTCACGCCGTCATGATCACAGGGATGAAGCTGATCATAGACGTTTTTCCCGATTAAATCTTCATATGTTTCAGCCTCAAACAGCGAAATGCCCGATTCATTCATGAATACCCACTTATCATTGTGAATCACGGCGATCGTGTCAATTGAATTCTGAATGAGGAGCTGATAACGTTCTCTGCTTTTTTGCAGAATCGTTTGGAATTTTTTCCGTGAAGAAATATCAATCAGAAGCAGCAATTCCGCCCGCTGATTTTTATATGTCGTCGGTGCCGCCTTCACTTCTAAATGAACGGGCGTGCCGTCGAGCCTTCTCCACGTCTGTTCGATCATTCCGACTTCCATTCCTTTTTGCATCCGCACAATTCGGTTTTTCACAATGTCGTGATACTCTTCTTCAATAAACTCATAAGAGCGCCTGCCGATTACCTCGTCTTTGCTTTCGGCTCCCAGCATGGCAAGCATCGCGTTGTTGGCGTAGGCGATTGTGCCGTTGATGCTGACATATAAAGGATTCGGCAGCATTTCGACAAGACGCTCGAATTCGCCGTTTCCAGCCGCATCTTCAGACTGTTGTTCTGCCTTTTGCTTCTTTTGTTCATACATATAAGGCCGGCGGGGCGTCTTCTCCTCAAGCACCTTGATTTTGAGGATGATTTCCCGATCCGTCCCCTCCATTTGCGGTGTGACAATTTCCACACCCGCTTCAAGCCATACGATGGTATGATCTTTTTTAATAAGACGAAAGGTGCAAGGCATCAAATGATGCTCATTATAGAAGTAACTTTCAACCAAAAATTGATCTTCTTCATGCAGGAACGTTTTGAGAAATGACCCGATCATCTCTTCCTGAGAATAACTGAAATACGATTTGCAGTTTGCAGAAATATACATAATACGCCCGTTAGACGTCAAAACGGCATGAAGATCGGTTTTCGATTGAAACTGTTTGACATGCTGAGTATCCTGTTCCACAGAATCCCTCCTTTGCATTATACTCGCACTGCAGGCTGGACACGGACTGATATAAAAAGAAATTCCACTAGATTGATTCGCTAAAAAATGAGCATTCTCCTTCTATTCTTATTGTGAACGTCAATTTTCCTGAATGAAAGAAAGGGCGCACGATATGTTCGGCCGCCCTTTCATTTGTTATTTTTTATTGTATTTCTTTTCAAGTTCTTTGTAAGCGTCAACTGCTCCTTTGGCAATGTTTTTACTGATATGATCTTTATCATCTCGAACAGACGGAACGACGACGCTGAATGCCACTCGTGGATGTTCTGACGGATAATAGCCGACAAAGGTCAGGTTATACGTCTCTTGCCCCCACCAGTTTTTGTTCGTGCCGTAATAGTGCGTCTGCGCGGTTCCCGTTTTTCCGGAAACATCGGCGCCGGAACCTTGGAATGTTGAATAAGCCGTTCCTTGAGGTGAGCTTGTGACCAACTTCATTCCTTTATGAACTTGGTCAAAATCGCTCGGGCTGTTATTTACTTTGTTCAAAATTTTAATATCGCGCTGTTCAATCGCTTTTCCAATCTTGTTTTTGCTGTCCGGTTCATGAATGCTTGTGACGATCCGCGGCTGGACGCGATACCCGCCGTTTGCGATGGCTGAAATATATTGAGCCATTTGAAGCGGCGTATACGTATCAAACTGTCCGATCGCAAAGTCAAGCAGCAATCCCCCGACCATTTGCGGATTTGACTGCATGCCCGCTGATTCCTGCGGAAGATCAATCCCGGTCTTCACACCCAAACCGAATTGAGCGTAGTAGTTGCGCATTTTTTTAATATCATCTAATCCGGCCGGCAGCGTGCCGTGCGGAACGTAAGTAATGCCCGCGATATGCATGGCCACATGAAACATATATATGTTTGAACTTCTTTGCAGCGCGGTCAGCTCAGTAATGGTCCCCATTTGTGTCCACGAGCGCTTTTCCGTGCCGTCTTTAAACTTAAGCGGTGCATCGACAAACGTTTTATAATGCGGGAGGCCGCTTTGGTAACCCGCAAGAACAGTCGCTCCTTTAACAGAAGAGCCCATCTCATATTGGGTCGTAAATGCTCCGATCGCAAAATCCTGTGTTTTATTCGTTTCGAGATCGATGCGTTTCCCCGCCATTGAGAGAATATCCCCGTTGTTCGGATCCATCATGACGGCAAACCCTCTGTCAACCATATAGTTGCCTGCAGCGCGGCTTCTTCTCAGCTCTTTTTCAATGACTTTTTCGACTTTCGACTGTAATTCCATATCGAGCGAGAGCTGCAGATCGTAGCCTCTGCTGCCTTCATCGACGGGCTTTTGGCTGACGACTTCACCTTTGCTGTTTTCCACATACTCTACTTTTTCTTTATGTGCGTTTAAATAGTCTTCATACTGATATTCAATGTAGCTTTTACCCACCCGGTCATTCAGTGAGTAGCCTCTTGTGACATAGTAATCTTTCCGTTCGCCCAACAATCCCTGTTCCGGTGTCGTCACACCGCCGAACAGAGAGTACAGTGTTTTGTCGTACGGATATTTCCGCGTCCAGTCATTGATTACGTCAATGCCGGGGAGCTCTTTCAAGTGCTCGGATACGACGGAAACTTCTTCATATGTCAGGTCGCTTTTCGGTTTTTGCTTGTTGTTGTCATGCTCGTCAAGCAGTGAACCGCTGTTTCCGTTTCCGTTCAGCTTATTCGGGTCCATTGATTTGACGACTTGCGGCTGATAGGCGTTGCCGCTTGAAAAACGCGTATAAATCGCCGCAATTTGCAGCTCTTTTTTATCTTTTTTGATCGCGTCAATCTCCTGCTTCGGGACGCGTTCAATCTGGCGTTTGTATACTTCTTGGGATTTCAGGCTGTTTTCTGAATCCTTCATAAGCTTTTCCGCCTTCTTCGGATGTGCGGCAAGCCAGTAATCAATGATATTTCGATCCTTCATAAATTCAGTATCAATATGGATCAGTGCGGCGAGATTTTTTGCCGTTTTCAATTTGTCCTTTGCCGAGGTTTTTGAGGTAGAAACGTATACAATTTCAGGCACAGCCTGGTTATCAACCGCTACCCTGTTCCGCTTGTCATACATTTTTCCCCGCGGTGTCGGATAATAGGCGGTTTTTGCATTTGCCTTCTCTGCATCCTGGCGGTGTTTATCCCCTTCGACAATCTGGACGATGCCGAGTTTAAAAATCAGTGCAGTAAAGAGAAGAAAAACAATCAAAAAATAGAGATTCATTCTCAGCGCTCTGTAACGTTTCGTTTTTTTCTTTGGTTCGCGCGCGACTTCAGCCACTTTCTGTTACACCTCTCAAATCATTGAATATATTTACATAAACAGATTTTAATTGTAACATTTTTGTAAAAGTTGTTACAGCGAAAACGGGTAAAAAAAACTGTCAAGATCAAATTATCTTAAAATATATCTAACACTTCAAATAATTTGAAGAGATGTAACGGATTTTAAAAAATAAATACAGATCGTTTTTACTGATATAAAGCCATTTTTCTGTGCTCAATTACAATTATGACAAACGTTTGTTGTCAAAGGAAATGGCTGCCTGCATTATGACAAAAAAGCTGTGATAAGATTTTTCATGTAGAAAAAACAACTTCTCTGGGAGGCTATAAACTTATGAAAAAAGCATTTCTCTTATCTGCCGCCGCGGCAGTCAGTTTGATTACATTCGGAGGCATTCAGCAGGCATCTGCCAAAGAGCTGTCATGCCAGCACGTCGTTACTGTGAAAAAAGGAAACACCGTACAGCATCTGACTCTTCAAGAGGCTGTTGAAAAACTACATATGAAAACGAGCGCGAAACAGCTGAACGTTAAAAATGAGAAAGAACTGACTCAGCTGCTGCAAAAACACGCCAAGCATTCTGACATGACAGTTAAGGATGTACAAAAAGAAACACCGGCAAAAACGGCTCCGGCAGCTGCCGAAAAACCGAAAGCCGATCAAAACCAGACGGCTGACAATGCAAAGCAGACAGATAACACAAACAACAGCAGCGAGAAAACTCCTTCATCTGTCAGTGCGTACGAAAAGAAAGTCGTTGAATTGACAAATGCAGAGAGACAAAAGCAAGGCTTAAAACCTCTGCAGATTGATGAAAAATTAAGCAAATCAGCTCACGCAAAATCACAAGATATGAAAGACAAAAACTATTTCGATCACCAAAGTCCGACTTACGGCTCACCTTTCGATATGATGAAGTCTTTCGGAATCACTTATAAAACTGCCGGTGAAAATATCGCCAAAGGGCAGACGACTCCTGAAGCTGTCGTTAAAGCTTGGATGAACAGTGAAGGCCACAGAAAGAACATCATGAATCCTGAGTTCACTCAAATCGGTGTCGGTTATGTAGAATCAGGTAACATCTGGACACAGCAATTTATCGGAAAATAAATAATAAAAAAGATTGCCCCGGCGGGCAATCTTTTTTATTTCACCCAAAGCTTATAAATACTTTGAGTTCCGCTGTTTTCTTCACCTTGCGCGGAAAGCTTGTCGTACAATGATTTGGCAAGCGCCAATCCGGGCATTTCTTCTCCCATCAGCTCCGCTTCTTCAAGGGCAATGCCCATGTCTTTAATAAAGTGTTTCACGTAAAATCCGGGCGCAAAATCGCCTTTCAGCATACGGGGAGCGAGGTTTGACAATGACCAGCTGCCAGCCGCTCCGGTTGTAATGCTTTTCAGCACTTGTTCCGGGTTCAGACCGGATTTTTCCGCGTAAGCCATCGCTTCAGCCACTCCGACCATCCCCGCTGCAATCGCGATCTGATTGCACATTTTCGTATGCTGGCCGCTGCCAGCCGGTCCTTGATACTGAATGTTTTCCCCCATAACGGAGAAAAGCGGCAGGCATGCTTCAAACGCTTCTTTTTCTCCTCCGGCCATAATGGCAAGCGTTCCGTTCCTCGCGCCGATGTCTCCGCCGGAAACGGGTGCATCCAAGGCGTGAATGGATTTTTCTTTGGCTTTCTCCGCTATTTTCTTCGCCAGAGACGGTTTTGATGTCGTCATGTCAATGACAAACGCCCCTTCTTTTGCATGACGGAGAATGCCGTTTTCGCCGAGATAGATTTCCTCGACATCACTCGGATAGCCGACCATGGTAATAATGATGTCTGCTTTTTCCGAAAGGTCTTTGACCGTCTCCTGCCAGACCGCTCCCTTATTCAGAATCTCTTCCGCTTTTTGTTTCGTCCGCGTGTAGACTAAAACAGGATAGCCCGCTTCTAAAATGTGCGATGCCATACTGTTTCCCATGACGCCCAAACCGATAAATCCGACCGTTTTGTTCACTGCGCTTTCCTCCCCTGATGCGATTCATATATCACTCTTTCATGTCTATATTACCATATTATAGGCTGATAGAGACCGCGTCACAAGGTGAATTTAGAAATGGCGCTGATCAGATCTTCGCTTGCGCTCTTTAACATATCAGTCGATTGCTTCACTTTTTCAAGCGTAACGAGCTGTTCATCAGTAGAAGCATTCACTTCTTCCGCCGCTGCCGCAGATTCTTGAGAAATGGCGGAGATGCTTTGAATCGCTTCTTGAATCGCGGCTTGTTCTTCACTCATTTTTTGAATGTCATTGTAAATATGATCTATCCCTTGAACGAGAGACTGCATTTCCGTCGTGATCAGATTGAGAACCTCACCCGTTTCATGAATGGCGCTGTTTTGTTCATCATTCATTCTGCTTGCCTCAATCATCGCGTGTGACGCTTCTTTTGTCTCAGATTGAATCAGACGGACCGTCTCACTGATATGGCCGGAAGAAAGAGCTGATTGTTCAGCAAGCTTGCGGACTTCTTCAGCGACGACGGCAAAGCCCCGTCCGCTTTCTCCCGCTCTTGCGGCTTCTATGCTCGCATTCAGCGCCAAGAGATTCGTCTGGTCTGAAATAGCGGATATTGCCGTCACGACTTCTTCTATGTTTTTCGTTTGTTCTTCCAGGTCATTCAGCATTGCCTCTACTTTTTTCGTTTCTGAATTGGCTTCGTTTGACTTCATCAGCAGCTGCCCGAGCGCGTCCAATCCTTTGTAGCTGGCATCCTCTGAAGACTTTGAGAGTTGTTTTATGCTGCCTGCGCGATCTGCGATTCCTTTTATTTTGACTGAGAGATTTTCCGATTTTTCGTTGATCGTCTCAACCTCTGACGCTTGCTCTGTCGCTCCGGCGGCGACTTCCTCTATCGCTTTTGCGATTTGTCCGCTCGTTTCATTTGTCTCCTGTGAGATGACGGTTAGTTGGTCAGATGTATCAGACACATTTTCTGAGGAGGCCTTGACCTGTTCGACCATCTCTTTCATATTTTCAACCATTTGGTTAAAGTCTTTTGTTAACTCGCCTACTTCATCTTTTGATTTCGTCTGAGCGCGGACGGTTAAATCTCCCGCTGAGACTGAATTTGTTTTTGCGATCAGCTGCTGAATCGGCCCGGTTATCGTTTTTGCTAGGAAATAGCTGAGTCCGATCGTAATCACAAGGGCGATCAGTGACATAAAAATGCTCACCGTGTTCATTTTGTCGGCTACTCCCATCAGCTGATCTTTTTCAAACTGCGTTCCGACTTTCCACCCTGTTTCTTTTACCGTTTGGTAGACGACCATGTTCCCCTGCAGCTCTTTGATGCCTTCTTTGTCCGCAGTGATGTCTTTTAACGTCTGATCTTCCGAAATATTTTTTCCCTGTTTTGCCGGATGGGCCAGAAGAGAGCCGTTTTCATCCGCTAAAAAGGCAAATCCTTTATACGGAACCTTTTGCTCGTTGACCATGCTCTGAATAGAGGACAGCTTCAAATCTAAGCTCGCCACTCCGACGACGGTTCCGCTGTTTTGAATGGCTTTTGACGCCGTCACGATCATGTCTCCCGTCACTGCATCTTTATAAGGGTCAGTCCAGACAACCTTATCGGGTTTTTCAGCCGCCATCTTATACCACGTTCGATTTGTCGGATCATAGTCTTTGGCAAAATCGGCCTTTGGATATGTAAACATTTGTTTGTTTGCGGTTCCGACGTACGCAAGCGCGACATATTTGTCATTCTGTCCGATCTGTTTTAACTCATCGTTAAAAAGCCGCGCGGTTTCTTTCTTCCCATCTGATAGAAAAGACCGGGACAATTCACCGTCTGCTAATCTCATTAATACGGTCTCATCATTTTTCAGCTGAAGCTCAATGTTCTGACCGAGTGAATTGGTGACATTCTCTGTCGTACGTTTTGCTTCCTCCGTCATCATCGGCTTTAATGTCAAATATGAAGAAACCGTTAAAAAAACAACCGTTACAATAAGCATTGCCGAGACAAACACAGCAATTTTGATATGCATTTTTTTAAACATAACCATCCCCTCCTGAGAGTTATATCGGTCTTTCGGCCAAGAAAATGAATAAATCTTGAAATAAATATCAAACATTTCCGTCATTTGGCGCAGCAAAAAAAAGAGCCGTCATGCCGACAGCTCCGCCTTACGTAAAATATTCGATTTTTGCTTTCGGAAAATAGGTTTCGATATAAGATTCGAGTGTTTCCCTTAAGGCATGTTCTTCGTCTTTTTGGTATATATATTTGCCGATTCCATAGCGTCCCCATTTGTACCTGCGCTTTTCTTCATCAAGCTCAAGCTTTGTTTTCGGATAGTTCTTCTCAATCACCCGTTTGGCCGGTTTTGTAAAACGATGCTGGATCAGTTCAAATGTGATGTCATGCCGAACGTCTTCATCAAGCGCCGCATCCAATTTCTCAAACAGCTCCTTATAGCCTTCCTCCCAGCCATCGTGAATATAAATCGGCGCCACGATGAAACCGAGCGGATAGCCCGCTTTAGCGACTTTGACGGCGGCTTCGATCCGTTTGTCGAGCGGAGAAGTTCCCGGTTCAAAGTTCTTAATGACATAATCGGCATTGATGCTGAATCTGAACCTAGTCTTTCCGTTATGTTTTGCATCAAGCAAATGATCGACGTGGTGAAATTTAGTCACGAATCTGAGCTGTCCCAATTCGCTTTGTCCGAAATGTTCAATGGCTCTTTTTAATGTATGTGTCAGATGATCGATTCCTACGATATCAGACGTACAAGAGGCTTCAAATCTTGTAAATTCCGGCGCCCGTTCTTTCATATACTCATCAGCCTGATCCAGAATCTCTTCCACATTGACATATGTCCGGATGTAAGGCTTTGATCCCATCGTCGTCTGCAGGTAGCAATAGTGGCAATGCCCCATACAGCCCGTCGCAAATGGAATGGCATATTCGGCGGACGGCTTTGAAGAATCGAATTTCAGTGTTTTCCGGACGCCGATTACCAATGTTGATTTCGCGTTCCGGTATTGCTGCAAGTGATTTTTCCCCGGAATATTCCGGACTTGATTATGCGATGTTGTTTCTCTGATCTCAAGCCCCATGTTTTCAAACTTATTCTTCAGCTCTTGTCCTAACGGGTATTCGAGCGCTCTCGGTTCTATATAAACAAGCTGGGGCACAAACGGCTTCAGCATGAACTGACACTCCCTTTTTACATTTTCTCATGTTGTTACTTTCCGTTTAAAAGAGAGTGAATATGCGTTGTAAACATTTCCTTTGATCAATGGTACCGGTCTTCTTCAAAAAGCTCGCTGTAAAGCGCTTCCGCTTCCTCATATGTCGAAAAGACCGCGTCATCTTCGGCCAGCGGATGATAGGTTTCGTATAAAAACAGAGACAGTTCTCCCTCATGATATGGGTGATGGACGATCTCCGCCTCTTTAATATGGGCAACATTGGCGGCATGCGGATTGCGGTAAATCACATAGACCGTATCCCCCGCTGCAAATGATTTTGTCATGATAATCCCTCCTGTTGATCGTTATTGTTCCCCCCTTTTTTCCGAATATGAAAAAAACCAGACGGCTTACACCGACTGGCTGTTGTATTACTTATTGAATGTTTCTTTAACGAATGCGACAACCTCTTCTGTCGTGCTCATAGACAAGATTGTTTCTTTGAATGATTCAGCTTCTTTTTTAGAAAGCTTGCTGATCTGCGTTCTTGCCGGAAGGATGGATGTAGCGCTCATTGAGAACTCATCTAAGCCTAAGCCGAGAAGAATCGGAATCGCAATTTCGTCTCCCGCCATTTCTCCGCACATGCCGACCCATTTGCCCTCTTTGTGAGCGGCTTCAATAACAAGGGTGATCAGACGGAGAATCGCCGGATTGTATGGCTGATACAGATAAGCTACGCGCTCGTTCATGCGGTCAGCAGCCATCGTGTATTGGATCAAGTCATTTGTTCCGATACTGAAGAAGTCAACTTCTGTAGCAAACTGATCTGCGATAACGGCTGTAGACGGAATCTCTACCATCATACCGACTTCAATATCGTCAGAAACCGCTACGCCGGCTTCGACGAGTTTTTCTTTTTCTTCGAGAAGAATCGCTTTCGCCTGTTTAAACTCGTTTACTGTCGCAATCATCGGGAACATGATTTTTAAGTTTCCGTATGTACTTGCACGAAGCAGCGCTCGAAGCTGAGTTCTGAAGATTTCTTGCTCTTCAAGGCAAAGGCGGATGGCTCTGTAGCCTAAGAACGGGTTCATTTCTTTAGGGAGCTGCAGGTAAGGAAGCTCTTTGTCGCCGCCGATATCCAATGTCCGCACGACAACTGATTTTCCTTCCATACGCTCAAGAACCGTTTTATAAGCGTCAAATTGCTCGTCTTCTGTCGGAAGCTGGTCGCGTCCCATGTAAAGGAATTCCGTACGGTAAAGCCCTACAGCTTCTCCTCCGTTTTCAAGAACGCCTTTTACATCGTCAGGTGTGCCGATGTTTGCGGCAAGCTCTACATGATGGCCGTCTTTTGAAACAGTCGGTTCATTGACGAGCTTCGCCCACTCAGCTTTTTGCGCCAGGTAAGCACTGTGCTTTTCTTCATATTTCTTTAACGTTTCACTGGAAGGATCGATGATCACATCACCATCGATGCCGTCTACGATCACCGTAACACCGTTTTCAATTGTCCCTGTAGCCGCTTTTGTGCCGACAACAGCCGGAATTTCAAGCGAACGGGCCATGATCGCGGAGTGTGAAGTGCGTCCGCCGATATCAGTTGTAAAACCTTTTACAAACTGGCGGTTTAATTGCGCCGTATCAGACGGTGTCAAATCTTCAGCCACGATAACAACCTCTTCTGAAATCATGCTCGGGTTCGGAATTTCCACGCCCAGCAGGTGCCCCGTCACACGTTTTGTTACGTCACGGATATCCGCAGCACGCTCTTTCATGTATTCGTTATCCATTGATTCAAACATAGTAACGAACATGGAAGCTGTTTCTTTCAAAGCGAATTCAGCATTGACTGAATCTGTGCTGATTTTCTCCTTTACCGGGTTCAACAGCTCAGGATCACTCAGAACTAAAAGGTGCGCGGAGAAAATGTCAGCTTTGTCTTGTCCCAGTTCTTTTAAAGCATGCTCTTTAATTTTTTCAAGCTCTTCTTTAGAACGTACAATCGCTTCATCAAAACGGCTTACTTCAGCCGCAGCATCAGCAATGTTTTTCTTTTCAACCGTTAAGTCCGGCTCTTCAAGCCGGTATGCTTTCGCAATCGCAATTCCGGCTGAAGCGCCTATTCCTTTTAATTCTTGCATTACTCGCCGAGTCCTTCGCTTTTCATTGTTTCTTCTAAAGCGTTAAGAGCATCGTTTTCGTCAGCGCCTGAAGCGGAAATTGTGATTTCAGCGCCTTTAGCGATACCTAGAGACATAACGCCCATGATTGACTTAAGGTTTACTGTTTTGCCGTTATATTCTAAGTTTACGTCAGCATCGTATTTGCTTGCAGTCTGTACAAGAACTGTCGCAGGACGAGCGTGGATTCCGGAATCTGCTGTTACTTTAAATGTTTTTTGTGCCATGATTATCATTCTCCTTTAAATTAAAGCTATTTTACTACACAATATTATATCATACAGCCGTACTTGTCATCTGACAAGCACGGCGTATTTATATGATTATTTTCCGATTTTCACAATATCTTTTTGTTCCCGTTTTACGGTACCTTCGGCCGAAAGGGAAATCGCTTCACCCTCGGCAAGATTTGTAAAGACAATCGGTGTCATTAATGAAGGAACATGAGGTTTAACCGCTTCAAGATCAACTTCAAGCAGCTTTTGCCCCGGTTCAACCCGGTCACCCTCAGAAACAAAAGAAGTGAATCCTTCGCCTTTCAGACTGACTGTGTCGATTCCGAAATGAATCAGGATCTCTCTTCCGCCGTCAGACTGAAGACCGATCGCATGTTTTGTCGGGAAAACATTCAGCACTTTTCCGCGGACAGGCGATACGACGATTCCTTCTTCAGGAAGAATCGCAAAACCGTCACCCATCATTTTTCCTGAGAACACCTGGTCAGGCACATCGGTAATCGGATGGATTTCGCCGGTGATCGGAGAAGCGAACACTTCTTCACCCTGCTCGTTTCGGAGCGGATCTGCGATAACCTCTTCAACCTGCTGGCTGACTTCTTCTTGCGCGGATACTTTCGGTTCAGGACGCGGCGTGCGTCCGGCGATAATATCCTGCATCTGTGTTTTTAAACCGTCAGAACGCGGGCCGAAAATGGCCTGAATGTTGTTTCCGACTTCAAGAACGCCTGAGGCGCCAAGCTGTTTCAAACGAGTCTTATCCACTTTCTTCTGGTCGTTGACCGTAACGCGGAGTCTCGTGATACAAGCGTCAAGGTGCTTAATGTTTTCCTGGTCACCCATTGCCTGCAGGATTTCATAAGGAAGGTCGCCGGCTTCGCCTGAGGCGCCCGCACCTTCATCCGCAGCCTCTTCTTCACGGCCCGGCGTTTTCAGATTGAACTTTCTGATCGCAAACCGGAAACCGAAGTAGTAAATGAGTGCTAGTCCTAAGCCGACCGGAATGACAAGCCACCAAGCCGTCCGGTTAGGCAGAATTCCGAACAGGAAGTAGTCAATCAGACCGCCTGAGAACGTCATACCGATTTTTACATGCAGCAGCTGCATAACCATAAAGGAAAGTCCCGCGAATACGCAGTGAATCGCAAACAGGATAGGAGCCACAAATAAGAATGAGAATTCAAGCGGCTCGGTAATTCCCGTTAAGAAACTTGTCAGAGCGGCAGAACCCATGATTCCGGCTACAAGTTTTTTCTTTTCAGGCTTCGCTTCATGATAGATTGCAAGCGCCGCCGCCGGAAGACCGAACATCATAAACGGATATTTCCCCGTCATAAATGTTCCCGCCGTCAGCTGTACGCCGTCTTTGATCTGAGCCATAAAAATCCGCTGATCTCCGCGGATGATGTCTCCTGCGGCATCTTTATAGCTGAAAAATTCATACCAGAACGGCGAGTAGAAAATGTGATGAAGACCGAACGGAATCAATGACCGCTCAATCATCCCGAAAATAAAGGCCGCCAAGGTTGGATTCGCTTCCACAAGACCCGTGGAGAAGGAATTCAGACCGTGCTGGATCGGAGGCCAGATCACTAACATAATAAGTCCGAGAATTAATGCGGAAATTGATGTGATAATCGGGACGAACCGCTTACCCGCAAAGAATCCGAGGTACTGCGGAAGTTCAATTTTATAAAACTTGTTGAACAATAACGCGGCCAGGACCCCGACGATAATACCGCCGAACACGCCCGTCGCCAAAGTGGGTATCCCCAGCATGTTAATATAGGCCGGATGGTTTTCCGCAAAAAACTTTGCCCGTTCAATTTTGTCAGACGGAATACTGCCGTTCGCCATAAGCACGGCGCTCATGGATACGTTCATGACCAGGTATCCGATAATGGCCGCGATTCCGGCAACACCGTCTCCGTTGGCAAGACCGATCGCAACCCCTACTGCAAAAAGAAGCGGCAGGTTGTCAAATACGATTTGGCCGGCGCTTTCCATGACGTTCGCCACAAGCTGAACGTTATCATTGCTTAAGAAATGCATGACTTGAATCATATCTTTGTTCTGCATGGCATTCCCTAACGCAAGCAAGATCCCCGCAGCCGGTAAAATCGCAACCGGAAGCATAAGAGCACGGCCGATTTTCTGGAGAACGCCGAATAATGCTTTAAACATAAAAGATGTACCTCCTCTGTTAGCTAGTGTGACCTTACAGCGAAAATTCATGACAACGAATTCACTGGCGCAAGTCTTCAGTTTAACCGTTTACATTTGCCCTTTTACACAACAAAAAAGGCATGAGTAAAAAGGGTGTGCAAAATAACGGGATCGTTCTTCCCGTTTTTTACCCTCAATCACTCATGCCTGATCGAATCAGTGACACGTTTTTAAGGTTTCAACTGAAATTATGAAATTTTATTGGTTAATCGGTACAAATGAAGCGTGAGATAAACCGCTTCCGCCTCATGAACTGGTTTTTTCAGTATTTGCTGCAAGATTTTTATCAGTTTCCAAGCAGTATTGTAGCATAGCGGGTATTCATTTTTCAATAATAACATTAACTTTTCTGGTTCTTTTGTCTGCTCTTCCCGATTAATCCTGTCTATGGTAAATCTGATATGCCGGATCAGCCGCAAATAGTGGACGCTTTCTTTATTCACTTTCATCTGGAAAGATTCCTCAATCACCTGAACGAGCCGGGACATCAGCTGTGAATGCTGATTGACCTCTGAAAGGGGCCGATTCGTCAGGGCGGAATGGATATGCAGAGCGATAAAGCCGATCTCTCCTTCCGGAAGGCAGATTCCCGTCTTTTCATTAATCATGCCGACGACTTCACGGGCAATTTGGAATTCTTCCGGATAAAGCGTTTCGGTTTCCATGAGAAACGGGTTTTTAATGTCAAAACCCTGCTGCAGCCGCTTTACCGCAAAGGCGATATGGTCAGTCAGCGCAATATGGATATGCTCATTTAACGGTTGGCTTGTCCGCTTCTTGATATGATAAATGACGTCATTGGAGATGTCGACAAGTGTCTCGTCCACATAACCGAGGAGCTTTTTAAATTGTTTTTGTTCTTTTTCATCCTTTAAGATGAACATCTTGTCATACCCTTTATCTTCAATAACATCCGCTTGTTTTTTTCCAAAGCCGATCCCTTTTCCGATTAAGACGACCTCACTGTATCTATCATGTGTTGCGATGAGCACATTGTTATTTAATACCTTTTCAACTGTAAAGGACCCCTTCATGATCCTCAGCTCCTTTGTCATTCAATACCTCATATCGTACAAAACGAACGGAAAGCGCGTCAATTCTTTTTTTAGACGGTTGATCGTTCAATAAGGCGGTAATCAAGAACTTTCCTTCCCGGAGGCCCGCCGTTGATCCGGTTCTCAAGCATGTGAAAAGCCTGCTTTCCCATTTCTTTCGTTTGTATATCTATTGTGGAAATACCTAACATCTTGCTGATATCATGGTTGTCGATGCTCAAAATCGCAAGCTCTTCCGGGATGCGCGTCCCGTTTGCCTTGGCTTCAAGGTAAAGACCTGCGGATACTTGATCATTCGCCGCAAACAGCGCAGTCGGTTTGTCATCCCAGCTCTTCCATCTATGAAAAAGGGCTTTCCCGTCAAGCAGCGTCAGCACCTTTTCCACAACCAGCTCTTCCCTGTAAGGCTGCCCGATCTTCTTCAGCGCCTCTTTGTATGCGGCGATGCGGACTTGACTGTTTTTTCCCTTTTTTCTGGCCAGGCTGATCGCTATTTTCCGGTGTCCCTTTTCGATCAGATAATCCAGACCGTGCCGAAATGCTTCCCGATGCGGATTACTGATGGAGGAAAGCCCCGCCGCATCAGTGTACTGGCAGAGGATGAGCGGTTCTTTCACGGTAAGCAGATGCTCATCAGGAATTGCTTTGGAGCAGATAATCAGGCCGTCCACTTGGCGCTCCTGTAATTGTGATAAAGCAAAACGTTCTTTTTGCTGCTGATAATCTGTCTGGTATAAAGAAAGATGCACGCCTGACGCTTCGGCAGCCTCGGCAATACCTGCAACAAGGTCTGCAAAATACGGAAGATTCACCGACGGAAGCACAACGCCGATCATATCGGAAAAACCTTTGGATAAATGCACAGCATGAATGTTGCGCGTGTATCCGAGCGATTGCATCGCTTTTTTCACTCTTTTTCTTTTGTCCTTACTTACATAAGGATGATCATTTAAAACTCTTGATACCGTTGTAACGGAAACCCCGGCAGCGCCGGCAATGTCTCTGATCGTAGCCATGGCGTCCCCTTTCTTTTTTCCCCTTGATCTGGAATGCGTTTCATACAGTAAGCTAGAAACAGATACATCCTATTCGTTTGAAAGGAGAAGAACAGCGATGGGGATTCTTTGCTTAATCGGTTTGTGTCTGGCCATACTCGGCGGCAGTTACCTTGCCCTGCGGCCCCTGAATGAAAAGCATGACATCAAACCATTTCAGCATTTTGATGATTTTTTCATTTAAAAGGTGATAAAAAAGGACGCTGCGTTCCAGAACCGTCCTTTTTTATCACAAAGCTTTCTATTTCAGAATCGTTAATTCTTTCGGATACTGCGTTAATGCTTCGGCGCCGTCTTTTGTGACAAACACATCGTCTTCTATGCGCACGCCGCCGACATCCGGCACGTAAATCCCCGGTTCTATCGTGTACACCATGCCTTCTTTGAGGAGTGTGTCGTTCGCGCTGCTCATTGATGGATATTCGTGAACCGAAATCCCGAGTCCGTGGCCGAGGCGGTGCGGGAAATAGTCTCCGTATCCGGCTTTTTCAATAATGCCGCGGGCTTTTAAATCAAGATCGCCGATTCTGACGCCGGGTTTGCTTAATTGAAGCGCCGCCTGTTCAGCTTTAAGCACCGTTTCGTAAATCTCTTCCTGTTTCGGGCTGATTGATTGGTATGCGAATGTTCTCGTAATGTCTGAACAGTAGCCGTCAAGAATAACGCCCAGATCAAACAGAACGAAATCGCCTTTTTTCAACCGGTCTGCACCCGGATTCCCATGGGGCTGGCCTGATTTTTCCCCGAACAGCACCATCGTTGAAAATGACATGCCCTGCACACCTTTTTTCTTCAGCTCAAACTCAATCTGCGCGAGTACTTCGGTTTCACTCACACCCTCTTTAAGCGCCGCGACACCGACTTCAACTCCGTAATCCGCGAGTTTTGCCGCTTCCCTGAGAATGCTGATTTCCTTCTCATCTTTTACGAGGCGGAATTGGTTGAGCGTTTCTTCCGCCGAAACAAATGCCGCGCCCCCAGAAGCTTGTTTGAGCTGTTCTGAGCGGGAAAGAGAGATCGAATCCTTTTCAACCGCGATGGAATCAAGCCGCACATTTCGTTTTGTGAGCTCGGCTTTGATCAGCTCCCACGGATCTTCGTGATCGCCGTAGCCGATAATACCATGCTCCCATCCGGCGCTTCGGGCTTGTCCGGCTTCCATTCCCGGACAAACGAAAAACGGCTCCTGTTCCTGAAACAGGAACAATCCCATTAACCGCTCATGCGGGTCCGTGTAAAAATCAGTTAAATAAAATACGTTTTCCTTTGTATGTATAAACGCCGCATCATGTCCTTCTTTTTTCAGCCAAGATGAAACACGTTCTAATCTGTTCATTTTTTGCTTTTCCTCCTTACCAAAGTGACTCTTTATTCATTCTATCAGTTTTCCGGCGTTTATGCTGTGAACGAACATTTAAAAAAACAGCCGCCCGATGTGCGGCTGTCATCTTTATTTTAATAATCTCAGTCCGTTCAGTATGACCAGAATCGTGCTCCCCTCATGCCCGATTACGCCAAACGGCAGTTCCATCACCTGCAGAAAGTTGGCGCAGATCAAAAGGCAGATGACCGAGAGCGAGAAAACAATATTCTGCTTAATAATCCGGTTCATTTTCCTTGAGAGTCTGCACATTTTCACAAGCTTGTGAAGATCATTTTTCATAAGGACTAAGTCAGCCGTTTCTAGAGCCACGTCCGTGCCCCCGCCCATCGCAATACCGACGTCAGCGGTTTTCAGAGCGGGCGCGTCATTAATGCCGTCTCCGACCATGGCGATTGTGCCGTACGTTTCTTTCAGCTTCTTCACTTCTTTTGCCTTTTGGTCCGGCAGACAATCGGCAACAACCGTCGTCATGCCCGCCTCTTTCGCGATGGCAGCCGCAGTTTCAGACTGATCGCCGGTGAGCATGGCTGTTTGAATGCCCAGTGATTCAAGCTCAGCCATCACGGCTTTGGCTTCAGGGCGGATTTGATCCTTTAAGGCGAAGCAGCCTGCAATCCGGTCATCTTTTTTAACAAAGACCAGTGTAAAGCCTTTATCCTTTAATTCTTTTCCCGATGTCTGCAAAAAAGCATCTGCCGCATGTTCGCCTGCAAATCCCGCTTTTCCGACCATCCATTTGACGCCTTCTATTTCAGCCTGAACGCCGAATCCCGACGTCTCGTCAATCGATAGATGGCCTGCGGGCGCGGCGCCCCGGCTTTCGGCAAATTCAGCTATCGCTTTTGCAAGCGGGTGGCTTGATTGCTTTTCTATCGCATACACCGCCTGCATGATCTCATCTTCACTCACATGTTCCGCTGCTTGAAATGCCGCGACTGCCGGCTGTCCCTTTGTGACCGTGCCGGTTTTGTCAAATGCGATCATCCGTACGCTTCCCAGCTGCTCTAAAAACACACTTCCTTTAACCAATAATCCGTTGCGGGCCCCATTTGAGATAAGGGAAAGCGCAGCGGGCATAATAGAAGCGACAAGCGCGCACGGGGAGGCGACCACCATAAACACCATCGCCCGGTAAAAGGTTTCACTCCAGCTCCAGCCTAAAGCGAAATGAGGAACGAATAAAAGCACAGCCACGGCTAACAGCACGCCTTTGACATAGACACTTTCGAATCGCTCAATAAATGCCTGAGCCGGTGACACGCTGTTTTGGGCTGATTCCACCAGCCGGATGATTTTTCTGAATAAAGACTGTTCATTTGTTTTCGTCACACGGACCGTTAAGGAGCCGTTTCCGTTTACCGTTCCTGTAAACACAGAATCTCCTGCTGTTTTTTCCGCCGGCATCGCTTCACCCGTCAGCGCCGATTCATCGAGGCTCGTCACGCCAGACTCAATGATCCCGTCTGCCGCTACGCGTTCGCCCGGCTTAATGACGATCATGTCACCGCTCTTAAGTTCAGCAGCCGGCACCCGCTTTTCCCGTCCGTCCGCAAGCAGGGTCGCTTCCTCCGGTTCCAGTTTCATCAAAGATGTTAAATCACGGCTGCTTTTATTCATCGTATATGTTTCGAGCGCGCCGCTTAACGAAAAAATAAAGATAAGAACAGCGCCTTCCGCCCAATAACCGATCAGGGCGGAGCCGACAGCCGCAAAAATCATCAGCAGTTCCACATTTAACGCCTTCGTCTCAATGGTATCCTCAATTCCCTCTTTCGCTTTTGCAAATCCCCCGATCAGGAAGGCAAGGATATACAAAGTGACGGACAGGCCTTTTGTTTCGGTAAAAAACCAGGCCGCAAGAATAAGGACGCCGGATACGAGCGCCGCAATGAGTTCTGCATGCTGGATCCACTTTTTTCCGGCCCGCTCTTCTTGTATCTGCTGTTGTGAATGGGTTTGTGTCATCACTTGTTCATTCATTATGAATTCTCCTCTCTAATTGAGAACGCAAATCATCTTCAATTCCCCGATAAAAGTAAAACAGCCGCCTGACAGGCAGCATTTTCACAGTGTTATCGCAGTGTTTTCTTTATTATAGCATGCCGGCGGAAGATTTCAATTATAATTGTTTTAATTTCTTTTTGATAATAATTATCATTAGTGTTTCTTCAGCTGTTCATTATATGCAAAAAAAGGTGCGGGAGGAATTCCTCCCGCGCCTTTTTAATTCTCTGACCATTCTTTTAATTGTGAGGCGGTCATCGGACCGACGATCTTTTTTTCGATTTCTCCTTTTTCATTCAGCAGAAATGACGTGGGAATCGTCATGACATCGTATTCCTTCATAAGCTCGCCTTTCGTGTCAAGAACAATCGGGAATGTGAGATGGTGCTGAGTGACAAAGTTTTGAACGGTATTTTTATTTCGCTCGGCATTCATCAAATTTACCGTTACAAGGCTTACATCATCAGACTGATGCTGTTCAAAATAGGTTTGGAATTGCGGCAGTTCTTTTTTGCACGGCGGACACCACGATGTCCAAAAATGTAAAATCGTTTTCTGCCCTTTATTCGGAATCGATATTTCGTCTCCTTCAATCGTCTTCATCAGAAACACGGCGGGAACTGCCTGTTTTTCTGATGAGGCTTTTGCTTCAGGCATCCAGACGGCGGCAGCTATCAAAAGGACTGCACATACAATTAGGCGGGTTTTATGCATATGATCTTCCTTTCACGCGTTTCGGATAGCTTGCCCTTCCTTATTGAAATGTATCAGCCTTTTCAGCTTTCGATCCGGGGCGCTGTTCTTCCGCCGCCCGTCAAAAACACGGAGACACCGAGGTCTTTGCAGATCGTCGCGTAATGTAAACTTGTCAGAAGAATCATGCCGGTATTCATACCGAGTATAATGCCGAGCATTTGCAATTCCGGCATAGAACCGAGCACATACATCATCGAAAGCCCTACAATGCTGCTCCATACGTTATGATAAAACGCCGTTTTCACGTGGCCGATGCCGATCAGACAGGCTTGAAGCGGCATCACAAACAGATGAAAAAGAAAAAACGGCCACAAAAGCTGCAAATAATACTGCGCTTCCGGAGACTGAAAAAACAAATGGGTCAGCGGGCCCGCGAACTGAAACATGACCCAGACCGCCGGAATGCCGTAGCCGAATGTAATAAAAATCGCTTGTCTCAGCCGTTTCAGCACAATATCATATTGGGACAGCGCATACGCTTCTGAAATGCTGGGAATCATGACGACCATCAGCGAATGGGCGATAAATGCGGGAAACGAACCGATTGTCATCGCTACACCGGCAAGCATGCCGTATTGATCAATCGCGGCTGTCCCGGCTGCCCCGGACGCCAGCAGCGCTCCTTTAACCAAGAAGGGTTCAACTGCGTTTGTCACCGCATGAAATATACGAAGTCCCGTTGTCGGGATGGATACGGCCAGGAGGCGTTTCCTCACGTCTTTCCCGCGAAGATGGATGTGCTGATGGCCGGAAAGCGCCCTCCGCGCCAAAATAAACTGCGTATACAAGTAAACGAACACCACAACATCGCTTGCGACCAGCACAAATAACGAAATGAGCACGGCCATATCAATTTCAAAAGAGTACCATTGAAAAAAGATAAACAGACAAAGCACTTGAATGATTTTTTTCAAGACATTCGCAACCGCGATTTTTCCCATTTGCTGCACACCCATAAAATAACCTCTGGCGATGGATGTAAAAGCGACGACTGGAATCAGCCCGATGACAATCCCTTTAATAAAGGGGTGATACGTATCGAATACAGGAATGAACGGCAGCGCGACGCTTGCGGCCGCGGTTGAAAACGCGGTAAAAACGGCGGTCATTCTGAAGGCATGCCGGAGCATGCTTTCATGCAGCTTCTGATTGGATTCCGCGATGAATTTTGAAATAGAGATCGGAAGCTCCAGACTGGCGATCACGATAATTAAAAAGATGGTGGGCAGAATGCTCATGTAAAGCCCCATCCCATGCTCGCCAAGCTCCCGCGCCAGTATCATATTCACGACAAATTCCAGACATTCCGCGAAAAAGGCGGCGATGGATAAAAGAATGATCCCTTTCACAAATCGATTCATGGTGTCTCTCCTTGTCTCACGTTCTTCCATCATCATATGAGACAAGTTCTGAAAATATTTTCGATTTCTCAAAATTGAAAAAAGCATAGCGGGGATATTTTTGATCCCGCTATGCTTACATCGCAAATACGTGTCTGCCGATCCGTTCGATAATTTTTCGGGAACGGATCCAGTGATCAGATGCCGTTTTCGGATTGTAGAAAAACAACGCGTTCGTTTCTCTGCCCGGATGGTCAAGCGCCTCATTTGCAGCGGCGATGGAATCCTTATCCGGCTTTTGATTAATGCTTCCGTTTGCTACCGGTTCAAATGCATTCCTTTGATAGATCACGCCCCGAATGGTATCCGGGAAACCGTTTTTTTCAGTGCGGTTCAGCACTACGCTGGCTACGGCAACCTTCCCTTTATAAGATTCACCTTTCGCTTCTGCGTGAACGAGACGTGACAGGAGTTGTCTGTCAGCGCGGGAATACGTTTTTTTCGGCGGCTGATAAGCCGTCTCTTCCGGTTTTGCTTTCATCTCTTGGTGAGATGAAAGCTTTATCGGTTGGATAGAATGCTTATGATCCGTTTTTGAAAGCTTCGGAACCGGGCTTTTTTTATTTAAATCAGCAACCAGGGTGCTGGGTTCTTGCTTTGGCTTCTTCGCAAAAGTAAACAGAGCTTCTGTATGTTCAATTTTTGATGCAGGCATAAAACATAGAAAAAAGACAGCCAAGGCAGCAAATTTTGTCGTCATACGATTTCCTCCTTAAATACTTCACTACCTTAACAAGAGCTGTGCGCAAATTCACGTTTAAAGATTTTCCAGTGCTCCCAATCAGCTTTTATAATGGAAGAATTTTGTTAACAGCCTTGTTATTGGCAGGAAAACAGCCGTCATTTTCACAACATTAACCAAATAGCAGTAAAAGTATCCATCGGAGGGATTTTACATTTTGTTTACATCTGTTACAGCCAGATGAAATGAGAAACTGAACCCAAAAAAAGACTCCTCAAGGGCGAGGAGCCGTCAGCTTCTTGGCTGTTCTAAATACTGGAAGATAACATCTCCGCCCTGCTGGGCAATACCGCGGAAATGCTTAAAATCTTCCTGCTTCGATAAAACTGCTCGAAATGCAAGAAAATGTTCTTTCTGCACCCTGAATTCTTTGATTTCACCGGTGCGCATTTGGTTGATACGTTCTGAAATTTCCTCAGGCAGCAACGAATACAGCCTCCTTTTCTCGGCTTTTTCCCGAAAAACAATATACCATCTTTCCCCCGCCGGGACAATGATTGAGCGGGCTGATACCCATATCGCTTTACTTCTTAAAGAAAATACTGCAAAATATTTTCAAACAGGATTTATGATAAAGGAGAGGAAGCTCGTGAAAATTGCTAAGGTTGGAAACGTCATTGAATTTAAAAACGGATTAACCGGTATTGTTGAAAAAGTAAATGAAAACTCCGTCATCGTTGATGTAACCATCATGGATAATTATCG
This sequence comes from Bacillus sp. JK106, assembly GCF_053663355.1. Lineage (NCBI taxonomy): Bacteria > Bacillati > Bacillota > Bacilli > Caryophanales > Bacillaceae > Bacillus > Bacillus sp. JK106. The sequence continues at coordinate 459,545 of NZ_JBSJQC010000002.1, read as the reverse complement.
TGACCTTGAATTAGATTCCCTCACTGTCGTCAACCATAAGAATTATAAAATCATCAGAGACTCCTATTAAACCCCCCGAACAATCCGAACCATTTACATATCCCGCACAAAAGCTGCCGCCCGGCAGCTTTTTCAAATGAATTCAGATCTCGGTCATTTCCACAAAAAAATCACCGGTCTCATCTTTATTGTAAAGATTTGTGACGGATGTATAGTAGTTGGTTATTTTACCGCGGAATTCAAGCCCACGCTCGGGCGCCTTGATGTCAAATGTTTTTTCGTACAAAAGGACGGCAATATCATGATACGTTTCAGAGGTCACCTTCAATACGAATGAAATCATACGGCCGTTTTTACCCGCACTTTCTTTACAATCATACATTTTCAGCCTTACACCGTTTAACTCTAACGGCTCCATAACGAACACTCCTTCTTTTTACAGGACATGCTACCATGCTGGCCATTCCTTTACAATTGATCCGCTCCGAATAAGAAAAAACAGCGCAGGCCTTTACAAACATACGTTCCCTATTTTATAATGAAACAGACGAGCTGCCATCCAGCACCCGTCACGTATTGAAGCGGCGAGTACACTCCCCCCGGGTTTACTCGTCTTTTTCTTTTCTCCAAATGATCTCTCTTTCCCTTATAGAAGTTCTGTGCGAATATCATGCACCTTTTTGGCTGCGTGGCAGAGACGAAAAATACCCCCGCTTAAAAGCCGGGGGTATTTAGGTTATATTCCGAGACCGCCGGCACTCCCGAGGAAACTTCCCATTCTTCACCGAACTTTTGAATAGCATATAGTCGCAGTTATCACATCGTCCTGCTGTAATCAAGACTACATTTAAAATAAGGGGTCATACATATTAGACATATATAATATGCAAATGCACCCGATTGTTAAGTGTATTACTTCACAAATTATCCAATTTGCAGTTCATTTGTTACAAGAAGTTCACCTAGTTTCTAAAGTATAGGTTTTTCCATTACTACTGTTTTAACTTCATAAACATTAGGGTTGGTAACCGTTTCTTCTTTATAAACTATGTAACCCATTCTTTCGTACAAGCTTATATTTTTTGGTAATGATGCACGAACACGGCATTCTATTTTCTTTTTTTTATTTTCAATAGCATAATTCTCAATCCATAATAATATTGCTTTCGCTATCCCTTTTCCTCTTGCGTGTGATGTAACGGATAATCTTGAAAAATATATCGAGGTATCTTTTAATGTGATTCTAGAAGAAGCAACTGGTTCCCCATCTACAAAGCACAACAATGCTTTTTCTAATCCTTGTTTCATTGCATTTAATAGATGATCTAACGGTTCATTTAATGCACTAGAGGGAACTTCAAAAAATCTATATTCTTCAAATGCCTCTAACATAATTTTATGCACAATCTGATATTCTTCTGCACTTGCTAATCGTATTTCTAACTTCATTTTTTCCCTCCAAGTTGATGTTATTTAGAACTATTATATCTTTTTTATAATTTTCTGTTGTGCTAACAGCCATGTTTCTTCCGTAAATTAAATTTTTATTTATTACAGGAATGCTGCCCGGCTAAAAAAAGCAACTGCTCTTATTGCAATTGCTTTCGTTTTCACCCATTAGGTGAATTGCATTTTATATATTTTTATACCTGAGCGTAAGCAATCTTAGAAATAAACTGAATAGACTATACTTGCTCTTTTAAAGAGACTTATAATGGTCGCAGAGGTGGTCAAAATGAAACTAAATGCAGCGCCGCGCCTAAACGCCGTTATGAAGGCGAAAGGGTGGACGCAGGTAAGACTTTCGGAAGCATCTGGTGTGCACAAGGTTCGATATCGCGCTTCGATAAGAATAGTCGCCACGAAGACTGGCACGTTTTTTCGATTGCGAAAGCGCTCGACGTAGAAGTCGATGAGCTATTCGAAATTGAGGACGCTGAATAAATAGAACGTATTGAAAAATCCCCGCCTAAAAGACAGGGATCGTGGTCACACTATGGCTTCTTCGGGTCACAGTCGGGTCACACTTCGCTGTGACTCGCTCACATTTCCGTCTAAAACTGACGCTAAATCTTCGGGTTTTACCGTGACCTCACTCCGTTTCACACTTCGGACCGCAACCGGGGGTATTTAGGTTATATTCCGAGTCCGTACTCCGTCTGAAATTAACGGTTGTCAATCGTCTCCGGATACATATCATGATTCATCATCCGATGTTCGGCCATTTTTTCATATTTTGTTCCCGGTCTGCCGTAGTTTGTATACGGGTCAATGGAGATTCCGCCTCTTGGCGTGAATTTGCCCCATACTTCAATGTAGCGGGGGTCCATTAATTCGATCAAATCATTCATGATGATGTTCATGCAGTCCTCGTGGAAATCTCCGTGGTTGCGGAAGCTGAAAAGATACAGCTTCAGCGATTTGCTTTCCACCATTTTTTCGTCCGGAATATAGCTGATGTAGATGGTTGCAAAATCCGGCTGTCCCGTTTTCGGGCAAAGCGACGTAAATTCCGGGCAGTTGAATTTAACGAAATAATCACGGTTCACGTGTTTATTCGGAAATGATTCCAAAACCTCCGGCGCATATTCAAATAAATAGTTTGTCCCTTGATTCCCCAGGAGCGTAACTCCTTCTAATTCTGATTCTTTTCTTGTCATATAAATCTCCCTTTCTATTAAACTCCCCGTTTATTGCCCCAAAGCAATGTATGCAGCTGAGGCAGGACTCTGACGAGATTCAGATCCGAATCGGCAGAAACCTTATCAACAAGTGTTTCGTATTTTCCGAGCAGATGTGCGATCAATGCCCGGTCGTCCGTCGTATGGACGTTATCGTTTCCGACCTGAAGGTAAAACGGAATATTCGGATACCGCTTGTGCACGGTTTTCGCGAATTGCAGATCTTCATCATTAAAAATGACGACCTTTAAGCTGACCGCGTTAAGCCTTTCTGCCGCATCAAGCGAAGACACAATGTGATCGAGCTTTGCAAAATCGGTTGTCATCCCCGAACTTGGCGGCTTCGGTGAAATCGTCAGGTCGTTAATCATTGTGAACCAATCCTGATAGACCGTTCCCTGCGTTTCTAAAGCGGCGCGCACCCCGTGCTCTTTCAGCAGCAGAATCAGCGCGTCAAGCTGCTTTAACAGCGCCGGGTTTCCTCCTGAGATGGTGACATGAGAAAAGGCGTCTCCGCCGATTTCTCTCAGCTCGCGGTAAATGTCTTCCGCTGTCATCCAGCGGATATCTTTTTTGGCTGAGCCGTCCCATGTAAAAGCGGAGTCGCACCAGCTGCAGGAGTAGTCGCAGCCCGCCGTGCGGACGAACATGGTTTTCTGGCCGATAACCATGCCCTCCCCTTGTATCGTCGGTCCGAAAATTTCTAATACCGGAATTCCTTTAGCCATTCCTATCACCTTTTTTCGGGCGGTATACGCAATAGCTTGTCGGGGTTTCCCTGACAAAAACCTGCACGCAGACCGGCTGATTCTCCAGTGTTTCGAGGTAGGACTGCACCTTATCATAAATCGTTTTGGCCACGACCTCGGTCGTCGGCAGTGAATATCTGTCATCTTCAGAAAATTCCTCATGGTCATTCAGCAATGTATGGTCATAAGCGCCGTGCACCAATTTCTTCAGCACGCTGAAATTCACGAGAAAGCCTGAATCGTCCAGTTCATCCCCCGCAACTGTAATATTTACTGTATACGTGTGCCCGTGGACTCTGCTGCACGCTCCTGCGCTTTCGCGGGGAATAAAGTGCGCGGCTGAAATGTGCATATCCTTATTCAACTCAAACGAATAAGGATGCTGAACCTGCGGGTAAATTTGAGAAAGCAATTAGTTCCGCTCTCCTTTCATTTTCATATATTCATCATATCCTTTATTACGGAGCAGACATGCCGGGCATTCGCCGCATCCGTCCGCAATGATGCCGTTATAGCAAGTCAGTGTGTTATTCTTTACAAAATCAAGCGCGCCGAGCTCATCCGCAAGTTTCCACGTTTCTGCTTTGTTCAGCCACATAAGCGGCGTATGAATGACGAACGGCTTTTCCATCGCCAAATTGACGGTGACATTGCAGGATTTGACAAACTCGTCACGGCAGTCCGGGTAGCCGCTGAAATCAGTCTCGCAAACACCGGTGATAATGTGGCGCGCACCGATTTGATATGCAAGAATCGATGCAAAGGATAAAAATACAAGGTTGCGTCCCGGTACAAAGGTTGTCGGCAATTCCCCGTCCTTCGCTTCAATTTCGATATCATCTCTTGTCAGCGCATTCGGCGCAAGCTGATTTAAAAGAGACATATCAAGCAAGTGGTTTTTGACACCGAGCTTTTCGGCAATCGATTTTGCCACATCGATTTCTTCTTGGTGACGCTGATTATAATGGAATGTAACAGTTTCCACTTCTTCAAAGTTTTGCAAAGCCCATAATAAACAAGTCGTGCTGTCTTGGCCTCCGCTGAACACCACAACTGCTTTTTCTTTTTTCATGTCTTTCTCTCCCTTATCTATCATTCCATAAAAAAAGCGCCTTTTTCGGAGAAGGCGCCCTAAAAAACATAAAAAAACCGTATCCAAGGATACAGCTCGTCCTTAGTTTTTTATAGAGGGTGTAGCTAGAACCTCTCCCGCATCAATACGGATTTTCTTCTTTTTTTCACTTTTGCTATCATACCATAATATTGTTTCCCGTGACAATAAAAAAACAGCCTGAAACCTGTGTCAGGCTGCAAAAGCGGATTTAAGCCCCGCGTTTTTTCCCCGGAAATACCATCAGCGCAATCCCGATCAGAACAAATAAAGCAGGCCAGAAAACAGAAACCGGAATGATCGGCTGATACGTCATCATAAAGCAAAGTGCTGTCAAGGTCAGCACCGCAACCGGGATGAGCAGCGCCTTCTGTTTCCCGCCGAACAGCCACAGCTCAAATAAACCGAATGCCGTTGCCAACAGGTAAACAGGCCATGTCACATCGGAGTAGAACCAATTGGTTGCCGTTTCAAAGACAAACAAGAACCCCGTAATCAATAAGATGCCGCCCGGTACGAGAAGCCCCGCGTTTTTGACAGGTTTCGGGCCGAAAATCGGAATGTGAAAAGCGGCGCCCAGCAACAGAATGAGAACGGGCCAGCCGCGTTCGCTGATGACTTCATTTGCATTGGTGAATATGCCGAAAATGCCCGCGGCGCACAGAACCGCAGCAGCAGTCAAAAGCCCTCTTTGCCTTCTGCCGAACAGCCAGGCTTCAAACAGCCCGAACGCAACGGCAAAGAGGTAGACAGGCGATGTCACATTTGCGTATGTCCAATCCGTCAGCGTTTCAAACCATAACAAGCCGCCCGTCACAAGCAAAATGCCGCCCGGAATAAGAAGGCCCGATCTTTTTTTCGGCTGCATAAAGGCAGCGGCGTGAAACAAAAGCCCGGCTGCGATGATCAAAAGCGGCCACAGCCCCGTCATCAGCATACCGGCAAAGCATAGTGCTCCCGCGGCTGTCAGGATGAAAGCAGGAATCAATACGCCGATCTTTCTCCCGCCGAAATACCACAGCTCAAACAGACCGAGAGCAGGCGCCCATATATAAACAGGCCACGTCACGCCTGAATACGTCCATCCCGTTGCGGTCTCAAAACAAAACAGGCAGCCCAGCACAAGAAACATACCGCCGGGAACGAGCAGTCCCGCCTGTTCAGGCGTTTTTTTCGCAAAAATAAATCCGGCGTGAAATCCTGCGGACATTATAATGAAAAGAAACGGCCACGCCGAACCTGCGGATATATGTATAACTCCCGCCTTCTGTAAAAAAAACGCAATGCCGATACAAATAAAAATAAATCCCAATAATACACGTCGATCCTTCATCTCTTACTCCTCCCCATCATTTCCCAATTCATTATACAGAAATGGCAGGAAAAAAGAAGGGGAATTCCCAAAAAATACAGACATTTTCCTTATATCCTTATTTTTCTTTCGGGATTTTTTTGCAAATCAATGCGCCGATGAAAGCGAGACTCACATACCCAAACACCGGATAAACGGTGGAAATCAGCTGCCCGTAACCGATTTGGCTGATAATGAAAGCAAACGCCAAAATGCCGCCGTAAATATATGTACTTTTTATATGAAGAAAACTGTTTAATTGTTTTTCCAATCCGTATAAATTGCCGATAACCGACGTAAACACTTCCCCGAAAATAATAAACAAATAAATGATATGAAGCGAACGCGAATACGAATAGACAACTTGAGCCATCGGAATGTCAAACTCCAGCACATCCGGCAGCACCGATAATGATAAAAAGCTCGCGGCAAGCACCAGTGTCAACAGAACGCCGCCTATATAAGCTCCCCTTCTGATCACCTTCTCTGAAGACATTTCGTTCGCAAGCGGCACAAGGACGGCTTGGGCGAGCGATAAATTTAACGCGCCGTAAGAGACGGCGGACAAAAGCCAGTTCCACTTGTCAGGCCATACCCATTCGTCCGCGTTTCTCGTGCTTGTAAATACAAATGAATCAGCTGTCACGATAAAAGAGAAAGAAATTAAAAGCGGCACCACCAATATATTGACGCCGAACACACCTTTAACACCGCTTGTCATGACGGCAAGGCTCAGTACGATCGTCAGAAGGATCCCCGCTTGTGCGGGCCAGCCAAGCTGTTCATGAAATAGCGCTCCAGCTCCGGACAGCATGACAGAGGTCACTCCCAGCAATATAAACATCATAAACATGTTCACGGCGCGGCCGATGGACTGGCCGAATAAATATGTGTTCAATTCCTGATAAGATGCTGCATGAATCCGTTTGGAAATAATCATGATTTTGGCGCCTAAATATGTAAACATCAGACCGCTTACCACGATACCGAACAGACCGATCCAGCCGAACTTCAGAAAAAACTCAACGATTTCCCGTCCCGTGGCAAAACCGGCTCCTACAACCGTGCCTACGTATACAAATGCAAGCTGACTTGCAGAACCTTTTGTTTGTCCCATTTCACCCTCCGGCTAAGCGCAGATTTGTCCAGGCCTTTATATATGCTTATGAGACAAGTCTCCCGAAAAGACGAACAAATCGTCCTTCCCCGGAAAAAACAGATTCAGCTCTCTCCTCTAAGCAAAAATATTGAAAGAAAAAAAGGGCCGGCGTATACTCTTCATCAAGAAAGGTCAAAGCATTTCATTTCCTTTCCGACTATATTGGTCAAAAATAATCAAACCTCACGAATATCACTTATCATGCTGTAAACATTTATTTTTCGGGGTTTGAAACAAAATACTTGAAAGTCAAAGAAGGTCAGAGTATACTAATAATCAAAGAAGGTCAAAGTTTCGGCCTTATTTTCTAACCCATTTGGTCAAAGATGATCAAACATTTTTCGAGGAGGTTTTGGCAAATGCGTTGTCAACATTGTCAGAAAAACGAGGCGACGATTCGCCTGAACATGCAAGTCAATTCCATTCAAAAACAATTCGTTTTATGTGAAACATGTTATACAGAATTAACCCGAAAACCGTCTATGAGCATGGGGCCGCAATCATTCGGATTCCCGTTTGAGCAAGGTTTCGCTCCCAATCAAAATAAACAGCAGGCCGGCCCTGAAAAAGGCCTGCTCGACGAGCTCGCTCAAAACGTCACAAACGGCGCAAAAGCAGGTCTGATTGACCCTGTGATCGGCCGCGATAATGAAGTGGCGCGCGTAATTGAAATTTTGAACCGCCGGAATAAAAACAATCCGGTGCTGATCGGTGAACCGGGCGTCGGTAAAACGGCTATTGCAGAAGGCCTCGCGCTTAAAATCGCTGAAGGCGATGTGCCGAACAAATTGAAAAACAAAGAGCTTTACCTGCTTGACGTCGCTTCTCTCGTCGCCAATACAGGGATCAGAGGCCAGTTTGAAGAAAGAATGAAACAATTAATGAACGAATTAAAAGAACGGAAAAATGTCATCTTGTTCATTGATGAGATTCACCTTCTCGTAGGCGCCGGCTCTGCCGAGGGATCAATGGATGCCGGGAACATCCTGAAACCGGCGCTTGCCAGAGGCGAGCTGCAGGTCATCGGGGCGACAACGCTGAAAGAGTACCGCCAGATTGAAAAAGATGCGGCGCTTGAAAGACGCTTCCAGCCTGTCATGGTTCACGAGCCTACAATAGAACAAGCCATCAGCATTCTGGAAGGCATTAAAGATAAATACGAGAAATATCACGGCGTCACATTCAGCAATGAAGCGATAAACGCCTGTGTTACGCTTTCATCCCGTTACATTCAGGACCGCCACCTGCCGGATAAGGCGATCGACTTATTAGATGAAGCCGGCTCTAAGGCGAACCTGGAGCTTGATACCGTAAATGAAGAAGATGCGGCTGAGAGACTCAAAGCAATTGACGCGGAGAAAACAAAAGCGCTTCATGAAGAAAATTATGAGCTTGCCGCGAAACTGCGTGATGAAGAAGCGGCATTGGAAAAGCAGCTGGCGCATGAAACACCGACCTCTTCACCTGAAATCGGGGCGGAGCATATTCAAGCCATCATTGAACAGAAAACAGGCATTCCGGTCGGAAAACTCCAGGCTGATGAACAAGTCAAAATGAAGGAACTTGAAGAGCATCTTCATCAGCGTGTCATCGGTCAGGAAAAAGCCGTGAAAAAAGTGGCGAAAGCGGTCAGACGAAGCCGCGCCGGCTTAAAATCCAAAAACAGACCTGTCGGCTCCTTCCTCTTTGTCGGACCGACCGGAGTCGGAAAAACCGAGTTATCAAAGACACTCGCAGATGAACTGTTCGGTACAAAAGATTCCATTATCCGTCTCGATATGAGTGAATACATGGAAAAACACGCCGTATCAAAAATTATCGGTTCACCGCCGGGATATGTCGGACACGATGAAGCCGGTCAATTAACGGAAAAAGTGCGCCGCAATCCGTACAGCATCGTGCTGCTCGATGAGATTGAAAAAGCCCACCCTGATGTCCAGCATATGTTTCTGCAGATTATGGAGGACGGACGTCTGACAGACAGCCAGGGCAGAACGGTCAGCTTCAAAGATACCGTTTTGATTATGACTAGCAACGCTGGAACCGGCGAAAAACAGGTGAAAGTCGGATTCCAATCTGAAGAGAGCGTCATGGAAGAACAAACGCTGATTGATTCACTGAGCGCGTTCTTCAAACCGGAGTTTTTAAACCGGTTTGACAGCATTATTGAATTCCAATCCCTAAAAAAAGAACATCTCGTGAAAATCGTCAGCCTGCTTCTCACAGAGCTTGAAGACACATTAAAAGAGCGCGGCATCAGCCTGAGCGTCACCGATGATGCGAAAGAAAAAATCGCTGAAATCGGCTACCACCCCGCTTTCGGAGCACGCCCGCTCAGAAGAACCATCCAAGAATTGATCGAGGACGAAATGACAGATCTTCTATTGGATGACAACGAAATCAAAGCCTTCCATGTCGTAATGGAAGAGGACGGCATCAAAGTCCGGGCACAATAACAAAAAAGCGGTTCCCTCCTCGCGGGGAGCCGCTTTTTTGTTATTTCTCCATGCCGGAAGAGAGAAACTGTGAAGAATTCGGGAACAATTTCTCAATCACCCTAAAGTTCCATGCACTGCCACCGATATTAACCATAGAAAGCTAGTATAAAGGATTTGGTGAAAACTATGGATAAAACATCGATTATCGGTATCATCCTCGCCGTGATTGCTTTAAGCGTGGGCATGGTGCTGAAAGGGGTCAGCTTAAGCGCACTCGCTAACCCGGCAGCTATTCTGATTATTTTGTTCGGTACGATTTCTGCGGTGATCATCGCATTCCCCGGAAAAGAAATCAAAAAAGTGCCTGCCCTTTTTAAAGTGCTGTTTAAAGAAAACAAACAGCTGACAATTGCGCAATTAATTCCTATGTTCTCTCAATGGGCGCAAATCGCCAGACGTGAAGGTCTGCTCGCATTAGAAGCAAGCATTGAAGACGTGGATGACGCATTTTTGAAAAACGGCCTGAGCATGGCGGTTGACGGACAAAGCGCAGAATTTATCAGAGATATTATGACTGAGGAAGTTGAAGCGATGGAAGACAGACACCAGGCCGGCGCAGCCATCTTTACACAAGCCGGCACATATGCGCCGACACTCGGCGTTTTGGGTGCGGTCATCGGCCTTATCGCCGCTCTTTCCAACATGAACAATACCGAGGCGCTCGGACATGCCATCAGTGCGGCGTTTGTCGCCACCCTTCTCGGGATTTTCACAGGGTATGTACTTTGGCATCCCTTCGCCAACAAACTGAAACGCAAATCAAAGCAGGAAGTCAAACTGCGTGAAATCATGATCGAAGGCGTTCTGTCAGTGCTTGAAGGACAGGCCCCGAAAGTGATCGAACAAAAACTTCTCATGTATCTTCCTGCGAATGAACGCGCAAAAGTCGCTGAACAAGAAGGAGAGGCAAACAATGGCGAGAAAAAAGAAGAAGAAGCATGATGACGAGCATGTGGATGAGTCTTGGCTGATCCCGTATGCGGATTTGCTCACCCTTCTTTTGGCTCTGTTCATTGTATTGTTCGCCATGAGCTCGGTCGATGCGGCGAAATTCCAAATGCTGTCTAAATCATTTAACGCCGTGTTTACCGGAGGCACGGGTGTTCTTGAATATTCAAGCGTCACCCCTCCTGAAAACGAAAAAGACGGCATTGATCAGTTAAAAAAAGACAAGGAAAAAGATAAAGAACAGAAAAAGAAAGAAAGAGAAGCAGCCGACCGCGAAGAACTTGAAGGCGTGCAAAAGCAAGTCAATCAATTTATAAAAAACAAAAAGCTTGAAACTCAGCTGGAAACAAAGATGACTAAAGAAGGGCTCTTAATTACCATTAAAGACAGTATCTTTTTTGATTCCGGACGGGCGGATATCCGTCAGGAAGATATTCCGCTTGCCAAGGAAATCTCGAATCTCCTTGTGCTGAATCCGCCGAGGAACATTATCATCAGCGGACATACGGACAATGTGCCGATTAAAAACTCACAATATCAATCTAACTGGCATTTAAGCGTCATGCGGGCCGTCAACTTCATGGCTATTCTCACGGAAAACCCGAAACTTGACGCAAAAGTATTCAGCGCCAAAGGTTTCGGAGAGTATAAACCGGCCGTGTCGAACAAAACCGCTGAAGGGCGCAGCAAAAACAGGCGCGTCGAGGTATTGATACAGCCTAGAAACGCCGCGACTGACCAAAATCAGTAATATAAAAAAGGAAGCCTTTCAAACGGCTTCCTTTTTTTATTTCTGATGAAAATGTTTAGCGTTTAACCCCACTCTTTTCAGCATTTCCGTACACATTTCTATCTCTTCATCACTCAGCACACTGATCATTTCTTTAATTTCTTCAGCATGATTAGGGAAAATATCGTCCAAAAGACGGATTCCCTTTTCGGAAATTTGTGCGAAAGTCACTCTTCTGTCAGTCGGCGAGGCTTTTCTGATGAGAAGTTCTTTTTTCTCTAATTTGTCAACAACGTATGTAATACTTCCGCTCGCTAATAAAATTTTGTCGCCGATCTGCTGAAGCGGCTGGTTGCCTTTGTGGTACAGCAGCTCAAGCACCGCAAATTCCGTCGGGTTCAGACCGTGCTTATGAATATGTTTATTCATATGGTCGTTAATAGATCGGTACGCACGTGACAGTACAATAAATAATTTCAATGAGTTTTCTGTTTTATCCGTCATACATTCAATCATCCTTTTACAAAAGAAACCGTTACAGAGAAACATTAATAAACAAAATGAAAAATGTCAACAAAAATGTTTCCAAAATTTCTCTTCTTTTTGTCTGGCCTTAATAAAATAATTTGTTTTTCTATCATTTTGGTTATTTTTTCTTATTAAAGAAGTATAAAAATGATATAATACCTCTATTCAAGTGTAATGTTGGAGCGATGCAGAGTGAATACATTTAAAGGTGCCCGGGGAAAGATCAAACTTTATCTCATATTGGTGATCATCCCGGCACTTATTATCAGCTTTTTCATTTATGAAAAAGAAAAGCAGAAAATAGCCGATAAACACATACAGGAAGCCAGTATGATGCTCAACCTTCACCGCAATAAGCTCAATTATTTAATCGGTGAAACAAAAGCCCGGATGACAACACTTGCGATCGCTGTCGATAAGCCTGTCAATGAAGAAAAGATCATTGATATTCTCGATCAGGCTTTTGAGGATGAACCCAGATTCAGCGGTCTGTATATGCTGAATTCCAAAGGTGATGTCATCGCAAGCACGACTGATCTGAAATCAAAGGTGAATTTGGCCGACAGACCGTATTTTACGAAGGCGAAAAAGACGAAAAAAACGGTTATCACAAATGACTACTCCAGCAGAATTACAGGCCAGCGCATCTTCACGATCTGCGTGCCGGTGTTAGACGCAAAACGGGAAGTCACGGATTATTTAGTAGCCGCCATTCAAGTCGATTATTTGAGAAATATGATCAATATGCTGAGCCCTGACGTTTATGTCAAGGCAACCAATCAGAATAAAGTGATATTTGCCAGCGGACGGGCTGATCAATCAGAAGGGGTGCAACCGGTCAGCGGCTATCTGGATGATATTAATTGGAATATCAATGTTTATCCGAAACCGGTTGAGCTGAACGAGCTGACCAAAAGCGTGCTGCTGCCGATGTCCAGTATTGCCGTGCTGCTGAATATTCTGTTCATCCTCGTTCAATATTATCTGCTTAAGCGCAAGACCCAGCTGGAGCGCGCTCAAAATGAAGCGCAGAAATTGGAGCTGATCGGAACGCTTGCCGCCAGCACCGCCCATGAAATCCGCAACCCGCTTACAGGGATCAGCGGCTTCATTCAGCTTTTGCAGAAAAAATACAAATCGGAGGAAGATCAGCTGTATTTCTCAATTATTGAGCAGGAGATTAAACGGATCAATCAGATTGTCAGTGAGTTTTTAGTGCTCGGTAAACCTACTGCTGAACGGTTGGAAGTGAACTCGCTGCAGGATATTCTTGATGAGATTATGCCGATTATTTATTCTGAAGGGAATCTGTATAATGTGGAAGTGAATGTGGAGATTCTCGTCAATCGGCCGCTCAAGGTCAACTGTACGAAAGACCATATTAAACAGGTGATTTTAAATGTCGCAAAAAACGCACTGGAATCCATGCAGGAAGGCGGCCGGCTGTCCATCTATTTAGAAGCCCGCGACCATAAAGCAGTCATTAAGGTGGCCGACAACGGAATGGGCATTTCTGAAGATATGCTTGAACACATTTTTCTTCCGTTTGTAACGTCAAAGGAAAAAGGCACCGGCCTCGGCCTTGTCGTATGTAAACGAATCATGCTGATGTACGGCGGTTCGATTGACATTCAAAGCGAAGTCGATAAGGGGACAGAGGTCACCATTACCCTCCCTGCCGCTTCACGATGAAAAAAACACCCTGGATCGGGGTGTTTTTTATTTAAAGAAGAATATGTGTAAGAGGATATACCAGAGGAACGGCATCATAGCCGGCAGATAGTACGAGGCGCTTCGTGAGCCGTGCCAGCGGAAAAATCTGCTGACTGTACGCGGTCATCTTTCGGATGCGGCGCTTGATCAGGAAGCGCATTCAGTCTTCGTTATCTGTTTTATCATCAATCATTTGTTTGCTTCATATGCAGGCATGACGTCACCGCGGGAGAACAAGCCTATTTTCTTCACAAGGCCCTGTATTCCTTGGTGATGTGTACGATCACGGTTTACCAGCTGCTGATACGCGTTCATCAGACAGTCCAGTTCCTGGCTGTGCCTGATCGTGTCATATCCTGTAAACCCTTGCCTGTTAGCCGCATCTATCATCATTTTTCTTTTTTTATCAATAGATACAAGCAATTTTTCTTGTTCAGAATAACTGCCCATTCACTTCACCCCTCACCGCTAAAAGAATAGGAAACAAGTTTGATTGGGTTATTGAGCATTATTACAGATTATACTTTATTTGTAAACATTTTTTTACTAAATAACTTATTTTTTCATTTCATATTGGAATCTTTAGCATGAATACGAGAATAATACCCATTCAGGTAATGATATAAACAGAATGCGGCATATTCAAGATTTAAAAAACAGCCACAGCTGACTTTATATTACAATAAAAAACCTCTCATGCCGGCGGGGGCATGAGAGGTTCGGGCGTCTATCAGTTTTGCACACTTTCATTTTCGTAAATCGGCACCCAGCCCTCTGTCGTCACGAAAATTCGGATTGCGACGACCCGGCGGTCTTCCTGAAGCGTAAAGTAGTGGCGGATGTTCTCCGGAACTGAAATCAAATCTCCCGGATTTAAACGGACGTCGAAAAATGTGCCGTCTTTGCCTTGAATGACGAAGATGCCGTGTCCGCTGACGATAAAGCGGACTTCATCATCCGTGTGGTGATGTTCTCTTTGGAAATTTTTTAATAATTCATCAAGATTCGGCGTGGTATCTGATAAAGAAATGACATCCTGAGACTGATATCCGCGCCGGGCTGAAATATCCTGAATCTCCTTGTCAAACACTGCGAGAATCCTTTCTTTTTCATCTTCTGTCAGATTGTATTTCTCCGAAAGCTCAGACGGAAGTTTTTCAATGTTCCACTGCTCATAGATCACCTCTTGTTCGTCTAAGAAGCGCGCTACTTCTTCCTGTTTTTCAATGAGCGTATTCTTTTCGTCATGAATTCTGATGGTCGCCATTTTCTATTCCTCCTTTTATTTTACTAGCTGCGGCCGAAGTGACAGAAGCTTGAGGTGGCAGCTGAATAAAAATTCATAGGCTTCCAGCACCCTTTTCGCTTCAAATGCGGTCCGCCCCCATGCCGTAATGCCGTGATTGCGGATTAACACCGCGCCTGAGCCGGCGTCCGCATGGTGCGCGAAGCTTTCGGCTAATGCCGGGATGTGCGCCGGGTTGTCAATGATCGGAACGGTCACGGACGCGTTTTCCTCCCATAATCCGAGCGCCTTAATCATCTCCTGCCCCTGAAAAGTGATTTGTTTTTCATCCCCGTAAAGCTCTGAGATGACATTATTATTGACGGTATGGACATGCAGACAGCAGCCTGCGTCTGTCTTTTGGTATAAGTAAGTATGGAGAAGCGTTTCCGCTGAAGGTTTTAAAGAATGGCCGGTCTCAGCGGGCTTCCCGTTCTCATCGATTAAGAGAAAATCTTCGTCTGTTTCTTTTCGTTTGTCTTTTCCGCTCGCCGTAACGAGGAAAGTCAGCGGCGCGTCGGATACTTTGATGGAAAGATTCCCGCTCGTTGCCGGGAACCAGTCTCTTTCGGCCAGCTCGCGCTTTACCTCGGCAAGTTCGCGCCAGCGTTCTTCTTTTGCAGCCATGCCTGCACCTCCCCGATGTTTTCAATGCCTGTTCTCACCTCATGAAAATCTTGAAAAGGCAGATGCCGGAGGCCGAGTTCTTTGCATTCAGTCAAAAGATAATCTCTCGCAAAACACATATCGGATAACTTTGCAGCCTCGACATCCGTGACCGAATCACCGATCATAATGAGAAATTTCTGCTGATCGGACAGCTTCCGGATGACTGACGGTTTGCAGCAGCCGCATTGATTGGTGCAGCCTCCGTCACAGGCGTGCGGCCAGTCTATATGAATATATTCATTGTCAAAGGATGCATGATTGCAGAAAATCCGCTCCTTTTCTACGATCCCTTCCAAAAGCGGATGCACAAAAAAGTCCATTCCTCCGCTTACGATATAAAACGGGAGGCCGTTTGACCGGACAAACGAGACAAAATCCAAAAAGCCGTCCCGTATTTTCGCATCCTTCAGAATAAAGCCGGTCAGTTCTTCTTTTAAGCTGCTCGGCAGCAGTCCGAACATCCGGCCGACCCCTTCTTGGATTGATATGCTTTTAGACAGAACACCGTCTTTTAATTCAAGCCACTCAGGAGGCGCGAATTCTTTCATCATGCTGACAATGTTGTCGTTCATGGTGACCGTGCCGTCGAAATCACAAATAATCAGCGGTGTGCGGGTCATACGGCTTCCACCCTTCCCCATTTGTCTAATGCGAGCTGAAGATCTTTGCACGACGCGGCTTTTTCTTCAATCGGCTGCGCTTCAAGCACCGCATCAATGATGGCGCGGAACGCTTTTCCGCCGCCCTCGGCTCCTTTCGGATGGCCGTGAATGCCACCGCCGGCATTGATGATGTGATCGATGCCGAAATCGCGCATCAACAATGGCACCATACCGGGGTGAATGCCTGCTGACGGGACGGCAAACGACGGATGAAAGACATCGTCTTTTACACATTCATCATGGATTGCAAGCGCGGACTCCTTCGGAAGAGCAACGGATCCGTAAGGTGACGGAAATAAGCTGAAATCAGCGCCGCAATAGCGGTTCAGCTTGCCGAGCAAAAGCGCATGCGACAAGCCGTAAACGGGAGATGATGTGAACGCGCCGCTGACTGCCGGATGCGCCATGATCGGAAGCGGGATTTCCCTGTCTTCGGCAAGGCTCTGCATCACATCTAAACCGTAAGCGAACACATTCAATAAAAGCGCGTCCGCCCCGAGTTCTGCCGCGCGCCTCGCTTTATCCCGCAGTTCAGCGGTCCTTCCCGTAAGGTTTACGGCATACAGCGTTTTATGCCCCGTCTCCTCCCGGGTTTCCTTCAGGACTTGTTTTCCTGCGATAATGCGGGTTTCAAACGGAGCCAGTTCATTTTCAAAGAAAATTTCGTCATCTTTAATCAGATCCACGCCGCCGAGCGCCTGCTGTCTGAGCTGTTCTTTAATGTCGGCGAGATCCCGTCCGATCACGCCTTTAAATATGCTCATCAGAAGCGGTCTTTCAAATTCGCCCAGCAGTTTGCGGATGCCGTATATACCGAATTTCGGCCCGGGAAGGGAGCGTTTAAACCCTTCGGAAAATTCAAGATCAGTCAATTTTATTTTTCCGTCCAGTGACAGCTTTCCGAATACCGTCGTCAGGACGGCCGGAATATCTCTTGAAAAGTTCGCCTCAGGATAGGCGATAGTGATGACGGATTGTGTTTCGTTTTCTGAGGTTCCTTCTTTCTCCTCAACTTTTACGACCCGGCCTTTATGTTTTCTGAGCTGTTCCTGCTTCACCAGGGGCAGGTCAGTCCAGGAGCCTACCGTCAGCCCCGCCGCAATCTGTTCCGCCCGCTTTTCACTGTCCGTTGTGTTTGTCAGAAGATATGTTGCCAATACTTCGCTCATGCGTGAACGCCTCTCTTTCTTTCACAAAACATAAAAAAACCTCTTCCGTATGAGCAGAAAGAGGCTTCGTGTTATGTCCGAATCTTATCTCTCAGCTCCTGCTGCAAGAATTAGCACCGTGCTTTATCAGTCGGTTGCCGGGCTTCATCGGGCTCGTCCCTCTGCCTGCTCTTGATAAGAATAATGATTTTATAAAGTATTTTGAATTATCGCATTGTTATCCTGATATGTCAATGCTTTTTCAGGTGAAAAGATTCAGTTTCCCGATCCGTTCCGCAGCTTCTTTAAGTCTTTCTTCACTTGTCAGAAGACCGACTCTTATATAGCCTTCCCCCCATTTTCCGAACCCGTTTCCGGCAGCGACGGCGACATCCGCTTTCTCGAGCAGCAGATCTGAAAACGACTGTGACGTATAACCGTCGGGCACAGGGAGCCATGCAAAAAAGGAGCCCGCCGGAGCCGTCACATCCCAGCCGATACCGCGGCAGGCTTTAATCCATGCATTGCGTCTTGATTCATATCTGTCATTTTGCGCTGCGACGCATGCCTGATCCGCTAAAAGAGCGGCTGCCGCCGCCTGCTGCGCCGCGGGAAACAGGCTGACAAACATATGATCCTGATAAAGGTTGATCGCTTCGATAACAGAAGCGTTTCCGACGGCAAATCCGACCCGCCAGCCCGCCATATTATACGTTTTGGACAAGGTATAGATTTCGATTCCCGTCTCTTTTGCGCCTTCCGTCTGCAAAAAGCTCAGCGGTTTATGCCCGTCAAAACCGACGGCTCCGTACGCGAAATCATGAACGACACAAATGCCGTTTTGTTCCGCAAAACCGACCGTCTCCTCAAAAAACGCCTCAGTCGCCACAGCGCCGGTCGGATTATTCGGATAATTGAGATACAGCATCTTCGCCTCGCTCCGCACCTTTTCAGGAATTACGCTGTAATCAGGGAGAAACCCTCTTTCTTCCGTCAGCGGCATCATTTCCATTTTCGCTTTCGCAAGGGCGACGCCCGACCAGTAATCAGGATATCCGGGATCAGGCACCAGAATGGTATCTCCCGGGTTTAAAAGACATTGCGGAAGCTCAACAAGTCCCGCCTTGCCTCCGAACAGCACGGCGACTTCCGTTTCCGGATCAAGCGTGACCCCGTACTCCCTTTCATAAAATGCAGCGGCTGCTTTTTTGAAGCTGTAAGCGCCCCGGAATGAGGAGTATTTATGATTTTCCGGCCTTTCGACGGCACGCTTCATTTCTTCAACGATATGCTGAGGCGTCGGCTGATCAGGGTTTCCCTGCCCTAAATTGATGACGTCTCTGCCTTCTTTCAGCTTTTGATTCACTTTTTGCACCAATGATGCGAAAAATTGTTCCGGCAGCTGTTTGAGTACATCTGAGATTTCAAAGTTCATATTTTTCACCTTCTAAAAATGTCTTGAAATGATAGTCCATCATCATATATGGTTAAATAAAAAAAGTAAAGAGAAACTTGAGGTGTTAAAAAATGAAATGGACCGTTTCCTGTTTGCAATTTGATATTTCATACGGAAATCCTTCAGAAAATTTTAAAAAAGCAGAATCTTTGATTGAGCAAGAAAGCCGCCATGCGGATGTAATCGTGCTTCCTGAGTTGTGGACGACCGGCTATGATCTCACACGGCTAGACCAGCTGGCGGATGAAAACGGCAAAGTTTCGAAACAGTGGCTTAAAGAAACGGCAAAAACATACAACGTACACCTCGTTGCCGGATCTTTTGCGGTCAAAGAAGGCGAAGATGTCTATAACACCATGTACATCGCCGATAACAGCGGACAGATCGTGAAGCGGTATCAGAAAGCCCATCTGTTTCAGCTGATGGATGAACACCTTTACTTGTCAGCAGGAAACAGCGACGGTTCCTTTGAGCTTGACGGTGTCAAGTGCGCCGGGCTGATCTGCTATGATATCCGTTTCCCCGAATGGATCAGAAAGCATACGTCCCAGGGCGCGAATGTCCTGTTTATCTCTGCGGAATGGCCTCTGCCCCGCCTTGATCATTGGCGAAGCCTGCTTATCGCCAGAGCAATTGAAAACCAATGTTTTGTCGCAGCCTCTAACTGCACGGGGTCCAATCCCGATAATGAATTTGCCGGCCACAGCCTGATTATTGACCCGTGGGGCCGGATTTTAGCCGAAGGAGACCGGACGGAAGGCTCAGTCCGGGCGGAAATTGATGTGTCAGAAAGCGCGGCCGTCCGCGGAACCATTCCGGTTTTCCAAGACTTGCGGCGTGATTTATATTAATTTTCAAAAAAACGTTGACAAGAATATCCGGCACCTGCTAATATTTTCATCAACTGATTAATCCGAATTGTGATACAAATCAATATATTTTCTCTTATCGAGAGTTGGGCGAGGGAATTGGCCTTTTGACCCCAACAGCAACCGACCGTAATTCCATTGTGAAATGGGGCGCGTACATTTTGCGCCGAGACGATTGTCTCATAAGGCACGGTGCTAATTCCATCAGATGTTATCTGAGAGATAAGAGGCGGACTGCACTGTTTCAGCCTCCTTCTCTTTCAGAGAAGGAGGCTTTTTTTTCGGGCGTATTCTCCGTCACGATCTCTTACTGCCACTACATAATTGGAGGGTAAATCCATGTCAGCAACTAAAACAAGTCTTTATGAACAATTAACAGAAAGCTCCGCCGCCGCGTTAGCTGTCAAGCTCGGCTTATTCCAAAGCAAAAGCACTCTGACATGCCGTGAAATCGG
The DNA here is from genome assembly GCF_053663355.1 of Bacillus sp. JK106. Classification (NCBI taxonomy): domain Bacteria; kingdom Bacillati; phylum Bacillota; class Bacilli; order Caryophanales; family Bacillaceae; genus Bacillus; species Bacillus sp. JK106. Next base: position 439,533 of record NZ_JBSJQC010000002.1, on the reverse strand, counting down.
CGACGGCAATTTAAATTACGTCTTCCATGTTTACGATAAAGAAAACCAAAAAGGACTGATTATCAAACAGGCGATTCCTTACGCGAAAGTCGTCGGTGAAAGCTGGCCGCTTACAATTGATCGGGCGAGAATCGAAAGCAGCGCCCTCATCCGCCAGGGCGAACACGTGCCGCACCTCGTTCCGGCCGTTTACTATTCCGATACTGAAATGGCCGTCACGGTAATGGAAGACCTCTCACATTTGCAGATTTCAAGAAAAGGGCTGCTGGAAGGGCAGCATTATCCGAACTTATCGGTTCATATCGGTGAATTTTTAGGGAAAACGCTTTTTTACTCATCCGATTATGCGCTCGATGCGAAAGTAAAGCAGCAGCTCGCAAAGCAGTTTACAAATCCTGAGCTTTGCAATATTACAGAAAGGCTTGTGTTTACAGAACCGTTTCTCGACCATGAGACAAACGATTTTGAAGAGGAGCTGCGCCCATACGCAGAAAAAGTTTGGAACAATTCCCGGCTGAAAGAAGGCGCTGACGAATTGAAAGCCATCTTTCTGAATTCCGCGGAAACATTGGTTCACGGCGATCTGCACACGGGAAGCATCTTCGCCGATGAACATGAAACAAAGGTGATTGATCCCGAGTTTGCTTTCTTCGGACCGATCGGGTTTGACATCGGCCAATTTATCGCCAATCTGCTGTTAAACGCCCTCAGCCGCGACGGTGACGACAGACAGCCGTTATATGACCATACTGCCGCCGTATGGGATACATTTGTGAAAACATTCAGTGAAGCATGGGAGAAAGACTGCCTGCCTTCCCGCAGACACCTGCTGGAAGACACACTGAAAAACGCGTTTGAAGAAGCGGTCGGTTTTGCGGGATGCGAATTGATCCGGCGCACGATCGGACTCGCCCATGTGGCTGACTTAGATGAAATCACTCCGTTTGACAAACGAATCGAACGGAAGAAGCTGGCGCTTGAGATCGGCGCCTATTATATCGAAAACAGAAAAGAACTGAAGCATATCACCGAGGTTCTGGACCAATTTAAGCTCCGTGTAAAGGAATGATGCAGCATGACCAATGAATTTGCCATCCCCCGTTCTGTGGAATGGAAAGAAACCTACATCCGCATTTTAAATCAGCAAAAGCTTCCCGACGTCACTGAATATGTGGAACTTGAAACAAAGGAAGATGTATTCGACGCGATTGTCACGCTGAAAGTAAGGGGCGCCCCGGCCATCGGTATAACCGCGGCGTTCGGACTCGCGCTCTCCGCCAAGTCATTTGAAGCCCGCGACCTTTCAGATTTCCGACGTCAGTTCGCGGATGTCAAAGCGTATTTAAACAGTTCGAGGCCCACTGCCGTCAACCTCGCGTGGGCGCTTGACAGACTGACGGATTCCATCAGGGATGCGATTTCAATCAATGAAGCGAAGACAACACTCGTTCATGAAGCCATTCAAATTCAGATTGAGGATGAAGAAACTTGCCGAATGATCGGCCAAAATGCGCTGCACCTTTTTAAAAAAGGCGACCAGATCATGACCATCTGCAATGCGGGCTCGATTGCTACAAGCCGGTACGGTACGGCGCTTGCTCCCTTTTACTTAGCGAAACAAAAAGACCTCGGCCTTCATATCTACGCATGTGAAACAAGACCCGTTCTCCAAGGATCACGGCTGACGGCGTGGGAGCTGATGCAGGGCGGAATTGATGTCACACTCATTACGGACAGCATGGCCGCCCATACAATGAAGGAAAAACATATTTCAGCAGTCATTGTCGGCGCTGACAGAATTGCTAAAAACGGAGATACGGCCAATAAAATCGGAACGTACGGCCTCGCTATTTTGGCAAACGCCTTTCAGATTCCGTTTTTTGTGGCCGCACCGCTTTCGACCTTTGACTTGCAGATTGAAAACGGCGATCAGATTCCGATTGAAGAAAGAGATCCGGATGAAGTCAGACAGATCTCAGGCATACGCACCGCTCCCGAAGATGTGCCGGTCTTCAATCCGGCCTTTGACATCACACCGGGCAGCCTGATTTCAGGCATAATCACCGAGAAAGGAATTGTGACCGGTTCTTACACGGAAGAAATTGAACAATTATTCGCTGACTGCCAGTTGAGCTGAAAAACCGCTGATGATGTTGCCTCAGGCAATGTCAGCGGTTTTTTTGTCTGCACAATGTAATCACTTCATCTTTTTGGGCGGCTGTAATGAGATGCATTTTAAAAAACAGCTCTGCATAACCGGCTATCTTTTGCGGACGGCTCATTTTCATCAGGCTTCGTCCTCCTTTTTCACCAGACCAACTTTTTTCACTTAATAAAATGATATGTCGGACGCGAAAAAACGGAACGTGCCATATGTTTTATTTTTCTTTATAGGATATTTGTTCGATGTTCAGCAGCACCGCTTTTACATCCGTCTTCGTGCCCGCGTATCCCGTTAAGGCGCTGTTTTTGCCGATTACCCGATGGCACGGGACAAAAATCGGCAGCCGGTTTCGTTTATTGGCTTGTCCGATGGCGCGCACCGCTTTCGGTTTTCCGATCGCTTCAGCCATATCGCCGTAGCTTCGGGATTCTCCGTAAGGAATCATCGTCAGCGCGTTCCATACCCTTTCCTGAAAGGGTGTGCCTTTTTGTCTCAGAGGCAGAGAGAATTGCTTTCTTTCTCCTGAAAAATATGATGCCAGCTGCTGTTTCGCCTCCGACAGCAAAGCGGTTTCGCACGGCTTTACGCCGGGCGCGTCTTTTTGCCATTCCTGAAAATCTTCCCCGGTGAGAAACAGGCCGGTAATAAAGCCCTCTTCCTCTGTTACGATAACGGTTCCAAACGGCGCTTTTACACTTGTAAAACAGATCATTCCCCGCTCCTTCTTTCTTCGGTATTCTGCCGGATCGGAAGCGTCAAATGAAAAACCGTGCCCTTCCCTTCTTCACTTTCCACATGAATGCGTCCCTGATGTTCTTCGATGATTTTATAGCTGACCATCAGACCGAGGCCCGTTCCCCTGTCTTTTGTCGTGTAAAATGGCTCGCCCAGACGTTTTAATTTGTCTTCGGAAATACCTGTTCCTTCATCTTGAAAAGAAATCAAAATGTGGTCTTGATCAGAAGGCTGGATGGTCACATAGATATTGCCGCCGCCCGGCATGACTTCAATGGCGTTTTTTAAAATATTGATAAACACCTGTTTTAATTGATTCGGTTCACAGTAAATCGGCGGGATGTTTCCGGTCAGGTTCAGATGAATCTGCACATTGACAAGATTGGCCTGGGCATTCAAAAGATCAGCCGTGTCTTTCATAATCTGCGTCACGTCTTTTTCTTCATATAATATCGCCTGAGGTTTCGCTAAAATTAAAAATTCAGTGATGATAGACTCGATGCGTTTTAATTCTGAGGTAATGACGTTAAAGTACAGAGAATATTCGCCTTCAATGCTTCCTTGAAGAAGCTGAATGAACCCTTTCAGCGCCGTCATCGGGTTTCTGATTTCGTGGGCGATGCCCGCCGCCAGCTCCCCTACAACATGAAGAGTGTCGGATTTCCGCAGCCTCTCTTCAAGCTCTTTGGCCTCTGTGACATCTTTAAAGATGGCCAGATTCATATTTTGAATGATATTTCTTTTGAAGGAGAATTCCAGTTTGCGGCTGTCACTGCTGCTTAACAGGAAGGGGATTTCATTATCCATTCCTTCTAAATCAATCTTTCTGGCGGGAACACCCGCGTTTTCAATATCAAATAAAGAAAGAATATCCGGAACGGTGTACGCTCTCAGCTCCTCATCCGGCATGCCGAGTATACGGCTTGCGAGAGGATTCGCGTCAATAATACGGAATTGGTTGTCAAATAAGACCTTGCCGTCCATTGAGCCGTTGAATACTTTTCTGAATTTCAGCTCGCTTTCCCGCAATTCTTTTTCCATCCGCTTACGATCGCTGACATTTCTTAAAATGGTTAAATGCTGACCTTCAAGTATGGTTCGTTTTGATGTGAACTCAAGCTCTTTGTATTGGCCGTTTGCCATCTGAAACAGCATCTCTTCACGGATTTCCCCGTATTTTTCATATTTCTTCTTAATCTGCTTGTATTTTTTCTGCGGATCAACGATAAACGTACATAAATTCGTCTCCACCAGCTTATCCATCGGCAGTTCGAAAATGCGGCACGCCGATTCGTTTGCTTTGGCAATCTTTCCGTCATCAGACCAAATGACAATCGCGTCCATGGCGTTTTCAAAAATTTCGCGGAATCGCTCTTCGCTTTTAAAGAGTTTCAATTCCATCAGCCGTTTCTCTGTTATGTCTCTCATAATGGACATGTAGAACCCGCTGATTAAGTTGGACGTAATCGTAAATTCAAACAGCTTCTCTTCGCCGGACCGAAGCTTGACGGGCAGTTCTCCTTTGGCGTTTCCTTTTCTGCGGAGGGTTTCCCAGATTTCTTTCAGATGCTTTTTGTTTTCTCCGTCGGTAAAATGGCGGAGCGACAGATGGGACAATTCATTCTGGCCGATCTCAAAGCTTTTGCAAAAAGAGAGGTTCGCATCAATAAACCCGCCGTCCTTATCAAACAGCACGATGCCGTCGACAGCCCTGTCAAACAAATCTTTAAACAGCTGCTCGTTCATGGAGAATTCGCGCTCTAATATTTTTTTAGAGGAGATGTCCCTCATCACCACAAAAAAATAATCCTCCCCAATTCCGTCTCTGGCGAGGAATTCAATGTATTTCGTCGCGCCGCTGTCAAGCTTAATCGGCACCTCTTTCCACAGATGGCCTTTTTTTAAAAACCTTTTCACGGCCTTATTCAGTTCTTCCTGAGGCACGGAATATAAAAAGTCCAGGACGGAGCGGTTAATAAGGCTCTCTGCCTCAATCTGCATCATCCGGGCCGCAGCCTCGTTCGCCTGGACGATTTTCATTTCCTTACGGCATATAAAAATGGCATCAAGCGTGTTATTCATAATCACATGATACCGGTTCAATTCACTCTTCAGGCGGTCATTTTCCTCTTTCATCCTCTTCAGCTGCTCTTTCAGCGACTCGTTTGTTTGCAAATCCAGAGTTTCAGCCATTCAGTACACTCCTTCTTCAAAAACCTATCCCTCAATATTTCTACAAAATACCTCATCTTCCTTCATTCGCCCTATACATTTCAGAAAATTTCAATGATATGACAAGTTAAAGTCTTTTTCTACGATCCTTACCTCCCCGTTACATCATCCTAACAATCCCTTTTTTCCTCCTTCAATTTTTTGTTTTTTATTTTAAAATGAACACCAACAGGAAATAATCATGCAGTGGATGATTTTTGAAGAGAAGGTGATGCTATGACAAAATCGCGAGACAGTTACTTTGACAACGCCAAGTTTATCTTGATTTTTCTGGTGGTGTTCGGCCATATCCTCCGGTCATTTATTAACGGAAATGAGTTTATGCTCCATCTCTACAAATTCATTTATACTTTTCATATGCCGGCCTTTATCCTGGTTTCCGGCTATTTCGCAAAAAACTTTAAGCGGAAAGGTTATGTGAAGAAGCTGGCTGTGAAGCTGATTATTCCGTACCTGATTTTTCAGGGCATTTACTCGGTTTTTTACTACTTGATTCAGGATGAAAGCATGACAAGCGTCAATCCGATTGATCCGCAATGGTCTCTCTGGTTTTTAGTCAGCTTATTCTTTTGGAATCTGCTGCTTTATCCCTTTACGAAGCTGCCGAAAATGTGGGCGCTTGGTGTGAGCTGCGGGCTTGCCGTCATGATTGGGTATCTTGATTTTATCAGCAGCACGCTGAGTCTTTCACGGACGTTTGTCTTTCTTCCGATGTTCCTCGTCGGGTTTTATTTGAAAAAACAGCACTTTGATTTACTTCGGGCTAAAAGGGGCAGGCAGATTGCCGCGGGCGTACTGGGGATTGTTTTCCTCTTATGCTGGTGCATTGATTTTGATTACTCGTGGCTGTTCGGATCGGAGCCTTATTCTACATTCGGCACAGTGTCGCTGTTGAGCGGTCTGTCACGGATCGGCTGGTATGTTTTGGCCTTTGCCGCCACTTTCAGCTTTTTGGCGCTCGTTCCGCAAAAGCGTTATTTCTTTACGAAATGGGGTACGAGAACGTTTTACGTGTATCTGCTGCATGGATTCATTATAAAAACGCTGCGGCAGATCGGGCTTGAAGATCACTTGTCTGATTATCAGAATTTAGTCATACTCTTAATGTTAACGGCCGCTCTTACGTCCATTCTCTCCAGCAATGCGGTGAAAACGGCTGCACAGCCGTTTATTGAGCTGCGGATAACAGGCTTGCTTGAAGCGGTGAAAGGAACAAGAAACGGTGCTTATTCGAAATAATAAAATACCTCTTAAGCGTTATCGCTTAAGAGGTATTTTTTATTTTTTGCCGTCTTCTTTTTTCTTCGGCTTCGTCTGTTCAAGCGTTTCAATCCATTTTCCGGCGTTATAATCACCGAGCTCGCTTGAAAACTCTTCTTCAAGCAATTTAGGGTCCATCGGCTTTTTATGGTTTTGCATGTCTTTGCTGTGGCGGTTTTTTTTCGTCATGTTACTCGCCTCCTTGTTTGCCGTGTTTTGATTTGCGGTTTGCGCCTCTCAGTCCGGGATCACCGTCGTATTGTGTTTTGTATGCATTTTTATCCATGCTCTCAGTCGGTGTGTTGTTGTTGGTCAAAGCTTCATTCTTCGCTGCTTTGCGTTTCATTTGATTTCCTCCTTCTGTCAGCAAATCTGTTTTGAATTCATTAAGCATTTTTTTTAAGTCGCGCACTGTCACGTGTTTGGCCTCATCAATGAGTTCATAGCCGATCTGTCCGTTCGGCTCAAGCAGCACATATTTAAAATCTTGAATGTCTCCGAGGCCTTCCTGCCTGATCCTCATTGACAGCTGGTCTTCGGTAAAACGCATTTTTTTTAAGTTTTCCGGGATGATTTTTCCGTTTCTGACAACGGCGACGGTTTTTCCTGAAAATAAAAACTCAAAAAAGCTTGATTTGATTTCTAAATATTCCATCAGGATCAGTACCGCAATAAAAATCGCCGCCGCGAAAATAGTTTCCCATAAATTATGTTCAATAAACGGCTGAATAATAATCGAACCGATCGAAATCATGATGACTGTTTGGGTCACCGACAGCTGGCTGATTGATTTCCGTCCGGCGATCCGCAATAAAAAGGTACCGACCGCTATCATAACTACCGACTTCCAAAATACGGCAAACAATGACGTCACCTCTTTACAAGTAGAATCTCCAAAGAAACTGTTTCCACTCATCCATTTTACGGCAATAAAAAAACACCGCTTTCTGAAAAGCGGTGTCAGCCGATAATCATTCTTTCCTTCGGATAATGATAATTTGCTTCGATTTCTTTTCGGCCGATCAAATAAAGGAACGTCAAAATGCCGATCCGGCCGATAAACATCACAATCATGATCACACATTTTCCGATGTCGCTTAAATGCGGAGTAATCCCGAGCGACAGGCCGGTCGTTCCGAAAGCGGAACACACTTCAAAAAGCAGTCCGAGCAGCGTCTGGTTTGTCTCCGTCACGGCCAGAATCAGCGTCGACCCGAACACGAGCAGAATCGCCATCATCGTAACGACCAGCGACTTCATGACATCAGCCTGATGAAGCTCGCGTTTAAAGACCTTGACCGCTTTATTCCCTCTGGCAAAATGAAACAGAGCAAGAAGGTTAAGCGCAAACGTCGTCGTACGGATTCCGCCGCCGACCGAGCTCGGTGATGCGCCGATAAACATGAGGGCACAGATGAAAAATAATGTCGGCGCTGACAGCTGGCTGATATCAATTGTCGCAAGCCCGCCGCTTCGTGTAGCGGTTGATTGAAAGAGACATAAAAATAAAACATCATGCCAGCTTTTCCCCTTCATAACATGGCTTGCTTCAAGCGCGTAAATGCCCACGGCTCCGAACAAAACGAGCATTCCGAACGTAACGGTCGTAATTTTCGTAAACAGCGTGAATGAGTATCTGCGCTGTTTTGAAAACAAAAAGTCCTTTACTTCTACGAGCACCGGAAAACCGATCGCACCGAAAATAATCAGAAGCATCGTAATAAACTGCACGAAATAGTCATGTCTGAACGGGACGAGTGAATTTCCCGTAATATCAAAACCGCCGTTTGTCGTGGCGCTGACACTCGCAAAGAATCCGTGCAAGTACGCCTGTTCAAACGAATCATAATACGTTAAAAAATATGTTCCTAAGATGATGCCGCCTAAAAACTCGATTAATAAAATCAAAAACAGCACTTGCTTCATCAGGTTGACGATACCGGAAAACTGCGATTGGTTCTGATCCACCATGATGAGCTTCCGTTCCCTAAGACCGATCCGTTTGCCCATAATGAGCCAGACGAATGTTCCGAGCGTCATAATGCCGATTCCGCCGAATTGAAGCACGAAAGCCAAAATGACAATCCCGGCCGTGCTGAATGTATCAGCCGTGTTGACGACCGTTAAACCGGTGACACTGACTGAGCTGACAGCCGTAAACAGCGCGTCTATAAACGACCAGCTGGCCCCTTGTTTGTGGGCGGCCGGCAGACTTAGCAAAATAAATGCCACCGTCACAGCAAGAAAATAATATAATGCAATCAGCTGTGCAGGCGACAAGATCTGTATGAATTTTTTCAGTTTTAATTTCATAAGATAGTTCCTTCTGCCTCTCAAATGTAGTACGTAATTATTCTAATGATATTGGGAGAATTTTTAAAGGTCTTTTTAGAAAGATTTTTCATTACCTTATGTAATTTGCCGATCTTTAAACAAAAAAACCTCTGAAACGATTGTCAGAGGTTTTGTTTATTATTTTGCTTCCAGCCTGCGGATACGCTCATCGAGATCAGGGTGTGTGGAGAACAGTGACGAATGCTTTTTGCCGTTAATTTTTAACGTCTGCACCGCCGTCTGGTCTTCTTCATTCACATGTCCTGTATAAGACTTCAGCGTACGCAGAGCGTGAATCATTTTATCCTTGCCGGCAAGGTCTGCACCGCCGCGGTCAGCGTGAAACTCTCTGTGCCGCGAGTAGGCGAAGACGACAAGACTGCCGAGAATGGAAAAGATAATCTGAAATACGATCATCGCGATAAAATGCACGACCGGTGCGAGGTCTTCTTTGACAAAGCGGCTTGCAACCCATGCCGCGATTCGGGAAAGGAATACGACGAACGTATTGACGATTCCCTGCAGCAGCGTCATCGTGACCATATCACCGTTTGTGATGTGTGCGACTTCATGGGCAAGAACCCCTTCCACCGCAGCATCATCCATCTGCTGCAATAAACCTGAAGAAACCGCGACAAGCGAACGGCGCTTAGAAGGTCCGGTCGCAAAAGCATTGACTTCCGGGGAATGATAAATGCCGACTTCAGGCATTTTCGTCATCCCTGCGGCACGGGACAATCTGTGCACACGGTCAACCAATTGCTGTTCTTCATAGCTGAGTGACTGTTTCTTCGGATTTAACACCCGGACGCCCATCATCGTTTTGGCCATCCATCTGGACATTCCGAGAGAAATAAAAGAACCGACAAAACCGACGACAAGACTGAACACGAGCAATGCCATCAGATCAATGCGGCCATTTTGTATATACGAGCCGACACCGGTAACGCTTGTAATAATCGTAAGCACAATTCCGATTGTCGTAATGACCAAAAGGTTCGTTAAAATAAACAGAAATATTCTTTTCGCCATAATTACCTCCGTCTTTTTTAAGATCAAAAGAACTTATTTAATTAAATTATAAATGATCTGTTTGAAAATGCAACAATTTCGACGTATGATGTTAATGTAATTCTCAGTGATATTAGAAAGTGAACACGTAATCAATCAGAGGTGAACCATGAACACGTTTAAACTGACCCGAACTGATATGGTCCGGCTTCTTTACGCGTTAAAAGGCCAAGGAGACGCAACTCCTCTCCAAATCTTATTGCAATCAGCGGATATGACATTGGATGAAGCGGAAAGCCGTCTGCATATCCCTGAATTTCTGACGAGATTCGAACGAAAAAAAGAGAAAAAGGAATACGGGCTTTCAACTAACGAGATTGTCGAGCTGGGAAATCTGTGCGAGCTGACGTCTTTAAAATCAACCGCCGTCCAAAACTGGGTGAAACGCGATATTAAAGATTTAATCGGCCACCCCTTACTCGGCAAAAAATATACAATTGAACAAGCTGTCATCCTTCTCATTGTACGTGATTTAAAATCAATTTATGACTTCGAACATATACGCGGCATATTAAAAATCGCTTTTAACACGATCACAGACAGATCAGACGACGTCATCAGCCCGATCAGCTACTATGAAAGCTGCGCCCAAGTGATTGATTATCTTCATCATAAGGCAAACCCGCCGATGAAGGAAACGAGCCTGCAGGAGCTCGTCGAAGAGCAGACGGACAAGCTCAAAGGCTGCTTTAAAGAACTCGGAAGCGGACAATGGAACGATATCAGATCCATCATCGCGGTCACGGTGCTCTCCGTTTTGACTTTCCATATTCAAGCCTCAGCCTACAAAATGACCAGCCATTTATTATAATTCATAACGCTTCTTCGCCCCGGTGTCTGCGCCGGGGTTTTTTGCTGTACAACAATTGCCAGCATAATCAATACCGTTCCGTTTGAAACTAAAATGCGTAAACACATCTTGCCAGAGAAAAGGAGATGAAAAAGATGGCGAGCAGAAATAAACTCTTAGTTCCAGGGGCTGAGCAGGCACTTGACCAATTTAAATACGAAGTGGCTCAAGAATTCGGCGTGAACCTTAGCTCTGATACAGCAGCACGCGCAAACGGCTCTGTAGGCGGGGAAATGACAAAACGTCTTGTACAGCAGGCTCAATCACAATTAAACGGGAAAAATCAATAATGCAGCTTATTCGCCGGGACTTCTCGGCGAATTTTGATATTTTTCGGCATTCTCCTTTCCGTGCCGGTAGCCGTTCGGATTCCTGCGGTCTGACGAATCTTCATGATGCCGATAGGAGTCCCAATGTTCATTGCGATCATGATTCCGCTGATTCCAGTAATGATTGTAATACTTTTGCTTAGGCTCTTTGTCATTTCCGTTTTCCTGAGGATTTTGTGTTGGGGGCTGCTCTGTTTCCCCATCTTGTTCCTTCTGTGTGTTTTCTTCTGATCCGGAAGCTGCATTTTTGTCGGTTTGCTGACTGCCGTCCTGACTGTCCGGCTTCGCTTCTTCCGTGCCGGGCGCTGTTTCATTGTTTTCCGGCTTCTCTGCTGCCTTTTCTTCATCAGGAGCTGTCTTTTCATCAGCCGCCGGCTTTTCTGTGTCCGGCTGCTTGCTTTGATCAGCGTCTGTTTCGGTATCTTTCTGATCTGTTTCATTGCTGTCGGTTTGCTTTTCAGACTGTTTTTCTTCTGTTTTCTTTTCGTTTCTTCTTATGTAGCTGCCTGTTGACATCCCTTCCTGTTTTGCTTTTTCTCTTGTTTCCATATCAGATTCAAGCGATTGGACCTGGTAGGTGCCCTTATATTTTTCAGTCATGTCAGCCAGCTGTTTTTTAACGCCTTTTTTATATGTATTGTCATCTGTATTTTCATAAACCGTGGAAATTAAAATCTCTTTTGATTCCTTTACATATCCATGCTTGCTGCAATCGGTAATAATATTACTGATGACTTCCTTAAAATCGCTGCTTTTCCAATCTCCGATATCACTGATGACCTGTTTGGCGTCATGGTTCAGCGGTGTCAGTTCAATGACTTCATATTTGCTGTTTAAAGCCATTTCAATGCTGGGATTAATGTCAAGCGTCATATACGCGTAAGCTTTGTTATCAGAAAAAACCGGGAGCAAAATTAAAATAAACAAAATAATAGCAGTCATCGTAAACACTCCCAATTTAAAAGGGCGCAGTTTCAGAAAATCAAAAAAGCTGGCCCTTCTTCCCATACGCGTTTCGCCTTCGAACGTAATTTCCTCTCCGATTTCACAAGTGCGGTGATCATTTTTTGTTTTTAAAAATTGTCCGTCAGGGGTTAGCAACGTGACGAATTTTTTATTTTTCTCTACTATGATCCCTCTTCTCATGAGTGCAACACCCCTTTAAGATAATCTTTTAAATAAATATAATCACCTGTAATAATAATACTCATGGCGATGATATATTTTCGGTTCCGTTCGATCGTTTTTCTGCTGACCGATACGAGCTGCTCCAGCTGTTTGACAGGAAGCTGTTTTTTCTGGTGCAAAATGGACGCCAGCTCTTCATTTTCAACAAGCGTATAGGCTACCTTAATCGCATTCTGCCTCGCATCTGTATGCTTCGGCGATTGTTCCAGCAGCTCTTTAAAAGACAGGCCGTATTCTTTCAGCTGCTTCTGAAAAAAAAGAATTTCTTCCCGGCGCTGTTCCTGCTCTATCTGTTTGCGGTATTCATCAATGGAAAGCTCCGCTTCGATAAGGCTCTGCGAAGATTCCTGGTCGTCGCCTTCCTGCACATCCATATTGATATGCTGAGCGGTTCTTGCTTCTTTTCTGATATAGTCTATCACTTTTCTTTTTATAATCAGCTCTGCAAATGCAAGCAGCGAATTACCTTTTTCAGCCGAATACTTTTCAATGGCTTCGTTAAACGCGATCAGCCCGATGCTGAATTCGTCGTCTTTTTCATCTATATATCGTTTACAAACGGATGAAACCGTCTTCGCGATAAAAGGCTTATATTGCTGTATTAAATCGTTCTGCAGATCTTTGTCGCCTTTTTGTATTTTTTCAACAGATGTTTCAAGCGTTTGCTTCTTTTTTCCCAATTTAAACAAAAGGCTAAGCACTGGTTTCACCTCAGTTCCTCCCTATAACTACTCATAATCATAGCTAATTTAGTAGGGATTCGCAAAGGAAGAAAAAGAGAAATCGATTTCATTTGTCTCAATTATGACAAGCCAATAAGACGTACTATACATGATTTCGTGCCCCCATGCAGAATTAAGGGGGTTTTCTCTGTGTTTTTTGTAACAATGCTGTTATAAAATTGTTATCATATGTCTTAAATGTAAGCGTTTCAAACAAAAAAGGGAACCTGCTTTTTAAAAAGCCAGACTCCCTTTTTGATCATTTTACGCGTGTTCTCTTTTTTCCGATGCCGCGCCGGACTCTGTTTGTTTTGCTCCTGACATAAACCATCCGCAAACCGCAATGGCAGCCAGAACCGCCCAGAAAATGATTTTCCAGGCCGCCGAATGGATGACATCTGCCGGAATTATACCGAGTTCCTCATGGGCCAACGTATAAAGAGCGAGCTTCACGCCTACCCATCCGACAATCACAAATGCCGCCGTTTCAAGGCCCGGCCTGGTTTTCAGTAAGGATACGAACATTGATGCCGCAAAACGCATAATGATTAAACCGATTACGCCGCCGGCTAAAATAACGAGAAACTGACCGCCGTCCAAGCCGCCGATGGCGGGAAGCCGTGTCCCCGGAAGCGTTACGGCAAGCGCGACCGCCGCTAAAATGGAGTCAACGGCAAAAGCGATGTCTGCGAGCTCCACTTTCAAGACAGTCTGCCAAAACCCGCTTTCTTTCTGCTTTTTCTGACCGGCGTTATCTTTGAATACATACCGCTTCAGCAAATGGCTGACCGCAATGTAAAACAGATATAAAGCGCCGACGGCCTGGACCTGCCAAACATTCACCAGAAAAGAAATAGCGAACAGCGACCCGAAACGCAAAATAAATGCGCCCGCCAATCCGTAAAATAAAGCCTTCTTCCTTTGTTTTTCTGGAAGATGCTTCACCATCACAGCCATCACCAGCGCGTTATCCGCCGCCAAAATCCCTTCCAGCCCGATTAAAACAAGAAGAACCCATCCATACTCCAATAATAATGCAAAGTCCAATCCATTCCCTCCGTTTCTTTTTTCTATCATCCGAGCTTATACCGGCGGTTTTTTTACGCAAAAAAGACCTTTGCCGATATAAGGCAAAGGTCTTGCTAGACATGAATGATTGGCATGCCAACAAAGCCGATGGATATGATCCATGAATTGACGACTTTGTTTCCGGAATATCCGGACGCTACTCCCCTTTGGGATTTCAAGAAATATTTGTTTATACGCTCATAATAAAGCCTGTTTCATCATTTGTCAACGCTTAACTTTTTTAACAAATTGAGAAATTTTTTCTGTTTTGATCCGCTGTTTTCTTCTCTTCAAAAACATCCAAAGAACGAGAAGCAACACAATGAATATACCTAGCGGAAGCATATATTGATCGAGAATGGAACCGACGCTTTTCCAATTTTCCCCGAGTTTCATTCCGAGGTATACGTAAGCAAATGTAATCGGCAGCATCGCTGCATATGTATATAGAGAGAACACCCAGATATTCATCTTTGCAATGCCGCACGGCAAAGAAATCAGCGTCCTGACCCCCGGTATAAAACGGCCGCTGAACGCTACCAAACCTCCGTGCTTCTGAAAGAAATCATCTGATTTCTGCAGGGATTCGGGTTTTATCCATATGCACTTTCCATATTTCAGCAAAAACGGCCGACCGCCCAGCCTGCCGATCCCATATAAGACAAGCGGACCTGAAACACCGCCGAGCGAACCGGCAAACACGGCTCCGGCAAGCGTCATATCCCCTTTTGAGACCCAATAGCCCGCAAGCGGAAGAACAATTTCCGCCGGGATGAATTCTATACTGAGCGCCAAAAAAATTCCGGCGTAAGATAAGCTTTTAAACGCTTCAATTATTGATATGATGAAATCTTCGATGATCTATCACTCCCGGCTTACGTCTATATTCTGAAACTTAAGAATGATTTTAACACAAAACCTTGAGGCTGAAATATCTTTTAGACATGCCCGTTATAAATGCGAGTCGTTTCAGATCGGTATAGCGGGAGGGAATGACATGCGCAATACAACATCCCGCCTTTCTCCTGATTGCTCGTCTGGCGGCGGTTACATCACTTAAGATCTCTGGAAAAGTTACCCTTCGCGGTAAGCGGCGGCTGACCGGGATTCAGTTCATATGGGCAGTGCGTTTTGCCGGGATCTTTGCCACCGAATCTGTTTTATGGGAGCGGGAAACTCTCAGTCACTACATGGAAATGTGTGGGCATTTCCCGGGGAATGATTCTGTATACTCTTTTTGATTATCATTGATGATTTTCGGGGACTTCAGCGCTTTAAAGAACTTACCGATTCACTGATTGTAAATAGATGAATAAGAATGCGATTTCCTTTTCAGCCGGGCATTACCGCATGAGGAAATGGAACAGCCGCTCCATGAAGCGCCGCATCACCCATAAGTTGCTACACATGGAACGGACCCGTTTATCCACAATAAAGACAAAAAGGAGTTTTTATTCATGCACACGATGTGGAAGGGTTCGATCAGTTTCGGCCTCGTCAATATCCCGGTCAAGCTCTTTGCGGCCACTGAAGATAAAGATATAAAATTCCGCAGTCTTCATAAAGAAGACCATGCGCCGATTAAATACGAAAAAATCTGCACCGGATGTGAAAAGAGTCTGGAGCCTGATGAAATCGTGAAAGGCTATGAGTATGTAAAAGGGAAATACGTCATTATGACAGACGAAGACTTGAAAGACGTAAAACAGGAACATGAAGAAAAAGCGGTTGAGATTGTTGACTTTGTCCAGCTGCAGGAAATTGATCCGATTTATTTTAACCGATCATATTATGTCGGGCCGGGAGATAACGGCACAAAAGCCTATACACTTCTGCGGGAAGCGCTGAGGACGACGGGTAAAATCGGGATTGCCTCCATTACGATCCGCTCTAAACAGCAGCTTGCGATTCTTCGCGTGTATGACAACTGTATCGTGATGGAATCCATTCATTATCCGGATGAAGTCAGAAATGCCGGACATGTGCCGGGCGTTCCTGAGCAGACAGCCATTAATGAAAAAGAGCTGCAGACGGCGATTACGTTAATTAATGAGCTGACAACCGAGTTTGACCCAGAACAATATGAAGACACATACCGGAAAGCCCTTCTCGCCAAAATTAACGATAAGCTCGAACATGAAGAAGCGGGTGTGACACCTGCTCCTGCCGGCCCGCGAGAAGATGTCATTGATCTTGTCAGCGCGCTTCAGGCAAGCATTGACCGGACGAAGCGGCCGAATCGCGAACAGGCTGCACCGGCACGGACAAAAGACACAGCGTCAGCAGGCGGCGGAGGCAAAAAGCAGAAGACGACCAGACAAAAAGCCGGAACGTCTTAATCATGGTGCTGACGATGCAGCCGATTCTGACCTCTGTACCGCCTGAAGGCAGCGAGTGGCGCTATGAGGTAAAGTATGACGGATTCCGCTGTCTTCTCCGCATAGACGAAAGCGGTGTTACATTAACCAGCAGAAACGGACAGACGCTGACGAATCAATTTCCGGAAATCACGGCTTTTGCGGCCCGGTGTTTTCAGCACATGAAAGACAGGTTCCCCATTACGCTTGACGGAGAGCTTGTCTATTTAATCAATCCGTACAGAGCGGACTTTGAGCATCTTCAAATCCGCGGACGTTTAAAACGGACGGAAGCAATTGAAAGCACCGCTGATAGACGGCCGTGCCGCTTTCTGGCATTTGATCTCCTCGTTCTGGAAGGCGCCGGCACCGTCTCATTACCGTATGTGAAACGGAAGCGCGCCCTTTCCAAGCTGCTTAAAGAAGCAAATCTTCCCGCCTGCCCTCATCACTTAGCGGAAGAAGCGATTCAATACATTCCGGAGCACACTGACTTTAATGCGCTTTGGGACAAGGTCGTCCGCCATGACGGAGAAGGTATCGTAGCCAAAAGGGCTTCCAGCGGCTGGTCGGAAAATAAACGGTCTCCCGACTGGCAGAAGTATAAACATATGAAAACGGCTCACGTGCTATTAACCGGATTCAATCCGAAGAACGGGTATGTGACGGCCTCTGTTTTAAAAGGCGGCACCGTCGTCCCGATCGCTTCCGTTTCCCATGGCATGCAGGCGGAAGAAAAAAACGCCGTCAGAACCATTATGGAGACCCACGGAAAAAAACAAAAAAGCGGTGAGTATACACTTGAGCCTTCTATCTGCATGACCGTGCAGTATTTAACCATATTGCAGGACACGCTGCGTGAAGTATCTTTTGTTTCTTTTCAGTTTGAAATGGATTGGACGGAATGCACGTATCAGCAGCTTATCCTCCGCTCTAAAACGCTGCCGCCGAAGCTGCAGTTCACAAGCCTGGATAAGATCGTTTTTAAAAAACATGAAAAAACGAAAGCAGATTTCCTTAGTTATATGGTGAAAATGAGCGATTTTCTTATGCCCTTTCTTAAAGATCGGGCCGTCACGGTGATCCGTTATCCGCACGGCGCGCCTGGCGAATCTTTTTTTCAAAAAAACAAACCGGACTACACGCCGGACTTTGTCTCAAGCGTGTTTGACGGGAGCCACGAGCACATCGTATGCAGCAGCATACCGTCACTTCTATGGCTGGCTAATCAGCTGGCGCTTGAATTTCACGTTCCGTTTCAGAAAGTGCATTCTGAAAGGCCCGCAGAAATCGTCATTGATCTTGATCCTCCGTCAAGGAATGATTTTCCTATGGCAGTGGAGGCTGCGCATGTGCTGAAACAGCTGTTTGACTCATTCAGCATGACGTCATTCCCGAAGCTCTCCGGAAATAAAGGCATTCAGCTCTACATCCCGCTTTCACCGGAAGCATTCACCTATGAAGAAACCCGTGCGTTCACAATGCTCATCGCCGATTATTGCGTCAGGACGCGCCCGGATCTTTTTACGACAGAGCGGTTTATCAAAAACCGAAACGGCAGGCTCTACCTAGATTATTTGCAGCATGCCGAAGGGAAAACCATTATCGCCCCCTATTCGACCCGGGGCAACGAATTGGGAACGGTTGCGGCTCCCCTTTATTGGAACGAAGTCAACTCCTCTTTAACACCTGATGATTATACGATCGATACAGTAGTGAACCGCGTCAGGACAGAGGGAGATCCGTTTTATGATTTTTACCGGAATCCGCAGGACGGCCCGCTTTCAATCGTGCTTGAGCAAATCAAGAGAAAGAGCTGACGCTTTTTGTCAGCTCTTTTCAGTCTGATACGTGCACATCAATTTTTCTTTGGAAATAAATAAATAGCAGGAGTAAGGAATGTTTTTGAGGGTGAGCTGTTTTGCAGTAAAGTATAAAATCGGAAGATGGGCCGCTTTCTTAAACAGCCTGTAGCAGCCGCTGGACGGTTTTATCACATCAAAACCGAGTCTCGCCGCTCCTTTATGAAGCATTGTAATGCCGACGACTCCCTTAATCTCGTCTTTCCGTTTATGCTGGTTAATATAATCCGCTAAATGAGGCATGGATTGATATACCTTCTGATATAGCATAATCCCCCTTCTGACCGCGCTTTCAATAGGCTGCAGCTCTTTCAGGAGTTTGACATTATGAAGATGAATCTTAACTAACACGTCGTTTTTTTTAATTCTGGTTCCGTCGCTCAGGATGACTTCTTTTCCTTTATATCTAGTCAAACGGACGCGGAATACATTCGATTGCCGTTTATCAATCAGCGTCAGCCGGGTAAAGAAGAAATAAAGCGGATCAAGTAAGTACCATATAGACAGCAGACAGCTTCTCACATGTTCACCTTCTTTATATTCAAAGCACCCTCATATTTTGGCATGGGGCATGTCACATTATGATTGGTAAATAATGATGCCGCCCTGTATCAGCTTATGCAAAAACCGCTTCAGGCTCTACTGTCCGAAACAGAAAAAAACACTCTTCATGAAGAAGAGTGTCTGTATCCGCTTTCTTTTAACGGAAAAGCAAATGCTGGCTGTGAATTCCCGCTTTTTTCAGTAAGGCTATCAGCTGTTCCTGTTCCTCAGGCATAAGTCCTGAAAACGCTCTCGCAATTCTCAATGAATGAATCGGATAAATTTTATCCAAATACTCGTTTCCTTTATCAGTTAAATGGGCGTAAACAGACCGTTTGTCCTTCGGGTCTTGTTCTCTGACCAAAAACCCGTTTCTTTCAAGCTTGTCGATGACATAGGTGACATTCCCGCTGACAAGCAAAAGACGCGACCCGATTTGCTGAAGCTTTTGCGGTCCTCTCGTATAGAGCAGCTCCAAAACGGCAAATTCAGTCGGATTAAAACCGTGTTCTTTACTGTCGCGGATGCTGTGTTCAGACACACTCTTGAAAGCCCTTGCAAAAACTTTGTACAAATTCATCGAACGCATCACTTCTTCTTCGTTAAATGATAATCTCATCATATCTACCCCGTATTTAAGATTTTTATAAAAAAATAATGTAAACCCTTACAATTCATAAGAGTCGTTCTTTGTTTTATATTCTATTCGTGCCGTTTTTCAGAATTCCTTCTTTTTTATATAAAAAAATACCCTTATACATCATTTAATTTGTATAAGGGTTCCGTTCTTTATAGGGCATGTTCCGAAAAAAATACGCGTATTCCTTTCTCAGCTCCGTAATTGTCATGGAATTGAGTATTTCTTTCGTATAGACTCCGATCTGCAGAAGCTTTTTGGAATAATGGTTTCTCTCTTTGTCCAATGCATTTTGAAGCAAACGACTCATGACGGCCTCCTTTGTTTTCCGTTATTCTATGATCAGAATAACGCTTTTATATCAAAGATGTATAAAGCCATTGTAAAACTTCTGTAGATTATGATGTTTTTCGGTAAAGTCCGTTCTGGACGGCTCTGAGCAGCGGAAAAGCGTGTTCCCCGGCAAGCTGCATGAACGCCTCCAGCATTTCATCTCGTTTCATATCTAATTCAATGATTTCTTTTGCCAGCGAAACCGCTTTTTCTTTCTCCATTCCTATCCTTCCTCCTCATTGTATCTGTATAATAAGCATAAAACGGGGCACAGGACCATGCATTAACCTTGTCAATTTTTCTGCCGCTTTTTTTCTAAAATTTTCTATTCCGCGTCAGAAAACCTGACAAGCGTCAGGTTTTTTCTCTTTTTTTCTTATATAATATGAGTAAAAGACATCCAGGGGTGGAAAAATGACGACAGACGAACAATCTTACAAAGATAAAAAAGTAATCTCGATCGGCATTGTAAGCGAATTAACCGGATTGTCAGTCAGACAGATCAGATACTATGAAGAACGGAAATTAATCTACCCGCAGCGATCATCACGGGGAACGAGAAAGTATTCCTTCGCGGACGTTGAGCGGCTGATGGATATTGCCAACAAACGGGAAGACGGCGTGCAGACGGCCGAGATTTTAAAAGACATGCGGAAAAAAGAACAGGCTCTCAAAAACGACCCGCAGCTCCGCAAAAAAATGCTGGAAGGACAGCTTAATGCTCATTTTAAGTATAAAAACCGCTGATCAAAAAAGTCCGCCTCCTGTGAGACGGACTTTTTTTATAAAGCATGAAGAAATGCAGTTGCAATGCCGAAATAAATTAATAAGGACAAAATATCGTTCAGTGTCGTAATCAGCGGGCCTGACGCAATCGCCGGGTCAATGTTCAGTTTATGAAGAATAATAGGGACGATCGTTCCGGCCATCGTACCGATAATCAACGTTGCAAGCAGCGATGAACCGACGACAAAACCGAGCGTTAAGTCTTTCTGCCAGACGGTTGCGACAATCGTTATCGCGATCGCACAGACGATGCCGATGTAGATACCGGTTCTTAATTCACGGAAAATCAGTTTAAAGATGGTTTTTTTATTCATTTCTTCTTTAGCCAGTCCTCTGATGACGACGGCGAGTGACTGTGTGCCTGTATTACCCGTCGTTCCCGCGATCATCGGCATGAAAAACGCGAGGGCGACTACTTTTTGCAATGTATCTTCAAAATAATTCAGAATGCTTCCGGAAATCAATCCGATAAACAAAAGCAGAATGAGCCACGGCAAACGTCTGTACGCCGCCACGTATGCTTTCGTATCAAATGTAATCGCCTTACCGGAGGCTGCGAATTTTTCGTAATCTTCATCGGCTTCTTTGATCACGACGTCGATAATATCATCGACAGTGACAATACCGACAAGCACATTATTTTCTTCCACGATGGGAATGGCTAAAAAGTCATACCGCTGGATCAGCCGGGCGACTTCTTCCTGGTCTTGGAGCACCCCGGCCGAGATGACACGCGTAAACATAAGATCCTGCACTTTATCGTCAGGCTCGCCGAGAATTAAATCTCTGTAAGAGAGCACCCCGACAAGCTGCTTGCTGTCATTAATCACGTACAAGTAGTTAATTGATTCTGCGATTTCCGCAAAGCTTTTCAGCTTCACAACCGCATCTTTTACTGTATAATGCTGCGGAATCCAGACGAAGCGGTTCGTCATCATCCGGCCCGCCGATTCTTGCGGATAGTTCATCAAAAGCTGTACGGCCTTTGATTCCTCAGCCTCCATACTGGATAAAAGCTGTTCTTTCAGTTCTTCATCCATCTCTTCCAGCAATGCGGCGAGATCGTCGTTATCCATTTTATTCATTGCGAGAGTGGCTTTCGTTTTACCGACTTTATGCAAAACGGCAAGCTGAAATTCCCGCTCCAGCTCTCCGATCATGTCGGTGATGTCATCAACCGTCATATATGACAGATAGCGGGCCCGGTGCTTTTCCGGCATTTCTTTAAATAAAAATGCCATGTCATAGGGCTGAAGCTCATCTATCATGTTTCGGAATTCTTTTATTTTTCCGTCCCGCAATAAAATGATAATGCGTAATATGAGTTCGTCATAGGTCATGTTTTGGACCATCGGGACTCGTACCTCCTTTACGGAGACGCGCCGTCCGTCAAGGGAAGTGCGGCGGTTTGTCTCCTCATCATGTCGTCACTGGTTATCTGGCTGTATATGGGTACTTCTTCTGACATACTCGAATGGGGAGAATCCATACTCCGCACCTCCTTATCATGCTCAGTCGTGTACGTTTTGAGGCATAAAAAAAACCTTCCGATATGAAGGCGAAAACAAGCACGGCAAATAAACGTGCGGGGCCTCCAATCGTAGAGCTTTAGCACTGTATGGCATAGGACAGCCATCCAGCTGCGTTAAGAATCACCTTATGTCGATGATTCCTGTTGACCCATTGGCGTCTTTGGACATTTTTGGGCAGCAGCGTATCTCCATACAGGAGCCTCACCTAACGAAGTTCTTATTTGAATTGACACACTGAGATTACAGAAAAAAAAGGAATGTGTCAACCTTAAATTTGTGATTTCAGCACATGCCTATAAAATAAACGGAATAAAGGCATAAAACCCTTATTCCGGCAAATCGCTTTCATCCTCTTCTGAAAGGAAATGATAGGATTCATGCAGCATGAGCGCGTATTCCCCTTCTTTCGTCGGGTGCGGTACATACTCAGCCTCGTTGATATACTGCTCTTCCCTTTTCTTCATATGACAGACCTCCTTTTCAATTTTAGATTGTCCAAAAGAAGCTCCGTTATCATAGGAAAGAAAAAATCACTTGCGGGGCGGGACATGCAGCTATATTTTTCGGATCGTGAAAAAGTTCCTAAGCAGCCACGGGCCCGGTTTGAAACCGAGCGTTAATTGCCACGCGCCGATCGCC
The DNA here is from genome assembly GCF_053663355.1 of Bacillus sp. JK106. Classification (NCBI taxonomy): domain Bacteria; kingdom Bacillati; phylum Bacillota; class Bacilli; order Caryophanales; family Bacillaceae; genus Bacillus; species Bacillus sp. JK106. The sequence continues at coordinate 416,891 of NZ_JBSJQC010000002.1, read as the reverse complement.
TGCAGTCCGAACTCCCGAACGAGAACCATTTTTTCACTCATGCTCCGTACATCCTCAAACCACACTTCATGCGTTCTTCCATTTTCATCAGTATACCGGAAGTAAGGGGAACGCTCCTGCTGGGAATAACGGATCATTGATTGATGCTTCATCGCCGTTTCCATGGCGCGCTGATTGGAGATGGCGGATCCGATCGTTCCCGGACGGTACGGAATCACCCAATCATACCCGTACAGCGGAACACCGAGAATCACTTTTCTTCTCGGCACCCTGCTGATGGCAAAATTGATCGTTTGCCTGACCTCTGTTAAAGGCGCCACGGGTCCCGGCTCACTGCCGGCGTGGTGCCAGTCGTACGCCATAATGAACATATAATCGACGACGGCTCCGATTCCGCCGTAATCATATCCCCTCAGCCACGGCACTGCATCACTTGTTTTCGCCGGAACCGATATCGTTAACGCGAGCTGATGCTCTGAAAGCCGGGTTTTTAACTGCCGGAGAAATCCTGTGAAGAGATCCCTGTCAGCTTCTCTGACCCGTTCAAAATCGATATTTACACCGCCGTATCCCTTTCTTACGGTTAAGGAGACGATATTGTTGACGAGATTCGTTCTTGCCGCCGGATTTTGCAGCACTTGATGGGCTAATTCCGGACTGAATCCCCCTTCTGTCAGATTCGTAATGACGGCAAGCGGGCGCACTCTGTTCTGCCATGTGGTTTCTATTGCGGTTCTGTCGTTTAAATCGTTCATGATATCTCCGTTCGGGCCGAAATGATATTCAAACAAAGAAATCGCCGAAGAATACGGCGCAAAATCATTAATGAGCTCTCTATCCGCTTCAGGCGTCCGAATGACATAAAATTGCAGGGTTCCCGCAAGATAGTTAGAGATATCAGGGATCTTCACTTTCATACCCGTCCGCAGCCGGTTCGGCGGAATATCCGGGTTTGCCTGCATCAGCTTCATCTGCGGCACATAAGCCTTACCTGCGATAACGGCATACGTATCATTCGGCTGAACCGTATATTCATTAATGGGGATTAAAAGCGCCTGTCCCGGCACGATATTCGTTTCCTCAAGCCCGTTGACGCTTCTGATGCTGTCAACAGGATATCCGTACTTTCTGCTGATGGAAAATAACGAGTCGCCAGACTGCACTGTATGAACAAACATAGATGTCCTCCGTTTCCTTTTGATCAAAAGGGGTCTTCTTATCTTTATGAATGATCCTCCGGTCCGATTCCAAACTCTGTTCGGAGAAAGGCTGTTTACAAATCAGACATGATCAACTATGATGATGTCATCATAAAAAACTGTATAGGAAACGCACTAGGGGTGCTGTTATCGGCTGAGATAAAACATGCGGCAGGCGTGTTTTGATCCCTTATAACCCGATCTGGATAATACCAGCGTGGGGAAGTGCAGATTGACCGGAGCGCAGGGTTTTTCCCCATGCGTTTTCGTTCTGCTGCTGCATATTCCCTCGGATATGCAGTTTTTTATTTTTCATTAAAAAACGGGGGAGGACACCGCAATATGAAACTTACGATCAATCGTCTTTCGTAAAATCAACTCTTCATACAAACAACTATCCGATAAGAAAGCAGGAGATCACAATGAAAAATTGGAAAATGAGAGAAATTGTCGTCATGTCCGTCATCAGTGTTGTATTTGCTGTCATTTATTTAGTATCAACTCATGCAAGCAATATAGCGGCAGGATTTTTCGGCCGGATGAGTTATGAACCGATTTACGGTATCTGGTTTATCGTCTCTGTGATTGCCGCGTACATTATTCAAAAACCGGGAGCGGCTCTCGTTTCTGAAATCATCGCCGCGTTTGTGGAGTGCTTACTCGGAAATCCGTCAGGACCGATGGTGATTCTGATCGGGATCGCACAGGGAATCGGTGCGGAAGCGGTCTTTTTAGCGACACGCTGGCGGGTGTATACCCTGCCCGTGCTTCTTTTATCCGGTATGGGGTCTTCTGTGACAAGCTTCATTTATGACTTGTTCGTTTCCGGATACTCTGTTTTGAATCCGGGTTTATTAGCCGTCATGCTTCTCATCCGTCTGGTCTCAGGTGCGCTTCTTGCCGGCCTTCTCGGCAAAGCAATCAGTGATGCGCTGGCTTACACAGGAGTGCTGAACGGCATGGCGCTCGGAAAACAATTCAAGAAGAAAAAGAAACAGGTGAACCAAGATGCAGGCATCTGAACCCCTTCTATCGGCCAGCTGTCTTACCTTTTCTTATGATCAGGATGAAAAGCCGATTTTTCAAAACGTGTCCTTTCAGCTCCGCAAAGGAGAGCGGGCTTTATTGCTCGGGCCGAGCGGATGCGGCAAAAGCTCGCTCGCTCTCTGTTTAAACGGTCTGTACCCGGAAGCATGCGATGGGGTTCAATCAGGAACCGTTTCTTTATACGGAACACCTCTTTCACATCTGACAGAACCCGCCGCCAGATCCATCGGCGTCGTGTTTCAAGATCCGGACCAGCAGTTTTGCATGCTATCGGTTGAAGATGAAATCGCCTTCGGTCTGGAAAATTTGCAATATACAAAAGAAGATATGGACGCGATTATCGATGACGTTTTAGAAAAATTAGAGATCACTCATCTGAAAACGCGAGCGATCGCTTCGCTGTCAGGCGGTTCAAAACAAAAAGTGGCGCTTGCCTGTATTATTGCGATGGAACCGGAACTCATTATTTTGGACGAACCGACGGCACAGCTTGATCCATATTCCGCACGTGAATTAGTGCGGCTGATCAAAGATCTTCAAGCAAAAAAAGGCTTCGGCCTTCTCGTTATCGAACATCAGCTTGATCACTGGGCGCCGTGGATGGACAGGACGATTGTGCTTGACGAAACGGGTCAGAAGGTGATGGACGGAGAGACGGATGTTATCTTTGAAACCAAGATTGAAGAGCTGATGCAGCTCGGCATTCCGATTCCGCGTGTGATCTCATTGCAGGAGCACGTCAGCATTCCTTTTACATTGTGTAAAGAAAATCTGTTTCACGAACCTGTACCATCTCTGCCTGAACCCAGGCCCGTTGCGCTTTCGGCAGAAGACGCGCTGAGCGTTCACGGGCTGTCATTCTCAAGAGGAGCAGACGTCATTTTTCAGGATGTGAGCTTTTCCGTAAAAAAAGGTTCAATCACCGCGATTGCCGGCCCTAACGGAACAGGAAAATCCACGCTCCTTTCTGCCGCGGCCAAGCTCATCCGTCCGCTGGGCGGAGACATCAAAATAGGCGGCAGACCGATTGATTCCTATTCTGAAAAAGAGCTGCGGCGGCAGATCGGATATGTTTTCCAGAATCCTGAACACCAGTTTGTCACAGATTCCGTCATTCAAGAGCTGATGTTCGGTTTTGAAAGCAACAGAGCCGCAAAGGAGAAAGCTCTTCAGCTGTTAACCCGATTCGGCCTGAGACGCCATGCCTCACAGCATCCGTTTTCTTTAAGCCAAGGACAAAAACGCCGGCTCAGCGTCGCGACGATGCTTATGCACAATGTGAACGTTTTGATGCTTGATGAACCGACTTTCGGACAGGATGCCAAAACGGCGCGGGAGTGTATGCAAATGCTCCGTGAGATTCAAAAGGAAGGAACGGCTGTTTTGATGGTGACACACGATATGGAACTCGTCTCGGATTATGCCGACACGATCCTTGTGCTCTGCGGCACGAAACTGGTATTCCGGGGAACTCCCGACGCTTTGTTTTCTGATAACATCGGGATCGCCGAGCAGGCACATTTGGCTTTGCCGCTGCGGTATGAATGGATGAAACACGACAGGAGGCGGAGAAATGAACTTGCGGCTGGAGGCTGTTAACCCGTCAATAAAGGCGGCGGCTGTATTGTTATGCGTCATTATGCTGTCGTTTATTTATAATCCGTACACCCCTGCTTTGTTTTATATCATCATTGCGGGAGGCGTCCTCTCAGCGGGGCGTGTGCCGCTGAAAAAATGGCTGCTGTTCACGATTCCGTTTGTCATTCTGGCCTTCGGTTCTTTATGGACTGCCGCCGTATTCGGAAACGTCCCGACAACCGGAAGCAATCTGCTGTTTAAGCTCGGGCCGATTGCCGTCAACAGTGATAATGCGGCGCTCGGGATTTCTATCGCGTTTCGTATTTTATGTTTTTCTGCTTTGTCGATGATGTTTCTTTTTACAACCGATCCGATTCTGTTCATGCTCAGTCTGATTCAGCAGTGTAAGCTGCCGCCCAAGCTTGCATACGGCGTTATCGCGGGATTCCGGTTTCTCCCTCTTCTGAAAGATGAAATCCTGATCATCCGGCAGGCGCACAGAATCAGGGGTGCGGCGTCTGATTCCGGGCTGAAAGAAAAGCTCTCCGCCTTCAGGCGCTTCACCATTCCGCTATTGGCAGGCGCAATCAGAAAGGCGGAACGCACGGCGATCGCGATGGAATCTAAAGGCTTTACGGGGAGCCGAAACCGCACGTTTTACAGAACTGTTACTGTGCGCCGCGCCGACTGGTGCTTTTTCCTGCTCGTGCTTCTGTTATTCGGCGCAAGCTGGCTCATTTCATTGTTGTTTGTATAAAAACAGGCCGCCGGAGTGATTCGGCAGCCTGTTTTGTTATGTATGTTATTGATGATAATTGAGAGCCTGAGCGAGATTGGACTTGACCGTAATATCTGAGAAATTAATGCCGAGCTGTACGGCGGTTTGAGCGATTTCCGGCCTGATTCCGGATAAAGTGGACGTGACGCCGATCAATTTCAGCGCCTCAATTAATTTAAAAATCTGATGCGCCACCATCGTATCGACAACCACTACACCCGACAGGTCAATTAACAGATGTTCAATCAGCCGTTTTGCACATGTGCTCAGCGTATTCTCAAGAATGAATTTGGCGCGCTCCGTGTCAATATCGCCGACAAGCGGCAGCAGCGCCGTCCGTTTGCTCAGCGTGATAACCGGCGAGCTTAACTCCAAAATCATTTCTCTTTGCGCATTCAGCTGCATTTTTGAGTTATGCTCAGCATGATCGACAAACGTGTAAATCGTAAAATCAAATACTTGTGCAATTAAATTCTCCCATTTCTTCCTTTCTCCCTGAGCAAACGAAGATTCATGTTTATCGGCAAACGCATCATAATAACTGATGTATAGTCTCCGGTTTCTCATGAATTCACGGACCACATACTGGACGGGAGTATCCAGATGCTTCTGGTCTTTCGCAAGCTCAATCACCCACCGCTCGAACTCTTCTAAAAATTCTTTTTCCGGCATGATATACATTTTATTAATATGCCGGTAAAATTCTTTATCCTGCTCCGTCAGTTCTTCTGTGATGACGGGATTTGTCAAAGAATAAATCGAATTAGGATCCGAATCTTCCATCGTTTCGATCCACTCTTTCGCAATTTGATCCACTTGTTCTGAAAAATAGCTGTATAATGCTTCACTTATCTTCATATCTCTTCTCCTTTCCCATTTCCAATTATAGCGTCAGCGGGTCATGAATGAAAATGAAAGCTGTTAAACTATCCATTTATTTGAAATTTTTTAGTACGATAGATTACGCCTTTTTTATGAAAATGCTTCAAATGACTCTTTCCGGCCGGCATGCTCTGCCATAAAATAGTAGCAACACCCTTGTATCCACTCGCAAGCATAAAAAAGGAGGGCTTTTTTATGAATGGTGAAATGCATTTGATTCCTTATGTCACGGATGAACAGATCATGGATGTGAACGAGCTTCCTGAGGGGATTAAAGTGATTAAGGCGCCAGAGTTGTGGGCAAAAGGGTTTAAAGGCAAGGATATTAAAATCGCGGTGCTTGACACAGGCTGCGACATCAATCATCCTGATTTGAAAGACCGGATTGTCGGCGGGAAAAACTTCACCGATGATGACGGAGGCAAAGAAGACGTGATTTCCGATTACAACGGACACGGGACACACGTTTCCGGAACGATTGCCGCCAATGATTCAAACGGCGGAATTTCGGGTGTCGCGCCGGAAGCAAGCCTTTTAATCGTTAAAGTTCTCGGCGGTCAAAACGGCAGCGGCAAATACGAATGGATCATTAACGGCATCAACTACGCCGTTGAACAAAAGGCGGACATTATTTCCATGTCACTCGGCGGGCCGAACGATGTGCCTGAATTGAAAGAAGCCGTCACAAATGCGGTAAACAGCGGTGTTCTGGTCGTTTGCGCGGCAGGAAACGAAGGCGACGGAGACGAGCGTACAGAGGAACTGTCGTATCCGGCCGCTTACAACGAAGTGATCGCAGTCGGATCAGTCTCAATCGCCCGTAAATCGTCTGAATTTTCAAACGCTAATAAAGAGATTGACCTGGTGGCTCCGGGAGAAAATATTCTCTCCACCCTTCCCAACCATAAATACGGGAAGCTGACGGGCACTTCAATGGCCGCCCCGCATGTGAGCGGAGCGCTTGCCTTAATAAAAGGGCTTGAACAGGACGCGTTTCAGCGGACGCTTTCTGAGGCTGAAGTCTACGCCCAGCTCGTGCGGCGGACCCTTCCTTTGGACATCGCCAAAACATTGGCCGGGAACGGATTTCTGTATTTAGACGCGCCTGAAGTGCTGATGGAAAGAGCCGAACAGGCACAGCTGCTGTCTTTCTGATATTTTTCTCGTATAATGATTGATCAGTTTGTCACATCACCAATTTTTAAATTGTGAGATTTTCTATTGACAGTGATCTGAATAAGCTGATAAGATAACCAACAAATGATGTAACTTTTCAAAAAAATTGAAATACTTTCTCTTATCGAGAGTTGGGCGAGGGATTGGCCTTTTGACCCCAACAGCAACCGACCGTAATTCCATTGTGAAATGGGGCGCGTGATTTTTGCGCCGAGACAATTGTCTCATAAGGCACGGTGCTAATTCCATCAGACGTGATCTGAGAGATAAGAGAGGCTTGCATTTTGAAGTTAAAGCCTCTTTCTCTCATGAGAAAGAGGCTTTTTTGTTACATCTCACTTAAAGGAGGAGACTTAATGACAACAATCAAAACTTCGAACCTCGGTTTTCCGAGAATCGGCTTGAACAGAGAATGGAAAAAAGCACTTGAGGCTTATTGGAAAGGAAACACTGATAAAGAAACGTTTCTTAAAGAGCTTGACGGCTTATTCTTATCAGCTGTCAAAACCCAGCTTGACCAACATATCGATATCGTGCCGGTCTCTGATTTCACCCATTATGACCATGTGCTTGATACCGCCGTCAGCTTTAACTGGATTCCGGAGAGATTCCGCAGCATCACGGATCCCGTTGATACATACTTTGCGATTGCCCGCGGTGTAAAAGACGCCGTTTCCAGTGAAATGACGAAATGGTTCAATACCAACTACCATTACATCGTTCCTGAATATGACGAAAGTATTGAATTCCGTCTGACGAGAAATAAACAGCTTGATGACTACCGCCGGATTAAAGAAGAATTCGGAGCGGAAACGAAACCTGTCATCGTCGGTCCGTATACATTCGTCACGCTTGCGAAAGGATACGAAGAATCAGAAGCGAAAGCGATTCAAAAACGCCTTGTTCCTCTTTATGTGCAGCTTCTGAAAGAACTTGAAGCAGAAGGCGTCAAATGGGTTCAGATTGATGAGCCTGCCCTTGTGACAGCTTCTTCTGAAGACGTCCGCGCCGCCAAAGACCTCTATGAAGCGATCACAAAAGAGCTCTCAGGGCTGAATGTCCTCCTGCAGACATACTTTGATTCGGTTGATGCATATGAAGAACTCGTTTCTTATCCTGTACAGGGAATCGGACTTGATTTCGTGCATGATAAAGGCAGAAACCTTGAGCAATTGAAAAAGCACGGCTTCCCGAAAGATAAAGTGCTGGCAGCCGGTGTGGTCGACGGCCGGAACATTTGGAAAATTGATGTTGAAGAACGCCTTGATGCGGCTTTGGATATCCTCAGCCACGCTGATGTTGAGGAGTTATGGATTCAGCCTTCAAGCAGCCTTCTGCACGTGCCGGTGGCGAAACACCCTGACGAGCATCTTGAAAAGGATTTGCTGAACGGCCTGTCATACGCTAAAGAAAAACTGGCGGAACTCGGCGTCTTAAAAGAAGGGCTTCTGTCCGGCAAAGCGGCCGTCAGTGAGCAGATCGAAGAATCAAAAGCGGCACTTAAGGCTTTAAAAGCATTCGCAACAGGAGCGAACTCAGCTCAAAAAGAAGAGCTGAATCAGCTGACGGAAAAAGACTTCTCCCGTCCGGCAAGCTTTGAAGAACGATTGGCGCTGCAGAATGAATCACTCGGTCTTCCTCTTCTGCCGACGACGACAATCGGAAGCTTCCCTCAATCTGCCGAGGTGCGGAGCGCACGGCAAAAATGGCGGAAAAAAGATTGGACGGATGAACAGTACCAAGCCTTTATTAATGCGGAAACGAAGCGCTGGGTTGACATTCAGGAAGAAATCGGCTTAGACGTGCTCGTTCACGGAGAATTTGAGCGGACGGATATGGTCGAATACTTCGGTGAAAAACTGGCCGGGTTCGCCTTTACGAAATATGCGTGGGTCCAGTCTTACGGTTCACGCTGCGTACGTCCGCCTGTCATTTTCGGAGATGTCGAATTTATCGAACCGATGACGGTAAAAGATACGGTCTACGCCCAATCGCTGACTGAAAAACACATGAAAGGCATGCTGACGGGACCTGTCACCATCTTAAACTGGTCATTCCCGCGTGTGGATATTTCAAGAAAAGAAATCGCCTTCCAGATCGGGCTTGCGCTCAGAAAAGAAGTAAAAGCGCTTGAAGATGCCGGTATTCAGATTATCCAAGTGGATGAACCCGCGCTCCGCGAAGGACTGCCGTTAAAAACGCAGGATTGGGATGAATATTTAACTTGGGCCGCAGAAGCATTCCGGTTAACGACATCTTCTGTGCGAAACGAGACGCAGATTCATACGCATATGTGTTACAGCAACTTTGAAGATATCGTAGATACGATCAATGATCTTGACGCGGATGTCATTACAATCGAACACAGCAGAAGCCACGGAGGATTTTTAGAGTACCTGAAAGAACATCCTTACGTGAAAGGCCTCGGACTCGGTGTATACGACATTCACAGCCCGCGTGTGCCGGCAACTGAAGAAATCTATCAAATTATTGATGACGCGCTTGAAGTGTGTCCGACTGACCGCTTCTGGGTAAACCCGGACTGCGGACTGAAAACAAGACAGCAGGAAGAAACCGTTGCGGCATTAAAAAATATGGTCGACGCCGCGAAACAGGCACGAAAAAAACAAGCTCAGCTTGTATAATGAAAACAGCCATCCGTAATTTGCGGATGGCTGTTTTTTCTGGGCGTGCTACTTATTCTGCAGCGCTTCTGCAAGTTCGTACAATGAATCATACTGCTTCATTTGATAGCCCCGCCCTTCTTTTTGCAAATACCCTTTTTGGCAGAATTGCGTCAGCACATGCAAGAGATGACGGTAAGATACACCCAAATAATCACAGACCGTTACGTGCTTCTCTTTATAAACCCCTTTATAAGCCGTCTGCAAAATAAAATCAGCAAGCCGGTTTTCAAGCGGGAACGCCAGACTTTGTGAATATTTCGAAGCCATAAGCGTTGCCTTAGCACTTAAAAACTTAGCCAGCTCACGCAGGAATTTCGCATCCTGCAGCAATTGCGCGCGGCAGTGGTAAATAGGCAGAGCAAAACAAACAGTCTTCGCTGAGGCTTGAATTCCTTTTGTGTAATACCCTTCATGTAATAGTTCCATCTCTCCGATGTAATCATTTTTGTTGATAAAATTAATTAAAGAAACTTTCCCGTTTTGGTGGGTTACATATATTTTCGCTTTTCCTTCAATCACGTAAAACAGGAAGTCAGGTCTCCTGCCCTCTTGAATAATCCATTCGTCCCGCTCATATTCGCGCACTTCCATAAACTCTTCAGCGGGGAAAGAGAATAAATGCGCGATTGAGTGTTTTTCTAACTGATGCCGCTTTTTCTCGCCTTTATAAATTTCCATCGTCCACCCCAAAAATATGAGATATCTCATATTGTCTTTATGTCCTTACATGATAACATGCCAATGAAAGGAGGAACGGGAATGAAAGCATATCGCTGGATGAGTCTGCATTTTTTTAGTTTTTTTATGACATGGGGTGTTTTTCTGCCCTATTGGACGGGATGGATGGTGCATATAAAAGGGGTTTCCGTATCCGAAGCCAGTTTCATTATGAGTCTGGGCCTGGCGGCAAGAGGGATTTCCACATTATTTTTCTTCCCTTATTTATCAGGAAAATTCAGCAGCAAAGCCTTATTAAACGGCGCCAGAATCGGGACGCTTCTCGCACTTTTATGTTATATTCCCGCTGATTCTTTTCAAAGCCTGCTTCTTGTCACATTAGTGCTGCATGTGTTTTACCCGGCTTTAATGCCTGCTTTAGACAGCGCTTGCGGCGTCCTTGTACAGCATAACGAATTAAAGGCTTATGGGACAAGCCGACAGTGGGGTTCTGCGGGTTTTGTTTCAGCCGGCGTCATCCTGTCCGTCTTTACAGGTATATTCGGAGACCAAGTGATTTTATGGGCACTGCTTTTGGGCGCCCTGATATTCGCATGCCTCAGCTTTATGCATGCGCCAGCTGTTCTTTCAAAACGGCCGGAAACAGACCGTGCAAGAAAAGAGGGCATGTTTGCCTTATTTCGCATCAAATATTTCGGTCTGGTGCTCGCAATCGTTATCTTACTGCAGGCGGCACATGCATCTTACTACAATTACGGTTATCTCTTTTTGCAGGAAATCGATGCACCCGCATATGCCATCGGAATCATCATCAACATCGCCGTTATCGCGGAGATTATCTTCTTTGCAATCGCTGACCGATACTTTCATCAATTTACGGCAGGCTCTTTGCTCGCCCTGGCGGCGCTTGGTGCTACCGTACGCTGGATACTCGTATTTGCCTTCCCGCATGTCATCATTTTCTGTATTGCGCAGACGCTGCATGCCTGTTCATTCGCGATGGGACACTATGCATTTATGAAATACTTAATTAAAAATATTTCACCCGCGCAAATCCCGAAAGCCCAAGGCATATATTCAGCGCTTGCTCTCAGCTGGAGCACTGCGGTATTTACTATTTTCGGAGGTTTTTTATATGAAATTGAACCCCGGTATGCCTTTATCGGAATGATTGTTTGTACGATACCGTCCATGCTTCTCGCCCTTTTATACAGAAAACTTGAAATGAAAAAGAGCGTTTTTGCAGGAAACGCACAAGATATATAGCCATCGCTTTATAGACGATCACATGTCCCGCTGTCATTTTGACGATTTGCGAATGCTGTGCGATGTATTTTCTCTATATTTAAAGTATTTCCTTCATATATGATGAAATCAAAAACAGTGGTATAACCTGCTCAATTGCAGGTTTATTTTTGTATGCTTAATTGGTTTATTAAGGGAATCCATTCAGAAACTTGGACAGAATCAGTGAATATAATGATACAGTACTGCTTACGCTCATTTGGGGGAACTTTGTTCGTAATAAAATGATTTTCAGCCAACTCATAAGGAGGGACATTGTGTCACAGCCTAATTTGCCCAATATCACCCCTGTCGTTACACTTTCCAGAGACGATACCATTAACCTTCTTCTTTCGTCAATTGCCATGGAAGAGCTGGGAATGGCACATATTCTGAATGCGGAAGGGGAAAAAATCCAGTACGCGCTCGGAACGATTCCCGGATTAACAGGACCCCCGTCAAGTCTTGCGGATATTCTTAATCTGAATGAGAGCGTCCGGGATACGCTTGACAGCTTAATGAAACAGGAGCTTCTTCTCGGTTCAAAATTGGACAGTATCTCAAATATCCCTACACTGGCGGGGCCGACTGGTGCCACGGGGCCGACGGGAGCAATCGGCACGGCCGGAGCGACGGGGCCAACCGGACCGATCGGGCCGACAGGGGTCACCGGTGCGGGTCTTCAAGGGATTGTTGCTTTTAATCCGCTGACCGCCCCTACTTACACGACCGGACAGGTTGTCTTGTATAACGGCAGCTCTTATGTCGCAAACGTAAACAGCCCGTCGGGAACCCCTGAAACCTCAGCTGACTATACACTTTTAGCTGCGGCGGGAAGCACCGGCGCTACTGGCTCCACAGGACCTACCGGTGTTACCGGGGCTACCGGCATTACAGGGCCTCCGGGAAGCACCGGAACAAGTCTGACAGCCACTTCCGGCTATGCGAGCAATACGGGCGGCGGTGTTGTCGCGGTTATTAACGGCGGCACGGCCATTTCCTTACCGAATGAACAAAACCTCTCAGCGGATATTACCGCTAATGCCGCAAATACTGTATTCACCGTTGCTCCGGCAGGACGGTACTATATTTCCTACCATATTAATTTAACGGCCGGCCTGCTAGTAAGTTCGCGCATCTTAATCAACGGCACTCCGGCTGCAAGTTCGATTATTGCCCCGGTCGCGTCTTTGGCAAACTTCAATAACTCCTTTATTGTGACTTTGACAGCAGGCAGCACCATTCAGCTCCAGCTGTTCGGATTATTGGGTGCGGCCACATTGCTTGGAGGAAGTGCCGGCGCAGCTTTAAACATTATTCGATTATCTTAATGGAACATGCAAAAAAAGGATCAGGCGTTTGTCCGCTGATCCTTTTTTAATTGAGACAGAAGTTCTTGCGCGGGTTTAAATTGCGGATTGAACTTCACGGATTTTTTGGCGTAAGCGATGGCCGTCATATCATGGTTTAATGCAGCATGGCATTTCGCCATATAATAAAAAGCTCTGAAATCGCCGGCACCTTTTAAAATGAAGTGATCAGCGTTTTCTCCTTCAACCTGCGTTCCGGCTTCAAATGCTTTGATTGCGGCTCTGTACTTTTCCAAATGATATAATACAAGGCCTTTATAATAATGAAGATTGCTGTAATCAGGATAAAGCTTGAGCACTTTTTCAATCCCTTGTTCGGCTTCTTCATATCGCTTGAGCTCAAGCAATATTGTATATTTTAGAAAATACAGAAGAGACGGAGGCATTCGTTTCTCACTTAAAAATTGAAATATTGAGCCGTTGACAAGATGTAATGCTTTTTCGTAGTCTTTTATTCTGTAACATTCACTTGCCAAATGATAGACTAGCCACGGATCAGGATTTTCCTCTGAAAGTTCTTCATTTAATATGCTGATATTCCGTTTATGTTTTTGTTTGATTTTTTCTTCCTGCTCCAAGTAGCCGTAGTGATGAATCACACATGGGAGCGTGAAAAAAGCATTGTTTTCTTCCTCATTGGGAGCCGAGATATTCTCGTGAATTCTGCCTTGATACAGAAGGCCTTTATGATTGCGGAACAGCCTCGGCTGCATGCTTTCAAACGCTTCGTTTTCATCGAGCTGCTTCCCCGTATAATTGATGATTTTCAAAAGTCCCCGGCTCGGTAATCCGTCATGAAGCAGCGAAGTTAAAAAACGGCCCGTCTCCTGATCGAGCTCTTCATCCGCGTCAAGCACTAAAATCCAATCCCCTTCGGCATGCTGCAGGGCGTAATTTCTGGCCTTTGCGAAATCATTCTCCCATTCGAAATCAAACACTCTTGCCTGAAAGCTTTTGCATATATCTTTTGTATTATCTTGTGATCCGGTGTCTGCGATGACGATCTCATCAGCGATGTCTTGTACACTTGATAAACAACGGGAGATGTATCTCTCCTCGTTTTTCACAATCATGCAAAGAGTCAGTTTACATTCAGCATTTCCGCTCATTTTCTCACCTTTCCCGATTTTGGAGTTGTTGATTGAACCAAGGCCGTTCAGGAGTGCCGTTCATCGTTATGATGACAGGCCGCACCCATCTGACGGCAGGTTCGGCAGTTGATTCTGCATCCCATTCCTGAAGCTGCCTGACAGCCCGCTTCGTAATGGGATGCGCCCGGAATTCGCGCGGGCTTTCACAAATGAATTTTTTCGTTCGTTCCGTCACTGTCTTCATTTCATGAAAGTGCCGCTCATACATCTGCTTCTGCTCTTCTTCCAAGCTGATCATTAAAAACAGCCGGCCGCCTGTTTCCATCTGCCAGCGGCACAATGCGGAGAACAGCCTGATTTCTTCTTTGTAATTTGAACCCCTTCTTTTATCCACGGTCACAGATAATATATTTAACAGCGCCATCGTGAGACAATGCAAGGCTTCAAAAGATGTCTGTTTCGCTTTTGAGATGCTTGGATACGGCATATGCTTCACCCGTCTCTTTTTTTATGAACGCTCCCCGCCTTTTTTCTTCCAATCGCAGTCCTCACAATCCCCGCACTCACAGCAGCCAATGCGGCCGTAAAACAGGTCGTCACACGGATCTTCCGGATCACTGGGATCGTCCGGATTCCACGGGTCATCAGGATCGCCCGGATCACTCGGATTACTTGGGTCATCAGGATTCCACGGGTCATCAGGATCACTCGGATTACTTGGATCATCCGGATTCCACGGGTCATCAGGATCACTCGGATTACTTGGATCATCCGGATTCCACGGGTCATCAGGATCGTCTGGATCACTCGGATTACTTGGATCGTCCGGGTCTATACAGGCTTCAGCATCCTGTAAGTAGATAATGTCTTCAAGCTTCATCTGCAAAAGGAGTTGTGATTTCATGACGGTGCGCAGGAGCCGTTCAGTGCTTCTATTGATTGATGATAATTCCCCTAAGGAGGGATCGCCGGAAGCGCTGAGAAACATTTGAATCCTTTCCGCTTCCGCCTGCAGAATATGGGATAGTCCGATTTCTTCCATAGCCACGGATGAAAGAAGGAGGTTCAGGGTCTCACATCTGGAGAGTGTAATGTCGGGGGTGATGTTCGGTATGTTTGGAAGAGACATCGATTTCTCCCTCTTTTCTCTTGGTGTCATTATGCAAAAGTGCTATATCGTATTCTTATTCCGGGAGGGAAGAGATCATTACTGATGTTTTCGTTAATAAAATATCCCGGATATGAAATCCGGGATATTCGTTCGTTTCTTTATTTCAATTCAAGTTTGACGTCTACATTTCCTCTTGTTGCTTTTGAATACGGACAGAACTCGTGAGCGGCGTGCACTAGCTTCTCCGCCGTTTCTTTATCAAGATCTTTTGTATCAATGACGAGCGTTACACCGATTTTGTAACCACCGTCACTCTCATCTTTTAAAAGGCTGACCTGTCCTTCAATTTCAGAGGTCATGTCGATTTTTTGTTTTTGGGCGGCGAGCTCAAGCGCTCCCCCGAAGCAGGCGGCATATCCTGCCGCAAAGAGCTGTTCAGGGTTTGTGCCGGTTTCTCCGTCTTTTTTTGCATTCGGCATGATGATGTCAAAATCCAGCACCCCGTCTTCGGATTTAATATGTCCTGCTCGTCCGCCGACTGCGGTCGCTTTTGAAGTAAATAATGCCATTATTATCAGCCTCCTCATTGTACTTACTGTATATATTGCCCCTGCTCATATTTTTAAACATGATTGCAATAGGAAATGGGCCGTTTTTCGGCTACAATAGGGGTAACGTTAACAAAAAAGAGTTGGTGAAAGAAGTAATGGCAGAAAAAGATTTTGAACATATGAAACTGGAGAATCAGCTTTGTTTTTTGCTGTACGCAAGCTCAAGGGAAATGACGAAACGGTACAAACCGCTGCTTGATAAGCTCAACGTAACTTATCCCCAGTATTTGACGCTGCTTTTATTATGGGAGCACGAAGAACTGAATGTGAAACGGATGGGTGAGCTTTTGCACCTGGATTCCGGAACGCTGACACCGATGCTGAAACGGATGGAGCAGCACGGAATCATCATGAGAAAGCGGTCGGCTGAAGACGAGCGATCCGTGACGATCAGGCTCACAGATGAAGGACGGGCCTTGCAGAATACAGCGGCGGATATCCCCATTGCCATGCTGGAACAGACGGGACTGTCAAAAGAGGAATTAAAGCAGGTAAAACAGTCGCTTTATGAGGTTTTGAAAACGCTGCACGGCAAAAAATAAGGATGCCCCGAATGGGCATCCTTATTTTTATTCTGCTGCCAGAAGCTTCACTTCAATATTTCCCGCTGTCGCTTTTGAATACGGGCAGACACCGTGCGCTTTTTGGATAAGGGCTTCAAGCTCCGGTTTCTCAATGCCGGAAGCTTTAACCTCAAGCGTAACGCCGAGTTTATATCCTTGGTCTCTTTCATCTTTCAGCAGACTGACATGCGCAGTGACCTCTGTTTCAATACTCAGACGCTCTTTTCTTGCTACGAGTTGAAGAGCGCTGTCAAAGCAGGCTGAATATCCTGCGGCAAACAGCTGTTCAGGGTTTGTAGCTTGTTCGAGCTTTTTTGCTCTTGGCGTTCCCGGCATGGCAACATCAAGATTCAGCGCCCCGTCAGAAGACGTGACTTTCCCTTCACGTCCGCCTGCGGCTGAAACGGTTGCAGTAAATAATGGTTTTGTCATGTAAATTCACCTCTATTATATTGTGTACAACTTAATTTTACAAAATATAATAGAAGCCGTCAATCTTTCCGCATAAAAAAAGCTTACCCTTTTTGAAGGATAAGCTTAAAAGATTATACCCGGATTTGTCCGTTTCCTTTGATGATGATTTTTGTAGATGTTAACGCCGGAAGTCCCATCGGCCCTCTCGCGTGAAGCTTTTGCGTGCTGATGCCGATCTCGGCTCCGTATCCGAATTCAAAACCGTCCGTAAACCGGGTTGAAGCATTATGATACACGGCGGCGGCGTCGACGGCGGTCTGGAAGTAAGCCGCATGCTCGGCGTTCTCCGTCAGAATGGCTTCTGAATGGTTTGTGCCGTACTGCTGAATGTGGCGGACCGCCTCCTGTACGTCCTGCACCGTTTTCACACTGAGAATCGGCGCCAGGTACTCCGCTCCCCAATCGGCTTCTTCTGCTTGTTTCGCTTGAGGCTCCAGCCCGCAAATCACCTGATCTCCTCGGAGCTCCACCCCTTTTTCTGTCAGCTGATTCAGCAGCTTTCGTCCGTGTTCTTCGGCCCATTTTTCATGAATCAAAAGAGATTCAATCGCATTGCAGACCGAAGGACGCTGTGTTTTGGCATTGATGACGACCTCGCTTGCCATTTGAGGATCTGCTGACTCATCTATGTACACGTGGCAATTGCCCGCTCCGGTTTCTAAAACGGGTACGGTTGATTCCCTGACCACAAGATCAATTAAATTTTTACCGCCGCGCGGGATCAATACATCCAGCCCGTCATTTAATGTAAAGAGCTGTTTGGCGGTTTCTTTGCTTGTATCTTCTATGAGCTGAACGGCATCAATCGGAAGCTTTGACAGCCCAAGTGCGCGCTTCATCACACTGACAAGCGCTATGTTGCTGTGGATGGCGGAAGAACTTCCTCTGAGCACAACCGCGTTTCCGGTTTTCAGACAGAGTGTGGCCGCGTCTACGGTAACGTTCGGTCTGGCTTCATAGATCATGCCTACTACTCCGAGAGGCACGCGGATTTTTTCAATGAATAATCCATTCTCTTTTTGAATGGTCTCCAATGATTCACCGACGGGATCTTCAAGACCGATTAACAGTTCCACAGCGTCCGCGATATCGAGCAGGCGTTTTTCATCAAGCGTCAGCCTGTCAATAATGTCAGGTGTCAATCCTCTTTTCCGTCCTGCTTCAATATCTTTCTGATTCTCTGTTAAAATCAGCTGCCGTTCATTTCTGAGTCCGTCTGCGATACATTGGAGCGCTTCGTTTTTTTCAGCCGTCGTTTTCATGACCATTTCGGCAGCGGCTTCTTTTGCCAAGGCTGCTTTTTGCAATACTTCACTCATTTGTTTTCCCCCTCGTCAAATAAATTCACCCAATCATCTCTGTGAATCACTTCCACCTGCTTCGTTCCTGAAAGCTGGTCGCTCCGCTTCCCTTTGGCTTCTAAAATTTCATCGGATGAGTACTGCGTCTGCCCTTTGCCGATAATGCCGCCGGGCCCTCTGACTTCCACTACGGCTCCTTTCGGAAAACTGCCGCAGACATCGGCGACGCCGGCCGGGAGTAGACTTGACCCGTTATGGATCATCGCCTGCTCCGCTCCCCCATCAATGATGATTTCCCCTGATATCGGAGAATGAAACATGATCCATTGCCGTGTATTATTCACTGAGGACAGATCTTTATCGCCGATATAAGTGCCGTCGCCTTTTCCGTCTAAAATCACCATCAGTTTTTCACGTCCGGAGCCGGTTCCGATAAACACCTTCACCCCGAGCGACAATGCGGTCTGAGCGGCGAGAAGTTTTGACTTCATGCCTCCGGTGCCGACCTTTGAGCCTGCTGACCCGGCATATCCGAGCAATTCAGGTGTGATGTCATTCAGATAGTCAAACCGCTTTGCGTCCGGGTTTTCATTCGGATTGGCATCGTACAGCCCGTTAATGTCTGTGAGAATCATTAATTGGTCTGCATGAATCAAACCGCTTACAAGCGCCGACAGCATGTCGTTATCACCGAACGTCAGCTCTTCGACTGATGTGGAATCATTCTCATTAATAATCGGCACGACGCCGCGCTCCAACAGTTCCATTACGGTGGCATAGGCATTTCTGTACCGCTCTCTTTTTGAGAAATCATTTCTTGTTAATAAAATTTGTGCCGGCGTCAGACCGTATCTTTTTAAATGGTCCATATATTGCTGCATTAAAAGCGTCTGGCCGACTGCGGCAGCTGCCTGCTTTCCTTTTATCGTAACGGGTCGCGACGGATAGCCGAGAGCGGAAAAACCCGCTGCCACCGCGCCTGAGGTAATGAGGATCACTTCATGCCCGTTTTCTTTTAATAAAGAAATGGCTTCCGTATGTTCCTTGATTTTTGCTTCATCAATACTTCCGTTACTGTTGGTGAGCGAGCTGCTCCCGATTTTCACAACAATTCTTTGTTTTTTCATCGTTTCTCCTCCGTGGCAATCAATCCAAACCGGCTCTCGTCAATAAAAAAAGCCCATTCCGTCCTGAAAAATAAGGACGAAATGGGCTTTCCGTGGTACCACCTTGTTTGAACGCGTTTTTCACGCGTCCCGCTTTCCTGTAACGCCAGGTTATCGCGCCTGAGTTTTCCCCTCAGGACTCCAAGGCAGGTTCGGCAGGTTTCATGCGGCAAAATGTTTCAGCGGGCCATTTTGCTCTCTGTCACAGAAAGTTCTGCGTACTGATCCTCTTCAACGCTCAATGATTTTTTTATATTATGCAAAGAAAACAGGTTCTTGTCAAGACATTTTCATCCATAAAAAACAGCCCGCCTCCCCGGCGGACCGTCATTAATTAAATACGATCGTTTTGTTTCCGTGAACGATGACGCGGTCTTCCAGATGCCATTTTACGGCTCTTGCCAACACGCTCCGCTCAATCGTTCTGCCGATATTCTTCAGATCCTCTGCGTGATCTCTGTGATCGACGCGTTCAATATCCTGTTCAATAATCGGCCCTTCGTCAAGATCGTCCGTCACATAGTGAGAGGTCGCGCCGATTAATTTCACTCCGCGCTCATAAGCCCGTTTATACGGATTAGCGCCGATAAAGGCCGGCAGAAATGAATGGTGGATGTTAATAATCCGATTCGGATGGGCAGATACAAATTCAGACGTCAAAATCTGCATGTAGCGGGCAAGAACGATCACATCAATCTTATACTGCTCCAGCAGTTCAAGCTGGCGCCGCTCAACTTCGGCGCGGATGTCTTTGTTAGCTTTCATGTAATGGAACGGAATATTCAGCGGCTCGACCACTTCTTTCGCCTCTTCATGGTTGCTGATGACGACCGCAATTTCGGCCATCATATTGCCGCTTTGCCATTCCCAAATGAGTTCATGAAGGCAGTGCAGCTCTTTGGATACAAAGATCGCCACTCGCTTCAGCTCACTTGCCAGAGAGAGGCTCCATGTCATGTTGAATGTCTGGGCGATTGAGGCGAACGCCTGCTTTAAATCCTCTTTTTTCTCACGAATGCCCTTGCAGTCGAATTCGATCCTGAGAAAAAAACGTCCGCCTTCAGGGTCAGTCGTATATTGATTTGATTCAATAATATTCGCGCCGTGTTCAAACAAAAACGCGGACACAGCCGATACAATTCCCGGCTGATCGGGGCAGCTGACAAGCAGGCGCCCTTTTTCCTCATTCCCGCGGCGGTATTCTTTCAGCCGCTGTGTCATATATGAATTCATCTGTTTTAATCCCTCGTATCTTCATAATTCGTAACTTATTATAGATTATACTGAAAATTTGATAAAAATCAATTTACGAAAGAATTTTCAGCCCTACGGCTGCGCACAAAATAAGCGCAATGAAAAAGATGCGCTTCGCATCCTTCTGCTCGCCGTAGAAAAGAATGCCGGCTAGTGCGCCGCCCGCCGTGCCGATACCGGTCCAGATCGCATAGGCCGTGCCCATCGCAATCGTCTCCATCGCATAAGAAAGCAGGGAAAAAGAAGCCGCAAATCCGACGATTATGAAGAGAATCCACTTGACTTTCTTTTCTTTTTGAAATTGATTCATTAAAATGACCCCGAGCATTTCACAAAGACCCGCGGCTATCAGGCTGATCCAATGCATTACGCCTTCTCCTCCTTCGTCTCAGGCTTATCCTGTGTGACCAGCTTTAATCCGATGACACCGATCAGCAAAACGCCGATCAGCACGATTTTCACCGGATCGGCCTGTTCTTTGAAAAGCAGGATTTCACTGAGCACGGTGCCCGCTGTCCCGAGTCCGGTAAAGACCGCATATACCGTTCCTACGGGCAGGCTGTCCGTCGCCTTGATTAATAGATAAAAACTGATGATGATTCCCGTAATCGTACCGCTCCACGTCAGTGCTGAATCAGCATGTTTCAGGCCGGTGACCCATACCACTTCAAATACGGCCGCTATGACCACTAAACCCCATTTCATGTTCTTCATCCTTTCTGTTTCCGGACAATACAAAAAGCCCGGAATAGTCGTCTCACATGAGATTGACTCTCCCGGGCTTTTTTCCCTCCGTGTGCATATGCGGGATATGTCCGCATATGTGTTTTCTCTCGGACCAGGCCATGTATGAACATGCGGAACCCTAGAAAACATGTCTGTTCGTATCATACTACATTTCGCCGAAACGTTCAACGTCAGATGTGATGTCAAATACCGTCAGCCGCCTCCCCCATTTGGTAACGGTCTCACCGGGCACCATGCCGATTTTTTCCGCGACGCGGACGGAGGCAGCGTTTTCCGGATCAATCAGCGCCGCTATGCGTCCGTATTGCTGCGTATGAAAACCGTAGTCCAGACAGGCGTTCGCCGCCTCTGTCGCATAGCCGCAGCCCCAGCGGCGGCGGGCAAACATATAGCCGATTTCCATCAAAGTGTTTCCGCTTATCGTCTGCGGAACGATTCCGCATTGACCGAGAAATGCGCCCGTCTCTTTATCCTCTGCGATCCAAAGACTGACGCCGTATCCTGCGGCCAATCGTTTGTTCCAGGCAATCCATTCCTTCGTTTCCCGTCTGCTTTTAAGAGAAGGATAATATTTCATGACCTCTCTGTCGGTAAACAGCCCGTACAAATTGTCTTCATCGTCATCCCGCATAGTCCGCAGACGGATACGCCCGGTTGTCAGGATGGTGCCGGAAGACTTATGTTTCATCATGCACGCCACGTCTCCTTTCCCTGTAATAAATTATGGACCCGGCAGGAAAAGTCCTTTTTCAGCATAAAAAAACCGCTTTTTAAAAAAGCGGTTTGACGATTACCAAGGCTTATCTGTTCCGAGCGCCTCGGCCAGGGCCTTGCTGTGTTTTAAGCGGTTTTTTCGTTCTCCGGCGCGCTGTACGGCCGTATTGTGAAGCATGATTTCTTCCTCGGTTTCCGGCACGATTCGCGGAACGGGCACCGATTTCCCATTTGAATCGAGCGCGACGAATGTCAGAAACGACGTTGCCGCAAGCTCGCGTTCACCCGTCATCAGGTGTTCTTTAATGACTTTGACAAACACCTCCATAGAGGATGTGCCGACCCACGTGACGTAAGATTCAAGACATACGGAATCCTGTTGGCCGATCGGGCGCAAAAAATCTACAGAATCCATTGAGGCCGTGACTGTTTCACACCGGCAGTGGCGGGCCGCGGAAATTGAAGCGATATCATCAATATAGCTCATCAGCTTTCCGCCAAACAGCGTATTGTGATTATTCGTATCAAGCGGAAAAACCCTGCTTGTCTTGACAACCCTTGTTTCTTTGCAAAATCTTGATTCTGGCAACTTCATATGATTTAAACTCCCCTTTGGTGTCTGGTCGTTTTGACATTTCATCTGTACCCTATTAAACAATACTTTGATCGTTTTGTCTAAAATTTTAAATATTAAGTTGGTTAGATATTCTATCAGAAATGTTTCATTATTCATCACATCCGGGAATAATAAACGCACATTGAATACCGATAGGAGGATATCACATGGACGTATCCATTCCCAAATCCACGCGGAAACCGGCTTGCCGCAGTGAGTTTGATGCTTTGCAGACAGTCATCTTATGCCGGCCGGAACACATGACCATCAAGGATATTATTAACGGAACGCAGAAACATTTCCAACAAGAAAATATTAACATACCCGTTGCCCTCAAACAGCATAGTGAGTTTATTGACATTTTAAGATCTCATCAGATTGAAGTCGTCCTGCTGCCTGCCGATCCCGCATTGCCTGAGCAGGTATTCACCCGGGATATCGGATTTGTCTTAGGCGAGACGGCGTTTATTTCAAACATGGCGGCTTCAGTCCGGCAGGGAGAAGAAAAAGTGTTTCAAGACCTGCTTGACGATAAGAAAATCCCTTATACGCAACTGAAAAAAGCGAACATTGAAGGCGGCGACATCTTGATCGCAGACGGCACCGTTTACGCCGGGCTGAGCAAGCGCACGGATAAAGCGGCTGTCCGGGAGCTGCGGGAGGCGCTGCCGGAGATGAATGTTGTGCCGATCCCTCTCAAGGAGGATTTCTTACATTTGGACTGTGTATTTAATATGATCTCGGAAACGGAGGCGCTATACTGCAAAAATGGCTTGCGGCAGAAAGAAATTGATCTTCTCGCCGAACGTTTTGAGATGATAGAAGTGCCTGAAGAAGAGCAATTCACGCTCGGCCCGAATATCCTGTCCATCGGGAATCAGACAATTATCAGCCTGCCGCAGCACCGTCATACGAACCGCGAGCTCAGAAAAAGAGGTTATACGGTCATCGAAACCGAGTTTTCCGAAATTATCAAATCAGGCGGTTCCTTCCGCTGCTGCACCTTGCCGCTTGTCAGAACATCTTAAACATTTACAAGGCAGTTTCCTTCAAGATACGTTAATATAGAGAAGACAAGACTCTAAAGGGGGAAACCGAATGGCTAAGTACATAGGATACGCGGGAACATATACAAAAGGCGGAAGCGAAGGCATTTATTGTTTTGAACTTGATACAGAAGCGAAAAGGCTCAGCCGGCCGAAGCTGGCAGCAAAGCTCGGCAACCCGACATACGTCACTCCGAATTCTGATAACAGCATGCTGTATTCCATTGAAAAGGCAGACGGAAAAGGCGGCGTCGCAGCCTATCAGATTCATCAGAACAGCGGGGAATTAACGTTTGTAAACCACCAGCTGATTGAAGGCCCTTCTCCATGCCACGTCAGCATTGATGATAAAAATGAATATGTGTTAACCGCTAATTACCACAGCGGAAAAGTGCACGCCTTTCCCGTCAATGAGGATGGAAGTCTGCAGGAGCCGGCTGCCGAAGCCGCTCATAC
Source organism: Bacillus sp. JK106 (assembly GCF_053663355.1). NCBI lineage: Bacteria > Bacillati > Bacillota > Bacilli > Caryophanales > Bacillaceae > Bacillus > Bacillus sp. JK106. Next base: position 393,062 of record NZ_JBSJQC010000002.1, on the reverse strand, counting down.
GGGAACAGGTCCTCATGAAAGACAAGAGAAACCGCATACCCATTTCGCAGGCTATACACCAGAGCATAACTACATTGCAGCCGTCGATTTAGGGACGGATACGCTGTATACGTACCAAATGAAAAACGGTTCGCTCACAGAGGTGAAAACTCACTCTTTCGCACCGGGTTCAGGGCCGCGCCACATCGTTTTCCATCCGGCGGAAAAATACGCCTATGTCATGACGGAAATCAGCAATGAAGTCATCGCGCTTGAATACAACCCGACCTTAGGTGAATTCAGAGAGCTGCAGGTCATTTCCGCTTTGCCTGAAGGCTTTACGGACAAATCGCAAGGCAGCGCAATCCGCATATCTAAAGACGGCAGATTTCTTTATGCCGCCAACCGCGGACATGACAGCATCGCCATCTTTAAGATCAACCAATATTCCGGTGAATTGTCTCTTATTGAATGGGTGCCGACAGAAGGCAACTGGCCGCGTGATTTCGCGTTTGACCCTTCCGAGACATTCCTTGTCGCGTCAAACGAAGAAACGGGAAATCTGGTTTTGTTTGAACGCGATCCGGAAACAGGCAAATTGACTCTGCTTCAATCTGACATTCCGGTTCCGTATCCGGTCTGCGTGTCATTTCTGCATCAGGTTTAATCAAAAAGAAAGCTGACATTATATTGTCAGCTTTCTTTTTTGTATAAATGGCAGGCGACAAAACGCCCCGCCTTCACTTCTTCAAGCTCAGGCGTTATCTTACCGCAGAGCTCCATCGCTTCAGGACACCGCGTCCTGAATACACAGCCGCTCGGCGGGTTAAGGGGGCTCGGCAGCTCCCCTTTCAGAATAATCCGTTCACGCTTGTCCTCAAGAAGCGGATCAGGAATCGGGATTGAGGATAAAAGCGCCTTCGTATAAGGGTGAAGCGGTTCCCGGTAAAGCGCAGCGCTTTCTGTAATTTCCATCATGCGGCCCAAATACATCACGCCGATCCGGTCGCTGATATGCTTGACCATTGATAAATCGTGGGCGATGAATAAAAATGTCAGCCCTTTCTCTTTCTGAAGCCTTTTTAATAGGTTGACGACCTGAGCCTGTACCGACACATCCAGCGCGGAAATCGGCTCATCCGCCACGATAAATTCAGGATGCAGAGAGAGCGCTCTGGCAATTCCGATTCTCTGCCTCTGTCCGCCGCTGAATTCGTGGGGATACCGGCTGCCGAAATCGGGATGGAGCCCGACAGCTTCAAGCAGTTCATCCGCCATCATCAGACGGGCTTTTCTTGTATTGTAAAGATTGTGGATTTCCATCGGCTCCATAATAATTTCCCTTACGGTCAGGCGCGGATTTAACGAGGCGTAAGGGTCTTGGAAAATCATCTGCAGCTTGCGGAAGAAGACCGACCGCTGTTCTGCCGCGGCACGGTGTATATCCGTCCCTTCATATGATACCGAACCGGCCGTCGGGTCATACAGACGGAGAATAACTCTTCCGAGCGTCGATTTACCGCATCCCGATTCTCCGACAAGTCCGAATGTTTCCCCTCTTTTAATGTGAAAACTGACACCGTCGACTGCTTTTACGGCTTTCTTTCTTCCTGCGTCAAAATGCATTTTCAGCCCGCTGACTTCAAGGAGCGGAGATGCCGTCATTTTCTATTCCCCCTTTTCGCTTATACAGCGGCGTACGGTGCATAATTCTTTTTCATAGATCGTTCCTTCCAAAGACAGCACTTCGATTGTTTTTCCCGTTTTCGGGGAGTGCAGCATTCGGCCGTCTCCCAGCGCCAACCCGACATGGTGAATCGCGCCTTTTCCTTCTCCATAGGCGAAAAACAAAAGGTCAGCCGGCCGGATATCGTTTACCGCCGCGCCGCACCCGGCTTTTGCTTGGTCCTTTGCATCACGGGGAAGGGTATAGCCGTTTGCTTTAAATATCGAATACATAAACCCGGAACAGTCAAACCCGAAACCGCTCAGTCCTCCCCATAAATACGGAAGCCCGAGAAACATCATGCCCGTTTCGATGACATCGGCTGCCCGTCCTTCCGTATGCCGGCACTCGTCTGCGTCAGCTTCATTTACGAACCGTTCTCCGAGAGGCGTCACAACCCGAAAAAAGCCGTTCTCACGTCCTGATGCCGGAAGACGCGTTAAGAAACTTACTTCCAAGTCCGGTTCGCCGTTTGTGTGATATAAAAAAGCTGTCGGTTTGGTAATCCATACGGCGGGGGAAGATGTATAAAAGCCGTCTTTTGAAAGCTGGCTTTTTTTCATCCAGCCCGGATATCCGCGCGCATCCTTGTTTGAAGGCTGGCCGGGAACGGCAACAAAAGCCCATTCCCCTTCCTCTTTGAGAATGATCACCTCTTCCCCGAAAAGCGCTTGCGTTTGGACAAGGTTGTCTGTACATAATTGCAGCCGCTCTTCATATCCCATAGACGCTAACCATTTTCTGATCTGCGGCGGGTTTTCAAGCATCGGCGCATCATACGAACGGGGAGATGACGGCAGCGTCCATACGTTGGCTGCCGCCGCAAAAACGGCTGCTCTCATCTTTTCGCCTCCTCTTGTATCGACACACCGATAATGCCGAGACCCGGTTCATCGGGAATCGTAATCTGACTGCCGCTGTATGTGATGCCGCCTTTAATCAAATCATCTTTCAGCATAAGCGGCGCATCAAAATCAAACCTTGTCACATTCCGTTTGCCCGCGGCAAAATGAGCCGCGGCGGTGATGCCGAGCTTGGTCTCAATCATGCTGCCGACCATGCATTCCACGCCGCATGTTTCGGCCATCGCATTGATTGTTTCCGCCTGCTTTATGCCGCCCGCTTTCATCAGCTTAATATTGATTAAATCGGCGCTTCTCGTCTGCAGCACGCAAAAGGCCTGACGGGGGGTAAAGACGCTCTCATCCGCCATAATCGGCGTGTCTACGGCATCGGTGACCTGCTTCAGCCCGGCGATATCGTCTTTATGAACAGGCTGCTCGACCAGCTCAATGCCGAGGCCGGCGTCTTCCATCTTTCGGATCGCAGTCACGGCTTCTTTCGGCGTCCAGCCTTGGTTGGCGTCCAATCTCAGTTTGACGTTACCGCCGACACGTGATCTGATCGCCTGAATCCGGGCAACATCGTCCGATATGTCACCTATGCCGACTTTTATCTTTAAAATATGAAATCCCTTGTTCACATAGCGGTCTGCATCCCCCGCCATCTCCTCAGGAGAATTGACGCTGACGGTAAAATCTGTTTCCAGTGTATTCCGATAGCCGCCGAGAAGCCGGTAAAGCGGCTGTCCGTGCATTTGCGCCCATCCGTCATATACAGCCATATCCACCGCGGCTTTTGCGCTTTGATTTCTTTCCAACAGCCGGCTGATATCATACAAAACAGCTTCCATGCCGGAAAGGCTCCGCCCCAAGAGAGCAGGCTTCAGCACATCGCGGACGGCGCTTTCAATACCGTCCGTGCTGTCGCCTGTAATGACAACCGTCGGCGGCGCCTCGCCCCAGCCGGTCAGACCGTTGTCAAATGTGAGCTTCACAATGACCGATTCAGCATTGTAAACCGTGCGCAAAGCGGTCTTAAACGGCTTTTTCAGCTGCACGGACATCCGTCCCGTTTGAATATCTGTAATCCTCACGCCTGATCACTCCCTTCCGGAAACCCCCGATTCAATCGTTACCGCTTTGGCCGCCGTATCCATAACTGCGCGGGCTCCGATCGGAACGGCGAAGCTCGGTGAACAATGGCCGATTTTAAAGCCTTTGAGCGCGGGCTTCCCTGATTTGACAATGTAATCGTTCAGCACTTGCTCTAAAGTAAGCGACTTTTCTTTATGCTTCGGTTCGCATTGGTGAAAATCACAGACCAGGATTCCGGCTGCGTCTGACAGTTTTCCGGCCATCTTTAATTGATTCAGCATTCTGTCGATTTGATACGGCTCCTCATCAATATCCTCGATAAACAGCAATTTGTCTTTCGTATCAATTTCAAACGGCGTGCCGAGTGTGGACGTAATGAGCGACAGATTGCCGCCCGCAAGCTCTCCCTCGGCCCTTCCGCCTGTCAGCACCTCCAGCGGAGAAATGTCCTCTGTATAGGTGAATTCCGTTTCTGTAAAAATCTGATGATACGACGCTTTTGTCAGGGGATCAGCATCTTCAAGCCCGACATCCGTGCTCAGCATCGGGCCGTGAAATGTGACGAGCCCCGTATTTTGATGAATGGCGGTATGTAAAAACGTAATATCGCTGTATCCCCAGAAAATTTTCGGATTGCGGCGGATTAAGCCGAAATCGATGTCGGCGGCTATGCGGCCCGTGCCGAATCCTCCGCACGCGCATATCACCGCTTTGACATTCTGATCACTAAACATATCATGGAGATCATTGAGGCGCGCCCGGTCTTCTCCCGCCAAATAGCCGTGACGGGTCTTCAGCGCCCGGCCGAGTTTCACTTGAAGGCCAAGCTCATTCTCTAAAAACAGAAGCGCGGTTTGCAGCGTCCCGCTCTCAGGCGGGCTTGCGGGTGCAATCACACCGACCGTGTCGCCTTTTTGCAGTGCTTTCGGTTTATGGTTCATGACTTTTTCAATCTCCTTTCCGGATTGAAAAGTGAAACACGCCGCTCCTTTAACGGCAAAAGAGCGGCATATGTTTCCGCTGTAAGATCAGGACTTTTCCGCCCATTTCAGATCAATGTACCCGACGGGGTGCCGGACAATGCCCTTCACGCCGCTGTTCTGCAGATGCACCTGATTGTAAAAGTAAATCGGAATGATCGGAACCTCGTTCATGAGCAGCTTTTCCGCTTTATGCATGAGCGCAAAACGTTTTTTGGCATCGGCTTCCTGTTTTGCCTGCTTGATGCAGCCGTCGTATGCCGCGCTGCCCCAGCCGGTGCGGTTCATGGAATTATCCGTTTGGAAAGCCTCAAGAAAACTGATCGGATCTGCGTAATCCGGTAAAAATGAGCTTTGAGAGAACTGGAACTTCAGTCCTTTCTGCTCTTCTAAAAAGACGTTCCATTCCATATTGGCGAGCTTAACGTCTATACCGAGCACACTTTTGAGCTTCTGCTGAATCGCTTCCGCTATTTTCTTATGCTCCGGTTTTGTGCTGTATGTCAATGTAACGGCGGGCAGCTTGTCATAATGCTCTTCTGCCATGCCTTTTTCCAGCAGTTTTTTGGCTTCTGATTCATCCGGAGTTAGTAAACTGCCGCCCGCTTCGCGGAAATCTTTCCCGTCAGGCTGAGTAAATCCCGGGGATACAAAGGCATGTGCCGGCTTTTCACTGTTTTTGGTCACATAATCCGTGATTTCTTTCTGATTAATCGCTGCCGCGAACGCTTTTCTGATCTTTTCATTTTGAAACGGCTCCATTTTAACGTTAAAACGATAGAAATAGAGTCCGGCCTGATCCCACGTGCGGACATTTTTTCCTCCCATCAGCTGCTCGCTCAGCTCTGCCGGCACAAAGGCAGTATCCAAATCCCCCGACTGGAACATCTGATAGTCGGTATTCCGGTCACTGACCATCGCCCATGTGACTTTATCCAGTTTCACCGTCTTTTTATCCCAATACGTCTCGTTTTTGACCATCGTCATGCTGTCGTCATGCTTCCATTCCGTCAGTTTGAACGGCCCGTTGCCGACAAAAGTTTTTGCTTCAGTGAACCATTTCGGATCAGCCTTGGCGACCTTCTCATTAATCGGGAAATACGCCGGATTGGACACGACGCTCAAAAAATAATCCTGCGGGGCCGCCAATGTGACGACAAGCGTTTTTTTATCCTTTGCCGTGACTTTCACGCCTTCTTGTTTGCCTTTTCCGCTGTTAAATTCTTCTCCGCCTTTGATCATGTAGCCGAGAAAAGCGGAAGATGCGCCCGTTTTCGGATCGAGCATCCGCTTCCAGGCGTACACGAAGTCTTCCGCCGTGACGGGATCGCCATTTGTCCATTCGGCGTTATCACGGATATTGAAGGTATATGTCAGCTTATCAGCGGACACCTCCCAGCTTTCCGCCATGGCCGGTTCGGGCTTATTATCTTTTCCGAGCCTCGTCAATCCTTCCATGATGTTATTCAGCGGCTGCCAGGAAACATTATTAAATCCGATCGGCGGATCAAGTGAGGTCGGCTCATTTTCGTTATTGAGCCGCAGCACCGTCTCACCCCCCTGTTCTTTTGCTTTGCCGGGTTCTGTCCCCGCCTGTTCATTGGCTGTACAGCCCATCAGAGCAAACGAAACAACAGCAATCACACCAATCGCCCATCTCTTTTTCATTTCAATCCCCCTTTTTCCTCTGCTGCCGTCAGCTGCTGCTTCAGCCGCTCTGCACGGTGATCCTGAAGCCAGCAGTTGACGATATGGCTTTTGGATTTCACGGTTGTTGCCGGGTATACCTTTTCACAGACGATCATCCTGTCCGGGCAGCGGGCGGCAAACGGGCAGCCCGGCGGCGGATCGAATAAATCAGGCGGCGTCCCGTCAATCGGCGAAAGCTCACTATCTTCCATATCCAGCCGCGGCACTGAACGAAGCAGCCCCTTTGTGTATGGATGAGCCGGGCGGTAAAAAATATCATGCCTCGTGCCGATTTCGGCGATTTTCCCCGCATACATGACGGCGACTCTGTCGGCGGTCTGAGCGACGACGCCGAGATCATGGGTGATCAGAATAATAGACACGCCTGTTTTTCTTTGAATCTTCTTAAATAATTCAAGGATTTGTGCTTGAATCGTCACATCAAGAGCCGTTGTCGGTTCATCGGCGATCATAATTTCCGGCTCGCAGATCAGAGCCATCGCGATCACGATCCGCTGCCGCATGCCCCCGCTTAATTGGTGGGGGTACTGCTTCAGGCGGGATTTCGAGTCCGGGATACCGACCAGATCCAGCATGGCGAGAACCTCGGATTCAGCTTGTTTTCTTGTCATGGCGCGGTGTTCAAACAGCGCTTCTGAAAGCTGATCCCCTATGGTCAAAGTCGGATTGAGCGCCGTCATCGGGTCCTGAAAAATCATAGAAATATCGCGCCCCCGGATTCCCCGCATTTCCCGATCCGACATTCGGCAAAGGTCTTTCTGTTTAAATTGTATGCTTCCGGATTCAATCTTTGCCGAATGTTTCGGAAGAAGACCCATCACGGCTTGTGACGTCACGCTTTTTCCGCATCCCGATTCACCGACGATCGCAAACGTTTCACCTTTATATAAATCGAAGCTGACGCCTCTTACGGCTTTTACAGTGCCTCCGTATGTTGAAAAAGTAACATGCAGATTTTGAACGGAAAGAACTTGCTGCGCCATTTTTCCTACCTCCTCAGTTTCGGGTCTAACGCGTCCTGCAAGCCGTCTCCAAGCACGTTAAACGCGTACATCGTTAAGGAAATGAAAAAAGCGGGAAAAAACAGCCGCCACCAATGGCCTGATAAAATCGCCGGCAGCCCGTCATTTGCCATGACTCCCCAGCTTGCAAACGGCGCCTGAATGCCGAGTCCGAGAAAACTTAAAAATGATTCCGCAAAAATCGCCGCCGGCACCGTCAGCGTCATTTGGACAATAATGGCTCCCATCGTATTCGGCAGCAGATTTTTCTTAATGATCCGAAATGTTTTCGCTCCAAATGTTTTCGATGCCAATACGTGTTCATCATGCTTCATCCTCAGCACCTGCCCTCTCACAATCCGCGCCATGCCGACCCATCCCGTCACTGTCAGAGCGACGATAATGGAACTGAGCCCCGGCCCCATCAGCACCATTAACAAAATGACAACGAGCAGATAAGGCAAACCGTAGAGAACCTCGATGATTCTCATCATGGCGCTGTCTGTCCGGCCCCCTTTGTAGCCGGCGACGCCTCCGTAGATAACGCCGATCAAAAAGTCGATCAGTGCCGCCATCACACCGACAAATAAAGAGATTCTCGCTCCGTACCACGTTCTTGTAAACACGTCCCGGCCAAGTTCATCGGTTCCGAACCAGTGTGAAAAAGACGGCGGAAGATTCTGCTCGGCGAGCGTCTGCCTCGTCACGCTGTGCGGTGATATCAGCGGGCCGAACACAGCCGATAGAAACAGGCAGCATAATATCACAAGTCCGGCCATCGCCAATTTGTTCTTTTTAAGCCGCCGCCACGCATCCTGACTGTAAGACAGGCTCGGACGCTTGACCGACTCGGTTTCACCCTTTCTTTCCGCGCCCGGCTGAAACCAGTCATCAGGCACTTCTGTGTGTTTTACCGTTTCTTGCGGGAGATTCATCAGGATCACCCTTTCTTATGAAGTTTTATGCGCGGATCTAACAGGCCGTATGCCAAATCAACCAGAAACAGCAGGACGATCAGAATCACACTGTAAAATACGGTCGTTCCCATGATGACCGGGTAATCACGCTGATTGATGCTTTCTACGAAATATTTGCCCATTCCCGGTATGGCAAAAATTTTCTCGATGACGAAACTGCCCGTTAAAATACTTGCGGCAAGCGTCCCGAGCACTGTCACAACAGGCATAAGAGCGTTTTTCAATGCGTGTTTGATCACAATTTTGACGGGAGAAAGCCCCTTTGCTTTTGCCGTGCGGATGTAATCCTGAGTCAGCACTTCGGCCATGCTTGATCTTGTCAGCCGCGCGATAATGGCCATGGGACCGACGGCAAGCGCAACAGTCGGCAGAACCATGTGAACGGGACTCGTCCAGGTAGCTGCCGGAAACCATTTCAGATGAACCGCAAATTGCTGAATCAGCAGCGTAGCCATAATAAAATTCGGAATGGAAATCCCGAGCACCGCAAGGCTCATGGCCGCATAATCGAGAAAGCCGCCGCGCCTGAGAGCGGCCGTTATGCCGAGCGCGAGTCCGGAAATCACAGCGATGATGATCGCCGTTATCCCAAGCTCGAAGGAAACCGGAAATCCGCGTTCAAGCATGGCGTTTACACTGTCTGACGGTTTTTTGATTGAAGGACCGAAATCAAAGGTAAGAATGGATTTTAGATAGATGGCGTATTGAGTGATAAGAGGTTCGTTCAGATGGTAGTAGGATTCAAGATTTCGCTGGACCGCTTCGTTTGTGCCCCGCTCTTCGTTAAAAGGCGAGCCGGGTATCACTTTCATCATGACAAATGTCAGAGTGGTGATGACGAGGACGGTCATAATCATGGCGATAAAACGTTTGATAAAATACCGCAGCAATGCCGTTCACCCCTTTAACAGAATGTTGTTCTCATGGCGAGTTCTGTCATGACGAGCATGGCCTGATAGGCTTCCGGCATGTCTTTTGCCTGAAATTGAACGATTGTCGTTCCCGGGATGATTTCTGTGCCCGGCATTAAATGGGCCCATTCAGCCTGTCCGTAATTGGCAAATTCAATGCCTAATACAGGTCTTTCAGGCGGAGTCAGCGGTTTGACCTTATCTTTATTTTTGAGCGCATAGGCTGTTTTTTCCGTCAGGAGCCGTCCGGCTTTTTGAGGGGACAGGCATTTGACCGCAGTTCTTGAAATGGTTTGTTTGACGGCGGCAGTCGTCACATTTGGGATCAGCTCCTCCGCCTCTTTTGCGGCGCAATCATCTCCGGCAGCCATGATGACCGGTACATCGTAAAATCCGGCGAGATAGGCATTTAACCCCAGTTCACCGACCGGCTTATCATTTATGTAAAAGTGGCGGACGCCGAATATCATGCTGTGCGACATGACGCCCGGCATCGACGCTCTCGCATGATAGCCGATAAACATCACACCTGAATACGATTCATCAAGCCCCTGCATCATGGAAAACGGCTTGACATCCCCCGTAATCAGCTCTGCCTCAGGGTGAAGCTTTTCCGCGAGCAGATTATTCATCTTTGAGTGGCTGTCATTCACGGTCACTTCCGTGCATCCGTTATTAAACGCTTCTGCGATGCACCAGTTTGCTTCTTCGGTCATCAGAACCCTGCCGCGCTCATAATTGTGCATGCGGGAATTGACAAATGTTTCATCAGGCAGTCCGGAAATCCCTTCCATATCCACAGATAGATACAGTTTCATGTAATGCCTCCTTTTTTACTTAAAATTTCGATATTAAATTATGAATATTCTAACAAATTATATTAAAAAAGGATGAAACATGCAATATACCATTCTGCCATTATGGGAAAAAACAAACCCTTTTCACCGGGAAAAGGGTTTGCTGGTAGAAAAAGTTACATACCGTTTTTGTTTATAGGGTGACCCCGAAACTGTCTGACCGCACTTCTGTATTCGCGATCGGGAATGACCTGATGCCTGATCGGTCCAGGAGCCTGCGGCGAAGGCTCTTCAGCCGCCTGCTTACAGACGGCATGCGGTTTATGCGCCAGCTTATGTCCCATGCCGGTCGCATTCATGACAAATGATAAACACACTAAAAGCAAGCTTAAGATGAAAGCAATAAGAAACAAATCGCTGTATGTCCCCATCAGCAGGTCATGCGGCGATTGTGTGCCGCGCGCGCCCCGAAGCATGCCGGAAGCATCTCTTTTCGTAAAATACCCTATTAAAACAGGTGCGCCCATATAAATGAACAGCCTTAAAAACTGAACGGCCGTCATGCGTTTTACCAGTTCCGGAAGCGGTCCGCCCAACGCGGCGCCCATCAGTCCGGCTGCTACGATAAGCCCTGTCCCGGCCGCCAGCATCACGAAAAGCCCAGCAAATAGAATAAGGGGTATATGATGATCCGCCGTCATCCATTGGAAATTCACGAACACCAGTATAACAGAGCCTGTTATGCCGAGCATGCCCGGACCGACTTTATCATATGCTAATGCACTGATAACAGCGGCGATGGCCACGCCTCCCAAAAGGCTCGCATATAGGAATATCTGTTGAGTTTGTGACATGTGATATGCGGTCTGAAGCTCCCCGTGAAATGCAGAAAGACTGACCGCTATGGAAATACTGCCCGCAGCGATCATGAAAACACCCAGAATCGGCTTTGGAATCAGCATAAGTTTAATCGAAATCAGCGCATGTTCGTTTCTGTACTGCATGATCAGCAAGATCAGAAGAATGACGATGCTTCCTCCAAATCCCGCCAATGTCTGCCATGATGAAAAGCCCCATTTCGGCAGATGAATAAATGTATAGGCGGTCAGCACGGCTGATACACCCGCTAACAGAAAACCGATGCCGTCAAATGGAGATTTTTCAGTATTTTTATGAGCGTCATCCCGCAGCCACATATAACTGAAAATGAGGCCGAAAAAAGACAGCAGGCCAAAAATGCCGAACAGCCAATGCCAATGGCCGGCGCTTGCCGCCGCCGTGCCTAAAACGGTCCCCATAATGACGGACCCGTAAAATCCGCCGATTAACACAAATAATGCGTAATTCCGGCGTTCAATCGGAAACGAAAGCACCAGCATCGGAATCATAATCATCAGCATAGTGCCCGCCGCAGCTCCCTGTAAAAAACGGCCCGCGGCGAGCGGATAAATATCATTTGTCACAGCAGCAAGCAGCGCTCCGATGACACCCGCGGCCATCGAAATCATATAGACAGGCCGGGAGCCGAATCTTTTTCTTAAATACGGCCCCGCCGGCACGAATAAGGCAAATGCCATATTACCGATAATAATCGGATGAAGAGAGTCAAAGTTTTCCCCGCCGACCGTCTGCCGGACAAGGCTTTGGACAGCCGAAAGAGCGGTATTCGACATCAGCCCCGGCCCGACCGCCAGCACAGCAAGCAGAGAAATGATCCAGTGATGTTTTTCTTTCATTTGACAGCTCCTTTCTTAATATTTGACAAAGTGAAAAAGCTAACAGATTTCCCCCATTAGCTTGACAGAATTTTTCATATCTTTTCATGTGAAGAATTGAACATAATATCTCATTATTATTTCAAATCCGATGGAAATTGTCAATATAAAGCGCCGCCGTCCGATTTCGTCTTTTTCACAATTTCCCACAATCTTTTCATTATTATCCCACACTTTTTGTTTAAGATGGAGTCAGTAATAATAGGCAAATCATGCTATGATGAAATAGAGAAACGGAGTGAACATGATGGATAACTATCGTGATGAAAATCGGACAGACCAAAAAGAACAGGAAGTCCTTTTAGTAAAAGAACACCCACAGCCGGCCGGATATTCCGCGCCGGACGAGGACAAGAAAAAACGAAGCTTCGGCTGGTTCAGACCGCTTCTCGGCGGAGTGATCGGCGGAGGGCTCGCCCTCGGCATCTATACATTTACGCCGCTTGGAGACCATCAGACTCAAGATACTTCCAATCCGGCTCCCGCTCAGGAAACGTCATCGGTAACCGCTAAGCAGACATCTTCTGAATCCGGCAGCGGCAAATCGGCAAACAGCTCATCGGCAAATTCAAGCAGCATTTCGAATATGGTGGAAGACATTTCACCGGCGATCGTCGGAATCACCAATCTGCAAAAGCAGCAAAGCAGTTCCGATTTATTCGGATTCGGTTCAAGCTCGGATTCAAACTCTAATTCGTCGGGTGATGATGCGGAAACGGGATCGGGTTCAGGCGTTATTTTTAAGAAAGCGAACGGCAAAGCGTATATCATTACGAATAACCACGTGGTCGAAGGCGCCTCTTCCCTTAAAGTGTCATTATATGACGGCACCGATGTAACAGCTAAACTCGTCGGCAGCGACTCTCTGACAGACTTGGCCGTTTTAGAAATCAGTGATAAACACGTAACAAAAACGGCAAGCTTCGGCAGTTCATCCGCTCTCAGAACGGGTGAATCCGTCATCGCCATCGGTGATCCGCTCGGAAAAGACCTTTCCCGCACCGTCACACAGGGCATCGTGAGCGGCTTAAACAGAACCGTCTCGATCTCCACGTCAGCCGGTGAGTCAAGCATCAACGTCATCCAAACCGATGCCGCCATCAATCCCGGAAACAGCGGCGGACCGCTCTTGAATACAGACGGCAAAATCATCGGCATCAACAGCATGAAAATCAGCGAAAATGATGTAGAAGGCATCGGCTTTGCCATTCCGAGCAACGATGTAAAACCGATCGCCGAAGAGCTTCTCACGAAAGGACAGGTGGAGCGCCCTTATATCGGCGTGAGCATGATCGACTTGGAACAAGTGCCGCAAAACTATCAGGAAGGCACACTCGGCCTCTTCGGCAAACAGCTGAATAAAGGCGTTTATATTCGCGAAGTGGCGCAGGGATCACCTGCAGCCAAAGCCGGATTAAAAGCAGAAGACATCATTATCAGCTTAAAAGGGAAAGAAACTGACACGGGCAGCGAACTTCGCAATATTCTCTACAAGAATACAAAAGTCGACAGCACCGTTGACGTGAAGATTATCAGAAACGGCAAGGAAATGACGAAAAAAATGAAACTGACTCAAAAAGAAGAAACATCTTCTTAACAAAAATCCAAGGCAGCCGCCTTGGATTTTTTTATATACAGCTGAAACTTTAGGCCTGGATCAGCCGTATGACTCAGTGTACAAAGGAGGATACATACACATGAAACAAACCGGACTTTTGCTGGTCGTTACCGGCCTGATCTTGCTGCAGCTGAGCATTCAGCTTCCTCAGCAAAACACTGCTTGGGGAATGACGCTTGGTGCAAGCATTTTACTGAACCTTTCGGGAACCGGACTGATCATGCGCGCTCTGCACACGCAGACCGGCCGCAGATGAATGAAAAAAGCCGCGGGACATTCTGTCATCCCGCGGTTTTTATTTTACATAAAAACACCCTGTCCGCTGGCCGGACAGGGTGTTTGTTAAGACATATGCTGGTCCCGATAAATCTTTTCGTTTTTCATACCGTACGCTTTTTGCACGATATAGAGCGGACGGTCTTTTGCTTCGTCATAAATCCTTCCGATATATTCGCCGATCATTCCGAGCATTAATAGAACGATGCCGCTGAATAACAGCTGTATCACAATCAGAGAGGACCAGCCCGTAATGGTGCTGTCTGTAAAAAGCTTCATGTATAAAACGATAAACATATAGAGAAAACCCGCTCCGGACATGAGCATTCCCGCATAGCTTGCCGCCTTGAGCGGTTTATGAGAGAACGTTGTGATCCCGTCCATGGAAAGCTTCAGCATTTTTTTAAGCGGGTATTTCGTTTCCCCCGCAAGCCGCTCATCTCGTTCATATTCTACAGCAGTCTGCTTAAAGCCGACCCAGCTGACGAGTCCTCTGACAAAAGGGTTTTTTTCTTTTAATCTTTTCATCTCATCACAGACTTTTCTGTCCAGCAGGCGGAAATCCCCGGTGTCGAGCGGAATATCAATATCAGTCACGCTCCGCAGCAGCCGGTAAAACAGAGAAGCCGTCTGTTTCTTGAAAAAGGTTTCTCCCTTTCGTTTCGTTCTGACGGCGTACACCACATCGTAGCCTTCTTTCCACTGCTCAATCATATCAAGGATTAATTCAGGAGGGTCCTGCAAATCGGCGTCAATGACGGCGATTGCATTCCCCTCTGCATAATCCATACCCGCTGTGATCGCGATCTGATGTCCGAAGTTTCTGGAAAAATCAATAATTTTCACTCTCGGATCAATCAGACTTTGCTCTCTTAAAATCTCAATACTGCGGTCTTTGCTTCCATCATTGACAAAGATCAATTCATAATTCTCTTTTGTTTGATCCATGACTTCTTTCAGGCGCTGATAGGTTGTCTGAATGACGAGTTCCTCGTTATAAACCGGGACGACTATTGAATATTGAATATGTCTGCTCATGTTTTTTCCTCCTATTCATCAGATTGCAGTTCGTATAGTGAAGCTGACTGATTCATTCCGCCCGGCCCGCCGCTCATCCGGCTGTTTTTACCCGCGGCCTTGCTGCTTTTTGTATCAGCTGCATCATGATTTTTCGTTTTCTGATCTGTGCTTGATTGCCATTTGTCTGAAGATACTTTCTTTCCGTTTTTCTCAACCCATTCAACAATATCGTTGTTTCCACCTTTGCCCATTCCGGATGTTAAGAAGTATTTTACTTTCCCTTCTTTTACGAGCTTTTTAAATTGAGTCAGCGTAATGGCCGGGTCAGACCCGCTGAATCCGCCGATCGCCATGACCGCTTTTTTCGTTTTTATAATGTAAGGCGCCGCTGTGTTGGAATCGGTTGTAGCAAATAGATAGTCCGCTCCGGCGTTATGCTTCTCTAAATAGTTGATCAGTTTTGTATTGACAGATGCGTTATCCATTCCCATGCCTTTTCCGCTTGCTGACGCAAGCTGAGGGCCTGTTTCAGGCAATGAGCTGTTGCCTCCGTACAGAAGCGGTGTGCTCGCCCAATAAATCGGCATCCCCATCAAGACGAGAAGGGCTGCAAGTGAAACATAGTAACTGAGCGGTTTTTGACGCTGTTTGAACACGAACAGGGCGATTGCAGCCACTGCGCCGATAACACCTGCTCCGATGCTCCAGCCCGCGCCGATTTGATCATTGTAGTTTCTGAGGATAAACAGCTCAAATCCGGTTGTCACAAAAATAGCGGCCGGCAGAAGCCAAGTTTTCCAGCCTGTCTGCTCGCGGTACAGATGAACGAGGGCGACCCATCCCGCACCGGTAAGAGCAGCAATCGGAGGCGCCAGCATAATGAGATAATAATGGTGGAAAAATTCCGCCACACTGAAGAATCCGGCAATCGGCACAAGCCACGCTGCCCAAAAGATCGTTTCCTTCTGTTCTGCTGATAATCTTCTTCTTTCTCTCGCCCCGGCGATCAATAAACCGGCCAATCCAAAAATCGCAAACGGCAGGAGCCAGCTGATCTGATCTGATAATTCTTGTTGGAAGAGTCTCAGCGGACCGGGGGTTCCCGTACCGAACATTCCTGAACCTGACTGCATTTTCGAGCCGGTGCCTGTACCGCTTTTTCCTCCGCCAGGACCGCCATTGCCGCCGTCTCCGCCGCTTGGAGGGCCTCCTTGACCGCCGCTTGGCATTTGGCCGTTAGATGGAGGTGCCGTCATACTGCCGGTTTGTGATTTGTCTCCGCTTGCTGACTGGCCGGGCGGTTTTTGCATTTGTGAAGAACCGCCGGAAGAAGACATCTCTTTCGATGCGTTTCCGTCGGGCCCGCCCTGGCCGCCGGAACTTTGCCCCGTCAGCCGCTGAATCCCGTTATATCCGAAAGCCAATTCCAATACGGAGTTTGTCTGGCTGCTTCCGACATATGGCCTTTTTCCGGCAGGAATATTGTCAACAATGAGCGGCCATGACAATGAAACGGCTGCTAATACGGCCAGCGCGCTTACCAGTGAAATGATTTTTTTCTTAATCGTGGTATTTGCCGCCATCATATAGAACAGCAAGAAGGCCGGTAAGATCATATAAGCCTGAAGCATTTTTGTGTTAAAGCCTACTCCGACGACAAAAAATGCCGCCAAAAGCCAGATCAGTTTTCCTTTTCGAATCGCTTTAAAGAGAAGCCATGTGGCGAACAAGAGGAAAAAGACCAGCAACGCATCGACATTGTTTGTGCGCGCTACGGCTACAGCAATCGGTGTACACGCCATGACAAACGAAGCGATGCGCGCCGCCGTTTTTCCGAACGTCGGCTTTATTAATAAGTACATGAATAGAACTGAACCTACCCCCGCCAATGCCTGAGGCAGGATGACACTCCACCCGTGCATACCGAATATCAGCGCGCTGATCGTTTGAATCTGGTATGTAACAGGCGGTTTATCTACCGTGATAAATCCGGCTGCGTCAAATGAAGCGTAAAAGAAATTATGAAAGCTTTGAAGCATACTCGTGACCGCTGCGGTGTAATAAGGATTCACCGTATCGTCATTCCAGATGTTGTACATATTCAAGAATGCGGAAGCGAGTAAAATGAGGATTAAGACCGCGTCTATCTCGCGTTTTTTCATTTTCACCTGTGTTTTCACTCCTTTTGTTTAACTTTGAACAAGTGTAACAACCAAATGTGAAAAATTTATTAATAAACAAAGACAATTATTTTGCCGTTTACAAATAGGTAAAAAGAATGACAAAACGGGTAAAAAAGCAAAAAAAAGATGCCCCCGTCAAGCCGGAAGGCATCTTTCATTATTTCTGATTTACTGAATCGGTTTCAGCCGCGCTTCTATTTCAGAACGGCGGTGTTCGAGATAAGGCGGGAGCGCAACCGTTTTGCCTAGCTCCTCAGGTTTTTCATCAACCATAAATCCAGGACCGTCCGTTGACAATTCAAACAGAATTCCGTTCGGTTCCCGGAAGTACAGCGCTTTGAAATAATAACGCTCTACAATGCCTGAGTTGCTGAAACCTTCTTTCGTAATGATGCGGTGCCATAAAGCAAGCTCCTCCTCATTCTGAACACGGAAGGCCACATGGTGCACGCTGCCTTTTCCCGGACGCTCGCGCGGAAGATCGTTTCTTTCAATGAGATGGACTTCTGTACGCGCGCCACCGTTTCCGGATTCGAGCACCGTAACCGTGCCCCGGTCTTCATGTGTTTCTTTCCCGATTTCAGTGAAGCCCAGCACATCGGTTAACACACGCAGCGTCGGTTCTGCGTACGGGACGGTTAATTCAACGGGACCAAGACCGCGGAAAGAATATTCTTCCGGTATGCCGCTTTGCTTCACCGCTTCACCGATGTCTTTTCCTTTTTCGTCAGCTGTCAGCACAAGCCGCTGTCCTTCATGATCCTGAAAAGCGAGTGTGTCCCTGCCCGCTATTTTCACGATCTCACTGTGAGAGACCTGATGCTCTTCAAATCGTTTTTTCCAATATTGAAGCGCTTGTGCATCCGGAACACGCAGGCCGATTGAAGAAATACTGTTTGTCCCCGCATGGAACGGCGCGATCCGCGGAATCTCGAAAAACGTCAATTCCGATCCCGGATTGGCTGATTCATCACCGTAAAATAAGTGATACATCGTCGGTTCATCCTGGTTTACCGATTTTTTCACAAGCTTCAGCCCCAGGATATTTCGATAAAAATCTAAATTTTTCTGCGCATCAGCCGTCAATGCTGATACATGGTGTATTCCATTAACTTTCATTATATTATCCTCCAGTCAATTATCTCGATTTCGAGATATTTTATATATACAATTTATGTTATCCGGATCGTAAAGTCAACCCATCTGCTTCACAGACGGTCTGCAGACTGCCGCTCTCAAAATAACGAACTTTTGAAATTAAAAAACCATTAATGTTCGCTTTTAAAACCGAATTTTTTCCTTCTCAAAAGCAGAAACCTCTCTCTTTTAGGCAAAACACTAAAATCAGAAAATTTATTTTATTCGTGTTTCAGCAATTAGGGTTTACAATATGGAAAATAGTTTTTTCAGCATGACGATTTTACATCTGGAGGGAAAGGATATGCAGATTGAAGAGAACGGACTTAAAAAAGAGATCGGCCTTACCATCGCCCTCTCACTTGTTATCGGCACCATCATCGGTTCCGGCGTATTTATGAAACCAGGCGCCGTGCTTGCCTACTCCGGTGATGCGAAAACCGCGCTTATCGCGTGGCTGTTAGGAGGCATTTTGACGCTTGCCGGCGGCTTGACCGTTGCGGAAATCGGCACTCAGATTCCGAAAACGGGCGGACTTTATACATATCTCGAAGAAGTGTACGGCGAATTTTGGGGCTTTTTGTGCGGATGGGTTCAAATTATCATTTACGGCCCCGCCATTATCGGAGCAATCGGCTTGTATTTCGGCTCTTTGATGGCGCACTTGTTCAATTGGGATTCCGGCTGGTCTAAATTGATCGGAATTTCAGCCGTTTTGTTTTTAAGCATCATTAACATTATCGGAACGAAATATGGCGGCATCGTACAGGGAATTACGACTGTCGGCAAATTGATTCCGATTATCTGCATGATCGTGTTCGGCCTTTGGAAAGGCGATCAGCATATTTTCACAGCCGTCACAAGCAGCATGTCGGAAATGAATTTCGGCGCTGCCATACTGGCCACCTTGTTTGCTTATGACGGATGGATTCTGCTTGCGGCACTCGGCGGCGAAATGAAAAATCCGGAAAAGCTGCTCCCGAGAGCGATGACGGGCGGACTTTTGGTCGTCACCGCCATTTATCTTTTCATTAACTTTGCGCTGCTGCACATTCTTCCTGCGACCGACATCGTCAAACTCGGTGAAAATGCGACCGGCACCGCTGCCGGAATGCTGTTTGGCGACATCGGGGGAAAATTGATCAGCGTCGGAATCATCGTCAGCATCTTCGGCTGTTTAAACGGAAAGATTCTCGCTTTTCCGCGTGTCTCGTTTGCGATGGCGGAACGGAAACAGCTGCCGTTTGCCGGACAGATTTCGCGGGTGCATCCGACGTTCCGCACTCCGTGGATTGCCGTGTCATTTCAGATCGCGCTGGCCATTATTTTCATGATCGCCAGCAATCCCGATAAGCTGTCTGAAATCTCTATTTTCATGATTTATATTTTTTACGTCATGGCTTTTTTCGCCGTGTTTATTCTCAGAAAAAAAAGCGGCGGAAAACCGCGCGCCTACAGCGTGCCTTTGTATCCGATCATTCCTGTTTTGGCCATCGCGGGTTCACTGTTTGTGCTGATCAGCACGATCATTACAGATACACTGAGCTGCGCGCTGTCCCTCTTGATCGGCCTCGCCGGGCTGCCGCTTTATTTTTGGCTGAAAAACGGCAGAAAAAACTGACAAAAACGGTTCCTTTTACAGGAGCCGTTTTTTTTCTGGCAAAATCACGTGCAAAAGTTGACAGCAAATTCACATCTTTTGTTATACTTTTTAAGCAAGATGTCTGAATTCGAAGTATGTTACGTTTTTTTGGCGAAGTGGGTAACATAAGAAAAACAGGATGAGACACGTTTTTACGAAAAAATCAAGAGGCGTTTTTTTCGACTTTATCTGTTTTTTTTCGACAAAAGGCTATATAATAATTTGATGTGTGCATTGTCTCATTCAAACAATGGAGGGTTTTTAATGATAAAAAGAAAAAAAGATAAGTTCTCACTCCTTTTAACAGAAATCGCAAAAAACATAGACGAAACCGCAGAATACTTTGTCAACTTTAAAGTGACGAACCAGACGACTTTAAAGGAATTTGCCGATACGTTAAAAGAGTTTGAAACAAAAGGAGATAATCATGTTCATGTCATGATTAAAGAGCTGAACAAAGCTTTTATCACTCCCATTGAACGTGAAGACATCCTTGAGCTGACAAACAGCCTCGATGACGTGCTTGACGGAATCGAACATTTTTCTGCAATGATGGAGATTTTCTCGATCACTTCTTCAGATGAGCATATCGATAAGTTCAGCGGATACATCAGAGAGTGCGCGAAGGAAATTTTAATCACGATTGAGCTGCTTGCAGAAAACCGATTGAAGGACATTCACCCTCACGCCATTAAAATTAAGGAATACGAGCACAGCTGTGATAACCTGCACCGTAAATCATTAAAAAATCTGTTCGGCACAGAAACCGATCCGATTAAAGTGATTCAGTACCGCGAGATTTACGAAACGCTTGAGGAAATTGCCGACTCTTGCCAAAGCGTTGCCAATAACCTTGAAACCATTATTATGAAAAACGCGTAACGAGGGGTTATAATGGATACTCTATTACTTTTAACGATATTAATTGTCATATGCGCTTTGGTATTTGACTTCATTAACGGATTTCACGATACCGCAAACGCAATCGCCACCTCAGTTTCGACAAAAGCGCTGAAGCCGCGGCACGCAATCGTCATGGCCGCCATCATGAACTTTCTCGGAGCGATGACATTTACCGGTGTGGCGAAAACCATTACGAAGGACATTGTGAATCCTTATACATTAGACAACGGGTCAGTTGTCATTCTGGCGGCTCTACTCGCCGCAATCGCCTGGAACTTGATCACATGGTATTTCGGCATTCCGAGCAGCTCTTCACATGCGATTATCGGAGCGATCGCCGGAGCGGCCATTGCAGCGTCAGGTTTTGCGACGCTTAATTATAAAGGGTTCATTAAGATTATCGAAGCACTTATTTTATCGCCGATTATCGCCTTTGTTCTCGGCTTTATCGTATATTCGATCGTGAAGCTGATTTTTAAAGACAGCAATCTGGCGAAAACAAATAAACGCTTCCGCAGAGTGCAGATTTTGACGGCTGCCATTCAGTCCTATACACACGGAACGAACGACGCGCAAAAAGCGATGGGTATCATTACGATGGCGCTTATGACGGCCAATTTACATAAAAGTGATGCCATTCCTTTTTGGGTGCAGCTCTCTTGTGCCCTGGCAATGGGTCTCGGCACATCCATCGGCGGCTGGAAAATCATTAAAACCGTCGGCGGAAAAATTATGAAAATCCGTCCGGTAAACGGCGTATCTGCCGACTTAACCGGCGCAGCCATTATTTTCGGGGCCACGTTTATTCATCTCCCTGTCAGCACGACGCACGTCATTTCGTCTTCCATTCTCGGTGTGGGCGCTTCCCACCGCGTAAAAGGCGTAAACTGGGGAACGGCTAAACGGATGCTTATTACATGGGTCATCACCCTGCCGATTGCAGGTACACTCGGCGCCATCGCCTTTTTCATCTTAGATCTCTTTTTCTGATGACATCCGCTTCTTTACAGAAGCGGTTTTTTTTGTGACAGGAAAATGATGTCATGACATAGAATGAACATAGCAGACCATTTTTCGAATTGTGAGGGATGCTCATGCTTTTGTTTTTTCAGATCATGGTGTGGACGATGGCGGCCGCACTCATTTTATATGTGTACGCATCCTGGCGGTATGAGGCAAAGGTAAAAGAAAAAATGTTTGCCATCCGTAAAACGTGGTATTTACTATTTGTAGTAGGCGCCATGGTCTATTGGACATATGATCCCGAATCGCTCTTTGCCGCATGGAGACAATATTTGATTGTTGCCGTCTGCTTTGCCCTTATTGATGCGTTTATCTTTTTGAGCGCGTATATCAAAAAGCTCGCCGGCAATGAATTAGAGACGGATACGCGGGAAATTTTAGAAGAAAATAACGAAATGCTTCACTCCTATCTTGAAAAACTGAAAACCTATCAATATCTGTTGAAAAATGAACCGATCCATGTATATTATGGAAGTACAGAAGCTTATGCGGAAGGCATCAGCAGACTGCTGGCCGCTTATGGAGAAAAAATGAATGTCACGGCTTCCTTGTGCGACTATTCCGCACAATCGGATAAGGACCGCTTGACGGAGCATATGCCTGATGCGGCGGACGTTCAGTCCCGTCTTAACCGTAAAGACGTCTACTATGATCAAAAAGGCAGGCTTGTGCTTATTCCGTTTACAGTCCAGAACCGCCATTACGTGATCAAACTCACGTCGGAAAACCTGTTGACGGAATTCGATTATTTGCTTTTCACATCGCTAACGAGCATTTATGATTTAATGCTGCCAATAGAAGAGGAAGGTGACGGTTAAATGGAGCAGGCATTTCAAAACGGGCAGCCGGAACAAAGAGCGAAACCGTTCAAAATGTTTAAAAAACGTTCAATGACAAGTATCGCAAGTTACCAGGTCAGCCCTCATACCGCCAGAATTTTCAAAGAAAACGAGCGGCTGATTGACAAGTATAAACAAAAAAAAGCTTGATTACACTAAGGACAGGAGACACGGCTCTTGTCCTTATTCCTTTTTTCCTTATCTTTCATATAATAAAACCAACAAAGAGATGCGACAGGTGATGATGTGAAGAAAATTGTCAGGCGTGTAAAGTTTGTGGATTACGGACGCTTCGGGCTTTCCGCTTATTCGCTGAGGATGCGGGCGAGGAATCTCGGGCTATTGAACCGGTTGAAAAAGAAAAAAGGCTGAATCCCGCAATGTGAACGGGACTCAGCCTTTTTTGTTAAAGCTGCATCAGAATTTTCGCTTTTACAGCGGGACCGTAGACGCCGTCAGACGTCAGTCCGTTTACAGATTGGAAGCGGGCCACGGCATCTGCCGTTTTCGGACCGTAGATACCGTCAATGCCGTTATTGACAGCTCCTTTTTCAGGATAGAAATAAAGCGCGGCGAGCGCGTTTTGCACCTGGTATACCTTTTCACCGGACGTGTACGGCTCTGTCAGCTTGATCACCTCGTCCGGAAGAGAATACAGTGCTTCAACCGGCGGGCTGACGATCAGCACTTGTCCGACTTTAATCAGGTTCGGGTCAGCGATGTTATTCCATTTCTGCAGATCGGCCACGCTGACGCCGAATTTCCGCGCGATCGCCGACAGCGTATCTCCTTTTTGGACGGTATACGTCTGTCTTTCCTCAGAACCGATTCCCGCTTTAAACTCATCCCATGTATCCAGCAGTCTTCTCGGACAAAGCTTTCCTGACCAATGCTTGTGCGCAACGACATTCGCAAGCGGGATGCCGTGCGACGTCATTAATGTGCGGATGAGCCATTGGGCGTTTGCCACGGCCTGTGAAAAGTTGCCGTCTGCGTTTTCACAAATTTCAATACCGATGGATTTACGGTTGCCGTCCCCGTTTCCGTCACCGGCATGCCAGCCGTTTTCGTTCAGCGGAAGATGCTGATAAATTTCCGTATCATCGACTGTGAAATGCCAGCTTGTCGGTGTATCGGGATTTTTCACATAGCTTGCGTGACTTTTGGCGTTAGCTCCGACTGCGGTATTGGCTGTATTGTGCACCGTAATGTAAATCGGTGTCATTGCATAGCCTGGGCGGTTATTGTTTCCTGCCGGGATAAAATCCTGTGTGATTTTTACCATATTCTCATCTCTCCTATTTCGATAAATTGTTTATTTTTAATAAAGCCTGCTGTTTTTTCCCTTTTGCTGTAACATAATTGTTTTTAAACCAGGCGGCGGCAGTCGTTATGATTGTAAAAACGGCCGACCCGGCGGCATACAGCGTATCTGCAAGCTGGCTGACCTGGTCCTCCTGAATATTCAGCGGCGATTTGCCGAACATCAGCAAAGTTTGGTTCAATAAAGCAAGCAAAAGAAGCACCGTCCTGACGACCGTGCCTTTGTCCGCAAATTTCATATCGGTTTCCCCCTTACTTTTGCAGCAGATTGTACATGATGGCGATGGCTCCGCCAATGACGCCCGTGCAGATTGCTGTCACGATCGCTCCTGTAATGGTCCGCTTAATCCATGTTGTGTTTTCGTCAATTTTGTTCAGTTTTTCATTCAGCGTCATGATTTGCTGACCCTGCCGGTCTGATACCCGCTCTAATACGGCTACCCGCTGTTCAAGCACCTTTTGTTCACCTTTGATGCCTGCGAATTCTTTTTGCACCGCTTGTTCATCCAGAAGCACTTCCGCTCCCCCCTCTTACATTGTTCTCACCTCCCTTCGGAAGCTTCATTCTTAAGAAAATGCCGTGCCTTTGACAGAAAGGCTCCCGCCGGAAATGCTTTTGATTTCCATGAGGATTTCCTTAAAGCCGGCAATATCAAATGACCACACTTCTTCTGTGCCTGACGTACCGGCGGCTGATGTCCCGTCATCAGACCTGATTCCTCTGATCGGCACATTTTTTCCCGAGATGGATCTCCCCCAAAACGCGACATGGCCCGACTCAGCCGTGCCGGTGATTTCGACGAGAAGTTTTTTCCAAGCGCCCGCTGAGAAGATGCTTCCCTCGCCCGCCTCTGCTGCATTTTCATGAAAAATCACGTCTGTATATGAAAACGCCATATCACCGCCCGAACCGACAGATTGGTATAAAACAAATTCGGACTGTTTTTGATTTCCATTTTCAAAACGGAACCGGTAATATCTTTTTGTCAGGCAGACCCACCCCGAAGCGGTCAGCACTCCGCCTTTTACTGCGACAGAATGTGAAGCTGTCCACGAATTGTTATCCTCGCTCTCTTCGATAAAAAGAGTTCCGCTGCGGTCCGAATAAGCCCACCCCTGTGCTCTGTCTATTAAGACGGCTCCTAAACGGTCTTGTCCGAATTGGCTGTAGACTTCAATCGCTTCTAGCGGCGTATTGGTAAGAAGCTCTGCCATTCCGGACAAATCAGCAATCGGTGTGACATAATCGTTTTTGTTACCGCGATAAGCTTTTACGGCGCCGGGCCTGCCAAGTTGATCGGCGGGAAATTCAAATGAATGCTTTTTCATCGGCCGTCCTCCTTTTCTCATTTATTAAAAATGACAAATAAAAAAAGCCGTTTGGCTTATGACACAGCATTTTTATAGTTTTCGTATGTTTCACCCGTTATTTCTTGAAATTCCTCAGGCGTGATATACTTCGCGGCCACACCTTCAGCCAGATCTTCGGCAGAGCAGTCATCATAGCCCATAGCCTGTTTTACCATTTCTGTTGAGGCCCACTCATAAAACAAGGCGTAAACCCAAAAGTTAAGCTTTTTCATTTTTTCATTCTCCTTTTACGTGTAAGAGTTCCAGTTTTAAAGACGCTAATTGCCTGCCGAGTGACTGCTGCGCTTGTTCGGCTGCTTTTCTGGCCAATTTCTCATTCGCCAGCTGTCCGCCGAGGCCCGCAAGCTGGTTTGAATCGGGAGCCGTATCTTTTTTTAAGCTCTCTTTATATGCTTCGTCAGCGGTTTCCACCCATTCATGTTTCTCTTCATCAAAAAATGGGCGCCACATGCCTTCGCCGTTTATTTCCGGCGGAAAGTCCGCAGCGTTAGGCGGCATCATATAATCTCCTGTCTCAGAATCCGGATAAAGCTCAACCGGAGTGCCTGTATAAATGTTGTCATTGTCATACGGAAATATTAATTTCATATTCTCGCTCCTTTACGTGAGTGCCAAAACAAGGTCAATATAATAGCCGTTCACGTTATTTTCTATATTGGCCATAATTCCCGTCAGCTTCATATCTCCATTAGAATAGATAATAAATTTGCTGTAACCGGTGGTGCCGCTGGCTGCAACCATAGTCACAACGCCTTTGGCCGGCGCACAAGAGGACGGCACACTCCCGAACACCACTTCTCTGTCCGTAAGAACGTGTCCGTTCAGGTGAAGGGTGTTTCCCACTTTGCGGTATTGAAGCGGCCTGTCTCCTGATTTAGCCCCATTTTTATAAGGAACATTTATCCAAGGTACATTCTCAGTATCAAGTTCGGTAACGAGGCGACGCCAGCCCTGCCAGCCCAAGTTCAAATCCAAATAGTTCGTGAACATATTATTTTTATAATCGACGGCAAGGACATACCCAAACGTTCCTTTCCCCTCACTGTCAAGAGAGGTAAAATGAAACATGCCGCGGGTTGAAGCGTTGCTCGGACTGTTTGCCGCTTTGCCGGTTGAATAAAAGGTGCCGAACGCCCTGCCGTTTTTAACGATTTTTTCAAGAAAGTTATCATCATCACCAATTGTCAGAAGATAGCCGCCGTTATCGTTTGTTATTTTCGAAAGCTGTGCGCCGTTCCACATATCTTTATCCGCCTGTGTGACATGAATATCTTTTTTATTGGCGTGAGCGTCTACTTTTGCTTGAGAGCCTGAATCTGTTTCTTGTTGGCTCCATTCCGACCATACGCCTTTAGTGCTGAAACTTCGGACGTATATGGGATTTCCGGCGGCCACTGTGTCTATAAACATTTGGACAAAAGTCGGTGATGCTCCGCGGGTTCTTTGCATGACAATTAATTGTCCGTATTCCGCAGGCTTATTTTCCGTATGCTGAACTGATATATAGTAGATGCCGGACGTTTTTATATTGTCTAAGTTTGTTTCCGTTACCGTTTTAGCATTCCCGTCATTGTCAGTCAGATTGAATAACTGCCCTGCATTCCATTTGTCTTTGTCAGATTTGGTTACATGAAGATCTGTTTTGTCGGCATGCTCATTTACTTTTGCTTGTGCTCCGGCAGCTGTTTCAAATGGCATCCATTCCGTCCAGATGCCGTTTTTCAGTGTTTTTCTCCAAAATCCCCCGTCATCTGAGAAAGCGACCGCCTCTCCGTTATTCTTTGAAGAATAAAGGTATATACCCTCTGACGGTTTAGGCGGGGTATTTATTCCAGTTGCAGCTGCTGAGAAAGTAAAGGTCTTATTCTGGCTGGCAGCGGTCTGATGAAAATCCTGTCCGTCAGAGATATTAATAAAAGCGGAGCCATTATCTTTTGTGATTTTAGAAAGCTGAGCACCGTTCCAAACAGCCCGCTCTTCTTTCGTCACATGCCGGTCCAGATCTTGATTGTGCTGGTCGAAATCTTTTTTTGCTGCCTGCTGGACGTTGTCCACGTTTCCGAGGCCGATTTGCGCCTTTGTCGTTTTGTGCGGGTTGTTCATGTCGTTTTTATGGGCCGCCAGATCCGTGTGGGCGTCTTTTATGCCTTTTTCCCAGCGGTTGACATCATCTTCATTAATCGGATCGTCCGGAAGCCAGTCTGTTTTTTCTTCGTAAGCCATCGTTACACCACCTCAAAGGTAAATCTTAAATCAAGCGTTCTGTTATTGCTGAGATCTAAATTTGTTTTTCGTTCTGTAATGACGCTTCCTGTTTCGTCAAGCATCTGCACGGTTTCAATGTGTTTGACGTCTTCTTCCCTGCGTGTGAGAACGGTGACTGCGGCATCTTTTACGGAAATGTCCGCAATCGGAGTTTCTTTGCCGTTTAACAGCACTTTTGTGATCCTGTTTTTCAGATCGGCTGCGGCACGCTGTCTGTAAGCGGCTGATATCATGGTAAGACCACCTCGTTATTGTTGAGTGTGACGGAATAACCGACCTTCAGTTCACTGACTTTTCGGTATCTCCGATTGTTGAGAATGACCCGGTCTTTGATTTCCAGTGTTTCGTTTAATGCGGCTCTCAGTGTATACGCCAAATGAGCGGGTTTGATTTTTTCAAGCGTTTCAATCAGCTCGTTCATGTGCTGCAGGTCATCAAGCCCGATATCGGCATAAAAACGATACTGCCCCGGGAACATCCGAACATAAGCTGACGGATGTTTTAAAAAACGGTTTAGCGCCTGCTCGATCGCTTGATGGGTGATGGGCGGAATATTCGACATCTTCGAAATCAGCCTGAGCCGTCTCATATCCTCCGTGTCACCTGATTCCCGCGGTATTTTTAATATTTTTTCCCAGCGGTCAAGCCCCCATGTCGCCGTCGTGATAAAGAGCTGATCGGTCAAATCGAAAATATCGTTATTCTGCCGCTCAAACTCAGGAGCTTCCGCCTCAAGCAGTTGTGCCATCTCTTTTAATCGGGTTAAAAACGGCGGGAGGTACGCCGTCATCTCATCGAGTCTGCTCAAGGATTCTCACCTCTTTGAGTTTAGGAATTTCCACGTCACTGAGCACGAGGTTTTCCGCCGCACCGTTCATTTTGATATCGGCGTAGTCACTGACGGATGCCGAGTTATAAACGATGTTGTTAATTTGTGATAAACGGACGGTGTTTTCTTCGAAGGCCATTTTCTTAAATAAATTCAGGACGCCTTTTTCAATCTCCGCTTTTACGTCATCGATCGAGCTGTTCAGCTCAGGCAGCACGGAAGCGGAGATTTCGATTTCTTTCCATACGGCGCTTTCCACCGTTACTGCCGCTCCGATCGGCGCCTGTCCTTCTCCCTGCCCTTCGTCCGGATCAATATAATCCTTTACTTTTTTGATCAGAATATCTGATGCCGGTTCCAAATTCGCATTTGTGATGACAACTTTCACCGTTCCGTCTCCGTTCCAAAGCGGAAAGATTTTCGCCCTGCCGACGCCGTCAACCTCTTCGGCCCATTGTTTATAATGCTGTTTATTTGCGCTGACTGCTTCCCGGCGGACACGGGTAAAATAGCGCGCCCTTAAGCTGTTGTCGTCTTCTTCCTCACGGCCGGGAATCAATATATCGCGCACGACTGCTTTCTCAAGCCCGGGTATCGTATCAAGCGGCAGCAGGTTTTGCCCTGAAATGCCGGCATTGCCCGCTTCACCGGCTGTTTCACATTCAAGCGTTCCATCCCCCGTATATTGAAAATACAGGTTATCAACGAAGAAACGGGAGCCTGGCGGAATGGTGATGCCCGCTGTGAATTCTCCGGCTCTGACCGCTTTTGTGGCAGGTGTTCGTTCAATTCCCGCTTCAGCAGCACGCCTGTCCAGAAATTCTCCCTGAGCCGTATCGGAAAACACGAGCTCCAGCACGGTATCCAGCCAAATATAAGACTTTGCGAGCTCAGCGGCCGCAGGCGCGAGCGCATTGTAAATGACGCTGCCTTCTCTCGTATCAATGTCCGCCGTAACGCGCGCCAGCATTCTGTCCATAATGTCGTCAAACGTCTGAGCTTCAAACATCCTCACCCAGCACCTCCTCTATCTCAAGCATGCCCTCATCAGTTTCAACGGTAAAAGAGACGATGAAGGCATCATCTTTTTTCTCAATCTCAAAATTGGTAACGGCCAAAATCCGGTCATCATACAGCAAGGCTTCTTCTATCAGTCTTGGAATCTCCATTTTTTTATAAGCATCCGTCGTGTTCTGATCTGAAAGCACTTCCTGAAGTTCGTTTCCGATATCATGGCTGAAAACCGAATATATATACCGTTCTGTGTGAAGAGCGATATAGACGAATTGTCTGATTGCGTCCAGTCCGTTTATCAGTTCATTGGTAATCCGGTTGTTTTCAAAATCAATTCGGTAGGTTTGTGAAGTCTCAACGGCCTCACTCGCATCCTCCAAATCTTCAAATTCGATTTCCGGTGTCAGGGCCATTGCACCCGCTCCTTTTAGATTTGTTCATGTAAAAAAGCCCTCTTCGGCAGATGAAGCGGCTTTAATAGGCTGATATTCTCGTATATCTCCGTCCGGATGCAGGTTAAATTTTGTCCAGTACAAAGAAAGACTGTCCTCCTGTTAAAGCGGCGGTCATCACCCGATCTCCCGCCTGGAGCTGATCATCTTCTCCGGATCTCAGCCGCTTCGGCACAATGAGTGCATCAGACGGAATCAAAAGTTTGTCGTGATCTTTCAGTTTCAGCTCGAGCGGCGAAACGGAGGTCACTTCGGCCGGGATCAGCTCCACCGGCGCTTCGGCGTCAACCGCTCCGACGGCTAAATGTTTAATGGCATCACTTAATCTCATCAGGATGTCCCCTCCGGAAGTGAATTTTTCTCCGTGACGTCAATCGTCATGGTATGTTTTGTTCCTTGGAATTCATGGCGGTCCGTATCTACATAATAGGTTTTCTTCAGCCCGATTTCCGGAATTGAAATATAGACAGGCAATCCGCTTT
Organism: Bacillus sp. JK106; assembly: GCF_053663355.1. NCBI lineage: Bacteria > Bacillati > Bacillota > Bacilli > Caryophanales > Bacillaceae > Bacillus > Bacillus sp. JK106. The sequence goes on along the minus strand of NZ_JBSJQC010000002.1, from coordinate 362,892 downwards.
CCAACCCAGGAATACCGATCGCCTGTATATTTTTCAGCTCTTTTTTAATGCCTTTTTTCTCAGCCTGCTTCACTTTTGCGCGCTGTTTCAGCTGGGCTTCGTTAATGTCGTCAGAAACCGTTTCGGTATACTGCAAAACGCCGAATGTTTTCATGCCGGCGCTGTCTGAGGCGGAAGCCTTTATCGTTTTATTGTCTTTTTGCAGCCGCATGACGACACGGGTTGCGGTGTCATCAATTGAGGTGCTGTATTGATACCCTGTAATATTAACTCCTGTTTCCAGCACCCATATGTCAGACGGCTCCGGCCATTCACGCAAGCCGAGCCTGCCTTTTTCTGAATAGAGCTGATAATTGCGCCCCGTCTGGCTTTTTGTCTGCTTTAACGCTTTTAGCATCATATCGTAAAGGCTTGTATCATTTTTAAAAACGAGTGATTTAATGGTATGGCCTGTGTTCGCAATGGATGTGACGGGAATTTGAAAATCGCTGGCGATCCTTTTTAATATTTGATCGGCGCGCTTGTTGGAAAACACGTAAACGTCCTGGTTTTTCACAAGGTATTGGAGCATATCGTATGCGGTGAAGGCGACGGTATGCTCATCGGGCGTTCTTGCAAAAACAATGCCGCGGAACAGCTCTTTTCCGTTCCATTTGAACAAAACCGTATCCCCTTCTGATACGCCGTAATACGTCTGGCTGCCCTGCTTTACGACAATCGTCGCTTCGATGGAGCGGGGCGCCTGATATCTGTGTCCTTCCAGCGTTACGCTTTCTGTGACAAGCTCGAGCCACTCCGTTTCTTTTATGACAAATAGTTCAATCATCTTTTCACCCGTTTCATTGCGGTATCTTCAGCTTCTGCCCCGGGAAGATCCAATGCCCCGGCTGCCGGATATTCCGTTTGCTGCGCTTAATCATGGCGGTTTTATTCGCGTTCCAGATTTTCCGCCACTCTGTGTGTTTTCCGTAAAACCTGCCGGCGATGTCCCAAAGCGTATCCCCTTTTTTGACGGTATATGTTTTGGGTGAAGCTTTGGACGGGCGCTTCGCTTTCGTTTTTTTCTTTTGTTTGATTTTTCTTGGCGAAGCGGTTTTATATTCTTTCAGTACGATATCAAAATTCCGGTCGCCGATTTCATTGTCACCTTCGCTGTAATTAAAGCTTTCAATACTGCATGTGACATTGATTTTTGTCCCTGTAATCAAAAACTGAACGGGTTTTTTCGCTTTCATCCATGTTTCAATGGCTGAAATGGCTTTTTCCGGTGAAGGAATGCTTTGATATTCGACAATCGGGCTGTACCGTTTCGGAAAAAAAGAAGAGAACGAAATTTCTTTCGCTCCCGGTTCTTCGATAAACGTCACCTCTCCAAGTCCGGTGACTTTCACGGAATCATTCTGCACGCTGTTTGCGATATCAATCGCTTCAGGGAGAACGGGAAGCCGGAGCTTGTCCTTCCCCTGAGACAGCCAAAATTCGTAAACAGATTTAGTCAAAAGCAACGGCCCCCTTTGCTCCGGTATAAATGTCTTTTTGCAGTTCATCAATCAGCGCCTGTTTGATTTTGGCGGCGAGGCTGTCGGCGTCCTGTCCGTTATGGAAATGCTGATCGCCGCTGAATTCGATTTTAATTTCTTTTGTTCCCGTTTTTTGAACGGTTTGTCCGCCGCCTTTAACGGCTGCGGATACCGTGCCGGCTGAAAGCGCCGCCGGTTCCGTCTGGGACGGATCGGACACTTCCATGCCGAGCGCCTGAGCCGCTTTTTGCAGCAGATAACGGCCGCGGATGCCCCGCTCTTCAGGGATGATCCACTCCCGTTTGTTCCCTTCGCCGACACGGGCGATCTGCTCCTTGGTAATCAGACCCCCATTGGCATAACCGACGTAAGGGCCGCCATGAGCCATACTTTTAATCCCGGGGACATTGCTGATCGAGCCGTATCGGCTTTTAATATAGCCGATAGCGGCAGCGGCGTTGTGGATTGGATTTCTGATATCATTCATGCCCGGCGCTTTGTGATCTTCAAAGGTGCTCGGAATCGTTTGCATAAGCCCCTGTGACGGGTGTCCGGCTTTGGCGTTGCTGTCCCATAGATTAATGGAATTAGGGTTGCCGCCTGACTCATGCTGTGCGATCGTCATTAATCCCGGAAGCCAGCTGATCGGCGTATTGGTTGCTTTCATTGCGGCCAAAAGCCATTCTTTGACGCTTCCTCCCGCTGCACCCATGCCGGAAAAGGCTGCTGCAAGCGAGCCTGCCTGTTTTTCGGCGTATTTTTTCACGTCAACTGAGCTGAGGCCTTTGACGACGCCGACTGAAGCAAAGCGTCCGAGACTCATCATGACACGGGAAGGAGAGTGAATATCAAGCTCTTCCCTGAATGCGTCCTCTACTTTTTTGGCCATATCTTTGGCCGCCTGTTTGACTTCGCTTCCTTTTGCAGTCATTCCTGATACGAAGTGTCCGATCAGGCCTGATCCCCAGCCGTTCGCGGAATCTCTTGATTGAACAAACGGTTTATTGATATGTGTGCTTACGTATTGCGACGTTCCCGTATCTTTTGCATTCTGTCCGGCCGAATATCCTTTCACTGTGGCGGCGCCCCATGATGACGATTGATTAACCGCCGATTGATAAGGTGTTTTCACCTTTGTTTTTAAAAACGAATCGGTGCCCGTCGGCGATGTATTCTGACCTTTGGCATAGCCCGCAGCGACTTGCTTTCCGTAACCGGGTGAAGACGAAATGAGGGCATTGAACGGCGTTCCGATGTTTTTCTCCTTCCAGCCGTCCATATCCACCGATTTATTGCTGATTCCGCTGTCAAAGCCTTCAGTAAACTGTTTGCCGAGTGATGAAGCCGTCCCGCCAAGTCCGGATGCCTCTACAGACACTGCGGCCGATACAGATGCAGAAGAAGAAACACCGCCCGCTCCCGCCGGCACAGCGGAAGACTGAGCCGAAGCCGCACCCATATCATCGACAACACGCATGCCGAGCTTAGACGCAGCTTGTGAAAGCAGCATCTTCCCGCGGCCGCGATTGTTGTCGACGGGGATGACAAATTCTTTACCGGCTTCACCGATCCAGGAAATGGTCGGCTTTGTAATGTAGCCGCCCGTGGCGTTTTTGTCCGTTTTTTTCTTTTTATCTCCGCCGCCTCCTGTGACAAAGTCCATTACGCCTGAAATCAATTTGCCGCCGGTTTTATCCCAAATCTTTTTCACCCAGTCGAATGCTGCAGAAAAAGCATCTGATATGGCTGTTCCCACTTTTACAAGAGGTTCTTTTATATGTTTCTCAAACCAGCCGCTTAACCCTTTCCATATATCCTTTACCGTATCTAAAGCAGTCGTGAAAGCGTCTGATATTCCTTTTCCGACTTTTTCCACCATGTTTTTCACCGGGTTCCAGACAATATCCATGAACCAGCCGGATACCGTACTGAAAACAGATTTAATTTTATCCCAAGCTCCTGTGATTTTACTCCAAATGGACGTCGCTACTCCGACGACAGCCGATTTTACGGGCTCCCAGACAGTGCTCATAAACCAGCCGGATACTGTGCTGAAGACACCTTGAATCGTCGTCCATGCATTCACGATATTTGACCAGATGCTTGTCGCCACTCCGACGACAGCCGTTGAAACCGGCGTCCATACATTCTCCATGAACCAGGATGACACCGTGCTGAAAATCTCTTGAATCGTCGTCCACGCATTCACGATATTTGACCAGATGCTTGTCGCCACTCCGGCGACAGCTGATGAAACCGGCGTCCATACATTTTCCATGAACCAGGATGAAACGCTTCCCCAAGTATCTTGTATTGTTGTCCAAGCACTTTGCGCCGCTTCGGAAATATCATTCCATGTGTCTTTCAAAGCCCCTGAATCAAAGGCCTCTCCCAAGCTGGAACCGCCTAGACTGCCGGCGATGCCGCCTACCGCGCCGCCGATTAATGTGCCCACTCCGGGAACAACGCTGCCGATTGCCGCTCCGGCCGCGGCTCCTGCAAGACCGCCGCCTGCTGAGCCGACCTTCTCTCCTGCATTATCTTTATTGATGCCGGCTAAATCAGTAAGTGATAACAATTCACCTATGCCGGGAATTCCTTTAGCGGCACCTTTTAACCCTTTCATACCGCCTTTCAGCGCCTTTGAATCTCCTAAGCCTTTCAAAAGCCCGCCGATGCCTTTACCTGCCCCTTTTGTTTTCGGCGTGTTTACGGATGCCTGTTTGCTTTCCTTTACGGAGGAACCTCTTTTCGAAGATTTATTCCGCCCTTCGACTTTACTGCTTTTGCCCCTCGTCACTCCGGTACAGCAGCAGCAGCCCCCCAAAGCCCCGCCGGTTTTTTTGGCTGACCTTCCTGAAGATTTCGGTGATGGTCCCGTGCGCTGCGGACCCTTTGTCAGCTCAGGACGCTTCGGGCTGTTGGTGCCGCCGGCAGAAAGGCTCCCCTTACTCTTTTCTTTTTTCGTGCCGCCTCCTAATAATCCGCCGATATTGAGTTTGCCTAATTTTTCAGCGATTCCTGAAAATATTTTTTCTATTAATTCCCCGGCTTTTTCGATGATTTTGTCCGGGCTGAATTTCTCAAATTTCTTGGCAATCTTGCTGACAATTTTATCAACAAATGCCTCGGCTTTTTCGATGATCGCATCAGGGCTGAACTTGCCGAACTTTTTATCAATGCCTCCGAACAGTGATGATGTAAACTGCTCCACTTTTTCCAGAATCTTATCCGGATTGAGAAAATCGAATTTCTCAGAAATTCGGTCAATCGTGTCATTTACAAATTGTTCGGCGCGGTCGATTAGCTTATCAGGACTGAATTTACCGACAACGTCGTCGACTTTCTTCATAAACGAATCAGTAAAATGATCCAGCTCTTTCAATATGGTCTCCGGACTGAATTTGCTGACAACGTCATCAACCTTTTTCATAAATGAATCAGTGAATTTATCCAGTTCTTTCAATATGGCTTCCGGACTGAATTTACTCACGATTCCGTCTACCTTTTTCATAAACGAATCAGTGAATTTATCCAGCTCTGCTAATATCGTTGCCGGACTGAATTTGCTTGCGATTTCATCCACTTTCCCCATGAATGAGGTCGTGAACTTGTCCAGTTCGGCTAATATCGTTGCCGGGCTGAATTTGCTTGCAATCTCGTCCACTTTTCCCATGAATGAGGTTGTGAACTTGTCCAGCTCGGCTAATATCGTTGCCGGGCTGAATTTGCTCGCGATTTCATCCACTTTCCCCATGAATGAGGTCGTGAACTTGTCCAGTTCGGCTAATATCGTTGCCGGGCTGAATTTGCTTGCAATCTCGTCCACTTTCCCCATGAATGACGTCGTGAACTTGTCCAGCTCGGCTAATATCGTCTCCGGGCTGAATTTGCTTGCAATCTCGTCCACTTTTCCCATGAATGACGTCGTGAACTTGTCCAGTTCGGCTAATATCGTTGCCGGGCTGAATTTGCTTGCGATTTCATCCACTTTCCCCATGAATGAGGTCGTGAACTTATCCAGCTCTGCTAATATTGTCTCCGGGCTGAATTTGCTCGCGATTTCGTCCGCTTTCTTCATAAAGCTTGCAGCGAATTTATCCAGTTCCGCTATGATTGTTTCCGGATAAAATTTGGATGCGATGTCATTGACTTTTTTCATGAAGGTGTCTGCAATGGAGTCAAGCATTGAAAAATCATTTTTCGGCGAAGCAGGAGCAGCAGATGCAGAAGCTTTTCCGACGTCCGGCATATTCTTTTGCATTGCAGCCAGCTGTGCTGTCACCTTTTCGTTTAACGATAATTGAATGACATTGTTTTTCCCCGTCAGCGAATCAATCCCCGCTGAAATTCGGCCGACTGTTTTCATGACGTGATCTATGACGCGTATAGTGACAGAGTACCCGTTCTTTAACGCAGATTGCATGTAGCGTTTGATACGTTCCATGGCAGGAGTCACTTCGTCTGACGCATACAGTGAAACGGTAAATCCTTTAAAACCGGCAGCCAGATCCCGCAATCTCTCAAATGCCGCTGTCGCGCTGTCTTTTGCTCCTATTTTAACGGTTAAAGACGCAGGCAGACCCGCTAATTGGGCTTGCACCTTTTGAATGACGGCACTGGCTCCGTCTTCAGCTGAAATAGAGATCATTTGTGCGCCCAGCTTTCTTTTCATAGAGCGCTGGATGCGGTCAATTGTTCTTAAAACAGATTTACTCTCTTTGCGTATATCAATTTCACTTTGGCGTTTTGTCATTTTCCTGTATTTCTCAAACGCTCTGAAGCCATTTTGGATTTTCCTTATTTTCTTTGAAACCCGATCTTCCAATTCAAAACGGGCGGTCAGCTTTGCCATGATGTCGCTCCCCCTTTCTTCGCTTGTTTTTCAAGAATGTCCAGCTTGTAACCGATTAAACCGTACAACAGCGCCTTAAAATGTCTCGGTGCTTCATATAACTCTTTCAGTTCTGATGGAGAATAATGAAGCTCATGCATCGCGTAATAGAGATACACGGCTTCCTTATTCCCATCTTTTATCAGTTTTTTGCTTCTTGCTCCAGATCTTCTAATTCATCTTCAAAACCGTTGATCTCAATCGCTTTATTCAGCCAATTTGCATACTCACCGCCGACTGAAAGAACGCGTTTTGCCACTTCGACCGGATCTGCCGTTTTGTAAGCGTCGCGGAGCTCCTTAGACCGGAAATCAGGGTAAATCGTAGATTCAACCGCGATCCGCGCATAGAAGCGCTGGCTGTCTAAGTCTTTTACGCGGCCTCTGCCCTTCACATTTTTATATGTCGTGCTTTCCTTCTCCAGTTCGTCAATGCGCTCAGTCGTAATGGCTTTAAAAATAAAAGGCACGATGTTTCCTTTTTTATCGACAAAACGCTTTGAAAGCGGAACCCGAATCTCCTCAGCCTCGACTGTTTTACCCGGCATAAAGAATGACAGATCAAATACTTGTTCGTTTTTTTCGCTCATGATGAAAACTCCCTTACTCTTTTTTTTATAAAAAACAGGCCTGTAAAAGGCCTGTTTCACTCATAATGATCCTGATTAAAACGTTTCAGAAAGCTTTTCCGGCACATCGAAATCTTCAAAGGTAAACGGCACTTCTTCTTCGAGCGCTTCTGAGTCTACGTCCAGTCCGGCGATTTTTGCAGAATCAAAGTTGACGTCATACAGGGTGACGCGTTCTGTTCCGCGGCCCGATGATTTGTCGTCAAGAACGGCTTGCAGCGTAAAATACGGGTCGCTGCCTTTTTTCACGTAATCCATCATAAGCACGGCGAATTTGGATGTGACCTTATAGAATGTTGCCGTGCCCGTTCCGTTGGCGCCTGTTGTTTTATGTCCCGTCATACGGCGGCCCATGATGTTTACTTCTGATTTGTTTTTTTCCACGTTTGCTTCAAACGTTTTAATATGCGCCATCTCTTCTCCGTCGAGAAATAAACGGCCTTCTTTTCCTGAAATCGTGTTTTGCGCTTTTAATGCCATCTTAGTTTACCTCCACATTAAAGTAGAATTTTTCTGCCGCATCCACAGGCTGTACGGCGAGATCGATTAAAAAGCCGTCGCGGTCTTCATTCAGTCCGATTGTAATGTCTTTGTCTGAATCAAAGTTTGCGATGCCGCCCGCATCCTGAAGCGTTGTCAAATATTGAATAATCATCGTTTTGACGAATTGAAGGCCGTCGTTTGTCGCTGGAAGATCGCTGCCCGTGCCTTTTTTCGATTTAATTAAGGCTTTCAGTTCACGTGTCAAATCGTTATTCACCGCATCAAGCACACGGACGATTTTGTTTTTCGCGAACTTTTTATTTTTCTCTGCCGTAAATGTCACCAATGAGTTGATATCTTTTTCAACGCTGACTGACTTATCACGGACATCATAAGAGAAAAGGAATTCACCTTTGGAAAGACGTTCGATCACTTCATCATGAGTCAGGCGGTGCAGCACATCGACGGCGCCTTCGTATTCAACGAATGTTAAGGATTGATTAAATGCGGCGCTGGCACTTGCGCCTGCCACCCAGGCGGTCGCATCTTCAGCTTTAATCTCAGTTCCGTCTTCCAGCAGCACACCTTCAGTCACATTGATAATGCCTTCATAATCTCCGCTGTAATGGGCGGTTACCCCTTGCACTTTCTGTCCCTGTGCATCGCGAAGGCGTTTAATGAATGCGGCAAATGTCGCTTTCAGCTGATCGTTTTCCGCGACAGGAAGAGCGATGACATCGAAATTCTCCGTTTCAGCCGCAGCTAAAAAATCCGTATAGTCTGAGTTGACCGGTGCTTTATCAGTTCCTCCCGCGAGACGGATGCCTGCCTGCGGGTTTAACGTTTCCCCGGATTCTTCCTCAGTGCCTGTCAGCGGGATGGAAGCCGACAGTTCGCCCGTTCCCGTAAATGTGACATAGCCGTTTGCTTTTAATTCTTCGGCTTTTTTCACCGTTTGTTTGTCAACTTCCGCTTCATCCATGTAAGTGGTCACATCGAAAGCGGTCTGATCAAGGACATTTTCACTGATGCGGATGATGATGTCATTTCCTTTTGAACCCCCGTACAAAGCGGCTGCTTTAACACCTTGCGAAAGATCTGCGCTCGCTCTGATTCCCTCTGTCAGACGGTACATCAAAACGGTTTTTGCTTTCTTTTTCGCCTCACGAAGCAGAATCAGTGACGGATCTTCAATACTGAGCCCCACTTTTTTATTCAAATCTTCAACGCTTGAAATGGAAACGAATGTTTTCGCTTCCCCCCAGCCGGATGCGACGGGAAGGGCGACAATCCCGCGTTCACCGATCGATACCCGCTCCTGGGCGGTTGTTTTAAAGTTAAAATAGATTCCGGCACGTTCTTTTTCTTTTCCTTGCGTAAATGTTCCGCCGTTCATTATTGCATGACCTCCTTGGTTAAAAATGCTTCAATGTAAGACTTGGCTTGCGCTTTTGTCATTTGTTTTTGCTTCACGCCGAATAAAGCCCCCTGGAGAATCTCGGGTTTTACGCCGAAAAGCTCCTTCGCGTGCTTTGTTAAATCCGCCGTGTCATAAAGAACCGCTCGTTCCGCAGTTGCGGCGTTTTTCTTTTTATATTGTTTCACTTTTCTTTCACCCCGCTGTTAATGTCCACATCCCGCAGTGCGGGAGATGTTTGTTTCTGATAGTAGTAGCGGCTCGTCCAGCGGATGGTGATCACTGCCTCGCCTTTGTCTCCGACTCTTGTTTCGATACGGCTGATGCGGACGAAATCATTGGTATCCTCCCCTGATTCCGTAAGCAGCGGAATCAGCTGTCTTGATTCTCTCACCGCATCGGCGATCCGGTCGGCTGCATAGAGCGCCTGCACCGAGTCGGCATGGAACAGCTTCACATTCAGACTGTATGTCTTCTTAAAGGTGGAGACTGTGTCATTCTCGTCAAAAGCATACGGGGGCGGGATGTAAAGTGACGGCACCTGAAATTGTTCAGGCAGTTCATTTTCATATACGGGTACGCCGCATTGCTGATACAAAAAAGCGGCGATTGAACCGGTTTCGCGATTCATCCGATATCTCCCCCCAACGTGTTAAGCCACTGATTGAAACGCTTATCCAGCGATTCGGCGAAGAGTGTTTCATACAAAAGAAGGGCTTTGTCCCAAAACCCATTTCCGCTGATCCACTGTTTTTTGAGCGCCATTCCCGTTGAAGCTGACGGATCATAGATGAACCGGGAGCCTTGAAAATACCCGGGCACCCATCTGACATTTTCATCTGAGACGGTCCAATGTCCGTCATTTATGAATGAGGCATACTCTACATTGGTGCCGATTTCAAGGGTCAGTCCCCCGTTTTCAATGATCCATACATGATCCTGCGCTCCTTTTCGGAAAGAAGACAGCAGGCTTTCTGTATCAATCCCTCCCGAATGAATAAGCTCCTCCCGTACCAAGTCGAGAAAATCCTCTCCTGACTGTTCCAGCCATTCGCCTGCCTGACGGGCAAATTCTCCGGATGATGCCTTTTGCAGCGACCGATTCCATTGTTCAAGGTTTTTTATGTTCATAGTCTGTCATCTCTCACAGCGATAACCTCCCAATGGTGCTGTCTTGCTTTCTTCGGCATTTCCAGAATATACGCCTGGCCTTCCCAAATGATTTTGTCATTGACACGCACAACGGCCTCTTTCGGAAAATGAACGAGAAACCGCTGATATACCTTATGATCAGGCTCAAGCTGAATAAGCTGCTGCTGTTTTTCAACAAACAGACACGGCACGTCTTCAGCATCGGGCACTTCCGGATAAGAAAAGACAGGCTGGAGCTTTTCGGCGGGAATCCCGAAGCGTCCGGCCTTCGGAACTGACACCGTCTCATGATAAATATCGCATCTGTCAGTGAGCAGCCGTTCGTAGCTCATAAAGGTCTCACCTTTGCGTGTGCAGAAACCGGGGAATAACCCGGCGCGATATATTCACAGAGCAGATGGTGCACCGCCGGTTTTCTGATTCCGCCTTCACCTGCCACCGTATACGAGTAGTCGCCTATCTTTTCAGATTGATAGGCGGAAGCGGCTGCTTCATTCTGGTTGATCAGCGCAAAATATTGAGAAAGCTTTAATAACGCAAGCTTAATCTTTTCGGGAAGCGGTGAGTAAACAGGGTCAGTGAACGAATGCCCCGCCATTCTGGCCGCTTCCGCCTCCGCCTCCAGAATGTCCTGTATAAGAAGCGGCTCCGGCCTGTTTTTGACTTGATCATAAACTGAATATGAAACAACGTCAGACGGCTGAATTAACATAACTGCCACCCCCGTCTTATTCTTTAACGTTTACGATTTTGGCGCTTGCATCTTCTTCTTCAAATTTGCTGTCAAGTTTAGCCGTCAGTACGATAATAAATTTGCGGCTGCGAATATCTTTATCTACTTCGATTCGGATATTCCGTGAAAAACCGAGAATGATATTTTTCGGGTGAGTCAGAATGATGTCAGACGCATCGTACTGGGAATCACCTTCTCCGACTGAGTACGGCTGCAGATTGGACACTCCTTTGACCGGAACGCCGAATGCTGAAGACAAACCGCCCTGCACCGCAAGATCTCCCAGATTGGTCTGACGGTCAGCCACACGGTCTTTCCATTCAATCTCCATGCCTTGAGATGTGTAAAATCTGAATTCCTGAGGCAGGCGCAAATATTTTGCCGGAATGGCTTTTAAGCCTTTTTTAAATGTCGCTCTGGACAGCTCTTCCCCGTTTCCGTCAATGACGTGAGATACAGTCTGCTTACGGATTCCGTCAAGCTGTGCCAAGTACGGATCAGAAGAAGATGTATCGCCGTTTACGACAAGCTCCTCAATATCGACTGCCGCCCGCTCCGCCAAAATCTGCATGATCGTCTGCTGCAGGCCGTCTTTTTCAATATTGTTTTCAAGCGTGTCATAGGTGATATTAATTTCCGCAATGACTTCTTTCGTATTCAGCTGCACCGTACTTGTTGCCGGGACGGTCAGCTGATCGTCAGTTAAAGCTTTTCCTTCCTCAGCGGCACGCAGAATACGCTGGCCGAAACCGATTTTTTCAAATTTCTGCGAGTCATTTTCCATTTGAATCACACGCGATTCGCTGAAAATGGTCGGCGTGTTCTGCACCATGCGGATAAATGCTGAAGCTTGTGCGGGGTTCATTAAACCGCCGCTTTTTAAAGCGGAAAGTGACATTTCCGCCTTTCTGATGATATCTTGATTTCTCACTCTACAGTTCCTCCTTCTGACTGGGCTTAAAGCAGTCCGCTCCAAATGGATTTTTTAACAGGCTCTTGCCCGCCCGTCTCTTCTTCCGGCTGCTTTGATGCGCCTCTTACTTTTTCAAGCGCTTCAATGCGTTTAATAATCGGCGCCAGCATGTCCTCAACAAGCGTTTTCAGCTTTTCTTCATCAGACGGCGCAGCCGCCCCGTCTTTGTCTTCCGTGTTTTGGTCCAAATTGTCAAGCCGCTTTAAAAGCGGGTGCAGCGCGTGTTCAATCGATTCTCTTACGTCTTCTTTTCTCATCTTGTTCAAGTCCTCTCCCTTGCGGTTTCTTGATTTGCGGTCACGGTCGAGAAATTGCTTGACCGCGCCGAATAAGCCGGCTTGCTTTTCTGCCGGCTCTTCGTAAACGTCAGCGGTTCCCGCCATGCTGTAGCCCGTAATGATACCGGCTTTAATCTGATCCCATACTTCATCGGAAGCTTTGGTGACAAGCACCCAAGATCCTTTCCGGATCACAGCATTCCCGATTTCAAAGTCATCCGGGGCGACGTACGACTCCACCACCTCGCCGGTCCCGCCTTCAAAGTTATGATTTGTATCGATGTTGCGGGCGTCCGCCAAAAAACCGTGAGCGGCCTTTTCAATCTCTTCAGCCGTCATATAATCGCCATGTGCATCGGGGACATCCGGCTCGTAAACGATGCCGTAAACAAGCTTCTGCTCATCCGATTCGTTTTTTGTAAACACCTGCACCTTTTTTTCAAATGACGGAAGGCCTCCGGCTGATTTTGTAAAAAAGAATTCCGTTTGGTTCGCCGCCTTATCGACATAGCTCACAAAACTGATGACGGCATTTCTCAATTCTCTCGGCACGAGATGTTTTCACCCCCTTTCAGGATTGCTCCTTTTTCCCTTTCAGCACCGGCCTGCTGTAGTACTCTTCAGGCCATTCCTCAAGCGTCTTGCCGAGCACTCTTCCCGCCAGATCACGGAGGTCATTAGGAGAGACCGCGCCGGCGGAAATAAATGGCGTAAGCACCTTCGCAATTTCAAGCGGATCGCGAAAATCAGGCCCTTTTAATGTGAGCTGTACATCGTGGAGACCCAGTTCAGGCAAAAATAACGTGTTGAGCTTATTAATCAGCGTTTTCCGCTCCGGCTGAAACACCTGCTCCTCCGTTATTTTCCGTGCCGTATCGGCTGTGGCTTTGTTGTATTCCTGCGCCTCTCCCGTATAAAGCGGCGGGAGACGGAAAGCGGAACGGAGTTTATTTCTGCTTTTGTCGTCATATTCAAGAAACAGCGCATCATCCTGCAGAATTTCCGCAAGTGATTTAATTTCCACAGACACGGGCGTAATGTCTTCGCCTCCGTGAAGGTCTTTTTCCTTCGCAATGCCTTCCGCCTCAATCAGCAGAAATTTGTGGGCGTTTTCCACCCCTTCCAGGTCATTCATATAATCCTGAAGCTCTTTGTACGAGGTTTCTGACAGCATGCCGTTTTCAACCGTAATGGCGGCCGGCACGTGACGGCCCTGCTTGAAATACATAAAATTCAGTTCTTCCGCTTTCCGGGCGCCGTACAGATTGACGATATTGCCGACCCAGCGCGGAATGCCGTAAGTACCGCTGCCGATTTTTAAGTGAATGGCTTCATTTGCCCGGTATTCTTCAGACAGGGTCTTTACGTATTCACCGGTTCTCATGTCCATCATGCGGGGATCGCCGTATTCCTTAAAAAACACTTTCCGTCCGTTCAGCATCTGAACATATTTACGGAACCGTTTTTGCCTTTTAATCGTTTTGGATGCGCCGTTTTCTTCATATGAAAATGTAACTTCAACGGGATCAGTCACACCGCAGACGCGCATATGTTTCACATCCAGATATTCAATCCCCGCCGGTTTTCCCGCGCCGTCCCGAAGCACTTCGAGAAAACCGTTGCCCGTTTTTTCGCGGTCTTCTATCGCATATCCGAGGACCGTCTCGGCCGATTCATCAAAATGAAGACATTTGTAAAAGCTCTCCAGCTTCATCCAGTTTTTTTCGGCCCGGGCCTTTTTAGACGGTGAGCAATCTGGGCTATTTACATCAAAGGTATATTCCACATCGAACCCAAAACCCGTAATATTGACCCGATACGCGTCAATGCACTGCTGAAGAATCGTCGAGTATTCGGCGATTGTTTTCAGTTCAATGAGATTATAGGGCGGTGAAATGATGTCTTCGCCGTACAGATCGGCAAATTGATCTTCGTTCATCTGCCTTGCCTGCGGCGCGGCCATTTTTGATTTAAAGACGGTGGCTCTAACGTTTTGATAGTTAGGCAACGCCTATCTCCTCCTTTCCCGATTCGGACGTCTCCGTTTTTGTGATGCATCTTTCAGATCCGCCGCGTCATAGTCATCCAGCGCATACCAAATGGCTGAAAGTGTGTGGGGATCAATTGAAAACTCATCTTCCGGCAGAGCACCGTTTTTGTTTTTTGCGTACGTTAAGTTCTGCAATTCGCGGATCGTATTTTCACAGCTGTCTGAGCAATAGATGTGTCTGAACCGTTTCAGCTTTTTTGTATACTGAAGTCTTGAGCCCGGAAACTTTTTGGCCGCAACCATGCAAAATCCCTGCCTGCGGAAATATTGGATGCTTTTCGGCTCAGCCGAATCCGCTTTGATCAGCTCTTTTTGATCCGCCAATTCCTGAAGCTCCTCAGCTGTCTGATCATCGGTCATTTTGTTTTTGTAATACTCCCAGAAAATATAAAGCTCTTTTTGATCCGGATCGACGGCAAGCCGGATGACCGCATTGTATGACTCTTCAAAACCGAAATCCATGCCCGTCCGAAACAGGGGGCGCCTGATGGAAGCAATCCGCTCCGTTACTTCGTTGTGCTCCATGACCTGAAACTGCGGAAACACGCGGATGCCGTTGACGCCGAACCGTCCTTTGCGGGCGATCCGGTACAAATCAGGATCGTAATGCCGTAAGCTGTCCAGCTGCTTAATATAGCTTTTCGGCAAAAACAGATTATCGCACGCTGTGGAATGGTGATAATACGTATCTCCCTTAACGACGGTGCCTTTTTCATACAGTGTCTGATCATCCAATACGAACCGTTTGTTTTGCTCATCACGAAAAAAATGCCGGTACGTCCAATTGGAGGTGCCGACGGGATTTGTGGTGCATATCATATGAAGCGAAAGCTCGGGATGGCGCAGACGGCCGATCAGCTCCTTAAAGCCTTCATACTTCACTTCAGAGCATTCTTCAATCCAAATCAGTGAAATATGATGAATGGATTTCAATTTGGCCGGGTTGTCCATCCCTTTAAACATAATCCGGCTTCCGTTTGAAAATCTCAGCTGCATCGGCGAAGAAACGGCCTTTACGGCATGTCCCAGCTCAAGCTCCCCGATAATGTCTTCAAACAAGGCAAACGTAGAATCTCTGTGCGTATCGAAAACTTCCCGCACGACAAGGGCCGTCCGCTTTTCACGAAGCAGCTTCAGGATGATTTTCAGCGCGGTATGATAGCTTTTTGACGAGCCGTAGCCTCCAACGAGAAATTGGTACGTTTCATTCCAATTGAACAAATAATCTTCAAAGCGCGGGTTGACCGCTTTTTCAATCATGACCGTTCCTCTTTCCGCGTAATGACAATGTCAATCGGCTTTTGGCTGTCTTCTGTTTTTTCCATCTTCTGCTGAGCCAGCTTTAATTTTTCATTTTCGATTTTTTGTTTAAATTGATCGGGGAAAAGGTCAAAGTACAAGGACAGCTTTTCAAGAGCCTTCATCTTGTCGGCAAGCTTTATTGCAATGCCTTCTTTCCCGAGTTTTGCTTCCGTGACGATGGTTCCGTCCAGAAGGTGCGAATCTTTAACGTCAACGTAGCTGATCTCCTGCATAATCGGATTATCATTTTCGTCAAAGAGCGGCCCTGATTTTCCGAAGGCCTGAACCTCTTTTTTTCCGAAGGTTACATAATCGGTAATGTCGGCGAAAGCGATTTTCACATAGACTTGAAGAACGTCCATCGCTTCGACAAACACTTTATTGACCATTTCCTTTTTCATGCGGCTGATTTCTTTAGCGACTTTTTCGTTTTTTAACAGCCTGCTTCCCGTCACATGCGCGCTTTCCGGTGAATACCCGGCTTTTATCGCAGATTGGGTGGCGTTAAAGCTTTTCACATAATAAAGACAAAACAGCCGCTGGCGTTCGTTTAACTCATCACCTTCGCCCGGGGTGTTTTTTCCGCCGCTTTCCGCGTTCTTATTAAGCGCCTCGTCCCAGCGCCCTTCTTTTTTCCATCTGCCGATCGTTCTTGCGGATACGCCTGATTTGCCGGCAAGGGCGCGATTTGTGATGCGGCCTTTATGAGACTGATAGATTGTAAATGCCTGTTCTCTTTTTGCGTTTTTCATGCTACGGCATCACCGCCACCTCCGACATGATTGTCTATAATAAAAAGCGGCTTCTAATCGGGCCGCTTTTTGTGATCTACTATTCACTTCTAGGTGGCAAACGTATGACAACTTATGAAGCAGGCGATTGATTTCTTTGTTCCTGCTGTTTTTGAATTTTCAGAAGCGCCCGTTTGACCGTCGTTTGTACGGTTGATTTCTTTACATTCAGCAAGGCGGCGATCCGTTCATACGAAAAGCATTCCGCTTTGTGGAGCAGCAGCATTTCTTTTTCTCTATCCGTTAAAACGGCTAATGCGTCCCGCAGTCTGATTCTGTCTTCTTCAGTCACATTTGCGGACGGTTCAAACATCAGCGCCTGCGAATAGGTTTCTATGATTCTCGGATCTTTAATGAGCATTCTCTGATAAGCGTCTCTGCGGTCTATCGCTCTTCTTATGCCGGGCTGCCGGCCTTTTTCAAGCCATTCGATGACATACTCCAAATCTGTAATAATCGTTCTGATGATTTTTTTATCTTTCAGTTCTTCTGAAGTAAGCACCGTTTCATCGGCTGCCTCCAGCTGCTTGTACCACTTTTTCGTCTCTTTCAGCGTGCGTTTATATTCAAATAGTAAGTCTTCCATGTAGATCCTCCTCTTTTTCGGAACAAAAAAAGGACACCAACCAATGCGCAGCATGTGCGCGATTGATCAGTGTCCGCAGGCTTTCCGTCTTGGACGTATTCTGTTTTTTTCGATTAATTCAATTTAAAGCCGATTTCATATTCGACCCGGGCCAGATCCCCTTTTCGCGTTTCGACAAGCGTTTTGCCGTGCTCCGGCGCTTCGGCGAGCCATGCTTCCTTCTTCAGTCCGTCTACTATAATCACCCGAACCTTGCCTTCTTCCAGCTGGCTTTTTAATGTTGTATGTTCAATGTCAGTCAGTTTTTTAGGATTCATGTTTTACGTCCTCCGTCTTTTTCAAAATGTTCACTTCATGTATGAGGCTTCCGAGCTTATTTATGAACGCTTCTTTTTCTTCAGAACTTTCTCCCCGGAGCAGGCGGAGAGCCGTCTCGGCCGCCTCAAAGAGTTCCGGGGCTTTCGCCATCAATGCCGCGTTGATCTGCTGTGAGTATGAACTTAAGTTGAAAACGGCCGCGATGAGCCTTCCGTTTGAATAAGGGAACTTCTCTTTATCCGCTTCGCTGTAAGCGGAATAAATGTAAATGGGTTTTTCTTCTCCGCTGTGTACGGCCCGCCATGGAGCGGGGCTGTGTTTTTCTTGCAATGGTGATCCTCACTTTCCATCAGCCTCATGCCATGCTTCAATTTGCTTTTCTATCCGTTTTGCCCTGAACAGCAGGCAAAAAAGCCATTTGATATATTTACACACGTGCATCAAGCCTCGCTTTTGCGTCTTGAACCATTCGTTCAAGCCGTTTAATGACCGGCGTTAAATCAGTGCCTGTTTTGCAGTTCGGGCAAGGGTGAAAGACAGCGCCGAAACCCGTTTCCATCACAATGACCTTCTTCGGCCCGCACAGCTTACACATTATCTCGCCCCCTCTAATCTGTGGTTTACGTCAAATGAATTGCCGTTAATGATGACTAAATAATCGCTGCACATCTCATAAATTCTTGTGCCCAAGGCTTCATCAACCTGCACCAATCCGTCACAGGCCAGCTCGCTCGAGATAAGAACCGGCTTATGATTTAAATAGCGGTAATTCACGACGGCGTACATTTGTTCAATCTGCCAATCGGTCGCCCGGGGTTTTCCGTTCAGCGGTTTGAACAGATCGTCAATAAAAAGCACATCCGCCTGTTTCATACGGCCAAGCTTTGCATCAAGCAGATCAAAATCATTTTTTAAATCCGTAAAGCCCTCAACAAAAGGAAAATACAGCACCGGTGTCTGCTTCTGTCTCATGACATAATTGCTGAGAGCGGTCAAAAGATGGGTTTTTCCCGATCCCGGACGCCCTAAAAGGGCAATGCTGTTTTTCCGGCAGTTTTTCACCTTGTCGAAGTTCTCAACATATTCAAGGGCGCACTCATATGCGTCGACGACTGCCTGAGGCTTGCCCCGCGTGATAAATCCTTTGAAATCCAGCTTCCGAAAGGCATCTGTAATTTCACTTGCGCCGAGAATGCGTTCTACTTTTCGTTCGGCGGCGCAGCGGCACTTCACCCACACTTCCATGCCCAGCTGGTTTTTGAGATAACCGCCCTGATCTTTACAGAGCGGGCAGTCAAAGCGGCTTTCGTCTGATTCTTCCGGTCTGTCCGCCAGTAATGGACGTTTTCCGTTTTTCAGGTCGGCCAGTATCTGCTCGATCGTTCGTTTTGTCATGTATCGTATTCCTCTCTTTTTTTGTTGTGATTGTCCTTCCCGCAATTCGTGCATTCAAGCGGTCTTCCATAAACTTGGCGCAATAGCTGAAAGCCTTGATCGTTTCAGCTGAAGAGGTGCGCCGCTGTTCAAAAGCGGTAAAGCATTCGCCGAGCCATTTGATTGCTTCTTGTGCTGACGCACCGAGGGAAACAATACGGGCGATGGCCTGATAATCCCGGGGCGACGGGTATACGCTCCGCCCCTCCTGCGCAGACCTTAATCTGATAAAATGGGCGGCAATTTCGTTAATCGCTTCTTCAGCAGTATGATTTTTTGTTATATCTATTTCTCTCCGGACATTTTTGTCCCGGTGATCCGCCGATATTGTCCGGTCTGTAACTTCCGGACGGGTCAATGTCTTTTTCGGCGTGAATCTTTTCGAGTGCTTTACGGAGACGATGAGTCCGTAAGGGGCGCGGACGGTTTTGATATAATCATGCTGTTCCAAGCTCTCGAGCCACCGCCTGACGGTTTTTTCGCTGACCGCGAATACATCGGCCATTTCTCTTGCTTTTACGGGCTTATGTCCGAGGACGATCCCCCACTTTACGCCGTCTTTTACATGTTCCTTTGTCGTTGAGCTGATGAACCATAAAAACAGCCAAATGGCGGACCCTATTTTGTCATAATGTTCTGAATTCAATAATCCGGAATAGATGAAAAACGGGCAGCTTTTACGATTCATAAGGGACATCTCCATTTTTCTTCAGACCTATATAGCGTTCATACTGCAATCGGTTATCAAATCGGAATACCGGTAGTCCGCAAGCGGTAAAAGATATCGAACCGCCTGCTTTTCCTAAACATCTCTGGTCAGCCGGATTGCTGCTGAAACGGATGATTATCGCCTGCATCTCTCACCCTCCTGATCAATTTCTTATCGTATTTTGATACATTTTGTATCCCTATGATGTTGATTATATACGATACATTTCGTATCATCAAGACCTTTTTGATACTTTTTTTATCATCCCTTTCTTTTGATACATTTTGTATCTATAATCATAAGTAACTTAGGGTGTTGAAAAAAGAGAGGTCATTTCGGATGATAGGCGGAAGATTAAAGAGTCTCAGAGGTAAGAAAACGCAGGAAGAAGTCGCAAATCATATCGGTGTCTCGCGCGCCAGATATTCTCATTATGAAAACGGCCGATCTGAACCCGATTACGACACGCTGCAAAAGCTTGCGGATTATTTCAAAGTGTCGACTGATTATTTGTTAACCGGAAAAGAACCTTCAGATGAAGACATGTTTGCCGATCCCGACCTGCAGATCGCATATCGGGACATGCAGGACTTTTCCCCGGAAAGCAAGCAGCAGGCCATTGAATTCATTAATTATTTAAAAGAAAAAGAGAAAAACCGCAGGCCGAAACATAAATAATCCGCTCTTTTCCTTTAAACTGCTTAACGTTCAGCCGATATAAAAGCTGAATGTTTATTTTTAAAAGAAAAGGGAATTGATTCAAAGTCCGATCAGGGCTTTTCTTTCTCGCTTAAAAAAGAACATATGTTCGAAAGGGTGTATTCAATTGGGCGATTTTTTAACACATCTTGAGGAATACGTCAAAAACTTATATTGCCGCATGGGAATGACCGCCCCTCTCCATATTGATATGCAGATGATTGCCAAGGAGCTTGACATTTGGATTCATTTTGAAGATACGCACAGTATGATGCTGAAGCGGGACGGCATGTACAGCATCGTCCTGAATCAAAAAAAGTCACCCGAAGAGCAATGGCAGGATTTTGCGCACGAACTGTGCCATGTGCTGAAGCATACCGGGAACCATTTTCATATGAACAAGCTGTTCAGGGAACTGCAGGAATTTCAGGCCAACCATTTTATGTACCACTTCTGTGTGCCGACCTTTATGCTGTTAAACATGGAGCTTCCCCAGCGGAGGAGCCACGCCGTTATTTTAATCGCAGCCGCTTTCCGGGTGACGGCATCATTTGCGGAAAAAAGGCTCGAGCTGTTTGAACGGCGTAAAGCAGGTATTCAATTTCAGAAGCGGCTCGCTTGTCTGTTATCCGACAAGCGGCCGAATGTGTATTATGGAAGCGGACAGACACACTTGCATGCCGCTGAAGAAAAAACGCCGTATTTTATTGAAAATTAGCGATTCTCCGCCGGCTTAAAACGCAGCCGGCAGAATGTCATCATTTTGACATCGGAGGAAAGGTTTTTGCATCATGACGCTGTAATCACCGTGCTGCCCGCCAAGCACTTCATGCGCCGCCTAGCTCCAGTGAATGTAAGAACGGGCCCCTGTTCATTTATCATAAAAACCGGCCTTCACGGTTTCTACATACCGAAAAAACAGATCGGTTGGCGTATATTTTTCTCCCCGGCAGCCAAAATTGCTGAACAGCGCGTGTCTCTGCGCCGTGCTCACTTCCAATTGCAGTCCCATTTTCCTTTTTGTCCGATTGACAATGTTGCCGGGATTTACACCTGCCAGCCGATCATTCTTCTCTGTCAGCTCGGCATCAAACCCCGCTTCACGCAGCAGATCACAAATCAGTCTTGCTTTTTCCAGATCCGCGCCCCCGACGAGTGTATTTGCCTTTTTCAGATCATAATACCCGTGAAAAGCCAATGCGTAATGATGGGCGGTCACTTTTTCTAAAGCCAGAGGCTCGTCAAAGCGTGTGCTTGTCAAGTGGAGAGAACGGTTATCGCACCGCTTCGTCCCTTCAAATAAATAAATTGAGCTTTGGTCAGAAAATGCCTGCACCAGCTCACTGACACCCGGCTCAATCCTGCCGCCGTGGGGTGCGAGGACGATACATTTACTTCCCTCTTTTTCTTCATAAATAATTCTGTATTCCGATTCAGCAGCGGAAAGGGCTGCGAAATTGTCATATCTGTCTTTCATGTGTAACATGCTCTCCTTTTCCAGTCAGCACCAGTTTACTTTACTCATCTGGGAATGGAAACCTTTTTATAGTATGATTTGATAGAATACGTATCAGGGGGGAGATATTATGGGGTTCATCAACGGATTGCTGGGCAATGCGTCGACAATATCGACGGCTGAAGCAAAAGCAGAACTGGCCCGTATTTTGCTGGAAGGCGAGAATGTCAACGCCGCATTTAAGCTTGTCCGAGATATCATTGTCTTTACGGATAAGCGTCTTATTCTTGTTGATAAACAGGGACTAACGGGGAAGAAAACGGAGATTCAATCCATTCCGTACAAGAGCATTTCCAGATTCAGCGTAGAAACCGCCGGCCGCTTTGACCTTGATTCAGAGCTGAAAATTTGGATTTCAGGCGCGGAACTTCCCGCTGTCTCAAAGCAGTTTAAAAAAGATGAAAGCATTTATGATATTCAAAAGGCCCTTGCCGCAGTTTGTATGTAAGAAGAAAACGGAAGCCCGGGGAGCTTCCGTTTTCTTGATTACAGTTTTTCTTCAATTTTCGCCTTCGTTTTCGGGCCGTAAATTCCGTCTGCCGTTAATCCGCTGACGGATTGAAAACGTTTTACGGCATTTGCCGTTTTCGGGCCGTAAACGCCGTCCGCCCCATGATTTTTTGCTCCTTTATCGGGATAAAAATAAAGAGCGGATAAAGCGTTTTGCACTTGTTTTACGTTTGTCCCTTTCGTCAGCGGTTTCGTCACTTTGATCACACCGGATGGAAGCGGATAGGAAGACACAGCCTGACTTTTTGAAGAAGAACCAGTCTGAGCGAGCTTGATCACTTGTCCGACTGTAATGTGATTCGGATCGGTGATATGGTTGATGCTTTGCAGCGATTTTACGCTGACACCGTGCGATGCGGCGATTTCCGATAAGGTGTCGCCTTTTTTCACATGGTATTCAGACGCAGAAGAAGAAATAGAGGCTTTTTTCGCCGGCATACTTCCGCTTAATTTCTTTTCAATCTTCGCCTTCACTTCATCCCAGCGGCCTTCAGACAAAATGCGGTGCGGGCAGTACTTTCCGTTCCAGTCCTGATGCTTTCTGATTCTGTCAATCCCCCAGCCCCGTTCTTTCAAAAGCTGCGCCGCAAACGCAATCGCCAGTTCTTCTGCGGCTCTGTACCGTTCGCCGCCTGACTTGCTGTAACAGATTTCTATAGCAATCGACTTTCGGTTTCCGGTGCCGTTCGTGCCGTCTCCCGAATGCCAGGCATTCCGGTCCAACGGAATTCCCTGGATCACTTCTTTGTCATCAACCGCAAAATGATAGCTCGTTGATTCGCTGTTTCCCGTCATATAGCTGATTTCATTAGCGGCGGATGCGTCGTTTGCCGTGTTATGAATGGTAATATACTCCGGCGTCATCGGATTCGGACATTTTAACGCATATTTATCAGCCGATACGAGCCGTTTTTTCACTTCAATCCCCACTCTTCATCTCTCCTTATGCCTTTTTCATCAATAGGTGGCATTCGTAGGACAGATAACTGAGTATATAGACCCTGCATTCGGATAAAAATGGAATGGATACGCATGCAAAAAATAAGACCCTTCCAAAGAAGGGTCTTTATGTTATGTTTGGTTGCGCGCGGCAATATGGAATGTGCCGTCCGCTTGGTTTTCCAAATGGCTTTCATGGCCGATCACCTGTGTAAAGCTGAACCCGACAGCAACAAGCAGCAATCCTGACAATAGTTTAGATTTCATATAGACAATCTCCTCTCTGGATTTGTTTTTGGGCGTGCACCATTTTTTCATAAAACGTGAGCGCTTTTTCAGGCTGTCCGTGTTTCATGTAAAATTTGGCAGCGTCATGCGCCAATTCTTCCACATACGGATACAGCATGTGTTCTTCCAGAAAATCAAACGTGTGCCTGACGGATGCGTTATCCATTTCCTTGCCGTATAACGCATGCAAAAATTGGAACAGATTGACAAACAATTCATCATTGTATTCGCGGGCGATACTGAGCCCGAGGCGATATTGCTTCTCTGCTTCGGCTGTAGTGTTCTGTTTATAAAGAACCTGTGTTAATGAGTAAATAGAATGCGGAAGATTATCGAACTTTTCTGACCTGCAAATGGAAACGGATGTCTCAAAATATTCGGCTGCTTTAGAGAGGTCTCCCATTTTTTCGTAACAGTTTCCGAGATTATATAAGGCTGAACTGATAAGACGGGGATTGCCTTCTTGTTTTGCAAGATCTAAAGCAAGTTCTAAGTGGGGCAATGCTCTTTCTGGATACTGCATGTCATCATAATTCCCTGCAATAACGAATTCACATTGGATTCTGCGGACGTTGTACGTCTCATACGATTGGTACGTTTCAAGGGCTTGAACGGCATAACTCATGGAGACGTAGGTTTGTTTCAGGTTGTAAAAAATCTCGGCCATTTTAAAAGCAAACTCAGCTTTCTCGATGTCATCAGAAACGAGTGCAAGGTTTTTTTCAGCCCGTTTGTAATACATCATGGCGTTTAGGAACATTTTCTGTTTAAATTCGTACATTCCTCGAAAAAAATTAAAGTAGTAATCAAGCAGTCCTGTCAGTTTATACTGGTTGCCTTCAATGTCTTCCAATAATTCTGAAAACTCAGGCTGAGAAGGGTCCTCCTTTAAGGGCTTGATGTAATCCAGCATGACGCGGTGTCTGAATTCCATTAATGAATAATACAGCAGCAGATCCTGATCTTCTTCCATATCCTCAATCTCTCTCTCTACTTCACGTTTGACGCGCTCCGCCTCAAGGACGTGAAACTGCCGGATATGGGTATACCATTCATTAATTTTGAGCCCGACAAAAGAGGACGGAATAGTCTGCTTCATCCTCAATAAATCCCCCCTTTTGGAATGACCGAGATATGTCATATTTTATCATAATTGCTAGAAAAAGAAGAACGCAAAAAGACCGCAATTGTCGAATTTCGGATATCCGCAACGATTTATCTTCATCACAAGCTTATTGCTTGTTTCTTCCGTGCCGTTGATATAGCATATCCTTGCAGCTTTTATTCTGTATTAAATGGGGGTTTTCACATGACAGCACAAAATCAATTGGTCAGCCACTTTCTGTCACATCGAAACGTGACGATTGAGCTGGCGGAAAAAATCAGCCGCGAGCATTACGACTACAAGCCGGCGGAGACATCAATGTCCGCTCAGGAACTTGTAAAACACATCGTTTATTCTTTTCTTATGTTTGCAAACGTCATTAACGACGGAAACGGATCAGCTATCCAGAACAAACCGAAAGAAGAAGCGGAAACAGACCTCGTCAAACTGGCTGAAGCATGTACTGAAAAAACGACAAACATCCTGTCACAGCTGACTGAAGAGCAGCTGAACCGCGAAATTGACCTGACTGCCTCTTTCGGCAGAAAAATAACCGGCGCGGCTCTCCTTCAGCTTGCCATGGAGCATGAAATTCATCATAAAGGCAATCTTTTCGTGTATGTCAGAGAAATGGGCCACACGGAACTTCCGTTTTATCAGCAAAAATCATAATCCGGCCATCATCCGCCGATCTGCGAAATAACAGCAGGCAGGCGGATTTTTTTGTTCTGTATAAAATTTTCCGAAAATTTAATTGATTACCGCCTCTTAATCATATATAATCTGATAAAAATAGTAGGATTATTCAGGAGGCACACAGATGACTGTAAGCATTGTGTTTATGGGTTTCTTTGTCGGAACGCTGGTCGGATTGACGGGTGTGGGAGGAGCGGCGCTTTTGACTCCTTTACTGATCGTTTTAGGGATCAACCCCTCAATCGCCGTCGGCACTGACCTTTTATATAATTCCATCACCAAACTGTTCGGTGTCGTTTCTCATTGGAAGCAGCGCACCGTTCAATTTAAACTTGTCGGCTACTTGGCGCTCGGGAGCATTCCCAGCGCAACAGCCGCCATCGGTATTCTTCACTTGTTTCCCGCTTTTCACCAGCATCAGGAGCAGATTATCAAACAGGCGCTCGGCTACGTGCTGACCCTTGTCGCTATTTCCATTATCGCCCGCCTTTTTTTCGATAAAAAACTGCGGCCGAACCGCTGGCAGCAAAAAACACTTGAAGAAAAGCGGACACTCATGATACTGATCGGCGTCATTTTCGGCTTCATCGTCGGCCTGACATCTATTGGGTCCGGCTCATTATTTGCGATCGCCATGTTATACCTGTTCAGAATGAAAACGGCAGAAGTGGTGGGAACGGATATCGCACATGCCTTTCTGCTCGTAACTGTTGCCGGTCTGTTAAACGCAAGCTTCGGAAGCGTCGATTACCTGCTTGTATTGAATCTGTTGATCGGCTCTGTGCCGGGTGTGCTTCTCGGCAGCTTCTTTTCGCCGAAATTCTCACCGCGCCCGCTGCAGTTTGTGATGGCGGCGATTATTTTAATCAGCGGGATAAAATTAATCTAAAAAAGGCGGTCTGTTGTCAGATCGCCTTTTCTCTTATAACGTCACACCGGACTTAAAGATTGCAAGCTCCCGAAAATCGTTTTTTTCGTTATTGACGAATTGTCCGCTTGCAACGTTAATAATGTATTGAATAAAATCTCTTACAATGTGATCTTCTGTTGTTTCATCTTCCGCCAATCTCCCCGCGTTGTAATCAATCCAATGCGGTTTTGATTGAAATAAATCGGTATTTGTTGATACTTTCACAGTCGGGACAAATGTGCCGAACGGCGTGCCTCTTCCGGTTGTAAACAACACGATGTGACAGCCAGCCGCGGCGAGCGCTGAAGAAGCGATTAAATCATTGCCGGGCGCACTGAGCAGTGTCAATCCCTTTGTTTTCAGTGTTTCACCGTATGTCAGCACATCAGAAACCGGTGCAAGACCGGCTTTTTGGGTGCAGCCGAGCGACTTGTCTTCGAGCGTTGAAATGCCGCCTTCCTTATTCCCTGGTGACGGGTTTTCATAAATCGGCTGCTCGTGCTTCATAAAATATTGCTTGAAATCATTGATCAATCGGACTGTTTTATGAAACACTTCTTCACTCGCCGCACGCTGCATGAGAATCGTCTCAGCGCCGAACATCTCAGGCACCTCCGTTAAGACCGTGCTCCCTCCCTGTGCAATCAAGTAATCTGAAAATCTCCCTAATAAAGGGTTTGCGGTGATGCCGGAAAAACCGTCCGACCCGCCGCATTTCAATCCGATGCTCAATTCTGACAGCGGAATCTCCTCACGTTTATCTCCCTTTGCCGCAAGGTGTATCTCTTTAAGAAGCGCTGTCCCCGCTTCAATTTCATCTGTGACAGCCTGTGATTCGAGAAATTTCAACCGATCTCCGTTCACTTCAGAAAGCGTTTCCTTAATTGCCGCCAGCTCATTATTTTCACAGCCCAGCCCTAAAACCAGCACACCGCCCGCATTTGGATGGCGAATGGCGTTAATCAGTATTTGTTTCGTATTCTCATGATCATCGCCAAGCTGGGAGCAGCCGTATTGGTGTTTTAAAACCAGCACATTGTCAAAGGGGGCAATGTCTTTCGCCTCTTTTACGAAGCGCTGCAGGATTTTCTCAGCGACGCCGTTTACGCAGCCGACTGTAGGCACGATCCACAGTTCATTCCGAACGCCGGATGTACCATTTTCTCTTTTGTAGCCTTGAAATGTCCGGTTCTCATTTGTAAAAGGATTGTCCTCGAAGCGCGGTGAATACGTGTATTCTTGCACATCGGATAAATTCGTTTGCAGATTATGGGTATGAATATGCTCGCCGGCCGAAATCCGCCTTGTCGCACGCCCGATCGAAAAACCGTATTTAATGATGCTGCCGTTTTCTTCAATGGTTTGCAGCGCGATTTTATGCCCCCGCTTTACAAGGTCCTTCACTTCAATCGTCAGTCCGTCTGTATGCAGCCGCTCCCCTTTGTTAAAATGGCGCATAGCGAGAAGCACGTTATCGTTTTTATGGATTTTTATGACCTCTTTCATTTCACTTCCCCCCTTATTGCCGCAGCATTCATGTAACGCATGCTTCATCCCCCGCTTATGAATGACAGAGAGAAAAAAAGCCGTTCGTTCAGTCAGCCCCGGAAGATGGTTCAGATTCTTTCCCCACAATCGCTCTTCTCCTAATATAGAAAATGCCGCTTGAAACATATCATCTTTGCAACGGGACCGCGCCATTTGAAAACGGTTCAGAACCTCCTCGCCATCTGCCGGTTTGTTCAGCCCGTTCCAGTATGAATAGATCATGGCGCTGAATGAAAATACCAGCCTCTCAGGAAGCCGGCCCTCCTGTTCGATATAAGCCTTCAGCGTCGGCAGGTTTCTTGTTTTGAATTTCGCGGCGGCGTTAAGGGTGATGCTTTGCAGATAATGTTGGATATAAGGGTTTTTAAACCGGTGTAACACATCTGCCGCATACTGGGTGACACCCTCCATTTGCAGCACGGGAAGGATTTCTTCATTGATCAGCTCTTCGATGAATCTGCCCGTCACCTCGTGCTCAGCCGCTTCCCGGACGGTTAGCAGTCCGTATAATAAAGCCACTGGCGCCAATGCCGTATGAGCGCCGTTTAAGATTCTCACCTTTTTTGTCCTGTAAGGCGTAAGGTCAGACGTGATCAGTGCGTTCAGCCCGGCATCAGCAAAAGGAAGCTCATTCTGAAGCTGTTCCGGCCCTTCTATCACCCACAAATAATAATGCTCACCGACCACAAGCAGACGGTCTTCGTATCCGAGAAAATCGGTAAGTTCTTCCGCGGTATCAACAGGAAATCCCGGAACAATCCGATCCACGAGGGTATTGCAGAAGATGTTCGCATCATGAATCCATTGAGTAAAATCAGGCTCCAGCTCCCACAGCCCGGCATATTGAAGCACGGCCGCCTTCAGTTTCCGTCCGTTTTCTTCGACCAGTTCACATGGAAGCACAATGCACCCTTTCTCGGCGTCACCCGCAAATGCCTTATAGCGGAAATAAAGGAACGCCGCTAATTTCCCAGGGAATGTTTTTTGAGGTCTATCCTCAAGCCGGTCGCCTTTCTCAAACGTAATTCCCGCTTCTGTCGTATTGGAGATGATAAAACGAAGATCCTCTTGTGCTGCCAGCCGTTTAAAGGAATCATAGTCAGAAAAAAGATCAATGCCGCGGCTGATGGATTTGACGATCGTGTGTTCTTCAGCCGGTTTTCCGTCCTTTATCCCCTGCAAAAAAAGCGTAAACAAACCGTCCTGTTCGTTTAAACGTTTTATTTTCTCAGAGCCTCTCGGCTGTACGGCGACCACGCTTCCGTTAAAATCCGTCAATTGATTCAATTGATCGATCTGCCAGTCAGCGAAGGCCCGCAAAAAGTTGCCTTCGCCGAACTGAAGGACTTTTTCAGGATATTGAATGTATTCACCGCACATCTTTTTATTCAGCTGCCGCAAGCTGTCCGCCTCCTTCTGCATTCATGCACACGTTAACATTTCCCCGTACGAAAACCCGGATATTCAGACGGGCCGTTATGTGAGTTTTTTAATTGAATCTCTTATCATCACCTCGGTGTTTTCGTATATTTTTTCCGCCGCCGTATCCGGGTCGGTGATAAGCGCCAAAATCTTCTCTGCGCCGAGTATGCTGATTTTTTCAACCGGGCGTTTTACTGTCGAAAGCCTCGGCGTCATGTATTGGGAAATGCCGATGTCATCAAACCCGATAACGGATATATCTTCCGGAACGTTCAGGCCTTTGGCGAAAATGGTATTCATCGCCCCGATCGCCATATCATCGTTTGAACAAAAAACAGCCGTAGGCGGTGATTGAAGCGCCAAGAGTTTTTCCATCGCCTGACTGCCGCTTTCCATATCATAGCGGCCTTTTACACTGTATTCATGCTTAATCGGGATAGAATGATCAATTAAAGATGTCAAATAGCCTTCTTTCCGCTGAGAAGTTGACCTGAATCCTTCCTTTCCCTCAATGATCGCGATATCTCTGTGTCCGTTTGCGATCAGGCAGTCGACCGCCTGTCTGGAGCCTTCTTTATCGTTTGACAGGATATTCGTGATGCTCCGGTCATCAATGTCCCGGTTCAGCACGACGAGCGGGATGTTTTTCTCGCGGATATGATAAATAAATGAATTATCACTGTCGCTTTGGCTCATTAAAATGATTCCGTCATATCTCATGGGCGTAATGGTTTCAAAGCTTTTCAGATCGTCAATCGCGCGGACGAACAAATTGTATTCCTCACTGATTGTGCGGTTTACACCTTTGATGGTATCGGAAAAAAAGCTGTGTGAGGTTCCGTTGGTGATGCTTGTAAAAAACAGTCCGATCGTATGGGACTTTTGCATGGCAAGGCTTTTTGCATTTACATTCGGTGTGTAATTCAGCTGTGAAGCGAGCTCTAATATTTTCTGTTTTGTATGCTCTTTAATGTGGGGGCTGCCGTTAAGTGCCCGGGATACGGTTGTGTGGGATACGTTGGCGAGTTTTGCGATATCTTTTATGGTTACCATCGTTTTTCCTTTCTTTCTGTATGCTGGCATTTATTTCTATTGTACCATTAACGGACAGTCCATAAAATCACTAAAGTTGAGGTTTTGCATGATGTAAGTCCTGAACGAGCTCGGCATGCTGCCGGTCCGTCAGTTTATACATTAAACCGATAATCAGCATGGCGCACGCTAAAGCGAAAGCCGGGTACAGCAGCAGAAGCCCTTTAATCCCGATTAACGTGCCTTTTGTCTGAGATGCATTCGGGATATAGCCGATAACGCTCAGCCCGATGCCTGAAAGAAAACCTGATAAAGATTGGGCGAGTTTTCTGGAGAAGTTAAAAAGCGAATATGTCGTCGCCTCCTTCCGTTCACCCGTCTTCCACTCTCCGTAATCAATAATGTCCGACACAAGCGCCCACGTAATGCCGTTTGGTATGCTGATCCCGATAAAAGCAATGCTCGCTAACGCCGTAAAGATATATACATTTGACGGGAGACAGAAATTCAGCGCATCAGCCGCGGCGCTGACGGCAAAACCGATCATCACTGTTTGCTTTTTTCCGAAGCGTTTGACGAGTTTCGGCATAAACAACACACCTAAAAATGAAGAACCGATGATGATAAAACTCATGTAGGACATCAGCTCCGCATTGTTGAGATTGTATTGGGCGAAGTAAACAAGCATAGCGGATTTAATGTTGTATGCCGATATTGAGAAAATCGTCATGAAAACGACAGTCAGAAGCGGTTTGTTGCCGATAAAGCATTTGAAAACCGACATGACGGACAGCTTTTCTTTCGGCGCTTCACGGACGATAATTCTTTCTTTGCAGTTTCGGTAGCAGATCATAAATCCCGCGATTCCGATTACGGCCATCATTCCCATAACTGCCGGGTAGCCGATGTGAACGTTATCAAAATGAACGAGAATCGGGATGACGATGACACTTGTAATGAGCAGCGCGCCGAGAGAGCCGATCTGGCGGAATGCGGAAAGCGCCGTTCTGTCCTCCGCATCCTGTGTAATGGCTGCACCGAGGGAGCCGTACGGAATATTGACGAAAGAATAAGCGACCCCCCACAGCATGTAAGAAGCATAGGCGTACACAAGCTTCCAGGTGACACTCACGTCCGGTGACACAAAAATCAATACGGTCATGACCGCAAGAATAATACTTCCGAATAATAAGTACGGCCTGAATTTCCCCCGGGGTCCGATCTTTTTTCTGTAGTCAATGGCCGAGCCGACAATCGGATCAGTCAAAGCCGCAAACAGCTTGCTGACCAAAAAAATACTGCCGGCGAACGCTGCCGGAATGCCTGCGACATCTGTGAAAAACTTCAGCAAATAGATCTGCCCGAGATCAAACATAAATCCGTTCCCAAAATCTCCGAAACCATAGGATACTTTTTCTTTCAGACTCAGCTTATGCTCCTTCACTTTTGCGGCAGGTGCTGTCACGACAGGCACATTACTCATAGGCCACCTCTTTCATTCCATTTTTTAAAAGCGGAAATATTCCTCAGCATTCCGGTAACAAATTCCCTCGACAATCCTCCCTAAAAGCTCCATATCGCAGGGCGCTTCGCCTTGTTCCGCCCAGCCGCCGATCAGCGTGCAGACAAGCCGCCTGAAGTATTCATGGCGGGGATAGGACAGGAAACTTCTTGAATCCGTCAGCATCCCGATAAAACGGCTGAACAGGCCTGTGTTTGATAACGCTTTCATTTGTTGAAGCATTCCATCCTTCGTGTCATTGAACCACCAGGCTGTGCCGAATTGAATTTTCCCCGGTGTTTTCCCATCCTGAAAGCTGTTGATCATGCTGGCGATAATATAGTTGTCATTCGGATTCAGAGAATACAAAATCGTTTTAGGCAATTGCCGCTTTTTTTCGGCGGAATCTAACAGCCGGGCAAGCGGTTTTGCGATACGTTCATCATTAATCGAGTCATATCCCGTATCAGGACCGAGGCTGCTGAACTTATTTGTATTGGTATTTCTTAACGCGTTAATATGGAACTGCATCGCCCAGTCCAGTTCGGCGTAAAGACCGCAAAGATATTGCAGCGTCCGTGTTTTGAATTTCTTTTCATCTTCAAAAGACACATGCTCTCCGCTTAATCCGGCGGCAAAAATCCGGGCCGCTTCCTCTTCGGTCGTCTCGGCATAAACCATTTGATCTAATGCGTGATCCGACACTCTTCCCCCGGCACTGTGAAAGAAGCGGACGCGGGATTCCAACGCATCCAAATACGATTGGTAGGTGGTGACAGCCATTCCGGAAGCGCTCTCCAGCGACCGGACCCAATCGGCAAAACCCGGGCTGCTGATGTCCAGTCCTTTGTCAGGCCGAAATCCGGGCAGCACTTGAACCGGAAAATCACTTTCTTTCAACAGTTCGTGGTATGTCAGCGCATCGGCAGGATCGTCGGTTGTGCAAATGACTTTGACATTTGATTTCAGAATGAGATCCCTTGCGCCAAACCCGTCTCCCTGCAGGAGCTCATTCGTTTTTTTCCAAATTGCCGCGGCCGTTTTTTCATTCAATACGTCATAAATGCCGAACCAGCGCTGCAGCTCTAAATGCGTCCAGCAGTACAGCGGATTGCCTATCGCCATCGGCACCGTTTTTGCCCAGGCGAAAAACTTCTCTTCATCTGAAGCGTTTCCGGTAATGCAGCGCTCTTCAATGCCGTTGGCCCTCATGATCCGCCACTTGTAGTGGTCACCGTAAAGCCATGCCTCCGTAATGGTTGCGAAGGTTTTATTTTCATAGATTTCCTTTGGGCTTAAGTGACAGTGATAATCAATGATCGGCATGTTTTCTGCGTATTCCCGGTACAGCTTTACGGCCGTTTTACTATCCAGTAAAAAGTCATCACCCATAAAAGCTTTCACACTCTCATCCTCCCTCTTAAAAAATGTTAACGTTAACAAAATGGTTCTTTTTTATTTTAGCTTCCTCTTTCTCACATATCAATCATTTTTATTTTATTTTTCAGAAAATTGTATCCGTTAACATTTTCATACAAAAAAAGACACTGCCGAGAAAGTCCGGCAATGTCTTCTGTGTGATCTTAAGGATTAGTAAGCGAGGCTGAATAATCCTTTGATATGTGTTAAATAACGTACGTTACTTGCTTCTTTCATTAAAGATGCCGGAAGGCCTTTCAGCGGAGTAGAGTTCGCTCCGATGATGGCAACCGCGTCTTTACGTCCAAGGCTTGCAAGCGTACCAGAGTTTACAGGCTTGAATGTTTCAAGCGTTTTTCCTTCTAAGTAAGCGAACAGGTTGTAACCGACAAGTTCACCCATCTGCCAAGCGATTTGCGCTGTCGGCGGGTACGGACGGCCGTCCGGCGCAAAGTATACAGCGCTGTCTCCGACAACGAATACATCTTCGTGAGAAGTAGATTGTAAGAAATCGTTAACCGTCGCACGGCCGCGGTTCACTTCAAGGCCGGATTCGCCGACTAACGGGTTGCCTTGTACGCCGCCTGTCCATACAAATGTGTTGGCAACGACTTTTGAACCGTCTTTCAGATCAATAACGTTTCCTTCAACATTTGTAACAGGAAGACCTGTTAAGAACTCAACGCCGCGTTTTTCAAGGCTTTTTGTCGCGCGTTCGATAAGGTCATCAGGAAGAACAGGAAGAATTTTCGGACCTGCTTCTACTAATTTCAGTTTGATTTCTTTCGGATCTACGCCGTATTTTTTCGTAAGGTTCGGCATGATGTCAGCAAGCTCACCGACAAGCTCGACGCCTGTTAAGCCGCCGCCGCCGATAAGGATTGTTGCATCAGCTTCGTTTTTCGTTTTAGAGTATTCACGCACACGGTCTTCCACGTGTTTGTATACTTTGTTGGCATCAGCAGCAGATTTCAGCACCATGCTGTTTTCTTCAAGTCCAGGAATGCCGAAATAAGCCGTAACAGAACCAAGTCCGACAACAAGCGCGTCATAAGTCAGCTTAGAACCGTCAGAAAGGGCAACTTCTTTCTTATCAACTGAGAAAGAATTGACTTCTGCGATTTTAATGTCGACGTCTTTTCCTTTCAGAAGTTTTTCAAGCGGCATAGCAACAGCCTGTTCAGACACGTTGCCTGCTGCAAGGCGGTGCAGTTCCGTAATGATTTGGTGAGTCGGGTATTTGTTCACAACGGTTACGCGTGCTTCATCTTTACTGTAATGTTTGCGAACGGTTAAAGCAGAAAGAACTCCGCCGTAACCAGCGCCTAAAATGACAATATGTTTTGACATCGTATATCCTCCGTCCTTTATATCAATTTGAATCTGAGATTATTTTTGTTTTTCGTTCATGATTTCAAGATAGCTGTTAGCAAAACGGAACAGCTTTTGAGCTTGAGGATCTTTCAGCATGCGCAGCAGGCCGAAAAGTCCGATCGTTTCATTGCTTGCATCCGCGCGGTCTTTTGCTTCGATCGCAGTAGCCGCAACTTCTTTCGCTGTTTCTTTCACCGGCTCAAGAATTTCTGTAAGCGCACCCACTGTATCGCTCTTCAATACTTCGTCTGTCGCTACAGACTGTGCAAAATCATAAGACTTCGTTAAAATATTTACTAACTCAGTCAGTTTTGGAAGCTGATCCACTAAAACAGTCAGTGATTCTTGAACTTCAGGTTTTAGCAGCTGATCAATAAGATCGCGTTGGCCTTGGCTGACAGATGCATTTGTTTGATCGATTGTTTCTGGCATATCCGATTCTCCTTTACTATAAGCAGTATGCTGATTTTTTTGGAAAGGGTAGCCTTTCCCCCTTCATGCAGAAAAGCATGAAAAAGCAAGATTGTGAATTCATGCACAATCATTTACAAAAATAAATGTTTACTACCCAGTTTTTCACTTTGCCATATCCAGTATTATTTTTATATCAACAAAAACAATTGAATAAGTCAAAATTTCTTTTTCCTCTCTGAAAATAGCAAACATAAAAAACCCCAATTTGATTTACTCTTATATAATAACACTTTTTGAACAAAATTTGAACGTGAATTGTTTCGTTTATGAAATTATTTATATGGCGGGGGTGTAATAACGTTTCTTTTAGGCTATTTTTTTACAGACCGTCCGCTTTTCCCCTGTCATTTTTCCCACAATTTTAAAAGCGGGCCCGATTTTCCCGTAAAGGGGTCACATTCCGGGAGCGGGACGCGGCTGATTTCTTCTGAAGTTCTATCATTTTTCTCCGTTTTTGTATCGTACTGCCGGCCGCCCGGATAAGCCCCGATCACGGTAAAATCAGAACTGCCCGACAGTTTTTTATGTCCGGTGCCGGCCGGAATGACCGCTGCGTCTCCCGTTTGAAGAACGGCGTCCGCCCCTTGTTCCCCGCCGAACCTCAAAACCGCGGTTCCTTTTACCGCGACAAGAACTTCGTGCGTGGTGCTGTGAAAATGATGATACGGAAATACTCCGCCCGTCCAGCTGTTCGACCAATCGTGCCGGCTGAGGACGGACTCTGCTTTCTGTACCGTTTCTTCATTAAATACCGCTTTATAAATAACAAGCGGAAGATTCGGGTTATTCGGAATGCGGCCGTCATCTTCGAAATAAAGCACTTGAATATCCTCTTTCTGCATTGTGTTCACCTCCGTATATGTCTGTTTCCCATTCATCATTTATTAAAACGCTATTTTCTCATATTCCATTGCGAAGCCTGCCGGTGAATAGTATAGTATAAAAAAATATGTGTCAAAATGAGGGATTTAATGAAAGCCATCGTGATCGGAATATTGGCATCTCTGTTTTTTGCAGTCACATTTATTTTAAACAGGGCGATGGAGCTTTCCGGCGGAAGCTGGATGTGGAGCTCTTCCCTGCGTTTTCTTTTTATGATTCCGTTTTTATTTTTGATCGTTTATGCGAAAGGAAAATGGGCGCCGCTCTGGCATGAAATCCGGAAAAAACCGTTTTTTTGGCTGAAGTGGAGTTTTACCGGGTTCGTGCT
This sequence comes from Bacillus sp. JK106, assembly GCF_053663355.1. NCBI lineage: Bacteria > Bacillati > Bacillota > Bacilli > Caryophanales > Bacillaceae > Bacillus > Bacillus sp. JK106. Next base: position 326,981 of record NZ_JBSJQC010000002.1, on the reverse strand, counting down.
TTTTTATGCCCCGATTACGTTTGCGGCGGCATATGGGCCTGGCTGGCTGATCGCCGGCACGTGGCAGATTACAATTGTCGCGGGTGTGCTTCTGTCGCCGTTTTTCTACGAAACAAAAAATTCACCGGCGGGCCCGGTTTCCGTCAGACAAAAGATCCCGCTGATTTCGCTGGTTACTTCCGTCATCATCCTGATCGGAGCCGGGCTGATTCAGCTTCAGCATGCGGGTTCTCTGTCCGGCCGCACGATACTATTCAGCGTGGCGCCGGTCGTCATCGCGGCTTTTGCCTATCCGCTCGGCAACCGCAAAATGCTGGAACAATACGGCGGAAAACTCGATACGTTTCAGCGGGTGCTCGGCATGACGCTCGCAAGCCTTCCGTTTTGGCTTTTGATCGCCGCTTTCGGCTGGTATAGAGACGGGCTTCCCTCAATGGGACAGACATTCCAATCCTTTATCGTCGCACTCAGCTCGGGCGTTATCGCAACAGTATTATTTTTCCGCGCCACCGATATGGTGAGGAATGAGCCGCAGAAGCTCGCTGCTGTTGAAGCGACGCAGTCCGGAGAGGTTCTTTTTGCACTGATCGGCGAAATCGTCTTTTTATCCGCAGCGTTTCCGTCACTTCTTTCATTTGCCGGACTGTTCATTATTATTGGGGGAATGGTCATGCATACATTCGCTTCCCGGCAGACAGACCAGAAAACGGCGGAGCAAACGTCAGCCAATCTCACCGGTTCCTGATTTTTTACGAAAGGTGTCATCCTATATGAAAGAAGAAATTCCGGCAATATCTTTTCTGTCAGCCGGCAAACGCTTTGAACAAAACAATACGTCCTTTGATGTCCTGAGCCGTGTAACCGGACATATTCAAAAAGGTTCTATCACGGCGTTGATAGGGCCTTCCGGCGCGGGAAAAAGCACATTGCTGTCACTTTGCAATCTGATGAATACACCTGATGAAGGGGAAGTGCTTGTATTCGGAAAAGAAATAAGGCGCTGGGATATCAGGGAGCTCAGAAAAACCGCGGGCCTTGCATTTCAATCAGCTCCCGTCACGGAGGGCACGGTGCGGGACAACCTTCTGCTCGCAGAAAAACTCCACGGGGCGCAGCACTATACCCCTGAAGAGCTCGCAGATTTTACAGACCTTCCGCGCGGGCTTCTGGATCGGAATGCAAAGGAATTATCCGGAGGTCAGCGGCAGAAGCTCTCATTAGCGCGAACTCTCGCCGGACTGCCGTCCATCCTGCTGCTGGATGAAATCACCTCGGCGCTCGACCCCTCATCCGTTCTCACCATTGAGAAACTGATTACGAAACTCCATCGGCAAAAACAGCTGACAATCCTGTGGATCACCCATAACCTTGAACAAGCGGAACGATTATCCGATACGGTATGGTTTATGGCTGAGGGACGGCTTTTAGAGACCGCGGAAACGAAAACGTTCTTTAAGGAACCGAAACACGAAAAGGCCCGGGCGCTTTTACAAGGGAGCGGGTGCTGATATGAATGATCTTTCACTGTTACTAACAAGTATATTTGTCATTATCGCTTTATTCCTGTCTAAATCTTTTAAAGCCGGCGTCGAAAAGGATATGATCGTCGCAACCGTCAGGGCCGTCATTCAGCTTCTCATCATCGGCTATGTGCTGTCGCTGATTTTTCGCGGTGATCACCCGATATTTATCATATTAATGGTGCTTCTCATGCTCACGGCCGCTTCGCACAATGTCGCCAAACGGAAAAAAATGCGGATCGGCTCATTTTGGCGCGTTTTTCTGACACTGGCAATCGCGGAAACCGTGACGCAGGGACTTTTACTGACCCTTCACATCATTCCGTTCACTTCAAGATATGTCATTCCGATAAGCGGCATGGTCATCGGAAACTCCATGGTGCTCTCAAGCCTGTTTTTAAGCCGGATCAGTTCGGAAGCAGACCTGCGGAAAGAAGAAATCCTGCTGATTCTCTCTCTTGGAGGAACGCCTAAGCAGGCCGTCCGGCAGATATTGACGTCCAGTATGAAGCTCAGTATGATCCCGACGCTTGAAAGCCAGAAAACATTGGGTCTCGTTCAGCTTCCCGGCATGATGACGGGGCAGATTTTAGCGGGGGCTGATCCGATACAGGCGGTGCGCTTTCAGCTGCTGATCGTTTTTACAACGATGGCCTCCGCTCTTCTTACATGTATCATACTCAGCGCCTTGACATATCCTTCCCTTTTCACGGAACACTGGCAATTAAAAAAATTCAGCAGGGAAGCGTAAGCTTTTTCCCTGCTGAATGGTGGTTCATGACAAGGTCAGAGATTCATAGTAACGGGATAATTCAATAATCATCGCTCCCATCCGCTCAATGTCCGGAGCAAGGACCCTCTTTACCCCTTCATCCCGGATCGCTTCAGCCGTCACTTTGCCGACTGCGGCGGCAAGCACGTGTTTTTCGAATGCCTGCTGCAATTCCTTTGCGGATCCTTTTTCTTTTGCATAATCAAAGAGAGAGCGCACTTGAATGGCTGTCGTAAAACATACGGCATCGACCTCTCCGTTTAACAGCTCTCCCAGCAGTTTATCGACCGTCTCTCTTTCAGGCGGAATATGCTGATACGGCAGAACAGGGAATACCTCCGCTCCGTTTTTCTCAAGGAACTCCGTTAAAACCGGCGCTTTCTCGCCATGAAGCTGTATCATGACTTTTTTATCTTTAAAGTCAAATCGTTCCAAGGAGCGGATCAGCCCTCTTGTTGTACCGTCTTCATCTGAGGCATGCGGTGTGATGCCGAGCTTTTTTAAGGCCGCATATGTTTTATAGCCTCTGCAGCCGATTTTCGCTTCATGAACGGCCGCTAAAAATTCTTCTTTCAGACCGATTTTTTCCGATACCGACAATAACGTTTCCGTACCGATGCCTGTGGTGAATATCACCCAGTCGGCTTTTTGCTCGGCAAATGTTCTTACGTCGGGTTCCATTTGATCCTCCGCCAGGTATACGGTTCCTTGGAGGGAACGGATGACTGCCGTTCCGCCCTGCTTTTCTATTAATTTTGTGATCTCTTCTGTTTTCCTCGAACCGCCGATGGCAATCCGTTTCCCGTTCAATCCTTTTCCCATCGCTGTTTTCTTCTTCCCTTCAGATGCCGGGCGCCCTATGGCAGGCCGTCATTTATTTCTATTATTGTTACGCAATCAGCCGGGAAAATCAAGCTATGCTCCCGTTGAATCCCCCGTGCAGTTGCTGTATCATTAACCGGGCAGAACGATTTGATTCGCGGAGGGACTTTCAATCATGGAAACAAAAAAAGAGTTCGAGACAAAAGGATACGATACTTCGGTCATTTATGAGTTCAATGAATATCCTGATGTTCACAGCGGCCGATGTGACAATTGCGATTACACGCTGTTTAAAAGTTCAGTGAAGGGCGGAAAATTTTTGAGGGAATGCCGGAGATGCGGCATGAAGAAAAATATATAACAAAACAGGCAGCCGTCCGGTGCTGCCTGTTTTCCTAATCAATTTTCGACGGACGCCTTTTCCAAAAATTCTTCAATGGCGCAAACAGCCTGTTTTGGACCGCCGGTTTCTTTTATTTTCTCCTGCATGCTTTTCACGCGGCTGAGGATGTTTTTATCGCCGTATACGTTCTGAACGTCTTTTTGCAGACGGGCCACAGTGACTTCTTTCGGGGGCAGATGCACGCCAAGCCCCAATTCATCCACACGCTTTGCGGTAACCTCTTGTTCGTGCATTTGCGGAACGACAACGAGCGGAACACCCGCATTCATCGCCTCCATTGTACTGTTCATCCCGCCGTGAGATACGAACAGCTTTGCTTTCTCCAGCACATCAAGCTGCGGAACGTGCTGGCGGATGATAAAGTGATCGGGCACATCCGAAAAACTTTCCGGATCAATTGTTGTGCCGACTGACATAATAACCCGCCAGTCCGAGTCCCGAAACGCGTCAATACACATCCGGTAAAATTCAGGCCAGGCGTTAAACGCCGTTCCCAGTGAGATGAGCATAAGCGGACGGTCATCGGCTGCATCAATTTCCAGACTTCCCGTATTTGTGCGTTCTCCAAGAGACGGACCCGCAAAACAGAATCGTTCATCAAAGGTTTCCTGTTTCGGCTGAAAGGCCCTTGGCATAAAGACGATATTCAATTTTTCAGGCATGAAAAATTCTTCCATTGTCATCCGTTTCACTTGTTCATTTTCAATTTTCTCCTGATATTCTTCTATCGCCTGTTTGGCCGCTTCCATCGTTTCTTCGTCTCTTCCTAATTGAAAATACTCATTCATTGCATAGCTTGGGCAGAACTTTACGGCCGGGATGCCGCCATTATCCGCAAACAATTTTCCGGCAAGCGCTAAAAAATCAAACAGGACGATGTCAGGAAGGTCGTCTTTGTACAGCTCTTCCAGCTGCGGAAGCACTTCAACCGCTTCTTCCAGAAACATTACAAACGCGTCACTTTTATTTACCCGTTCTTTTATCGTCTTCGGGTCCGCCTTTATGCTTGTGCGGTATAAAACGGGAATAGCACCCGTTTTGGCAACGGAAGCTTCAAATTCCTCAGTCGTAGCGAATGTCACTTTATACCCGCGATTGACAAGTTCCTCGGCCACAGGCAGCGTGGGATTGACATGACCGTGAGCGGCCACATTAATAATGGCGATGTGTGTTTTTCTCATCTTTTTTCCTCTCCCTCATTTTCGTTTATCTCCGCTTCTAAAGACTCCAGCCCGTACATGACACTGTTTCGGATCGGTTCAATCCGGACGGGCTCAAGGTGTGAAAAGGTTTTTACAATTCCTTTCAGCGCGGCTTCCGCTTCAAGTCTGGCAAGCGGAGCGCCTAAGCAGAAGTGTACGCCGAATCCGAAGGAAAGGTGCGGATTCGATTGGCGATGAATATCAAATACGCCCGCCTTCTCAAATTTGTTTTCATCACGGTTGGCAGATGCAACATAGCAGAGAACGATCTCTCCGCTTTTCAAGCGGCGTCCGCGCAGCTCAGTGTCGTGCCGGACCGTCCTTCTGACAAACGGAGCGGGAGCGCGAAAACGCAGCGTTTCTTCCACCGTTTGCGCGATGAGAGAAGGGTCCTGTCTCAGCTCTTCATAAAGGCCGGGCGTCTCTAATATGCTGTAAACCGCATTTGAAATGAGATTAGTCGTTGTTTCATTTCCCGCCACTAAAAGCAGATTGCAAAACGGGATCAGATCTTCTGGCGTGAGCTTCTCTCCCTCTTCTTCCTCTTTTATCAAAATAGAAATAATATCTTGGCCGGGCTGTTTTCGTTTGCTTTCTATTATTCCCGCAAAAAACGCCGCCAGCTCCGCCTCACATTGGTCACGTTCCTGCTGATTTTTCTCCGCCGCTTCAGGACTCGCATCTTTCGGCATGCTGACGAGAATATCCGACCATTTTTTAAACTGATCCATACGTTCGGACGGAACGTCTAATAATTCTGAAATCACCATGACCGGCAAAGGGTAAGAGAGATCTTTAACGATATCAATCCGCCCTTTGTTCTTTGCCTGTTTCAGGAGATGATCGGTAATGTCTTTAATTCTCGGCTCCCATTCCTTCAAGACGCGGGGAGTGAAAGCGCGATTGACGGCAGATCTGATTTGGGTATGTTTCGGCGGGTCCATATTCAGCATGGACTTTGCAATCGAGCTTTTCACATCAGTCATGCGGCTTGAGAACGTCTCTTTATCACTGATGACTTTTTTGACATCATCGTATAAAAACACACTCCAAACCTTCGTTTCTTCATCAAAGTATATAGGGCTTTCCCGTCTCATTTTTTCATACCAAGGAAAAGGGTTGTATACGTCCAGGCCGTTTTTTCCTTTCATCAGGGTTCTTTGGATGGCTTGTCTCGTGCTCCTCAGCTTACTCATGTTACATCACTCCTGATTGTTTCATATTTGAATAGTTGACGTACCTTGAATTTTATCCTAGCACATATTTTCAATTTTTTTCTATTCATAACCTTAACTATTAACATAACACAACAAAAGTCATGAATCCGGAGGTGAAATTTCTCCCAAGAAAACAGCAGAAGTGCACAAAAAACCCGAGCCTTCGGCCAGGCTCGGGAGAAATGCTCACTCATTCGTCTGCGGTTTCTGGTGCTGCTTTTGGTCTTCAGGAGGCTGCGTATTTCTTTCCATATCGTCCGTATCAGCGCCCATGCCTTTCAGAAAAGAAAACAGCAGAGTGACGGCCTTGTTGATTTCCGGGTCTTTTAAAGCGCGGACGATATCAAAATACCCCGTCTTCCTGCCGCTGTCTTTTTCTTCGACGGCCTTTGTGACGCCCGCATTGATTTTAACGATAAACGGCTCAAGCTGTTTTACATCGAGCATGCCGAGAACGCCGCTTAACAGCAGGAGATTTTTCAGCATATTGGCCGTTTCCGGCGTATTCGCCTTCTTCACCAGGATATCCATCACTTTGTCTCCTTGGCCGAAGAGCCCGCGCAGAAGCGCCAAAACGCCGCGCTCGTTCATGTGCTGAAGAATGTGCAAAGATTCCAAAATCGCGTCTTTATTTCGTAAAAGAGCCGTCTCGATCTCTTCTAAGTCCTTTTTTCGTTTGTCTTCTTCTGTGACGGTCTGTTTTCGGATGCCGCTGATTGCTTTAGCCATTTTGCTGTTTCCCCCTTTTTACGGCGTCTCCCGGAAACACATAATCTTGACGCGCCCATTTCCGATCAACCCGGACACCGATCTGCGGCTGCGGGTTTCCGTAACGGAAATTGATTTTCGGAAGCGGATTAACGCCTTCTTTTTTCAAAATCTCCATCTTCGCTGATGTTTCTTTATAAGCCGGTGTATCCGTATCCTTATCCGCATAGCTGCTTGTCAAAAGGTTAATGGGGGCGTCTTTTGAATCGTTCATCGGGAGATAGACTTGTTTGCCTTTTACCCTGTCTGTGATGACGCATTTGACTTTCACATTTCCGTACGGTGATGTCAGACGGACAAGCGTTCCGTCTTCCAGCCCTCTTTCTTCGGCGAGTTCGGGCGAGACCTCAAGGAACACACTCGGTGTTTTTTCGGATATTCCTTTTGATCGGTAAGTCAGATTCCCTTCGTGAAAATGCTCGAGCAGCCGCCCGTTATTCACATGGATATCATATTCTTCACCAAATTCTTTCGGCTCGGTCCACTGAACGGGATATAGAATCGCTTTGCCGTCTGAAAACGGGAACTTGTCCGTAAATAAAAGCGGTGAATCGGTTCCGTCCGCTGCAACCGGCCATTGCAGTGAATTGTAGCCTTCGAGACGTTCGTAAGTGACGCCTGCGTAGAGCGGCGAAAGCATTGCCGCTTCTTCCATAATGTCTGCCGGATGTTCATAGCGCCAATCAGCGCCCAGCCGGTTGGCGATGTCCGTAATGATCTGCCAATCAGGCTTTGAATCGCCCAGCGGTTCAAACACTTCGTAAAGGCGCTGCACCCTCCGTTCCGTATTCGTAAACGTTCCTTCTTTTTCAAGGCTCGGGCTTGCCGGGAGCACCACATCGGCGAACTCGGCCGTCCGCGAGAGAAAAATATCCTGCACAACGAAGAAATCAAGCTTTTCAAAGGCGGCATGAACATGGTTGATATTGGAGTCGACAAGCCCCATTTCTTCCCCTTTTACATACATACACTTCAGTTTTCCCGAGTGGATGCCCTCGATCATTTCATGATTTGTCATTCCGATTTCTTTCGGCAGGTCTGTTCCCCAGCCCTGTTCATACTTTTTGCGGGCTTTTTCATCCGTTACTTTTTCATAGCCGGGGAAGCTGTCAGGCATACTGCCGAAATCACTGGCTCCCTGCACGTTATTATGGCCCCGAAGTGGATATGAGCCTGCGCCGGGCTTTCCGTAATTTCCGGTCACAAGAAGCATGTTGGAAATGGCCGTGCTCGTATCACTTCCTCCGATATGCTGGGTGACCCCCATCGCCCACAGTGCGCATACACTTTTGGCTTCATGAATCATCCGGGCCACTTTAATTAAGGTATCCTTGTCCACACCGGTATGTTTTTCCGCATATTCCATCGTATAAGGTTCAAGGCTTTTCACGAATTCATCTAATCCGTTCACTCTCTCCTTCAGAAATGCAGTATCCGCCAAATCGTGATCAAGCAGATATTTCGATACGGCATTCAGCCAGACAATATCTGATCCGGCACGCGGCTGGAAAAACACGTCGGAGCGCTCGGCCATTTCGTGTTTTCGCAAGTCAGCAACGACGAGCTTCTGCCCGTGCAGCTTATGAGAACGTTTAATGCGTGTGGACAGGACGGGGTGAGACTCAGATGTATTTGAACCGATAATCAGCACGAGCTCAGCTTTTTCTATATCTGTAATTGATCCTGAATCGCCGCCGTATCCGACCGTTCTGAACAATCCGGCCGTGGCGGGAGACTGGCAGTAGCGTGAGCAGTTGTCGACATTATTTGTTCCGATAACGGCTCTTGCAAGCTTCTGCATCACGTATGATTCTTCATTCGTGCACTTGGAAGATGTGATAAAAGCAAGCGCGTCCGGGCCGAAATGTTCTTTTATATCGGTAAATTTATCAGCGATCAGCTGCAGCGCTTCATCCCATTCCGCCTCCCGAAACGAGTCTCCTTCCCGGATAAGCGGTTTGGTAAGGCGCTTTTCACTATTGACGAAATCCCAGCCGAATTTCCCTTTCACACACGTCGAAATTCCATTTGCGGGCGCCTCAGCCTGAGGCTCGACCTTTAAAATGTCTCTTCCTTTCGTCCATATATCAAAACTGCAGCCGACACCGCAGTATGTGCATACGGTTTTCGTTTTCTTGATTCTTTCATCCCGCATGGCCGATTCCATATCCGATATGGCTAAAATTGATCCGTATCCGGTTTCGACGCCTTTTGTGATGTCAATCATCGGCCGAAGCGTCTCTTGGTTAATGCCTGTTAAATACCCAGCTTCGCCTTCCATGCCTTTTTCCATCATGGCATTGCACGGACATACCGTCGAACAATGTCCGCAGGAAACACATGATGATTCATTGATCGGCACATCCTGATCCCAAATGACCCGCGGGCGTTTCCGCTCCCAATCAATGCTTAACGTTTCGGTTACCTGTACGTCCTGACAGGCTTCGACGCAGCGTCCGCACAAAATGCACTGATCGGGATCATATCGGTAAAACGGATTTGATTCATCTTTAGGATACGGTTTTTGATCGAACGGAATGCTTTGATGATTGATTTTCATTTCCTTTACGGTATTATGTACTTCGCAGCTCCCATTGTTGTAATCACAGACCGTACAGTACAATTCATGGTTGTGCAAAATGTTGTCCATGCCGATAACCTGCGCTTTTTTTACATCGGACGAAAGCGTATCGATGACATCTCCGTCCTTTATTTGCGCAGAACACGAACGCACCAGTTCCCCGTTAACATTGACGATACAGGTATCGCACGTTTCAATCGGCCCGAGACTCGGGTGATAACACACGTGCGGCACGTCAATTGAACTATTGTTCAAAAGCTGCAAAACGGTTTGGCCGTCCGGCGCTTCCATTTCAACCCCATTGATTGTAACTTTCTTTGTATCAGCCATTTTCTTTTCCCCTTTCTGTACCCCTCTATACATCCTCTATGATTCCCAACCGGCCTTTCACTAAAACATCTCGTTTATCTCAGGAAACATACGGGTATGAGCGGTAAAAAGGAGGCGTTCACATGTTGAAGAAAAAAACACTCGTCACGGGATTGTCGGCAGTGATGCTCACGGGATGCGCTTTCGGAGCAGAAGCATTTTCGGATACACAGCCCGTCCATGCCGCAGCCGCTTCAAAAACGGAAAACCAGCGTGCACAAGAACTGGTGAACAGCCTTTACCAATCGGCATTTAAAGGGGAAATGCCGCAAAATGTGAAAGGCCTGAAAATCAACCAAAGCACAAGACAGGACGTTTACGATAAAATCGGCGAGCCGGAACAAAAAGCAGACAGCCGCAATCCATTTGATTTATACAGCTGGAACATGGGAAACCCCGGCTACGGATTTTCCTATCATAAAAACGGAAAAATCTCGGAAATACGCTATTTCGGAACGGGGGTCGAGCGGCGCTTAAACCTCGGCAGCGTCACACCTGACGTCTTAAGCAAACAAATCGGCAGCGCTGACAAAATCCTGACAGTGCCAAAAACGGGCGAAACAGATTACGTCTACCATACGGGGCAGTATGAGCTCCGCTTCGTCATCGGCAGTGATCAAAAAGCAGATCATGTCAACCTAAAAGCCAGATAACGCAAAAAAAGCGGCCTTCCGGGCCGTTTTTTTCATAGACAGCTTCTCCGTCGTTCCTTACAATACATGGGAGTACAAAAAAAGGGGAACAGTGTGAAGTGAATAGACATCCATTGACATACGGAATATGTACCGTTTTTATCATCGCCCTCGGTTTGCTGTCCAGAACCTCATACATCACCGCCCTATTGCCCGGCATCATAAACGCTTATTTAGGAGATGCCCTGTGGGCGGCCATGATTTTTACAGGATTCGGGCTTTTGTTTCGGCACATCCGGACGGAAACAGCCGCAATTTTGAGCCTCTCGTTTTGCTGTCTGATTGAATGCAGCCAGCTGTATCACGCGCCGTGGATTGACGCGGTCAGAAGCAGCACGCTCGGCGGGCTGATCCTCGGCTGGCAATTTGTCTGGAGTGACATTTTCGCCTATACCCTCGGGGTTTGCGCTGCCGCACTTTTAGAATGGGCCGTAAAAAGAAACCGCCAGCCCTCTTCATAATCGGAGCACGCCGCCGATATGAAGGGATAAGGAGGTGGAAGCTATGGATATCCCTGCGTTATCAATCGCAATGCATCAGGCATCTCTGGCGCAGAATGTAAATATCGCTTTAACAAAAACGGTCATGCAGCATGCACAGGCTGCGGCGGAAGAAACAGTGAAAATGCTGCCGTCCCAGCACCCGACTGCCGGCCATTCAATTGATGTGAAAGTGTAAAAAAAGATGCCGGATGATAACCGGCGTCTTTTTTTTGCCCATTGTACATACACCGTACCGGGCATACAGGAATAAGGTAAACGGAACCAACATTTGAAAAGGAGGTTTTCCTCTTGTACGATCCTTTCGATCATGAATACACAGCCGAGAGCCACGAACGGGTGCCATATCATTATCCGCGGCCGCCTTATTATTACCCTAGACCATATCCATACTATCCGCGGCCGCCTTATTATTACCCCAGACCATACCCATACTATCCGCGGCCGTATATCCCGTTCTATCCTTGGTATTAATGTTTGAAAAGAAATGACTGCAGACAGGAGGCTTCCCTGTCTGCTATTCAACTTTGACCGACAGGATATACGGGAGGGCTTGAACTTTTTCCATTACCGCTGCTTTCCCGCTTTTGCATTTCACCCTTCCCTTCACTTCAAGCACCGCCTTATTCAATTCATAGGACGTAATCAGAATTCCTTTTTCCTCAAGAGAAGTTAAAATATCATGCATGACGGCTTTCTCTTCAATCCTGAAACTGACAGACAAAGAATGCGCCGCCGGTTTAAACAGAAAATTTAACAGTTCAAGCCCGATTAACGCCAAAATCGTGCCGCTGATGCCAATGACATACATACCTGCCCCGATCGTCAGCCCGATCCCCGACGTAGCCCAAATCCCCGCTGCCGTCGTAAGCCCCCGCACGACATGCCGCTGCAAAATAATCGTGCCGGCTCCTAAAAATCCGACACCGCTGACGACCTGCGCCGCCACCCGGCTCGGATCAAAGGACGTATGGCTGTTGGATAACAAATCAAAAAAGCCGTATTTGGAAACGATCATCATCAAGGCGCTGCCGACGGCCACTAAAAAATGCGTCCTCAAACCGGCTTCCTTCGCCCTGAATTCTCTCTCCAATCCAATAAGAGCCCCAAGCAGACCCGCAACCGCCAGACGAATCACAAAATCAAGTTCCATCCGTCTCTCTCCTTTCCTTATCTTCTTACCCGCTTTTTATCCCCCGTATCTTTTTCAATCAGCACAGGACTGCCCTGCTGAAAAAAACTGCATTTGAATATATACTTTGGTTCTTTATCATATTGTCAGTGCTCTTATTTATATGCGGAAGGTATTAAGCTGCCGTTTCTTAAAATAAGGAAAATGACTTATTGAGAGTATATTAAATAAGTTTATTCGTTGAAGCTGCGGCCGCTTGTCTCTTCCAATCTTCTAAAAACAGAACGAATGCCGCTCCCTCAGCTCAAAAATTGCTTTCAATCCGCGAAAATATATCGTAACATAAGATATAATCTTAATAAACGATAAAAGGTGGCTTATGATGTCTAACGAAATTATACGATTAAATGACCTCTGGACAGATATTTACTATCGGCTCCGTTATCAGCACCATGAAAAAATCACTCACCAAGGTGTACGGATTCTGCAAGTCATTCAAAAAGAGAAGGCAGTCGGAATAAAAGACATTGCCGAAGCGATTCAAGTATCGCATAATACCGCTTCGGAACATATAAAGCGGTTACTGAAGAAAAAGTATGTTTATAAAACCAGAAGTGTTGAAGATGAGAGGAAAGTCATTTTAAAACTTACCAGTTTGGGGGCGGATGTCCTTTACCGGCATTCCGGTCTTGATGAAGAAAAGCTTAAACAGCTTCTTTTTGACAACATGAATAATGAAGAACGAACACTTGTCTTAAAAGCATTCAGTTTGATGAAGGAGCGTGCTGAAGATGTTTACGATCGTTAAAATCATTGTCTCCGCTGCTATTATTGGGGTTATCACTGAAATATCAAGAAGAAGCCCGAGTTATGGAGGTATTATAGCGGCTTTACCAATTGTCAGTATGCTGAGCATGGTTTGGCTGTACATCCAAGGCGAAACGAAGGAGACATTAAGTCATTTTGCATTCAGCGTGGCTTCCGGCATCCCCTCTACAGTCATTATGCTGGTCATTATCGGCATCGCCCTTCGCCATTCACTGTCTTTCATTGCCGCATCAGGGCTTGGACTTACAGGATGGCTGGTTTTCTTGTATGCTCAGGATTTTATCGTGAAACATATAAACAGTCAGCAATAGGCACCTTAGCGCTTCTTTGGAAGAAATACGAGGAATTAAAAAGACAGGGATATCCCTGTCTTAAAAGTGACTCCGAATAAAAAGCGAAACTCTTTTCTTCACGAGAAGCGCCAAACACAAAAACATCCCGTGTTGCGAACGGAGTCCGCATCTGTACGGCCATACCCGTGTGAAAACCGGCTGATCTCTCAAACAGAATGTCCGGCAATCACCTCAAAAAACGAGGTGAAGTCTGTCAGTATCCCGTCTTCCGCCAGCTGTTTTTCTTCAAATAGCGCGCGGTTTTTTCCGAGCGGGTCAATGGCCATAATCTTGCCCGCACCTGCTTTTTTCGCCGCTGTGAGCCCTGAAAAGGCATCTTCAATGACTAAGCATTCTTCAGGTTTGAGGCCTAATTTTTCCGATGCGATGAGAAAAATATCCGGCGCCGGTTTTCCGGGGAAGCTCCCGTCATCAAACGTGACTTTGTCAAAATCAAACCACTGATCCAAATGAAAGACGTCAAAGTAAAACTCGACATTTTCCTTTACCGTAGCCGTGGCGATGGTCATCGGTGTTTCCGATTTTTTCAGATGGTTCAATACGCCGGTCAGTCCCTTCGTCAGCTTTAACTCGTCTTTGTTTTCAAGGCATAATTCTCTGTAGTAGGCTTCTTTTTCAAAAGACAGCTTCTTGATTTCTTCATTTGTTAAATCGCCGGAAATAAAATACGTCAGGATTTCACTGTTTGTTCTCCCGTGAATGTTAACGAAAATGTCTTCATCAGAAATGGTTTTCGGTGCGTATTTTTTCACCATGAAAAACCATGCTTTTTCGTGCAGATGCGAATCTTGAAACATCGTGCCGTTGAAATCAAAAATAACCCCTTTCATCGAACCGCCCGCCTTTTTTATTTTTTTGCGATTTTGACATCTACATATTGCTCGTAATGAATTTGAACATCTTTCATGACTTTATCATCCGTAATCAGATAGTCCATATCGTGCAAGTTATAGAACACGTAAAAATCTTCCCGGTTGAATTTTTTATTATCCGCCAGCAAAAATTTCGTCCGCGAATTATTCAGCGCGATTTGGTGAGCTTCCCCTTCTTCAATGCTGTAAGAAGAAATCTCATCATTATGTATGCCGTTGGCGCTGATGAAAGCCTTCGTAAAATTGAATTTCTGCAGATTGCCGTTCACGATGGGGCCGACGAAGGCACCGGTATTTTTTCGGAAGTCGCCGCCAATCAGGATGGTATCCGCAGTGTCGCCATGTTTCAAAATATCAAATACGGGATAGTTGTTTGTGATAATCCTGATTCGCTTATGCAGCAGGTGTTTCGCTAAAAGTTCAATCGTCGTGCCGGGCCCTAAAAAAACGGTATCGCCGTCATTTACATAGGAAGCTGCGAGTTCCGCGATCTTCCCCTTCTCCTCCATTTGAACACCCAGTTTTTCATTATGCGATAATTCGTGATCAATGGAATAAGATATGCTCTGTGCGCCTCCGTGAATACGTACGATTTTTCCGGCCTTATCCAGCTCGTCCAGATCTCTTCTCACTGTCATATCAGAAACTTCCAGTTCATCGATAATATCACTCACCGTAATAAACCCCCGCGAGTTTACAATATCGATGATTTTTAAAAGTCGCTCTTTTTTTAACATGTTCAATCATCCCCTCAACTTTACACACAATCTAACATACTGCGGCAATCCGGTCAACAAAAACAAACACTAATAAACAACACAATCAACATAAAAAACAACGACAAACTTACATAACCCCTATAAATACAGATGTTATTTCTTTATGAAGCTATTGACAACAAAAATGTATGCGTTTACTATTAAACAAAAGATAACAATTACAAACATTAATAAACTACAATTCACACATTGGCGAAGGAGGATTCAGTAATGCTCAAATTACCTCATGACTTTATTTTCGGCGGAGCGACTGCGGCATATCAAGCGGAAGGCGCCACAAAAGAAGGCGGCAAAGGGCCTGTGGCCTGGGATGAATTTCTTGAAAAACAGGGAAGATTCAGCCCTGATCCGGCAAGTGATTTTTACCGCCAGTTTCCGGAAGATATTAAACTATGTGAAAAATTCGGAATAAACGGCATCCGCCTTTCTATAGCCTGGACGAGAATTTTCCCTGACGGCACGGGCAAAATCAATCAGGAAGGTGTTGACTACTATCATCGTATTTTCTCAGAGTGCCATAAACGCAGCGTCACCCCTTTTGTCACGCTGCATCATTTCGATACACCGAAAGGATTATTTGATCAGGGAGATTTCCTCAACCGCGCTGCAATAAAAGCGTTCGTCAGCTATGCGGAGTTTTGCTTTAAAGAATTCAGCGAAATCAGATATTGGAGCACGTTTAACGAAATTTATCCCACAGCCACCAACCAGTATTTACTCGGGGTTTTCCCGCCATCTATTAAAAGTGATATCACAAAAGTCATTCAATGCCTCCATCACATGATGGTAGCGCATGCGATGACCGTCAATCTTTTTAAAGACGGCGGTTATCCGGGAGAAATCGGGGTCGTCCATTCATTGGAAACAAAATATCCCGCCAGCGGCACAGAAGAAGACCGCCACGCCTGTTTTCTGGATGACGCGTTATCAGTGAGATTCCTCCTCGATGCCACCTACCTCGGCTATTATTCTGAGGAAACCATGCGTGCTCTGGATGAAATCTGTGAGGCAAACGGCGCTTCATACGAGTTTTCAGACAGTGACTTTGACGTGATGAAAAAAGCCTCGACGCGCAATGATTATCTCGGCATCAATCATTATCAATGCCATTTCGTCAAAGCGTACGACGGAGAAACCGTTATTCACCATAACGGAACGGGCGATAAGGGCACTTCGGTCTATAAAGTAAAAGGAATCGGCGAACGAATTTACAAAGAAGGCCTGAAGCGGACCGATTGGGACTGGCTCATTTACCCTGAAGGCATGTATGACATGCTGATGCGCATCAAACGGGACTATCCGCAATATAACAAAATTTACATTACCGAAAACGGCATGGGCTATAAAGATGAGTTTGAAGACGGCATCATTATGGATAAGGCAAGGATCGACTACTTAAAAGTATATTTAGAAGCCGTCAGTAAAGCGATTACCGACGGAGTCAATGTAAAGGGGTACTTCTTATGGTCCTTAATGGATTTATTTTCATGGACCAACGGCTACAACAAACGTTACGGTCTTTTTTACGTCGACTTCGACACCCAAAAACGGTATCCGAAAGAATCGGCCTACTGGTACAAACTTGTAAGTGAAACAAAAACAATCATTTAACGATCATACATGGTGAAAAGAGTCTCTTTTCATCATGTGTGCCGTCTTTAGGAGGTTTTTTCATGACAAAGGAAGAATTGCAGATGCTCGGTTTTGAAATCGTCGCCTATGCCGGCGACGCCAGAAGCACTTTATTGAAAGTCCTGAAAGAAGTCCGTGGCGGAAACTTCGAAAACACGGAAGCAGCATTGAAAAGCGCCGATGAAAATTTAACCCTCGCCCACAATGCGCAAACGAAAATGTTAGCTGAAGAAGCTGACGGCAAGGACATGGAATTAGGGTTTATTTTCGTTCACGGTCAGGACCACTTGATGACAACCCTTTTGCTCCGTGATCTTATTCAGGATTTTATAGAACTCTACCGAAGCCGCCGATAAGGAGTGGAAAAATGAACGGTATCATCAAGCAAATCGAAAAGGGAAAACCGTTTTTTGAAAAAATCTCAAGAAACATTTATTTAGGTGCGATCCGCGACGGCTTCTTAACTGCCATGCCGGTTATTTTATTCGCCAGCATTTTCATCCTCACCGCCGCTGTGCCGGAAGTGTTGGGTTTCACTTGGCCTAAAAGTGTTTCTGAATGGCTTTGGAAAGTTTATAACTTTTCAATGGGCGCCCTCGGCCTGATCGTTGCGGCAACAAGTGCGAAGTGCCTGAGTGAATCAATGAACCGAAAAATGCCGAAAAACAAAGGGATCAACCCCGTTTCAGCGATGCTTGCTTCAGTCGTCGGGTTTCTCATTTTAAGCGTCACTCAAATCGACGGCGGATTCTCCACGGAATATCTCGGCACAAAAGGTCTTTTAGCCGCTTTTGTATCCGCTTTCATAGCGGTGAACGTTTACAGATTCTGCGTGCTGAAAAATATTACGATTAAAATGCCTAAAGAAGTGCCGGGTACCATTTCACAAACATTTAAAGATGTTTTTCCGTTCGCTTTTTCCGTTTTGGCCATGGTGATCGTTGATTTATTGATCAGGAATACGCTGAACGTATCTTTTGCAGAGGCTCTCTCCTCTCTCTTATCGCCGTTTTTTACCGCCGCAGACGGTTATCTCGGGATTTGTGTCATTTGGGGAATGACGGCGCTGTTCTGGTTTGTCGGCGTTCACGGACCATCTATTGTGGAGCCGGCCATCGCAGCTATTATTTACGCAAATGTGGAGGCGAACCTGCAGCTTCATAATGCCAGTGAGCAGGCGTCCAACGTGCTGACCGTCGGACTCGGGAACTTCGTCGGCACAATGGGAGGAACCGGCGCAACCCTTGTTGTTCCGTTTATCTTTCTGCTTTTCGCAAAATCCAAGCAATTGAAAGCAGTCGGAAAAGCATCCGCAGTTCCGGTGTCTTTCGCAGTAAACGAACCTCTTCTCTTTGCTGCGCCGATCATTTTAAATCCTTATTTTTTCATTCCGTTTGTTGTAACGCCGATGGTGAATGTCTGTCTGTTTAAATTTTTCGTGGATGTCATCGGAATGAACAGTTTTATGTATGTTCTTCCGTGGGCCACCCCGGCGCCCGCCGGCTTGATTCTCGGAACCGGCATGGGGCTCTCGGCTTTTGTTCTGACGGCTGTATTAATCATTGTCGATTTCCTGATATACCTGCCATTCTGTAAAGCTTATGACAAAGTATTAGCGGCGGAAGAAACCCAACACACCGAGCCTGAAACCGCGCCGCAAAAATCCCGGGAGATACAGCCCGTAATAGCCGGCGCCTCAGAAGACGCGGCTTCCGTCATCAGCACAAATTTTCAGGAATCCTCATCCGCCTTGGAACACGGCACCAATGTGTTAGTGCTGTGCGCCGGAGCGGGAACGAGCGCCATGCTTGCGAACGCACTGACAGAAGGAGCCGAAGAATACAACGTGCCGATCACCGCCTCAGCAGGCGCCTACGGATCCCATTACGACATCATGAAAGACTTCGATATGATCATTTTGGCTCCGCAAGTCGGCTCTTATTATGATGACATTAAAGAAGATGCGGACCGCCTGCATGTGAAACTCATCGCAACGAAAGGAGCGGAATATATCAGCCTCACCAGAAATTCACAAAAAGCCATTCAGTTCATACTGGAGCATACCCCAAAATAGAATCGGAGGTTTATCATGGATGCCAAACTTTTGAAATCGAGATTCGAAGACATTTTCAAGAGAAGCAACGGAGAACTGTTTTTCGCACCCGGCCGGATCAACCTGATCGGGGAACATACGGATTATATAGGCGGTCACGTTCTTCCCTGCGCGATCACGATCGGAACATATGCCGTATGCGCAAAACGCGAAGATCACCAGATCCGGTTATACTCAGAAAACTTTCCTGACAGCGGCATTGTCTGCCTTGATCTTTCCGCCACAGCATACAAAAAAGAAGACGGCTGGGCCAATTATCCGAAGGGGATGATCCATTACCTTCTTGAAGCCGGCGGCCAAATAGACAGCGGAATGGATATTCTTTTTCACGGTACGATTCCAAACGGAGCCGGTTTAAGCTCCTCTGCTTCCATTGAAATGTTAACCGGTTCCATTTTAAGAAAGTTATTCAGCTTGGATGTTTCCGATACTGAACTGGCGCTTATCGGAAAAAGAGTCGAAAATGAATTTATCGGCGTGAATTCAGGGATTATGGATCAATTCGCAGTGCAAAAAGGCAAAAAGAACATGGCCATTCTTTTAAACTGCGATAAGCTTGAGCACGAAATGATTCCGGCTGCTTTTAACGGATATAAAATCGTCATTATGAATACGAACAAACGCCGGGAGCTGGCGGCTTCAAAGTATAATGAACGCCGCAGCGAATGCGACGCGGCTCTCACGGAACTGCGGCAATATCGGAATATCGCATCACTTGCGGAATTGACGGGAGAAGAATTCAACAAACTCGAACCCCTTCTCTCCTGTGAAACTTTGCGTAAAAGAGCCCGGCACGCGGTCAATGAAAACGAGCGGACCCTCTCAGCGGCGGAAGCTCTTAAATCGAATGATTTGAAAACGTTCGGGGAGCTGATGAATGCGTCCCACCGTTCGTTACGCGATGATTATGAAGTGACCGGTGACGAATTAGACGCGCTCGCTGAAGCAGCCTGGAAAGAAGGAGCACTCGGAGCGCGGATGACGGGCGCGGGGTTCGGCGGCTGCGCCATAGCCATTGTGGAAAGTGAAGAAACCGCCGGCTTTATCCGGGCCGTTTCATCTCACTACCGCAGCAGGACAGGTCTTGAAGCTTCTTTCTACATCGCGGATATAAGCGATGGCGCGGCTGAATGGAGGGGAAAATAAATCATGGCGATTCTCGTTCTCGGCGGAGCCGGCTATATCGGTTCTCATGCGGTTGATCAATTAGTAAACAAAGGATTTAAAACGATAGCTGTGGATAATCTCCAGACAGGCCACCGGAAAGCCGTTCATGAAAAAGCCGTTTTTTACCATGGAGATATCCGTGACAAACCGTTTCTTCGCTCTGTGTTTGCGAAGGAGAACGTAACGGGCGTTCTCCATTTTGCCGCTCAATCCCTTGTCGGCGAATCAATGAAAGACCCTCTTTCATATTTCAATAATAATGTGTACGGTACGCAAATTACGCTGGAGGCCATGCAGGAATTCGGGGTGAAACACATTGTGTTTTCTTCATCCGCCGCTGTTTACGGCGAACCTGCAAAAGCGCCCATCACAGAAGACATGCCGGAAAAGCCGGAAAGCGCATACGGCGAATCAAAACTCATGGCAGAAAAAATGCTGAAGTGGTGTGAAACCGCCTGCGGCATAAAATATGTCTCGCTTCGGTATTTTAACGTTGCCGGCGCGAAAACGGACGGTTCCATCGGAGAAGATCATCATCCGGAAACCCACCTTATCCCTATCCTTTTACAAACCGCGCTCGGTCAGCGCGAGGAGGTTTTGATATTCGGCACTGACTATGATACAAAAGACGGCACGTGCATTCGCGATTATGTTCATGTTTCCGATTTAATCGATGCCCATATTCTCGCTCTGGAATATTTGCAAAACGGCGGAGACAGCGGCATTTTCAATTTAGGCTCAAGCAGCGGGTTTTCCGTATCAGAAATGGCGGAAGCGGCCCGGCAAGTGACCGAAAGAGACATAAAAGTAAGAGCGGCTGCAAGAAGACCCGGTGATCCAAGCGCCCTCATCGCTTCCAGCGATAAAGCGCGGAACATTCTCGGCTGGAATCCGAAACAAACGGACATATCGGAAATCATTGCGTCAGCATGGAATTGGCATCGGCATCATCCTAACGGATACAAGGACAAATGAAATGGAGGCGGCGGTCATTGACGTTTTTGAATCAGTGGCAGGGTTTCTGAAAGAAAGCACTGTCTTAGGCGACATAAATGAAACAGATGTGATTTATACAAGAAACAGACTTCTCGATCTGCTCGGACTGACGGATTATGCAGAACCGAAACATATCAAGAAACAAAACAAGCTTCACTATGTGGACGAAATGGTGAAAGACGCAGTAAAACGGTCAATCATAAACGATACGCCTGCTGAAAAAGACATGCTGGGAAGCAGAATCATGGACGTGATCACACCGGCCCCTTCTCTGATCAATGCCGCCTTCAGCGAATTGTTATCAGATTGCCCGAAAAAAGCAACAGATTATTTTTACCGACTGAGCCAAAACAACGACTATATTAAGACGCGGGCCATTCGAAAAAATATCGTGTACCGCTCAATAACACCTTTTGGGGAATTGGACATCACCATTAATCTATCAAAGCCCGAAAAAGACCCCAAAGACATCGCCGCGGTAAAAAACAGTCCGGAAAACCGGTATCCGAAATGCCTGCTCTGTATGGAAAACGAGGGGTATGCCGGAACACCGCATCACCCCGCCCGTTCAAACCACCGCATCATCAGGCTTGACTTAGCGGGAGAACAGTGGGGGTTTCAATACTCTCCTTATGCGTATTACAGCGAGCATGCCATCTTTCTTTCAAGCGTGCACAAGCCGATGAACATCAGCCGCGACAGCTTCAGAAGGCTTCTGGCCATTACGGAAATTTTCCCGCATTATTTCGCGGGATCAAACGCAGACTTGCCGATCGTAGGAGGTTCCATTCTTTCTCACGATCATTATCAAGGCGGCGCCCATGAGTTTCCGATGGCAAAAGCGGGTTCCCTCTACCCTTTTCATATGCGTCATTTTCCAGACGTTCAGGCCGAAACCGTGAAGTGGCCGGTATCAGTGATCCGCCTTCGCGCAAAAGATCCGGATTTGCTGACAGATGCCGCTGCGTATGTTTTTGAAAAGTGGCGGGAATATTCAGACGAAACCGTCAGCATCATCGCAAAGACAAATGAACCCCATAATACCGTCACCCCGATTGCCAGGCGCAGGGGAACGGATTTTGAAATCGATCTCGCTCTCAGAAACAACCGCACCTCCGAAGATTATCCGGATGGCATTTTTCACCCGCATCAAGACGTCCATCACATTAAAAAAGAAAATATCGGTCTGATTGAAGTGATGGGGCTCGCCGTTTTACCTCCCCGCCTGAAAGATGAGCTGGCAGAAGTGAAAAAGTATTTACTGAATGAACCTCATGACATCAAAGACATTCATCTTCCGTGGGCCGAAAACATCAAAGCGGATAAAGACGTGACACCGGAAAATGCAGCCGCTGTTTTACAAAAAGAAACCGCGAATGTATTTTTACGCGCGCTGACCGATGCAGGCGTTTTTAAAATGACACCCGAAGGAATTCAGGCGTTTCAGCGTTTCACGACGTTATTGGAGAATGGCAGCTGAAACATTCAGAGTGAAATCAATCAACAATCTTTTTTATCAGGAGGTATTGTGATGTTCAAAAACCGATTGAAACGTGTATTTGTAAACGCAATCTGTCTTTCTCTCATTTTCACCGCTTTTACATTCTTTGAGAAGTCTCCTAAAGCAAAAGCGGATGCCCCGTTTGCCTATGGCGCGGATATAGGATGGCTGAAACAAATGGAGGATGAAGGTGTGCGCTGGCTGGATGACGGCGGGAAACAGAAAGATGCCTTGCAGATTCTTAAAGATCACGGAATAAATGCCGTGAGACTGAGAGTGTTTGTGAATCCGCCAAGCAGCTATTATTGGCTGAAAGACGGCACAACATGGACCATGCTCGGCTATAGTGACAAAGCGGGCGTACTTGCGGGGGCCAAAAGGGCAAAAGCGTTAGGAATGAAAGTAATGGTAGACTTCCATTACAGTGACGTGTTCGCTGATCCCGGCCACCAGATCAAGCCGAACCAATGGACCGGCTATTCAAACAGCCAGCTGCAGGCAGCCGTGTATAACCATACGTACGATGTCATGAAAGAACTTAAAAATCACGGCATCTCCCCTGATTGGGTGCAAGTAGGAAATGAAATGAATTCAGGAATTTTACTGCCCGACGGCAGCACGAGCGATTTCAGCAAATTGACCGGCTTACTGAACAAAGGCTATGACGCCGTGAAATCCGTCAGCCCGGCCACCAAGGTAATCAGCCATTTGGCACACGGCACGGACAACAGCCTATTCAGATGGTGGTTTGATCAATTCTTTAAAAACGGAGGAAAAACCGACATCATCGGCGTTTCGTTCTATCCCTATTGGGAAGGTAAGCCGTACTGGGAGCTCACCGGCCATTTATCATCTAATTTGAATGATATCGCCTCACGCTATAACAAGGAAGTCATGGTGGTTGAACTGGGCGGAGATGAAAATAATCCGAAAGATTCCTACTGGACCATAAAAGACACCATAAAACTGGTGAAAGCCGTTCCGAACGGCAAAGGAACCGGCGTATTTTACTGGGAACCCGAAGCTCACTCCAGCGTTCTGTCAGACGCGTATCCATTAGGCGCAACCGCCAAAGTGTCTAAAAACGTCTTGAAATACACAACCGCAATTGACGCTTTTCATGACGCCGCAACAGGAAAATGATTGATGCAATTCTAAAGCAGGCTCTTTTCTCAGCCTGCTTTTTTGTAAGGCTGCAGAGTTGGCCTGTTATGAAAAAGAGCAAGTAACGAATACGAAAAGAAACATACCCGAAAAACCACGTTTCGGTTAAAAAGCCGCTTTTTAAATAAAAAACTTCTTCTGTTCCCCCTCCTTCTTATTTCTGCGCACTATCTCTCAGTTCCTAAATAATAACTTTACGATTGTTGAAAAAGAAACAAACATTTTATAATATTGTGTAAGCACCACCGAGCAGGAGGACGGGCCATGGACAAAAAAGAACAGCTCCTCACGGATTTCAGGGACTTTTTTAACAAGATGGTGTGGCTGAATAGGCTGAAGATGGAAGAAAGCCTCAAGGGGCATAAACCTTCTGAAGTGCATTGCATCGAATTCATCGAAAAAATTGAAGACGCCAATGTGACAAAACTTGCGGAGTCCCTTTATATGACAAGAGGCGCTATAAGTAAATTAACGAAGAAGCTTATCAATAAAGGCCTTATCGAAAGCTATCAGAAGCCGCTTAACAAGAAAGAAATCTATTTCAGGCTTACCGAGCAAGGAAAAGTCATTTATAAAATTCACGAGGAATTGCACAAAGAGTTTCAAGAACGGGACAAAATCGTGTTTGAACAAGTAACTGATGAACAATTTGACACAATGCTGAGCTTCGTGGAAACATACAGCAGGCATTTGGATTCAGAAATAAAGAAACTTGGTGCAGACATCAAATCGGAATAAAACCATAGGCAGCCCCGCTCCATGAAAACGGGCTGCCTTTTTATATCTCTCTTATTGTTGACAAAGAAACAAAATCACTCTATTATTTTGTTGACAAGGAAACAAATACAGCAATTTTGAGAGGAGAATAATATGTCAACACATAAAAGAAAGGAACTTCGGCTGCCAAAAGAAGTTCTCACAGCCGCCTGGGCTATTGCACTGGGAGCAATTGCTCCAATGCTTGACTCTACGATGGTAAACATCGCCATCGCCAAACTGACCAATGACTTCAACACAACATTGGATACCATTCAGTGGTCCGTTACAGGCTATATGTTAGCACTTGCGATTGCAGTACCCGTATCCGGCTGGCTTATGAATAAATATAACGGTAAGAAAATCTTCATCGGCTCAGTCATCGCCTTTGGTGTCATTTCTGTTTTTGCGGGAATGAGCCGTGACGTTTCCAGCTTCATCTTCTTCCGTTTGCTTCAAGGATTCAGCGCCGGCATTATCACTCCGCTTATGTCAACACTCTTGGTTAAAACGGCAGGTCCGGAAAACCTGGGAAAAGTGATGGCAATTGTCAGCACCCCTATGATCTTCGGCCCGATCTTAGGACCTGTCATCGGAGGCTTCATCGTCCAAGGCGCTTCATGGCATTGGATTTTTTACATCAACGTGTTCATCACTTTGATTGCCGCACCGCTTATGATGAAAACCATTCCAGACTTTGAACCATTCAACAAAGATCGTAAACTCGATATTTTCGGGATTATCAATTTATCATTAATGAGCGCGGCAATGATGTACGGTATTACGAAAGCGACGGATCATGCATCATTTAACAATAGCGACACCATTTTATGGGCGGGCATCGGTCTTGTTTCAGCAGTCATTTATCTTGTATATAATCTGATCAAGAAAAACCAAACCGTGCTGCCTATGAATTTGTTTGCAAACAAGAGCTTCTTAGCTTCTTCAATTGGGTTGTTCTTAGCGAATATTGCCATCATGGGGCCGATGTTAATCCTTCCGCTGTTTTTTCAAAACATTCGTCAGTTCACGGCAGTCGGAGCAGCACTCGCTTTAATCCCTCAAGGAGTCGGAATGCTCGTGACTCGTCCGCTGATCGGAAAAATGATTGATAAGATCGGTGCGAAATACGTGGTTACGGTCAGTCTTGTTCTTTCGCTGATCGGATCTATCCCGCTTATTTTTATCACCGATAACACAAGTATGATTTGGATTTCCGTCGTATTATTTATCCGCGGCACCAGTTTTGGAGGAATTATGCTCCCATTAATGAGTGACGCTTATACAGGTCTTGACAGCAAACAGCTTCCGGAAGCAGGTGTCGGTATTCATATGATTGAAAACCTCGGTTCCAGCTTTGGGTCAGCTGTGATTGCAACCGTTACCGCAACTGTCATACAAGGATTGCAGCCAACGATTCCGAACAGTTTAAAAGGCTACCATGCCGGATTCTTAGTATCCGTCATCATCCTTGCGGCCATCTTCATTCCAAGTCTGTTCCTTACCCATAAAAAGACTGCGATATAAAGAACTTTTCAAAGTAAAAAACCCTTGCGCAGCAAGGGTTTTAATGAATGAAACTGATGATTGTTACCGGCAGAGTCGGCCAACAACAGACAAAGCCTTTTACTCACTCACATTGCTTTTCATTAACCATTCTACTTCCGTTAATTCTTGTTTTTGAACGTCTTTTGTGTGTTTTTTCGTAAAATGGACTTTAACAGCTTCTTCGTTTTCCCAAATCTCCCAAAGCATAATTTTGCGTTCTGATGGTTCAAGCGGATGAGCATGGAACTGAATACAGCCTTCTTCTTTGTTCGTTTCTTCCTCAAGTTTTTTGAATTCCTTCATTATTTCATTAAGGTCTTTATCACTGATGATTTTTAAGCATGCCGTTATGTAATGCATCGAAACTCCCCCTCTTCCCATCATTTTATGGCTTTACATTATAACATCGAAACCGGCATACCGCATTCTCAACATATAAGAAACCGTCCATAAAAAATGAACGGCAATGTTTATTTAAGATCATTAAGAGCGACTTTTGCAGCCTCAGCGATAAGAGCATTATGATAATCGGCATCTTCCGTAAATCGGTTTGACAGGATTGCCAAAACGATTGGAGCTCTGTCAGGCGGCCACACGATCGCAATGTCGTTTCGCGTCCCGTAACTTCCGGCTCCGGATTTATCGCCGACTTCCCATCCTGCAGGAGCGCCTGCCCGAATCAGTTCGTCGCCGGTAGCGTTGCCCCGCATCCAATCCGTTAAGATCGTGCGCTTGTCAGTCGTGAGAGTGTTACCTAAAGTGAACGCTTTAAGATCAGTTGCCAGTGCCTTTGCTGTGCTTGTGTCACGACGATCCCCGGGAATCGCAGAGTTTAGATCCGTCTCGAATCGATCCGCTTTCGTTACATGATCCCCGATCTGTTTCAGTGATTTTTCGAAACCTTTAGGGCCGCCAAGCTGCTGCAGCAATAGGTTCCCGGCAGTATTATCGCTGTAACGGACAGCGGCTTCTGAGATTTCTTTCAGGCTCATGCCTGTATCCAGGTGTTTTTCTGTGATTGGAGAATATGTAACTAAATCGTCTTTACTGTAGCGGATGATGGCATTAAGTTTTTCATTTGAGCTTTTCTTCAGAACAGCAGCTGCAGCCAAAACTTTATAGGTTGATGCGTAAGCAAACCGTTCATTC
Organism: Bacillus sp. JK106; assembly: GCF_053663355.1. Taxonomy (NCBI): domain Bacteria; kingdom Bacillati; phylum Bacillota; class Bacilli; order Caryophanales; family Bacillaceae; genus Bacillus; species Bacillus sp. JK106. The sequence continues at coordinate 300,145 of NZ_JBSJQC010000002.1, read as the reverse complement.
GGCCGATAGGCGATTGTCTTGTTTGAACCCGTATCAATCGCATAAACCCCAAGCCTGGCATCAAATTTTTTCTCAAGCTGAACAAATTTTTTGTTCGTTGTACAGCTTGTCATTTTTGTGTCTTCTATGGATTTTGCTTCAGCGTGCGTAGAGCCGAATAAAGGGCTGAAACCGGTAAAGCTTAAACATAAAAGTCCAATGCATAGTCCAACTTGTATTCTCGCTTTATTTTTCACACTCAGGCCTCCTCATTATAATGTTTTTGTATACATCTTCTAATTAACATTACAAACAGGATGAAAGTCAATATATTTCCTGTGAGATGTTTTCCGTGACAGTTAGGAAAGCAGCTGAAATTTTCAATTAAAACACTCGCTGACGGTAAACAACCAGAGTCAATCAATCGAGCAGAAATGTTTACTGCCCCCCACGAAGGCGGTCAAAGCCCGCAATTTAACGTTAGATTAATAGATAATACTCTAACAGGAAAGATCCTCGGCTCAAAAGAGCATTAACCATTTAACAAATAATTTGAGGTGATTTTATGTAAATCTGTTTTTTGTTAAGAGGTTTTGTTACTCTGATTACTGCTTTTATTCGTTGAATACTCATTCACTTCAAAAGTAAGGATATTCTTAAAAATAACATGATCTTTTCTGTTCTCAAACGGACCAATATTATTGTCGTGTTTGTCCACCTCGTATCTAGAAGGGCCTGTTCCCGAGTCTTTTTGATCGTACCAGTTAACGAAACTATTTAACTCTTCCATCGAAAGATCAAATTCTTTTTCAAGTCCGTTTGTCATTGTTATAGTAAGGATAGCTCGATCAGCGTGCCCTTCCTCAGGAATATTGCCACCAGAACTCGGATCTCCCAAGTTGTCATCTGGGTTTTTCTCTGTATACACCTGAACTGTTTTCACCATACCTGATGTATCTACAGCAATAGAGCCACCTTTAGTAGTTCCCCCGATAATAAAAATATTATTTTTTATTGTCGCCGCACCTGCAGCTACTCGAGAACTGGTTAGATTTTGAAAATCGTTAACTGTATTTGCAACAGGGTCATAAATTACTGAACTATTTGATGCTTTTTTACTTGAATCTGATCCTCCCATTAAATAAATTTTATTATTGTAAACCGTAGAAGCTATATAGCTTAATTTATCCCTCAAAGAGTATTTAAAGGTCCAATTATCAGTTTTGGGATCATACTCAAAAATGCTATTACTAAAACCACTTTTATTTTCGCCACCAATAGCATAAATTTTCTCTTTTACTGTTGCTGTGCTTAAAGCTCTTAATGGAATCGGCAGAGAACTTTTTTCAGACCAGGTTTTAGTATCAGTATTGTAAATATAAGTGTTGGAAGTTGGACCTTCACTAGGATTAAATCCACCTATTAAATAAATATCCTTCCCTATAACTGTTGCAGATGATCCCGTTAGAGGTTTAGGTAATTCTATACCTTTTGTCCATGAATCTGTGTTAATGTCATATACTTCAACAGTTTTTAAATAGGTCTTCGAACCAGAATTATCCTCGCCATAACCTCCGATTACATAGATTTTATGATCAACAACTGCAATAGCTGCACCTTCTCTCCCTTCATTCATAGAAACTTTTTCAATCCATTTATTTTGTTTAGGATCATATACATAAATTTGGTTTTGAACTTTGCCGTTATTATTACCACCAATTACATAGATTTTACCGTCAATAACCGCAGTACTAAAAAGAGATAGTTCCTTTGGTAAATCCTCTTTACCTTCCCAAGTTTTCACTTCAGTTTGATCTGCATTTTGAGCTTCTACTGATGCAGTAGTAGTGAGTAACGCACTTAAAAAAATAAGAAACAAAACTATAAGTATGTTTTTCTTCAAAAAAATCACTCTCCGAAAAGTTAATCTAGAAAAGAACAATACTATTATCGGTAAATTTTTAAATTTATTTATAAAGAATGATCTTTGATCTTTACTTTGTAAAGTATTAGTTCAGCTACCTACCTTTTTATAGACCTGAAACCTTCTATACGCATTTTTCCGTTTTTCGGAACATTACCACCAGCAATCCAAATTCTTTACCTTTTTATTCGGATTGGGATAGATAGCCGCCAGCGCACCCGCTTGCATCTGTTTGGACAACAGCTGACCAACAATCTTCCACTTTAAAAAAGGGCGTCAGCAATTCTTTCCTTATCCCAACACTTACCTCTCCCTCAGCTTCTTGAACGATTGCGTATTCTTCTGGCAGCGCATCAATTAAGCGAGGATCAGTAAGAATCGTCCTTTGATATGCGTCTCTTCTGTCAGCACCTCGGCGGGCGCCGGGCTGTCTTCCGTTCTGCAGCCATTCAAGAGTGAATGCAATATCGCTGATCATGCTACTGATCATCTTTTTGTCGTTGATCTGTTCAGCCGTCAGATTGACTTCAGCCGTATCTTTGTAGAGCCGGTACATTTTTCTTATTTCTCTTAATGCTCGTTTGTACTCAATGATTAAATCCTGCATTCTGATTCCTCCCTTATTTGCGCTTAAATGCGCCGCCCTTGCCTCGTTTAAGTATTTGCATGTTCGTGCTCATCATTTGTTGCCAGAAACGATCTGAGCGCTCTGCGTGTTATTATTGGGCTTGTTCTTTTTCTGCTTCATGTCATCCCTCCGCTCAAATAAAAAACGGACACCAAACAAACAGCGCTAATGCTGTAAGTTCAGTGTACGCAGGCTTTCCGTCTTGGACTTAGATATTAAGATCTTCTCTTTGGTTTTTTTATAGATCGCTTACCTTTTTCTAATAGATAATTATAAAAAGTGTTTCCAGCAATTTGTAATTTTTATTATAACTTGATTTGTTGTGAAAAGAATGTATTGTTGTAAAAACCATAGATCCTAATACAATTGTACTAATCCCTAATATAACCCATAGCCACATGGCTTGATTAAATTCTTCTTGTCTAAAATATGTCTCTTCAACAGCACTATTAATAATAAGTGTAAAAAACTGGTAATCATTGAAACAAAAATAGTAGGAATGATAATTTTTAAAAAAGTTGTTACAGAACCTGCTTGTCTATCTTCATTACTTGATTTCAAATAAGGTAAAAGATACTTCTCTATTTGGTTTATATTAAATTTACGAGTTTCCAGATGTTCTTTAAAAGCTTCATAAATTTTTGCTCTTCTTAAAAGATAGATTTTACTATAGCCAGATAACAATGCAAACTTAGTTAAGGCCTTCCTTATACTAAAAAAAGCGATAATTAAACAAACCCAGGAGCTAGCTACTAATCCAATTAAGAACGTTTTTCCCTGAAGGTAATGATATAAGACAAAAACACATAATATTAAAGCGATTAAATAAAATATTAATTTACAAATTAGTACAACAAAAATCCTATTCTTTTGGACTTTTTCTTCTTCTTCTTTTAAAAAGGGTGAATCAATATAAAAGTATTTAAATTTCTTAACCCTACTCACTTCCTGATAAAGCTTGAACAGTTCATTTTCAACATCTATCATAATGTCACACCACCTCTGTACATTCTTACGAAGAGAATTATTAAAAAGATTCACTTTTTTTAGGAAGTGACCAAGGTTAGTGATATCCTATTCCTTATGGGAACAGAACCTAGAAGCCAGCAATAATCACCTCTTTTTCTCCGTATATTTATCAATATCTTGAAAAAACGCCGGGGCCGTGAATGCAATGATTGCACCTATTAATGTGATGTTCGCTTTCATGTCCGGCCTATATTCGTACTGAAAATAAAACCAGAATCCTAACCCCATCAGCAGAAAAACTATTCTCAGCGCCATCGAATCCCCCTTATTTGATTTGAAATTTAGCTGATTCAAATGTTCCGATATAGTTCCTCTTGCCGGAATCAGAATAACAGTCCAACTGAATGACATAGGTTCCTTTCCCGGTCTTATTCCGGATCGTTTTCACGTTGAATGATTTCAGAGGCGTTGCCGTTCTGAAGCTACCCCGTTGCACTAAATTCGTATCAGTCAGCCCACTGCCACTGCGCTTCTTGTATACGCCGGCCGTGTAATAAAGTGTTCTTGATCCTTTTTTCTCGGCTTTCCAGTCCACAGTGGAGGCGCCGGCCTTGTATGTCGCGGTATACATGGCCGGCCGCTCCACCCGAATTCATTTTGCCAGCTGGACCATGCGGCGGGCAGACGGCGCAACGGCCGCCGCTCTCCGTAAGTACTGCTGATAGAATGATTGACTTGAATAGTTTTTTAATTAATGCTTCCCCTGTTTTTTGTATTCTGCGATTTCCTTAGGGGTAGCCTTCCGGACTCCGTCTGCGTCTGTCCTGTTTGCCACTTGAACGCCTTCCATGTTTTTTATCTCGCTGACGACTCCCAAATGCTCTAAATACACATGATCACCAATCTTGAAACGATTCAGTTTGGCCCGCTCCTCTGTCATGCTCCTGTATTCAGTCGCGGCTTTCATTTTTAATTCAGCCAGACACATTTGACAAAGGGTTACTGTTACAGAATTGCCGTTAAAATCAGTAAACGAAACCGCTCTGACAGATTCCTTTCCCGGGTGCATCGTGCATGTTTTCTTCATAGGCGATGGCCGTGTAAATTCAATCATTCCGCTTCCTCCTCAAAAAAAGTCTTTTCGTCCCTCTGACATAACTCGGATGAATGGGAAGTTCCATACACCCGCATTCGAACTGTCACAACACATGGAGATTGCCTTTCCTTCGCCGTCTGACGGATTTTCATACATCCTTCATTGCTGTAAGCCTATATTCCTTTATATTCCCAATGCCCGCCGCACTTCCCTGTTAAGATGAAGTTTTTAAAGCTGTTGACCAGTTGCCCAGGTTGGTTCCATGCGGAAAGCCGTTTGGGCCGCCGTATCCCAATTCATTCGGGTGAATTTCAGCCCTCTAATATGTGTGTATGCTTTTCAAAGGAGGTGCGTCACATGATGTTCTAACAACCGATTCAACCCAAAGCTAACTCTACCCCAATTCCCGATCTTAAAATAAGTAAATTTACCCAGAACAAATTAATCATTTTGCACTTTCAAAATACTTATTTGGCTTTTCCTTCATTCTTCCATGGTAATATCTTGTTAAAGTATTTCGTATGAAAGGATATGGTCATGAGAGTTTTCGAAGCAACCACCCTCCTCGCCGCCGCCAAACAGCGTGCGAGTGAATACAAAGAACTGCGCGGCCAGATGGTCAATCTAAAAAAAGCGTTTCAAGGTATGGCTGACCTCGGTGACAGCGACTTTTCAGGCCGGGGCGCTGACAACATCAAAGCCTTTTTCCAAGACCACGCCGGCGTCACAGACAGCTGGCTTGATCTGATCGACATGAAAATCGCATTTCTCACAAGCCTTCCCGGCAAGGTCGAAGATGCCGGACTTTCCAGTTCACATGTGGAGGAATCATTTCTGGAGCACGAGCTCACCCACGCCCTCAGCAAATCAAAGGCGATGATGGAAGGGCAAAAAAAGGACATGGGGTCCATCCTCAGAGAGATCGAAGACATCATCTCGCTTGATCTGTTTTCAACGGAAAGCACGGATCAAAAGCTGTCTTCAGCTGACAAAAAAAGAAGCGAAACGATACATAAACTCGGCAAACTTGATCACGATCTTACGAAAGAATACGCAGAAACCGAAGCGAACGAACAGTTCATCCAAGCCGACTTTGAGCAGCTTCAAAACGCTACGGGCAAAGGAAAAAACGCCACGCCGCTTCACTACAACGCCAAGGCGTACCGTGAAAGCGACACCCATAAGAAAAAAGGCGAGATTGCAAGACATTCGGATGCTTATTTGACGATTAAAAAGGAAGAGGCGAAAGAGCGTGAAATCAAGGATCTGAAGAAAAAGCTGGCCGATGGTGTCACCGATCCGGATGAGTATTTGGAAATCGCGAAGAAGATCGGCTATGAAAACCTTGAACCCGCTCAGGTGGAATATGTGATGCAGCTTGAACAAGCAAAACAGCTCGAAGAAGTCGGAGAAACGGCTTGGGATATCGTCAAAGGAATAGGCGTCGGCCTTTATGATGTGGGAAAAGACACCATAACAGGCGTCAAAGATCTCGCTGTCGGCGCATGGGATTTTTACCATCTCTCCGATGAACAAAAAGTCGCTAAAACCATATCGGCTGTATTGAACACACCCTCCTACGCAAAAATCATATGGACAAACCTGGCGGATTCGTGGAATGATAAAATGGTTAACGGGGATGCGTATTCAAGATCCCATTACATCACTTACGCCATCGGGAGCATCGTCGGGCTCAAAGGTTCCGGCTCAGCTGTAAAAGTATCAAGCAAGCTCGCCAAAACAGGCGCCGCCAAAGTGGATAACGTATTGGAAGCCGGTGAAAAAGCGGCTGCAAAACATGTGAAAACCGGGATTGAAAAAGGAAAAGACTATATTAATTCCGTTTCAAAAAACAAGTACCAACCCGCGCTTGCCGGAATAGCACAGGATATTGAAAATACTCACAATGTGAAGAATACTCCTTTGTTGAAAAGTATTATTGAAGATCAGAAAGAGAGTGTGCTCAGAAAATCTGAAACTTCTAACAACACGGCCATAGGTAATGTCAAACAAGGTGATAGTACCCCTCTCGCACCAGGCGGTGGCTTAGCTGCTCATGAGGCAAAAGGCGGACACCTTATAGAAAGGCATGTTGGGAAAACAGATAAAGAATTAATAGAAAGACTGCAAACTGATCCTAACCCACATATTACAGCTTCATCTACTTTTAAAGATAGGGCTACCGCTGAAAGAATTGCTAATTCAGTTTTAAACGATCCAAAAAATATAAAGAAAATCGAAAATTGGATTGATGATCCTAAAAAACCTAAATTAATGTTAAGATACAAGGGCGATGGAGAAATAATCGGCAGAAGTGTATCAAGAAATTCAGAACTAGTAGAAAACGTTACAAACGCAAAAATAGTACTCAAAAAAGATAATAACGGTAACTTTATCCTTACAGGATATCCAACCAAATAGAAAGAGAGGAAGTATCATGGATGAAAGGTATGATTTCTTAGATGAATTAGAAAATTTTTTAGGTGCAACATTTCATCAAGATATCCAATCCCCTGAACACGCCTTAGACGAATTTATTGAGGAAATTAGTAAAGAAGGTTTGCTATTTACAGTAAAGTATTGCGAAGAGTTTCTAAATAGCGATCTAACTAAAGAAGAAAAGGAAGACATTATAAAGTGTAATGCAGAAATATATTTCCCGACAATTGGCTTACCACCTATAGAATGGTTGAAAAGTGTAATAGAACAACTAAAAGAGGCTATTTAAAAGAACACTGAAAGGCCCCCATTTTATGAGAGGGCCTTTTTATATTGATACCGATTTTTTGGCTTTTTTATCCGGATAGAAATGCAATACCGACAGTGCGGTTTGGATCTACTTGACGGCATCACTAGTTGAACTTTTCAACTATTTTGATCCTAAAAAGAGATACGGCCAATAAATTTCGAGCCAAAAAATCAAGTTCGCCAACAGTTTGCGAACAACTTACGAATTTGATAAACCGGCTATATTAAAAGAAAGTAAAAAACCCTTGCTACGCAAGGGTTTTGGCTATGATTCCGACTGGGCTCGAACCAGCGACCTCTACCCTGTCAAGGTAGCGCTCTCCCAGCTGAGCTACGGAATCATGATATGTATGTGTTGCTGGGTATGTTGTTGTCTCTCTGACATTTATAATTATATATCCTGATTTCTCATTCGTCAACACTTTTTTTATCTAAAATAAAAAAGGGCGCGTCGCAAAATTGACGGCGCCCTTTTCGTTTATGATCTCACTTGGGCGGGGGTTATTTTTTTCAATGCCTGTTCGAAGTCGCGTTCTAAATCTTCGGCGTTTTCGACTCCGACGCTCAGGCGCAGAAGGCCGTCTGTGATGCCGCGTTTCTCCCTCTCTGCTTTCGGCATGGCGGCATGCGACATGGCTGCAGGGTATGAGAGAATGGATTCAACGGCGCCGAGGCTGACGGCAAATACCGGAAGCGATACGTTTTCGACCAGCTTTTTGACGGCTTCTTTGCTTTCCAATTCAAAGGACAGGACGGCGCCCGCTCCGCTCGCTTGACGTTTATGGGTATCGGCTCCCGGGTGTCCGGCAAGGCCGGGATAGTAAACGTTTTTGACGGCGGGATGCCCGTTAAAATAGGCAGCCAGCCGCTCAGCCGTCCGGCTCGCTTTTTCCAGTCTGACCTGCAATGTTTTTAAGCCTCTCAATACGAGCCAGCAGTCCTGAACGCCGAGCACCGCTCCAAACGAGTTTTGCAGCTTATACAGCTGATTGCCGAGCTCTTCATCCTTTACGGCAGCAAGGCCTGACAGCACGTCACTGTGGCCGCTTAAAAATTTCGTCGCACTGTGAAGCACGATATCTACACCGAGATCAAGCGGACGCTGCAGAGCAGGTGTCATGAATGTATTGTCAAGGTATGTCAGACAGCCGTGATCCTTTGCCAGTTTGACGACGCCCTTAATATCCGTGATGCCGAGCGTCGGGTTTGACGGTGTTTCCATATAAATGGCTTTCGTGTTCGGACGGATGGCGCGGGCGACCGCTTCTGTGTCCGTCATATCGACAAAGGTATGTTCGATTCCGAAACGGGACAGAACCTCAGTCACCATGCGGAATGTTCCGCCGTACACATCCTCCGTGACGAGAACATGGTCGCCTTGGGATAAGAGCAGAAATGCCGTCGAAATCGCCGCCATACCGGAGCTGAAAGCAAAACCTCTCGTTCCGCCTTCAAGACCTGCGATCGTTTCTTCAAGCGCTGTTCTTGTCGGTGTGCCGGAGCGGCTGTAATCATATGTCCCGAATTCTTCAAATGAAGACTGATGGAATGTGGAAGCATGCTGGATCGGCACGCTGACGGCTCCGGTGGCTCCGTCTGTTTTAAATGGATTGTGCACGAGCTGGGTTTCCAGCGTCCAATTGTGATTACTCATATGACACGGCCCCCTCTTTTACTTGCTGTAATGCCTGCTTTACATCCCGCTTCAAATCTTCTGCATGTTCAATGCCCACTGAAAAACGCAGCAGGCGGTTGCAGACGCCGTTTGCGATACGGATATCTTCCGGAATGTCCATGTGCGTCTGTGTCGCGGGGTATGTAATAAAGCTTTCCACCCCGCCGAGACTTTCTGCGAAACAGATCGTTTTCAGCGCCTTTAAAAACGGATTGACCCATTCCTCTTTTTGCAGCCGGAAAGACAGCATCCCGCCTTTTCCGGGATATAACACGTCGGCGATTTCCTCTTCCTGTTCTAAAAATTCTGCAAGTTCACGGGCGTTTTCTTCATGACGGCGCATTCTGAGTCCGAGTGTTTTCATCCCTCTCATTAAAAGCCACGAATCAAACGGCGGGAGAACGGCGCCGATCGCATTTTGGTGATTAAACATGATGTCGCCGAGCTCTTCATCCTTAACGACAGCCAGACCGGCAAGGAGGTCATTGTGCCCCGCTAAATATTTTGTGGCGCTGTGAATGACGATGTCCGCTCCCAGTTCAAGCGGGCGCTGGAGCACCGGAGTATAAAACGTATTATCCACAATTAAAAGCAGGCCGGCTTCTTTCGTAATCCGGGCGATTTTTTCAATGTCCGCCTCCTGCATTAACGGGTTTGTCGGCGTTTCAACAAATACCGCTTTCGTGTTTTCCGTTATTTTGGAGCGTAAACAGTCTTCATCGCTGAAATCATCATAAATAAAGCTTAAGCCGTATTTTCTCCATTCGTTTTCAAACAAACGGTACGTGCCTCCGTATAAATCGGAGGATACAATCAATTCATCCCCGCTTTTAAATAAAGCCATAATGGTTTGAATGGCTGCCATTCCCGAGCTGAAAGCAAATCCTCTCGCACCGTTTTCCAACACGGCGATGGCGTCTTCGACGAGCTGGCGTGTCGGGTTTTTCGTGCGCACGTAATCAAAACCTGTAGATTCTCCTATTCCTCTATGGCGGTAAGCGGTGGACAGATAAATCGGCGGACTGACCGTTCCCGTTGCTTCTTCGCTTCTATTTCCAATTTGGGCTAATTTTGTTTCAACATGCTGCGTCATCAGTAAGCACCATCCTTTTTCAAAAATAAAAAAGCCCCCTCTTCATAAGAAGAAGGAGCTTTTCTCTTCCTCTTATCTTCCAAGCATGTGAATCGCTTGCTGGATTTAGCACCTTGGCACTTTGCCTTCCCGCGGCAAAGCAAACCGGTTGCTGAGGTTTCAAAGGGCCAGTCCCTCCACCTCTCGTGATAAGAATATTGTTTTGTATTTTCTGATTGTTCTATATTAACGCACTATAAAATGGATTTCAACAACTTTTTATTTATCTGAACTCTCGCAAGAAGTGCATCTGAAGAAAGAAATTTCTAATAATTCATGGTACAATAGGAAAAAACCATCAAGACAAGACGCGGCCTGGAGGAATGCGAAGTGGCATCAAAAAACGGAATCATTCATGAGAAAACACTTTTCTCCCATGAGCTTGAAGAGGAAATGACCGTTTTGGTCTATCTGCCCGCCACCTTCTCCCCCCTGTATAAATATCATACGGTCATCGCTCAGGACGGCCATGATTATTTCAGATTAGGGAGAATCGGGCGTCAGGCGGAAGAGCTTATGTCAAAAGGGGAAATTGACCGCTGCATCATTATCGGCGTCCCATATAAAAATGTGCGGGAGCGAAGAAACACATACCATCCCGAAGGCTCTAAGTTCGCCTCATATAAACGGTTTATCGCAAATGAGCTCGTTCCTTTTATCGACAAAGAATACCCGACTTATCAAGTCGGATACGGCCGCACCATGATCGGGGATTCCCTCGGCGGAACCGTCTCGCTCATGACGGCGATTGACTATCCGAACATGTTTGGAAACGTCATCATGCAGTCTCCGTATGTTGACGGGCACGTGCTGGATGCCGTCCGGCAGTCGGAGGATCTCAAACAGATTTCCGTTTATCATCAAATCGGAGAAAAAGAAACCGCCGTCCACACGACGGACGGCCAGGTGCTTGATTTCACCGCGCCGAACGAAGAGCTCAAACAGCTGCTGGAAAGCAAACAGTCTGAATACACGTATGAAACCTTTGACGGGGATCATAAATGGACATACTGGCAGCCGCTCATCACGCCGGCGCTGAAAAAAATGCTGTAACCATTCATTTAAGGAGGGAACTTTCATGAAATACGGTATTGTTTTATTTCCATCAAAAAAATTACAGGATCTCGCAAATTCGTACCGGAAACGCTACGACCCGAGCTACGCGCTCATTCCGCCGCATCTGACGGTAAGAGATCCGTTTGAAGCGACAGAACAGGAAATCGAGCAGGTCGTATCACAGCTGAGACAGACGGCGAAAGAGTCGCATCCGCTCGTTCTGAAAATCACAAAATACAGCTCGTTTTCTCCTGTGAATAATGTGATATATATGAAAGCAGAGCCGACAGAGGAATTAAAATCTCTGAGTGAGAAATGCTACTCAGGAGCATTATCCGGCGAGCCGGAATACAGCTTCGTTCCGCATGTCACGGTCGGCCAGAAGCTGTCGTCAGATGAACATTCCGACGTACTCGGACAGCTGAAAATGCAAGACATTTCCCACGAAGAAGTCATCGACCGTTTTCACCTGCTCTATCAGCTGGATAACGGCTCATGGACTGTGTACGAAACATTTTTATTAGGCGGAGGAGAATAACTGCTTGGAATCCATCATCGTAAAAACTGAAAAACAGCTGAACGACGCTTTTTTCGTCAGAAAAGAGGTCTTTGTGAAAGAACAGCACGTTCCGGAAGAAGAAGAGATTGATCAATTCGAAGACACGTCAGAGCATATAGTCATATATGACGGCGGCCAGCCGGTCGGAGCCGGCAGATGGCGCTTGAAAGACGGGCATGGAAAATTAGAGCGCATCTGCGTAATGAAAAGCCATCGTTCTTTAGGCGTCGGGGCCATCATGATGCAGGCGCTTGAAAAAGCGGCTGCAGCCAAGGGTGCCGGCAGCTTTATCTTACATGCGCAGACGCAGGCGGTTCCGTTTTACGAAAAACAAGGATACCGCGTCACATCCGGCGAAGAATTTCTCGATGCGGGCATCCCCCATCTGGAAATGATAAAGGAATACAAACAATAAAATCAAAAGCACTCCTGTTGATATGGCAGGAGTGCTTTTTTTATGAAAATCATACTATTTCATGAAATTTATTGCATTTTATGGAAGGTTAATGTATGTTTAGTATACTAAGTATTACAATTCATACAAAAAATACAATTCATATTTCGGAGGGATAAACATGACGGCACCAAAAGGAAAACACATATTCGGGACTGTTAAAGTGGGCACAAAAGGACAGATTGTCATTCCTAAAGAAGCAAGAGATGTTTTCGATATAAATCCGGGGGATTCACTGCTTATGCTTGGGGATGACCAGCAAGGTATCGCACTTGTTAAACAAGAACTCTTTTTCGAGTTTGCAAAAGATATTTTAAACGCTAAGCAAATCGACGCAGATAGCGAGGACGAGTAAATGCACGCGATTGAGCTGAAGCAATTAACGAAACATTATAAAGAAACCGCCGCCGTTGACCGTCTTGAGTTCTCAGTTGAGAAAGGGGAATTTTTCGCTTTACTCGGTGAGAACGGAGCCGGAAAAACGACATTAATCAGTATGCTTTGCGGACTCCTCTCTCCGGATGAGGGTGATGCATCAGTGCTTGGACACAGTATTTTGACTGATTTGGATAAAATAAAACCGAAATTGAACATGTCCCCGCAGGAAACAGCCATCGCTCCTCATCTAACCGTACGGGAAAACTTAGAGTTTATAGCCGGAGTCTACGGAATTCCGAAAAAAGAAGCAAAAAAAAGAACAGATGAGATGCTCGAATTGTTTCAATTAAAAGAGAAAGAAAGAGCAAAAACCAAAACCTTATCAGGAGGAATGCAGCGCCGCCTCAGCATCGCAATGGGCATGATTACAAAACCGGATATTTATTTCTTAGATGAGCCGACATTAGGGCTGGACGTCCGTTCACGCCGCGAGTTGTGGAAAAATCTTGAGACATTAAAGGGAGACATGACGATTATTTTAACGACACACTATTTAGAAGAGGCTGAAGCACTGGCAGATCGTATTTGCATTTTAGAAAATGGGACATTAAAAGCACTGGGCACGGCGGAGGATCTGAAAAAACAAACTCATTCAGCCACATTTGAAGATGCCTTTTTAGCGATTTGTGACGGAGAGGCGGGTCTTTATGCTTGATTTCGCCATTCGCAACCGCAAAGAGATTTTTCGTGATCCCTTATCTATCATTCTTGGAATCGCACTGCCTGTTATTCTATTGTTTCTGTTTACGGCGATTGAAAAAAATGCGCCGCTTGATACCTTTAAAATTCAGCATTTAGCACCCGGACTCATTGTTTTCGGTTTCGCTTTCCTTACGATGTTCTCTGCATTGCTGATCGCAAAAGACAAACAGACCGCCCTTTTGACCCGTTTGTTTGCTTCCCCTTTAAAAACAGCCGATTATGTTATCGGTTACGCAATGCCGATGCTGCCGTTAGCCATTTTACAAATCATCATTTGTTTTATCGCAGCTGCGGCTGCCGGTTTATCCGCCGAGTGGATGAATCTTCTCGCAGGTATCGCTGTCTTGCTGCCGATTGCGATGATGTCCGTTTTCTTCGGTTTATGTTTAGGGGCTGTGTTTACGGACAAACAAATTTCAGGTATCGGAACGATTTATATTACACTCGTGCAATTTCTGGGCGGAGCTTGGATGGAGGTGAGCCTGCTCGGTGACACATTCAAACATATCGCTTATGCCTTACCGTTTGTTCACTCGATCGAGCTGGCCCAGGAAGTCATATCCGGAGATTATTCTTCCTTTCATCAGCATATTTGGCCGATAGCGGGATATACCGTTTTGGCGCTTGCACTTGCTTTCCTCAGTTTTATAAAAATCAGGAAGAGATAAAAAAGCCGGCACTCCGTAATGGGAGCGCCGGTCTTCTTTTTTACGTTTCTTTCAGAAGGCTTATCGTATGCGGCAGCAGACGGTCATCCCCCGGACTGCCATGGCCCGGAACGACAATGCTGATGTCCTGATATCTTTTCATGACTTTGCGGACGGCGCGCGGCCACTGATCCGGATAAAAGCCCGGAGTTGGCACGATTTCCTTTGTTTCTAAAGCCTTGATTAAACAACCGCCGAATAAGAGCTTATCCTCAGGCAGCCAGACGGTAATATTGTCTTCCGTATGCCCTTTTCCCGGATAAAACGTTTCAATTTTCATATCGCCAAACTGCAGCTTTGTCACGTTTTTCAAATCTCCGAGCGGCCGGTGATATCCCTGCTGCCGGGCGAAGTCGGCGGTCAGCTTCGTGCTGTGCACCTTTACACCGTATTTGTACAGTATGTTCAGCCCGCCGATGCGATCGTCATGGGCGTGTGTCACAATGGCATCGGTCATCCTTTTGCCGGGAAACCGCTGTTTTATTTCTGTCATTAATTGCTCTGTGAGACTGTCATTCCACGGAGTATCAATCAGTACGATTCCTTTGGAAGTTTCAAGAAGCAATCCGTTCGCAGGGACGGGACTTCCGTCTGCCGTACCGATGCTTGTATGCATCCAGACATGCGGCGCCAGCTGTGTAAGAGTGACATCTTTTGCTGCGGAGCTCTCCGCCGCGTGTGCCGGTTTCATTCCGGCAGTAAAGAGGCCGAATAGAAATAACCCCGCAATTAATAATGAAAGCTTTCTCAAATTGAATCATTCCTTTCCGCATCTTTCATATATACGGCTCAAAAAAACCCGGACATTTCCGGGCTTTTTCACACGTATTGATTTATCAACCGGCCTTTTCCCATAATTTGCGGCAGACGGGAAAGAGAGCGCTTACGTTTTTCTTCATGCACTTTCTTTGCTGCGGCTGCGGTGTTTTCCTGGCGGCGCTCCACCTCTCTGTACACCCTGTCATTGGCGAGGGCGGCCGCTTTCGTAATACCGGCGTAATCAGGCTTATAACCCGCTGCCCGGTTTGCGTATTGAGAATACTGCTGGTTTTGAATCCGTCCTGCATAAATCATATGTACCCCTCCCCTTCGCTTTTTATTTCCCTTAATCTTACTTTTTGAAACGCGGTTCTTTTGTTATGATATTCTTTGTCTATCAAATGGATGAACACCTTTTAATGGGAGGACCCCTTTTTGAAATGCGCCCGACTGAATAACCGAACGATACATTTACATACATATTCTAGAGAACATTACCAATTCCTTTTTGAAGAAGCTCAGAAAGGAAATATTTTTTGCGCACATTGTGACCAGCCCGTCTTGATGCGGCTTTCGATTTTAGAGCAGCCGGCATTTTATCATCGGCAAAAGGGAGACTTCACCGCCTGTGAAAAAGCATGTGCGGCCGAGGAACCACAAGCGGAGGAGAAAGAAAAAGAAGAGTATAAGGAGGCAGGCATGTTCCGCCTGCCGAAAGGAAAAGCGATTTCAGAGAATCCGAAACCGATCGTCTCAGAATGGAAAAGCCCGAAAAAAGTGCCTGCGGCCGAACCGTTTTCACCAACATCCGAGGCAGCTGATACATCTTTGTTCCCCGGCATCGGCCTGAACCGCGAACAGATGCGGGCAGTTACTGAAACGGACGGGCCCCTGCTGGTGCTCGCCGGAGCGGGAAGCGGAAAAACGAGGGTGCTGACAGCCCGCGCCGCCCATATGATTGAACACCTCGGCATTTCACCTGAGAATATGCTGCTTGTGACCTTTACGACAAAAGCCGTCGCCGAAATGAAAGAGCGGATGGCGAATGAGTACGGGCTGGCAGCCGGAAAAGTCTCCCGTCTCGTGACCGGAACATTCCACAGTTTTTTCTATAAAATACTCTATCATTATGATTCTTCAAAATGGAACGGCAGCCAGCTTTTAAAAATGGAGTGGCAAAAAGAGCAATATGTGAAAAAGGCGCTTTATGAAGAAAATTTGGATGAAAAAGAGTTTCCCGTCGACCAGGCGCTACAGCTTATCGGCTGCTGGAAAAACACATATCTCCCCCATGAGACCATTCCGCTTGCGGACGACTGGGAGAAAAAAGTGTACCGGCTCTACGAACGTTACGAACAGCAGAAGCGGAAAAAACGGCAATTTGATTTTGATGACATGGCCCAAGGCTGTTATGAACTGTTTCAAAGCCGGCCTGATATTCTCGCGCAGTACCAAAACAGATTTTCTCATATTTTGATTGATGAGTTTCAAGATATCAATCCTGTCCAGTACAACATTATGCAAATGATCGCAAGCCCGGAGAATAACCTGTGCTGCGTGGGTGATGACGACCAATCCATTTATGCGTTCCGCGGCAGCAGCCCGTCTTTCATTTTAGATTTTCAGAAAGATTATCCGGCAGCAAAGACCATTTACTTAACGGCAAATTACCGCTCGCCGCATCCGATCGTCTCAAGCGCTCATGCCGTCGTAAAGAAAAATAAAAAACGGTATGAAAAAACACTTTCTGCCGTCAAAGACGGCGTTCACAATCCCGTGATATTTTATCCTTACGATGAAGAAGAAGAAGCGACCATGATCGTTTCGGATATGAAAGAGAAAATTCAAAACGGGGCGAGTCCTGACGATTTCGCCGTGCTTTACCGAACAAACAGCGCCGGACGGGCCATTTATGAAAGACTGCACCAATCATCGATTCCTTATCATGCCGACCGTGGCGTGCAGACGTTCTACAGCCGCAGAATCGTACGCCAGATCCTCGCCTACTTATATGCGAGTCAGAATGAAGATGATACGGATGCGGTGAAAGACCTGCTGCCCGCCTTATTTTTAAAGCAATCCGCCCTGCAAACGTTAAAGGCGCTGTCAATCACGGAAGATTGCACGATGATTAAGGCACTGACGAAACTGCCTGACCTGAAGCCTTTTCAAATAGGGAAGATCAAGCAGATCGTTCCGTTTTTCGCAAGCATCCGGACAATGAAGCCGGTTGAAGCCATCACCTTTGCAGAAAGCAAAATGGGTTTTTCCGAGTATTTAAAAAAACGGGGCAATGAGGGAAACAAACTGGAAAAAGGCTCTGATGATCTCAGGGATGTCAAAGTGGCCGCCAAAAAATTCAAAACCATTCCCGATTTTCTTGCGCATGTCGATCATATGCGCGCCGCTGAGAATCAGAAAACCGAGGAAAACGGCGTCGAACTGCTGACCATTCACCGCTCTAAAGGTCTTGAATTCAATACGGTCTATATTTTAGGCGCGGCTGACGGCTCGATCCCCCATGACTTCGCGCTTGAGACGGCGAGACAGGGCGATCCCGCTCCGCTCGAAGAAGAAAGACGGCTTCTGTATGTCGCCATGACAAGGGCCATGCAGCATTTATATGTATCTTGTCCCGCGTACAGGCGGGGAAAAACAGCGCGCAGCTCAAGATTTCTCGAGCCCCTTCTCCGGACGGACAGACGGAGCGCACTCAGGATATAAAGAACCCGGCAGATCACTGCCGGGTTTTTCTCACATAAAAAGGCCTTTTTAGCAAGGCCGGCTGACGCCTATTTATTGTTCAACATTTTAGAAATGGTGCCAAAATCAAGTTTCTCTTTACCGCTTGTAATCGATTGAACGATTTTGTCTTCCAATTCTTTCGGAACACGCTTGTTAGCCAGCTGGGACACCTTCTGAATGACGCCTCTCACCGTGTTTTCATCTTTGAAATTGGCATTTTGCAATGATCCTGCAAGGTTCATGACATCCTTCATGCTGACGCCTGTTTTCTTCTCAATATTTTTGAAAAATTGATTATCCATGGTGTGCCTCCTTTTGTGGAGTAATACGATATTGTATGAATAAAGAGCGGAACATGTGCCCGTAAGACAAGGAAAAAATTCAGAGTGCCCCGTCTCTATACTCCTTCATACATCAGGGAAGCACGGGACTGAACGGTCCCGCGCTTATCCAAAGTCTTGCTAAGGTTTAGCCAAAAAAGGATGCACCGACAATGATCAGAAGGATGAACAATACGACAACAAGAACAAATGTTGAGCCGTAGCCGCCTCCGACATAGCCGCCTCCGTATCCGCCGCAGCCGCCGTAACCGTAGCCGCCGCCGAATCCGCCATATCCGAATCCCATATCTAAGCACCTCCTTTACTCTCTATACTCTATGTGAGCCGACTTGTTTGGCTTGGATAAATGCATAGGGCCGGTGCGGATTTCATTCATTTTAGTGAGAATGCTCATTTTTCTTCAATTTCGCTTCTGTTTCGGCGGCAAACACATCTATCCATTCCTCAAAGCGCGATCCCGCTTCATCAAACTCAGACAGCTGTTTTTCAATAGATAAGATATAGTTGTCATGCTCCCGCTGATTTTGATTGTGCCGGCGGTATTTACCGTTTATGAATGATTCAAATATATTCATAACATCCCCTCCTCCTATGATCTATGCCGGACAGAGGCAGGCGTTCGGCATAAAACAAAAAAAACCGGAAGCTCCGGTTTTTTAGAAAACGGCTATTTCGGTTTTTTCTTTTGGCCGCAGCCGCAGCCTTTTTTCTTAATTTTTTTTTCGTAAGGCTGATGCACAGTTGATTTGTATGGAGAGTGTTGGGAAGGTTTGCTTGATTGATTCATGGTGATCCTTCCTTTCCTTATGTCATATATGCCAGTTTATGCCGAAAGTGACGGTAAGTTGCTGGTGGAACCGCCTTATTCCTGCAGAAGACGAGAAACCGCAGCTTCAATGATCCCGGACGCGCCGGCTATGGCTAACAGCAAAATCAGCCATTGCGCGGCCTCGGGGATCACAATCTGCGCCGCAATTAAAAAGGCGGCGCACCATACGCCCGTACACCAGTAGCAGCTGAGAAGTTCACCGATAAATGCCCTGATGCCTTTTCCTTTTATGACAATGTAGGTTTCTATCGTGCCGTCGGGTGCGGTTTCTGTTTTTTCCTCGTGAAAAAGGCTCCGAAGCGGCGCCATAATGGTGTCAAATACGAAAAGCCTGGCCAGCCGGAAAACGGCAAACGATAACAGAATAAATGAAAGCCAATTGATAACCACCTGTTCACTCCTTTTCAAAACTTGACCTCTTTATACATATGCGAAAACCCTGATCTTCATGAATCGCACCTTGTCCGGTAAAAAAATAGGTGCGGTTTAGTTGTTTTTCTTATTCCGCTCGGCGTTTCATTTGCATTATATAGAGTATGAATGAGAAAGGAGTGAAGGTTATGTCGTTTGAAGAAAAAGTCGAAACACTGCAACCGCAAATATACGAACAATTATCCAACGAATTCGAGCAGACGATCGAAGTGATTGATTGCGAAAATGTCACAATAGATACAACACATATAACGGCCGCTCTTTCTATACAAGCCTCAGTTACTACGGCGATTATCCTCGCGACACAGCTCGCGATCGCAGATGAAGACACAGCCGACCAAATCGCAACCGAACTGCTGATCCTGGATGATTGCCAAATAAAAAAGAGGACCGTCATTCAAGTCCTGAACAGCCGCAATATTAAAATCACACTGACAGCAGACGATATCATGGCCTTTGTACAAATTTTGTTTCAATTATTAAATATACTTTTTGCTGAACTAGACATCCTTTAACCTTTCTTTTCAAATATTTAAATAGAGGTGAGAACAAATGGCAGATAACGAAAAATTAAAAAAAGAACTCGAAAATCTACCAGAAGTGGATCCGCTTTTAAAGGTGCTTGTCAGCAATGTCTTCAAAAAACACGGCGTGACAAAGGATAAAATGCGGGATATCCCTGATGAAGAAAAAGAAATGCTGATCGCATTAGTCAAAGACATGCAGGCAAAAACAGAAGCTTTTCTTGAAAGCCAGAAACAGAAAAAAGAGCAGGAAAAAGCGCAAGAACAGCAGACAAATCCGCAAACCCGCAGAGAACAATTAATCGAACAGCTCCGGCAAAGACGCCAAAATCCCGGTCAATAACTAAAAAATAGTGATTTTTATCAGGATAGATGCCTGAGTCAAAATAAGGGGCCGGCTCATTTAATAATAGTAAAAGAAAAGGAGGAATAGATATGGAAAGCAGACCATACTCTTGGGTTGCACTTGATCCTGAATGCGAACATCCGCGAGAAGAAAAAGAAGAAAAAGAAGGAAGAAGATGCAGTGTTTGCTGTAACGGACATGGATTTGGCGAAGATAATGCCTTCCTTGACCAAGACCTGGCTCAGGCGAATATCAACAAACAAGTTTCTGAAGAAGCGATTATTATCAGAGACTCTTGTGATATTAACGTAACGTCAACAGACGTTCAAGCAGTCGCTTCAGTCATGACAGCGATTAATGCAGCAGTCGTAACGGCCACTCTCACTTCAATTGCTGACGGAGTCATCGCTGAATTGGTCGCACAAGACTTATTGCAGCTAACAGCTAACAAACAAATCAACCGTCAAAAATTGCTCATCGAAAACTCCCGCGGCGTAAACGTGACAACAGTAGATGCCGATATCGCAGTGTTGATCTCAACAGCGACAAATTTACTGATTGCCGTCTTAGTCATCACCCTTGTCCTCTAAAAAGAAAAAGCAGAGCTAAAAATGCTCTGCTTTTTCTTATTTTCTCCGCATATGATGAATATATAGACGTTCACCCACACCAAGTGAGGCTCGCGTACATATGTTGTTAAAGACAAAAGTCAAATACCCTAAAAGAAGGAGCTGAAATCCATGAGCTGCGGAAAACACCATGGCCGAGATGAAAGTTGTGTATGCGATGCAGTCGAGAAGATTTTAGCAGAACAAGAGGCTGTTGAAGAACAATGCCCGACTGGATGCTATACCAATCTGTTAAGCCCGACGGTTACCGGTAAAGATACCATCCCGTTTCTCTTGTTTGATAAAAAAGGCGGTTTGTTCTCCACATTCGGGAACGTCGGAGGATTTGCGGATGACAGCCAGTGCTTCGAGTCTATTTTCTTCCGGGCAGAAAGAGTTTGTGATTGCTGCGCAACGCTTTCAGTATTGCGCCCCGTAGATGTGCACGGCGACACCCTCAGCGTCTGCCATCCTTGTGACCCGGATTTCTTCGGTTTAGAAAAAACAGATTTTTGCATTGAAGTTGATCTGAGCTGCTTCAGCGCCATTCAATGCCTTTCACCGGAGCTTGTTGACCGGCCTGAGCCGCACAAAGAGAAAAAGCATCACGGATAGTCATTGATTCGCATCTTTCCTAAAGAAGAATCCCCTTCCAACCTTCTATTACAGATGCAATCATCAGCCCGCCCGGACTTCCGGGCGGCTGACTCTCCGATATCGTTTAATCCGGTATATAAAACGTGAAGTCAGGAGGGATATTATGAGCAAGCATACAACATACTGTGTGCGTGAAGCGGTAGAAAATATTGAAGACCTGCAAAATGCGGTCGAGGAAGATTGCCCGGCCGGATGCTATTCCAACCTTTTATCGCCGGGTTTTTCATTAGGCGATACAGTGCCGTTTGTACTTTTCACTTCTAAATCATCACCGTTTACCGCATTCGGAAATGTCGGCGAGCTGGATAACGGTCCGTGTTTTAACACCGTTTTTTTCAGAGTTGAAAGGGTCTGTGACGGCTGTGCCACATTAAGCCTGCTTATTGCTTTTGACGAGCATAAGCACATTCTTGATTTTACAGATAAAGACTCTCTCTGCGATGTATTCCGTTTAGAAAAAACGAACTATTGCGTTGAAGTCGATCTCCATAGCTTCTGCGCCATCAATTGCCTGAACCCGAGACTGATCAACCGCACACATTCTTAAATCAAAAAGCATAAAAATAAGCTGCCGGATTAAAGAATTCAGGCAGCTTTTTGTATGGTTAAAATCCAAGCGGATGCAGCGAGGTGATATCGTCTATTGCGAGTTCTGCCGGCGCTCCGTTGCTTGTCGTCCGCAGGAAGATCGCATTATTTTTTCTTCCGACGATTACGCCTCTGTAGGTTTTCCCGTTGGCTTCTATCAGACAAAGGGTCCGCGGCATATTATGCGGCAGCTTCGTTAAGAAATCAATTTTTTCAAGAATGGACATTCTGCTCATCGGCTTTTTCACGCGCTTTGGCGGGACCTTTTCCTCTGGGGCGGCATTGTGAACCGCTTCAGGCTCTTTTTCAGCGGCTTCAGGCTCTTTTTTAGCGGCTTCAGGCTTGGCAGTGTCCTGCTCCGCTTGCGCCGGAACTTCTTGAACGGCTTCTTCTGAGCGGCTGTGCTGTTCAAGTACTTGCTTTTCTGGTTCGACAGCCACTGCTCCTTCAGGCTGAGTTTTACATTCTTCCTCCCGCTTTCCATGCATCGGCTCTTCTTCCGGCGGCTGCGGCGCTTTCCTTTTTTTGATTAATATGTCCTGCATTGATGATTGCGTGTCTGAATAATCCGCCTGAACAATATACATGAGCGGTTTTTTTTCCGCGTTTCTGTTTTGTTTTGACATCTTCATCCCTCCGATTCTGTCATGTTTTATTTATATGACGGAATGATTAAAATCAGAAGAAAGAAAAAAGCAATCCCTGAAAGGGACTGCTTGTTATTTAACGTGCGGTAATATGGAATCCTGAATCAACATGAAGATTTTCGCCCGTGATGCCTCTTGACAGGTCACTGAACAAGAATGCAGCCGTGTCGCCCACTTCTTCAGGTGTTGTCGTGCGGCGCAGCGGCGCACGCTCTTCAATTTCTTTCAGGATAGAGTTGAAATCACTGATTCCTTTTGCAGACAGCGTACGGATCGGCCCTGCTGAAATGCTGTTGACGCGGATGTTTTCTTTTCCTAAGTCAGCGGCTAAATATCTCACGCTCGCATCAAGAGACGCTTTTGCCACACCCATTACGTTATAGTTTGAAACGACGCGCTCTCCGCCGAGGTAAGTGAGTGTAACGATGCTTCCGCCTTCAGTCATAATCGGACGCGCCGCTTTTGCGACCGCTGTCAGAGAGTAAGAACTGATGTTATGCGCAAGCAGGAATCCTTCGCGGTTCGTATTTAAATATTCGCCGACAAGCTCTTCTTTGTTTGCGAACGCGATGCAGTGCGCGATGCCGTGAATCACGCCGACCTGCTCTTTAATGCTTGCAAAGCAAGTTTCGATCTCAGCGTCATTTGTCACATCACACGGAAGGATGATGGAATCATTTCTTTCTAATGTAGCCGCAAGGTCATGAACTGATTTTTCCAAGCGCTCTCCCGCGTAAGTGAAAATGAGGCGCGCTCCGGCTTCATGCAGCGAACGGGCGATTCCCCATGCGATACTGCGTTTATTGGCAACGCCCATCACAACGATGTTGCGGCCTTCAAGTGAGAAATTCATATGTATAAAGCCTCCTGTAATCGTCTTAAAGACATAGTTTTAGTACCTGATCTTAATTTTTATCATATCATAACCTTGTCCAGATTGAAAGCATGGGAAAAAGACCGCGGATGTTGAAGCGGTCTCTTTTTTATCTCGTCTGCAGACTGTTCCTTTTAAAGGCAAAATGATTGGTCGGGCCGTGTCCCGCTCCGATGCCGAGTGTATGTTCCACGGCTTCCCGCACAAAATTGACAGCTGTCTCAAACGCGGTCTGAATGTTTTTCCCCTTTGCCGTTTCTGCCGTCAGCGCGGCTGCGAACGTGCAGCCTGTTCCGTGGGTGTGTTTCGTGTCAATATAAGCGTGGCTGATTTGGGTAAAAGACGAACCGTCAAATAATAAATCAACGATTCTCCCCTGTTCAGGCTGATGTCCGCCTTTTATGATGACATGCTTTGCCCCAAGCTTGCAAAGGCGTTCGGCCGCTTTTTTCCGGTCCTCAAACGTGCGGATTTCCATCCCCGTCAATACCTCAGCTTCCGGAACATTCGGCGTCACCGCATAGCTGCGCGGAATTAACAGCTCTTTTAACGCGGCCTGAGATTCCTCACGCAGCAGGGAAGCGCCTCCTTTGGCAATCATGACGGGATCGGTGATGAGATGATCAAGCCCGTACTGATCCGTTTTTTCCGCAATTTCCGCAATCATTTCCGCGCTCCACAGCATTCCTGTTTTTACAGCATCAGGCCGCAAATCTTCCGCCACCGCGTCAATCTGGCTGCCCAGCGCCTCCCGGGTGAGCGGATAAATGCCGTGAACGCCCAACGTGTTCTGGGCGGTTACCGCTGTCAGGGCTGACATCCCGAAAACGCCGAGCTCCTGAAAGGTTTTGAGATCCGCCTGTATACCGGCGCCGCCTCCTGAGTCTGATCCGGCAATCGTCAATGCTTTGCATATGCTCATGATGTTTTTCGCTCCTTTCACATTATCCGATCCATTTATGATAAAAAGATTTCGCTCTGCTGATATCACTTGTGCCGTGTATTAATGCTCTGCCGTCACGAAACAGTACCATCTTGAAATTGTCTGTGCAAAACGAAATTAAATACGGGTTGGCTGAAACATCAAGCCCTGCCCGTCTGAGCTGCCCCGCAAGATTTTGCAGATCAAACTGTTCGGAAATCCCCGTTCTGATCTGCACCGTGTTCCGCCCGCACAGAACCGCCGCTTTTGTCTGATTTTCATAGGATAAAAACGGAAAATCGTTTGTGCCGCAGCTTGGACAATCAGCCGACTTAAGACGGGCGACGTTTATTTCTGACCGTTCATTTTTCCATAAATCAAAGGAACGGAGAACATGCTCGATAGATCCGCCCGTTAACAGCTTCAGCGCATCTGCTGCCTGAAAAACGGCCGTCTGCAATACAGCCGGGCTGATGATTCCCGCCGTATCGCATGTCATACCGCCTAAAGGCAATGTCTCAAGCAGACAGTGAAGGCACGGCGTGACACCGGGAATGACGGTAAAAGAGAGCCCGTAGCTGCCGACACAGGCGCCGTACAGAAAGGGAATCCCTTTCTGCACAGCCGCATCGTTCACAATCAGTCTCGTTTCAAAGTTGTCGGCGGCATCCACGATGAGGGAGGCGTCACGAATCAATCCGGGTGCATTTTCCGCAGTGACATCCATGACAAATCCCTCGACCTCTACATCGCTATTTATAGACCGAAGCCGTTTTTCAGCCGCCGCGGCTTTCGGCATTTCCTGTCTGACATCGTCTTCGGTATAAAGCTGCTGGCGCTGGAGATTACTCCACTCCACATAATCTCTGTCAGCGATCGTTACCTTCCCGACCCCTGCTCTGACAAGCATCTCCGCACTTGCCGTCCCAAGCGCACCCGCGCCGATAATCACGGCATGAGACGACCGGAGCTTCTCTTGGCCGGTGGGACCGATCGGCTGAAACAGCTCCTGTCTGGAATATCTGTCCGTCATACCGGAAGACCGTCTCGCGGACTGCTTGCAGTTCCGTAATCTTTCACCGGAATTCTCCCGGCTTCATAAGAAAGACGGCCCGCTTCTACGGCAAGCTTCATCGCCCTGGCCATTTTGACCGGATCATCTGCGCCTGACACAGCGGTATTTAACAGCACGCCGTCAGCCCCGAGCTCCATCGCGTAGGCGGCGTCTTTTGAAGATCCGACGCCGGCATCGACAATGACCGGCACCTTCGCCTGTTCAATGATAAAAGAAAGATTCAGCGGATTTAAAATTCCCTGACCGGAACCGATCGGCGAAGCGCCCGGCATAATGGCATGCACCCCGAGCTCCTCAAGACGTCTTGCGAGCACGACATCATCCGACGTATACGGAAGCACGATAAATCCCTCTTCGAGCAGCTGTTCTGATGCTTTCAGCGTTTCAACCGGATCAGGCAAAAGTGACCGGCTGCATCCGATGACTTCTACTTTTATCATGTCACAAAGCCCTGAAGCTTTGGCAAGCCTTGCGATTCGGACCGCCTCTTCAGCCGTTGCGGCGCCGGCCGTATTCGGCAGAAGCGTGTATTTAGACAAATCAAGCTGTTCGAGAAAGTTAGGCTGAGACTCTTCAAAGATGTTCATCCGCCGCACCGCAAAGGTTAAAATATCTGATTCCGAGACGGCCACCGCCTCTTTCTGAATCTCAAAACTCGGATATTTTCCCGTTCCTAACAGCAATCTTGACCGAAACTGTTTTCCGCCTATTGTTAACATCCTCATCCGCCTCCTACAAAATGGACAATTTCTATGACATCGCGGTCACACAAACTTGTATTTTCATAATTCTTTTTTTCAATGATTTCTTTATTTCTCTCCACAACTACGATTCTTTGGTCAAGCTGGTACAATTCAAGCAAATCCTGAACCGTCCCCTCTTTTCGATTCCAATCAATTTGTTTTCCGTTCAGCTGAAGGATCATATATGAACAGCCTCCTTGCGATCGATTCGAAACGCTTCTTCCCATTCCTGTTTAATCTGTCTTTCCATGATCATATCCCGCACCATTTCAGCCGTTGCCGGCGCCAACAGGATGCCGTTCCGAAAATGGCCGGCGGCGAAGATGATGCCGCTGTCTTCAGGGTGTTGCCCGATAAACGGCTTGCCGTCTCTTGTTCCCGGCCTGAGCCCCGCCCAAAACCGGTCTATTTTCATATGTTCGATGGCGGGAAGCATGGTTTTCGCTTTTGCAATGACGGCCTCAATTCCTCCGATGTCAGGCGTATCGCTCCAGTCACCCTGTTTCATCGTGGCGCCGATGACAAGCCGGCCGCTTTTTCTCGGGACGACATAACAATGATCATGGTAAAGGGTTTTGGTCAGCGGGGTATCGTCATTCCACACGGAAAGGCATTCTCCTTTCACAGGAAAAAAAGGCTGTCCCAAGCCGAGCTGGCTGAAAAACCGGCCGCTCCATACACCGCTTGCAACTGCGACTTTGTCAGCATAAACATCCCCGCCGGACGTTGTGATGCAGTATTCTCCGTTCACCCGTTTTACGGAGGTGGCTTGTGTATGCTCATATATGTGAGCGCCATAGCGCCGCGCCCCTTTTGCATACGCTTTGCAAACATAGTACGGTTCGACATGGACATCGTCTTTTATAAAACTGGCGCCGAGAATGTCTTTTGAAGCGTAAGGCTCTTTTTCAAGGGCATCTTCCGCTGAAAGCCAAGTGACGGAAGGCAGATCATCCATCTTCCGTAAACGGGCGATATCTTCTTCGGTATACGCCAGTTTAAGCATTCCGCCGTTATGGCGCCTGATGTCAATGCCGCAAACTTCCTCAAGCTCTTGCCCCGCCGCTTCATACAGCCTTTGACTGTGCATGGCAAAATCAAAAAACGCATCCCGTTTTTCACATTCCGCATGAGCGCCCAGCATTCCCGCGGCAGCGCTTGTCGTTTTTCGGCCGACTTCTCCGCCTTCAAACAAGACAACGTTCTGCTGCGTCTTCGCCAGCTCATAAGAAATGGCGCACCCGATAATTCCGCCGCCGATCACCGCCGTATCATAGTGTTTCTTCATAATCGGCCTCCCTTACCGCGCGTGCATACCGTTTTGCCGCCTCCTCAGGATTTTCAGCTGAGAAAATGCCTGACATGACGGCAATTCCGTCCGGCTTCGCCTGCTTTGTGTGTCCGATCGTCTGCAGTGTCATTCCGCCGATTGCGATAACGGGGATGGAAAGCGTGCGTTTGATCTCTGAAAGCAGGCTGATGCCTCTTGCTTCAAGTCCTTGTTTACATTCGGTTTCAAATATATGGCCGAACACCACATAATCCGCATCTTCCTTTTCAGCTTGGATGGCTTCTTCCAGCGAATGAACCGAACGTCCGATATGAAGATGGGGAAATCTGCTTCGCACCTGTTTTACGGAAAAGCTGCGGGACGGAAGCTGAACACGGTGTATGTTGGCAAAAAGCGCGATATCCGCCCTGTCATTGATGATCAATTTGTCCTTATCCGCACCGCCCTTTTTCAAAAGGGACAAAAGCTGCATGATCTCTCCCGCTGTTTTATCCCGCTCACGGATATGGATAAAGCTCACTTCGCGCTGAATCGATAGAATATCCTCGGCCAGCTCGGCAACGGGTTTGCGATTATCAGTTACCGCGTGCAGCTCCAAAGGATTCCACCTCTTTTCCGTCCTTCTCGGACCAGCCTTCTTTTTGATAAGCCATTCCCCAAAATTGATATTCATAATAGCTTGAAATCACAAAATTCTCTTTCATTTTTGCACGGATTTCCTCTGTGCTGTTTTCAGCAATCTCATCAAAACGGCTGATCTGTTCTTCGACCTGCTGTCTGAACCAGTCTCCGCCGTATGTACCGACCCATTTTTCATAAATCGGATGCTCCGGTTTGCACTCTTTTAAGTGTTCGCCGACTTCATAATAAAGCCAATAACAGGGCAGAAGCGCAGCTAATATTTCTCCAAAATTGCCGCTCATCACCGATCTGTACATATGAGACGTATAAGAATAGGCGGTCGGTGCCGGTTTAAATGCCGCACGCTCTTCTTCCGTAATTCCTAAAAGCTCCGTAAACTCGCGGTGCAGCGCCATTTCCGCTTCATATGTCCCTTGAGCGTGGCCCGCCATCCTGCCCGTCGTAAACAAGTCTTCGGCATATGCGGCGCCGAACGCCTGAACTTTTGCAAAATGCGTCAAATAGTAGGAATCTTGCAGCACGTAATAGCTGAAACGGTCAATCGGCAGGCTTCCGTCACCGATTCCCGTTACAAACGGATGAACAAAACTTCCGTCCCACCATTCGGCAGCCGCCTGTCTGCATTCTTCAGAAAATGTCATCATGTCTTCCCCCCTGATAAAATAAAAAAACCACTTTCCCGCATCGGAAAAGTGGTTTGGAATTTAAATGGATAAAAGGAACCCCAAAAAAATACCGCTCCACTTCCCTACGCAGGTCTGAACCTGTTCAAGTTATGAGGGTCTAAAAGTCTCACTTTTATCTCAGCCCTTATGAAGGACACCCCTAGTGGTCATACGATTAATGATTTATTTGTTATGCCTTCTATATTATCACGAATTGCAATTTGGTCAAGCTTCAAGGATTTTTCTCAGTTCCGACACGTAGTTGCGCGAGCCCGTGACGATGAGACGGTCTCCTGTTTTCAGCCGCGTGTCTCCGTGCGGAACGATGCTGTCCACACCTCTGAAAATCCGGACGAAAATCACATCGCCCATCAGCGGAAATTCCCGCAGAATGATGCCGTTATACGCCGGGTTTTCCAGATTGATCTGATATAACGAAGACTCCTCATTCGTCAGGAGGCTCATCACGCCCGGCGCCTCAATTAACGCGCGCAGCAGCGTTTTTGTAGACATAAGGATAGAAAAAATACTGATGCCCTCTTCTTTCAGTTTTGTTTCATGCTCAACCGAGCCGACGCTTGCGATGATACGCTCAGTCCCTTTCTCTTTCGCTAGTAAGGCGATTTCAGCGTTCACATCTTCATTTCCCGTCGCCACGACAAGAATATCCGTTTTAAAAATACCGTGCGACTCAAGCGTGCCGGGCTCGTAATCAGAAATCGTGTCAACTGAAAAAACGGATTCCGCAAGCGTTTCCCCGGCATTTTCCTGATACACATGGACGACCCGTACTTCATATTCCTCCTCTGGCAATTCCAGCGTAACCGGGAGCGTCATTTGATTGGCGCCGATAAATGTAATGCGCTTTTTTTCCTGCGGCGCGCTTTGCCGTTTGAATAATTTCTTAAAGCCGATCGGCGTGATGATGCTGGCAATAACCGCAACTAAAGTCAGCGCGCCGGACATATTGGCGCTGATAATGTGGAGCCTTTCTCCGATCGTAGCCGCCGCGATAACAAGCGACAGCGTGGACGTCAGCAAAAAGCCCGAAGCAAACACGGTTCTTTTGTCGTACCATTTCTTTAAATAAAACACCGGGAACATTTTGCTGATAAACAGCGCAAGCAGAAGAAGCGGAATCATCGTTAATGTTTTCGGATCTTGGAAAAGCGTCCAAATGTCCAATTTCACCCCGACCATGACGAAAAAGATCGGAATTAAAAACCCGTAGCCGAAGGAATCCAGCTGTTCCACCATTTCTTTATTCGGAGACAGAAGCGATACCAGAACGCCTGCCAAAAACGCGCCGAGAATATTTTCCGCCCCGAGAGATTCCGATAAAGCGACAAGCACGATAATCAGTGTGAAAATGGCTCTCGTGCCGATCTGCACAGTGCCTTTAGACATCGACTGCACAAATGAACGATGTTTAAAGATCCTGCCGAAGAAATACAGCACGACCCCCGCGGCAAAGAGAATCAACAGAAGCCACATATTTCCGCTGTCTTCTCCGTAAAGAGAAGAGAAGAAAGCGAGCAGAATCATTGTAGCCAAGTCCGCGATAACGGCGACAAGCAGGATAATCTGGCCGATATTGGAGTTCATGATCCGTTCTTCTTTTAAAGTCGGGACCACCACACCGAGTGATATCGTCGAAATAATAAGCGTCATTAAAAATGCGTTTTGTATAAAACCGGCTAATACAAAGGCATAGGACAGCAGCAATGATAAAATAAAGATGCCGAAAAAGATAATCAGTGCGGCAGAAAACGTGTTGGGCGCTTCCTTGCCGTTCGGAAGGAATTGTTTTTTCTTCCCTTTCTCAAATGAAGAAAAATCAATTTCCAAGCCGCTTAAAAACATTAAAAAGATAAAGCCGAGAACAGACAGCGTCTCCAGCCACGTGTCTCCCTGAACGACAAGATTCAGGCCGCTTTTTCCGATAATAAGCCCCATGATGATCTCCGCGACGACGACGGGGATGCTGAGCTTAAACCGATGTAAAAGGAGCGGCGTCAAAAAAGCGACGATCAAAACGACGACTAAAGATGCGACTGATGTGTGTTCCATTTGTAAATACCTCCTTAAAACAAGGGTTATAAAAGCCCGCTTTAAGCGGGCGAAACCTTACTTTTTTTTAAAAACATAACGCATATTCTAACAAGGCTGAACGCGAAAAAAAAGTGATAAGGCTTTATTTCTTTAATTCTTTTTTAATTTGTGCAAAAACAGCGTAATTAGGTATAGGAATTAGCCCCATAATAAATAAAAAACCGTTAATAAGGAGGCTGACACGAATGGCTTACGACATCATCAGCGATATACACGGATGTTATGACGAAATGATCGCCTTAATGCAAAAGCTCGGATATGAAGTGAAAGACGGAACGCCCGTCCATTCTGAAGGCAGAACGCTTGTCTTTGCGGGGGATTTAACGGACAGAGGCCCAAAATCCGTAGAAGTGATGCGTTTTGTGGCAAAAGCATATGAAAAAGGAGCCGTCCGTTATGTCCCGGGAAATCATTGCAACAAACTGTATCGTTACTTAAAAGGAAACCCCGTAAAAGTGATGCACGGACTGGAAACGACGGCAGCCGAACTGAAAGAGCTGTCTCCCGCCGACAGAACGGAAGTCTCCGGACAATTTATCCGATTATATGAGTCAGCGCCGCTTTATGATATTTTACATAATGGCGATCTCGTTGTCGCTCACGCCGGCATAAAAGCTGACGATATCGGTAAATACTCGCGTAAGGTAAAAGAATTTGTTCTGTACGGCGATATTACGGGTGAAACGCATCCCGACGGCAGACCCGTCAGAAGAGACTGGGCTGCCGACTATGAAGGTAAAGCGTGGGTTGTGTACGGCCATACCCCGGTAAAACGCCCCCGGATCGTCAACCGTACGATCAACATTGATACAGGGTGCGTCTTCGGCAATCAGCTGACAGGCTTTCGTTTTCCGGAGCATGAAACCGTCTCTGTGGAAAGCTCAATGCCCTATGATGCTTCACGATTTCGCGAGGATCACGGCAGGCAGGCATGAAAAAAGCCCGAAACCGATAAACGGTTCGGGCTTTACATGTGTTCAATTAATGTTTTCATATCGTCAGGCACCGGGGCGTGAAAAACGAGCGTTTCTCCGGTCATGGGGTGTACGAATGAAAGCCGCTCACTGTGAAGAGCCTGCCGGGCAATTCCCTCATTTTTTCCGCCGTACAGTGTATCACCGACTAACGGATGGCCGAGGTAGCTCATGTGCACCCGGATTTGATGCGTCCGCCCCGTTTCCAGCCGCAGGGCTGCAAGCGTAAACGCATGTCCCGCTTTTTCCGTTTGAAAATGCGTCACCGCTCGTTGTCCATCCGGCGTTACCATCCGCTCAATAATACTGTCGTGTTTTCTTCCGATGGGCGCGTCCACCGTTCCTTCCTTCTGCAGCATGATCCCGTGTACGACAGCGAGATACCGCCTGCTGACAAGCCCCTTTTTCTGCGCTGCCGACAAAAGAGAATGGGAAAGCCGATGTTTGGCGATGAGCATCGCCCCCGATGTATCCCTGTCAAGGCGGGTGACAAGATGAACCGTTGATGGCACGCCGCTTTTTCGGTAGTGGCTGATCACTCCGTTAGCGATGCTTTCCGACGGGTGTTCTCTTGATGGAATTGAGGAGACATACGGCTGTTTATTGACCACAAGCACATGGTCATCTTCATAAAGAATATCAAGCGGAACCGGCTCAGGCAAAAGCGTTTCACTCACATGCTCCTTCGGAAATTCAATCTTAAGCACGTCTCCCTCCGCTAACACGGTGCGGACGGTTACATGCTCTCCGTTCACAAGCAGGTCTCCCCCGCCGAATTTAATGTCAGCGAGAAGCCGCTTTGAAATGCCGAGCTGCGCCGTATATTCTTTTACCGTCATGCCGGCTTCCCGGGCAGTCATGTTCTTTTGGATAAAAAAGTTGTCCAATCCGTTTCCTCTTTCTATTCGCCTTTTCCGATAAAGGAATCCTGCACCCTTTTCCAAAACGGAAAAGGGCGGAATCTTGCAAATCTGACTTTTTCATTTGCCACACGGCATAGAATGGACTTGACATCCTTATGCAGCAAGGTTAAATGATCAATTGTGACTTGAAAGTCGACGTCGTTTCTCGGTTTGATGACACAGTTATGATGATCGGGAAGCAAAAGCGGCGAGCCGACAGTCCTGAACACTCTGTTGTTGATGGATGCCATTTCCGCAAGCTGAATCGCCCTGATGGAAGGGTGGATGATCGCGCCGCCTAACGCCTTATTATAAGCCGTGCTTCCGGAAGGCGTGGACAGACATAAACCGTCTCCCCTGAACGTTTCAAACAGCTGGCCTTTAATTTCCACGTCAGCGACGAGACTGCCTTCTATGCTTTTGATTGTACATTCGTTCAAAGCCAGATACCGCTCCTCACGCTCTTCATCATGATAAGTGACAATCACCTCAAGAAGGGGATACTCCACGGTATGATACGGCGTTTTGGCAATGGCCAGAACGAGCTTTTCTATCTCCTGCGGAACCCAATCGGCATAAAAACCCAAATGCCCCGTGTGAACTCCGACAAAAGCCGTTTTATCAAGACGGTCGCTGTACCTGTGAAATGCGTAAAGAAGCGTTCCGTCACCGCCGACGGAAATAACGATTTCCGGCTCTTTTTCATCCAAGGTCATATCAAAATCGAGTAAATACGCCTGTATTTTGCTTTTCAGTGTATCTGAAACCTCGTCTCCTTTTGAAGAAACGGCAAATTTCATGCCATTCCCCTCCTTTCCTACTGGCGGTCTCCCGCTTTTTTCTTTCGCGAGAACGCGGCTTGGGCTTCCTGGATTTCTCCGCGGATTTCTGACATTTCTTCATCGAGCCGGGATGCGGCTTCTGAGGCCCGCTGCAGCCTCAGCTTTACTTTTTCGGGAATGTTCCCGCTGTATTTGTAATTCAGTGAATGCTCAATGGTTGCCCAAAAGTTCATGGCAAGCGTCCGAATCTGTATCTCCACAAGAACGTGCTTTTCACCGGACGTTGTTTGTAAAGGATATAAAACGACAAGGTGGTAAGACCGATATCCGCTTTCCTTATGCTCTGCTATGTAATCCCGCTTATCGACAACGGTAAAATCTTTTCTGGCAAACAGCATATTTTTGACGATCTGGATATCATCGACAAATTGGCACATAATACGCAGCCCCGCGATATCCTGCATCGTTTCAATCTGATGAAGCGGTATGCTTTTTCGTCTCGCTTTTTCAAGTATGCTCGCCACCGGCTTCACGCGGCCTGTCACAAACTCAATCGGTGAGTGGTCATCTTCATACTCATAAAGGGTTCTGACGCCTTTCAGCTTCACCTTTAATTCTTCAACAGCCTGGCGGTATGGCGCTAGAAATTGCTCCCATTGTTTGTCATCCATCGTACATCCCCCAATTCCGAACCTGTTCTAAAGAAATACGTTTTTCACTTTTTCTTCCATATCTCCGTAGTTTGCATTATCTTTAATATTTTCAAGAAGATAATCGAGTTCTTCATGCAGCCCTGAAAGTTCAACCGTTTTTCCGCCGGCCTCAAGGACCGCCGGTTTTCCTTGGTCTAAGGCTTCTTTCAGATCCGGCCAGACATGTTCTTTTATAATGACATATTCAAAAGAGTCAGCTGATTCAAGTATGTATACAAAAGCAAAGTGATCGGAATCAACAAGCATTTGACCTGAGGCTTTGCGTTCCGCTCCGCTTAAGTCTTCTCCGCACTTCAAGCGGAGCGCGTCTTCTGTTAATGATGCATTCTGGATTTCAATTCTCTTTTGCATAATGTTCTCCTTTTTTAACAAAGTACAGCATTTATTTTATCATATCAAGGTCGATATTGATAAACGTAACCTCTAAAGAGATAATGGGAATTATACAATTTTTCGTCCTGAAAGGAAGACTGTCATGACCCAAGAAATAGAAATTGAATTCAAAAACCTGCTGACAAAATCAGAATTTCTGAAGCTGAGTGAAGCACTCTGCATGAAAGAACATGATTTTAAACAGCAGGTCAATCATTATTTCGACACGAAAGATTTTTCCCTGAAACAAAAAAAATCAGCACTCCGCATCCGAGAAAAAGACGGCTCGTTCGTTCTGACTTTAAAAGAACCTGCCGCGGTCGGTCTGCTGGAAACGCACCAACAGCTTGCTGCGGCACCGGATCTTGACGTCTTCAAGATTCCGGATGGCCCCGTCAAACGGCAGCTGGACGGTCTAGGAATCCGTTCAGAACACATTTGCTATTTCGGGACGCTGTCGACCGCACGCGCGGAAAAAGAATCAGAAAAAGGCTTAATCATTTTAGATCACAGCCGATATTTAGAGAAAGAAGACTTTGAATTGGAATTCGAGGCTGCTGACTGGGATGAAGGAAAACGGGCGTTTGAACAATTGCTCAAGCAATTCGGCATCCCAGAGCGGATCACGAAAAATAAAATCCAGCGTTTTTATGAACAGAAACAAAAAAAGGTGGAATGACACAGTGAATATAACGAATTGGGCGGCCCTTCTCCAGCTGCAGTCAATGGCGCTGCAATCAATCTCTCATACAAGCACGGATTCAGGCGGACAATCTTCAGAAAGCCCGCTTGCCAATTTCAGCGCGCTGCTCAGCCAGTATACGGACACAGCCGTCCGGCAGCAGCCGGAATCAGGGATTTTAAACGGTGTGCGGACCGCTCACGCTTCATATTCACCGAGAATTCCCGTTTCATCCGGTTCCGAGGCAGCTTCCCCGGGCATAAAGTCTCCGGATGCGGCTTCTGATATCAGCACCGGAAACTTTTCAATAGACAGCGCCATTCAGAAAGCGGCCGAAAAATACGGAGTGGACGAAAAGCTGATCCGCGCGGTTATTAAACAGGAATCAGGCTTTAATCCGAAAGCTGTCAGCGGTACGGGGGCAATGGGACTGATGCAGCTCATGCCTTCCACGGCAGAATCACTCGGGGTGTCAAACCCGCTTGATCCCGTCCAGAACGCTGAGGGCGGCACAAAGTACTTAAAGCAGATGCTCACGAAATACGACGGAAATGTATCTCTCGCGTTAGCCGCCTACAACGCAGGCCCCGGCAACGTAGATCGGTACGGAGGCATTCCGCCGTTTAAGGAAACACAGCAATATGTCAAAAACATAACCCGGCAGTATTACGCGTAAACCAGAGAGGCTTCCTTCGCCCTCTGGTTTTTTTGCGGAGTGAAATCTTACACATGAATGAAGGCGATGTGATATGATATGAAATACAAGCGCCTGACAGAAAGGCACTTTGTTTGTAGAAATAAAATGTTATTGCTAAAATATACAGTAACTAAAGATAGTAAAACTGAAAGATAAATTCGCAATGGGAATTATGATTCCTATTAGCCATATAAAGGAGTAGTCAACATGGGACAATCGTTTAACGCACCATATGAAGCGATTGGAGAGGAACTTCTATCGCAACTTGTTGATACTTTTTATGAGCGTGTCTCGTCTCATCCCTTGCTGAAGCCGATATTTCCAAGTGATTTGACTGAAACGGCCAGAAAACAAAAGCAATTTTTAACCCAGTATTTGGGCGGACCTCCTCTTTATACTGAAGAGCACGGACATCCCATGCTCAGGGCAAGGCATCTCCCCTTTCCGATTACGGACGAGAGGGCTGATGCGTGGCTAAGCTGTATGAGCAAAGCGATGGATCAGGTCGGGCTGGAGGGCGATATTCGTGAATTTCTGTACGGGCGTCTGGAACTGACGGCCAGGCATATGGTAAACCAGTCAGAAGCGGAGGATCGATCATATTGACGAATTATCAGCATGAGCAATACTTCGCCCATTGCCACGGACATCCAAAAAAACCGCTCGAAATTTACATGTTTGTCGACCCTTTATGTCCTGAATGCTGGTCGCTGGAGCCCGCCATAAAAAAATTAAAAATCAAATACGGACGTTTTTTTACGCTGCGGATCATTGTGTCCGCGAGCATTACATCGCTGAATAAGCAAAAGCGGAAAAAACACCTCCTTGCCGAAGCTTGGGAAAAAATTGCGAACCGTTCCGGGATGCCCTGTGACGGAAGCCTTTGGCTTGAGCAGGATCAGCCTCTTTCATCGCCCTACCTTGCCGCACTCGCTTTAAAAGCGGCCGAACTGCAGGGAAGAAAAGCGGGTATTCTGTTTCTCCGCAGCATGCAGGAAAGCCTGTTTGTCTCCAAGCAGAATATTACGGATGAAGACGTTCTTTTAGAAATTGCTGAAAAGACGAAATTGGATGTTGAAGAATTCAAGCGCGACCTCCATTCGCAAAGCGCGGTAAAAGCGCTTCAGTGCGATATGAAAATAGCGGCGGAAATGGACGTCACCGTCAACCCGACATTGACGTTCTTTAACAGCCTGCATGATGATGAAGGGCTGAAGGTTCCCGGCAACTATTCTTATGACGTATACGAAGAGATCCTATTCGAAATGCTCGGGGATGAACCGAAGCCTTCTGAAACGCCGCCTTTGGAATGTTTTATTGAATATTTCCGGTTTGTCGCATCGAAAGAAATCGCACTCGTTTATGATTTGAGTCTAGAAGAAGTTGAAAAAGAAATGAAAAAACTGGCATTCGCCAAAAAGGTCGCCAGAGTGGAAGCAAAGCACGGTCTGTTTTGGAAATCTCTGGCCGGCACCCAGGAGGATGTCACCTGTTGTGATCATTAAAAAAAGCTGATTCCTTACGGAGCCGGCTTTTTTTGTGCAAATAAAGAAACCGCGCCGGGATAAGCGCGGTTTCATATGTCTTAACGACAACAAAGGGGATGGGAGAAATTTTTCACGGTCAAACAAAGGGGTAATGTTTGTTTGTGATCAATTTCACATCCTTATCATATCAAATCTTGTCGAGTTTTGACAAGCCATAAGATTAATGTTCATATTTTTGTCACAAAACATAACTGACTGCTTGTTTTCATAGAATATATCAATCATAAACAAGGAGGGAAATCAATGCTCCGCACCGTATTGATCATCGGAATGATTATGTTTTTCTTCTTTTTAAACCTGCTGGCCATGATGCACATGCTGCCGATTTACATTACATCTCCCCTGCTGTTTCTGTCCATATTGTTTGCCTTGTAC
This sequence comes from Bacillus sp. JK106, assembly GCF_053663355.1. Lineage (NCBI taxonomy): Bacteria > Bacillati > Bacillota > Bacilli > Caryophanales > Bacillaceae > Bacillus > Bacillus sp. JK106. The sequence goes on along the minus strand of NZ_JBSJQC010000002.1, from coordinate 262,234 downwards.
CGGCTGAATCACCGAAAAACGTTTAAGGGGTTTTAGAAAAAGCCTGCGCATCTAATGCACAGGCTTTTTTGAATTACGAAGGGTTCACTTTCGAAAGAAGCTCTTCCATTTCGTTCAGTTTCTCTTCAAACATTTTGCAGGCCGCCTCGATCGGTTCAGGCGATGTCATATCGACCCCCGCTTTTTTCAGTATGTCGATCGGATATTCCGAGCTTCCCGCTTTTAAGAATTCGGTATAGCGCTCCACCGCAGGCTTGCCTTCTTTTAAGATCTGGCTGCTCAGCGCTTGGGCCGCACTGTAGCCTGTCGCATATTGATACACATAATAATTGTAATAGAAATGCGGAATTCTTGACCATTCCAGACTGATTTCTTTATCAATCACCATGTTGTCACCGAAATACTTTTTATTCAGATCATAATAAAGTTCGTTCAGCAGTTCAGGCGTTAGCGGCTCGCCTTCCTGCGCTTTCGTATGAATCAGATGCTCAAATTCAGCGAACATCGTCTGTCTGAACACTGTGCCTCTGAACCCTTCAAGCATGTGGTTGAGCAGGTACAGACGCTGTTTTTCATCCTTTAAGCTGTTCAGCATATATTCACCGAGCAGCGCTTCATTAGTCGTTGAAGCGACTTCAGCGACAAAAATGCTGTAGTTACCGTACGGATACGGCTGATATTTTCTCGTATAGTAGCTGTGCACGGAATGGCCGAACTCGTGAACGAGCGTAAACAGATTATTGACATTATCATGCCAGTTCATTAAGATGTACGGATTCGTGCCGTATGTACCGGACGAATAAGCACCGCTGCGTTTTCCTTTGTTTTCGTATACATCGACCCAGCGGTTTTCAAGTCCTTCTTTTAAAATAGACGCGTATTCCTCGCCCAGCGGAGCAAGTCCTTTGAGCATATAATCTTTCGCTTCCTCATATGTGACCTTCATTCCCGAATCTTTTACAAGCGGTGTGTACAGATCATAAATATGGACTTCATCAAGACCGAGCACCTTTTTCCGCAGGTCAATGTAACGGTGTAATAACGGAAGATGTTTATTGATCGTTTTGATAAGGTTATCGTAAACTTCTTCAGGAATGCTGTTATTGGATAACGCCGCTTCCCGTGCTGATTTATATTTTTTCACACGGGCGTAAAAATTATCTTTTTTCACAGTGCCGCTGAGTGTAGTCGCCATCGTGTTTTTATACTGTCCGTATGTTTTATATACGGCTTCAAATGCGTTTTTGCGGACTTCACGATTGCTGCTTTCCAGGAAATTAATAAAGTTGCCGTGTGTGATTTGAGTTTCCTTGCCGTTTTCATCCTTAATCGACGGAAACGTAATATCGGCGTTATTTAAAACACTGAATGTATTGGAAGGTGACGACAGCGCTTCAGAGGCTTCCGCAAGCAGGGCCTCTTCTTGTTCGCTCAGCACGTGCGGACGCTGTTTTGTAATTTCTTCAATTGCATGGGAGTAAAGCTTAAGCTCCTCTTTTTCCAGAATAAACTGGTGCAGCTTGTCTTCCTGAATCGCCAAAATTTCCGGTTCAATGTAAGCAGTCGCGCTGGCAGCCTGAGAATACAGGCTTGCGGCTTTGTCGTTCAGCCCTTGGTAGAAAGAATTTCCCGTATCCTGGTCTGAGCGCATATGCGCGTATGCATAAAGTTTCCCAAGGCGGTTCGTCACTTCATCCTGTGCTGTAAGCGCCGCGTATAAATTATCAGCCGAATGAGCAAGCGTGCCTTTAAAAGAAGATAAATTCGGAATTAATTCTTTAACTGCTTGAAATTCTTTATTCCAGGCCTCATCACTAGGAAAAATATCCTCTAGTCTCCATGTATGCTCTGCCTTTACTTCACTTCTGTCAGGCAGCTGTGCTGCTTTATTTTCCTCAGTCATGGTGATCCCCCTCGTTTTCTTTACTTCAAGCCAATTGAAAAAACGATTGTTTCTCCAAAAACTTGTGTTGTGATTATCTTCCGGCTTTTCACTGCCTTTTGTCAAATCATATGCGGCATATAAGACCGAGCATACCAATAATACAGTGAAAAAACGAAAACAAAATGCTTGTACGCCCCTCACATTCGCCACCACCTTGACGTTAGGGTGAACGAAATGAAGCATTCTCATTCCCCAAAAAAGAGCAGGTCCCGCCGGCGCAGCTCTTCTGCCGTTTGAGGGCGCTTCTGCTGAGATGAGGGCATATATACTTCATTCTCAATTTCCCTTAAAAAATCCTGCAAGCATAAGAAATCAGCATATTGTTTTACCGCCATTCCGATAAGGCTGTCTTGTGAACCATACCGCATCCGGATCTCCTTATGCCTGATTTTTTGCCGTAAATCATGAACCATGCCGGATAATCGGATCGGAGCGCCTTTTTCAAAAAGTTCCGCAAGCCGCAAGTATAAATGGCCCTGCCACACAAAAACGGGACTTGCAAACACAAAGCCTGCTGAAACGGGAATAAACACTTCAGAGGGGAGAAATGGAAATGCAACCTGATGTCTTTCGTAAAAAAGACGCCGGATAAGACCGGCATCTTCAGATAAAAACCGCCCGCCTTTGCTGCGGAATCCGGCAACGGCACGCCCCCACGAGGAAAGTCTGACGCTGTGCCGCCCTTCCGGATGACAAATGTCTTTCAGGTTTGCTTTGTGAAGAGGGATTGTGGTTAAGCCGGCATAAGAATAGCCGGTGTAAAACGGAGTGATGGAATGCAGCTTGTAAAAGGAGCGGGCGTCGGGGCAGTAAAACATTAAGGAGGAAAATGAATTGACTTCAAAGAACTGCCAGTGAAAAGCAGAAAGCCGGAAAAATTGTGCAGCCATCCGTTTTAACCGTTTTGCCCCGATGATCCAGACCGGCCGGTACCCGGCGTTTTTCAGGCCTGCCGTCCGGCTCTTTAAAGAGTCCGCCGAAAGGTTCGCACATTGAAATTCAAAAGCCCGCCTCTCTTCTCCGCTTTCTGCCGTCAAGTCAGGCCGCAGTCCAGCGGAAGTCAGATACGGTTCCAGGCTGACGCAGCACCTTTGTGTCTTCAGCCAGAGAAAAAGCTGTCTTTTTCCTTCCAGATGGTATTCGCTTTCAGGTTCGGATTCCCCGGGACACAGCCTGCTTTTTTTATGAGCGAAGTGCGGCAGTTTCTCCCGTCCCAGTTTGATATCAAGCTCACTTTTGCAAACGGGGCAGAACCAGCGTTTCTTTCTCAGCTCCGCCGCTTTTTCCTTTGAATAGCTTCCGGCCAGCTGAATGAGCCGTCCGTCGGCAGTCACAGCACTGAACATGTTGCATCTTCTCCTTTCCTGAATCTTGTTGTATTCAGCAGGAAGAAGGCATAATCCTGTTTGCGGATGAGAGCCGTTATACGGTTTTCAGCCGTTCATCCTGTCATTCAGAACAAAAAAAACCGATTTCTGCTGAGAGAAATCGGTTTGTTATGATGCAAAGTGTTTTTTTATTGTATATAACGCATGATCAGCGATCACCAATTTGCCGTATTCTTCAAGACGGTGAATGCTGACTGATGATTCGTGCGCGTACTCCAACAGGATGCTTAGCTGATTTTCAACCTCTTCATCAGTTTGCTCATAAAAATCTGCATATAAATAATATCGGTCTTCAAACGAATACAAGGTCGTTTTGATTCCGTTAAGATTCAATTTTGATAGCGAGATGAGATCCTCAAAATCATCGAACCGCAAAGTGAACTGAAGCTTTTGCTCCTTATCTTCCCGGCTCTCGGCCTGCTCTTCTTTCTGGAAATCATCAAGTAAAGCATCGAGATTTTCATCTGCCGGCTCTTGTTTTTTATCTTCCGGGATCGGCAGTTCGAGTTTTTGTCCGTCCTTGGAAAGCTGGGCTTTTGTTACGATTATTTCCAGTCCTTTGTCCAATGCCTGAACCTGAATCCAAAGAGGACCCTCGACAGCGAATTCCTCTTCATCATGCACTTCATCCATGACTTCCCAGAACAGTTCTTCACTGCGCTCGCGATTGTACCAGATTTCTTCTCTGTCAAAACCGCGATCTTCAATATCACCATAAGACATATAAAATTTTACAGTATGCTCATTAATTCTTTCTATTTCCATTTTGCCAACCTTCCCTTCTTTATAAGATGTTGAAGGGACATCTAAGCTCCCGATGAATAGTACTTTACTACACTTTACCCATTCCGTCCACATCTTAACCTTATAGAAGACAGCGCAAATTCTTTATATTTCTATTTTATGATAAAACAGTTATAAAAGAAATAAAAAAGCATTTTCACACTGAAAAACAGGCTTTCTCCCGGTTCCCATCATAAATAGCGCACTGCTTCATATATTAGCTGTACAAGCAATCGATCTATAAGCGAGGTGTTACCATGCCGCACGATTACCTGCTGTCCCTTCTGCTTATTATCGGGATTGACCTTATTCTCGGCGGTGACAATGCCGTCGTCATCGCGATGGCCAGCCGGAATCTGGCCCATAAACAAAGACAGCAAGCGATCATCTTCGGAACATTTATTGCAGTCGTCTTGAGAATCGTTCTGACGAGCGCTGCGGTCTATTTATTGAATGTTCCTTTTTTACAATGCGCAGGCGGGGTATTTTTATTGTATCTCGGCTATCAGCTTCTGATTGAGAAGAAAGATGCGCAGCATGTAAAAAGCAGTTCTTCTCTTTGGAAAGCCATCCGCACAATCGTTCTGGCTGATATCTTTATGTCGCTTGACAATGTCATCGCAGTAGCCGGCGCTTCTCACGGTGAGCTGACACTAGTAGTGATCGGTCTCTTCATCTCGGTGCCGATTATTATTTGGGGCAGTAAGCTCGTTCATACCGCCATGGAAAAAATGCCTTTATTGATGTATGCCGGGAGCGGCCTTCTCGCATTTACCGGCGGTGAAATGATTGCCGGAGACAGCAAGCTGTCATTTTTCATGGCAGAACACGGCATGATACAGATGATGCTGCCGATTTTGACCGTCGTTTTTGTTATCCTCGCCAGTATGATTTACCAGCAGACTGAAAAATAACAAAAAGCCCAAACCGCGATGGTTTTGGGCTTTTTCCATGCTTATCGTAAGCTTATATCAGTTGGCAAGACGCTGTGCTTCTCTTAATTGGAAAGAACGCACTTTTCTTGGCAGGAATCGTCTGATTTCATCTTCGTTATAGCCGACTTGCAGACGTTTTTCATCAATGATGATCGGACGGCGGAGCAGTCCCGGATGCTCATTGATCAAAGTATATAAGTCTTGAAGCGGCATAGATTCAACATTTACGTTCAGTTTCTGGAATACTTTAGAACGGGTAGAGATAATTTCATCCGTACCGTCTTCAGTCATACGCAGAATCTGCTTGATCTCATCAATTGATAACGGCTCGGAGAAAATGTTTCTTTCTACAAACGGAATCTCGTGCTCTTCAAGCCAAGCTCTTGCTTTTCTGCATGACGTACAGCTAGGTGATGTGTATAATGTAACCATTAATCTTCACTCCTCTAATTAGTAGGATGAACATGTTTGTATTCTCAAATTGAAATGACTTTAAAAAAGGAATCTTTATAGGTATTATACTATAAAAAAGTAAGTGTGAACAGTCTCCTGAGAAAAAAATGTGTCAATCCGGCAAATTTACGGCTGGCGGATTTTTCCCCATTCTCAATTAGCTCAGCTGATCGAAAATGTTTTTTTGTTTTTTCTCATCAATGACTTTGAGAACTTCATCCGTTTTTTCGTATGATTCTCCGTACCATTTTTCATCTTTATAAGTGTGAATGTTTTCATATGTCTGTTTCATCGCTTCAAATATTTCTTCTTCTGATTCCGTCTTAGGTGACCAGTACAGAATCTCCATTTTGTTCACTTCATTCGTAGCCAATGACCGGCGCCGATACCCGATTGACTGCGCGTGCTTGAAATGCTCTCTTTGATAAAAACGCAAGCGTTTCTGTGTATCCATGTCATCCTCGTCAACAGGCTCCACCTCAAGCAGAATCGGCTTGTTCTTCTTTTTCAGTCTGCCGATCAGCTTGCTTCCGAAGCCTTGTCCTCTGGATTTCTTTGACACAAACAGGTAATCAATAAAGATGAAAGAGTCAAATTCCGCATACATCAGCACGTGGTACTGCCCCTCTTCTTTATGATAAACATCGCTTTGCTCCTTTAACAGAGCTTCCATATGCGCTTTTGATTTCATTTCTTCAATCGGAAAATATTCACTCAGCTTTTCGTACCAGTTCATTCATTTGCTCCTTATGGGTTCGTTGTCTTCACACTTTTAGATATACCCCATTTCCGATTGTTTAAACAATCTTACATCTATTAAGACGTGTGATCCCTTAACATGGTTTCAATTTTTTTTAAATGGTGTGTAATCGACGTTTTTAGTATAACGGTTTGCCGCGTCCCACAATAAAAATTCGTCAATTCCTTCATCATGCAGCGCTTTAACCTGGTCTTCCACCTGGCGTTTCCCGTACTTTTGATAATTTCCGCTGCCGAGATATGATGCCGTGAAATCCTGAAGCCACGGACGCGATACAGGCGGGTGTTTCAGCTTGGACAGCTTTTTATTTTCCACCTTCGCGTATTCTTTGACGACATTGTAGGGCTCAAGATCCGGTTTATCAATGCCGAAATAGCTTGTCCAATGGCTCGGATAAATCATGGATGAAATGACATCGACCTGGTCTGAAATTTTGCTGAAATTCTGGCCGATACCAGGCGCTTCAGGCAGCGTGGCTGAATAGCCGAAAATATCAACCGACACATCCGCGCCGTACGGCTTGAGTTTTTTCTTCGCATAACCGACAAAATCGGTGACGGCGTGAACGCGTTTTTGCACATTGCTGTCTGCTGTTTTTCCGTAATCGCCGTGTCCGTATGTCAGTTCGTCATCACGTTTTTCAAATCCTTCAGGAAAACGGACATAATCAAACTGAATTTCTTGAAACCCCATCTTTACGGCTTGTTTTGCAATCTTTACATTGTAATCCCATACTTCTTTCATAAACGGATTGACGAACGATTCGCCGCGGCCGTTTTTCCAGACACTTCCGTTTTTTTCTTTAAAGGACCACTCGGGCTTTTTGTTCGCGAGTTCGCTGTCTTTAAATACGACAATACGCGCGATCGGATAAATCTTTTTTTCCTCCAGCTTTTTCATCATCTTTTTTGGGTCTTTGATGTACGGCTTGGCGATTTTGGCATACTCAGAATGGCCGTCCGGCTTAAAGGTGAGGTTTCCGTTGTCGTCCTTGACATCAATCACCATTGTATTGAGCTCCGTTTTGTCCACAAAGTCTGTCAGCTCCCCGAATTTGCTTCCTCCCGCTGAATGTCCTGTGACGTAAATGCCCCGCACCTTATCAGGATGTGTAAAATGCAGCCCTGACGGATAAGCGAACCGTGCATTTGATTTCGGCAGTTCTTTTTCAGCCAGCGCTATTTTTACAAGCGGCTGCTCCTCTTTCACAGCGGCATGGGCCGGATAAGCGGCTGCACTGATAAACAGTCCCGCACAAATGGCGCACAAAATGGTTTTCATACTGATCTCCCCCTTTTTTTCCATTATAGAAAAACGGGAGCAGGCTTAATAAACTTGAATGTGCGCAAAAAAATCCTCCAAGACTGAGTCTTGGAGGATGATACGTTTATAGATAGGTTTTAAATTCAGCTTCTGTGCACATGACAAAATGTCCCGGTTTCACTTCTCTGAATTCCATTTTTTCTCCTTCTTGGAGCTGATGAACTGCCGGATCGTATTTCTTTCGCATGCGATTTCTTTCATAGTCCGGATCAGGGAGCGGGATAGCGGACAGCAATGATTTCGTATATGGGTGAAGCGGGTTTTCGTAAAGCTCATCCGCCGGCGCAAGCTCCACCAATTTTCCGAAATACATGACGCCGATGCGGTCGCTGATGTATTTGACCATTGATAAATCATGGGCGATAAACAGGTAAGTGAGCCCTTTTTCTTTCTGCAATTCTTTCATTAAATTGACGACTTGCGCCTGAATGGAGACGTCAAGCGCCGAAATCGGTTCGTCCGCGATGATAAACTCCGGATCAACCGCCAGCGCTCTGGCGATTCCGATACGCTGGCGCTGTCCGCCCGAAAATTCATGCGGGTAGCGGTTGGCGTGCTCTTTATTTAAACCGACCGTTTCCAGCAGTTCGTGAACCCGCTGCATCCGCTCTTTTTTCGTTTTTGCCAGGCGGTGGATATCTATTCCCTCGGCAATAATGTCGGCGACTGTCATTCTCGGATTTAAAGATGCGTACGGATCCTGGAAAATCATCTGCATTTTCCGGTTAAACTCCAGCAGCTTTTTGCGGGATTTTTTCCCGTGGACATTTTCCCCGTTAAAGAGAACTTCCCCTCCGGTTGCCTCATACAGCCGGATAATACTGCGGCCCGTCGTTGATTTACCGCAGCCCGATTCTCCGACAAGGCCGAGCGTTTCGCCTTTATAAATATCAAATGACAAATCATCTACGGCTTTTACCGTTCCTTTCTGCGTGAAAAAATGCTGTTTTAAGTGTTTGATTTCGAGAAGTTTCTCAGTCATTTTTTTCACCTTCCTTCATTAAAACAGGATGTTGATACGTATTCGGAAGCTGACGGATTTTAGCCTTCACCGCTTCAGGCGGCTCGACCTTAGGCGCATCAGGATGCAGAAGCCACGATTTCACAAAATGCGTATCAGACACTTTATACATCGGCGGTTCCTGTTCAAAGTCAATTTTCATCGCATATGAGCTGCGGAGCGCAAATGCATCCCCTTTCGGAGGATTCGTCAGATCAGGCGGCGTGCCCGGGATGGCCGTCAGTTTTTCCTGATCGGTGCTGTCCAGACTGGGCATTGAAGCAAGCAGCCCCCACGTATACGGATGGCGCGGATCATAAAAGATTTCATCCACCGTGCCCGATTCGACGACCTGACCCGCGTACATGACGGCGACCCGGTCGGCGACATTGGCGACAACGCCGAGATCATGCGTGATAAAAATGATAGACGTATCAATTTTCTTTTGCAGATCTTTCATCAGCTCAAGGATCTGTGCCTGAATCGTCACATCAAGCGCTGTGGTCGGTTCATCGGCAATTAACAGTTTCGGATTTGCCGCAAGCGCCATCGCGATGACGACACGCTGTCTCATCCCGCCTGAAAATTCATGGGGGAATTGGCCGATCCGTTTTTCGGGCATCGGAATTCCGACGAGATCAAGCAGCTCTATGGCGCGCTTTTTCGCCGCTTCACTTGAGATTTTTTCATGTTTGAAAAGCACTTCCGTAATTTGTTTGCCGACTCTCATCGTCGGGTTCAGAGAGGTCATCGGATCTTGAAAAATCATTCCGATGTCCTTTCCTCTTATAGTCTGCATTTCTTTTTCGGACATCGGCACGATATCACGTCCGTCAAAAAGAATCTGTCCTCTTTTAAAGTAGCCCGGCGGCATCGGGATCAGCTTCATAATCGCTTGGGAGGTCACACTTTTTCCGGAACCCGACTCCCCCACGATCGCCAGCGTCTCTCCTTTATTCAAATGGAAATTCACCCCGCGGATTGCCTGTACCTCTCCGCCGTATGTTTTAAATGAAATGGCTAAGTCTTTTACTTCTAGCAAACGTGTCACTCATATCACTCCTTATTTGCGTAACTTAGGATCCAGCGCGTCTCTTAACCCGTCGCCGACAACGTTAAAGCCGAACATCGCCAGGCAGATAAAGCCGGCAGGGAAGAACAGACGCCAAGGGTAATAGGTTAATGCAGGCAATCCGTCTGAGGCCATCGTTCCCCAGCTCGCAAGCGGCGCAGGTACGCCGAGGCCCAAATAACTTAAAAACGCTTCTGTAAAAATCGCCGTCGGAACCGTCAGTGTCATCGTTACGAGGATAGAGCCCATCGCGTTCGGGACGATATGCTTAAACAAAAGCCGGCCGGTTTTGGCACCGAGTGTCTGTGAAGCAAGCACATACTCCTGATTCTTTAATTGCAGCACCTGTCCGCGGACGATTCTCGCCATATTGATCCAGCCCGTGATCGTCATGGCGACGATAATGGTGAGCAATCCTTTCGGCAGGACAACCATCAGCAAAATAACCATTAATAATGAAGGAACAGCCCACAGAATGTCGGCGATGCGCATCATCACTTCATCTGTGCGTCCGCCGCGGAATCCGGAAATGCTGCCCCAGATTACGCCGATCAATAAATCAAGCACGGCAGCTGCGACACCGATAAAGATGGAAATCCGCGCCCCCACCCATGTCCGGACGAATATATCCCTTCCAAGGTCGTCCGTGCCGAACCAATGATCTTTCGACGGCGCTTTATCCGCATTTAATAGATTGGTAGTGGCATAATCATATCTTGAAAAGATAGGCGCAAAAATCGCCATCAGAATAATAAGAACGATCAGTACGAACCCGACCATCGCAAGCTTATTGCTGCGGAAGCGGAGCATGGCGTCTTTCCAGAGGGAAAGGCTTTTTTTATTTATTTTTTCGGCATCGCCGGCATTAGCTGAAGCTGGTTCAAACATATTTTTAGGAATGTTCTGCATGGTCTAGGCTCCTTTCTTTGCTTTGGAAAGCTTGATTCTCGGATCGATTAATCCGTACAGCACGTCTACAATTAATACGCATAAAAGCAGGAGCACGCTGAAAAACACGGTAACTCCCATAATGACCGTATAATCACGGTTTGTAATGCTGTTTACAAAATGCGCGCCTAAACCGGGAATTCCGAAAATGGATTCAATGATGAAACTTCCCGTTAAAATGGATGCCGCCATCGGCCCCATATATGTCACGACCGGCAAAAGCGCATTTCGCAGCGCATGGCGCACGGTGACTGACGGACGGGAAAGTCCTTTAGCTTTTGCAGTCCGTATGTAATCGCTGTTTAACACTTCAATCATGCTTGAACGGGAGAGTCTGGCAATGAACGCCATCGGCATGGAAGCGAGCGCAATGGAGGGCAGAAAGGTGTATGCCCAGGATTCCCACCCTGCGACCGGGAACAGTTCTAATTTAATTGAGAAAATATATTGCAAAATCGTCGCCAATATAAAGCTCGGAACTGAGATCCCAAAGATCGTTAAAATCGCAATGGTATAATCCTGCCATTTATTATGGTACAGGGCAGCAAGCACCCCGAAAAGCACACCGAACGCTAAAGCGAGGAGAATAGCTTCTGCACCGAGAGTGAATGAGACGGGGAAGCCTGAATTGATTAAATCATTAACACTTTGGCCTTTATATTTAAAAGAAGGCCCGAAGTCCCACATCGCCACAGATTTTAAGTAGCTGACATATTGAACGAAAAGAGGCTTGTCCAGACCATAGTGTTCGTTTAAGTTTGCTTCAATTTCAGGCGGCAGCTTTCTTTCGCCGGAAAATGGTCCGCCCGGCGCTGCCTGCATTAAGAAGAACGTGGCGGTCACAATCACAAACAATGTGATGATCATGTAAATGAATCGTTTACCGATATATTTCAGCAAGGTGAACACCTCCATGTTTTTTACAATTTTATACGTAATCAGTAAGAAAGGTATATGGGGACATCCTCCCCATATACCTTGGGTCTTTTGTTTTCAGAACCGGCTTTTATTCAAAAGAAGCGTTTCTGAAGTAAACTTCGCCTGTTCCTGTCAAGATCACATTTTTGAGGTTTTTATCCTGCACCCAAGGATCCGTATAGAAATAAACTGGCGCGACCGGCATTGCGTCCATAAAGATCTTTTCTGCTTTTTTCAGCTCTTCGATACGTTTATCCGGATCCGTTTCAAGCTGAGATTGGTTCAGCAGCTTTTTAAACTCAGGATCTTCCCACCCGGTATCATTGTTTCCGCCTTCTTTATCACGGAACAATTCAAGGAAGTTGATCGGATCGTTGAAATCGCCGAGCCAGCCCATACGCGCGATTTGGTAATTCTGGCTGTGCAGCTTGTCGATGTAAACATTCCATTCGGAGTTATCAAGCTCAACTTTGACGCCCAAGTTCTTTTTCCACATTTCCTGTACGGCCTGCGCGATTTTCGCATGCGCGTCATCCGTATTGTAGGACAGTTTGATCGCCGGAAGGTCAGAGGCATTCTTGACGCCTAATTCCTTCAGTCCTTTATTTAAGAATTCTTTAGCTGATTTGACGTCATTGTCTTTGAAATAACCTTTTGTGTTATCCTTGAATCCCTTCATTGACGGCGGCACCGCAGCCATGGCCGGGATTTGTTCGCCCTGCGTTACATTTTTCACGATGGACGAGCGGTCGATCGCATAAGCAAGGGCTTTACGGATGTTGACATTGTTCAGCGGTTTCTCTTCTGTGTTGAATTTGTACCAATACACGCCTGCGATCGGTTCAACGTGAAGAGATCCGTCTTTTTTCAATGTCGGCAGAGATTCAGTCGGAAGCTGGCCGAGCGGCATTCCTGCCCAGTCAAGCTCACCGGCCTGGAATTTTTTCAGTTCGGTGTTGTTATTGTTAATCATCACCATATTGATTTTCTTCAATTTCACAGCGTCTTTATCCCAATATTGATCGTTCTTTTCGAGCGTGATGGAACCGCTGTGTTTCCAGGCCGTCATTTTGAACGGGCCGTTTGACACATAATTTTCGCCCGCGTTTGTATTCCAGTTTTTATGTTTTTCCGCGATTTTCTTGTTGATCGGCATATACGTATAGAATGAAGTTAATTGCGTGAAATAAGGTGTCGGGTTATTCAGTTCAACCTTTAATGTTTTGTCATTTACGGCTTTTACGCCTACATCATCAATCTTGCCTTTTCCTGTATTGGCAGCTTCAGCGCCTTTGATGTAGTAGAGCTGATAAGCGTATTGTGATTCGTTGTTCGGGTCAAGCGCCCATTTCCATGCATATTCAAAATCCTGCGCCGTCACCGGGTCGCCGTTAGACCATTTCGCACCGTCACGAATCGTAAATGTATAGGTCTTTCCGTCTTTGCTTGTTTCAATTTTAGATGCCATTCCTTCTTCAGGCTCACCTTTGGAGTTTACGCGTGTCAATCCTTCAAAAGTCTGTCGGATTACGCCTCCTGACACGGAATCATTCGCTAAACCCGGATGCAGTGAGAACGGCTCGGTTTTAATATTGATATTAAGTGAAGTCTGTCCTTTGGTGTCTTTTTTACCGCCGCCTGATCCGCCGCTGAATCCGCCGCACGCACTTAATACAAGCGAGAAGATAAGCATCAAACCTACAATAGACCAACGCTTTTTCATGCACTAACCCCCTAATCAAATTTTTCAGCCTTTACTACTAAATACTCAGAAATATCAGACAAAATAACTTAATATTTTTCTAAACTTTAATTGTGTTCCGTCTTTTCTGATTATTTTATGTAAAGAAGCTGTAACAATAGAGTGAACAAGTTCATTATAATGAAATGAATAATTTATTGCAATACTATTTTCTCAATTTAAAATATTTAAATTTGGTCAGTTTTTCTGTCAAAAAGGTGATACACTTCTATAGTTTAAAGCATGACCTAACTAAATTTTTTTAATGTAATTTCCAGTTCATATTGCTTTTTACATATAATATTCGTTATACGAAATGTTGATATACGTTATCATTTAAGCATTTTCAGTTCTTTTTGAGGATTTCCCCCCCTAAAGCAAACTGGAAATAAGCTTGTATTCCTCTGATGACATTTGGCTATAATTGATTTATAATAGACCAATCAAATACATTTGTTGTGATTGCGATGATGAAGATTAGTACACATTTTCATCCGTTTGAAGAGAGTCTGCGGTGCTGGGAGCAGGTAACGGGCGATGTGGAATGGACTTCTGAGCAGCTGACCGAACGTTAGTAGGCCCAGCCGGAGCAGCCTCCGTTACCAACGTCTCGAGCGATTCCATTGTAATGGAATAATCAGGGTGGCACCACGGTTCATTCGTCCCTTTTTTCTACGGGAAGAATGGGCTTTTTTTATTATGTTTTAAGAAATGAGGTAAGAACTATGAAGAAAACGATTTTTTCAGGCATTCAGCCGAGCGGTTCCGTTACCCTCGGCAACTACATCGGCGCAATGAAGCAATTTGTTGATTTGCAGCATGACTACAACGGCTACTTCTGTATTGTCGATCAGCATGCGATTACGGTTCCGCAGGATCGGCTTGAGCTGCGGAATAACATCCGCAATCTCGCGGCTCTTTACCTGGCCGTCGGACTTGATCCCGAGAAAGCGACCCTCTTTATCCAGTCGGAGGTTCCCGCTCATGCCCAGGCGGGGTGGATGCTCCAATGCGTCGCATATATCGGCGAGCTTGAGCGGATGACGCAATTTAAGGATAAGTCAAAGGGCAAAGAAGCCGTCGTGTCCGGACTGTTAACCTATCCGCCGTTGATGGCCGGCGATATTTTACTGTACGGAACGGACCTTGTTCCGGTCGGAGAAGACCAAAAACAGCATCTTGAACTGACCCGCAACCTGGCGGAACGCTTTAATAAAAAATACAATGACATCTTCACGATTCCTGAGGTGAAAATTCCTGAATCAGGCGCGCGCATCATGTCACTGGCTGATCCGCTCAAAAAAATGAGCAAATCAGATCCGAACCAAAAGGCATTCATCACGCTGCTTGATGAGCCGAAGCAGCTCGAGAAGAAAATCAAGAGCGCAGTGACTGATTCTGAAGGCATTGTAAAGTATGATAAAGAAAACAAACCGGGCGTTTCTAATCTTTTGACGATCTATTCTATTTTAGGGAACACATCAATTGAAGAATTAGAAGCTAAATATGAAGGCAAAGGGTACGGTGAATTCAAAAGCGATTTAGCCGAAGTCGTTATCGGCGCATTGACACCGATCCAAGAGCGCTACCGTGAATTAATTGAGAGCGACGAGCTTGACCGCATTCTCGACGAAGGGGCGGCGCGCGCAAACAAAACGGCCGGCAAAATGGTGAAGAAAATGGAAAACGCCATGGGTCTCGGACGGAAAAGAAGATAAAAAAAAAGAGGCGGGAGAATCCCCGCCTCTTTTTTTAGTTCACTTTTGATTCCTGTTCCATTTCCCAAAGCTTTTCGAAAAACGGCTGCCCTTTAATCAAATTTTCACAGAACGCAAGATGTTTATCCGACCAGCCTTCAATTGTTTCATTGTAAAGCATGTCCCAGATCTCTTCAAAACTCATCCGTTTGATCTGCTCATACATATGCGGATTCCATTCCGTGTACCAATACACAATTTCCGCACGGTTTTTCAGCCCTTTCAGCTGGTCGAGCGCCATAAACATCAGCTGCTTGATCTGCCGCTCTTTTCTCGTCAGACCTCTGACATGCTCCGGCGCCAATGACAAAATGTGATATTCCTTTGAAGACTCCAATTGCGACGGCTCAAATTGAAACGATTCCGGTTCTACATCCTTTACCATTTCATAAACAAGCTGCTCCTGTCTCGGAATCAGGCGGCTCTTTCTGACAGGAATGGTATACCCGATCGTATCCACGGCAATGATGCCGATCCCGTCTGTCACGACAAAACAGTACTCCAGCTTTGTCCGCTCGTGATTTTTTCGCACGTATGACTTCTGGTGGACTTGGTCAAGCAGCTCTTTCGGAAGCTCTGATAAGTCGTTTTCTATGTAATGAAATAATACCGACGGCACTCTGAGCAGCGGCGTCTGATCCAAAAGCTCAACCGTGTCTTCCTTCCGCCATTCATGAAAATGGCATACATTGTAGCCGTTTTCTTCCCCTTCAAACCAATTGACCCATACATCATGAAGAAATAACATATTCGACCCCTCACTTTATAAAAACTGTTGTCCACAGTATAGGCAAGGGATAGATAAATTATTCCATTTCAATATGAGATTTCCGTATTACGAAGCTGGATTTCTGACTGCATTGCAACAAAAAAATCTCCCGTTCCGTCCGGGAGATCATTTTACATTTTTCGGATCAAGCGCATCACGCAGCCCGTCTCCGACAAAGTTGAAGCACAATACGGTAAGAAGGATCAACAAACCTGGGAATAACGGGTACCACCAAGCCTGAATCATAAGCGTAAAGTTCTGTGCATCCTGAAGCATATTGCCCCAGCTTGCGATCGGGGGCTGAATCCCGAAACCGAGATAACTTAATGTAGATTCCGCCAAAATAACCGTTCCCACCTTTAATGTGGCTGAGACAATAATCGGTCCGAGCGCATTCGGCAATATATGAGAAAAGATGATGTGATGATTTTTTGTACCGATCGTCTTTGCAGCTAATACAAACTCTCTGGAACGAAGCGATAAAAACTCCCCTCGGACAAGGCGTGCCGTTGTTGTCCAGCCTGTAAGGGAGAAAATTAAAATTAATTTATCCATTCCGGGCTGAAAAATCGTAACAAGTGTAATAAGCAAAAATATATCAGGTATGGATAATACGATATCAACGGTTCTCATGAGAACGGCATCGACAAACCCTTTAAAATATCCGGCAACAGCTCCGACAACTGTCCCGATTGTAATCGCGCCGATCACAGAAGCGAATCCGACAAGCAAGGAGACGCGTGCCCCGTACAGAACCCTCGTAAAGATGTCTCTTCCGAATTTATCAGTTCCCATTAGATGTTTTAAGCTCGGCGGCTTCAAACGATTGATGAGAGATTGACTCTCCGGAGAGTAAGGAGCGATTACCGAAGCGAATAAAGCTGACAAGATAATGATGGTTAATATAACGGCTCCGATTACAGCTAGTTTATTTTGAAAGAACTTTTCGAAAAAAATCTTCGTCATTGTTTCCGGTTTGGATTGAATATTTTCCTTTAATTTCACTTCGCTGGGGGGTGTGCCGGTATTTGGCTGTAACATTTGACCTCTCACCTCTCTTTGTTAATATTCAATACGGGGATCAACCAGCGCATATAAGATGTCCGCAATTAAATTCCCCACTACAACCAAAACAGCTGAAATGACCGTCATGGCCATGATAACCGGATAATCCCGCGAAAAGGCTGAATCAATAAACAATTTGCCGAGACCCGGCCAAGTAAAAATCTGTTCTACCACTACTGCTCCCCCGATAAATGACGGTATCATCAAACCAAAAATAGTGATGACAGGAAGAAGTCCGTTTCTCAAACCGTGTTTAAAAATCACTTTATTATCTCGGAATCCTTTCGCACGCGCCGTTCGTATATAATCCTGTTTTAACACGTCAAGCATACTGGATCTTGTGTATCTCGTTATCCCTGCCATGTCTGCCGTGGCGAGCACAAAAGCAGGCAGAATCAAGTGATGCAATCGGTCAAATATGTTAAAGTCAGCATTCAAAGTGCTTACTCCGCCAGTGGGAAACCACCCCAGATTTACAGATAAAACCATGATTAAAATCAAACCGAACCAAAAATTCGGAATGGCAAGCCCTAAAAATGAAGTAACAGTTATCCCGTAATCCAATTTTGAATAAGGACGTTTCGCTGACAGAACACCAAATGGAATAGAAATAAGAAGAGCGACAAGGGTTGAGAAAAGCATAAGCACAATCGTATTCGGTAAGCGGGATAAGATAAGTTCAGAAACCGGAGTGCCTTTCTTGACGATAGAAGTCCCAAAATCCCCTTGCAGCATATTCCCCAGCCATTTCACATATTGAACAGGTTCCGGATCATTCAACCCGTATTTTTCAATGAATTTCGCCCTGTCCGCTTGACTGATTGTAGGGTCCATCATAAGTGACATCGGGTCTCCCGGCGCTGCCTTCATGATGGCAAACGACAAAATTGTAATGCCTAAGAGAATCGGCAAGGACATTAATGTTCGCCGTAAAATATATGTAACCATATTCTTGTCCCCTTTTTAAATAGGATAAGAGAGGAAAGGAACCTCCTTCCCTCTCCAGGGCTTTTGCTATTTTTGATCCAGCCACCATTTTTCAATATTGTACAAGTCATTTTTAGGGTGGAATACATAGCCTTGTAAATTATTCGGCATCGCTCTGTGGTAATTGTAATAGAATAAGAAGCTGTACGGCTGATCTTCAGCTATCAATTTGTATATCTCTTCATACTTCTTTTGGTATTCTTTTCTGTCTGTAATTGTCTTCGCTTCTTCAAGCAGCTTATCGACTTTCGGGTTTTTATACCAGATATTATTCAGCCCGTTTTTCGATTGGCTTGAATGGAAGATAGAGAATTGATCCGGGAATGTTGCAAGACTCCATCCGAGAAGAAGAGCGTCATAATCCCAATTAGGGGCACTTGTCTGTTCGATTAACGCACTGAATTCAACAATTCGCGGTTTAGCCTCGATTCCCACTTCTTTTAATTGCTGCTGAACGACAACAGCTAAATCTTCACGAATTTTATTGCCTTGATTCGTTTTAATTTCAAATGAGAATTTTTTTCCGTCTTTATCAAGGTAGCCGTCACCGTCATGGTCTTCCCATCCGGCTTCTTTTAGCAGCTGCTTTGCTTTTTTCGGATTATAATCAAATGTCGGCACTTTAGACTTCGGATAATTCCATGACAGCGGACTCTCAGGAACATCCGCTACCTTACCGTCTCCGTTCAGCACTTGATCCACCATTGCCTGCCTGTCAAGAGCGTAAGTCAATGCCTGACGCACTTTTTTGTCCTTAAAAAGCTCTTTTTTCTCATTCCAGCCGATATAGCTGTAGTTTAAGCCAAGATCAGATTTGACCTTCACGTTTCCAAACGTTTTAACCGTATCAAAATCTGTGCCCGGCACAACGAAGAAATCAATATCTCCCGCTTTTAACTGGGCCACGGCCGCGTTAGAATCAGGAATTGTTTTGACTGTCACTGTATCAAGGTAAGGTCTGACGCCAAAGTAATCATCATTTGCTTCCAGTTTGACATACTCACCTTTTTTCCACTCAACAAACTTAAACGGACCGGAGCCGATTGGATTTTTACGGTTAAATTCATTCTCTCCCAGATCTGCAACCGGCACCTTACCCAATATATGTTTTGGCAAAATGCCGTAACTGTCGAGAACGACATTATAGAAATAGGCATCTTTTTTCTTCATTTTAAACTGAATTTCATATTTTCCTTTTTTCGTCACGGATTTAAGGGACTCAAAACCCGAGCCACGCTCACCGTTGTAATCCTTGTTAAGAGGGATGCTGTAGGTGAAAACAACATCATCGGCCGTCAGCTCTTTTCCATCATGGAATTTAACGCCTTTTTTCAGTTTTACATCATACGTTAATCCCCCGTCAGCTTCTGTTACTTTTTCAGCCAGCGACGGCTTGACGTTTAATTTCTCATCAGTTTCCAATAATGTGCTGTAAATCATGCCTTCAATATCAGAACTTGCAACATCGGTAGAATAAAGTGGATTAAAAAGTGTGGGTTCCCCGGTTGACCCGACAACCAAATCTCCGCCTTTTTGCGGTTTTCCTGCCGGTTTGGATTCGGTGCTTGTGGATTTTGAGCCGGAGCAGGCTGACAGGAAGATGGCGAGCGCCATAAAA
This sequence comes from Bacillus sp. JK106, assembly GCF_053663355.1. Taxonomy (NCBI): domain Bacteria; kingdom Bacillati; phylum Bacillota; class Bacilli; order Caryophanales; family Bacillaceae; genus Bacillus; species Bacillus sp. JK106. The sequence goes on along the minus strand of NZ_JBSJQC010000002.1, from coordinate 242,772 downwards.
ACACTTAGCATCATCAGTGCGCTTTTACGTAATTTCATATCAATTCCCCCTTTGTGATATATATGCAGCAAACTGGTTATGTAATCCGGCATACCCCCTCTCGATGCTTGTCATTTCAGGCATATAAATGGCAGGCGACGTAATGGCCGGGAGCGGCTTCTTCAAATGCCGGGATTTGTTCCTTGCAGATCGGTTTGGCCATCGGGCACCGCGTGTGGAACACGCAGCCTTTCGGCGGGTTTGCCGGGCTTGGCAGTTCTCCTTTCAGGATGATTCGTTCCCGCTTGACGGCGTCTTTTTTTCTCGTGACGGGCACTGAAGACAAAAGCGCTTGCGTATAAGGGTGAAGCGGATTGCCGTACAGCTCGTGTTTATCGGTCAGCTCCATCATTTTTCCCAGATACATGACGCCGACTCTGTCGCTGATATGGCGGACAACACTCAAATCATGAGAAATAAACAAATAGGTCAGGTTGAATTCATCCTGCAGTTCCTCCATCAGATTGATGACCTGGGCCTGAATGGAGACATCGAGTGCGGAAACGGGTTCATCCGCAATAATCAGCTCGGGATTCAACGTCAGAGCCCGCGCAATCCCGATCCGCTGGCGCTGGCCTCCGGAAAATTCGTGCGGATAGCGGTTTGCAAAGCTCGGGTGAAGGCCGACTTTCGCCAGCAGCTCCTCCACTCGCTCGTTCCGCTCGCTCATGCTGTACATATGGTGAGTCTGGAACGGCTCTTTAATAATGGAACGCAACGTTTTCCTTGGGTTAAGGGATGCGAAGGGATCTTGGAAGACCATCTGGATGTTTTTGCGGACGCTTTTTCTCAGTTTTTCTTCAGATAAGCCGGAGATATCCTGACCCTTAAAAAGAATCCGGCCGTCTGTCGGCTTGTATAAACGGATCATCGTCCTTCCCGCCGTTGATTTGCCGCATCCTGATTCACCGACGATGCCGAGCGTCTCCCCGCGCTTCAGTGAAAAAGAAACGCCGTCAACAGCCTTTATATCACCGACTTTCCTTTGAAAAAAACCGGAGCGGATCGGGAAATATTTTTTTACGTCTTTCAGCTCTAAAATCGTTTCTTGGTCTGCAGCTGTCATTTTGATTGGGCACCCTCTTCCTCATATAAAAAACATCTTACAGAACGGCCGCTTTCATGCGTTATCAGCTCCGGCTGCCCTGTTTTGCATTTGTCCATCGCTTTTGAACACCTCGGGGCAAATCGGCAGCCTTCCGGAAGATTATCCGGTGTCGGGACACTGCCTTTGATCGCTTTTAATGTATCAATCTCTCCATCTATCACCGGTATGGAGTTTAACAGCCCTTCGGTATACGGATGAAGAGGGTTTAAAAATAAGTCCTCCACACTCGCACTCTCTACGACTTGTCCGCAATACATAACGATCACCCTGTCGGCGGCTTCGGAAACCACACCTAAATCATGAGTGATCAGCAGAATGGAAGTATCGAATTTTTTGCAGAGGTCTTTCATCAGCTCCAATACTTGGGCTTGTATCGTCACATCAAGCGCCGTCGTCGGCTCATCAGCGATCAGAAGCTTCGGATTGCAGCTGAGCGCAATGGCGATCATCACCCTCTGTCTCATCCCTCCGGAAAGACGGTGCGGATATTCTTTCATTACTTGTTCCGCTCTGGAGAATCCGACGAGTTCCAGAAGCTCGACGGCTTTTTTAGCCGCTTCTCTTTTATTCATTTTTTTATGGTATTCGAGCACTTCGGTAATTTGTTCGCCGATGGTCAGCACCGGATTCAGGGAAGTCATGGGCTCCTGAAAGATCATAGAGACGTCATTTCCGCGGATTTTGCAATATTCGTTTTCGGTGAAGGAGGCCAGGTCCCTGCCTTCTAGCTTAATCGAGCCGTCCATAATTTTTCCGCCCGAGCCTTGGACAAGTCCCATAATAGAAAGCGAGGTGATGCTTTTGCCCGAGCCGGATTCTCCTACAAGAGCGACGGTTTCGCCTTTGTTAATGTGAAAATCAACCCCGTCGACTGCGGGTATCGGCTGTTTCTTTCTGAAAAAATAGGTCTTTAAATTATTCACTTCTAATAGTGTGCTCATGATACGCCCCTTTCTCATTCCGCTGAAGCAGAGGGAAACATACGTTTCGCTATCACAAAATATAGAATAGTCGAAAAATTTTATAGTTGTATATTATTACATCATTATTACAAAAGCAAGAATTTTTTAGGATAAATGTAATATCCTTAAATAATTTCCATTCTTTTAATCTATTAAAGCGTTGCTTCCAGAAAGGTTTTTGAAGGGATGGCCAATGCTTCTTTTACTGTTTTTTGATGATCGGTTAAATATTTTTTTACTATATTGAATCCGACGGCATAGCCGAGCATTGAGGGGAAGTATCCTTTTCCGTATAACAGCTGGGAAAACATTCTGCTGTCTCTCGTTAAGCGGAGGTTCGGCTTGACTCTTTTTTCAAACAAAAAGTCAAGCTGCTCAGGCGTATAGTAGGACGTCCATTCCGCCGTAAGACTTGAGCCGAACCGCTCATATACAGCATATTCTGCCAGCCCCTCCATCATGATTGTATCAAGAAATGTCTCATCTTTTTCGTCCTTTGTCACATGTTCTAACCGGCAGACGTGATTATATTCATGTGTCATAAGGGCGGATACAGCTGAATTGGAACTATCCGACGATAGAAAGAGGAACATTTTGTCCCGAAAGGCCAGACCGGATTTTGATCCGAATTCCTGACGGATTTTCCGGTTTCGTTCATCAACGGGCAAAACTACGATCGGCACGTCCGGCCCGTTCCACTTCTCCTTTAAATAGGCTTCCTCCTTTTGTATATGGCTGTAGCATCCTTTTTCTTTCAGCCGTTTACTGGTCCTAACGCCGTCCTTCAGATGGCGGAACATGCCGTGGTTTTGCAGCATCCCGAGTATCGGCTTCCACTCTTTCTTATCGGCCCCTGAAAAAAGCGGCAAAAGATGCGGGGCCAGGTCATTTACGGATGCCGCCTTTTCCATCCATTGATATGTCTGCTTGACGCTCATACCTGTTCGCCTCCTCTTGTTGTTATCATATGCACGCACAAAAAAACCGGCCACCTTTTTCAGGCAGCCGGTCAAAAACTGTATTATTGATATTTTTTAAAGATCAAAGTGGCATTATGTCCGCCGAAGCCGAGCGAGTTGCTGAGAACGATGTTGACATCCTGCTCGCGCGCTTTGTCCGGTACATAATCTAAATCACACTCTTCATCAGGTGTTTCGATGTTAATCGTCGGCGGGATAATGCCGTCTTTAATTGCCATGACGGAGAAGATTGCTTCAATTCCTCCGGCAGCGCCTAACAAATGACCCGTCATTGATTTTGTCGAACTGACGGCAAGCTTGTACGCATGATCACCGAAAACGGTCTTAATGGCTTTTGTCTCGTATTTATCATTGTAGTACGTGCTTGTGCCGTGAGCGTTGATGTAATCAATTTCTTCAGGCTTGATGCCCGCATCTTTGATTGCTTCCTGCATCGCTCTCGCACCGCCTTCCCCGTCTTGGGCAGGCGCGGTAATGTGGTAGGCGTCACCAGTTGAGCCGTAGCCGACAATTTCCCCGTAGATTTTCGCACCGCGGGCAAGGGCATGCTCAAGCTCTTCAAGCACGACGATCCCCGCACCTTCTCCCATGACAAAGCCGTCACGGTTTTTATCAAACGGGCGGCTTGCCGTCTTCGGATCAGGATTTGTAGAAAGGGCTTTGTTTGCGCTGAAGCCCGCAAATGACATTCTTGTCAGCGGCGCTTCCGTTCCGCCCGTAATCATCGCATCGGCATCGCCGCGCTGAATGACTTTAAACGCGTCACCGATAGAGTTCGTTCCCGTCGCACATGCCGTCACCGTACAGGAGTTGACTCCTTTTGCTCCGAGAGCGATTGAGATTTGGCCTGTCGCCATATCCGGAATCATCATCGGAACAAAGAACGGGCTGACCCTTCTCGGCCCTTTTGTCAGGAAGATTTCGAATTGGGATTCAAGCGTTTCAAGACCGCCGATTCCGGATCCGACCCAAACGCCGACTCTCGGCGCGATCTCGTCTGTGATGTTCAGACCGGCATCTTGAACGGCCATTTTCGCGGCTACGACTGCATATTGCGTGAAGCGGTCCATTTTTCGCGCTTCTTTTTTATCCATGTGATTTTCAATATTGAAATCTTTCAGTTCAGCAGCTACTTTCGCCGGATACTCGTCCGATTCCACACGTGTGATCGGTCCGATTCCGGATACGCCGCCGATTGCATTTTTCCAGCTTGTTTCGGCGTCGTTTCCAAGCGGAGACAAGGCTCCAAGCCCTGTAACGACTACTCTTTTTTTACTCATCTTGTGTGCACCTCACCTTTTTTTATCGTCCCCAGCGTATTGCTATGGCGCCCCATGTCAATCCTCCGCCGAAACCGACCATGACGATGACATCGCCGTCTTTAATTTTGCCTGCTTCCAGTTCCTCTACTAATGAAATCGGAATGGATGCTGCGGATGTGTTTCCATATTTATGGACTGTTTTAGACATCTTTTCAACCGGAAGCTCCAAACGTTCCCGTGCCGCTTCCATGATGCGGATGTTTGCCTGATGCGGAATCAAAAAGTCTACGTCCTCTTTGGAGAGGCCGGCTTTTTCAATAACATTTACACTCGATTCACCCATTTGCCGGACGGCGAATTTGAATACTTCTCTTCCATGCATGATTGTATGCCCTTTTTCATCTAAGTACAAGTGCTGACCGCCTGTACCGTCTGCTCCGAGCTCAAATGACAGTATGCCTCTGTCGTCGCTGACCGGTCCGATGACCGCCGCTCCGGCTCCGTCTCCGAACAGCACAGCCGTATTACGGTCGTCCCAGTCGGTAATGCTTGAGAGCTTTTCCACGCCGACCACGAGGACATGTTTGTATGTTTGCGATTCAATGAATTGTTTGGCGGTTACGATACCGTACATAAAACCCGCACATGCGGCGCTGATATCCATCGCGCACGCTTTTTTTGCCCCGAGCTTCTCTTGTATCATACAGGAAACGGTCGGGAAAGACTGGTCAGGAGTAACCGTCGCCACGAGGATCATATCAAGCTCCTCTGCGGAAATGCCGGCCTGATCAAGCGCTTTTTGAGCAGCCTCGGCGGCCATGCCGGATGAATACATATCTTCCGCGGCAATTCTTCTTTCTTCTATACCTGTTCTCGTACGAATCCACTCGTCCGATGTATCTACCATTTGTTCAAGATCATGATTTGTCAGCACTTTTTCCGGGATGTAACGGCCGACGCCAAGAATTCCAGCTTTCATTGGAAAAGACTCCTTTTTTATAATGAATTTAAAACTAATTAGTTATGATCAATTATTAGTATCAGGTACTAATTCTACCCTATTTTTTTTCTGTTGGCAATATATTCGTCTAAACTATCGGACGCTGCTCCTCATAGAATAAAAGGAAGACGAAAGGAGGCTTCACTATGGATATTTTCTCCAAAATGATGTTCGGCGATTCCAGAGACCGGGATAAAGAGCCGGAAGAAAACCCGGAGCAGCCTCAGGCTGAAAACAAAGAAGAGATCGATTACAACCACGTGTTGAATCAGCTGGGGTCCATCATGAACTCCCTGGATCAATTAAAGCCCGTATTTAAAGACTTTGCGCCGATGGTGTCCGCCATAAAGAAAAAAATCATGTGAAAAGCCACTTCATGAAAAAGTGGCTCTCTTTATTTATTCAGCTCCCCGGCATCAGATCTGCCAAGCTCATACGCTTCCGCCATGACCGATGTAAACAGGTCCATAAACGGCTGAATCATTTCCATAGACAGATCTATGCCGGATTTCTCAAGCTCCGCCTTTGCTTCCGGCAGGTATTTCATCGCGATCTGCATAAATTCAAGAGACTTTTCATGCTGCATGTGTATCCACCTCTATTCATTTGACGGCAGTTCATTTGTTTGGTTATACGTTTTTACAAGGTCTGAGATTTTGTCTTGAAACGCTTTGTCCACCAGCGGGCTGAACGTCCCCATTTCAACGACTCCTTCCCTGAAATCAAAGTCGTGATCTCCGCTCTTGAGCGTACCTTTATTATATTGCTCGGCAATTAATGTATAGGCTTTATCTACGTTTTGCACCGTGCTTGTCAGCACCGTGTTTTTGCCGAGATTCGATTGCTCGGCGACATAGCCGATGGCGTAAAGCCCGTCTTTTTTGATTTGCTGAATGACAGGAACATTATACCCGTCTCCGGCCGGATATACAACATCCGTGCCTTCCGCTTTTAACTTCTCGTAAAGATGCAGCGCTTCATTGCCGTTATCCCAGTGGTCCGTAAATTCAGTATTGACGGTGATATCAGGCTTTTCATATTTCGCCCCTTTGATAAAGCCGTCTACTTCAGGCTGCCACAGAAAGGAGGCGATGACACCTACCTCATTGGTTTTTGACATATGGGCGGCCGTCATTCCCCCGAAAAAGCCCATTGCTTCTCCCATAAGGTGAACGCTTGTGACATTATCGCTTTTCGCCGTTCCGTTTGCGACGACGAATTCCATGTCGGGATAATCCTTGCTGATCATATTGAAGATTTCCTCGTATTCATTTCCGTGCCCGTATAAAAGATTGACTCCTTTTTTATGAAAATCATCTATCGCTTTTAAAATATCTTCATCGGATCTGATATTTTCTTTATAATAAACGTCAACGTTAAATTCAGATTGTATCGCTAATAAACCTTTGTAACCTTTTGTGCCCCATACCAAGTCACTGATGGTATCGGGAAAAAGCATTCCGACCTTCTCAATTTTTCCTTTAAACGGAGTTTGTGCGCATCCGCTCAATAAAAGGAGGACAGAAAAGATCATGACAAGCCTGGTGATCAAGCCATGTTCAACCCCTTTTCAAACTCATAACATATATAATTGATATACGTTTATTGTAGCGGTAATGCACATAACATGGAAGGTATTTCTTAAAAAATGTCGAATATTGATGAAAATTGTCTTTTCCATTCTTTAATTTTTTCTTCCGCTTCTGTTTTTTGCGTTTTTTCTTTTATTTCCAGGGTAATAATCTGATTTTCGTCTTCTGTGCCGTCAGCCTCCAGCTTATTCATCAGCCCGCAGACCGCGTCTTCTAAAAAGATCCTGCTTTCGCCATCTTCTTTTTCTTCCGTCCACGGACCGTAAAGGGGAGGAAGGATAATCGCTTTTGCCGTATCCCGCTGACCGTTTTTTTCCCAGTCTCCTTGATCCTCACTGTAAACAATCCAATATAAAGGCTCAGCCCTTTCTTCGGGCAGACACCCGCTCCCGTATTGAACGCAGATAAGATCGTATTCCTTTTCACCTATTTCACCTATTATTTGAAAAAGCCCGTTTCTCGCGAGCCACATTAAACGTTCTTCTAAATACAGCTGCCTCGTTTTATCCTCCGGTTCTGCCAAAATGACATCAACGTGCACACCCTCATCCATCAACCGTTCGCAAAATGAAAGGCCGAGAAATTCATCTGCTCCAATGATCAGCGCTGTTTTCATCACATCTGCCGCCTTTCCGGTTTTTCATTCACACACAAGCCAAACAGCCCTCTGAAAAGAGATGGCTGTTGTATTCTATTCATTACAGGTCTTTTTCATGACTGCGGAAAAACCGGCAGATGGCTCTGTAAATACGAGCAGGGTTCTCAAGCAGGTGATACGTGATATCAGTCTTGCTTCCGGTCTTTTCCCGGGCTTCTTTATACGCGTTCGCATGCAGGGTGTACGGGTACGGCGCTCCGGTCGTTCTTTGCCATATATGTACCGGCACGCGGGTGCGGCAGCCGGTAATGGTCTGATAGCTCAGTGAGCTTGCCTCTTTTTCAGAAACACCGAAGCTTTGTGCCGTTTCCCTCAGAAACTGCTTATAAAAAAACTTATTTTCTTTCTCTGATTCAAAATGGGCTTGAAGATCAAGACAAGGATCTAACATTGCGGCTGAACGGATATGCTCCGGTGAAGACTGCAGCAATTGATCGGCGATGAGGGCGCCCATGCCTTCTGCGAGCAAATGTATTTTCGGATTGAGGGTTTCTTGTTTCAGCACATAATGAATCAGCTGTCTGGCGTAAAGGGCGGCTTTTTCCGAACCCCAATGCCGTCCGTATAAATTGCTGTTGAAAATGGTGTACCCTCTGTCAAGCAGCGTATTTAACAGCCGGTTTCTCCCTTCATGTTCGAGCCAAAAGCTTGAGTCCCGGCTGACAAAGTGGGTTCTGTCCCCCAGAATAAAGACACAGAAGCCGTTCGGCCGATACGGCAGATGGATGACGTTCAGCTCAGATCCGAATTGGAAAAATCTTTCCGTTATCCCCATGCCTGCCCGCCTCCTTTTACTCCTAATCTCTCTATTGGCTATCATATGTAAGAAGAATGAAAACGGATCGGATAAACTCCTATTTGCTGCTATGTTTTGGCTATTATCCCAAGCACGGGAACCGAATTTTCCGTCAGACGGCCGGACAGGCGGGCACATGTCAGTTTCAGGCGCGCTTTTTGATGAGAAAATGACCTTCCGCCCGCGCTTTATGTATGGTATGATACAACGTAGAATAAAATGAAGGACGAGGTGGAAACGTGCGGTTAGTTATCGGTTTTATTTGGACGTTCCTTTTAACACATATGGCCTGTTATTTGATCGCCTCCATGAACAGCGCGGCGTACAATTTCAAGCAATCATCCGTTATTGCCGTGGTTATTGCGGTGCTAGTCTTTGTTCTTGCGGAGATCATGCCTGTCAAACAGGATGCAAACCAGCATTAAATAAAAAAACCTGCTATTCAGCAGGTTTTTTTGTGTTCACGGTTTTCGCTGGTACGTCCACAATCTGTTGTGGTTTGAAGTTTCAGGGAACATTTCTCCCACCGTAAGCTTGATTTTTTGCGGGTTTTTGACCATGCTTCCCGTTTCGCCGATTTCAACGTACACACCGTTATTCGGCGCTTTTTGTCCCGGGCGGAATTGATGCTGCTGTCCCACGTCATTTCCTCCTTTTTCTTTTTTATGTAGTATGCGCTTGTATGCGGAGAAATATCAAAAACCGCTGAATGAGATTCAGCGGTTTTTTTGTTCATCCTGTTTGTATAGAAGAGCTTTCAGGAGCGCTTTTTGCGCGTGAAGCCGGTTTTCCGCCTGCTGGAATACCGCAGAGTTCGGACCGTCGATAATCTCGGACGTGACCTCTTCTTCCCGATGCGCCGGCAGGCAATGCAAAAATGTATAATCGGGTTTGGCGAGACTGACGAGTGAGGCGTTGACTTGATACGGTGCAAACACATTCAGCCGCTGCTGCGTCTCTTCCTCCTGCCCCATGCTCGTGAAGACGTCAGAGTAAATCACGTCTGCATCCCGCACCGCTTCCTGCGGATTTTCGGTAAGGGTGATTTTCGCTCCGGAAACAGCCGCCGCTTCTCTCGCGGCATTCACCGCCTCTTCCTCTGCTTCATAGCCTTTCGGCGAAGCAACCGCAATGTCACAGCCCATTTTTGCGCAGCCGATCATAAGTGAATGCGCGACATTATTTCCGTCACCGATATAGGCGACTTTTACTCCTTTTAATTTTCCTTTTATTTCTTGTATCGTTAACAGATCCGCGAGTGCCTGGCACGGGTGATACCGGTCGGTCAGCCCGTTTATGACGGGAATGTCTGCATGCTCAGCAAGCTCTTCGACTTTTTCATGCTCAAAGGTGCGGATCATAATGGCATCAACGAAGCCTGACAGCACCTTCGCCGTATCCGCGACCGTCTCCCCCCGCCCAAGCTGCAGGTCGCTGCTTGAAAGAAATAGTCCCGTTCCTCCGAGCTGGGCCATTCCCGCTTCAAAAGACACACGTGTGCGGGTTGAAGATTTTTCAAAAATCATCGCCAATGTTTTCCCTTGGAAAATCGGCTGTATCGGATGTTGTTTTAATAATGAAGCTTCTGTCAGAAGCGCATTGATGTCTGACGGGCTGACATCTTTTAATGAAAGAAAATCTTTGCCGTACAAATGGGTTAATGTGTGTTCCGCTTTTATTGTGTGCATGATGCCACTTCCTTTTGATAAAGATCTTTGAGCGATACAGGCTGAGGTTTGCCGGAGCCGCTTGCTAAAAATGCCTTTACGGTTTCCGGTTCAGTAAAGACCGTCACACCGTGCGTCATGGCTTCGATCCGTTGTTTACGCGCTTCTTCAGAGTGATTGAAATTAATATGGACCGCTTTATCCTTTCGCTCTGCCCATGCCGGGAATGCATCTTTGCATACGGTAAATCCCGCCTCTTGAGCCTGACGTTCCAATTCCGCATCACAGCCTTCCAGATAGATGCTGCCTTTTTTCTCCCAGACGTGCGCGTAGATTTTTTTCAGAGCGCTTTCTGCGTCAAACGCGACACACATGCCTTCTCCGGTCGACTTCATTTCCGGCCCGGGCTTTACGTCCACATCCTGAATGGCGTGAGAAGAAAAAACCGGGAATTTCACTGCCGTTCCGTGCTGATTTTGAACCTCGGGCTTGATGTCTTTAAGGGAAGCGCCGGCCAGCAATCTGGCGGCAAGCGGGATCATCGGCACCCCCATCACCTTAGACACGACAGGAACCGTGCGGCTTGCCCGGGGATTCACTTCAAGAACGAGAATATCCCCTTTGTCATCAATGACAAACTGAATGTTCATAATGCCTTTAAAAGCCAGTTTTACCGCGATTTTTTCGGCGGCCTCTTTTATATTCCGCTGCATATCAGGTGTGACAGACGGACCCGGAAGAATCGCAAAACTGTCGCCCGAATGGACGCCGGCCCGTTCAATGTGCTCTGTGTAAGTCGGCACGAATACTTCATGTCCGTCGGAAATCAGATCGATCTCCAATTCTTTTCCTGTAATGTACTGATCGATCAAAATCGGGTACGGCATGCCCGCTTCTTTTTCCAGGAGCTCTGACATTTGCGCTTCTGAATGAACGATGATCATGCCCATGCCCCCGATGACATAAGACGGACGGATCAGCACGGGGTAGCCGATTCGGCTTGCTTTTTCCGTTGCTTCTTCTTTTGAATAAGCCGTTTCGCCTTTGGCATGTTTGAGGTCAAGATCATCAAGCAGCTGATAAAACAGATCCCGATCCTCCAGCGCATCAAGGGTTTCAAAGGATGTTCCGAGCAGCGGAATGCCCGCTTTTTCCAGCGGTTCAGCGGCATTGATCGCGGTCTGTCCCCCAAACTGGACGATGGCAAAATCAATGTTTTCATGTTCCGCCACGTTTAAAATATGTTCTGTCGTCAGCGGTTCAAAGTAAAGCCGGTCGGCGATTTCATAATCCGTGCTTACTGTTTCCGGATTGTTATTGATCATAATCGTTTCATATCCCAGCTTTTGCAGGGTCAGGACGCCGTGGACGGCGCTGTAATCAAATTCCACTCCCTGACCGATGCGGATCGGGCCTGAGCCGATGATGAGAGCGCGTTTTTTCTCTTTTCGGCTGACATCTCCGTCGCTTTCCCCAAGGTAGGTGGAGTAGAAATAATTCGTCTTGGCATCAAATTCAGCGGCGCATGTATCTACGATTTTAAACGACGGGACGATGCCTGATTTCTTTCTGAGAGCACGGATGTCTTCTTCCGTTTTTCCCGTGAGAGATGCGATCATGACATCCGTGAAGCCTTTTACCTTCGCCTGCTTTAAAAGCGGGACAGACAGATGATCCCCTTCTTCCATCAGCTTGTTTTCCAATGTGATGATATTTCGGAATACATGGAGAAAAAACGGGTCAATTTTCGTTTTGGCATGGATATCTTCTATCGTTTCACCGCGGCTTAACAGTTCCATGACGACGAAAAATCTCCGGTCATCCGGCGTTACCGCTAATTCCCACAGCTGATTGATCGTACAGCCGCCGAGTTCAGGCAGGCGGGTGCCGATCGTTTTCAGTTCAAGGGAGGCCGCCGCTTTTTGAATGGCCGCTTCCATATTTCTTTCGATCGCCATGACCTCTCCCGTCGCTTTCATCTTCGTTCCGAGCGTGCGGTCGGCATGTTTAAATTTATCAAACGGCCAGCGCGGGAATTTGACGATGACATAATCAAGCGCCGGTTCAAAGCTTGCATAAGTAGAGCCCGTCAGCGGATTTTTCAGTTCGTCGAGCGTATAGCCGACGGCAAGTTTCGCCGCCATTTTGGCAATCGGGTAGCCGGTTGCTTTTGACGCGAGGGCCGATGAACGGCTGACACGCGGGTTCACTTCAATGACATAGTACTGTTTGCTGAACGGATCCAGCGCAAATTGAATGTTGCAGCCGCCGACCACATCCAGCGCCGAAATTATCGCCAGGCTTGCGGAACGCAGCATCTGATATTCTTCATCCGTTAACGTCTGGGACGGTGCGACGACGATAGAGTCTCCTGTATGCACGCCGACGGGATCGATGTTTTCCATATTGCAGACGGTGATGCATGTATGATTGCTGTCGCGCATGACCTCATATTCGATTTCTTTAAATCCGGCAATGCTTTTTTCGACGAGGCATTGGCTGATCGGGCTTGCTAACAGCGCCTGTTTAATAAGCATCTGAAACGCTTCTTTCGTTTTCGCGATTCCGCCTCCCTTTCCGCCTAACGTGTACGCCGGTCTCAGAATAACCGGAAATCCGATAGACTCAGCGAAGCGGAGGGCGTCTTCTTCGTTATCGACGATTTCGCTTTCCGGAACGGGCTGGTCGAGCTCTTTCATCAGAGCGCGGAACTGCTCCCGGTCTTCGCCTTTTTGAATGGTTTCCACCGATGTTCCTAAGAGCTTGACGTGATGCTTCTTCAGCACGCCTGCTTCTTCAAGCTTAACGGCTAAATTCAATGCCGTCTGGCCGCCCAAATTGGCAAGCAGACCGTCGGGTTTTTCTTTTTCAATAATGGCCTCGATGCTGTCGGTTGTGAGCGGTTCAAAATATATTTCATCGGCAAACGCCTCATCCGTCATAATCGTTGCCGGGTTGTTATTGACTAGAATAACGCGGTATCCTTCTTCTTTCAGAGCCATGCAGCCCTGCGTTCCTGAATAATCAAATTCTGCCGCCTGGCCGATGATGATGGGGCCGGAGCCGATGACTAATATGCTGGAAATGGTTGTATCTTTAGGCATGAGCGATTTCTCTCCTTGCTGGTATCACTTTCTCTAGAAATTCATCAAATATCCACTCGCTCTCAGCCGGTCCGGGGTGAGCTTCAGGGTGGAACTGGACGCTTAATACGGGAAGGCGCTTATGAATGAGCCCTTCCACTGATGTATCATTGACATGATGAAATCTGATCGATAGTTCGTTTTCGTCAATTGACGCTTCATCGACGACATAGCTGTGGTTCTGGCTTGTCATAAACACCCGTTTCGTTTTCCGGTCAATGACGGGATGGTTGGCACCCCTGTGGCCGAACGGCAGCTTATACGTATTTCCTCCGAAAGCCAGGGCAATCAGCTGATGCCCGAGGCAAATGCCGAGTGCGGGGAAATCACTGAGTAAAGATGTAATCCGGTTCATGTACGGCGCAATCGCTTTCGGGTCGCCCGGGCCGTTTGAGAGCACGATTCCGTCAGGCTGAATGTCATAAACGGCATCCATCTGCTGATACGGAATGACCGTTACTTTACAGCCGCGCTTTACAAGTGACGAGGCGATTGATTTTTTATAACCGAAATCAATCAGCGCAATATGCCGGTCTCCGTTCCCCATTGAAGTGATGTCTTCAGACTGCGCCAGCTCCGCCGGGTTTTGTGTTCCGGATGCTGCGGGAATTTCTCCTGTTGTTGACACGGCAGCGTTCATCGTGCCGCCGGAGCGGATGGTTTTGACGACGGCCCGTGTATCCACTTCGGTTAAGAGCGGGACGTTCCATTTATTTAAATACTCTCTCAAGCTTGAGACTGCTTCATGGTGAGAAAAATGTTCACACGCTTCATAGACGGCAACAGCCTTGACTTGAGGAATTTTACTTTCAAGGTCTTTTTCATTAATTCCGTAGTTTCCGATCAGCGGATACGTAAAGACGATAATCTGCCCCTTATATGACGGGTCTGTAAGCACTTCCTGATAGCCCGTCATTCCGGTGAAAAAAACAGCTTCGCCAACACAGCGGGCCTCTTTTTCAAGTTCACCGCCGAATGATGTTCCGTCTTCCAATACTAAATAGCCTTTCATCTAAAGCCCACCTCTTGATGAATAATTAATTAAAAAAATGAATTTTTATACTTTTATATTGAAAAAAATTACCGTTTCACTGCCGAATGCGCTTCGATCGCTGCTTTCAGCATACTGACGGCCGACAGCATTTCTTCTTCAGAAACCGTAAGCGGCGGGAGCAGCCTGATGACATTCGGTCCGGCCGGAAGCACGAGAAGCCCGCGTTCCTGCAGATCTCCGATGATGCCGGACACGGGACCTGCGCATTCAATGCCGATTAATAACCCTTTTCCGCGGATTTCTTTTACAAAAGGCCCTGTCAGTTCACGGTTCAGCTGCGCTTTTAAAAAAGAGCCTTTGTCTGCCGCCGCCTGGAGAAAGTCCGGCTGAAACACAATGTCCAAAGTTGCTTTCACAGCTGCCATGGCGAGCTTATTGCCGCCGAAAGTCGTACCATGCGTACCCGGCGTAAAGGCGTCGCCAAGCTTCTTTTTGCCGATCACGGCTCCGACGGGAAAACCGTTTCCAAGCCCTTTCGCAGCAGTGATAATGTCCGGGGAAATGCCGAAATGCTCATAGCCGAATGCCTTGCCCGTCCGGCCGATTCCGGTTTGAATCTCGTCTGCGATAAGCAGCGCCTGTTTGTCTTTGCAAAATGTCTGTAAGGCTTCGATGAATTCCCGATCGGCGGGATTGACTCCCCCTTCTCCCTGCACCGTCTCAAGCATGACGGCGGCGATATCATCCTCTTTTGAAAGCGTGCTGAATGCCGACGGATCATTGAACGGAAGATAGTGAAAGCCTTGAAGCATCGGTCCGAAACCGGTCTTGATTTTGTCTTGTCCGGTGGCGGCCATCCCCGCATAGGTCCGTCCGTGAAAGGATTGATGGAATGTTACGATTTTTGTTTTTCCCGTTGCTTTACGGGCAAGCTTAATGGCGCCTTCATTCGCTTCGGCTCCGCTGTTGCAGAAGAAAACGAGATCCCCCTCGCTATGTCCGGCAAGCTTTGCCGCGGCTTTTTCCTGAAGATCATTTTCAAACAGATTGGAAACGTGCCATACGCTGTCAAGCTGTTCTTTCACCGCTTCTGTCACCGCATCATGACAATGGCCGAGATTGGAAACGGCGATGCCCTGAATAAAATCGAGATACGTTTTTCCGTTTTCATCCTCTGCGATTGTCCCTTTCGCTTTTTTAATATCGATAGGCCAGCGGCTGTAGGTTTGAAATAGGCTGCTCATGACACGCTCTCCTTTTCTTTGACGATTTTTGTTCCTCGGAAGACTTGATTGGTGAAAAACGCTCCTTTTCCGTTTACGATCATCACTTCCGCGACATCTTCACTCAGTGCCGATAATGCCGAGTTTACCTTCGGAATCATCCCTCCTGAAATCACGCCGTCATCGATGAGGGCCTGAATCTCTTGCGGCGTCAAAGTATCCAGCCTGTTCTCTCCGTCCATAATTCCTTCGACATCCGTGACAAATAAAAGTTTATCGGCGTGTAAGGCTGAAGCGACGGCCGATGCCGCGGCGTCTGCATTGACGTTCAGCGTTTCGAAATCACTTGTCATGGAAAGCGGAGCGATAACGGGAATGATGGCTTCTTTCATTAATGCGTGAATGATTGACGGATCGGTTTTTTGTATTTCGCCGACTTCTCCGTATTTGTCTTGATTAAGGTAAGATGCTTGAAGGAGACCGCCGTCCTTTCCTGATATTCCCGCGGCTTTCAGCCCGTTTTTCGCGAGTTCGGTTACGAAAAATTTATTGATCGTCCCTGACAAGACCATTTCCGCTGTTTCCAGCACCGGTTTGGTCGTTTTCCGCTGTCCATCGACAAATTCCGTTTCAATCTGCAATGTTTTCAGCATTCTTGAAATGTCCGGGCCGCCTCCATGCACGACGGCAAGGTTCCAGCCCGATTGCATAAGCTCTTTTACATTTTGAAAAAAATCGGCGGATAACTCGCGGATTACACTGCCGCCGCACTTAAAAACGATGGTTTTCTTCATGCCGCTCCCCTTTGCTATGTGCGATAGCTCGCATTGATTTTGATATAATCATAGGTTAAGTCACAGCCCCATGCCCGGCCGCTGCCGGAGCCTTCCTGCAGGCGGACTGCAATCGTAATTTCATCACCTGATAAGTACTCCTTGGCATCAGTTTCCGAAAACGGCTGAGGTTCGTTGTGTTTAAACAGACACTGACCGCCGAGGAAAACTTCCACTTGTTCGGCCGTTACACTTGCCGCACTGTGCCCGATGGCGCCGATGATACGCCCCCAGTTGGCGTCAGTGCCGTAAACGGCGGTCTTCACAAGGCTTGAGCCGACGATTTTTTTGGCGATAATATTCGCCTCAAGGTTATTTTTCGCGCCTTCGACTCTGGCTTCAATTAATTTCGTCGCTCCTTCACCGTCTCTGGCAATATCTTTGGCAAGGTCTTCGCATACAAGCTTTAACCCCTTTTTAAATGCCGGCCAGTCAGGGTGCTGCTCCGTCAGGCAATCATTCCCCGCGCAGCCGTTCGCCATCACAAGCACCATGTCATTCGTCGATGTTTCTCCGTCAACGGTGATTTGGTTAAATGAAACATCCGTAATCTCTCTGAGCGCGTTTTTGAGCGCCTGTTCTTCCACGGCCGCGTCCGTTGTGACAAAGCCGAGCATTGTCGCCATGTTGGGGTGGATCATGCCGGAGCCTTTCGCCGCTCCGCCGATCGTGATGATGTCTCCGCCGATCACCAGTTCATAACACGTCTGTTTCGTCACTGTATCCGTCGTCAAAATGGCTTCTTCAAATGCTCCGGACACTGACGGCGCTTGACCGAGCTGTTCAATGCCCGCCTGAATTTTTTTCATGTCTAAAAGCTCGCCGATCACCCCGGTTGACGAAACCGCAACAAGCTCCGGCTCAATGCCGAGCTGGCTCGCGAAGCCGTCCCGCATTTCATAGGCGTCCTTTAATCCTTGGTCTCCCGTACAGGCATTGGCAATCGCGCTGTTGACGATAACCGCCTGAAGCACGGCCTCTTTTTTTAAGCTCTCTTGCGTCACTTTCAAGGGCGCTGCCTGAAAATGGCTCTGCGTATATACCGCCGCACTGACTGCAGGCGCTTCGCTGATAATCGCTCCGAGATCTTTTTTTGAATAGCGCAGACCGCAGTGGACGCCCTTTGCCTCAAACCCTTTCGGCGAGGATACGCCGCCTTTTATTTTCGTGATTTCCTCACTCAGCTGAATCATATTTTCGAATCCCTCTTTCGTTCTATGGATAGACTGGCGTCATCGTAAGTCCCGTTTCTTCCTGCCAGCCATTCATGATATTTAAATTTTGAACCGCCTGCCCTGCGGCGCCTTTCATCAGATTATCTATGACAGAAACGATGGTGGCACGGTTTGTTCTCTCATCCACGGTGACACTGATATCACAAAAATTGCTGCCGTATACCTCTTTCGTCGCCGGAAATTCACCTTCCGGCCTGATTCTGACAAAATATGAATCTTTGTAGAATTCGGAATACAATTCTCTTACCTGTGCAGCAGACATACCCGGAGGGGCCTCCGTGTACATCGTCGCCATAATGCCCCTTGTCATCGGCGCCAAATGAGCGGAAAACGTGATCGGGCCTGTGCCGGGCTGCCATGCCGCCAATTGCTGTTCAATTTCCGGAGTATGCTGATGCTCATTAACCTTATAAATTTTGAAATTATCATTCAGCTCAGAATAATGAGTGCCCATGGATGCTTTTCGGCCGGCACCGGATACGCCTGTTTTCGCATCAACAATCAGAAATGAATCTTGTAAAAGCTTATTTTTCGCCAGCGGGGCGAGCCCGAGCAGCACAGCCGTCGGAAAACATCCCGGATTGGCAATCAGCTTAGCAGTCTGAATCTCTTCTTTTTGCAGTTCGGCTAAACCGTAAACCGCGCTTTGAAGCGTTCCTTTCGGCGCGGCCTTCCGCTTATACCACTTTTCATACACGGCCGGGTTTTGAATCCGCAGATCACCGGATAGATCAATGACCGGGATGCCCGCCTCCGCCAGCTTGGGCGACCACTCTCCGGAAACGCCGGGCGGCGCGGCTATAAACATGACATCAATTTCGTTTCGAATCGTTTCTATATGAAGCGGCTGAAGTGATTGTGACGCTATATTCCTCAAATGCGGATATGAAGCGGCATATTCTTTCCCTTCGTCGCTCGATGAATATAATATACAATCTTCTGTATAAGGGTGATGGTTAAGAATCCTGACAAGTTCGGCGCCTCCATAACCAGTCGCGCCTATAATACCTATTTTCAACGGGTTCACCTTCTTGGTTTTTGTGAAATTATTTAACATTATAACATGAATAAAAATTAATTCAATTGTATATTTAATATTTTTTCATTCATTTTCCATCGGTTTTCGCTGACAAAAAACCCCCTCTCGATCGAGGGGGTTTCATAAGAAAAACAGGCTGATCGGATCAGTCTGTTTTTTTCAGCATCATCAGCCCGCTTATAAAAAACTGCACGGAGCTGGCGTAAAAAATAATATAAACCGTAAAGAAATCAGCGAGAAACCCGCCGAGAATAATGGCGGCAGCGGAAAATACGGCCGTCCAGAAATGATAGCTGCCGACTTTTTTCCCCCGCTCCCCGCCGTCGGTGTAATCGGCGATCATGATTTTCTCGCCGTGTTTTTGCATGGCGCCGAAGAGGCCCAAAAGCACCTGCACAACATAAACCTGGTGCACGCCGGTAATATGCGGGAGCGTCAGAAGAAGCACCGCCATCCCCCACGAATTCGCCATCAGGAACCAGCGGGGATCCAGTCTTGCCGACAGCCGGCCGAGCAGCGGATGAATCAATGCGCCGCTCAGGCCGAACAAGCCGTATGAGAGACCGAATTGCGTGTAGCTGGAACCGATGTTTTTAATAAATAAAATATAAAACGGAAAGATCAGGCTGCCGGCAAAAAAGACACTGCTCTGAGACAGGATCAGCCATTTTAAATGGTTGTGTTTCATGATTTGTACCTCTGATAAAAATAATTCATAAACAAGTCATCGGGATCATATTTGTGTTTTTTCTGAAAGAACATATCGCTTTTCGGATATGCCTCGCGCATCTGCTCTTTCGTTTGATACAGCATATACGGCAGATAATAACTGCCGCGGTGGCACAATGCCGTATCCGTCATTTTTCTGACAATCCGCGCTGTACTCGCCTGGCTGTCTTTTGAAAACCCTTCATTGATTAAAAGAACGAGTGAAAACATGTCTTCCTTTGCGTATGACAGATCGGCTTTTTCATTTTTTTGCACGTAGCGGATCGTAATATTTACGAGATTGAGCTCTTCATGTGACAGCGTCTTGCGTAAATCATGAATGTACGGCGCAAATTCGCCGACGGGCACGAAGTATTCTTGAAGCACGTCGGTGTTGTCCGTGTTTTCATATTCCAAAAACTTCGATTCTGACCGCATGACATTGTTCCTGGAGACTTTCACGCCGTTTTGGCTGAGAAAATAAGACTGCTGGGTGGACCAGAACCAATTTCTTCCCCAGTCATACCGGCGGGAGAGGCCGAGCGCGAATTTCGTCAGCGCCGGATGCTCATCTTCTTTCAGTTCATTGTGCCGCTTTAATTCTTTCTGGTTGTCTGAGAGTGTGTAATCAGTCACATACATATCGTGTAAAAAGCCTTTATCCCCTGTTGCGATCCGCGCGAGATGCATGCGCACGGCGGGGTTGCGCTGAACATGCTGCGTAAAATATTGACTGTATGTATCAGCGTTCATGCGTTTCGTTTTCATTTCATAAAGCTCATCATCCGTCAGCTCAATATCCGCGTCAAGGATGACCCCGAACAGGCCGTAGCCGCCGATGACGGCTGAAAACAGGTCATCTTTCGGAGTAACGGTGATGACTTTGCCGTCCGCCTTTAAAAGATGAAACGATTTGACCGTATCAATCAGCGAACCGTACCGGATATCCCGGCCGTGGGCGTTGGCGCTCAGTGAGCCCCCGATCGTAAAAATGTTTTGCGATTGCATGACTTTTACCGCGAGCCCGTACGGATTGACATAGCGCTGAATATCATTCCACGTCGCTCCCGCCTGCACTCTGATGATTTTTTTCTTTCGGTCGAGACCGAGTATTTTGTTGTAGCCCGTCATGTCGAGAACGATACCGTCTTCATAATACGTCTGGCCGCCCATTGAGTGCTGGGCGCCTGCGATTGAGATCTTCAGATGCTTTCTCTTTGCTTCCTTAATCGTTTCGACCAATGTTTCTTTCTCTTTTCCTTTGACCGTCTGCTTAATTTTCACGGGCATGAGACGGCTGACATCCGTCATTGTCCCTGCCTGCCGCTCCGGCTCTTTGTGAAAGGCGGAAACAGCGAACAGCGCCGTATAAACAAGAATGCTAAGGATAATGAGAAGTAATTTTTTCTTCATGGGTTCCTCCCTCGCATGCAGCCGGTCTATTATATCATGCCTCCGTCCGTTTTTTTCCTTTTTAACCCGATACCGCAAAAACCCCCGAATGGCGGGAAACTTGGTTTTTTTAGTGACTTGCCCTTCTTTCCGCACGCCGGTCTGCAGCGACAAAGCAGACAAAACGGGCCCCGGCAGAATCATGTTTAGTACAGTTCAAAACGGTCATCCGGAAAACACCGGGCATAAAAAATACACAGAAATCCCTAAAAATGATTTTTAGTCAGTATATAATCGATATATATACAGATGTATTACCAAAGGGATTGTTTAAAACAAAGATGTTAAATGAGGTGGGAAAAATGAACATAAAAGGGATCAATCATCTTCTTTTTTCTGTTTCAGATTTGGAAAAATCAATAGAATTTTATGAGAAAGTATTTCATGCACAACTTCTGGTTAAAGGACAAAAGACAGCATATTTTGATCTGAACGGGCTTTGGCTTGCACTTAACTTAGAGGCGGATATACCAAGAAATGAAATACATAAATCCTATACGCATACAGCCTTTACAATTGACCCAAAAGATTTTGATGCAATACATCAAAGGTTAAAAATCTAAATGTAAATATATTAAATGGGCGTCCTAGGGATAAGCAAGATCAAAAGTCAATTTATTTTACTGATCCCGATGGACATAAATTTGAATTCCACACAGGTACACTCCAAGACAGACTGTCCTATTACAAAAAAGATAAACCTCATATGAAATTTTATATATGAGGGTTTGTTTGCAATCCAAAACAAGCCCTCACTGTCGCTTATATGCAGACAAAAGAAAAGCACCTCGGATTTTAGGATGTACCTAAAATCCGAGGTGCATTTTCTTATTACTGAATCCCTAATGCGATTTTTGCGTAGCGTGACATTTTGTCTCTTGTCCACGGCGGATTCCAGACGATGTGGACTTCCGTCTCTTTTACATCCGGAATGTCGGCGAGCGCTTTTTTCACCTCGTCGACGATGATCGGAGCGAGCGGGCACCCCATTGATGTCAGTGTCATCGTAACGTGCGTCAGGCCGTCGTCATCCATATCAACGTCGTATACAAGGCCGAGATTGACGATATCGACGCCGAGCTCAGGGTCAACAACCTGCTCCAAGGCGCCCATGATGTTTTCTTTTAATGCTTCTTCCACGTTCCATCACTCCTTTTTCCTCAGTATAACGTAAAAGCGGGTTTTGTTAACACCTTTGTGCTTTATAAATGCTTATCGAACCAGGCGACGGTTTCTAAAACGGCATATCTCGGGACTTTATGATCAGCCCGTTCGTCTTTCAGAAACTGAAGATGGTCGGGCCGGCTGCTGTAATGAGGTTTAATCGTTTCATAAAAGCCGCGGGTCGGTGCATACGGAACGACTTTGTCTTGAACGCCGTGCCAGAACAGCAGCGGGCGGCTGCGGAGTTTTTCCGGTTCCAGACTGAGATCGAACGGTTTGAGCCGCGCAAACAGTTCATCGACCTGTTCTTTTGTGACGTCAATGTCGATGTCCTGCTTTTGAATGTGGTCAATCTGCTGCTGAAAAAATGCCGTATAGTTCGGGCTTCCCATCAGACTGACGCCGGCTTTGACCCAATCATACGCAGCCATCGCGCCGAATGTCGTAATTCCGCCCATTGACGTCCCCGCAAGACCGATCCGCCCGTCTTCAATCAGACCGCGCGCTTCAAAATCCTTTTTCAGCACGTCAAGCTCTTCGATTTCATTTAAGACAATGTCCCAAAAATGGACAGCGAGCTCTTCTGCTGACAGCCGTTCAGCGCGTTCACCGTGGTAAAGAGCTTCCGGCAGCACGGCTCTGAAACCCTTTTCAGCAAGCAGGTAAGCGAAATGAAGATTATGCTCCTTCGCGCTTGTAAAACCGTGAATAAAGAAAACAAGGGGAGCGGGACGGTCCCGATTTTCTTCTTTTACAATATGTAAAAACGGAATGCCTGATACGGTTTGATGATCAATAAGAATCACGTTGACTCCCTCCTTAGGATAACCATAATCATAAGTGTAACATGTAGACAATAAAGATGGTAAAAAGCTACACTGTACATAAGAGAAAAACAGCAAATTATATGACAAAAGGAGTTATTTATGGAGACAAAACCTTACCTCATCGCCTTAGATCTGGATGGAACCTTATTAAAAGATGATAAAACCATTTCCCCTGAAACGGCACGGACGATTCAGACGCTGAAAGAAGCGGGCCATCATGTCTGCATCTCAACCGGCCGCCCTTTCCGTTCCAGTTCGATGTATTATGACGAGCTTGGGCTGACAACGCCGATTGTCAATTTTAACGGAGCGTTTGTCCACCACCCGAAAGACGAGTCATGGGGACGCTACCACACGTCTTTATCTGTCGATGTGGTCAGACAGCTTGCCGAACTTACAGAGACCTACCAAATACATAATGTGCTCGCTGAGATCATTGATGATGTGTACTTCCATTATCATGATGAGCATTTAATTGAGGCGTTTCATATGAATACGGCGAATGTCACATTCGGCGATCTGCGCGAAACGGTCAAAGAGGATGTGACGTCCGTATTGATTCACGCGAAGGAAGAGGACGTCGCGGACATACGCGCGCATTTATCCGATGTGCACGCCGAGGTCATTGACCACAGAAGATGGGCGGCTCCTTGGCATGTGATTGAAATTATTAAACACGGGATGAATAAAGCGGTCGGCCTGAAGAAAATCAGCGACTATTACCAAGTGCCGAGAGAACGGATCATCGCGTTCGGCGACGAAGACAACGATCTTGAAATGCTCCGATTTGCCGGGTGCGGCGTAGCGATGGGAAACGGCACGGATGAAGTCAAACAGGCCGCCGATCGCGTCACGGGTTCAAATGAAGCGGACGGAATCGCCGAATTTTTAAAATCCTATTTCTCCCTGTGAGGTTTTCCCGCTCATAACACAAAGCCTTCCGCCCATACTAAAACAGACGACTCATCTCGTCTAAATATGGAAGGGGGACATTGCAATGGGTAAACGAAACAAATCAAAACGGTTTATTCAGCAAGGCAAGGACTCTGTCAGTCTTCATGACGCAAGATTTCCATATCGGTCTACATTAGAGGAAGCACAGCATGATGCAGCAAAAGATTCGGCTGAAAGGCAGGTTGACTTTTAATGAGAAACGAACTGTTTTCTCAAGCCAAGTCATTTGTCCAGCAGGCCATCATGATTGCTAACGGTTTCGAGGACGGCGACCAGGAAAAAGCTGTCTCACGCGCCAAAAATGCCGTGTCTTCCGCGTACGCCAATTCGACGGATGCAGAACGTCAGCAGCTGCACCAATTTCAGGATCAGCTGGAGAAATTGCAATAAAAAAAGGCGCCCCGTTTGAGATGAGGGCGCCGCTTTTTTATTTTACTTCAAATGTTTTTACCGTTTTCAGTCTTTTTCCGATCTGATCGGACTTCCCTAAAAACGTCACCGTCACCGTGTATGTTCCCGGACCGGGCACGTTCTTCCACACATCTGAAAAGTCATACGTTTCATTCGGCATTAAGGTCACGGTCTGAAACGCCTGAGTAAACATTTTGTCTTTTGAATAGCGGTACAGTTCTTTGTGATGTTGGTCATGTACGGTCAGTTCGAATTTCTGCCCTGAGCTGAATGTGAAATCGATCGGGCTTTCGCTTTTGTTTTTTAAAGACATTTGAAATTCGATCTGCTGATCCGTCTGCACAGGATTTACGGCTAATTCCGCTTGCTGTTCATTCATCTCTCCGGATACCTCCTCAGCGGGCTCCTTCTGCCCGGATTGACTGCTGCATCCGATCAATAAAATGACCGGCAATAACAGGCCAAACAGCCACTTCATTCTATCCGCTCCTATCAGTCTTTTCTGAAGAAACCAAAGATCCCCGTCGTTTGCACGATGTTTGTGAAGGCTTTCGGGTCGACTTCTTTCACGATTTTCTCAAGGTCATACAATTCGTACCGCGTGATGACGATGATCATCATTTCTTTCTGTTCGTTTGTGTAAGCGCCTTTTGCCGGCACCGTCGTAATGCCTCGGACCATTTTCCCGTAAATCGCTTCTTTGATTTCATCAGCTTTTTTTGTAACGATCATGGCGGTCAGTTTCATGTGGCGCGTGTGAATGGCGTCAATCACCCTTGTTGTGACATACAGAGCGACAAGGGTATATAATGCTTTCTCCCATCCTTGCAATAATCCTGCCGTCAAAATGATAATCCCGTTCAAAATGAAGAAATATGTGCCGACCGGTTTATCCTTCCATTTGGCCAGCACCATCGACACGATATCAAGACCGCCTGTCGAAGCGCCGAATTTCAGCGTTAAACCGATGCCGATAGCTGAGATGACTCCTCCGAATACGGTATTCAGAAGAATATCGTGTGACAGTCTCATTTCCGGGAGAATCCCCATAAAGACGGACGTCAGCGCTACGCTTAATATGCTGTATACGGTGAATGATCTGCCGACTTTCAGCCACCCTAACACACCGATGGGAATGTTTAAGAGGAACATGAGAACTCCTGTCGAAATATAAAAGGGGGCGTATTGATCAACGACGCTTGACAGCAGCTGGGCGACACCGGTAAAACCGCTGGCATATACATTCGCCGGTATCAGGAATAAATTCAGTCCCGCCGCATACAGAAACGCGCCGATGACGACGATTGCTAATTTTTTTACTTGTTCTAGTACCATGGCTTGCTCCTCCGCTCATTTTCATTATTAGCTTTTCCCTTAAAATAAAGTTTTGAACACTATTTTGCCAAATTTATATGATATAGTTGGCATACTCTCACCAACCGGAAAGAAGGGAATTATGATGACAGTTCACCTTATTGCTGACAGCGCCTCTGACCTGCCGAAATCTTATATTGAAGAAAACCGGATCGGGTTCATTCCGCTGCACGTAACACTTGACGGAAACGAATATGAGGACGCGGTCACCATTCAGGCGGATCATATCTTTCAAGCGATGCGGGACGGGAAAGTTCCGAAAACATCCCAGGCATCACCGGATACGATAAAAAAAGTATTTTTACAATACGCAGAACTGGGAGAACCGGCGATATACATCGCCTTTTCCTCAGGTCTTTCCGGCACCTATCAGACGGCCGTAATGATCGCCAATGAAGTAAAAGAGGAATTTCCCGATTTTGATTTACGGATTGTAGATTCCAAATGCGCTTCACTGGGCTGCGGCCTCGCGGTGATGCACGCGCAAACACTCTGTGTTAACGGGAATACAATACAAGAAATCGAAACGTCTGTAAAGAACTTTTGCGCACGGATGAAACATATATTTACGGTCGATGACGTCGCCTATCTCGCGCGGGGCGGCAGAATTTCAAAAACGTCCGCTTTTGTCGGGGGGCTTTTGAACATCAAACCGATTCTGCATGTGGATGACGGCAGGCTCGTGCCGCTCGAAAAATTGCGCGGACAGAAGAAACTGTTTAAACGGATTATAGAAATGATGAAGGAAGAAGGCGGCGATTGGGCAGATCAAACCGTGGGAATCAGCTATGCAGATAATGAAGAGACAGCGATTGGGATGAAGGAAATGATTGAAGAAGCGTTCCATCCGAAAGAGATCATTCTTCATTCAATCGGCTCTGCGATCGGCGCCCACTCCGGGCCGGGCACGCTCGCGATTTTTTTCCTGAAGCCATAATTTCAATGCGGGCGGGCATCCTAACGGACAGAAGGGAGGCTTTGCCGCATGAAAGATGATGACAAAAAACCGTTGGACAATAACGCCGTAAATCAGAAAAAGAACCGGCTTGCCGAAAAAAACCGGCAGGCGGGAAAAAACCAGAATTCCAAAAAACCGGACCATCTGTAAAAGCAAAACAGCCCTCTTGTCTTAGAAGAAAGAGGGCTGTTTTTTGCGCACGGATGTCTGTTACAAAGTAAACCGGCGGACCTGATCATTTAACCGCTCTGTCAGGCTCACCAGATTATTGACGCTTTCCGCCATTTTATGAAAAGAAGACAGCTGCTCAAGCGCGGAGGCAGAAATCTCTTCGCTTCCTGCAGCCGTTTCCTGAACGACGGCGCTGATGCTTTCTGCATGATGCAGCACTTGCTCACCAAGCTGTTTCGATTCGATGATCCGTCCGTCCAATTGAGTAAGCTCCGCCTTAATATGGGCGGCTTTTTGTTCAATATGGGCGAATGATTCTGACGTTTTCTCCATCAGCTCCTGCTGTCTGTCCGCTAAAGCGACGCCGGTCGTGACAGCTCCGGTAATGGATGTGATGCCGTCTTCAATTTGCTTTACCATATCGAAAATCTGCGCGGTCGCTTTGGCTGATCCGTCTGCGAGCTTCCGTATCTCCTCGGCAACGACGGCAAATCCTTTTCCGGCCTCGCCTGCTCTGGCCGCCTCGATTGCGGCGTTTAAGGACAGCAGATTGGTCTGGCCCGCAATGTCGGAAACGGTCTGCGCCATCATACTGATGCCTGCCGCATGCTCTATGAAGAGATCGGCGGCTTCGGAAATCTCTTTTGATGTCTCATTGCTTTTATCAATGGCTTGCTTGGTCTCGGCTAAAGCACCTCGCCCCGCAGCCACCGCAGCAATCGTCTCTTCGCTGCTTCTCGTCGTTTGTTTTGAACGTTCGGCGTTCGCCTTTGAATGATCATCCATTTGTTCAATGAATTGCACCGCATGCTGCAGATCTTCTGAAATGGTTTGGGAGCCTTGCGCCATTTCTTCCGTCGATACGGACACCTGCTCGGTCATGTCCTTCAGCGTCTGGTTTTCCTTCGTCAAACCTTCCGCAAAAGTCTCGACTTCACGGCCGACCTCTCCGATCGCCTGAATTAAGGTGCGGAGCTGTTCAGCCATCATTCCGAATGAGTCATTCAGCTCTTTCAGTTCGTCCTTCCCTTTATAATCAAGCATTTCAACAGCAAGGTGCCCTCCTGCAATACGGCGGGCATTTTCAGCCATGCGGCGGATCGGCCCTGCAATTCTCTTCGTCAGCCTGATGGAAGATATGACGGTGACGGCAAGTATCACGATGGTCAGCACGGCTGCGCTGTAAACGATAAACTGAATCTGGTCAGCCGTCTGCTTCTGCATGTCTTCATAGTGATCCCGGCTTTTCAGATTCAGCATATAAATATCATTCAGGAGACCGTTGATGCGGGCCGCCGTCCTTGTCGCTTCAGCCGGGCTTTTCGAATCAAGGGCAGCGTCCGCCTCCGCCTGCCATGATTCGTATTTTTTGGCGAGTTTGTCATAAGCGGCTTTGTCCGCATCGTCCCTCATCGTTTTTTTGAGCGCCGCCAGTTTGTCTGAGCTGCTTTTCATATAGCTTCGTACATCTTCTTTCTGGGCGTCTGCGAGCGTATAGGAATAGCCGGTGATGCTTTCTTTTAACGTATTAAGGTCGGCTTTTGCTTCCTGGACGTTTAACAGCGCGTCCACTTCATCTTCATTTGAAGCCTGAATCTTCATCATGTTTACGATGGTAAAGCCGATGACGGCGGCGAAGCAAATCATCGTAACGGCTGCGTTAACGAGCAGCCTTGTCCGTAATGTCACTTCAGATCGCCTCCTTTTTCAATCAGACTGTTTTTCATATCCGTGATCTTTTTCGTCAGCCCGCCTGCGTTTTTGACAACTCTGATCTTGGCTAAGTCCATGCCGTTTTCCTTCAGTCCGTAAACGATCTCACCGCTTTTGATCTCCTTGTTGTCTTTTAAATCTTTCGCCAATTCATAGATGACATGGTCGACGTTTTTCACTAAAGAAGAGATAACGGCGTGCTCGGCGGTGTAATATTGATCGCTGTCAACACCGATGGCGTATACTTTTCGCGCCTCCGCTTCTTTCAGTGCGCCGACACCCGTGAAGCCGGCCGCCGTAAACAGGACATCGGCTTTTTTTCGGATCATGTTTTGGGCGATGCGCTTCCCGAGCTTATCATCATCAAACGTACCGCTGATTTCCGACAGCACGCGGATGTTCGGTTTGACTGATTCCGCGCCTTTCAGATAGCCTTTCTTAAACCGTTTAATGACATCGGCATCTGAACCGCCGATAAATCCGATCGTGCCGGTTTTGCTCGTCATAGCCGCCAGCGCTCCGGCTAAGAAGCTTCCTTCATCCTCTTTAAACGTGACGGAGGTGACATTATCCAGGTCTGATACGGAATCAATCAGCACAAACCGCTGCTTCGGATATTTTTTGGCGACCTTTTCTAAATCCGCCTGCATGCTGTAACCGAGCCCCACAACAACATCATTGCCTTCCCGGACAAGCTGGGTCAGTCCTTTTTCGTACGTACCGGTGTCTTTTATTTCTCTGTAATCAAATGTGATGCCGAGCTCGTCTCTTGCTTTCATCAAACCTTGAAAGCCTGAATCATTAAATGATTGGTCGCCGAGGCCGTTGTCTGTCAGCATGATGCCGATTGTTTTCGTTTTTTCGGCCGCCGTCTCCTCGGATTTGCCGGCACATCCCGCCGTGCTGAGCGCAAGCAGCAGTACAGCCGCAAATATCGCCATTTTTCTCATTGAAACTCTCCTTTTGTTTTTTTCTATAGTTATATATCGGTTCGGATGTCAGAATATTTTATTTCAATAAAATATGTATGTTCGGCAGGTTGATAAACAAATGAGGGATATAGGAGCTTTTGAGAAAATAAAAAACACCGGTTTTGGTTCACCGATGTTTTTGCAGAAAATTTATTGTTTTTCGTATGTCCAGCCGTCTTTCTGATACACTTTGCCGTTTTTCATCAGGTGCCCGAGCGCCCGCTTAAAGGCGGCTTTGCTTAAATGAAATCGTTCGCGGATATCGTCAGGATCGCTTTTGTCTCCGTAAGGCATCGCGCCGTTTCTTGATCTCAGATAGGTCAGAATCTCCTCCGCGTCAACCGAAAGCGCATCCTGCTTTCTCGGCAGCAGGGACATGTTGACGGAGCCGTCTTCCTTCACCTCGATGACACGCCCCGTCACGCGGCTGCCGAGTCTCGGCTCTTCTTTTCTTTCTGAAGGGTGAATAAACGCGCGGATGCCTTCATCGGTTATCAGAAAAGAGCCTGATGCGATCAGTCTGTACACCGTGCCTGTCAGGTCTTTATTCATGACGTCTTCCTCTGCATCCGTAAATAATTCACTGATGATATCCTCAGGCGCCGGCTTGGCAAACATGCGTCCGCGGCTTGTCACCTTCAGCATGCAATACAGTCTGTCGCCTTTTTGCGGCCAGACGGATTTGTACGGAGGCAGGTGCTCCGTTGCGACGAGCGCGTCTTTTGACAGACCGACGTCGACGAATACGCCCATATCCTCCACAGCGTCCGTCACTTCCACCCATCCGTAGTCATAAAAGCTGATAAGCGGCTTTTTCATCGTCGCCGCGAGTCTTTCCTGATGATCGACGTAAATAAATACGTCCACTTCATCTCTGTCTTCAATATCCTCTGTAATTTCACTGTTATGTAAAAGAACCGTATCCTCGCCGTCGGTTAAAAAATAACCGAAATCGGTTTGGTGATCTATACTAAGCGTGAGCTGCTGCCCTGGTCTCATGTTATCGTCCTTCCTGATTCGCCCGTATGGGGCTGATGTTTTTCTCATTTTTTCCAATATGCATAAATTCATGCTTTATGCAGTTGGACATTTCTCTTTATTCTACTATAATCAACTCATAAGTGAAATGTTATAGGAGGTTTTCTCATGGCAAAAGAAAGTTCTTTTGATATTGTATCCAAAGTTGAATTTCCCGAAGTGCAGAATGCGATTCAGATGACGCTGAAAGAAATCGGCACGCGCTATGACTTTAAAGGATCGAAAAGCGATGTAACTTTAGAAAAGGAAGAACTTGTCCTGATTTCTGATGACGAGTTTAAACTGAATCAGCTCAAAGATGTGCTGAGCGGCAAGCTGATCAAACGGGACGTGCCGACGAAAAACATTGAATACGGTAAAATCGAAAATGCCTCAGGGGGCACGGTGCGCCAGCGCGCGAAGCTTGTACAGGGCATTGATAAAGACAACGCCAAAAAAATCAACGCTGTGATTAAAAACTCCGGCTTGAAGGTCAAGTCGCAGATTCAGGACGACCAAGTGCGCGTCACCGGAAAAAATAAAGATGATCTGCAGCAGATTATTGCAGCCGTCCGCGGGGCAGACCTGCCGATTGACGTTCAATTTATTAATTTTAGATAAATTATGTGATTCCTATTGATTATTGTCTCTATTTTCGGTAAATTTGGAGAAAGGGATTTTCACAGTTAAGTTTTGGAAACCCATGACAATTATATGAACGTTCTTATCAAGAGAAGCCGAGGGACTGGCCCGACGACGCTTCAGCAACCGGTGTAATGGTTTAACCCAAACCATGACCAAGGTGCTAAATCCAGCAAGCTAAAAACAGCTTGGAAGATAAGAAGAGAGACAAATGATTACAAAGTCTTCTTCTTAAGAAGACTTTTTTTATTTCTCTTTTTTCCTTGCTGAATGTGACGAAGGAGGCAAACAATGGGACTATTACAAGACTTAAAAGAACGGATTTTAATCGGAGACGGCGCGATGGGCACTCTCCTCTATTCCTACGGCATTGACAGATGTTTTGAGGAACTGAACGTATCAAAGCCCGAGGAAATCAAGCGGATACATAAGGCTTACGTCGAAGCCGGGGCAGACATCATCCAGACAAATACGTACGGCGCAAATTTTATTAAGCTCTCAAGATACGGACTTGAGGATGAAACGAAAAAAATCAATCAGGAGGCGGTCAGAATCGCGCGCGCTTCCTCAGACGGCGCTTATGTATTGGGAACGATGGGCGGCATCCGCACCTTTAACAAAAACGCCTACAGCCTGGAGGAGATTAAACGCAGCTTTCGGGAGCAGCTTTATTTATTGCTTCACGAAGAGCCGGACGGTCTGCTCCTGGAAACATACTATGATTTAGAAGAGGCGCGCGAAGTGCTGAAGATAGCGAGAAAAGAAACGGAACTTCCGATTATGCTGAACGTATCCATGCACGAACAGGGCGTGCTGCAGGACGGAACGCCGCTTCGGGAAGCCCTCAGGTCAATTGCCGATCTCGGCGCTGACATAACGGGAATCAATTGCCGGCTCGGCCCGTACCACATGATTGAAGCGCTCACCGAAGTGCCGATTTTCCGTGACGCTTATTTATCGGTCTACCCGAACAGCAGCCTTCCGTCTTTAGAAGAAGGCCGGCTTGTGTATGATACGGACGATGCCTATTTCCGGGAGAGCGCCGTACAGTTCCGCACTCAGGGCGCGCGCATTATCGGCGGCTGCTGCGGTACGACGCCAAACCATATCAGAGCCATGGCTGAAGCGGTCCGCGGACTTTCTCCCGTCACTGATAAAGAAGTGAAAATCAGACGGGAAGAAGAAATCATCTCCGTCCGGAATGAACGGACCGAGCCTGGTTTAAACGAAATCGCCGCTCAAAAACGGTCAATTATCGTAGAGCTTGATCCGCCGAAAAAATTGAATTTTGACAAATTTCTGCAAGCGGCGGCTGAATTAAAAGAAACCGGCATAGAAGCGCTGACGCTCGCCGACAATTCATTGGCGACACCGCGGATCAGCAATGCCGCCTGCGGTTCATTGCTGAAAGAACGCCTTGATATCCGTTCTCTCGTTCACATTACATGCAGAGACCGCAACATCATCGGCCTTCAGTCACATTTAATGGGGCTGGATACGCTCGGGCTCACCGACATTTTAGCCATCACGGGTGATCCTTCAAAAATCGGCGACTTTCCGGGGGCTACCTCCGTCTATGATTTAACGTCCTTTGACTTGATCAGGCTGATTAAGCAATTCAACGAGGGCATTTCTTTATCAGGGAAACCGCTCGGCAAGAAAACGAACTTTTCCGTAGCCGGAGCATTTAATCCGAATGTCCGCCATCTTGATAAAGCAGTAAAACGGCTGGAGAAAAAAATCGAGTGCGGAGCTGACTACTTCGTGTCCCAGCCTGTCTACTCGGAGCAGCAGCTCATTGACATTCATCATGAAACGAAACACCTCAAAACACCGGTGTATATCGGAATTATGCCGTTAACGAGCAGCCGCAATGCAGAGTTCATTCATCATGAGATCCCGGGCATTAAGCTGTCAGACAGCATCCGGGAAAAAATGGCGCTCGCCGGCGAAGACAAGCAAAAGCAGAAAGCCGAAGGCCTCGCCATCGCCAAGTCGCTTCTCGACACGGCGTGCGAACTGTTTAACGGAATTTATTTAATCACCCCGTTTCTCCGTTCTGATTTGACATCAGAGCTTGCAGCTTATATTAAGCAAAAGGATGAAAAGCGGGCTGATGTATATTTGCATTGACGCGGAAGAGGCCGCCTGATATGACAGGCGGCTTTTTCATGGTACGATACAGAAAAAGAATCAAGCAAAGGAGGATTTTTTATGGTTGAAGTAAAACCCATCACCGCAGAAGACACATACGCCATCAGACACAGCGTGCTGCGCCCCCATCAGACGATTGAGGATTGTAAATATGATCAGGACAGCGTCAAAGGAGCATTTCATCTCGGAGGTTTTTACGACGGGACATTGATCAGCATCGCTTCTTTCTACCCGCAGAACCAGCAGGCTTTACAGGCGGCGCCCGCCTACCAGCTGCGCGGCATGGCGACGCTTGAAGAATACCGGACGCAAAAAGCGGGAAGCACGTTAATCGCCTATGCGGAACGAAAACTGGCAGATATGGGGGCGGCGCTTGTCTGGTGCAACGCCAGATGTCACGTGAAGGGATATTACGAGAAGCTCGGCTGGAAAAGCACTGGCAGCCCCTTTGACATACCCGGCATCGGCCCGCATGTGATCATGTATAAAGAACTCGCCTGAAACAGACAAAAGCCCTTGGGCACATGTCTCTAAGGGCATTACCTTGAATGTCACGTCTGCTTTTATATGCGACACTATTGACGCCCTCCCGCTTTTTTAATACCCTTTGTACATTACGCAATAGCAAGGATGGCAGGCAGAAAGCGATATCTGCCAATTGCCGATTTCAGCTATTATGTTTAGAAAAGGGAGTATGAGATGAATACGATCCAAAAACCGAAAATCCCGAAAGAATTGCCGGTGCTTTCTTTCACTGAAGCGCTTCAGGATGAGGAGCTCAAAGAAGTCATCATTGAAAACGGCATCGTAAACGGCAAACTGGACGGCCTGCGTGCCGAAAAAGTCATTTTCAGAAACATCGTTTTTACGGATATCTCTTTCAGACATATGGAATGTACGGATGTCCTGTTTGACAAATGCGATGTCTCAAACGCTGATTTCAGCGGAAGCATCATCCATAGAACGGCGTTTCAGCATTC
Organism: Bacillus sp. JK106; assembly: GCF_053663355.1. Taxonomy (NCBI): domain Bacteria; kingdom Bacillati; phylum Bacillota; class Bacilli; order Caryophanales; family Bacillaceae; genus Bacillus; species Bacillus sp. JK106. The sequence continues at coordinate 208,745 of NZ_JBSJQC010000002.1, read as the reverse complement.
AAAACTTCTCGGCTTGAATCTGGCGGATTCCGCCATGCGTCATGTACGGTTTGAAGACTGCCTCGCAAATTACAGCTCCTTCAGCTATTCCAATATGAAGCATGTCCGTTTTGACTCGTGCGGCCTTTCAGAAAGTGAGTGGAATGATGCCGTTCTTGAATACACAGATCTTGACGTCTGTGATTTGAACGGCGCAAACTTCATCGGCACGTCTCTTTTTAATATGGATATCAGCACGTGCACATTTGATCATCTGCACGTCTCGCTTGATAAGCTGAAAGGATGCCGCATCTCTCCGTCTCATGCCGTTACATTCGCAGAAGCGCTCGGCGCCATTGTGACGTGATCTTTTATTAAACGAAACGGCGGGCAATATCCGCTATCGTTTGAATGCCTTTTTCCAAGTCCGGTAAAGATGCGTACGAATAGGAAAGACGCAGGCTTTGCCGGTCTTCGGGAAGATAGAGAGCTCCCGGATTGATCAGCACGCCGGACTCCAAGGCACGGGTGAAAAGCGTCTGAACGGAAAATGCTTTATGAAAGGTGACCCAAATATAAAAGCCCCCCTCCGGCACCCGCCACTCCGCAATATCTCCCGCGTATCTTTCAAGAAAACACAATGCCGCATCTCTCCTGATTTTGAGTTCCTTTCTGAGACGCAAAAGACGCTCTTCATAGCGGCCGCTTGACAGCCATTGACATGCCGCCCATTGAGATAAAGCGCTGGAGCCGTAATCCGTCTGCATTTTAATATCGGCGAGCCTGTCTGCAACCGGCTCAGGGGCGACGACCCATCCGATGCGCAGACCCGGGCTTACGGTTTTTGACAGCGTGCCGATATACAGTACATTCCCCTCACCGTCCATGGATTTTAACGGAGGCGGCGGTTCTTTATCGATCCATATATCACCGTATGCGTCATCTTCAATGACAGGCAGACGGTGATTTCTTGCGAGCGCGATGAGTTCCTTCCGCCGCTTGAGTGACATTACCGTTCCGGTCGGATTATGGAATGACGGAATGGTGTACAGCAGCCCCGCTTCGTATTGCCGACGGTAAGCGGGAAGATGATCCGTTTTGATTCCGCTCCCATCCATCGGCACTCCCTTAAGCCTGACGCCCGCTGATTGAAACACACGCAGGGAATGGAGATACGACGGGTTTTCAGTCAGCATGACGGAGTTTGGTTTTAGCAGCCCGATTGAAATGAGCTGAAGCGCCTGCAGCGCGCCTGAGACGATTACGATGGATGCCGGGGACGCGTGAATCCCCTTTGTTTTCAAATGTTCCGCGACGCTTTGCCGAAGCTGCAGGCTGCCCTTCGGTTCTTCATAGCCGAGCGCCAAAATGTTAGTTCCCGCTTCACGGAACAGTTCGCCCATCTCCTGCTCAGGCAGCAGCTCTTGACTCAGCTCACCCGTCCCCAGCCTGATCAGATCCGGACGCGGCTCGTTTTGATTAATGGCCTGAATCAAGGATGAATTCGGCTGATGACTCCCCGATGTAACGTACGTGCTCCAATCAAGGGGCTTAGCCGCTGCCATGATGCTCCACGTATTGTTGACGACCTTTGTGCCTCCCCCTCTTTTTCCTTCCAGAAGACCTTGGGCGATTAACTCATCAACTGCTGCCGTCACTGTGCTTCGGTTGACCTGAAGCTCCTCGGCGAGCTTTCTTTGTGAGGGAATTTTCGTGCCAATGGTCCATTCGCCATGAAGTATTTTTTCTTTTATATGCTGTTCGATCTGGAGATAAAGCGGTATGTGCGACTCCCGATCCGGACGCCAGCTGTTCATACGTCATCCCTCCTTCTTTATTTATTATACATTTGGCTGGTTTAAGTACCAGCCAAATGGCCGGAGACATCAGCACACAGTGCGGCTACAATGAGATGTAGTTGACGATTGGAGGGTTTTACGATATGAATGCCATTCTTCACGGAGTGATGCTCGCTTTCGGCCTTATTTTGCCATTGGGCGCGCAAAACGTGTTTATTTTTCAGCAGGGAGCCTGGCAAAAACATGTGTGGCAGGCGTTTCCCGCAGTGATTGCCGCGGCGGTATGCGATACGATTCTCATCAGCGCGGCCGTCGCAGGCGTGTCAATGATTATTGCAGAGATTCCCGTTTTTCAGACCGTCATGCTTATAGGCGGCTTTTTGTTTCTCAGTTTTTTAGGCTGGCAGACTTGGAGAAGCAAACCGCAGGCCGAACAGGCGAAAAAAACAGTTTTCACGGCAAAAAAACAGGCGGTCACGGCCGCCATGGTATCCCTTTTGACCCCGCATGCGATTTTGGATACTGTCAGTGTCATCGGCACAAGCTCCGCCGCCTATCCGGGAATTGATAAATGGCTGTTTGCCGGTGCTTGTATCATGGTTTCCTGGGTATGGTTCGCCGGACTGGCATTCGCGGGACGGCTCGTCCAAACGGCGGATACAGGCGGCCGGCTCCTCGGCATCCTGAATCAATGCTCGGCATTGGTGATGTGGGGTGCTGCTTTTTATTTTGCGGCGCTTTTGTTTCGATAAAAGGAATTCGGCCAGGTCATGTTGAATGTACCGGTAGGAAGAGGGGGAATTGGAATGTCAGACATTTTAAAGCTGTATCACTACCACAGATGGGCAAATGAGCAAGTTATTCAGCATCTGAAGAGCCTGCCCGCGGCAAGCTTACAGCAGAAACTGGATAGTGTTTTTCCGACTGTGAACGCCGTGCTTGTGCATATATACCGGGCGGATTACATTTGGCTTCACGTGCTTTACGGAGAAACTTACGAACAAATCGTCTCGCAGTTTGATCAATTTGAAAAGCTTGACGGAGATTTTGAGGCGGTTGAACATAGAATGACTGAACTGGACAAAGAATACAGCGAATTTTTAAGAGACTTGGAGAACACGGAAGGCCCGATCTCCATTTCTCATCCGCGCATGGGAACGCTCCAGACGACATATGCCGATGTGATCCGGCATATTGTGAACCACGGCACATACCATCGCGGCAATATAAGCGCGATGCTTCACCAAATGGGCTATAAAGGTGTGCCGACTGACTACATTTTTTTCTCATACGAATCATAAAAAAGCAAAGGCCTCCCGTGCCTTTGCTTTTTCACTTCGAATCTATCATAATCCGGCATAGTTGGGGGCGCCCGGGGTAAGCTTTACAGGCCTTCCGGTTTTAAAAGATTCCGTCGCGGCGATCCCGATTTCTAAGTTAATCGCGGCATCGATGTCTGTCACAATCGGCGTTTCCCCTTTTTTCACACATTCGGCAAAGTGCTCAAGCTCCAGACGGTAAGCGTCTTTAAAGCGGGCTTGAAAATCCGGAATAATTTCGTAGCTGCTGCCTGACTCCGTTAAAATGGTGACATGGCTGTTCCGCAGCGTGCCGACTAAAATGCTTCCCGCCGTCCCGATTATTTCGGCGCGGATGTCATGGCCGTACGGAGAATTTCGGCTTGCCTCCACATCGCCGGCCGCGCCTGAATCAAACTCAAGATACGTTAATGCCTGATCGACATCGCCGCACTCCTCCATGAACGGGTGCTTTAAAACCCTCCCGTGCCCGCTCACGGACGTAACCTCGGCATTCATGAGATATCTTGCGATGTCGTAATCATGAATCGAGCAGTCAATGAAAAGCCCTCCGCTATGTTTGATAAATTCCGCGGGCGGTGCGCCTTGATCTCTTGTAAATCCTTTATAATAAATGGGTCTGCCGATTTCCCCGGCGTCGATTCTTCTTTTCGCGTCGGCGTATGCCGGATCAAACCGCCTCATAAAACCGACCTGGCAGATGACGTCCGTTTCTTCGATTTTTTTCATGACTTTAATCGATTCCTCAAGACTCAGGGTGAGCGGCTTTTCAACAAAGATATGCTTGCCGTCTTCAGCAGCCTTCATGATCATTTCCGCATGTGTGCTTGTCGGCGTGACAATGATGACGGCGTCAATCGTGTGATCTTCCAGCAGTTCATACGGGCTCTCCGTCCATTTGGCGATTCCTAATTCTTTCGCACACGCTTCCGCCTTCCCCTTCATCGGGTCACAGACGGCCGCAAGTTCGGCTCCCCGAACTTCGCCGGCTAAATGCTTCGCATGAAAATACCCTAATCGTCCTAATCCCAGCACCGCACATCTGACTTGATCTGTCATCTATCACCGCTCCTTTTTTCTTGAGGCCGCATGCCGCAATGGCGCAAGCGGTTTCCCTTATTAAACAGAAATTATTATTTTGAAAGCGCTTTATTTATAACTCAAGCTGTTGGCTTTCTTTGCTTGCAATCCGCAGTCTTTGCGCAAGCGCTTTCTCCAAAGCTGTTTTAATTTTACAATGCTTTTCGCTCGTTTGACAATGTTTTTCACAGAAAAAAACGCGCCTTATTGCTGAGGGCGCGTTACCGGTGCGGTAGAATGCCTGATGACGAGTTCCGGAGATAAAATGATTTTGCTTTTTGTTTTTTTCTTCCCTTGAATCTCATCAATGAGAAGTTCAACGACACGCCGCCCCATTTCGCGGATGGGCTGAGAAATCGTCGTGAGCGGCGGTGCCGTCATTTCAGCGAGAACGGTATTGTCAAAGCCGATGACGGACAAGTCTTCCGGCACCCGAATGCCCCGGGAGCGCGCCGCCTGTATCGCCGCGCATGACAAGACATCATTAAAGGCGAAAACGGCGGTCGGAAGGTCTCTGTCAAACAGCTCGCCCGCTGCCTGCTTTCCGCTTTCCAGCGAATATTCCGTCGGTATGATCAGCGATTCATCTAGTGTCATCCCCGCTTCCCGCAACGCTTTTTGAAAACCTTTGATTCTGTCTCTTTCACCCGTGGTCGAACCGTTTCCGACGATACAGGCGATTCTTTCATGGCCTAAAGATATGAGATGCTCAGCCGCCGTATAGCCGCCGAGAAAGTCATCGATAATGACGACGTCCATCGGCGCGAGCGGTTTATCCTGCGTAATCATCGCAAGCGGGATGCCCGATTTCACAATATCATCAAGCGCCGTGACGCTGTCATCATGATCAAGTCCCGTCGCGAATATAATGCCGTCCGCCTGCTTCTGCCGCAGCATCGAAAAATACTTCGTTTCTTTTTCAGGCTGATAATCGGTGCTGCAGATAATGATATGAAACCCAAGTACACCGGCGCTGTCTTCAATGCTTTTCGCCAGTTCCCCGAAAAACGGGTTTGAAATGTCCGGGGTGATCAGGCCGATCATATTCGTCTTTTTGCCCGTCAAAGCGGATGCGTGAACATTCGGATGATAGTCCATCTCCTCCATGACACGGAGCACCATCCGGCGGGTTTTGTCACTGATCCTCCCCGTATTGTTGATGACCCGCGAGACGGTCGAGATGGAGACGCCCGCTTTTTCGGCCACGTCGTAAATTGTCATTTTCATGCTTACCGATCCCTCTTCTGTTCTCTGGTATTAGGTCAGTCCGTTTTCCGGCTTACGAATTTGCGGTATTCAAGCGGCGAAATGCCTTCAATCTGTTTAAACAGTTTGGAAAAATAGGTTGGGTCCTCCATGCCGATGGCGTCTGCGATCGTCCCCATTTTGTCATTGGTTGCGGACAAAAGACGTTTCGCCTCCGTCATTCTGACTTTGTTCGTATACTGGCCGGGCGTGACGCCGAGCACCTGCTGCATGCAGCGGGTCACGTAGTCTTGGTTGTAATGAAGTGCCGAAGAGAGCGCTTTGATGGTTGTTTTCTCCTGATAGTGCTCCTGCAGGTACCGGGCGGCCTCCCATGCGACTCTTTCCTTTGCGGACGGGATTTGGAACGCTTCTTTCTGAAAATGGAGCAGCAGCTCTTCAAACAGAATCTGCTTTCTGAGCGGCAGGTCGGAGTTCTCGGCGCTGTCATCTGTCAGCACACTGAATTGCCCGGCCATAAACTGCGGGCGTCTCACCTTCCCTTTTTGCGGCAGGGACAGCCGGTAGCGGGACGGCTCTTCAAAGCTCCCTTTTTTTCGCCTCAGCTCCGACCAGTTGTTCCCGGTTGTTTCCGTCATCTCATAATCCGCTCCTTCAAAATGAAGCCACGAATAAGATGTCGTTTCTTCACTGCCTTTTGTTCCGTAATGTTCAAGACCGGGAGAAAGCAGAATGTATTCTCCCGCTTCAACGGAAAAGGCGTTTTCGTCTTCTGTAATGTAGAGGACGCCTTCTTTCACATACAGCAGATCAAACACCGGGAAGACCCGTCTCACATGGGTTTCGCCTTTTTTGAACACTCCTTCTCCCGCAGCGATAAAGACCGGGAACGGAGGGACTGTGAACTCGAGAAAGGACATATTTCCGGCCCTCCTTTTTAAGTCGGATTTTTGCAAGAAGTTTCGTTTCTCTCCCTTTTTATTATAAGAAAATGGAGGTACACTTTTAAACGTTGATTTTTTCAGGAAAGGGGTTAAAAGAAATGAAACAAGCGATTTTAAAACGGGCTGCATTCAAACAATCCTCTGATCACAAACTCTCATTATACGCGCTGACTTGGCCGATATTTATTGAGGTTTCATTATATATGTTTATGGGAAACGCCGACACTCTTATGCTTAGCCAATACTCTGACAACAGCGTGGCGGCCGTGGGTGTCAGCAATCAGATTTTAAATTTAATTATCGTGATGTTCAGCTTTATCGCAACGGGTACGACAATTGTGATTTCACAGTTTTTAGGATCTAAACAGAAAAAAGAGGCGCAGGAAGTGGCTTATGTATCAATAGGAGCGAACTTTGTCATCAGTCTCGCCATCAGCGCCGCCATATTTTTTGCGGCCGTTCCGCTGCTTCATGTGATGGGTCTTTCCAATGAATTGATGCCGGATGCCAAAGTCTTTTTGCAGGTGGTCGGCGGGCTGTCCTTCATTCAGGCTTTGATTATGACGTTCAGCGCCATTTTAAAAAGCTACGGTCATACGAAGGATACGATGTTCGTTACGATCGGGATGAATATTTTAAATATTGCCGGAAACTTTCTTGTCATTTTCGGGCCGCTCGGCCTTCCGGTGTTAGGCGTCGCCGGTGTTGCGATGTCAACGTCCTTTGCGCGGATCATCGGGCTGATCGCGATGATTGTAATCGTCAAAAAACGCATCGGACTCGGTCTGACATGGCAAAAGATTTTTCACGTCCATAAAGAGCACTTGCGGAAACTCCTGAAAATCGGGATTCCGTCTGCCGGCGAACAGCTGTCTTACAACATTTCACAAATGGTTGTCACTTATTTTATCGCCATTATGGGCGCTCAGGCGCTTACAACAAAGGTTTATACACAAAACATCACCATGTTTATCCTGCTGTTCGGAACGGCGATCAGCCAGGGCACACAGATTTTGATCGGCAGATATATCGGCGCCAAACGGTTTGACGACGCTTATGACCGCTGCATGAAAAGTCTGTACTGGGCGCTTGGCATTGCCGCTTTGACATCCGTGATCATGACCTTGTTTTCAAAGCAGCTGATCGGAATCTTCACAAGCAGCCCTGACATTATTGCGACGGCGAGCATGCTGATCGCCATGACGATCATTCTTGAGCCCGGCCGTTCATTTAATGTCATTATCATCAACTCGCTGCGGGCTGCCGGAGATGCAAAATTCCCCGTCTACATGGCGATGATTTCCATGTGGGGTATCGGACTGCCTCTCGCTTATCTGTTCGGCATCCATTTCGGATTGGGGCTTATGGGCATCTGGATTTCATTTATCGCGGATGAATGGGTCAGAGGCATTCTTATGTACAGAAGATGGCGGTCGCGGATTTGGATTCAAAAAGGGATTGCATAAACGCCCGGAGCTTCGTTAAGAAGCCGGGCGTTTTTTTATGCTTGCGAAAGCCGTTTTCTCATGTCACCGAGCTCTGACCGGTAATGTGCCAGCAAACCGGTAACGGCAGGCCTTGAGTATAACGGAAACAGCTCCAGCTCTTCAGACGCCTCCTCGAAATACGCCTCGGCCTCAAATGCGATGTACTCCCATACATTCATAAAAGCTTTGTTGACGGTATGGCTCTCCAGCTCTTCTTCCGTATAGCCGAATTGCTTCATCACCTGGCGCGGGAGACGCTTTTTCGCCCGCTCATCCGTATGGACCCCCAGAAGCACCCGGGTCAGCTGAATGGCTGCTCCTAATGAAACGGCTGCATGGCGGAGTTTCTCTTGGTTCCGGCGCGCGCAAACCGGCAGCAGAAGCAGGCCGAGGGCTCCGCCTGTTTGGCCCGCGTACATCAGCAGGTCATCAAACTCTTGATACGTTACTTTTTCTCTGTCAGAGATGTGGCCGGCGATAAACTCACGCAACGGCTCTTCTTCAAGCGCAAATTGCTGCCGCACATCGGTGAGCGCCTCCCACAAAAAGCCGTCGGCGCGTGCCCCGTTCAGAAAGTCTTGTGCCGCCTGTTCAAATCCTCCAAGTTCCTGCACATCAAGCCGATCAGCTTCGTGAAACAAAGCAAGCACCACCCATGCGGCCCGCCTGTTTTTTGGCGGCAGGGATGAGAAAGTCCGTTTATATAAAGGAAAGTGCGCCTCGGCAAGCTGGGCGCATGTTTCATATTCGGTCATGGTATCACTCCTCTGTTTTTTAGTGTACCATATGTTTCACAATAAAAAGACCGATATCCTTCAGCGGAAACCGGTCGCGGCACTGTTATTCTTCTATATCGATACGGTACGCCTCAAACCATGTATGGATCTGGGCAAGATGGGCGATCAGCTGCGGGCCTTTCATCAGTTGGCCGAACCACGGCACCTGAAAAGATGAACCTTCTGTCTCCAGCAGCATTTCCAGCTTCTTTCTGTCAAGCAGGGTGTGAAGCACGGAATCTTTCTGTTGCAAAATCGTTTTCAGCCATTCTGTGACCCCCTGCGTGTATTTCGGGTGATGCGTTTTCGGATAAGGGCTTTTTTTGCGGTACAAAATATCTTCAGGAAGCAGTCCTTCAAGCGCTTTCCGCAAAATGCCTTTTTCCCGGCTGCCATGCATTTTCATTTCCCAAGGAATATTCCAAACGTATTCCACAAGTCTGTGGTCGGCGAACGGCACCCGTACTTCAAGACTTGCGCCCATGCTCATGCGGTCTTTGCGGTCGAGCAGATTTGTCATAAACCAAAGCATATTTAAGTAGAACAGCTGCCGTCTCGCTTTATCTGTTCCCGTCTCACCGTCTAACAGCGGCGTTTCCGCAATGGTTTCTTCATATCTCGCATTCACGTATTCTCTAAGATTCAGCCGTTTTTGCCACTTTTCATCCAAGAGCGTGACCCTCTCCTCAGTCGACCTCATCCAAGGAAATCCGTCTTCTTCTGCCGCGGTGTGAAACCACGGATATCCGCCGAAAATTTCGTCCGCGCATTCTCCGGAAAGACTCACGACAAAATCTTTTTTAATTTCCCGGCAGAACCATAATAGCGATGAATCAACATCAGCCATGCCCGGCAGGTCTCTGACGAGAACGGATTCCTCCAGATGTTCAACCAGCTGATCCTGCGTAATCACGCACTTATGATGCTGTGTGCCGAATGCATTTGTCATTTTATCGATCCACGGGCCGTCATCATTCGGCTGAAAGGCGCTCGCTTTAAAAAATTTGCTGTTCTCCTCATAATCAATTGAATAAGTATGAAGGGGATCTCTTCCTTGTTTCTCAAAATGAGCGGCGGCTATCGCGGTTATCGCGCTCGAATCAAGCCCCCCTGATAAAAATGTGCAAACCGGCACGTCAGATACGAGCTGGCGTGTCACTGCATCCTGAAATAAGTACCGAATGTGAGCGGCGGTTTCATCGAAGCTGTCTGTATGCTTTTCGCTCTTTACATTCCAATAACGCCATATGGACAAACCGTCCTTTGAGAAAGTGAACGCATGGGCGGGACGCACCTCGTAAATTCCTTTAAACACCCCGCAGCCCGGAGTTCTGGACGGCCCGAGTCCGAATACTTCCGCAAGTCCGCCGCTGTCTGTGCGGGCTTTCACATCAGGATGAGCAAGGATGGCTTTCAATTCCGATCCAAACAGAAAGGAAGAGCCGTGTTCTTTATAAAAAAACGGTTTGACGCCGAGCCGGTCTCTTGCCCCGAACAGCCGCTTGCGCTTTTCATCCCAGATGGCAAAAGCGAAAATACCGTTCAAGCGGTCCACGCACTCCTCCCGCCACTCAATATAGCTGTGCAGCAGCACTTCTGTATCAGAGGTCCTCTCAAAACGGTGGCCCCTCGCCTGAAGCTCCTTCCGCAATTCCTCCGTGTTATACAGCTCGCCATTATAAATGATGGTGTACGTTTCCTCTTGATGCGTGCAGGCCATCGGCTGGCGGCCGCCTTCAATGTCAACGACCGAAAGTCTTTTATGTCCGAATAAAACATGGGGCTCTCCCCAGACGTTTGAATCATCAGGCCCTCGTTTTGAAAGAGTGTCTATCATATTGTTCATAATATGTTTCTCTTGGACGAGCTGCTTTTGAAAATCGACCCAACCCGCAATTCCACACATGTGATATCAGCTCCAATCCCGTTTCTGTCGGTTTCAAATTCGTTTCTATCAGCACTTTACCCAGTTTATGCAAAGAAACTCAGATAGTTGATTTGTCCCACTAAGAGTTGTATGAGACAAGCCCGATTTGGAAAGAACGGAAGAGAAGAAACAAACAAAGGAGACCGGCACGGTTATGAAACGAAAACAGCTTTTCTCAGAAAAAAACAAATGGGGGCACGGCACACTGATGATAGAGGACGGCATCTGCCTCGTCGAAAACGATGAAGGCGATATCCTGCTTGCAGACAGTCTAGGAAACGCAGCCGTATTGATGAAACACGACGGCCGATGGCAGCCGGCACGGATTTGCGGCGGTGCGGCCGAAATCGGCGCAGACACCATCCCCCTGCTCGGCGGGGAAGAAATCCGTTATGAAAAAGCGGTCAAACGGCCGCTGTTAACCTTGCTCGATTCGCTGGACGATGAAACGTTTCTGCTGTTTCTCAGCCATCTGCACGGGTTCGGCCTGTCTGTATATGATTGCGTATTTTCCTACAATCAGGCGCTGTTTTCCGGTGAAGGCGTTTCGTTTTATCACTTCTCGGCGGATGACGCACAATGCGCCCTGCAGCATCACCGCGGCAGCTCGGGTAAACACGACAGATTTGAATGGACGGCATCTGACGGGCGGCGCTCCATTATGTATTCAGCGGCAAGACAAGACGGCACCGCGTAACAAACAGGCGGCACCTTTTAAATAGGTGCTGCCTGATGTATCCAGCTTTGTTTTTCACGCTGATTGACGAACGGCGTTTGCTTTTACCCTTCACAGCCGTAGCTTTTACGGCAACAAGAGTGATTGATGCTTTTGGCATCCTGCACATCTCCTTCGCCTCATCAACATCCCCCTGTCACGGCATTTCTCATTCAGCGGCACAGTTGCGCAACTAAAAAACCCGGATGCATCCGGGTTTTTCAAGCGATTGATTAAAATACGTGAAAGCCGATCGGCAAGTGAAGGCCGAGCAGCACCGTCAGGACGAGCACGATAATAAAACCGATCCACAGTCCGCCGGTTGATTTGCCTTTTTTCTTACGGATGACGAGCATTTCCATCAGTCCGATGGTAATGATGCCGAGCAGCATTTTTCCGGCGTACTCTCCGTTCCAATTCGCAAAACGGACAAAAAGCTCAGCTCCGGTCAGAATAATAATAATGTAGAATAAGCGCAGAATCATATGCGTAATTTTTGCGCCCTTCGCTTTTCCGGCACCGTACAGCCCGTAGCTGACAAACACCAGGATAAGCGCAACGACCCATGAAGTAATATGCCAATGTGTCATTATGTTCAATTCCCCCTATCAGATCAATCTGCCTCACTTATGGTACCACAACAAGCCGATCGGAGCATTATCAATCGTGCGAAAGACACACAATTATCCGATTTGGTTCGACAGCGTGCCGATCGGTTCAATTGTAATGTCAATACGGTCCCCCGGCTTTAAAAATTTCGGCGGCTTAAATCCTTTTCCGACACCGGACGGCGTCCCCGTCGCTATAATGTCACCGGCTTCAAGCGTCATTCCTTTTGACAGCGTCTCGATTAATTCAGCTATCGGAAATATCATGTCACCCGTTGATCCTGATTGGCGCAGTTCACCGTTCACCCGCGTTTCAACTTTCAGGCTTTGCGGATCGCTGACGGCCGACTTATGTACAATGACCGGGCCCATCGGGCATGTCGTATCGAGGCTTTTGCCGATAAAAAACTGTTTATGTTTTTTCTGCAGATCGCGTGCTGTGATATCATTTACAATTGTATAGCCGAATATATGATCAAGCGCATGTTCTTTGGAGATGTGCGATCCGCTTTTTGATATGATTACCGCAAGCTCCCCTTCATAATCAAGCTGCTCCGTTACGTCCAAGTGGCTCTTCACTGTTTCTCCGTGTCCTGTAACGGCAGCCGGGGCTTTCGTAAAAACCATGGGATGCTCCGGTATATCCGCCTCACTCCCCATTTCAACGGCATGATCACGATAATTTTTCCCGATGCAGATCACGTTCTTTGAAGGTCTCGGAATAGGCGCGCAAAGCTTTACGTCAGACAGCGCATACATAAATGAACCCGACTCGTCATTCGGTTTTTTCGCCCATTCCGCAAGCTGTCCGGCATGCGCGACAAACTTATCTCCTTTTTGAATGCACTCGATCAGCGAACCCGGAATCGTCTCAAGTTCAAACAATTTTTTTTCAGCCTTTTGCAGATCTAAAATTTTGTTATCATCAATAATCAGACCGACAAATTTCCGGCTGTTCAGTTCCCCTGTCGCAAATTTCATGTTAATCCCCCATCATTTTTAAATCTGGCATTCCTTTATGTATTCTTCCTCCGGGCGGGAAATCCCTCTTTTAAACAGGCTGAAAATAAGTGTAAAAGAGTATCAAAAATTGTCACTTTTTTAGTCATATTGACGAAATAAAACCTTCTTGGCCAAAATGGGTTATACTATTATCATCCTATGTTTTCCAAAATAATCGAGAATTGGAGATCACACGATGAACAAAATTGAAGAAAAAAGATTAACTTTATTCGAGACAGCGCAAAAATTCGGAATCAATGCGACGGAGACCATCAGGTGCAGCCAGGAGCTGGACAGCCTTTTAAACGGGTGCCGGGGCGGGCTCATCCAACAAACGAAAGACAGCGGGCCGAACCCGGCCGCACAGATTCAGCACGGCCGCGAAAAAAAAGAGGCTTTCTCATAAACGTGATATGTATATAAATCTGTATCATTTATGTATAAGACCCGGCATGCGTAAAGCGCCGGTGTTTTTACGTCTAAAGTTTTTTCCGCTCACAAAAATGTGCATTTGTCATAAGCTATTTTAGGCAGGCAGCCCAGATAAGCTCCTGGAGTGCAGTCATGAAAATCTTCACGAAAAGGATGTGCTCGTATGCCCGCAATTGTCGGAGCGTTTAAAATTAATGCCGTCGGTACGAGCGGAGTCGTTCATATAGGCGACTGCATCACCATTTCTCCAAAAGCAGAGGTTAAGACATTTGCCGGAGCGGGCAGCTTCAATACCGGAGACAATCTCACACTGACGAATTACAGGAATTCAACGAATGTGTACGATAATGATGTAATCGATCAGCCGATGGCAGGAAACGCATAAAGGAGGCGCCGTATGAATTTTTACGTCAATCAGTCGATCCATATCAATTACATGCGTGTAGAATCTGTCAGCAATTCCTCCATACTGCAAATCGGAAGCGCCGGTTCAATTAAATCTCTTTCCAATCTGTACAACACAGGGAGTTATGTTGAGCCGGCGCCGCCTGTCACCGCGGGGCAGCAGGCTGTAACAACAGGGGGAGGTCCCGGCACCTCATCATTTGTACCGCTCCAGCCGCCAAGCCGGTAGTTTTAATGAAGGAAACGAGACGCGAGGTGAATGTCATGTATGATCAATCCGTTTCATCCTACCTGCAGAATTTAAATTCTTTCGTCCAGCAGCAGGCGCAGCAGATTCAGGAGCTCGAACGGCAGCTGAAAGAATTCCAAAATGAAATTTCAACGCTGAAGCAGCAGCCATCTACAAGAATCGATCGGCTCGAGTATAAATTTGATCAGCTGAAAATTGAACGGCTGGAAGGAACGCTGAATATCGGGTTGAATCCGACTGATCCGAATGCCGTGCAAAACTTCGAAGTCGGCCAGACATCTCCGCAGGTCGGAATGATGCAGCAGGAACAGGCGGGCCAGCAAATGCAGCAAATCCGTCAAAACGTCGATATGTACCTGAATGAAGAAATCCCCGCGCTTTTAGAGCAGCTCGAAACTCAGTATGAGAGCAGGCTGGACGAAGCGAACAAATATCATATTATTGAAGATATCAGAAAGCAGATGGACAGCCGGATTCAGTATTATCTGTCCCATGTCCCGAAAGAAGAAAATACGGCGCCCGCGCAATATGCCGAGCAGATTGCCGAACATGTGAAGCGTGATATTGTCAGGGCCGTCGAGCACTTTATTAAACACATACCTGGTGAAATGAAAGGTGATGATCCGTCATGATTTTTACAGTGATTAACCGGAATATTGAAGTCGGCGACATCCGGTCTACCGGTGTATCCAGTTCTTCCTTATTATTAATCGGCGACACCGATTCCGTCTATCTGTCCTCCATCTTTGACACGCCTCCGGAATCTCTTATTATCGGGCCTTATGTGCCGCTGGCGCCGGAATAATGTTAAAGCGCATTTCACGCCTCCGAAACGCCAAAATCAATTCAGTCGGGATTGCGAGTGTCTTTCAAGCAGGCGATACGAATGAAATCAATATGCGGATCAAAGTATTGGCCGATCAGCGTAGTCTTGCTGTATACAGAGATGATGAAGGCTCATTTAACAAAAAAGAATACCAGATCTTTCGGCAGCCGGCCGTCATGCCGTTACCGGAAACAGGAGTCCAAAGCGCATTCTGCCATGAAAACCCTTCAATTCGAGTAAGGAATGTGAAAGTTCAAGGGGTATCGTCAGCGTCCGTGGTTCAAATCGGATCGACGTCGATCGTTCTGGGAGATTCGCGGCTGAAACATATTAGGCAGATCTTCACGCCAAGCTCACAATCACAGCAGCTCTGACATATAATGACGGTGAGACTTCTATAAAGGGTGTCGTTTATGCCAGCAATTACCGGACCTATAGCTATCAATTCCATATCGGGCGGAGTCGTAAACTTTGGTGATTCCTTTTACCTTTCTCCAAAAAGCTCTTCTAAATCTGCGCTCGGTTCGGGAGCAGGCAATACCGGAGATTTCCTGTTATTAAACAACGTTGTCAATGCGACAAACTATATAGACCCCGATGTCAGCGATCAAAATGTGGTCGGAAACGCCTAAAAAGCAGCCGCTCTTTCAGAAGAGGGCTGCTTTTGGTTCAGCGTTATTTTCGTTCATTTGCTTTTTTTGTTTTTACAAGCTTTTCCGGCGGCTGTTTTCTGATCCATTTCACAAACCGCGCGAGTTTCGGGTCACGCCGCAGCTCTTCTATTCCCGCGAGCCTTGCCGCAAGCTCCTGATTCGTATAGAGCGCGTGAATCTGTTTATGACAAGGGATGCAGAGCATTGCGGTCGGAAGGAATGTCCCGCCTTCTTCCTTAGGCGTTAAGTGGTGCTCCGTCAGCCGCACATGATGGCGGCCGCATAATTCACATGTGCCCTCGGCAGAATCGGCCATAATTCCTTCTCCTTTCTACATGATCTCCAATGTGACCCGGGTGCCTTTCCCGCCCGGTTCGGACGGATGAACGATTAATTTTTTCGGCAGACGCGCTCTCAGCTCCTGCACATGGCTGATCACTCCGACGGATAAGTTGTCCGATTGCAGCTTTTCGAGCGCTGTGACAACGGTGTCTAAGAGCCCTTGGTCAAGAGTCCCGAATCCTTCATCTAAGAAAAAGAACTGCAGCGGGTATTGCCCCCGCAGCTGAATCTGGGCGGACAAGGCAAGCGCAAGCGACAGCGATGTCAGAAACGTCTCCCCGCCGGAAAGGCTTGATACGGGCCGTTTGACGCCTCCGTTCGCGTCATCACGCATGACGAAACCGCCTTCTGAATCGACTAATATGGCATACCGCTGCCTTGTCAGCGCTCCGAGACGGGCAGAGGCGTCCCGAGCCACGCTTTCCAGCTGTTCTTCCGCTAAAAATTCGACGAATGTATTGCCTTTACATACAGACTGGAGCTTATCAAGCCTGTCAATCTGTGTCTGCCAGCTTTTCAGTTCGGCTTCAATCTCTTTAAAGCGCTTATGCTGTTTTTGCATAACCGCGTAGGCTTTTGCCTGTGCTCCTTTTTCCTCCATGGCGGCGCCTGACTCAGCCTCTGCCTGCTTCAGCAGAGAAACGGATGCTGTCCATTCTTCCTCCGATATCCGGCGCTCGGCTAATTTATCAGTAACACGGCTGATATTTGCCGATAGCTGTTTGGAGGTGTCCAGAAACTCATCAATTTCTTTTTTCATTTCCTCTGCACGCCCTTGCGGAAGCAGACTTTTTTTAACTTGGTCCGGTTCGGTAAACCCGGTGTCTTTTGACCTCACGCGCCAGTCGTTTTGCGCTTTCTCAAGAGAGGCCTCAGCATCCCTGAGTGACATGAGACTCCCTGATTCCCGGCCTTTTGCGTCATTCAGCGATTGCTGCGCCTGCTTCAGCGCATCGAATAGGGACTGTTCTTTTGATTTTAACAGCTGTAATTCCTGCCGCACCGCTTCAAGCTTTGCGGAAATTGATGTTTCTTCAGCTGCTGTTCCGAGCTCTTGTTCATATCCGTCAATCACCTGCTGCAGGCGCTCAGACGCATAGTGAAGCTCGAGCCGTTCCCGTTCAAGCCGATGCTTCATCTCCTGCAGGCGTTCTTTCTCCTCTTCATGTTCCTTGAGGAATGCGATGCTTGTTTCAATGCGCTTCTCACATCCTTCTGCCTGTCTGTCCTTCTCATCTATCGAAGCCTGCCAGGCGTCAATCCGGTTTGGCGGAATATCACCGCAGACTTCGTTGTACTGATTCAATCGGCTTTTTGACAGCGATTCAAGCTCTTCTAATGAATGTCTGAGACGGTCGGCTTCTTTTTCCTCGTAGCGGATTCGTTCGGCAAGCTGCTCAGCTTGTTTCACCGTCTGCTGATGCGCGCTGATCAGTCTTGTGACCTTCTCTTTTACCGACAGCATATCCTGTTTCATTTGTTTCCATTCCAAGCGGACGGCGCTGAACGCTTCATCAAGCGGACGTCCGCTGATGGAAGAAGCGGCTTCCAGCTCCGGAACCCGGGCGCTTTGCAGAAACGGACATTCTTCGGTAAAACGTCCCGACTGTTCTTCTAATGCAACCTTGGCTGTCAGCACTTCCTGAGAAAGAGCCGCCGCCTCAGAAAGCAGCGCTTCCACCTGCTCCAAATGTTCCTGCACAGCCGTATCAGGCGAGAATGTTTCATGAGCGGAACGCGGGCGGTCATGCTGCGTCGAGCCGCATACAGGACAAGGCTTTCCTTCGATCAGTTTTTCCGATAATTCTTTTGTTAATGCAGCCGTTCTCGCTTCCTCTGAGCGCCTGCGGAGATCGGCTTGCGTTTTTTCAGCCCGTTCGGCTGCGGCTTTCAGTGAACGTTCCGTTTCACAGACCATATGGTAAACGGTTTGCAGCGTTTGATAAGCGCGCGTAATGTCTTCCTCTTCCGTTTTCGCTTTCGCTGTGAGCGACTCGCTTTCTCCGTTGAGCTTCTCCACGTTTTTCAGCTGCGTTGTCAGATTGGCCCGCTCTTTCGTGATTTGTTCCTGTGTCTGCTGAAAGCCTGCCGCCAGCTGTGCTGCGGTCTGGCATTTTTTCCGTTCATCGGCGGTCACTTGAACTGCTTTCAGCTCTTCTTTCAGCTCATTCTGCCTGTTTTGACCGCGGGTCAGGCGGTCTTTCACTGCGGCCAGCTGTTTCGAGGCGGCTTCGTATTCTTCCTCTTTTTTGCTGTGCTCCGCATTTGTTTTTTCCGCTTCTTTTTTCGCTTCAAGCAGTTTTTGTTCAATGGCTGAAAGTCTTTGATACAGCTCTTCTTCCTTGACAAGTTTCGGCTCCTGTTCGGCCTTATGGGCCCGCCATGCTTCATAGGCTTCATTTTGCCGGGTAAATGAAACGGTTTCCGCCTCTGATTTCCGTTTGGCCAGTTCGTGTTCCTGTTCGGCTCGCTGCTTCCGGCGGACGGCTTCGGTGCAGCGGTCTGCGTACGGCTCAAGGGCGAGAGCTGTTTCCGCCTCTTTAAGACGCTCAGTCAAATCCGTGATGTACGGGCGTCTTTCCTCAAGCTTTTTCTCCCGGCGCTCATATTCATCTCTTTCTGTCTGCAAGTTCCAAATTTCCTGGTGATTTTCAAAACGCTCTTTTGCCCGGACCCGTTTCTTCTCAGCTGCTTCAAGCCGTTCGTTCGCTTCGTGAAACTGCTGTTCAGCCTGCTTCAGCGCATCTTCTCCTGCGTCTCCGAGGCCGGATTGTTCGGCCAGCATTTCATTTTTTTTCGCTGCCGCTTCCTGCGCCCGCCGCCGCAATTTTTTGACAAGCCTGTCCCCGTACTGTTCCAGATTAAACAGGCGCTGGAGCATATGTCTTCTTTCCGCGCCTTTAAGCGACAGAAACTCGGCAAACTTTCCTTGCGGCAGCACGACGGCTCTTGTAAAGTCGTCAATGGTCAGGCCAAGAAGCTCCTCTACCTTTTTGTTCACTTCATTCGCTTTATCGGCCAGCACCGTTTGTTCGTCTTTGATTTCAATCAGCCGACAGAGGGCGGTTTTTACTTTCGTTTCATCCGTTCTCTTAAAAACGCGCTCGACCTTGTAGGAAACCCGGTGGCCGGATTGAAGCGCGAATGTAAATGAGACGGCGAGCTGATCTTCGGCATGATTCAGGATGCCGTGCGTATTATTTGCGGCGCGCTCCACTTTTCCGTATAAAGCGAGTGTCATGGCATCAAGGATCGACGATTTTCCGCTTCCGGTCGGCCCGAAAATCCCGAACACCCCGGCTCCTGACAGTCCGGCAAAATCAATGGTCTGTTCCTCCCTGAAGCTGTGGAGCCCTTTTATCGTTAACAGAATCGGCTTCATGTCGCATCCTCCTCATCATCTGCTGACGCAAGCTCTAAAAACAGCTTGACCATCTCCTCATCCGGCTCGCCGCCGCCCGTTTGTTTTTCATAAAACTTCTTAAATCGATCCTCAATTGATGTGTGTTTCACTTCAATCCGGTCATTTTCGATCTCTTTTTCTTCAAAAACCGGCCTGATATGGATAAAGCCGGGATGCGCCTTTCTCAGCCGATGAATTTCCTCGAGAGAAAGCTGATCCGTCAAATGGATATCAAGATCGATCCAGGCATTCCGGTCACGCCCTTCATCAAGCCAGCCGTGAACCTCGCTCAGCCCCTGCGCTTTCCATTTGACGAGCGGTTTACCGGAAGACAGGAAAATCTCTTCCCACTTCGCTTCTCCGCCGGGCTTCGCTTCTACCACCGTCACCGATTTGGCATAACCGGCTTCCGAAAAGCTGTATGCGAGCGGAGAGCCTGAATAACGGGCAGCCGTCTTGGCGCGCTTGATCGTTTGCGGACGGTGGAGATGGCCGAGAGCCACGTAAGCCGCATCAGCCGGCAGGCTGTCAGCGGCGACCGTGTAAGCGCCCCCGACTTCAATCGGACGCTCTGAATCGGTCTGATTTCCCCCCGCGACATAAATGTGGCTCGCCGCGATTTTCACGGCATCGTTCCGGCACAGCCCGCACATGTGAGCAAACGCCTCTCTGATTTTCACATCGTAATGATCGCGAAGAAGCTTTTCCTCAAACGTATCAGAAAGCACTTCGTTTAATCTCGCCTCTGACGGATATGCCAGCGCGGCTACGGCTAACAGCTCGTCCGCCGACGGCACCTCAATATGGACGGGTTCTGTCCGCGGATAGCCGATTAAATGAATACCGCGCTCATTTGTTAACGGAGAAGCCGCCGCCAGCCTGTCGGGATTGTCATGGTTTCCGGCAATGACGACAACCGGGCGTTTTCCGCCGTCAGAAAGCGCGGAAAGACTTTCGTAATACAATTGTTCAGCGAGCGCAGGCGGGTTGACCGTATCGAATACATCCCCTGCCATAATGACCGCATCAATGTTTTCTTCCTTGACAATGGTATTCAGCTCTTCCAGTACTTCGGCCTGCTCGCTCAGCCGGCTTCTGCCTTCCAGCGTTTTGCCGAGGTGCCAGTCAGCTGTATGTAAAATGCGCATACCGCATTCACCTCACTTTTTGATAGAAAAAAAGATCCGCTCCAAAAAGGAGCTTCGGATCTTGTTACAGTGTAAGAACGTGACCTCCATCGAAGAAATAGAGCGCACGCCCTTTTACTTTCGTTTTTGTAATTTGTTCAACCGCTTTTGTATACAATTCGATTTGTGTTTCATATCTTTTTTGCAGAATCGGAGCCGCGCCTTCAAATCCGTTCCGGAATTTCCCCTCTATCCGATCTGTTTTATAGTCCAGCAAATAGAGACCGTCCGCAGTTTCGTAGAGGCAGTCAATAATCCCTTGCACGAGCAGCGGTTCACCGGCCGTTTCGGCATCCTTGTACACCTCGCCGGCCGGAAGCGCCATACTGAACGGCACTTCCCGGTCAATCCGCAGCGCTCCGAGAAGGTCTTTACTGATTTCAGTTCCGAAAAACTGAACAATTTCTTCTATATCAATGGCTTCCTGCTGCTCTTCTGTCAGCAGCTCTTTTTCGTAAAGCATCCGGACCGTCCGCTCTGCCTCTTCGGCAGTCGGAACGTGCGTCAGCGGTATGTGCTGCATCACCGTATGCATCGCCGTCCCTTTTTCGGCGGCTGTCAGCCCTTTTTTCATCATAAAACCGGGACGCCTGTATAAAAGCGTGTCTCCTGACGGTTTGATGAGAGAGCGGCCGCTGTATTCATCTTCGTATTCTTGCTTTCTCTTCAGCTCAGAAACTGACTGCTTCGTTCTGATAGCCGTCAGCTCTCGGTACGGATATTCCCATTCAAGCAGACGGCGCGCCTCATCATCAAATGAAAACGAACCAGGAATCGGCTCGCCCTGCTGTATCGCTTTGAGACGTTTGCTCTTTTCTTCAGCACGTTCTTTTGGATTCTCTTCCAGCAATTCACTTTGCTGAAGCATCCGGATGTGAAAACGCGACGGGTCGCGCAAGATATCCTCAGTCGAAGAAAGTCCCGGCGTCCTGTGCGCCTCCATGTCACGGTGGCGGATGAGCGCCGGCCCGATAAAGTCCAAATAAGATGACGCCTGATAGCGGTCGAATTCAGAAAGAAGCCAATCAGCCCGGTCTGCTTGGGCCTGCCATTTGGCCAGCTGTTTTTCCCGGTTTTTGCAGGAACCGACGAGAAACAGCTTTTCCTTCGCTCTGGTCAGCGCCACATACAATACGCGCAATTCTTCGGATAAGAGCTCTCTGCGCATCTTTTTCTTCATCGCCACAAGCGGAAGAGTCGGATAGCTGATTCTGAGTTCCGGATGAATATACTTCGTGCCGAAACCGAGCTCTTTATCAAGCAGGTATGATTTGTTGAGATCCATCATATTAAAACTTCTGCCGAGTCCGGCGGTGAAAACGACGGGAAATTCAAGTCCTTTGCTGCTGTGGATCGTCATCAGCCGAACGACATCCTCCTGCTCGCTGAGCGCACGGGCGGTCCCCAGATCATCGCCGCGCTCCTGCATCCGTTCAATAAACCGCAAAAAGCGGAATAACCCGCGGAACGCCGTCGCTTCGTACGAGCGCGCCCGGTCATACAAGACGCGCAGATTGGCCTGGCGCTGCTTTCCGCCGGGCATGCCGCCTGCATAGTCAAAATATCCGGTATCGCGGTATACTTCCCAAATCAGCTCAGACACCGAATGATTCGTCGAAAATGACCGCCACTTTTGCAGACTGTCATAAAAGGTTCTCAGTTTTTGATACAGTTCATCATGCCTGTCACCGTTCGCTATATATGCTTTCAGCGCTTCATAAAACGGCGCTTTTTTCTTTTCAAGGCGTATCAGCGCAAGTTCATTTTCGTCACAGCCGACGATGGGCGAGCGCAGCACGGAAGCAAGCGGAATATCCTGATACGGATTATCAATCACCTTCAAGACTGAAAGCGCCGCAGCCACCTCCACGGCTTCAAAGTAACCCGACGTCAAATTGGCGTACACCGGAATGCCCTGGTTTTTCAGCTCTTCCATTAATTGCGGCGCCCACGGCATGGAGCGCAGCAAAATCACGATATCCCGGTACTGGATATTCCGGTGTGTTTTTGTTTTCCCGTCATAGACCTTAAACGGAGATGAGACAAGCTTTCGGATCTCCCCGGCTATCGCTTTCGCTTCCCAATGCACGGTTTCAAAGTCTTCGGCATCCTCGGAGCTGCTTGCGTCATCAGCGCTGTCAATCAGCAGCAGTTCCGTTTTTGCCGCGTCATTCGGCGGATACGATGCGCCGAGCTTCAATGCCGCCTGTTCATCGTAGTCCACTTCGCCGATTTTTCCGCCCATCAGCTGCTTAAACAAGAAATTCGTACTGTCCAAAATATCGGAACGGCTGCGGAAATTTTGGTTCAGGTCAATTTTCTGCCCCGCGCCTTCCCCGCTTTCTGTGAACCTTTTATATTTCCCGAGAAACAGCAGCGGCTCAGCAAGTCTGAAACGGTAGATCGATTGTTTGACGTCGCCTACCATAAACAGATTTCCCGCCTGTTCATCCCCGCTTTTCACAAGCTGCAGGATAGACTCCTGCACAAGATTGGTATCTTGATATTCATCAACCAGAACTTCATGAAACTGGTCTTGATAATAAACGGCCGCTTCGCTCGGCACCCGCCGGCCTTCTTCATCAACTGCAGTTAAAATTGCCAGGCAGTAATGTTCCAAATCTGAGAAATCAATAATTGATTTTTCTTGTTTCGCCGCTTCAAATCGTTTTCCGTACGATATCACGAGCTGAACGAGCGTTTCGATGACAGGCTTCATATCTGTTAAACTCTTCAAGTGATCTTGCGGACTTCTTGTAAAGTAATCGGTCTTTAACTTTTCGATCAGTTTCTTCGCGCCGTTTCGCAAATCGGTCGCTTCGTCCAAAAGCGCTTTGTCAAATTCATCACCCTTTACCGGCTTCGCCCGCTTAAATGAGACTGCGGGAACCCGTTCATACAGCGCATCGAAGTCATGCCGGCAGCTGATCAGCTCTTCTATCTGCTGAAGGTCATCCAGAAAATGATCAGCGCGCGGGGCCGGCCCGCCGGGCGCT
The DNA here is from genome assembly GCF_053663355.1 of Bacillus sp. JK106. NCBI lineage: Bacteria > Bacillati > Bacillota > Bacilli > Caryophanales > Bacillaceae > Bacillus > Bacillus sp. JK106. The sequence goes on along the minus strand of NZ_JBSJQC010000002.1, from coordinate 185,409 downwards.
TTTGTCAGTTCAAGCGCCTTCTCAAGCTTTTGTTTTGCCCCGAAGAGCGCCATTTCCGCATCTTCTCTCACATACTGGTAAAACGGAAGCTCTTCCATTTTGCTTTCTTCCGTCACGTCATACAGGCGGACAAAGCTCTGCAGCCACGCTTCCGGGTCAGGATGCGACCGGGAATACTCGTACACCCGTTTGACAAGGTCTTGAAGATCCAGATCATGCCTGTCTGTCGTATATCTGTCCGCAAGCTCAAAAAACGCCTGATTCCCTTTTGCGTATTCATCTTCAAAGAGCTCATCAAGCACTTCGTCTCCGAGCAATTCGCCTTCCGTCTGGTCAGCCATCCGAAAACCGGGGTCAAGATCAATCATATAATAATATTTTTTAAGCACTTGCAGACAGAAAGAGTGAAGCGTCGAAATGCTCGCGCGATTTAATAGAGAGAGCTGCCGTCTGATATGCAGAGATCCCGGATTTTTGGCGAGCTCTTTTTCTAATGCTTCCGCGATCCGATGCTTCATCTCCGCTGCTGAGGCGTTTGTAAAGGTCACCACAAGGAGCCTGTCAACATCAACCGGATCTTCCTCCGCGGTTATCTTTCTGATCATCCGTTCCACGAGCACGGCCGTTTTACCTGATCCGGCTGCGGCAGCGACAAGAATATCGCGGCCGGAAGAAACGATTGCGCTCCATTGGTCATCCGTCCATATGCTGTCTTTCGGTTTAGGAATTTGCATCATCATCTGCCTCCTTTTTCAGCCAATCCAGTATGGTGCCGTCTTTTTCCGCTTTCAGGCTGCGGTATTCATTTTCCTTAAGCGACTCATCAAACTGGCACACCGATTTAAACGCACAGTACGTACAAGGCGTCTTATCTTTCAGCTTATACGGGGTAATGGACACAAGCCCGTCCGTTATCGCTTCGCCCGCCTGTTCAAATGTCCGCCGCACATGGTCTGTCAGCAGATGAAAATCCTGTTCGCTGACCGCGGCTGAGTCGGATCTTAAAGACCCGTCCTTTTTCAAACCGGCATTGACGATATTTGAACGCCCTTCCTCCAAAGTCGTGTCCATCAGGCTGATCGCCTCCCGGTCACCGAGGAGAAGGCCTTTCATTTTAAATTTCTTGAAAATTTCCTGCTCGATTTCATCAAGCCCCATCGGCAGACTGGCCTGAATCATCGGATCATGGATATGGAAATACAAAACGCCTGCCGGGGTCGCTTTCATGCCGAGCCAATCCGCAGAATGTGTAATCGATAAGTCAAGATATGTGAGCATTTGCAGAGCGAGCCCGTAATACACCTCAGCCAGATCAAGCCCCCTGTCGCTTGATTTATAATCAACGATTCTCAGCAGCAGGCCTTTTGAACTTTCCGCTTTATCCACGCGGTCGATCCGTCCGACGAGTTCCATCGTACAGCCGTTTTTCAGCGTGAAAGTGAGCGGAGGCAGCGGTCCGCTTCCGCCGAAACCGAGTTCAAGACCGACCGGGACGAAACCGCTCGCCTTCGCATGCTCGCTTAATATGCCAGAAACACGCGTGACGATCTTCTGCAGTTTTTCCTTCACATAAAAGTGTCTGTTTGAGCTGAGCAGAATCTCTTTTTGCAGCTTTGGCGCAAGCCGTTCCACCGCTTCATAGGAGAAATGCCGGCACTGATCTTTCGTCAGATCGCGCCATTCCAACTTCTGCTCACGAAGCCGGTCTGAAATCAGCTTCAGACTGGAGTGAAACAGCTGGCCGATATCCGGCGCTTCCAGCTTGAAAAACTGCCGCTCTTTTAATTGCAGCCCGTGAGATGCAAAATGAGAAAACTGGCAGGCATTAAACGCCTCCATCCGGGAGACGCTTCCTTTAATATGCTCGCCGTAAAGCTGGCGCGAAACAGGCCGTTCAAGACGCTTCGCCTCATTTCGGAAAAACAGGCTTGAAAACAGCTTTTTCGCACGCCGGTGATCAGACTCTTTCATCAGCACATTGTATGCGCTCCACCATACGTCACTGATCTCGTACTCTCTTGTCCACAGCCTGAGCTGACTTGCCGTATACGTCTGAGCCACCTGTTTATTGACGAGATACTGAAGCTGCTCTTCTTCGCTTACCTGCTCGGGATCAGCCGCTGACAGCTTTTCCTGATGATCGGGAAACAGCTCGCCAAGCCTGTTTACAACGATTGACGGCAGGAGCGTTTTTCCTTCCGCATCAGCAATCGGGTATGACACATAAAGACGGTCAGACGGACTCGACAGCGCCATATAGATGAGAAAATGCTCATCAAGCAGCCGCTCACGCCCCGCGGAAGACAGCTCCACTCCGACCGCTTTCAGCCACTCCCGGTCATCATCAGACAGCACGCCGTTTTCATCCGGGCGCGCCGGAAGAACGCCGTCATTGGCCCCGATGACGAATGTGCAGGACGTGCCGTACATTCTTGAGAGATCCATATTCCCTACAAATACTTGGTCAAGCGCAGGAGGAATTAAAGAAAAATGAAGCGATTCCGTTCCCGTTTCAAGCATTTGCTGGAACAGCGCCAAAGATATTTCATCTTCACCCATCATGCCGGCAAACTCATCGAGAAGCTGGATAACGGCATCCCACGCCTGGCCGTGCTGCTGCGCTTCGATCATGTTTCCGGCCTCTTCGGCCCGCTGCCTTTTACGGTCCAGCTTCAGGGGAACATCGGTATCTTCCAAAAAGAGATAAAGAGCCTCCGCCATACTTTGAACAGTTTTCGCTTTTTTCATCCGGTTCTGCAGCCGGACAAGGGGTGCAGCTATCCACTCTCTCGTCTCATTCAGCATGTGTTCCATCTCGATTTCCTGATCCGTCTGCGCGAAATCCTCATCGAGCGATACGAAGCGCCTGTATACAAACCGCTCGCCGTTCGTCCAGCGCTCCCCTTTAATGCCGTAGGCGATACAGTAATTTTCAAGCTGATCAACCTGCTCTCTTATGTTCTGCTCCGGCTGATCAAGCGGGAATAACAGTTCGGTTTTCGCACAGCGGAACACCGCTTCATATCTCCAGTTCCCCTTCACGACATCCAGGCTTGAACGGATGAATTCAATAAGCGGGTGATGCTGCATAGAAGCTTTTCCGTCAATAAAATAAGGAAGCCCGTAATCGGCAAACACTTCCTTCAGCAAATCTTTATAATCTTCCGGCTGGCGGATGAGAATCGCCATATCTTTGTACCGGTATCCTCCGTCCCGGACAAGCGATTGAATTTCCCGGGCAATACCTTCGAGCTCAGCTCTTCTGTTTTGCGCCTGCATGACGGTAAAAGCTTCCTGTCCGCCGGTATACGCCGCGGCGGGACGCACATCGTACTGCGACTCTATACAGGCAAGCTCCGGCACATGCAGATGCCGCTTCGTGCCATGCAGTTCCTTGCAGGAAATATCGGCATTCAATTCCTTTGCCGTCTGATAAAGCTTATAGTATGTGCTTCCCGTCATTCTGAACAGATCGAGCTCATCCGGTGCCTGTTCCGCCGAAGGGCTGTCCGCCGTCAGCGAGAATGTGACATGTTCAGCATGCATGATCAGCTGCTCCAGCACCCTTAATTCCTGCGGCGTAAATTGATAGAATCCGTCGACGTAAACACGGGCGCCTTTTACAACGTCCGCCAAAGGAATCTGCTGAGCGAGCAGCGTCAAATAGTCCTCTGAATGCAAATAGTGTCCGGCGAGGCTTCTTTCCATCTGCTGATATAAAATCCCTAAATCATGAAGTTTTTCAGACAGCATCCGCTCTCCGCGATATTCTGACGCCGTTCCGCTTTCCGCCATACGGCGGACGTCTTCAGGCTCAATACAGTACCGCTTAAACTCTGTCAGCATCCGTTCCACCTGCTCAGTGAATCCAGCTTTGTCACTCGCTTTTTGATACACTTTAAACTCGTGCTTATGTTCTTCAATCAGTTTCCTTAAAAGCATCTGCACACCCGTCGTCGTCACAAACGGGCGGTTCATGCCCCCGGTATGCTGAAGCACGCGCCACGCCAAACGCGAAAAACTGAACACTTGAGCGCGTATCATGCCGCCGATATCCGGCGTTTTAGCAAGCTCATATTCCATTAAAAACGTCATTTGATCCGGGACTAGAAAAATGATCGGTTTCCCGAACGGCTCCCGGCGCAGTTCATCTTGAATGCTGTCGATAATCAGCCTCGTTTTCCCACTCCCCGATCTGCCTACTAAAAACTCAACACCCAAATTAGAAGACCCCTCTCTTTTTATCTTTCTACATTTTATCGAAAGTTGACGAAAATGACCAATCTCATCTGCTGGTAAAAACGGGATGACTGTTTTAAAATATATCGTTTTTGACCAAATTAAAGAAAAAAAGGATTAAATATGATGTCAGAATATCTCGAAGTGATTGTGCGAACGATTCTGTCGTTCAGCATTCTGTTTATCGGCGCCCGTATACTCGGAAAACAAACCATTTCACAGATGACGCTTTTTGATTTCATTGCGGCCATCTCCCTCGGCGCCATCACGGCAAATCTGTCGTTTAATACAAAACTGCCGATTCATTTTACTGTCAGTGCTTACACGATTTTCGTGGTCATTATTTATCTCGTCGCATATCTTTCTATGAAAAACAGAACCGCCAGGGGTTTCTTTGCGGGCAAACCGACCATTATCATTCAAAACGGAAAAATACTTGAGCATAATATGAAAACGATGCGCTATACCCTCGACTACTTGAACCAGCAGCTTCGTGAAAATGATGTATTTGACATTTCTCAGGTTCAGACTGCCATCATTGAAACAAACGGCAGCATGTCAGTGGAGGTCAAACCGGAATTTGCGCCCGTTACAAGACAGGATCTCGGCATCTTTGCCGGACATGAAAAGAACTTTGCCGTTGAGCTGATTATGGACGGCCGGCTGGTGATGAAAAATCTGGAAGAAAACCACGTATCGGAAAAATGGCTGAGAGAAGAATTGGACAAGAGAAACCTCAAACCGGAAGACGTCGTATACGCTGTGCGCGGAAGCAACGGCCGGCTTTTTGTCGACACATACGACGACCATATTACATCGCCGCTGGATCAAGAATAAGAATAAGAATGACATCCGCACATGTCACGGGCTGCCGCCGTATAATACCCTATAAACATCCGGGGGTGAGTCCAATGCACGAGAATTTTTTTCATTATACAGCCATCTGCAGTGACGATTCTGTGCTTATAAAGGATCTGGTAAAATCCATAAACGGTGAATACAGCGCTGTGATTTGCTACTCAATATTAGCCGAAAAAGCGCCGACCGCAGAAATCAGAAGACGAATCGAACATATCAGAGAGGAAGAAGTGCGCCACATGCACGCTTTCTCTTCACTGTATACGTCAATTACCGGAAAACAGTTGACGCCGAAACAGACGGAGCATTGTCCGCACACATACAGAGAAGGACTGAGGGCGGCGTTTTATGATGAGCAGAAAACGAATGATTTTTATTTGCAGGCATCCGATAGAGCGGTGCATCCGGAAGCGAAACGGTTATTTGCCCGCACGGCATTTGACGAGCAGCGTCATGCCGTCTGGTTTTTATACGATATGGCCCACTCTGCCCACTCTGCCCACTCTCCTTTCCACCATACAGGGGGAACGTTATCAAACGCGCCGAACACAAGCTACACCGAGGTAAATACCGGAAAATAATGATTCAGGCAGATCACGCTCCCCCGCCGGGAGTCTTCAGACGGCTGACAAACCCCGTTCTTTCAACAGGAGAGAATGGGGTTTATTTTTCGAGCCGTTTTTATACTTCCACTAAACAATGGATAACTTCTTCATTGTATAGTCAGCAAAAACCCTTTATAATAAAATAAACCAACTGGTCGGTTTTAAACGAACCGAGCCCCGCTTTGCCGGGACAACGATATGAACGAGGCGGAAAGGATCTGTGTGAAGTGACAAATACAAAAGGCGGTGCCGGAAAGAGCGAAAAGACGAAGAACAGGCTCGTATCCGCTTCGCGTGACTTATTTGCAAAAAAAGGATATTCAGAAACATCGATTCGGGATATTTTAGAGGCGGCCGAGATCAGTAAAGGCAATCTATATCACCATTTTAAAGGAAAAGAGTTTCTGTTTCTTCATATCATGGAAGAGGATCACCGCGTGATGATCGAGACGTGGAGGGAAATGGAATCCGATTTGAAAGATGCTGCCGAAAAGCTGACGGGCTTTGCGGAGCTGCTGAGCCGGATGAGCATCAATTACCCGCTTATGAGAGCAAGTGAAGAGTTTTATGCGAGTGCGTTTACGTCAGAGGAGGTCGTAAAGCGGCTCAACAAAATTGATATTGAATATGACGATGTGATGAGAGAGATCTTAGAAGAGGGAAATCAAGACGGCAGCTGGTCCATTCCTCATGTCGAATCAAAAGTAAAAATCCTGCTATCCGTCTTCTACGGTTTAGATGTGTTATATAAAAACGATACCATTCAGCAAAGAATCGAATTGCAAAAAGAAGCCATCTCCGTGTTTATTCACGGGTCGATCAACGCTGATAAACAGAATGACAGCTGACAAAGGAGAAACAACATGCAAAAACCGATCAGAGAACAAAAGGCTGTACTCATCATCTTATTAAGCAACATATTTATTGCGTTTTTAGGCATCGGATTGATCATTCCCGTTATGCCGCTGTTTATGAATGTGATGCACTTGACGGGCAGCACAATGGGATACCTTGTCGCTGCCTTCGCCGTCGCGCAATTAATTGCATCCCCCATTGCGGGGAGATGGGTTGACCGCTTCGGCAGAAAAATCATGATTCTCGCCGGACTGTTTTTGTTCGCATTATCCGAACTGACCTTCGGATTGGGCACACATGTCTCCATTTTATATTTCGCAAGGGTGCTGGGGGGCATCAGTGCCGCTTTTATCATGCCCGCTGTTACAGCGTATGTCGCAGATATTACGACGGTGCAGGAAAGATCGAAGGCGATGGGCTATGTATCTGCCGCCATCAGCACAGGGTTTATCATCGGGCCCGGCATAGGAGGATTTATTGCCGATCACGGCGTTCGTATGCCGTTTTTCTTAGCGGCGGGAATTGCATTTATCGCAGTGATTTCCTCTGTCTTTATGCTGAAAGAGCCGTTAACTAAAGAAGAACGCGCAAAGCAGATGGAAAGCGCCAAAGAATCAACCTTCTTAAAAGATTTGAAAAAGTCGATTCACCCAAGCTACTTGATCGCCTTTATCATCGTCTTTGTTTTGGCATTCGGGCTGTCGGCGTACGAAACGGTATTCAGCTTATTTACAAACCATAAATTCGGCTTCACGCCAAAGGATATCGCTATTATTATTACGTTCAGCTCCATTGTGGCGGTCCTCATTCAAGTGCTCGCGTTCGGCAGACTTGTCAACTTCCTCGGGGAGAAAAAAGTCATTCAGCTTTGTCTGATCATCGGCGCTGTGCTGGCTTTCGTTTCTACGGTGATGTCAGGGTTTTTGCCCGTGCTCGCTGTCACCTGCATCATTTTCCTTGCGTTTGATTTACTGCGCCCGGCACTGACTACTTATCTATCGAAGATCGCAGGAAATCAGCAGGGGTTTGTTGCCGGTATGAACTCAACATACACGAGTTTGGGCACCATTTTCGGCCCGGCTCTGGGCGGTATTTTATTTGATATGAATATTCACTTCCCATTTCTGTTCGCAGGTGTGGTTTTATTTCTCGGTCTGGGATTGACGCTTGTGTGGAAAGGAAAAGCGGGCGAGGTTTCGGAGTAGGGTGCACTCACCCATCTCCGGAGCTTTTTTTATGTTTGTGATAAGAAAAATGAATGGATTATGAGAAATAATTCATTATTTATTTATCTCAAAATCTATACTATAGTAATAGTAAGGTTAACGAGCTTAACAATTTAATATGAATGTTTCAGGAAGAAGGGTTTTCATTGAAGAAAGACAAACATCTCCTTACAGATATCTGGTTTATTCTCATCAGTGCGGCAGGGGGGTTTCTTCTTTCGCTTACAGGGATGTCGATCGCCTGGATGCTCGGAACGCTTGCCGCCGGCTGCATCCTCTCCATGACGAGGCCCCGCTGGCTGTTCATGGCGCCTGACAGAAGAGGGATTCACCGCAGATGGCTTGCGGCGGGACAAATGATCCTCGGCATCGAACTCGGCCAGAAACTGAACCTGTCCGTTCTGTCGGTTTTACGGGAGCATTGGCTTCCGGTAGGCTTCATGCTGATTTTCTCTATCGTGATGGCGCTTGTTTCCGGATATGTGCTCTTTCGGTTCAGCCGGACGGACATGATGACAAGCTTTGTAGGCACGGCGCCGGGCGGTTTATCCGCCATGCCCGGGATCGCCCAGGAAGTCGGCGCAAACACCGCGATTGTAAGCCTTATTCAGCTGACGCGCGTCCTTTTGGTCGTCATGACAATACCGTTTCTCGTCATTTTCTTATTTACCAAACAAAACGGTGCGGCTCAGACATCAGCCGGAGCCGTTTCGGCAGGAGCTTCACATCCGGGCCTTATTCCCGTCTTGTTAACGGCCGGATTTATTTTGGCTGCCTGGCTTGCAAGCAAAGGCGCAAAACGGCTGAAATTTCCCGCCCCTTGGCTGCTCGGCAGCATGATCGGCGTTGCTGCTGCGGAAATCGGCGTGTCCGCCTTGGCGGGCAAAGACATGCTGGCCTGGTGGCCGCCGGAAGCGAACCAGCTGTCACAAATTTTTCTCGGCGCCACAATCGGATCAAAAATGTACAAAAGCATGTTCACCGGCGTGACGAGAGTGCTGACCGTCGGATTTATTTCTTCCGTCGGATTAATCGCCGCTATGATTCTGAGCGCGGTTGCAGTTTCTAAATTAACGGGCATCTCCATGATTACATCTGTTCTCGCCTTTTCTCCCGGCGGGATCGCCGAGATGGCGGCGACTTCGATCACCCTGCACGAAGACTCGACTTTCGTCGTCGCGGTTCAGGTCATCCGGATCGTTCTCGTCATCGCCATGCTTCCGCCCTTCTATCGGCTGCTGCACCACCTTTCTCAGCTGAAACGGGCACACGGCGAAAGAGGCCGGGCAGAAAGAGGAACATGATCCGAATAAAAAAACACGCATCCATATGCGTGTTTTTTATTTGAACAGCTCTCCGCCGCCATTTACAGACCGCCAGTTTGCTGAAAGATCACGGAACAGCCGTTCAGCAAATAACAGTTCTTCATCTGTATAGCGGTCTAAAAACGCCAAGAGCCGCTTTTTTATCAATTCATGATATTCATGATGAAGGGAATGCAGCTCTTTCCCGGCAGGAGTCAGCCGGAAATAGACTTCTTTTTTATTGTCGCTCAGCCGGGTTCTGCGCAGGAAGCCGGCTTCCAAAAACTTCGCGCAGCTTCTCGACACGGTCGGCTTTGTCGTCTTCATTTTTTCCGCTATTGACGTGACATTGATCGGTTCATGATCTCCGATACACGACAAAATGTGAATTTCCGTCAAGGTCAATTGTAACTTTTTCCCATTTTCTTCACGGAGTTCATCCATCCGTCCGGCCAACGACGCCCTGATATCCTCCTGGCACCTCTCCTGCTCGTGAAAAATATCTGTCAGCCCTTCAAGAATCATGTGTTTTGCATGGTCTGGCTGTCTTCTGTCCAACTGCTGAGTCACCCTTCCGTATTGATTGTTTCTTTTACTATAACGTTTTGTTACACAAGAAACAATCACACAGACGCATAAAAAGGTTATCAGATGAATAATCCCCATCTCTCCAAACCGGCCAGAACGGCTTCTTCCGCTTCACGTCCCGAGCCGCCGGCTGCCCATGCCGCATGGCCGTCCGGCCGGATTAAAACGGTGTGGACGTCGTTCCAATCGGCACGTGTTTCAGCAAGCTCCGCCCTGACTGCTGCCACGCTTTCCGTATCAATACCGGCGGGAATGCTCCCTCTTAATGACAGAAGCACAAAGCCGCCCTTGCGGAGAAAATCATACAGCCGGGCCGGCCGCCCGTCATGAAGGGTCAGTTCGATATCCGGCAGGCGTTTTCCGTTCAGGGTATGCGGCGGCAGCTCCGCATCCGGTTCATAATGCAGATCAAGCGCGGATACTTTTCCCGCCAATAAACGGTTGGACTCCTGAAAATCCAGCAAAGCGGTCATCGTTTCTCTTAATGCCATCCCCGACTCGGTAAAATCCATGAGCTTGATCTGCGTTTTGATATTGTGCAGCACTTCTTTTCCTGTGCTGTGCCTTTCCTGATGATAGCTGTCCAGAAGATGAGGCGCCGCTTTTCCCTTCATTTGCGCCGCCAGCTTCCAGCCGAGATTGACGGCATCCTGAAGCCCCGTATTCAGGCCTTGGCCGCCTGCGGGAAAATGAATGTGCGCCGCATCCCCAGCCACAAAAACCCGGCCGGAGCGGTACTGCTCAGCCTGACGCTCGGCATTGCCGAACCGCGACATCCATACCGGATCACTCAATCCGAAATCAGTGCCGCATATCCGCCGCAGGTCTTCTTTCAGCTCATTTTCGGTGACCGGCTCTTCCTTCCGCTTTTGCAGGACGTGCGGAGAAACGATGAGGACGCGGAAAAGTCCGTCCGTAAGAGGGATAATCACAACCGATCCCTCCAGGCGGCACGTTGAAAAAAAGGAAGATTCGGGCGGATGTTTCAAAGCGGCATCACAAAGGGTTCCTGTTAAGTCGGCATCAGTGCCCGAAAAAGCGATGCCCGCCTGTTTCCGGACAATGCTCCCCGCTCCGTCTGTACCCGCGGCATATAAGCTGTGAAGAGTGCGGATTCCGCTTTCGTCCCGGAACACCGTCTCCACTCCGTCATCCGTCTGGGTGACAGCCACCGCTTCCGCCCCGCGGATGATATTTGCGCCGAGACTTGATGCATACTCCTCCAAAATCCGCTCCGTTTCTGCCTGAGGCAGCATTAACGAATAATTCTGCTTCGTATCCAGCCGAGAAAAATCCAGCCGTGTATCCAGCATGGAAAAATGGCCGGAAGACACCTTCGTCCCTTGATCCGCAAAGCGTTCCAATATGCCTCTCATGGCAAAAAGCTCAAGTGTGCGCGGATGCATGATAAGCGCTTTGGAATATGGCACCGTCTTCTTCAATCGTTCAATGACAGTCGTTTTCACTCCGGCCAGCGCCAGTTCTGATGCAAGCATCAGCCCGACCGGACCTCCCCCGATAATGGCAGCCTGTGTTTTCATTTCATCAGCCCTCTTTCGTATTTTTGTTTCACACGTAACAAAACCACTAAAAAATAAACGCCTTCTTTTTTGTTTCACGCGTAACAATTTTCATTATAGTCTTTCCTCTGCTTTTTGACAATCATTTCCGAAAAAAAGACGCCGTTCACTTGGCGTCTGATTCACTGATGACTCCGACAATGTCTTTATCCTTAATCGGACCGAAATGACGGCTGTCGAGGCTGTATATGCGGTTGTCGCCAATAACAAAGTATTGTCCCTTCGGTATGCTTTTGCGCCCGGTCGTTTCCTTCAGCGTATAATCACCGGTCACATGGCTCCCGGCGGACAATGATGACTTTAACGGTTTTAAAAACGGTTCCGCCACCCGTTTTCCATTCACATACAGCTGATCCTCCCTGTATGCGATTGTCTCGCCGGGGAGCCCGATGACACGTTTGATCAGCACTTTGCGGTGCGGGCCTTTAAACAGAACAATATCGAAACGGCGGATCGTTTTGTAACGATGGGAAAACTTGTTGACCATCAGCTCATTTCCTTGTTTAAAGGTCGGATTCATGCTGATTCCTTCGACTTTATAATCAATAAAAATGGCATTCTTTAATTGTATGGCCAAAACAACGATAAGCACGCCGGCTATAAACCAAAATCGTTTTTTCAAGATTCCTGTCTCCCTCCGTCTTTCTCATGCTGACTGATTCTCGTCTGTAAACGCCGTTCGATATGCTTTCCGGCATACCACAGCACCGCGATCACCATTATGGCGCCCGCCATCCTGAAAGGCTGTGTAATGAGTGCGTGAAGATCATACCCGATAAAACTGATCATAAAGATCATAACCATTTTCCCCATAGCGGCTGCTGATATAAACTGCAGCGCTCCCACCCGTGACAGACCGGCAACGATATGAACCGCAGCGGACGGCGTAAAGGGGAAGCAAAGTAAAATAAACAGCGGACCGAAACCGTGCCGCTCAACCCAGAGCATCATCCGCCTTATGGTCTGATGCCTGCGGATGAAACCGAAAGCTCTCTTCTGTCCGAAACGGCGGACGGCATAAAACATCAGCATCGATCCTGACGCAGACCCGAGCCATGACAGAAAAAAACCTTCCCACAAACCAAATGCATTCGTATTCGCCACCACAAATACAACGAGCGGCAAAAACGGAAGAAACGCTTCAATAAAAGGCAGTACAGCCGCAGCCGCCGGGCCGAAAGCTCTATAGCTTTGGAACCATTCCGTCAGCTGTTCCTCAGTCAAATATGATAAAAATTGCTCCAACGTTTATACTCCTTAACGAGTTTGTCTATCCTTATTCTACACATTATCTCCAAAAAACGAAAATGTTTACGAGATTTTCCGACTTGAAATATCGTGTAAGCGAGTATAAAATAAGAACAAATGTTCTCTTTTTTAAGAAAGAAGGAGTATTTATGCCTGACATTCGGAGCGGCACCCGCGATCTCATCGAAAAAGGGCTGTTTCTGCCCATGGCGGCTGCCATCCTGAACCGGGACCTCGAAGCGCTTGATTCGTGCCCGTTCAAATTAAAACAACCCTATAAACAGCTTATCAGCTGCTCTTTAAAATTAGCACAAAAGGATTTGAGTGATGTTCGAAAAGAGTTAAGAAAGCGTAAAATTAAAATATACGAAGCGGAAAGAGACGAAGCATTTACGCTTTATATATGCACCATTAACGGCTATGAAGAAAAACACCGTTATTTCAACCCGAGAATACGGGAACAGGTAACCGCCTTATTGGAATATTACCTGTCTCTTGCGACCATTTAAAAAGCAGCCGGGACTGCTTTTCCTTTTCAGCTGATAAATTTCAGACTATTCACACTATACATTCGACATGATTTTCTTTATAATCGGGACACGCTGTTTTCAATGAAAAGGAGGAATGTTATGAAACTGATTCATGTTCTCGCCGCCCTGCCCTTTTTCGGAATTCTCGCCGGCATTCCATTTGCCAACCGGGTGACGCCTTATGTTTTCGGAATGCCTTTCATTCTCGCATATGTCGTCATCTGGGCGGTGCTGACTTCCGTTCTGATGGCCGCCGTTTACAAATTGGACAAAGAAAACAAGGCGGGTGAGACGGAATGAACGCAGCATTTCCCGTAATGGCCGCCGTGCTCCTGTTTTGTGTATATCTCGGAATCCGGGCCCGAAAAGGAAAACATATGGACCTTGAACAATGGACGGTGGGCGGACGCGGCTTCGGCACGATGTTTGTCTTTTTATTAATGGCGGGAGAAATATACACGACCTTTACATTCCTCGGCGGAAGCGGATGGGCTTACGGAAAAGGAGGCCCGGCCTTTTATATTATCGCGTACGGCTGCCTTGCCTACATTTTGTCATATTGGCTTCTGCCAGCCGTGTGGACTTACGCCAAACAACACAAACTGATGTCGCAATCAGATTTTTTCATTTCAAAATACAACAGCCCGCTCCTCGGCATTCTCGTATCGCTCGTCGGCATCGCATCCCTCATCCCCTATCTCGTCCTGCAGCTGAAAGGGCTCGGATTAATTGTTTCAGCAACGTCATACGGACAGATTCCGCCCTCCGCCGCTGTCTGGATCGGCGCTGTCTCCATCACAATTTATGTGATGATTTCAGGAATCCATGGTTCAGCGTGGATATCCGTCGTCAAAGATATCATGATTTTAGGCATCGTCCTGTATTTAGGCATTTATCTGCCCATTCATTACTATGGCGGGTTTACGGAGATGTTCAAACAAATTGACGCCGCAAAACCCGGTTTTCTCACGCTGCCGGAAACCGGACACAGCGTTTCCTGGTTCAGCTCAACGGTTTTGCTGACCGCCCTCGGCTTTTATATGTGGCCCCATACCTTTGCCGCTTCCTATTCGGCGGAGCATCCGCGGGTGTTTCGGAAAAATGCGATCATCATGCCTCTTTATCAGCTCGTCCTGCTGTTTGTCATCTTTACCGGATTTGCGGCGATTCTGCAGGTGCCCGGTTTAAAAGGGGCGGACACGGATCTCGCCTTATTAAAGCTGTCTGTGAAAACCTTTGATCCCTGGTTTGTCGGACTGATCGGATCGGCGGGCATTCTGACGGCGCTTGTGCCCGGTTCAATGATATTAATGGCCTCAAGCACGCTGTTCGCCAAAAACGTGTACAAAGCCATTCGGCCCGGCACGACTGACGAAAAAGTCTCACGGCTCGCAAAATACGCCGTACCCGTCATCGCGCTGATATCCGTATATTTTACGCTGAAAGGCGGAAATACCATCGTCACCTTGCTTTTAATGGGCTACAGCCTTGTCACCCAGCTTTTCCCCGCCCTCTTATTCAGCCTGCCGAAGCGGCGTTTCATCACAAGCCACGGCGCTTTTGCCGGCATAACGGCCGGGGTCGGAACGGTGGCCTTCATTACGCTGACCGAATCAACCGTCGGAACCCTCTTTCCGTTTCTTCCGCAGATCGTTAAGGATATGAATACAGGCATCATCGCGCTGGTTCTGAACATTGCCGTCATGTTTGCAGTCAGCGCCGCAGTCAGAAAAAAACAAATCAGCGCAGCCGAAAAGGCGGCTTAATGATAAAATAGCGGTAAGACACATGAAGGGGGAAAGCCGCATGATCATGACAACGACCGAAACCGTCGCCGGAAAACAGATTACGGAAGTAAAAGGCTTAGTGACAAGCAGTATCGTCCAGTCCCGTCACATCGGAAAAGACTTGCTTGCAGGCTTAAAATCTGTCGTCGGCGGCGAATTAAAAAGCTATACCGAAATGCTGGAAGACTCCAAAAAAGCGGTGAAAGAGCGGCTGATCAGAGAGGCGGAGCAGCTCGGAGCGAACGCCATCGTCGGCCTGCGGTTCGAACTGACCGCAGGACAGAACACATCCGAATTAATCGGATACGGAACCGCCGTCACCGCCGAATCCATTTAAAAAAAACAAGCCTCTTTAAAGAGGCTTGTTTTTTTATTTCTCACATGCGATATAGTCTTTATCCCGGTCAAGTCTTTTATTTGCATTGTAAAGCGCTTTTGATACATACGGCTTGTACTTTGTTCTGCCGCCCTTGTTTTTCACTTTCGACGATTTGGCCACGCCGCCCTTATACACCTTATTCAGCGCCTTGCAGTTTTGATACGTTTTTACCTTTGTTTTCGCTTCTGCCGTCTGCCCCGCTCCGTATGAACAACCGAACACCAGGCCGAAAGACAAAAGCACAGCTGCCGTCTTTTTCATTTCTATCCTATCCCCTTTCCTGAATCATCTTGTATGGCTGAACATATCATAGTTCAAATAATCTCCATTTACAAGATAAATAGGAAAATAGTTTTAATTTATGTCCGCCCGTATATCTTTTATGGAATTTTTCCCAAAACCTTTTATAATATGAATTGATAGCGCTATCTGACTATGATGATAGGAGGAGAAATGATGATGAAAAAAGGGCTTGTTGCGGGTGTTCTCACTACAGCCGTTCTATTCGGCGCATGTACGGCGGATATTCCGGGGGTGATCAGTCCAAATACGGCGGAAGCGGCGTCCCAGCTCAGTAAAGGAATCGGCGGAAGGGCCTATCTGAACAGCACGGGCTCAGTTCTCGTCACGAAAATTCAGCTTCCAAGCTCGATTCAGGTGTCAAATGGGACAGCCTATATTTACTCAGGATTTACCGGAGGCACAGAGGCTGATATCGGGCTTCAGTACAGTGACACCTATCATGTATGGAAACCGATCATGAAAGTCGGTTCAAAGGGACAAGGCCAGGTCCGGTATCTGGAAGGAGAAAGCCAATTCACTTATACGAAAGGCTTCCGGCCCGGCAGCACCGTACAGCTGACCATTTACAAAAATCTGAACGGCAATACCCGCGCCACATATTGGGGCACGAATAATGACGGATACACCGGCCGCATCATCTCAGAACTCGCCCAAACAAATGTAGGCTCTGTCTCAAAATGGAAAGCGCTCGCCACCGTTGCGGTCACATCAGAGGATCAGCGCCCTTACATCAAATCAAACTTCTCAACAGCCTTTACGAACATCACGATCGACAATAAAGCAGTCACCCCTGTGATTGATACACAGGATTTTGCCAAATTGACAGTGTCAGGCAGCAGCGTCAGCATGTCTGTCGTCAAATAAAGAATTTTGAACGCACGATTTCTGTCATCGTGCGTTTCGTGAGGGTCTGCCGGATACGCAAATCCCTTATTTTTCGGATTACGTTTAATAAAAAAACAGCCCTCCTCAGGGTTGTTTTTTAACATTTCTTTCATTATTTCCGCCAAAACGCTGAGCAGTCCGCCTTATCCTGGATATTGAATTGAATCATGCTTTCAAGCAGCTCATAATGCACCGGTTCAGTCCATTGAATTCTGAACAAACGGGAAGTAGCGCTGTAGCCGGCACGGGCAATGTCGTCGGCAAAATGCGCAATTCCAGCTTCTTCGGGGGAAACACTTACATGATGCTTTGCTGCCGCAAAGCCGATAATAAACGTGCCGTGATCGGTAAACATCGGCGTGTTCCACTTGATCTGCGGTGTTAAACCCGGGAATTGCTCAGCCGTCCACGACAGGATTTCCTCCATTCGCAGACGATGATCAGGGCTGTCGATACTTGATAAATAGTCTTTGAAAACGTCCATGTCTTCCTCCTTCAACATCACGTCCGCTAGCGCCAAAACCCCGGATTTTCAGCTTTTTCCTTGATGTTAAATTCGATGATCTTCTTAAGCAGATCATAGTGCACCGGATCAGTCCACCGAATTCTGAACAGGCGTGAAGAAGCGCTGTACCCGGCTTGGGCGATGTCATCGGCAAAATGCTCCATCGTCTCTTTTTCAGGTAAAATGCTCAAATGATTTTTTGCCGCGGCAAACATAATGATATAGGTGCCGTGATCGGTAAATGTCGGTTTGTTCCACTTGATCTGTGCTTCTAAGTTCGGAAATTGGTCAGCCGTCCACGACAAAATTTCCTCTGCTTTGAGACGGTGATCCGGGTTATCGATTCCTGATATATATTTTGCAAACACATCCATGCCCATCTCTCCTAAAATGAAATATCATTACTCTTTACATCATCATAGCCAACAGACGGACACGATACAACTCTATCCGGGCATGTAAATCGAAAAAAGCCCTTCCTAAAAGGAAAGGGCCCGTCCCTTCACATCACAGCTTTCTCTAATATCTCTCCCCCAGCTCCCGCAAAATAAAGTCGTAGATCATTCTTGTCCGCTCTTCTTTCGGATACAGCATGAATTCCTGCCGCTTCGGGATATGACTGCCCATCCTGTCCTGAAAAGTGGTTCTGAGATAGGCGGTTCTGTAAACCTGATTTTCAAAAGAATGATAGGATACTTCCAGTTCCATCGTTTTGCCGTTTGAGAACGTGACCGCTGTGTCATCAAATGCCGTCGGTTGAAAATCTTTAACGTGCACATGAGATATCCAGCCGCATTGAGGCCTTGCAGAAGAAAGTGTAGGGAATAAAAAGATGTGATTTGAAGGGTCCACCATAATCGGCGGCTTGTGAGAAATTTTAATCGCTTCATATGTTCCCGCTTTTCTCCCGGCATAGCTGGAGCCAAAGTAGCGGCAGCTTCTGTCGATGATGTGAATCGGCTTCATGCTGACATACAGAATGCAGTCTTTTTCAATGACCTTCGACCCCATTTTACCGTCTATTTCCTCAGGCAAAACAGCGATGGTTGAACGATTTACTTCATAGCTTTCTAAGGGTGCGTGTGTTTTCTGGCACATGATGTGCAGCCTCCAATCCTTTTCTTGAAAATTTATACTAATAATCTATCATCTGTTATTGGAAAACGACAGGTTTTTTTTGAATATAGCTAAAAATCACCTTTTAAAGCTGTAATTTAGTCTTAAATTACTATTTAAATATTATTTTTCTTTTTCATTTCACCTCATTTATACAATGATCATTTTCGTTTTTTCGTCAATTTGCAGGATATGTCGATATATTTCCAAGTATTAGTTGTCTAAAGATTATAAAAATTAATTGATTTTTCCGGCCGTTATCCATATACTATAAAAAAGGCATTGGGGGGATTCTTTATGAAAGAGAAAAAGTCGTACACTGAGCTCATGAAGTCCCGCAACACGGAAAAAGCAAACGAATTCGATGTGACAATGGCCGATATTTACATTCAAATGGTGCTTGATGAATCCTTGTATAAACGCCGGATCGCCATGCTGACAATGCAGATTAATAAGGCGCTTGATGATAAAAATAAAGAAGCGTTCCTCACGCTTTCAAAAGAATATGCCGCTCTCAAACAGAGTGAATAAGCCAATCCATATGGATTGGCTTTTTTTACATTATCCGTTTACGATGGTGCCGCCGTTCACATGAATCGTCTGTCCCGTGACATAGGAAGAATCATCGCTTGCTAAGTACAAATAGCTCGGCGCCACTTCAACAGGCTCTCCCGGGCGCTGCATCGGCACGTCTGAGCCGAAGACTTCCACTTCCTTCGCCGAGAAGCTCGCCGGGATCAGCGGCGTCCAGATCGGCCCCGGCGCCACTGCGTTTACCCTGATGCCCTGAGTGACAAGAGATTGGGAAAGAGATCTTGTAAACGTGACGATCGCCCCTTTTGTCGCTGAATAGTCAATCAATGTTTTGTGGCCTTTATAGGCGGTAATGGAGGCCGTATTAATGATTGAACTTCCTTTTTTCAGGTGAGGGAGCGCGGCTTTCGTTAAGTAAAACATTGAAAAAATATTCGTCTGAAACGTTCTGATGAGCTGGTGGCTCGTGATTTTCTCAATCCCCGGCTGCACGTGCTGCTCACCCGCGTTATTGACCAGGATGTCAATGGAAGGAAAGGCTTGGCCCGCCTGGCGGATGACATCGTTGCAAAAGGCTTCGTCGCCGACATCCCCTGCGATCAGCAGACACTTCGCCCCCTCTTTTTCTACATATTGCTTCGTCTCTTCGGCATCCTGATGCTCATCAAAGTAAACGATGACCACATTAGCGCCTTCCTTCGCGAATAAAACGGATACGGCGCGGCCGATCCCGCTGTCTCCGCCCGTGATGATCGCCGTTTTTCCTTCAAGTTTTTTCGCCGCTTTCGGTTTGTCAAAAACGGGGCGCGGGTCCATTACATATTCAAAGCCCGGCTGCCGGTTTTGATGCTGCGGCGGCAAGGTTTTCTTCTTCTGATTTGCCATTTTGATCACTCCTTTACATTAATTACTATATTATGAGTAATTTGAGCATCTTATACGAATTTCATGTATGAACAGAGTCATATTGGAAAAATTAAGAATATACAACAGAGGAGGTAAATCTGAATTGACTACTTTTTCAAACGAGGAACCGGCTTCCTATTGGCAAGCAACAGCTGACATTCCTTCCTTTCCCGCCCTCACTGAAGATACGGAATGCGACGTTGCGGTTATCGGCGGAGGAATTACGGGTCTGACAACGGCATACGAACTAACGAAAAGAGGTTTCCGTGTCGCTGTCATTGAAGCAGACCGGATTTTAAACGGGACGACCGCGGGCACGACCGCAAAAATCACCGCCCAGCATGATTTCATCTATGCCGATCTTATTCAGCAGATCGGCCTGACCAGCGCAAGGCTCTATTTCGAAGCCCATCTCCGCGCCATGGAAGACATGAAGCAGATCATCAAGGACCTTTCGATTGACTGCAGACTGATTGAACAAGACGCATATCTTTACACCAATACAGAATCAGGCGTCAAAAAAATCCGCAGTGAGCAGGAAGCTTATACCAAGCTCGGTATTGAACACGAGCTTGTGAAAGAACTTCCCGTCTCCGTTGATTGCAGGCTCGGCCTCGCCATGAAGAATCAGGCGCAATTCCATCCGCTTTTATATGGTGCGGCGCTCGTGAAAGAGATCGTTAAAAACGGGGCGCGGGTTTTTGAACAGACGGCTGCGATCGACATAAAAAAAGAACCGCAGCCGGAAGTGGTCACGAAGAACAGACACGGCATCAAGTGCAGCTACATTGTCTGCGCTTCCCACTTTCCTTTTTATGACGGAGGCGGGCTTTATGCCGCCAGAATGTATGCCAGCAGATCCTACGTACTCGCGGTAAAACCGAAACAAGCGTATCCGGACGGGATGTATCTCAGCATAGACAAGCCGTCCAGATCACTGCGATACACCGATTTGAACGGTGAAAAACTGGTGCTTGTCGGCGGTGAAAGCCACAAAACAGGCCAAGGAAAAGAAATGTCCGGGCATTACGAAGCGCTGAAACAATTTGCGGAAGACACAATCGGAGTTGAAAGCATCCCATATCATTGGTCTGCACAAGACCTTGTCACCATTGACAAAATTCCGTTCATCGGTCCCATCTCAGGCGATGAAGAACATATTTTGGCGGCGACCGGTTTTAAAAAATGGGGAATGACAAGCTCAGCGCTCGCCGCGAAGCTTTTGGCTGATCATATCCAAAACAAAAAGAACCCGTTTTCCGGCCTGTTTATTCCGTCACGCTTCCACGCAGATCCCGGACTGAAAAAACTGATTTCCTATAATGCCGACGTGGCCAAACACCTTATCTCGGGCAAACTTGAGAGGCCGGACGCTTCACCTGAGAGTCTTGGGCCCGGGGAGGGAAAAATCGTAACGGTAAACGGCAAACGGGCCGGCGCCTATAAAGATGAAAAAGGCTGTCTGCATCTTGTCGATACGACATGCACCCATTTAGGCTGTGAGGTTGAATGGAATGACGGCGAACGGACGTGGGACTGTCCATGTCACGGGTCCCGGTTCACACCCGACGGCGGGGTTGCCGAAGGTCCCGCCATCAAGCCGCTGAAACGTCTCACCCAAGATTGACTAAACCATTCTGTACGAATGGTTTTATTTTTTTCCGCATTAAAATATTTTTATCAGATTCCTTCATTCAAGTTCCTTCCAAACCGATAAAAAGAAAAAGAGAATATCTGGGGGAACTTATATTGTTATTTAAAAAAGACCGCAAAAAAGAAACAGCATATTTTTCAGAAGCCGATGGAAAAAAACGCATCGCGCTTTCAAATCAATATGCAGATGTCCAAAAACAGCTGAAAATGGTCAGGCTCGGAAACGAAGAACTTCATGTGCTTGAAGAGCTGCAGCCGTTAATTAAAGAACATATCTCAACAATCGTCGATTCCTTTTACCGAAATCTGGATCACGAAAAATCATTAATGACGATCATTAACGACCACAGCACGGTTGAGCGACTGAAAAAAACATTACGGCGTCATATCCATGAGATGTTCGCCGGCACGATTGATGATGAATTCATTGAAAAAAGACAGCGCATCGCTTCCATCCACTTGCGGATCGGCCTTGAACCGAAATGGTATATGGGAGCGTTTCAGGATCTGCTTCTGTCGATGATGAATATATATGAAGCAACAATCCCGGATTTGCATGAGCTTTTAAAAGCGATCAAAGCGACGACGAAAATATTGAATCTTGAACAGCAGCTCGTCCTTGAAGCATTCCAGACTGAATATAACTGCCAGCGTGACGAACAAGAGGAAAAGAAAGCCCGTCTTCATCAGAAAATCCAGGAAACATCCGGATCACTCGCTGATTTGTTTTCAGAAACGAGCAGAGCCGTGCAGGAGCTGGTCGATAAATCCGAGGGCATTTCCGAGGCGTCAAAAGCCGGCACCGTCACTTCCGTACATGTCGAAGAAAAATCAATCGGCGGGAAAAAAGAGCTTGAAAGCCAGCAGCAGCAGATGAATAAAATCGACGCCAGCCTTCTGCAGATTGAAGAAGAAATGGACAAGCTGAATGACATCGCCCAACAGATCGAAAAAATCTTCGGCATCGTGACGGGGATCGCCGAGCAAACGAATCTCCTGTCACTCAACGCTTCAATAGAATCCGCGAGAGCCGGGGAGCACGGCAAAGGGTTCGCCGTTGTGGCGACGGAGGTAAGGAAGCTTTCAGAGGATACGAAAAAAACCGTTTCCACCGTATCAGAGCTTGTGAACAATACCAATACACAAATCAACATCGTGTCCAAACATATTAAAGATGTAAACGGACTTGTAAGCGAAACGAAAGAAAAAATGACGCAGATCAACCGTCTGTTTGATGACATCGTCCAAAGCATGAAAACGAGCAAAGACCAGACAGGCAAAATCGACGTTGATTTGCAGGCCTTTCTCGGCGGCCTTCAAGAAGTCAGCCGCGCCGTTTCCCACGTTGCATCATCCGTTGATTCACTTGTTATCCTTACAGAAGAATAAAGATAAACCGACCGGCCTTTTTCATAAAGGGCCGGTCGGTTTATTGTTAACTTAAAATATAATAGAGTTGACATATGTAAAGACTCGCTTTATTGTATAAACATATTTTGATAAGCTGGAGGAATACATAATGAAATTGACAGAAATGATGCATATTGCCGTGTTTACCGCCATTATGGGACTTTTGGGGCTGCTCCCGCCGCTTTTCTTATCCTTTACGCCGGTTCCGATTACGCTCCAGACGATCGGTGTGCTCTTATCGGGAAGCATCCTGAAACCGAAAGCGGCGTTTTTAAGCCAATTGCTTTTTTTGCTGATTGTGGCATGCGGAGCGCCTCTCCTTTCAGGCGGAAGAGGCGGCTTCGGGGTTTTTTTCGGGCCGAGCGCCGGATATCTCATCGCATATCCGCTGGCGGCATTCCTGCTGAGCCTCAGCATCCAAGGCCTTCGCTCAGCTGCTGTCCCCCATTTGTTTATCAGACAGTTCTTGTTCGGCGTGCTGTTTTTGTATGTCATCGGCATTCCCGTTCAGGCTTTTATAATGCACATTGATATCTTGACTGCCGTAAAGCTCAGCCTCATCTATGTGCCCGGAGATCTGCTTAAAGCGGCCGCAGCCTCATTCGCAGCCGTAAGAATCAGAAAAACTCTTCAAGCTAGCCGGCTTTTGCCGACGAAAGGAAGCTGATTTTAGTCATCATGATTACATCATCATATTCAGATACAGCCGGACAAGCGCCGGAACAGATCGCGATTCAGACAGAAACAGAACAGATCAACTATCAAACTTGGAACAGGCTAGTAAACCAAACCGCAAACTGGCTTGGCAGCCTTTCAGGTAAGCCGGAAAACATTGCACTATTACTGCCGAACGGCATCCCTTTTTTACAACTTTTCGCAGGGGCGGCGCATGCCGGCTGCACGGCGGTTCCGTTAGATCCCCGCTCGGCGGCGGCGGAACTCGCGGACCAGCTGCACATCAGCAAAACCGATCTCGTCATCTGTGACCGCCGGCTGAGCGGCAGACTGGACGGCATCAAAACGCCTGTCATCCTGTGGGATGAATGCAGGCCTTTGATCGAGGCGGAAAAAGCGGAAGGCGCTTTTATCAAAAACGCCGGCCTGCCCTTTTATACCGGATTCACCTCGGGATCGACCGGTAAGCCGAAAGCCTTCACCCGCTCTCACCGTTCGTGGCTGGAGAGCTTTTCTTGTACGAAACGTGAATTCGGCATTTCCCCTGATGACAAAGTGCTGGTGCCGGGCACGCTGCGCTCATCACACTTTTTATACGGCGCTGTCAGCACTTTGTTTATCGGCGGAACCGTCCTCCTTCAAAGAAAATTCAATCCGGCCGGAATGAAAGACCGGCTCAGACAAGCTGACGTTCTATATACCGTTCCGACAATGACGGACGCCCTGCTCTCACTAGAGGCGTTTCCGGATACACCGCTCAAGGTGATTTCTTCCGGTGCAGACTGGCCCGCTTCGTCTAAACAAGCGCTGTCAGAGCGCTATCCCCATTTGCGGTTGTATGATTTTTACGGAACGTCTGAGCTGAGTTTCGTGGCGTTCTTATCGCCTGAAGACAGCGCCCGAAAGCCTGACGCGGCGGGCCGTCCGTTTGAAAATGTTACAATCGAAATCCGCCGGCCCGGCGGGGAACGCTGCATGCCGGGCGAAACGGGGAAGATTTTTGTGAACAGCCCGATGAAATTTTCCGGATACATCAACGGCGCAAAGCCTGATGATTCCGGCTGGATGACGGTTGATGACATGGGATATATCGATCATGAAGGCTATCTTTATATCGAAGGACGTGAAAACGGGATGATCGTATCAGGCGGCCTGAATGTATTCCCGGAAGAGATAGAACGTGTGCTCAACCGCTGTCCGGGCGTCAGAAAAGCGGCCGTCATCGGCATTCCTGATGATTATTGGGGCAGCATCGCCGTTGCGGTGATCGACGGACATGCAAATGTAAAGGAACTGAAGAAACAGTGCCGCGAGCAGCTGGCGGCATATAAAATCCCGAAAAAATGGCTGTTTTCAGAAATACCGGAAACAGCCGGCGGAAAGATCGCCCGTGCCGCCGTACAAAAGCAGGCAAAGGACATGATGGAATGGAAGCTGTAATTACGGATGCGAAGCGGACGATTTTCGCCCGGGAAAACGGCCTGTTAAAAGACTGTCTCCCTGAAGATTTGGCAGCTCTGCTGATCCGACATTTGAGCCGGAACATGCCCGAAGACATTGATGAAGTCCTGCTCGGAAACGCGACGGGCCGCGGCGGGAACCTCGCCCGGCTGTCAGCCTTGGCCGCCGGGCTTCCTTTGAGCGTGTCCGGTACGGCCATCGACAGGCAGTGCGGTTCCGGATTGGACGCCGTGAGAATCGCGTGCCACTTTGTTAAAGCCGGCGCGGGGAGCACATACATCGCGGGAGGAGCGGAGAGCAGCAGCCGTTCCCCTTTCTCATCCCGGGCGCGCTTTTCTCCTGAACACATCGGCGATCCTGATATGGGCATAGCGGCCGAGTATACGGCACAGGCTTACGGCGTAACGAGAAAGATGCAGGACGAATATGCCCTTCTCAGCTATGAACGGAGCGTCAAAGCGCACGAAGACGGCTTGTACCGCCGGGAAATTCTCCCCTGCCACGGATTCGCCGCTGACGAAAACATGCTGAAAAAGCGGAACATGGCGCCTCTCATCGCCCGCGCCAAACCCGTCTTTCAGTCCGGAGGCTCTGTCACCGCCGCCAACAGCTGCGGAATTTCTGACGGGGCGGCGGCAGTTTGTGTGATGGAAGAACAAAAAGCGCGGTCTCTCGGTTTAAAGCCGGGATTGCGTTTTATCGGAAGCGCGGTAAGCGGCGTCCATCCGCATTATCCGTCAGCAGCTCCGGTTTATGCCGTCAAAAAGCTTTTGAAGGAACGGGACCTGTCACCGGATGATATTGATATATACGAAATCAACGAGGCGTTTGCCGTCAAAATATGCGTTTTTTCACAGCAGCTTCAAGTGCCGTATTCTAAAATAAATGTCCGGGGCGGCGCTCTGGCCGTCGGGCATCCGTACGGGGCTTCCGGGGCGGCGCTTGTCACCCGGCTTTTTTATGAAGCAAAAAGACGCCCTGATGCCCGCTATGCAGCAGCAGCGATCGGCAGCGGAGGCGGAGTCGGACTGGCGCTTCTCTTTGAAGTGTTAACGTAACGGCAGTATAATAGATGATATCGATAAAAAATGATCGGAGTGGAGACTTTATGACTGCCGTTTGTTTAGTAAGACATGGAGAGACTGATTGGAATGCCCAAAAGAAGCTTCAAGGCAAATCGGATATTCCGTTAAATGCGACGGGAGAGCGTCAGGCGAAAGAAACAGGAGAGTACTTAAAGGGGTCCGAATGGGATGTCATCGTCTCAAGCCCGATGAAACGGGCCAGAAAAACGGCTGACATTATAAACGGGTTTTTGAATCTTCCCATTGTCGTCATGGAAGATTTCAGAGAACGGAGCTACGGTGATGCGGAAGGAATGTCTTTACCGGAACGGTCGAAGCGCTACCCGGATAAAAACTACCCGAATATGGAGACCGCAGAAGAGCTGACAGACAGAATGCTTGCCGGTTTAGTGAAAGTTCAGGAGCGGTTTCCTGAGCAAAAAGTACTGATCGTCGCTCACGGCGCAGCCATTCACGCCCTCTTGTCCGCTATTTCTGACGGTGATACCGACATACAAAACGCAAAGCTTGTCAATGCGTGCCTGAGCAATATCGAACGAATTGAAAATAAGTGGCGCGTCAAAGATTACAATGTAAGCAGCCACCTATCAGAATCATAACAAAAAGGCCCGAATTCAGTTTTGGGCCTTTTTGGCGAGCATTTTTTTCTGCAGATCATGTAATATGGCGTCCGCACCGTCAATGCTCCGGCGCTCCGTCCATGCCGCCCTGTCCGCGCGGTAAACGTGGCCGTTTTTTACGGCAGTCAGCTGTTTCCAGAGGTGATTTTTTTCGAGTTCTTTCTCACCGTCCAACAGTACGATGTAATCAGGATCGATTTGCAAAAGCTGCCCGGGCGTCATTTTGATAGCATCTGATTTCCCGCCGGAATCCGTCTGGACCGCATATGTAAACCCTGCGAGCGCCAAAAGCCGGGACGTAAAAAACTGATCATCCTTTACGGAAATGCTGCCATTTGCAGCGTCAATTAATAAAATCGTGCCGCCTTCTGCATCCAGCTTTCTTTTGATGTCATTCAGCTTTTCTTCCTGAGCCGACAATTGTTTCTCTATGATGCCCTCTTTACCGACCGCCTTTTCAATGGTAAGGGCAGCATCAACCGCATCCTGATAATCCGCAGCTTCATTTTTCAAAGCGATTGTCGGAGCGATCTTTGTCAGCTCATGGTATATCCCCCTGTGCAGGCTTGAGTCTGCAATGATGAGATCGGGTTTTAACGAAGTGATCTTTTTCAAATCGGGATGTGACGGGGGCCCGACGGACGGACTGCCGTCGTTTCGCTCTTTCCGGTTATCCGCCGCGGCCGCCGGCTTTATGCCGAGATCATGGAGGGTGTCAATAAAGCCCTCATTCAATACGGCGATGCGATGCGGGTGCGCAGCCACATGCGCGGTCCCCAGATCGTGCCTGACGGCGGTTTCATGTTCCTGTTCTGAGCATGCCGTTATGAAGAGAACGGATAAGATCATCAGCATACTGAAAATTGGTTTCATCTGTTCCCCCTCTTTCGTTTTTCCGCAATTATATCATTGACAATATAAGTATCAATGATATTCAATATCATTATTTTCATAAAATGGTTTCACAGCTTTCTCCGTCAAGAAAGCCAAAGACTGATTCATGCCGGCCGCTTTATTTCATTCCGCTTTCGTTTCCATCAGACTTCTGCATTCAACAAAAGGTGACATTTATCCTGTTTTTGCCGCAGCTTCCAAAAATGGAATCAAACCGTTCGACCCAGTAAACAAGAGAGCGATTGCGGCTGTGTACAAATACTCATGTCCTTCCATCGGTTTTTTCCATTAAAATTTAAATATTTCGGGTTCCTATTAAACGAAAGAGAGATGATATACCTAAATAGAAATAAAACAAACTGAAAAAAATTGGGTCTACTAAAATATTATTCCATACTATACAATTAATCCACAGAATAATCTGTCTATTGGTTATTCTGCAAATGAAAAAAGGAGTGGATAAAGAGTGAGAGGCAAAAAGGTATGGATCAGTTTGCTGTTTGCTTTAGCGTTAATCTTTACGATGGCGTTCGGCAGCACGACTTCTGCCCAGGCTGCAGGGAAATCAAACGGGGAAAAGAAATATATTGTCGGATTTAAGCAGACAATGAGCACGATGAGCGCCGCCAAGAAAAAAGATGTCATTTCTGAAAAAGGCGGGAAAGTGCAAAAGCAATTCAAATATGTAGACGCAGCTTCAGCTACATTAAATGAAAAAGCTGTAAAAGAGCTGAAAAAAGACCCTAGCGTCGCTTACGTTGAAGAAGATCACGTTGCACAGGCGTACGCGCAGTCCGTGCCTTACGGCGTATCACAGATTAAAGCCCCTGCTCTGCACTCTCAAGGCTTCACCGGATCAAATGTTAAAGTAGCGGTTATCGACAGCGGTATCGATTCTTCTCATCCTGATTTAAAGGTAGCAGGCGGAGCCAGCATGGTTCCTTCTGAAACAAATCCTTTCCAAGACAACAACTCTCACGGAACTCACGTTGCCGGTACAGTTGCGGCTCTTAATAACTCAGTCGGTGTATTAGGCGTTGCGCCAAGCGCATCTCTTTACGCGGTAAAAGTTCTCGGCGCTGACGGTTCCGGCCAGTACAGCTGGATCATTAACGGAATTGAGTGGGCGATCGCAAACAATATGGACGTTATTAACATGAGCCTCGGCGGACCTTCTGGTTCTGCAGCGTTAAAAGCGGCAGTTGACAAAGCCGTTGCTTCCGGCGTCGTAGTGGTTGCGGCAGCCGGTAACGAAGGCACTTCCGGCGGCTCAAGCACAGTGGGCTACCCTGGTAAATACCCTTCTGTCATTGCGGTAGGCGCTGTTAACAGCAGCAACCAAAGAGCATCTTTCTCAAGCGTAGGTTCTGAGCTTGATGTCATGGCACCAGGCGTCTCTATCCAAAGCACGCTTCCTGGAAACAAATACGGTGCGTACAATGGTACGTCAATGGCATCTCCGCACGTTGCCGGAGCGGCTGCTTTGATTCTTTCTAAGCACCCGAACTGGACAAACACTCAAGTCCGCAGCAGTTTAGAAAACACCACTACAAAACTTGGTGATGCTTTCTACTACGGAAAAGGGCTGATCAACGTACAGGCGGCAGCTCAGTAAAACATAAAAAACCGGCGTCGGGCATGGCCCCGCCGGTTTTTTTATTATTTTTCTTCCTCCGCATGTTCAATCCGCTCCATGATCGATGGGTGGCTCCCTCTGAAAATTTTGACGAGAAACGGCGGGTTGACCCGGCTCAGTCCCGTATCGGCCAAGTCCTGAAACGTCTCAATCGCCGCTACCCGGTTTCCGGTCAGCTCGATGCCGTAACGGTCGGCGGCGT
This sequence comes from Bacillus sp. JK106, assembly GCF_053663355.1. Taxonomy (NCBI): domain Bacteria; kingdom Bacillati; phylum Bacillota; class Bacilli; order Caryophanales; family Bacillaceae; genus Bacillus; species Bacillus sp. JK106. The sequence continues at coordinate 156,325 of NZ_JBSJQC010000002.1, read as the reverse complement.
TTTCCTGATACCGGGAGACGGCATTCGTAATCGGATCAGAAGCAAAACTGAGAACAGATATGAGCAGCAATAACAGCGGGAGGGCGGCCAGATCTTCAGGCCCCTTTATATGAAGCATTCGGCCGAAGAATTTGGACAGCCGCTTATAAAGCTTGTCAATGATATAGAACCCGGCTAATGACAGCAGCAAATACCCGGCCAGTCCGATGTACACGTGCTTCATGACATAGTGCCCCATCTCATGCCCCATAATGAACAAAATTTCCCGATCCTTCAGTTTGTTAAGCGTCGTATCCCACAAAACGATCCGCTTATTCGAACCGATGCCCGTCACATACGCATTCAGCGCATTCGTTTTCTCCGACATATTTACTTCATACACATGGCTGGCCGGAATGTCGGCCTTGTCGGCAAGCGACAAAATTTTGCTTTCCAGCTCCTTGTCTTTCAGCGGATAGAAATCATTGTATAAAGGATCAATCACGACCGGCTGCAGGAAAAACAAAAACAGGGTAAACGGCACAGTAAGACACCAAGCGTAAAACCACCATTTTTTTGTATGCTTTGTGATCAGCCAGTAAAACACAAGCACACACACGGCAAACAGCGGAAAACTGATCCAGAAATCAATGACATGGTCTCTTATCCAGCTTGCTGCTGTCTGCGTCGAAATATGATACGCAAGCGAAACCCGATATCCGATCCACTCTAGCGGAAGTGAAGCCGCCGTAACGATGAGTGAAATCACAAATACGAAGCTTACGATTTGCAGCACCCGAAAGCGCACCGCTGCTTCCAGCCAATGCTTTATTTTTTTGGCAAGCCCCGTAATGAGCAGCAGAAAAAATAAAAACCAATCTAACGGCGCTCCGATGAAAAATAAAAAATCCTTTACATTTGAAAAGTTTTCAGCGGCAGCCAGGCGGCCCGGGTCCATAAACGAGGACGGATCGGCTTTTGTTCCCTTTACGGCCTCCGGGACGGCGGAGTCTCCTGTCATAAAGAAATACCAATAGAAAAAAAGGCCGTACAGCACATAGGCAAGTCCCGCTGCCGCTATCCATTTGCGCATGGAAGTCTCCCTCCTTAGCCTTATGACTTACTCCTATTGTAAGCATAAATGCAAATAAATAGAACCAAGCCTCCGAAACGGATGTTAATCTTTTCACAACAGAAAAGAATGGAACAACAGGAAGCGGGAAAGACTAAAAGACGGAGTGATGAATATGAAAAAAATAATCGCGTTTATTGTAGTAATCGCCCTTTTGGTTATTGCTTTCTTCTATGTATACAGCCGGACCGGCGATGTGTTTCCATCAAGCAACGCAGATCTGATTATTCTGTCAGAGCACGGAAAAAAAGAAATCAAAATTAAAGACAGGCAGAATGTAAAAGATATGCTCGATATCTTGAACCAAGGAAAACAAGTCAAACTGACCAAAAGCGTGTCTCCCGATTACGACGGAACGGTCAAATACCATGAAGACCGTTTTGATTCATTCAGCATGTGGCTCGAAAGCGGCAATTATATAATGTACAAGCATAAAAACACGTATTACAAACTGACCCGGCATGATACGAAGCTTGTGCAAAGCATCATTAAGGAAGAATCGCAGAGCTGACCGGATCAGCATGTAAAAGCGAAGCCCCCGGCTTCGCTTTTCGTCCGTCATTTCGGAAGCATGTCCCGGACCGCCCTTCTCAGCAGCTTCCCGGTCGCGTTCTTCGGAATCTCATCAAGAAAAACCACTTCCGCCGGCCGCTTATATTTTGCCAAATGTGTTTCACAGTAATCAAAAACCGCCTGCTCTGTCAGCTCACCGTCCCCAGGCACTATATAAGCATGCACCGCTTCCCCCGTTTTGGCGTCAGGAACGCCGATGACCACGGCTTCTTTAATGCCCTCATGGCTGTAGAGCACTTCTTCTACTTCGCGCGGATAGACGTTGTATCCGCCGACGAGAATCATATCTTTTTTTCTGTCGACGATATAAAAATAACCGTCTTCGTCGCGCTTCGCCAAATCACCCGTGTACAGCCAGCCGTCTTTCAGCGCGTGCTCCGTCTCCTCGGGCATCTTGTAATAGCCTTTCATCACATTCGGCCCTTTCACGATCAATTCTCCCACTTGATGGTCGGGCAATTCGCGTCCGAGCGTATCGACGACTTTATTTTCGACATGTAAAATATTCGTCCCGATCGAGCCGGGCTTTCTCCCCCGATCAAACGGATTAAAACAAGTAACCGGAGACGCTTCAGAAAGTCCGTACCCCTCCAGAATGGTGACGTCAAAGGTTTGTTCAAACGTCTGCAACAGAGCGACCGGCATGGAGGCCCCGCCTGAAATGCACAGTCTGACGGACGCAAAATCCTCCGCCTTGCCGTGCTCGTATTGATACAGATAGTTATACATCGTCGGAACGCCGGCAAAAATGGTTGCCTGACGGCTTTTAATCAGTTTAAACACAGAAGCCGGACTGAATTGCGGCTCAATTAAGACACACGCTCCGCTCATCAGAGGCGCATTCATACAAACGGTTAAACAAAAAACGTGAAACATCGGCAATGCCGCCACAATTTTGTCTTTCTCATTCATTCCTAAGTATCCGGCGACATCATTTGCATTGGAGAAAAGATTCTGATGGGTGAGCATGGCGCCTTTCGGTTTTCCGGTCGTCCCTGAGGTGTATAAAATGACGGCAGTATCGTCTTTGGACAATGTCGGATAAGTTCTGCTGCGCTCCGCCGGGCGGAGCATTTTTGTAAACGTTGTCATTTTTAAGCGCAATTGAGGGTCTTCTGTCGATGGAGCGTTCTCTGCTGTCTGGCTGATAATGATATGCTCCAGCAGCGGCAGCGAGCCGTGCAGGCTTTCAAATACGGGAATTAATAGGTCGATGCCGGCGATCGCTTTGACATCGCCGTTTTTCAGCATGTATGCGATTTCTGAAGGTGTGTATGCCGGATTAACAGGTATGACGACAATTCCCGCTTTTAACGCGCCGAAAAACGCAATAACAAAGTCAGGCGTATTTCCGAGCAGCAGCGCGAGATGATCCCCTTTTTTCAGTCCCCTGTCCTCCAAGCCGTTTGCAAATGCTTTGATTTTACCTGCCAGCTCCTCATACGTCATGTACTGATCTTGAAACAGACAAGCTGGTTTTTCCGGTTTCTGCGATGCCGTTTCTTCCAATTTGGAAACCAGATTCATTTTCCCACCCCTTTAAAAATGTAATGAATGAATAGTCATTCATTTCTCCGGAATAAACGTTCACTTTTATTATAGAAAAATATAGAAAAACACTCAAGGGCAAAAAGCCCCGAGTGCCGTAAAACCGGAAACTATAATTGTTTCAGCGCTTCACTGACCGGCGTGCCGCCCGCTGTCAGATCGAACGCTTTTTCATACGTATTCGGTTCATCAAGGGATGCGATAACGGTCTTGGCGACATCGTCTCTTGAAATGGAGCCTCTTTCTAAATCGGCCGCGGCTTTGATATTTCCCGTGCCGGGATCATTTAATAACGCGCCCGGCCGGATAATCGTATACGTCAGACCGCTCGCTTCAAGAATTTTATCCGCATAATGCTTTGCGGCATAATACGGCTTCAGCGCTTCATTCCAATTGTCGCGGTTATGAGCCTGAAGGGCGCTTACCATAATGAACCGCTTGATGCCGGCTTTCTTTGCCGCTTCTATCGCTTTCGCCGCTCCGTCAAGATCAATCAAAAGCGTCTTATCGTATCCGGTGCTTCCTCCTGATCCGGCGGTAAACACAATCGCGTCACAGCCTTCAGCGGCTTTCGCGATGTCTTCCGTTCTTCCTTCCAAATCTGCAAGAACGGCTTCTGTTCCCGCGGCTTGAAGCGCTTCTTTCTGCTCTTCTTTCCGGACCATCGCCCGCAGCGTATGCGTGCCGTCTTTTTGAAACAGCCCGGTCAGACGCTGTCCGATCTGTCCGTTTGCTCCGATGAGAAATACTTTCATCATGATCCCTCCCCATTCATTATGGTTCTATCATTTCACAAAAACGGGCGCTGATTCAAATCATGCGTTCGGCAAATGTTCTAATAAATCAGCTCGAGGAAATCTTCCAGCTCTATTTTGCCGAAATACTGTTTCAGATCGATTCCGGCCAGCGCCTCCCTGATAGCGGTTCTGTCATACTGTTTTCCGGTCAGCGCCTGTTCGACTTCACTCACATCTTTCGCACCGAAGAAATCACCGAAAATTTTGCAGTCCTGAATGATTCCTTTTTTCACTTCAAGACGCAGATCAATCGATCCGACCGGATAACGTTTCGAATGCTGAAGGTTGAATGCGGGCGACCTGCCGAAATTCCAGTCCCAGTTTTGATAGCGCTCTTCGGAAATCTTCCGGATCGCTTTCCAGTCTTCATCGGTCAGTTTATATTCCGGCACTTCGGAGAGATCATTTGTATTAAAAATATGGTGAAGCAGATGCTTTTTGAATTCGTCCGCCGTCATTTTGTCATCAAGAAACTCGCTGATATTGGCGACACGGCTTCTGATTGACTTAATGCCTTTTGATTCGATTTTGTCTTTTTTCACTTTCAAGGCTGACACGACATGATCAATGGCGGAATCCAGCATTAATGTTCCGTGGCTGAAAATACGCCCTTTCGTCGAAAATTGAGCGTTGCCGGAAATTTTTCTGCCGTCCGCGACGATGTCGTTTCGGCCGCTTAATTCAGCTTCCACACCGAGCTGGCGCAGCGCCTGAATAACGGGTTCGGTGAATTTTTTAAAATTGTGAAAGCTGTCGCCGTCATCCTTGGTGATAAAACTGAAATTCAGATTCCCGAGGTCATGGTAAACCGCGCCGCCTCCTGACAGCCTGCGGACGACGATGATTCCGTTATCTTCTACGTATTTCGTATTGATTTCTTCTATTGTGTTTTGGTTCTTCCCGATGATAATCGACGGCTGATTGACATAAAACAGCAGGTATGTCTGTTCAGGGTCGAGATGCTTCACGCAATATTCCTCGATCGCGAGGTTGATCCTCGGGTCGGTTATGTTTTGGTTGTCGATAAATAACATGGTGCTCCTCCTTTATTTCTCCCACTTCAATCCGGAAGCAGCGATTGTCACTTCGCCCCCGAACACGGATTCCGCTTCTTCTTTCAGCTTCCGGTGCTCGCCGAAATGAGGCAGATGTGTGAGAATCAGCTCCCCCGATCCGGCCTCCTCCGCGATACGTCCGGCTTCCAAACTGTTCATATGGCCGGCTGACGTGCCGTCCTGGTCCGCGTAAAAATTGCACTCGCAGATCAGCAGATCGGCATTTTCCGCAAACGGGATAAACGCGTCCTGGTAGCTTGAATCAGCCGTATACACAACAGAAGCTGCACCGTCAGTAATCCGCATCGCATAACAAGTGACCGGATGCACCGTTTTCAGGAAGGTAATGGTGAACGGCCCGGCAGAAAGCGGGCGGTCCGGCTGATAGGCCACTCCTTTTGTATGCGTTTTATATGTAAGACGCTCAAACTGTTCTATATCAGCATCATGCCCGTAAATCGGCAGTGCATGCGTCCCTTTTCCGAGAAAGGAGCCGACCTGTTTGGCAAATTGAAGCGGCCCGATATCAGCGATGTGATCATGGTGATAATGGGACAAAATGACGGCATCAAGCTCTTCTGCCGGAACATAGGCAAACAGCTTTGATAATACGGCGCTTCCGCAATCGACGAGCAGAGAATAGCCGCCGGACTGAAACAGATAGCCTGAAGTTGCTTCGTTTGCGGCCGGAAACCCGCCGCAGCATCCAATAACTGTAACTTTCATATGACCCTCCGAATGTTTATGATAAAAAGATCCTTTCCTCCAATATACCTATTTTTCGTACAAATTGCATGTTTTAAACATTGTGCCAAAACAGCCGTTGATTTTCCGAAACTGTTATAATACAATGTAGAGACAAAACAATGAAAGAGGGATGGGTATGTTGGAAAAGATGTCGGATTTTTTCAGAAATTTACCCGGTAAGAAATGCGAAGAATGCGGAAATGAGATTGTTGAGCAGTATGAGTGTCACATTAATTTGTGCAATGACTGCTTGAAAATTAAGGATATGTGACAATAGGGCGCCGCACAATTCTAAGTTGTGCGGCGCCCGTTTTTTTCGGCCGTCATCATACTTTCTGAATAGGGAGTTATTCACCATTATTAGCAATTATCTGTACGTTTTAAAAGATTCAGTATTTTCAATCTATATTTTTCTATAGACGGATTGTTTTCTTTTCTATTATAATTTGTTCTAATAGCTATCTTTTTAGATACTTATTGCACTTTTTTCTTCGGGAGGTAATCTATGAAAAAATTACGCTTTGGACTAGCGACGCAAATTTTCGTCGGACTCATACTAGGGGTTGTAGTCGGTGTCATCTGGTACGGCAATCCTGCCATTCCAACATATTTACAGCCTATCGGCGATTTGTTTTTACGCTTAATCAAAATGATAGTGATTCCAATTGTCGTCTCCAGCTTAATCATCGGCGTTGCCGGCGCGGGAAGCGGAAAACAAGTCGGAAAATTAGGCTTCAAAACGATTTTGTATTTTGAGATCATTACCACTTTTGCCATTATTCTCGGGCTGGCTTTGGCGAATCTGTTTCATCCGGGAACAGGCGTTAATATACATGAAGCTCAAAAAACAGATATCAGTCAATATGTTGAAACAGAAAAAGAACAAAATAACAAATCTATCGCAGACACATTCCTGCATATCGTACCGACAAACTTCTTCCAATCATTGGCCGAAGGAGATCTGCTTGCCATCATCTGCTTTACCGTGCTGTTTGCACTCGGCATCTCGGCAATCGGTGAAAAAGGAAAGCCCGTATTGGCCTTCTTTGAAGGTGTTTCTCATGCGATGTTCCATGTTGTGAACCTCGTCATGAAAGTTGCGCCGTTTGGTGTTTTTGCGTTGATTGGTGTTACCGTTTCCAAATTTGGGCTCAGTTCCCTGCTTTCACTCGGTAAACTGGTCGGTTTAGTATATGTAGCTTTGGCTTTCTTTCTCATTGTTGTATTCGGAATCGTCGGAAAGCTTGCCGGAGTAAACATTTTCAAATTCCTCGCCTATATGAAGGATGAAATTTTATTAGCGTTCAGTACGTCAAGCTCCGAAACCGTACTCCCCCGCGTTATGGAAAAAATGGAGAAAATCGGCTGTCCGAAAGGTATTGTTTCCTTTGTTGTGCCGATCGGATATACCTTTAACTTAGACGGATCTGTGCTGTACCAATCTATCGCCGCTTTATTCCTCGCTCAGGTATACCACATTGACTTGTCCATTTGGCAGCAGATTACCCTTGTGCTTGTCTTGATGGTCACTTCCAAAGGAATGGCTGCCGTGCCCGGGACTTCTTTCGTCGTCCTGCTTGCGACATTAGGCGCATTCAACATTCCTGCAGAAGGCCTTGCATTCATCGCCGGTGTTGACCGGATTATGGACATGGCCCGCACGGTCGTCAATCTGACCGGAAACGCGCTGGCATCCGTTGTGATGTCAAAATGGGAAGGCCAGTATGATCCCGTTAAAGGCGCGAAGGTCATGAGCCTCGCCAAAACAGAACAAAACACAACCATTTCAGGTTAAAATGAAAACCCTGCACGGAATGATTTCCGCGCAGGGTTTTTTATGCCATCGGCGATAGAACGTACCGGTGCAAAAGCTTCGCCGTATTAAGAAGCGATAATTCATGCGTGCGTTCAAAAGCGTGTGAAGCGTCAATTCCCGGGCCGATCAGCCCGTGAACGATGTCATGGCCCGAACGGATGGCTGCTGAGGCATCAGAACCGTAATACGGATAAATATCAAGCTGATAATCAATGCCATAGCGCTCCGCAAGCCCGGCCAGATGTTTTCTGAGCTGATAATGGTACGGTCCGCTCGCATCCTTCACGCAAATGGAGACGGTATATTCATCCGTAGACTGGCCGTCGCCGATCGCTCCCATATCAACAGCCAAGTATTCGACGGTCTCAGGAGGAATGTTGGAATTGCCGCCGTAGCCGATTTCTTCATTATTAGAAATCAGAAAATGCGTCGTATACGGAAGTTCGATTTTCTCTTCCGTGATGCGGCGGATTAAATTCAAGAGCAGAGCCACGCTCGCTTTGTCATCAAGATGCCGGGACTTAATAAAGCCGCTCGGCGTAATCTGCACGCGCGGGTCAAATGAGATGAAATCGCCGACCCTGATGCCGAGATCGGACGTCTCTTCCTTCGTCCGGACAGGCTCATCAAGGCGGACTTCCATATTCTCCTGATTCCGCTCTGCCTTGCCGGCGTCCTTGTAGACGTGCACTGAAGTCTGATGCATTAAGATGGTGCCTGTATAGGTTTTGCCGGAAGAAGTTTGGATCTCGCAATATTCCCCTTCAATCGAGTGATATCGGAAGCCGCCGATCAAGTCAATCTTCAGCCGGCCGTCCGACTTTATTTCCTTTACCATCGCGCCGAGCGTATCGACATGCGCCGTCAGCAATCTGTGTTTCTTGTCATCACGGCCGGGAATTGTGACAAAAAGACCGCCTTTACGGTTTCTGTAAGAGGAGACGCCCCATTCTTTTAAAAGACTTTCTGTATAGGCGATAACCTCGTATGTATTGCCCGTCGGACTCGGAATCGACACCAGTTCTTTAATCAGTTCCATCGTATGTTTCATATTTGTCACAGGTCATTCCTCCTATCAATTTTATTCTTCTTAAAATATACTCTTTTGATCCACAACCCGTCCAATCTTTTCCTGCTCTTTTTTCATAGAATGAAGGGAGCATGAGCATAGGAGGGAAATGTATGATCAGCCGTAAACCGCACAAGCGGAAAAGGTTTCATAATGATTGGTTTGAGGATTGGTTTGAGGATGATTGGTCTGGTGCAGCCTTCTGGTGCTGTAAAAAAGAAAAAGATCACTGTAAAAAGAAAAAAGAAGACCCTTGTAAAAAGAAGAAAGGAAAAAAGAAGAAAGACAAAAAGAAGCATCATCATTCATGCCGCCGCTGCTGCCGTCATTGGTAATCGTTCACACAAACCCGTTTTACAAATAAATTTCTCATGCTCCCCAAACAGCGGATGCTGCTTGGGTTTTTTTATTAAAATTAGTACCAAGTAATAATATCAGGTGTTATAATCTGATATAAAGGAGTGATTTTTTCATGTCAAAATCTAAAATTACAGCAATCGGTACATATGCTCCGGCACGCCGATTAACAAACGCGGATTTGGAGCGCATCGTCGATACATCTGATGAATGGATCGTCCAGCGCACCGGTATGAAGGAAAGACGCATTGCCGGCGAACATGAATTCACATCGGATTTGTGTGTGGAAGCGGTGAAAAACCTTGCAGAACGATACAGCGGAACTCTTGATGATGTCGATATGATCCTTGTCGCCACAACGACGGCGGACTATGCGTTTCCAAGCACCGCGGCACGCGTTCAGGCTTACTTCGGCTGGCCGCACACGGGAGCGCTTGATATTAACGCCACATGCGCCGGACTCACTTACGGCCTTCAGCTCGCAGACGCATTAATTACCGCCGGTTCCCATCAAAAAGTGATTGTCATTGCCGGTGAAACATTATCAAAGGTAACGGATTATACTGACCGGACGACCTGCGTTCTTTTCGGAGACGCTGCAGGCGCCCTATTGGTGGAACGCGACGAATCAGCGCCGGGATTTTTGGCAGCCGTGCAAGGAACAGCGGGAGGCAGTGCGGACGTGCTGTATCGCACGGGACTGAGCGCAGAATTAAACGGCGAGCCGCTTAAAGGCGGAGGAAATATGGTGCAAAACGGGCGCGAAGTATATAAATGGGCGGCCAGAACCGTGCCGGAGGAATGCAATGCCCTTTTAGAAAAAGCCGGCTTTTCAAAAGACGATCTGGATTGGTTCGTTCCTCACAGCGCCAACATGCGGATGATCGAATCCATCTGTGAAAAACTGCCTTTCCCGCTTGAACGGACATTGACAAGCGTTGAATATTACGGCAACACTTCATCGGTTTCTATTATTCTCGCTTTGGATGAAGCTGTGAAAGCAAAAAAACTGTCGGAAGGCCAGACGCTGGTATTGTTCGGGTTCGGCGGCGGATTGACGTATACCGGACTGTTGGTGAGATGGGGATTTTAATCGAAATCTAAAAAAAAGAGGCCCTGAGCATCTGCTCAGAGCCTCTTTTTCTTATGCTGTTATTTCTTCTTCCGTTTTGTGTTCTTTTTTGCTTTGCACCGTAAAATACACAATGGTCAGCGCGATCATGACAACGGCGATGCCCAACAGAATGGATGCCTGCTGCCACATATAGCCGTAATCGCCATTTGAAATGACGGCACGGAACCCGTTGATGCTGTATGTCATCGGCAGTGCCCCGTGAATCACTTGATAGAATCCCGGCAGGAGTTCAAGCGGGAAGGTTCCTCCGCTTGCCCCGAGCTGGAGCACCAGAATGATGACAGCGATAAAGCGTCCCGGATTTCCCATCGTTGTCGCCAATAATTGAATCATCGACAGGAACGCGATGCTGGTAATCATCGTAAAGAGATAGAATCTCCAAGTGCTTTCCACATCAAGCCCGATTCCTTTTAACAGAACCGTGGCGACAATTACGGATTGAATCAGTCCGACGAGCAGAATGACGCTGAATTTGCTGAGGAACCATTCAAAACCGTTTCTCGGACGCCCTGAAACTTCACTCAGAGGGAATACGACCGTCAGCATCAATCCGCCGACATACAAGCCCATAGAGAGAATATAAGGCGTCAGTCCGGTACCGTAGTTAGGCACGGAATGAATCGCGTTATCGTCCGTTTTTACCGGATCGGCAAACATGCTGTACGTTTTGTCATCTGTCTTAATGTCCCCGGTTTGATCAGCCGCATCTTTCAGCTGGCTGGATAATTGTCCGGTGCCGTCTAAAAGCTTGCTTAAACCGGTGCCGAGAGACGCTTGACCCTGCTCAATTTTGGACGAGCCGTCATGGATTTTGTTTTGCGCGTCCAGCAGTTTCGTTAAGCCGCCTGACACCTGGCCGCTCCCTGACACTAACGCTTCTGATCCTGATTTAAGCTGTCCGAACTTGCTGTTGTATTCGCCGATACCGGCCGTCAATTTGTTTTGGCTTTCAAAGACGGTCTGCGCTCCGCTGTACAATTTATCAGTTCCAGCCGTCAGCTGGTTAATCGCGTCTTGTACCGCCGCCGCGCCGTTATACAGTTTCGATGTGGACTGAGGCAGTGCTTTCAGCTGATCAGCCTTCGCTTTTACATCTGCCAGCGCGCTTTTTATGACTGACATATCCGGAAGCTGAATATCTCCGCCGGACGGAAGCTGGCTGACGATATTGTCTAAATCCGGAAGGTCAGCCTTCGGAAGCTTCTCATTCAGAAGCTGAACAAGTTTCGCTTTTTGCTCATCCGTTAAGAAATCACTGTCCTTAATCACCTTTTTGACCGCGTCATCCCGGGCATCCAGGCTGTTTTTCAGATCAGAAAGCTTTTTCTTAAACTGCTGCAATTCCTTTTCAGTCTGCTCAAGCTCCCCAACCGCTTTTTCAATATCTGAGAGGTTGACTGAATTGATCGCATCTTCAAATGCCGCCGCTTTTTGCGACACTTCCTGCGCCTTGCTGTTTAACGCGCTTAATCCATTCGTTAAATCCGGAAGCTTTTGCTGGAGCTGCTTTTGTGCGTCAAGGCTCGTTTTCAGCCCGCTGGCCACTAGGCCTCCTCCTGAAGCAATCTGTCCTGATTTATCTTGAATTTCGGCGCTTGCGCTCTGAAGTTTTGCGATAGAGCTGTCAAGCGTTTGAATTCCGCTTGTCACTTTCGCCGCTCCGTCTGCAAGCTGCTGCGTTTTATCGCCGATGGTGGCGGTGCTTTCAGTAAGCTTCGCTAAATTTTCCTTCAGCTTGGCGCTGCCGTCTTTCGCGTTTTTCGTGCCGTCGTCTATTTTCTTGGCGCCGCTGCTGGCTTTGCCGAGTCCTTTGGCAATATCTTTAAAATTGTCAAAAATGACTTTTGCGTATTGCTCCGTCACTTCTTTCGACACGGAGGCTTTCAGCTTGTCGATCGCCTTTTCTCCGATTGTCGCGCCGACATAGTTTGATCCGGCATTCGTATGATATTTCAGATCCAGCTTCTTCGGATTTTTATCCATTACCGTGCTGGCGTTTTTAGAAAAATCTTCAGGAATCTCGACCAATAAATAATATTTAGCATTTAATAAGTCCTTTAACGATTGATCAAGATCGTTTGAAAAATGCCAATCAAAATTATCATTTTTCTTTAACTCTTTCACAAGATCGTCACCGATCTGAAGATGTTTCCCTTCGTAGTCCGCCCCTTTATCCTGGTTGACAACGACAACCGGCAGCTGATCCACCGTGCCGTACGGGTCCCAGTACGCCTTCAAAAACACTCCGCTGTAGATCAGCGGAACGAATAATATGGCAATGATGGGGATTAACAGTTTCTTGTTCGTTACAATGTCTTTCCACTGGCTTTTTATTGTATTCAACCCTGTTGCCTCCTTCCGCAAACTGACTCATTTGACAAAACGGTCACGGCACCTAAAAAGTGAAGGATCATCTATTATTTAGATAATCCTTGACCAACATACATTTCCAGCAATTCGGCGATCGTCTCTTTTTCAAGAGGCGGATGGTTTTTTTCCCAGTCAAATATCAGCGCGATGTAGAGCTTGAGCATCACAAAAGCGGTCAGTTCCGGATCACACGGTTTAATGCTTCCGTTTTCAATGGCTGTTTCTATCTTTTCTTTAATGTATGACAGAATGGCCCGCTCCATTTTCGCAATGACATCCTGAACGGCTATTGTACCAATCTCGGCGTTCTCCTGAAAAATTTTAATAGTCAGCTGGTGTGTTTTTCTGAATTCCAAAATCGCGACAAGCGCCCGGTGAACATTTTCGTGAAATGAAAGCTCCGGTTTCATCGCTTCGTCTGCGTGTTCCTTCATTTCTCTTAAAATAGTGGTGAAAATATCATCAAACAGTTCTTCTTTGTTTTTGAAAAACGTGTAGATGGTTCCCTTCCCCACATTTGCAAGCTTTGCCACCAGATCCATTGTCGTTGCTTTGTAGCCGAATTGTGTAAAAGACTTCGTTGCCGCTTCCAGAATGAGCTTTTTCCGATCGACGGACATGTTTCCCACCTCGTTAAATTGACCGTTTGAACGTTTTAGTCATTTTGTACATAAGATAACTTATCACAGTCGCAAAGAAGATTCAAATGTTTTTTCTCTTTATTGGTGTTCCCTTTACAGAACGGGAACATGCAAAAAAACCTCCGTTTTACGATAACGGAGGCTGGTACGTTTCAAATAAATAAGCCAGTGAATCATATACGGCGGCTTTTCCCTGGTCGATACAGTCGGGGATGCCTACCCCTTCGAAAGACGCGCCCGTCGCGTATACGCCCGGATAGGAAGCTTTCAGCGCATCTCTGAACTCTTTGATGCGCTCCTTATGGCCGACATGGTATTGCGGCATGCTTTCGTTCCAGCGGGTCACACAGGTCATTTCCGGTTCGCCATTTATTTTCATTACTTTTTTCAAATCTTCCATTACGATTTTAATGATCTCGTTATCTGAAAGATCTACGATGGATTCATCTCCGGCCTTTCCGACGTACGCCCTGAGAAGTGTTTTGCCCTCCGGCGCCGCGTGCGGCCATTTTTTATTCGTCCATGTGCAGGCCGTGATGGAGAAATCGCTGTTTCTTGAGATAACGAATCCCGTACCTTCATGCTCCATCTTGACGGCTCCCTCAGGAAAACCTAAGGCGACGTTGGCAACGGACGTAGAATGCATGTCTTTGAGACATGAAACCGCCGGCAGATCAGAAAGCATTTTCGCCGCGGCTTTATGCGGTGCTGTCACTATGCATCCTTCCGCATAGAGCACTTTGCCGTTATCAAGCGTCACGGAATATCCTTTCTCCTCGCGGCCGATATGGGTGACTTTCGTTCCTTTCATCACCTTTGTCAGCGTAAGCTGCTTTTCCAGCTCCTCCACCAACGTTTGAAGCCCTGTCGTCAGCGTTAAAAACTGGCCCTGCTTTTTGGCCGTCAGCTGCTGTCCCGAAGGCTGCGGACGTGATTTTTTCATACCGAGAATCAGGCTTCTGTGTTTTTGCTCAGTCTGATAGAATTGCGGAAACGTGGACATGAGGCTCAGCTTATCAATATCTCCGGCATAAATCCCTGATAATAGCGGTTCTATTAAATTCTCAACGACTTCGTCACCGACGCGTCTGCGGAAAAATTCACCGAGAGACTGATCTTCCTTCGGTTTGCTCGCAGGCAGGACAAAGTCAAGCGCCGCCCGCGCTTTTCCGGGAACAGAAAATAAACCGGTGGAGATGAACGGGGCGATTTTGGTCGGAATGCCCATCACCGCGCCCTTCGGCATCGGATGAAGCGTCTCATTGACGAGCACGTAAGACTGGCCGGTCGCATTGTTGACGAGCAGATGCTCAAGCCCCAAATCCTTAACGAGCTGCGGCGCGCTTTTTTTCCTTTCCAAAAAAGAATCCGGCCCCCGCTCAATGATGTAGCCGTCTTTATGCGCCGTCTGAATTTTGCCGCCCGCTCTCGGGCCCGCTTCGATCAGGGTGACCTCAAGCGGCAGCTGTTTTTCCTTGATTTCTTTTTCCATGTAGAAGGCGGCGGCTAATCCCGTTATGCCGCCGCCGATGATGACCAGATGTTTTTTATCGCCACTCATTTTTATCGCCTTCTTTACCGTTTAATTCTATTTGTCCAGCTCTTTCAGCACGACCGCTGCAAGCGCGTCGATAAATTCAGGCTGTGCGTTCGGCATGGCCGGACGATAGTAGCTTGCGCCGACTTCTTCGGTCACAGCTTTGCATTCATAATCATTATCGTAAAGCACCTCTAAATGATCGGCAACGAAGCCTGCGGGCACGTATACAAATGCTTTATAAGGATGCTTTTGATACAGCTCGCGCGTGAGATCCTGCACATCCGGCCCGAGCCACGGATCAGGGGTGTTCCCTTCGCTTTGCCAGCCGACTGCGTAATCGGTAATTCCGGCGCCTTCGGCAATCAGTTTTGCGGATTCCTCCAGCTGGTCAGGATACGGATCGCCGTATTCTTTAATTTTTTCAGGAAGGCTGTGCGCTGAGACGATCAGCATCGCGTCATCCCGTTCTTCTTTCGGCATTGACTCATACGTTTTTTTCACCTGGCCGACCCAATAATCAACGAATTTCGGTTCATCATACCAGCTTTCAACAGACTTGATGGTCAAGCCGCCGAGCTTCTCCGCTTCTTCTTTCGCGCGTTTGTTGTATGACTGGACGCTGAATGTTGAAAAATGAGGGGCGAGCACAAGGCTGACAGCTTCTGTAATGCCGTCTTTATGCATGTCCGCCACCGCGTCTTCAATAAACGGTTCAATATGTTTTAATCCGATGTACACTTTGAATGTTACGTCGTCCTGGATTTCATTTAAACGCTGTGCGAGCTTCTCCGCCTGCTCCTGCGTGATTTTTGCCAGCGGCGAAATGCCTCCGATCGCTTCATATCTGTCTTTTAAGTCTTGAAGCATGTGCGGCTCAGGCTTTCTTCCGCGTCTGATATGTGTATAATAACGTTCTATGTCTTCTTCTTTGTAAGGCGTTCCGTAAGCCATGACGAGAAGTCCCATTTTCTTTTTGCTGCTCATTTAGTTAAACACCTCTTTTGATGGTCTGTCTATCTTGATTTTGACAGGAAAATCTTCTTATAACCAACGATCTGCTCAGGAAGATTGTTCCGTTTTTTGGGCCGCGGAGTATTCATGTACAAACGCCGTCAGCTTTTTCAGCGTTGCCGGATTGACATCAGGGAATACGCCGTGCCCTAAATTGAAAATAAACCCGTCCGTTTTCATGCCTTGATCAAGTATCGCTTTCGCTTTTTTCTCGATGACTTCCCAAGGCGCAAGAAGAAGCGACGGATCAAGATTGCCCTGAACCGTTTTTGTAATGCCTTGTTTTCTGGCGTCATCTATGCCGAGTCTCCAATCAAGACCGACGACATCAAGAGGAAGGTCATGCCAATCCCCGGCCAGGTGGCTTGCGCCTACGCCGAACATGATCAGCGGAACTTGCTCTGCTGAAAGCTCCCGGAATATTCTGTCCATCACCGGTTTTATAAACTGCCGGTAATCTTCGCGGTTCAGCGCGCCGACCCATGAATCAAAAATCTGAATGGCTTTTGCGCCGGCATTAATCTGCGCTTTTACATAAACGATAATCATGTCCGCCAGCTTGTCCATCAGCATTTGCCACGCTTGCGGCATACTGTGCATAAACGCTTTTGTTTTGTTGTAATTTTTAGAAGGTCCGCCTTCAATCATATAACTGGCCAGCGTAAAAGGCGCTCCCGAAAAACCGATGAGCGGAACATTCAGCTGTTCGTTTACGAGTAATCGGATCGTTTCCAGCACGTAAGGAACATCCTGTTCGGGATTCAGTTCGCCGAGCTTTTCAATATCCGCAGCAGAGCGCACCGGCTGATCGATCACCGGGCCGATTCCGTTTTTTATTTCAACATCCACTCCGATATAAGGAAGAGGCGTCATAATATCTTTATATAAAATGGCAGCGTCCACTCCGTACTGCTCGACCGGGAGCCTCGTCACATACGCGCACAGCTCGGGCTGATGCGTAATTTCGACTAAGCCGTATTTTTCTTTCAGCTTGCGGTATTCCGGCTGAGACCTCCCCGCCTGTCTCATGTACCAGACAGGGACGTGATTTGTTTTTTCTCCCCGTGCCGCTTTTAAAAACGTATCATTAAACGCTTCTCGTTTACTCATCTGAATTTCCACCTTTCCTCCTGCAACCATACGTTCGTGTTCTTCGCCCATTACACTATACCTTGTTTTTTCTGAATGGTATAGAATTGAGGCTTAATGTTCAAAAAATCGCCGAATTCATGATTAAGAAGAAAAAAGCTTCGGCTGAACGTATTCCGTTCCCTCTCCTTCTTGATTCGTCTGTGAATTATATGGAACGACTTTGTATGAAGCCCCTGAAAACAGATTGGCGTACGGTATGTCAAAGCTGCCTTTTCCTTTCACCGAATCCAGAAGCTTGTCTTTTCCGTCTTTCTTCTCATATATTCGGTAAACAACCCGATCATCCTTTTGAATATCCCATTTTAATTGAACCGTAATCAGTCCCATCGCCTTAAATGTATAACGGGCCGACAGGGATTTTACCGCCTCCAGCTCAATCGGGCTGCCCAGTTCCTTCACATTTTCAGGCTTTTTGAATGTCCGGCCGTTTTCACCCGCTTTTGTGACGATATCTTTAAAGAGTCTGACCGGGTATTGGCTGCCGCCTTTCAGGTAATGGGTTTTATCCGTTTTGTCATAGCCCATCCAGACGGCTCCCGTCAGTCCGGGAGTGTATCCCGCAAACCAGGCGTCCTTTGTCGCGCCGGGGATGCCGGTAAATGTGGTCGTGCCGGTTTTCCCCGCCAGGTCGCCTTGATAGCTGCCTTGTGAAGCGGTTCCTTCTTTTACGACCTGCTGTAGCATTCTCGTCATATTCCATGCCGTCTGTCCGCTGAAGACGCGCGTTTTGCCGTTTTTAGGCCCGGATAACGTTTCTCCGTCTTCGTCCGTAATATTCTCTATAAAAAATGGCTTCGTATACATTCCGTTTGCCGCAAAGGTATGATAAGCTCCGGCAAGCTGAAGCGGAGTGACGCCTTCAGACAGACCGCCCAGCGCAATCGCGAGTCCGTTGTCAGAAATGTTCATGCCGTTTTTCTCAAGATACGATTTTCCCGTATCCACGCCGATCTGCTTCAATGTCCAGACAGCGGGCGCATTTATGCTGTAAGTGATCGCATCCTGCATCGTCACTTCCCCCTTGTACTGTCCGTCATAATTTTTCGGTTCATACCCGTCGTAGGACGTCAGTTTGTCTTGGAGAAGCGAATACGGTTTGAACTTGTCTTCCTGCATGGCGGGCCCGTATACGGCAATCGGCTTAAACGTTGAGCCCGGCTGCCGCTTCGCCGTAACCCTGTTGTATCCTTTTGCCACATAGTCGCGTCCGCCGACCGCCGCGCGCACGCCTCCGGTTTTATTATCAATAAAGACGGCGCTTCCCTCTGCCGCCTGATCCGTCCCCGGAAAATAGCCGCTTTCCTTCATGAGGGTATATGCCGTTTTCTGCAGCTTGGAATCAAGTGACGTCCGGATCGTATAGCCGCCTTGAAGCAGCTGTTCTCCTGACATCGAATAACGGTCTTCCGCCTCCTTGATGACAAGATCGATATAACTGTCAAACCAAGGCGTTTCTGATGTTTTCTTGACATTAAGCCCCAATGTCCGGCCCTGGGCTCTGACGGCTTCCTTGGCGCTGATATAGCCTTGATCGTTCATCATTGCAAGAATCGTATCGCGGCGTTCTTTATTTTTATCCGGATGCTGAATCGGCGAATAAAGAGATGGCGCCTTCGGAATCGCTGCCAGAACGGCTCCTTCTGCAACGGTTAAATCTTTTACTTCTTTATTAAAGTAGTAGTGGGACGCGGCTTGAATGCCGTAAACGCCATGGCCGAAATAAAGCTGGTTCAGGTACATTTCAAGCAGCTTGTCCTTGCTGTAATCACGCTCAAGATTGATGGCGATAATGACTTCCTTCGTCTTGCGCAAAAATGTTTTATCATGAGTCAGAAAAATGTTTTTCGCCAGCTGCTGGGTGATCGTGCTTCCGCCCTCCACCTTGCCGCCTGCTAAAACGTCCCGGAACACCGCCCGGCCGACAGACTTCACATCAATGCCGTGATGTTCGTAAAACCGTTTATCTTCAACGGCGATAAAGGCATCTCTCACATCTTCCGGAACCTGCTGAATGGATACCGGCTCGCGATTTTCCGTATAGAGGCTCGCGATTTCATCACCGTTTTGATCGACGATTTTTGAAGATGCGTGCAGTATTAATTTCTTTTCATCGATGACATAATGGCCGAGAAATATAATGATAATGTATCCGATTAACGCGAGAAAAGCGGTTGCCGCCGCAATTACAGCCGGAATAAAGAATCTTTTTTTCTTTTTCAGCATAAGTCACCTCGCCTTTCTTAACTTGTAGTATGGGAAATATTGTTTCGAATTATGTCAGAATGAGTCGCCAATAGAAACTTATACCACTCTTTTGATATACTAGCAAGCAGGAGGTGGCTGATATGAAGGTTTATATTACATACGGGACAGCCGATTTTTTAAAGACGATTGCCAAGAAACACCCGAGTGAGAATATGGTGCTGATGCAAGGGGAGGATAATGCGGTTTTAATTCATGAAACAAATGGAGAAACCGTTTTTCAGGCGCCCCATTCCTATGAAAGCATCGACAGCGTCGGGGAAATCAAAAATCCGGGCTACGCCGTCCTCAACAACATCGCCGTTACCCAGGAAGGCCGTCCGCTGTTTGAAAACCGGTTTAAAAACCGCGCCGGCAAAGTGGAAAATGAACCCGGTTTTCAAGCCATCCGCGTATTAAGACCGCTCGAAGGCGATACGTATGTCATTTTGACCCTGTGGGAAGAGGAAAAAGCCTTTCAGGATTGGCAGCAGTCAAACTCTTATCAGGAAGCTCATAAAAAACGCGGAACATCTGCCGGCATCGACACGACGTCTATTTTTTCCCGTCCGTCTTATGTAACCGCTTATTACGCAATAGACTAAAAAACCGCCGGAGATTCTCCGGCTTTTTTGATGTCCCGATTTTACGCATCCTTCTTTGCACCTTCCGCCCGCCTATGAATACCCTGTAGCAATCCTATTTATAAACGGAGTGGTTCAATTGGGGATCGGCGTCTACTCGGTACATCTGCTTTATGTTGCTTTTATCGCGGCCATTATCGTTTTTATGCTTCTCAGAAAAGATACAACCTTTATTTCACTCGCCGGCATTTTTGTGATTGCGCTATGGACGACGCATTCATTCTCCGCTTCGGTCAGCAGCCTGTTTCACAGCTTTACGTATGCCGCCGGAGAATTGCTGCCGACGATTTTCATCATTTGTTTTATCGTGGCGATGAGCGGCCTTTTGACCGAAACCGGTATTAATGAAGCGATGATTTCTCCGTTTGCAAAGCTGATGAAAGGGCCGGCTGTCGCGTATTGGGTTATCGGCTGTCTGATGTTTGCCATCTCTCTTTTTTTCTGGCCGTCACCCGGGGTGGCGCTGATCGGCGCTGTGCTGCTTCCCGCAGCGATCCGGGCGGGCCTTTCTCCGATCGCCGCGGCTATGGCGATGAACCTGTTCGGCCACGGATTCGCTTTATCGGGCGATTACGTCATTCAGGCGGCCCCGAAATTAACGGCCGACGCCGCGGGCATCCCCGTGAGCGATGTCATGCAGGCAAGTATTCCGCTCGTTTTGATCATGGGGTTAACGACGACAATCACCGCTTTCTTCCTCATCATGCGGGATCGAAAAAAAACGAAGGCCCCCCTCTCCTTGGACAGCTCCGGTTCTTTGGACACAAGTATGTATCTGCCGAAAAAACTCAGGGTGATCCTGGCGGTTTTCATTCCGCTTGTTTTTCTCGCCGATATTATCTGCATGATCGTATACCGCCTCCAAGGAAACGATGCGACGGCACTCGTCGGAGGAACCGCGATCGGCATTCTCCTGATCATTCATTTCATTGTATATAAAGAGCGGCATTTAGAAAAGATCACCGAGTATTTTATCGGCGGTTTTCAATTCGGCTTTAAAGTATTCGGCCCCGTCATTCCGATCGCGGCCTTCTTTTATCTCGGTGACGCGGGGTTTAAAAATATTTTGAACACCCCGCTGCCGAAAGGGTCTGCGGGGATCGTCAATGACCTCGGACTGGCCCTGTCCCATTCTTTTCCGATGTCCGGAGAATTCGCCGGCATCGCACTGGCCGCAGTCGGTGCGATTACCGGGCTCGACGGGTCTGGGTTTTCCGGTATATCTCTTGCAGGCTCGATGGCAAAGCTGTTTTCCGCCGCGCTTCATACGGACCCGTCCGTTTTAACGGCGCTGGGCCAGATTTCAGCGATCTGGGTCGGGGGCGGAACATTGGTCCCTTGGGCACTGATTCCCGCTGCGGCTATTTGTAAAGTTGACCCGTTTGAGCTTGCCAGGAAAAACTTTATCCCGGTTGCGGCCGGACTTATCGTCACGACGATCGCCGCCATCATCATTCTCCCGTAGCAAAAAGATTGAAATCTTCTGACACTTTCTATACAATCATGGGAAAAGCAAACGAGGGGGCATCGCTTTTGACGTTAACGACACTTCAAAAAAGCTTAAACGCTCAGCTTGACGGGCTGTATGAGGAAATGGTTGAAATCAGGCGTCACCTTCACATGAATCCCGAGCCATCCTTTAAGGAGAAAAAAACACCGGCGTTCATCGCCTCATTTTATGAAAAGCTCGGCGTCCCCATCCGGACGAATGTCGGGGGCAACGGTGTCACAGCCTGTATTGAAGGCGGTGAACCGGGACCGGTCGTGGCACTCAGAGCTGATTTTGACGCTTTGCCGATACAGGATGAAAAAGATGTGCCCTATGCTTCACAAATTCCCGGCGTCATGCACGCCTGCGGGCATGACGGCCATACGGCGGCTCTGCTCGCGGCCGGAAAAGTGCTGTATCGCAACCGGGAAAAACTGAAAGGGTCATTTGTGATGATCCACCAGCACGCTGAGGAATTATCTCCCGGCGGAGCAAAAGCAATGATTGAGGACGGCTGCCTCGAACATGTCGATGCCATTTTCGGCACACACCTATGGGCGACTGAACCCGTCGGAACGGTCTTATGCCGCCCGGGCCCAGTAATGGCCGCCGCTGACGGCTTTACGATTAAAGTCATCGGCAAAGGCGGCCACGGCGCGATCCCTCACGATACGAAAGACGCCGTTTTAATCGGCTCACAAATCGTCACGGCTCTTCAGCATATCGTCAGCCGGCGGGTAAATCCGGTGCAGCCGGCCGTCATCTCAGCCGGCTCGTTCACCGCTGAAAATCCGTTTAATGCGATTGCCGATCAGGCAGTCATATCAGGCACCGTCCGCTCATTTGACGAAAGTGTGCGCAGCCTGCTCGAAGCAGAAATAGAAGCCGTCGTAAAAGGAATCTGTTCCATGCACTCCGCTTCCTATGAATATCGTTTCAAACGCGGCTATCCCGCCGTCGTCAATCATCCTGAAGAAGCGGCGCACGCGGCGGCAGCCGCAGCGGAAACAGACGGCGTTACGAAGGTCATTGAAGGAGAGCCGCAGATGGCGGGAGAGGATTTTTCCTATTATCTGCAGCATACAAAAGGCGCTTTTTTCTTTACGGGCGCCGCTTTAGAAAACGCGGAAACCATTTATCCTCATCACCACCCGAAATTTGATTTTAATGAAAAAGCGATGCTGACGGCCGCCAAGGTGCTTATCGGCGCCGCGGTAAGCTACCCCCGCTGACATAAAAAACAGCCGGTACATTACGTACCGGCTGTTGTGATTCTTAAATGAAAAACGTGCCTTGCCGTCTCACCGAGCTGTGACAGCAGTTTATAATTGGCCGCTCCGCCCACGGCGGCTCCGACGACCGGCAAAAGCTGAAACAATTTCACCACGTCCAGATAATCGCGGTATTCCTGCTGAAAAACTCTCCAATCGACATCATGCTTTTTCGAATCCCACTGTTCAATCATTGAGTATATGCGTTTCCGCTGTTCACCGCTTGAGAAAGCCAGCTGAAAAATAAACAGCAAGAACAATCGCTCATCCCTGTCTTTCACATCATAGCCGTAAATGGAGGCAAGATCGAACAGACATTTCATTTTAATGGATAGCAGCAAAGGAAAATCAGCCATCCCTAAAAAAATTCCGCCGGCCCCCGTACCGATACCTTCGGCTGCCGCGACCTTTTGGTACGATGCGATGGTTTGTCTGGCGAGGGCATCTTTTTCAGCAAGCGTCATACCGTTTGTATCCCGCTTGCTTTTCACCAGATTTGAACCCGTCATTGTTGCTTCGGTCATTTTTTTAATGCTTTCTGTGATGACGGCATGAATTTTATCGGGAATCCGCTCATTTATTTTCGCCTGCATTCCTTTAGAAAAGCGTTCAAGCATGGAATCTTTGCGCAAAAAACGCGCTTTCCATTGCAGTGCTTCCTGTATCAGCTGCTGATCGTCGGTCATCTGTGTCTCCTTCTTTCATTGAGGTTTCAAAAACCCGATTGATTACAGCTTGCCGTACTTTTTCAATCTTCCGCCCATATACGAAGGCATGATCACAAAAATCAGAACGGCTGAAGCAACGGCCGCATACAGCGCCCCGCTGACTCCCGCGGCATAGGCTGACGCTGCACAGAACAGCAGCGCCTGCACGGTTAATGCCGATTTCATCAGCGAAAAGAAACTTTGCAGCTTCGCTTTCTGATTGACCGGGTAAAGCTCCTGCAGAGAAAGATGATGAAAATGCCCGAACAGCGGAAGAAGCTGTATTCCCGTAATAAAGACGGTAAATACGGTTAACGCCGCCGTGATCCACGGATTGGCGGAAACGAGCATAATAATCAGGATAAAAATAATCGTGAGCCTGACCTGAATGCCGAGATAATCATTTGAACGCAGAAAGGCCCGCGCATACATATAGGAGAACGTTTTCCGCTGCTCAAACGGAATCATTCTGAGCAAAAAGTCGAGATACGCCCGGCGTTTTGCCTGTTTTTTCAGGTGAGGCACATCGGTAAACAGATTGGCGATTCTGTAAAACCGCTGCTTCCTTCTTAATTCATATTCAATATGAGCTTCCCATTTTAATGATTTATGTTTTGCGGCCGATGTGAAATACACATAAAGGCCGGCCATCACAATGTAGACGGCGGCAGCGTACACATAAAACGACTGTAAGACGAAGTATAAAAGCAGCATATTGCAGATAAAGCGTATGACCGCATCCATCATTTTCATGCTTCTGTCATTCATAAACGTCATCCGCCACTCCATGGCCTGATTCCACGCTTTTACCGCTAGCATCTGAATAAATACGGCGGCATACGACGCAAGCGACGCCCCCGGACTTACAGCGAAAAACAGAGGCATGCATACAAGCGACAGAGCAATAAGCGGAAACAGCTGTGACAGATAGCTGTACTTAAATGAATGCTTAAAGTAAGTCCCCATTTTCGGTTCAAGCGGCAGCAGAAACACGAGGTCCGCTTCCTTTAAAAGCGTCCGGACGTATGAACCGGTCAGCACAAATGAAAAGAGCACCGCCATCACCCAAAATGAGGGAAAATGAACGGGAATGTCTTTGACCCACTTGCTGTACCAGCTCGCCGCGCCGGCAATAAAAAAGATCAGCACAATGACGAGATGATCATTGAGCATATATTTCATATACATTCTGGTTTCCTTTATATGCTCTTCAAGCCGGGACTGCCAAATAGTAGACATATTATTCATGGCCGGCGTCTTCCTTCGTCAGTTCAATATACAAGTCATCAAGAGCTGCGTCTTTCATGCCGAACTGCTCTCTCAGTTCTTCCAGTGTGCCGCTTGCCCGCACTTCGCCGTTATGTAAAATAATGAAAGCATCACAGTAGCGCTCTGCCGTAGCCAGGATATGGGTTGACATCAGCACGCTTGATCCGGCTTTTTTCGCGGCGTCCATCCGCTCCAGCAATGCATTGATCGCCAGCGGGTCAAGGCCGAGAAACGGCTCGTCAATGATATAAAGCGAAGGCTCCGCGAGAAACGCGCACATGATCATGACCTTCTGCTTCATCCCTTTGGAAAAGTGAGCGGGAAACCATTTCAGCCTTTTTTCCATTCTGAATTCTTTCAGAAGCGGAGGAAGCCTTTTTTCAAGCGTTTCTTTGGAAAGGCCGTACGCCATGGCCGTCAGCTCCAGATGCTCTTTGAGCGTCAGTTCTTCATACAGCACCGGCGTTTCGGGGATGTACGTAAATTGCGAGCGGTAGCTTTCCTTATCCTCCGAAAACGTCTTGCCGTTCAGCTCGATCGAGCCTTTATGCGGGTCCATTAATCCGATAATATGCCGGATCGTCGTGCTTTTGCCCGCGCCGTTTAATCCGATGAGTCCGACAATCTGGTTCGGCTCAAGGGTGAATGAAACATTTTTTAAGACCGGGTTTCTCGTATAACCGCCGGTTAAGTCTTTTACCGATAGCAGAGACATAATTTCTCCCCTTCTGATTCGTTTTTCTTCATAGTACCAAAAATAAAGTCTGATTTGAAACGATTCCCTTTTTTTCTCACGTGAAAAGCGTGCATAGTTATCGTTTTGGCGGACATCATATGTATGTAGAAGGAAACAGCTTTAATCAACTGAAAATGAGGTGTTTATAAAAGACGTCTTAGAACAGTTGGATGAAAATCAACATGTCCTGTGCTTACAATTTCTTCACACACTGCTTTGATGATGTTCTTCATTCATGATGAAATAATCAAATGAGGTGTTTGTCCCAGGAATGATTAAGCAGACCCATAAGTCTTCATTTTAAAAACAAATGAGGTGCTTACAAAAGGCATATTTAATTTTCTGTGATAAAGCTCGTACTTCTGCATCAGGGTGAACGCGCAGCCGTTCACCCTGTTTTTTGTTTTGGCCGTTTTTGTGGTACGATGAGAATATACATATATTTCTTTTCAGGGAGGAAACCCATCTATGCACAAAGCGGACGATTGTATTTTCTGCAAAATCATTGCCGGTGACATTCCGTCTTCAAAAGTATACGAAAATGAACATGTTGTGGCGTTTCTTGATATCAGCCAGGTCACAAAAGGCCATACGCTCGTGATCCCGAAAACACATATCGAAAACGTGTACGAGTTTACGCCTGAGCTTTCTAAAGAATATTTTGAAGCGGTGCCGAAAATCGCACGCGCCATCCGCGATGAATTCGAGCCGATCGGGCTGAATATTCTCAATAACAACGGTGAAAAAGCGGGCCAATCGGTGTTCCATTTTCACATGCATATCATTCCGCGTTACGGAAAAGGCGACGGTTTCGGGGCTGTCTGGAAGACCCACGCCGAAGACTATGCGCCTGACGATCTTCAGGAGATCGCTTCAACCGTCAGAAAACGGCTTGCCTCATCTTAAAGATGAGGTTTTTTTGCGTCCGGCAACACAAAAAACATAAAATTATATTTTTTCATATCAAAAAAATCAAAAAATTGTGATAGGATAATTGTATTATTTCTTACACTAAAGCGGAAAACAGGGAGAGATCGTAAACATGGAACGTACAACGAATTTCAATGCAGGACCCGCAGCCCTTCCACTGGATGTGCTGCAAAAAGCACAGAAAGAATTTGTCAACTTCAATGACACCGGCATGTCCGTCATGGAGCTGTCCCACCGGAGCAAAGAATATGATGCGGTGCATCAAAAAGCAAAAAGCCTTCTGAAAGAACTGATGGATATTCCCGACGATTATGATATTTTATTTCTTCAAGGCGGCGCAAGCCTTCAATTCTCCATGCTGCCGATGAACTTTTTAACGCCGGAGCAAACGGCTCACTTCATCGTAACGGGCGCATGGTCTGAAAAAGCGCTCGCCGAGGCGAAACTGTTCGGAAACACATCCGTCACGGCAACAAGCGCAGATTCAAACCATAACCACATACCGGAAGCGGACCTCACAGGAATCAAAGACGGCGCCTACCTGCATATTACGTCCAACAACACGATTTTCGGAACGCAGTGGAAAGAGTTCCCGAATTCACCGATCCCGCTCGTAGCCGACATGTCAAGCGACATCCTGAGCAGAAAAATTGATGTCAAAACGTTTGATGTCATCTATGGCGGCGCCCAGAAAAACCTCGGTCCGTCCGGCGTCACGGTCGTCATCATGAAAAAATCATGGCTTGAAAACGAAAACGCCAACGTCCCTAAAATTTTGAAATACTCCACTCATACAAAAGCCGATTCACTGTATAATACGCCGCCTACATTTGCGATTTATATGCTGAGCCTCGTCCTTGAATGGCTGGCTGAAAACGGAGGTGTCGAAGCGGCTGAACGGCGCAATCAGGAAAAGGCCGACGTCCTGTACGGCACAATCGACGCAAGCGGCGGGTTTTACGCGGGGCATGCCGCAAAAGACAGCCGTTCTCACATGAACGTCACATTCACCCTCCGCGACAGCAGTCTCACGAAAAAATTCGTTGAAGAAGCGAAAGCGGCTAAAATGACCGGACTCGGAGGCCACCGCTCAGTCGGAGGATGCAGGGCGTCTATCTACAACGCCGTCAGCCTGGCTGATTGTGAAAAACTGGCTCAGTTTATGAAAAAGTTCCAGCAGGAAAACGAATAAATTTCTTCTAACATAACGGTTCCTTTGATATACTGTTTGCATATCAATTTTTCCGGCCATCGCAATAAATGACGAGCATATTATTGGATGGCGAAAAAGCTTAGCAGAGGAGAGCTTAGTATGAAAACAAAAGAATTAGTCATTATGGCCCTGTTTGCGGCAATCGGAGCGGTGCTTCATTCCATTATGCCGCCGGTATTATTCGGAATGAAACCCGATATGATGCTTGTGATGATGTTTATGGGTATTCTGTTATTCCCCCGTGTGCAAAACGTGCTGATGATCGGGATTGTAACGGGAATCATTTCCGCACTCACGACATCTTTTCCGGGCGGACAGCTTCCGAATATCATTGAAAAACCGGTAACGGCGTTTCTGTTTCTCGCGCTGGCGCTTTTGGTGAAAAAGAGCGTAAAGACAGCGGCGGCCGCCGTCATTACGATAGCCGGCACCTTCATCTCCGGTTTGCTCTTTCTGGCGCTGGCCCTTCTGATTGTCGGCCTGCCGGGCGGATTCACCGCCTTGGTGCTCGCGGTCGTCCTTCCGGCGGCTGCGCTGAATGCGATCGCCATTATCATTATGCATCCGATTGTGCAGACGATCTTAAAACGGTCCAATATGATTGAAACGGTGAAATAACCGCATACCGAAACCTCTTCCGGCCGGAAGAGGTTTTTTAATGTGTTTCAGCATGTTTTATACGAGAAGTTTTGTGAAAAAGATAAGGAACAATGTGAGGGCGGTTCCTGCTGAGCAGACGATGGCCTTTTGGCGGACGACCCGCTTCGGCGGATAAGAAGCGGCCTGGCCGAGCAGTTTCAGGTAATAAACGGCGCCCGCCGCAAAGACAAGAGCCATACAAGATAAAACAATCATAAAGACAGACAACCTTCTCCCTCCTTTTCCCTTAAAAAATATGCTAAAATAAAGCAAGCTATGTATAGAAGTTTATTCTTCTGAACAAAAATGATAAAAGTTATGAGAAAAAAAACGGGGTGATTTCAAATGGCTGACGGACGTTCCCTTTTAACAGGCCTTTTCGTAGGCGGATTGATCGGAGGCGCAGCGGTGTTACTTTCGGCTCCTTCATCCGGAAAAGAGCTGCGGGGCAAAATCAAAGCAAATTGCAATTCAATTGAGGACACAATCAAACGGTTAAAAAAAGACGGAATGGCGCTTAAGGACCAGCTTGTCCAAACGGCGAAAGAAAGCGCAGAAGTCATTAAAGACGTAGGCGGAGAGCTTCAGACCAGCATTAAAAGGTGGCAGGAGGAAATCAAGCCGCACCAGCAGGATCTCCAAAAGGAAATCGCTGATATTGAAGAGAAAATCAGACAGCTGGAGAAAACCTTACAAAACTAATATCCTATACAACCAAAAAAAGTGCGGACATATTGCGTTCCGCACTTTTTTTTGCGGTTTAAAGCCTTTCCCAGCAACGGATGAAGAATTTATTATAAAATTCTTAAATTTTCATCTTTATTAATCTTTATTTTATTGGCATAATAGAGGAAAAGAAAATGTGAAGCAGGTGATCTGTATTGAATCGTGTTGAACCGCCTTACGATCTAAAAGAAGCTTTAATCTATACCCAAAAAATGGCGCAGCTGTCCAAAGCGCTCTGGAAATCTATCGAGAAAGACTGGCAGAACTGGCTGAAGCCGTACGACCTTAATATTAATGAGCATCATATATTATGGATTGCCTATCAGCTTAAAGGAGCTTCTATTTCAGAAATCGCCAAATTCGGCGTTATGCACGTATCAACTGCATTTAACTTTTCAAAAAAGCTTGAAGAACGGGGATATCTGAAATTTTCCAAGCGGCTGAATGATAAACGGAACACGTACATTCAGTTAACAGAAGAAGGGGAAAATGTATTCGAAAGCCTGCTTGAGGAGTTTGACCCGTCGAGAAACGCGGTGTTTAAAGGCTCACAGCCGATCTACCACTTATTCGGGAAGTTTCCGGAAGTTGAAGAATTAACCTGTGTCATCCGCCACATTTACGGCGAAGATTTTATGGAGATATTCGAGAAATCATTGACAAACATAAACAATGATTTTGATAGTGAAGACGGAAGGCTGAAGAAAAAAACGGACGAAGCGGCTGTCCATGAAACGGCTGAAGAGCTGGAACCGATCAACAGTTAATCAAAGTGCTTCATAATCTCAATAAATTCTTCCATCAGCGCTGTATAAAGCCCCTGCTCATACAGAGCAAAAATCGTTTCATGAACATCTAATTTTTCGTTCAGCTGTCCCGCAAAAAGCGCAAGGAGCTTGTCAAACGTCACAAAGCCTTGCGCTTTTTGCGACTCCAGCTCGTCCTCCAATTCGCGGCAGATCCGCCCGACCTCTTCTCCTTCTTCTTCGGTCAGCCCTTTTTCAATCATCATCGCATAAAAAGGGTACTTATCCATATCCACCGTTTTCACCAGCAATTGTATGTAATATTCTAAACGCCCGATACGCTGATCCATTGAATCCATCCGTTTCACTTCTTTCTATCTTTAATCTTATTTTAGCTGATAATGAATAGAGAAGAAAGGTTAAACGTACATTTCCATGTTTCACCGAGCTCTTCTGTTCTTCCCTTTCCGGGGTTATTTTTTTTCTTTAAAAAAGGATTGATTTTTTCTCCTGAAGAGAGTAAATTATTTTGAGATTGTATTCCATCTTTGTACGGAAGGATGACTCTGATGAATTGCTGGAAAACCATTAATCTGATCAAAGATTATGGTGCGGTTCGTTTATTATTGACTGCTGTAGGTTTTATGATCCTGTTTTTTATATGCAACTTCTTGGCATTCGGGCTGCTGCGTCCGAATATCAGTTTAAGTGACGGGCACGTGTTTGCTTTTTGTGTTCTGCTCGTTGTTACTTTATTTGTACATAAAGTCATACATGTCCTGCCGATGATCTGTAAAAAAAGAAAAAAGGAAATGAAAATGTACTTCTTGCGGATGCCGACTTGGAAAGGCATACCGAAAACGACGATGCTGATTTCTACGATCAGCCCGTTTTTATTCATTACGCCGTTATTGTTTTATGCCGGACTGGCATTTCCGAGACACGCTCATTACTTTTATATGATTTCGAGCATTCATGCGGGTTATTGCCTGCCTGATCTTCTGTTTGCGCTGCACCTGGTCAAAGCGCCCAAATCATGTCTGATTGACCAGGAATCCGACGGTTTTGATATATTAGTAAAAAAAGTGCCGGAGTCTTGATATCCCGCTGATTTTTCAGGTTACATTCTATCTTTTTTAATAAATATTTGGTAATGTAATATGGGAGCAGTTCAGAGAGAGGGGGAATCTCCCATCATTTTATTCTATTTTATCGTGGCTGCCCTGTTTATTCTTTATTTCATAAACAGGCTCACAAATACATTATGCCTTGTCAGAGAGATTCCTGAAGACCGGCAGGATAAGGTATTCCGTTTTATTAATGTATCTATTTTAATTTTACTGATCTCTTCATTCGTCGAGATCTCCTTTACTGTGTAAACAGGCAAAAAAATATGGCTGACGGAGGTCTGACCCCCGACAGCCATATTTTTTTCTTAATAAAGCCAAGAAGCGCCGATGATGATCAATAAGATGAACAGAACAACCAATAATGCAAAACCGCCTGCAAATACTTCACCCATCTCCAAAAGCACCTCCTACAAAACGTTTTATTTTTCCAATTACATCATATGCAATTTACTTCTGAAACGATTAGGCGCCCGGGTAAGAAAACGGACCGCTTTTAGAAAAAGCGATCCGTTTCGCTTAACAAATGTAAGCTGCACCTACGATGATAAGCAATATGAACAATACTACGAGCAGTGCGAAACCGTTTGAATATCCTCCGCCCATGGTTCATTACCTCCTTTTCATGATCAATATATTTGTATGTATCAGGAAAAAGTTTGACTAGACGAATGCCCTTTATTTAAAATCTTTTTACAGAAAGCCACAATATGTTATGATACGCATATGCAATTTAATTTGGATGATTAGGAGTGTTTAAAGGAATGAAGAAAATCGCGATAGCAGCTATTACGGCAACGAGCGTCCTGGCTCTCAGCGCTTGCAGCAGCGGCGACAACGACGTGATTGCCAAGACGGATGCCGGAAATGTAACAAAAGGCGAGCTCTACACGAATATGAAAAAAACCGCGGGCGCAAGTGTGCTGACACAGCTCGTACAAGAAAAAGTATTAGCAAAAAAATACAAAGTATCGGATAAAGAAATCGATAACAAGCTGAAAGAGTACAAAACGCAGCTCGGCGATCAGTACAGCGCCCTTAAACAGCAGTACGGCGAAGATTACCTGAAAGATCAGGTGAAGTACGAACTGCTTGCACAAAAAGCGGCGAAAGACAACATCAAAGTGACTGACTCTGATACGAAAGAATATTACGACGGCTTAAAAGGTAAAATCCGTGCGAGCCACATCCTTGTCGCTGACAAAAAGACAGCTGACGAAGTGGAGAAAAAGCTGAAAAAAGGCGAGAAGTTTGAAACGCTTGCGAAAGAATATTCAACTGACAACTCAAAAGACAACGGCGGCGACCTTGGCTGGTTCGATAAAAAGTCAATGGATGAAACATTCAGCAAAGCTGCATTCGGTCTGAAAGTCGGACAAGTCAGCGATCCGGTCAAAACAAAATTCGGTTATCATATCATCAAAAAGACAGAAGAACGCGGCAAATATGATGACATGAAAAAAGAACTGAAAGAAGAAGTTCTTAAACAGAAATTAAACGACAACTCAGCTGTACAGGCGGCAATTCAAAAAGTCATGAAAAAAGCTGACGTAAAAGTGGAAGACAAAGACTTAAAAGACACGTTTAACACTTCAACTTCTTCTGAATCTAAATAAAAAAAAACTGTGCGGGCTCTCGGCGAGCCGCACAGTTTTTTTATGCGATGGAATGATTGGAGTTTTCTTCTGTATCCGCGTTTTCACTTGCGGGCGCCGCCATACGGCGCTCGCGTTCCTGTTCCATCCGTTCAATATACACCCTTCCTTCCTTTTCAATAAACGACTGGTCAAGCTTTTCCTCTTCTTTAGCTGTTGTGAAAAGCTTATAGGCGCTGAAAATAATTCCGATAATGCAAAGGTATACCCACCAAGGAAAAAATAGCACGTCGGTTTCCTCCCTTTTTCACCCAGAGTCTTTATTCTAAGCTATGCTTGATAAAGACAAGTTATGAGAGCTGAACGTAAAAAAGACCGATCATAGAGAATCGGCCTTTTTATCTTATTGATGGAACGTCGGTTTGTAGAAAGAACGGTTTTCAAGCGCAAATACACGCTCTGTGTATTCGCCCGGCTTCACCCGTTCCAGCGCTCTGTCCATCATGATCATTTTTGCATCCAGATTGTCAATGTAGTGCAGAATTTCCGCTTCTTTCACCATCGGCGGTTTCGGGCTTCCCCATTCCGCTTTTCCGTGATGGCTTAAAATCAAATGCTTCAGAATCAGCACTTCTTCAGCGTCAATCTGAAGCTCTTCGGCCGCTTTTGAAAGCTCTGTCACCATGATCGAAATGTGCCCGAGCAGATTCCCTTCCACGGTGTACGTCGTGGAGACGGGGCCTGAAAGCTCTTTTACTTTGCCGAGATCATGCAGAATGACTCCGGCATACAGTAAATCCCGGTCAAGAGACGGATACAGATCGGCAATCGCTTTTGCCAGGTTCAGCATGGACACTACATGATACGCGAGCCCGGAGACGAACTCATGGTGGTTTTTAGCCGCCGCCGGGTAATCCATAAACTCCGCCGCATATTTTTTGACCAGATGTCTTGTGATCCGCTGGATGTTTGGATTTTTCATTTCAAAAATGTATTGAGTGACGGTTTCCATCATTTCATTTTTCGGAATCGGCGCCGTTTCCAGAAAATCATCAATACTGACATTTTCGTTCTCGCCGGCCGGCCGGATGTTTCTCAGCTTAAGCTGGTTTCGTCCGCGATAGTGATGGACATCTCCGATCACCTTCACGATCGTCTGCGCCGCGTACGTTACTTCATCAGTCGGTTTGGCATCCCACAGCTTCGCTTCGATATCTCCCGATTGGTCCTGCAGCATTAACGTCAGGAATGGTTTTCCGTTGCTTGCGATTCCCTTAGTCGAAGATTTAATCAGAAAGTATTGATCGACCTGCTCGCCGACCTCGTGCAGCATAATACCTTTTGCCATTCTATTAAAAGCTCCCTCCATATCTTACATAATACCAGTATAGCACATACCTCTTTTTTGAAAATAAACTCTTTTATGACAGGAGCCGCATGACTTGTCCGCTGTGAAAAGACCGGCTGACATGCTCATGGCAGGTGAAATAAAGTATCTGCCGCCCGCCTTCTGAGAGCTGATTCAGCACATCAAACAGCCGCTGCAGCCGCTGCCTGTCAAAATGGACAAAACTGTCATCAAGTAAAAACGGAAGTGATACCGCAGATTCCCTCTCTGACGCAAGGGCGAAACGGATCGCCGCATAAAGCTGCTCGCATGCCGCCTGTGACAGTTCGCCTGCTGAAAACACCGTTCCGTCTTTCCGCATGACCATAATGGAATCATCCGCCTCGGAGAAATACAATTTATGGTAACGTCCGTCCGTAAGCGGCCCGTATAATGCACCGGCGGTTTCTAACAGACGGGGAAGCGTCACTTTTTTATGCCGCTCCATTTTTTCCCTGATGATGTGTCTGACCGTCTGTAATGCGGCCCACTCTTTAGCGGTTTTTTTCACGCGCTCCTTCTGCATTTCTGTCTGCTGTTTTAAATCGGATACAAGCCCCGAGGACTCCAGCTGCTCTTGTTTCACCGTTAATAAAGCGGTTTGCTCACGGAGCTGCGCGCTTTTTTCCTCAAGCGTTTTTTTCTCTGTTTCCTTCTGAACGACTGTATGTTCAAGTTCGGACACTGTGCGGCTCATAAACGGCTCAAGCTGTTTTCCGCCTATGCCGGACAAGTGCGTTTTGATTTCGCGCAGCTGCCGCTCTGTTTCCCGGCGGCTTTCATTCAGCCTGGCGAGTTCACAAAAGTGTTCGCGGTTTTTTGCGCCTGCCGCCATGAAAAGCTGTTTGACCTGCTGTTCGTAGTAATGGACTTCTTCGTTTAATTCACGCATTTGCTCTTGTGCATGCAGCAGATCCGTTTCGAGCGCCTGCTTTCGTTTTGCTTCCTCACGGGCCCGTTCCGCCTGTACCAGCAAAACGCGCAGTCTTTCTTTTACGGACAGCTCCCTTCCGTCTGAAGGACTCAGCTTTTTGACCCGGTCCTCAAATGCTCTTTGCAGCTTTTGCAGCCGGCCCGCTTCAATGGTCAGCTCATGCTTGTTAAGGATTTCTTTTTTGACATCTTTCATCACATGATATGCGTCAAGAAGATGGGAAGGACTTCCTGAAAACCCCAGCTCCTTCATAAAAAGTTCCGCCTGTTTTTCAGACGGCGCCATTTCCGCCTCCCATTCTTCATATTGGCGGATGACTCTTTCATATGCCGCTTCTTTCTGTTCAAGCACGGCTTGATCCGCAATCAGCTGCTGCCGGTGCCGGCCGTCACGCCAAAGCTCTTCCTGCAGAAGGTCAGCCGCTTCTTTGGAGATCGTCGGTTTCTTTTTCTTGTGACCGGCCCCTCCTCTTTCTGACGGCAGCGGTTTTTGCATGCCGGACAGCATATACAGCAGCAGAGCGCCGGTAAAAAGGGCGGCGGGCAGCCATTCCTTTAACATAGCGAAAATCGCAATGAACAGAATGCCCGCACCGAGAAAGAGCTTTTTTTGTTTGGCGCGCTGTTTTTCCAGCTGCTGTATATGTGCCTGCCATTCGTTTCCTTCTGTATCAGCTGTTTGCTTATATGATTGTAAAGCGGCTTCTTTTTCTTTCCTGACAGCGGGGTCCAAAATGTTTTCCGCCGTCAAGGCATGTTTTCGTTCGGCTTCTTCCAGCTCCAGCCGCGCTTGTTCGAAAATCGCATCAAGCTGTGTCTTTCTTTCTCTTGCCTGTCCGGCGCTCTGCACGGCTTCCTGCAGCCGCCATTCATATTCATAATCGGTGTTCAGTGAAAGAATGCCGTCTTCCTCATGTCTTCCGAGCTGCTGCAATCCTGACGAAACGCGGGCAGATGTCTGCCGGATCTGTGATTGGATGGCGGCAAGCTGTTCACCGCGCGATTCGTACATATGCTGCTCGCCGGAAAGCTCCTGCAGCTGCCGCTCTGTTTGCAGCAAGTCCTCATTTAGAGCGAGCAGCTCAGCCTGCCGCCTGAGTTCAGCCGCTTTTGCCCGAAGTCCCTCAAGACGGGCCGCTTTCGGATGGAGATGCGATTCGTATTTTTCAAGCTGATGCATCCCGTCCTTCGGGAATTGCTTCAATGCTTCCGGATAAGAAGAAAGTTCGCTTTCCAAGGCTGTTTTTTTGTCTGCGAGCGGCTTTGCTTCTATCGCCGATTTTACTGTTTTGATTTCTTCAGTTATGTCTTTCAATCGTGCTTCAGCATCCTGCAAACGGCCGCCGGCGCTTTTTTTCTCTTCCAGAAGGCTGTGATAGCCCGCTTCCGCAGCTTCCGCCTGTTTCAGCTGGGCGCTGAGCCGCTTTAATGTATCCAACTCCTGATTTAAGCGGGGGTTCCGCCCGTTCGGCTTATACATCCTGTCAAGTTCTTTTGCCAGCCGCCCGTCAAGCTTTGCCGCCGCTTCCGACCCGAATAAGCTCGAATACAGGAGAAACTCGCCGATTTTGTCCCGGTTAAAAGCTTGAATCTCCTGCAGTCCGAATACATCGAACGAATAGATCGCTTCGTACAGCGCCCGATCTGTATCGGAAAGAAGCTGTTTGAGCCATTCTCCGTCCTTGATTTCGCCTGAAGCCGTATACACTCTGACTTTTTCGGCAGCGCCTTTTGTCCGTTCGATTTTGACGGCACCGTGATCGCCATGCTTCAATTCCACAGTGCCGCCGTAAACCCCGCCGTTTTTCGGTTCGTATTTTTTTGATTTCGGAAAACCGAACAGCACGCTTTTGATAAAGGACATCAATGTCGTTTTGCCCGCTTCATTTAATCCGTAGATCACTTGCACGGGAGAATCTGACAGCTGAAAACTTCGGTCGGAAAATTTTCCGTATTGGTAAATATGCATCGCCGTTATTTTCATCGCTGAATCTCCTTCATCTGGCGTCTTAAAACGGCTTGAGCCTGTTGCTTAATATCCAGTATCTCTTCATCTGTAAATGAAGTGATCTGACGGCGATATACGGGGTGACGCTCAAGGGCTTCAAATACACCGCTCATGTCCGCGCATTGTTCTATGTCCTGAAGCAGCCCTTTAAAAAACGGATCGGGCGGCACGCTGTCTGTATCATCCGTCCGATCCTCAAGCGCGAGCGGCCAGACGAAACATTCCTCTTCGGCCTCTTCCTCCTGTAAAGCGGAAAGAAACTCCTCTGCGATGCCTGCGGGCGCCTCCGTCCAAAAGCGGGGCGCCGCGCCGCGAAGCACCAGCCTGACACATGCCGGGCGGCCCGCCGCGCGCAAGCCGGAGAATGTATCCGATGCGGCTTTCAGAAGTGAAGTCATATGTTCAGCTCCGGAGATATCAAGATCAATTTCCTCCCATAACACATCATGCGCTTCTTTGAATTCCCAAGACATCTCACCGTTTGCCGCCCGGACGAGATAGTATCCCTTAGGCCCGGTTTCTTTTAAATGCCGGGCTTGAATATTCCCGGGGTAAATAGCGGCGGGATGCTGGGCGGACAGAACCTGCCGTTTATGAATGTGTCCGAGCGCCCAGTAATCCATGCCGCTTTTTTCAAGGTCTTCTTTCGTAAACGGGCAGTACGGGTCATGCCCTTCCGCTCCTGATAACATGCCGTGGAGCATGCCGATATGATAAGGCGCGCCGGTCATTTTCCGGTAACGGGCCGCCTGATTGACCGTTACGCTTCTTTCCTGATAGCTGCATCCGTATATGCTTGCCGCAAGCTCTCCGTTTTTAAAGAAAGACTTTTCCTCCGGTGTACCCGAGGTGAATATATGTACATTTTCCGGCCATTCAATCGGCGTCCACTTACCGCCCAAATGATCATGGTTGCCGAATATGACGAACACTTGGATATCCGCTTCCTGTAATCTCGTAAACTGTTTTCTCAAAAACAGCTGGGCTTTTAAACTTCTATTGGCTTCGTCAAACAGATCCCCCGAAAGCAGCATGAAATCTGCCTGCTCCCGGAGTGCCCCGTCCGTCAGACGGCGGACGCTGTGAAATGTGCTTTCTTTAATACGCGCATATACCGGTTCAGGCAGATTCGAAATGCCGTAAAACGGGCTGTCCAGATGCAGGTCAGCGGCATGAATAAACGTCAGATCAGCCATCTCGCCCTCCCCTTTCTGCAGATTGAATTACCCTTATTTTAGCACCGTTTTTATACGAATGCACGTTCTGCAAAATAAAAAAACAGCCCGGCTGTTCCGGGCTGTTTCACTTATTTTTTGGAGATGCGCAGCGCTTGTTTGATCGCTTTGAATCCGCTGGCGTTTCCGTAAATCAATACGCCGCCTTTGTAAATTTTCGCGCCGACCGCCGCAAAGATCACGATAGTGACCAGTGTCAGGGTGATCCCGGCCGCAGCCTGCCAAAACGGGATATCGAGCATCCCGACGCGTAAAAACATAATCATCGGCGTGAAAAACGGAATGTAAGATGTAACGGTAATAAAACCGGCGTCAGGATTACCGATGCCGAACATGGCGATCATAAAACCTGCCACGACTAAAAAAACCATCGGCTGAATCGTCTGCTGTACGTCCTCTATCCGGCTGACAACACTGCCGAGAAACGCGGCAAGCGTCGCGTAAAGAAAATAGCCGAGCAAATAGAAAATGACGGCATAGACTATCGTCGAGACAGGAACATCCGTAAAATTGAGAAATGCACTGATCGGCGACGACGCATCATTATGAGGGTTCAGCTTCAGTGAGAGATAACCCGCTGCAATCAGCACCGCAAACTGTGTGATCCCCACGAGCGCGATACCGAACAGTTTGGC
This sequence comes from Bacillus sp. JK106, assembly GCF_053663355.1. Taxonomy (NCBI): domain Bacteria; kingdom Bacillati; phylum Bacillota; class Bacilli; order Caryophanales; family Bacillaceae; genus Bacillus; species Bacillus sp. JK106. Next base: position 117,872 of record NZ_JBSJQC010000002.1, on the reverse strand, counting down.
AAACATCTGCTGAATCGGCGGCATGCTTGAAATTAAAATTTCCATGACGCGGGACGATTTTTCCGTCGCCACTTCCATCGCAATCATGCTTGCGTACATGATAACTGAGAAGTAGATGACAAACAGCATGATGTATACAAGCCCCATTACCTGACCGAGCTCTTCCTCAGATTTCGCCCCTTTTTCCAGCGCGTCTTTGCTGACTTCCGGCGGAGTGTAGAGGCTGCTGACTTTTTCTGCCGAAATGCCGAGCTTGGCGGTTTCGACAGCGGTTTTTGTCTGGGTTAAAGCCTGCTTGAGCAGTTTATACGCTGATTCATCGGAAATGGTCAGCGCCTTGTATGCTCCTGTTATCGTTCCTTTTTGATCTTGTCTGATGATAAACAGTCCGTCCCATTCACCGTCTTTGACACGCTTTACGGCATCTTTTTCGGACTCCTTCGTCTCCATTGCCTGCAGATCATTGTCTGTATCCGCCGCTTTAAGCTGTTTTGCAAACGCCGGGTACAGCCCGCCCGTTTCATCAATCACCGCGATTTGCTGCTTGCCGTCATCCGATTGAAACACGGAAATAATCGATTGCAGGTTGGTCACCGCTAATACTAATAAAACGGTAATGGCGGTCGAAATAATGAATGACTTTGTCGCGATTTTGTTTTTATATGTATGAAACAGCATAATCCAAAATTTATTCATATACGGCCCCCACCTTTTCTATAAAAATATCATGCAGTGACGGCTCTTCCAATTCGAACTTCCGTATAAAACCTTTCCCTTGCAGCGCCCGGAAAATATCCTGAGAAACCGGTTCATTCGCAACCTGCAGTCTGATTCCGTCATTTGTTTCCTTCCATTTCACGACACCTTCATGCGTTTTTAAAAAGCTGAGGTCATCATCTGAATGAACGGTGACATTTTTTTTGCCGAAAGACCGCTTAATGTCTTTCAGATTGCCTTGAACGACGGGTTTTCCCTTCTGGAGAATGCACAAATTCTCGCAAAGTTCTTCCACATGCTCCATTCGGTGGCTTGAAAAAACGATGGAAACGCCGCTGTTTTTCAAAGAAATAACCGCTTCTTTCAGCAGCTCGACATTCACCGGATCAAGACCGCTGAAAGGTTCATCGAGAATCAGCAGTTCAGGCTTATGCAGGACGGCCGAAATAAACTGGATTTTCTGCTGGTTTCCTTTTGACAGCTCTTCGACTTTCTTATTCTTGTAATCTGTAATGCCGAAGCGTTCGAGCCATGTCATGAGCTCTTTTTCCGCTTCTTTTTTGCTCATTCCTTTTAATCTCGCCAGATAGACAAGCTGGTCACTCACCTTTACTTTCGGATACAGCCCCCGCTCTTCCGGGAGATAGCCGATTTTTTCACTGATGGAATAATTGACCGGCTTCCCTTTCCAGGTGATATGCCCGTCAGTCAGGCTTAAAAGACCTAAAATCATCCGAAAGGTCGTCGTTTTTCCCGCGCCGTTTGCGCCGAGCAGCCCGAACATTTCCCTTTCAGGTATTTGCAGGTTCAAATTGTCAACAGCGGTAAAGCTGCCGAATGTTTTCGTTACATTTTCAATTGTAAGCACGAATCCAACTCCTTCCTTGACCCATTATATACTAATAATGGGTAAAAATTAATGGAGGATTTTAAATTCTTTATCAGAATATCATTCTATAAAGGGGGTGACATGATGGGACAATATGTATTGACCGCATTCCATGCGTCGGGAGAAACGCTGCTGGATGAACGGATCGAAGCAGATAATGAGGCGGAGGCGAAGGCCGCCGGAGAGGCTTTGTTAAAGGAAAAAAAGCTTGAGAACAGTACTCACCGCTTGGTAAATGAAGCCGGAAAGCTGATTTTATTCCACAGATAACAGAAGCTTTCCGGCTTCTGTATTTTACCGGTTAAATTGCGGCGTCCGTTTTTCTAAAAAGGCGCGGATGCCCTCTTTATGATCATCCGTTTTTCTCATATTTTCCTGGGCCTTTCGTTCAAGAGACAAAACGTCTTTTAACCGGCTGATATGAAGGCTCTGATAAATAGCCTTCGTTTCAATCATCGCTGACAGCGGCGCATGCAGCAATCGGTCGATATACGGTTGTGCCCCCTCCGCAGGGCCGCCGCTGAACAGCCCGTCGGCAAGCTTGAGCCGCACCGCTTTTTCAGCCGGCAATTTTTCACCGCTCCAAATCAGTTTTTTCGCTTCGATCTCACCGACGCGTCTCATTAATAAATAATGGCCTCCACCGTCGGGAACCAATCCGATGCCGATGAAATTCATCGCGAGTCGGGCGTTTTCTTCGGCGAGCACCACATCGGCGCACAGCGCGAAACTCAGCCCGAGCCCCGCCGCGGCTCCGTGGATGGCGGCTATCACAATTTTTTTCATATCATAGAGCGTCAGCGTAATGGATTCAATCATTTTCATGAGCCGTTCATATTCTCCTGAATCATGATCAGACGTCATCATCTGGATATCACCGCCCGCGGAAAATCCCCTGCCTTCCCCCCGCAAGAGGACGATAAGCGCTTCACTGTCGGCTGCCATAACGCATGCATTTTCCAATTCCCGGAGCATTTGTTCATTCAGCGCGTTGTAACTGTCAGGCCGGTTCAGCACAATCTCTGCGATCTTTCCCTTTTCTTCATAACGAATATACTTCATGTTTACTCCCTCCTTGAATCCGCTTACATATTTTGTTCAAATGATATATTCCTTCCCCCGAAACGAAACTCCTCTATTTTTCAAGGTCAACAGATACCGAAAAATGCATATCATTTGAAACTGAACATACATTTTTATATAGTGAAATTGATATACAAAACAAAAGGGGGGAAAAACACCGATAATGAAATATGTGATACTCAGCTTGTTACTGAGCTTTTTTATGGTGCTGTTCCCCCCTTCGGATGTCGCTCTTCCTTCCCAATTGGTGACAGAAACAGACAGCCATGTACAAATTTCGGTTTACCCGCAGGAAACGGAATCGGCAAAGACGCCGGTTCAAACCAAAACCGCTCCGCAAGGCCTGTCAAAAGGATACGGTGCGTTATCCCGGATGATCTCCCTGTTATCTGTCAAACCTCTTGATCAATTCATTGATTCCACAATGGAAAGGACATGCGCCATTCCGATACAATACCAGTCAAATTACCTCCGGCATCAGACCATTTCTCATTGCCAATCTGTATTTACGGTGTAAAAACAGTATATTCCGGAGGGATTTTTTATGAATATTAAAGAAAACGATCTGCCCGGCATCGGGAAAAAATTCGAAATCGAAACGAGAAATCATGAAAAAATGACGATCATCATTCATGATGACGGCAGGCGGGAAATTTACAGATTTGATGACCGCGACCCTGATGAGCTTCTGGCAAGCATTTCACTTGATGATGCGGAAGCAAGACAGATTGCCGCAATTATCGGCGGGATGGTGTACAAACCGCAGGCGCTTGAATCGATTGAAATGGCGTTCAGCGATCTGATTATCGAATGGTTTAAAGTTGAAAAAGGGGCAAAAGCGGCAGGGCGGACGCTCGGCGAACTGGATGTGCGCCAAAACTATGACGTGACGGTTATCGCCATCATTAAGCATGACCAGAAAAAGTTTTTAAACCCGGGCGCTGATTCGCTCCTTGAAGCAAACGATACACTCGTCCTCTCAGGTGAAAGAAAGCATCTGAAAAAACTGATCCAAGACTTCCTCTCCAGAGACGGAGTGTGATCTGTTTATGGATCATCTCGTATTTGAAGTCGGTACGGCGTTAGTTCTTGTGGCCATTGCGAGTGTCATCGCCAATAAAATTAAATTCTCGATCATCCCCTTCCTGATCATTTTAGGAATGCTTGTCGGGCCGCACGCGCCCCAAGCGGGCATCATTGACCTGACGTTTATCGAAAGCCGGGAAGTGATTGAGTTTTTCGGACGGATGGGCGTCCTGTTCCTCCTCTTTTACCTCGGGCTTGAATTCTCGGTCGGAAAATTAGTCAAATCCGGACGTTCAATCGCCGCCGGCGGAACGATTTATATTCTGATTAATTTCAGTTTAGGGCTGATCTACGGCTTTATCACGGGCTTTTCCTTTTTGGAAGTGCTTGTATTGGCGGGCGTCATCACGATATCATCAAGCGCCATTGTCGCAAAGGTGCTTGTCGATTTAAAGCGCACGGCCAATCCGGAAACTGAACTGATTCTCGGCATCATTATGTTTGAGGATATCTTTCTGGCGGTTTACTTGTCCGTCGTTTCCGGGCTTGTTCTGGGAGACTCGACGTCTGTCGGGGGCGCGCTGATGTCAATCGTGATCGCTTTCGGATATATGCTGCTGTTTTTCATTGCCGCCCGGAAATTGCCGCCTCTGCTGAACAAGCTGCTTGATATCCGTTCAAACGAGGTATTTGTCATCGTCATTTTCGCCGCGCTCTTTTTCATTGCCGGCTTTTCCGAAACGATTCATGTCGCTGAAGCGATCGGCGCGCTCTTGCTCGGACTCGTATTTTCGGAGACGGCCCATTCTGACAGGATTGAGCATCTTGTCGTGCCGTTCCGTGACTTTTTCGGCGCCATGTTTTTCTTCAGCTTCGGCCTCAGCATTGATCCGTTTTCACTCGGAGATGCGGTATGGCTCGCCCTCGGCGCCGTTCTGCTGACGATTGCCGGAAACTTTATCGCCGGCATGATCGCCGGACGCCGGGCGGGGCTTTCTCATAAAGCATCGTCCAATATCGGGCTGACCATTGTGTCCCGCGGCGAATTCTCCATTATCGTCGCAAATCTCGGCATCGCCGGCGGCCTGTCCGCTTCACTTAAACCTTTCGCCGCCTTATATGTTTTGATACTGGCCATCTTCGGCCCTTTGCTCACGAAAGAATCGAAGCGGATATATCTCCTGCTGAACAGCATATTCAAATGGAAGACGCCTGAAAAGAAGCCGCAGAAATCATAAAAAAAAGCTGACCTCTTCATAAGAGGTCAGTTTTTTTGAGCGGGAAGAAATTGCTGAAAAGCCGTTTTTTTATTAATGGAGAAATGCTCTTTTCCCAGAATGGTATTGATGATTTTTTGGTTTCTGTAAACAGACAGCTTCAAATTCGTAGCGCCCGTTCCGTGAGCATGATCAAGATTCGTTAATGTGAAAAAGTGATGCCGCCTGTCGTCCTTAAAGACAAGACGGGAATCGGCCGTCACTTTAAACCGTTTCTCATCCTCCCATTCAATATCGGGGGCAATTGCCGTAAACCATTCCGGAATATGAGGTTTAAAGCCGGTCGCCAATATCACTTTTTCTGAATCGGCCGTAAAGGTTTCATCCATCTGCCATTGATGAAAGCTCAGTACGCAGCGCCCGTTTTGCTTTTCAATTTTTTCAAGCTCCGCCATCGGCTGAATATACACGTCAGGTGAACCTCCGCTGATCGATCTGTGATACAGGGCATCGTAAATGGCGGCAAGTGTGTCAGAATCAATGCCGTGGCGCAGTCCGTCCAGCTCAGGGAGTGTGTTCAGCCGTTCTTTAAAAGGCAGGCGGTTAAAATATTCCACATAATCAGGTGTAAACATTTCCTGCCCGAGCTTGGCGGTTTCCAATTCTCGAAATCCGGCGGAGCGTGTCACCCATTGCAGCCGGCTGCGGCGGTATTGTTCATCATGCAATAAGTCAGAAAAGATCTCCGCGGCGCTCTGTCCGGAGCCGACCACTGTAATTGATTCGGCGCCGGCGAGCTCGTCTTTCCGGAACAAATATTCCGTGCTGACCATCGTGTCCTGACGCGCTCCGTCATCAATCTCTGCGGGAATAAGCGGTTCAGACCCCGTCCCCATGACGAAATGCTTCGTCTGATAGACACTGATGCTTCCGTCCTCAATGTTCTTGACGCTGACTTCATAATGTCCGCCGGCATTTTTCACGCCGATTACCTCTGAGCCGAAACGGCATGATTTGATTTCTGAAGCCGCCCAGCTTAAATAGTCGTTAAATTCCCGTCTCGGAATATCAAATTCATTAAACGTATAAAACCGGTACAGCCGGTCATGTTCATGGAGAAAGTTTAAAAACGTGTAGCGGCTTTTCGGATCGGCGAGCGTGACCAGGTCCGCCAGAAACGCCACCTGTAAATCCGTTCCTTTAATTAATAGACCGGGATGCCACGCAAATTCTTTCTTTTTATCGAAAAAAAGAGCGTCTGTTCCGGGTATATCCTCTAACAATGCGGCAAGCCCTAAATTAAACGGCCCGATTCCCGCTCCTATGACATCATACATAATTACACCTCTTGCGAATAACAGTCTGATGAACTTTTTCCCGTTTTTACAGACGGTTAAACATAAAAAAAACGGCACGCTGATTCCGTGCCGTTTTTGATATTATAATGCAGATTTGACGAACATCTCATCTAAGTATTTGATTTTCTCTTCTGTATAATGCTCGAATCGGTCATTATATGATTTCGGGTCTTTCGGATTGGCGAAGTGCGTGATTTTTCCGGTTTCCGGATGAATGAATTTGCTTGCCGCGCCGCAGCCGATACCGATAATCGTCTGCACTTCTTCCATAATCATAATGTTGTAGATGCTCTCCTGACCCGGGAAGGAGTAGCCGACATTTTCAAGGTTTCCGAGAATGTTTTTCTGCCGGTACAAGTAGTACGGCGTATAGCCGTGCTCTTTTGTCCAGCGGACGGCGTCATCCATCATGCGGGATACTTCCTGCCTGTCGGCAACTTTATACTTATGCTTGTTTCTCGTCATTTCTGACGCCCGTTTAAAAGAAAGCGTATGAACGGTCAAAGATTCAGGCATCAGCTTTTCCGTTTCTTCAAGACTGTGCCTGAACTCAGCCGTCCCTTCTCCCGGCAGGCCGATGATCAGGTCCATGTTGATATTATTCATGCCGTGTTTGCGGGAAAGATGGTATTTTTCGATGGTTTCTTCAACTGTATGGTGTCTGCCGATGGCCTTTAGCGTTTCGTTTTCATAAGATTGCGGGTTGATGCTGATTCTGTCAATCTTATACTTATTTAAAACGGCAAGCTTTTCCTCCGTAATCGTGTCGGGACGGCCCGCTTCAACGGTAATCTCCCTGATATTTGCGACATCCGGGAAAGAGCGGACCATTTCTTCATATAAAAGATCCATTTCTTCAGCGGTAATGCTTGTCGGCGTGCCGCCGCCGAAATAAATGGTCGTCACTTTGATATCATGCCGCTTCAGCCATTCTCCGATTTTCTGCATTTCATAGTGAAGCCCCCATAAAAAGGAGCCGACTCTTCCCGCCTGTCCTTGAATGGCATAAGCCGGAAACGTGCAGTAGGCGCATTTCGTCGGGCAGAACGGGATGCCGATATATATGCTGACTTCATCTTTGACCCGGTACAGATCGGGAACCGCAGCGAGCTGACGGTCGACAATCTCCTGCATCAGATTGATTTTTTCATCATGGATCAGATAATCTTTTTTCAGATCGGCATGCGCCTCTTCTTTTGTCAGGCCGCTCTGCAGCTTTTTATGAAGAAGTTTAGTAGGCCTGATGCCGGTTAAGATTCCCCATTTTTGTGTCATGCCCGTATGTGATTGAAGAAGATTTAAGTAGACATATGACAGCGTGTTTTTCACCTGTTTAAATACTTCTTTTTCGCTCCATCCGGCAAGAAGCGGTTTCGTGTGATGTTCCTTTTCGCCGGTTCCTTTGATTTCTCCGGATACCGACACGCTGTCTGCATCTTGAGAAATGGCAAGTGAGATGACGAGATCAGAGGATGCCTCCGTTTCGCCGTACGCAAGAACACACTCTTCAAAAAATAAATTCGCGATGTTTTGCAGCGGACGATGCAGCCTGTCATCCGTTATGCCGTCTATTTTTATTTGCAATGTGATCACCTTATTTTTCAGATTCAAAACTTTCTTTAGTGTACAGAAAGAACAGGCTAAAATCAATCCGCGAAAAAGCCGCAGACCGGCGTTTCGCGTCTGCGGCTCTTGATTACGGCCGTTTCATATGGAACTTATCGAGAAAGCCTTTGCGGTGCTGCATGCGGAAATATTCCTTAATCATATAGGCGACTCCCTGTTCATCATTTGACCTTGTCACCCAGTCCGCTTTTCTTTTTAATTCATTTGAGGCATTCCCCATCGCGACGCCGAGACCGGCCAGCTCGATCATCGGCAGATCATCTTCCTGATGGCCGATAGCTACAACCTCTTCCATTGAAAGCCCGAGATCAGCGGCGACCATCGAAAGTCCGCTTTCTTTTGAAACCCCTTTAGGCACGATGTTCAGTTTTTCTCCGTTGACGCGGATCACATCGACGGCCGGGAATGCTTTCATTATCGTATCCGTTATATCAGCCTGCAGGCCATCTTCAGCATGCACTTCAATGACGGGCGCTGAAACCGGCTCATCAAGGAGCAGGTCACTTAATGATTCGACAAACTGCACCGGATAAAAAATCGGGTCAGACGGATGAATCATCGTTTTCCCGACCAGATTGGAGTTCACTTTCTTCTTGTTTCCGATCGAATATTTTTCGTGAAGAAGCCGGATATTGCATTGATAGCTTTCCAGCACCTGAACGATATTAAACGTGTGATCTTCTGATATTTTCTTTTCAAAAAACGGCTCATCTATTTTTTCAGAAATGTATGCGCCGCTGTGGGTAATCAATTTTGCATCAAGCTTTAATATTTTCGCCACTTTTTGAGCGGAGCGAAAATGGCGGTTTGTGACCAGTGTGACGTAAATCCCTTTTTTCTTGACGTATTCGATGGCATCCTTTGTCGTCTGATGAAGTTTGCCGTTGGAGCGAAGAAGCGCTCCGTCTATATTTAACGCCAGCATTTGTTTTGACACAGAGAAGTCCCCCTCCTTGATGACTGTACTTGTCATTAGGATATGACCCTGTCTCTTTGTTTAGAACAACCTTTTCTCCGCAGCAAAAAAGCCTGCCTCAAGCAGACTTTGAACTGTCGTTTTGTTGGGATACGATCGATTTGCTGCCTTCTCCCCAATGTGCATTTCTATTTACGAAATATATCAGGAACCCCTTATTTGACCGTTGATGCGCTCGTTTCACTTACTCTCTGTTGCTACCCCTTAACATACCAGGCAGTATAGGCGACCGTATCCTTAGATCATCTGTAAGTGTAGGCGCTTTCAGAGTTATTATCTCAATAATATTGTTAAAAAACAAGGGTTTTTTTAACTAAAAAAATCAGGGGAAATATCTGTGCTGAATGTATGATAAAGTTGAAAGAGAACATATATTCGCATATAATAAAAGAAAAAAAGCGGTGACTGTCATGTCTCTATTAAAAGATATTTATAACGAAGAATTTGCAGAAGCACTTCTGAACAGAATCAAATCGGCGTACCCGGCTTTTGAGCGGGACAAGTGCCGGGCGCTGATGTTTCAGGAAGATTGGCCCGGACTGACGTTAAAACAGCGGATGCGCCGGATCACAGACTCTTTATATGAAACACTGCCGAAGGATTACATACGGGCGCTTGACGTCTTATATGAGACAGCTCCCCATTTCACAGGGCTCGCCGGGATTATTTTTCCCGATTATGTCCAACAGTACGGAACGGATCACTGGGAAGAATCAATGAAGGCGCTTCAGTTTTTCACTCGTTTTTCCACTTCCGAATTTGCGGTCCGCCCGTATATCAGGCTTGACCGGGAGCGGATGTTCAAAGAGTTCCTTTCCTGGACGGAGCATCCGGACGAACATGTCAGAAGGCTTGCCAGCGAAGGCTCAAGACCGCGCCTGCCGTGGGGAATCTCCATTCCGGCTCTTCTTGACGACCCTTCTCCGATTCTCCCTGTTCTGGACCGCTTGATGCAGGATGACTCGTTATATGTCAGAAAAAGCGTGGCGAATAACCTGAATGACATCTCCAAAACACATCCGGATGTTCTGGCACAGATCGCAGCCGAGCGGTTCGGAAGCTGTCCGCACACGGATTGGATTTTGAAGCACGCCTGCAGGACACTGTTAAAAAGAGGAGACAAACAGGCGCTTGCGGTTTTCGGGTTTGAAGACGCCTCCCGGATTTCATTGGAACGTTTTACACTGAATCCGGAAACGGCCGCCATCGGAACAAGCATACATTTTTCTTTTCAGGTCCGCTCATCCGCCCGGCAAAAAGTCAGGGTTGAATACGCGATTGATTTTGTAAAGAAAAGGGGGCACCGCAGCCGCAAGGTGTTTAAGATGTCGGAGTCCGCCATGGTTAACGGAGACGTAAAAGCCTTCAGCAAACACCATTCCCTTAAAGACTTAACCACCCGCAAGCATTATCGGGGAATTCACACTCTGTCTGTCATCATTAACGGAACAGTAAAAGGTTCTCTTGATTTTTCTGTTGAATAAAAAAACCCCTCCATTTCATAGATGGAGGGGTGTGGAGCTTATTGCGGGCTGCCGTAAAGCTCTTCAAGAGGTTTCATAATGATTTTGTTTAACTCGCCGATCAGCATGCTCATGCGCTGTTCCGCTTCCATCAGCTGAGAAATCAATTCATGCTGCTGGACGAGAGCAACGGTTTTTTGTGCCTGCTCTACCTCTTCCTGAGTGATTTCTTCACCTGACATCTGTTTCTGCTGCAGCTGCAGCTGTACATTGCGGAAGTTATCAAACATGCGTTTTGCGGATTCATCTGCGTTTACTTGATCATAAAGCCCTCTCAGACGGCTGTATTCATCACTGTTTCGCAAAGCTTTTTCAAGATCATATGCTGCATCATAAAAATGAACTGCCATAGTAACCGCTCCTTTCTTCCTTTCGGACATACCACTCCACTATAACAGACTGCGGAGCGACTTTCATCATCGGCGTATGTTTTCCTTAGAAAAGAATGACAAACAAAGCCTGAATTGCTCCGATTATCCCGCCGAGCAGACCGCCTAAATACGTTATCATCTTAAATTCTCTCTTGGAAATCGACAGCACCATTTCTTCCAGCCGTTCAACGGGAAACTGATCAACCTGCTCTTTGACCACTTCCTCAAGACGCAGCCGTTTCAGCACATCCTCCAAATGAGCGGCAATACTGCCGAGTGCCGCATCAAGCAGCTTCGGCGCGTACGTCCCCGTAATCTCCCCTTCATAACGGGAGATGATGTCACCGAGCCGGCATTCGAAAAAGGGCGCGGTTTGAAGTGCGGCCAAAGCCCGCTTTTTCATGCTGAACAGCAGATCTTTCGCATTCCACTTTTCATCGGCCTCATAAAGTGTATAAGATTTGAGCTTGCCCCATTCTTGAGAAAGCAGATCAGCCAGAAGCTTTTTCGTTTCCTCATTGCGCAAAAACTTTAACAGCTCAGGCAGCACACGGTCTGCCAAGCTTGAATTGCCGAGGAACATCTGCACCATGCCGCCGAGCATCCCCCGGGAATTCAAAAAGTCGTCAATCATATTTCCGAGCCTGTCTTTCCCTTCTTCGCTCTCAAAATAATCGATGCTCCGCTTCAGGATATAATCTGCGGCCAGCGGGATTTTTTCATCCAGCTTTTCCTGCAGCTCATCAGGAAGCCAGTCTTTTATGGCGCGGTGCTCATATTTCCGGTACAGGTCCGAAAGTTTTTCATCGGTAAAACGGTCAATCCAGGCATCCGTCTTTTCCTGCGGATTCCGGATGCCCGCGGCGGCCAAAGCTTCGTGCACCGTCATCTCGGAAGCGGCCATTTTTTGCGTGAATTGTTCGGCGAAAAGAAGCGCCTGGTTTTTAACGGTATCTGATAAAAGCCGCTTTTTTATTCCTTCCGGGGTTAAAAGATGGTTCGTCACCATGAGCCCCATTTGTTTTGCCAATTCATCCCGTCTTTTCGGGATCAGCCCCGGCGTAAACGGAACCCGTTTTCCGAACAGGTAATACGGCCGGTACGGACGAAATAACATCTGAATGGCAAGATGATTCGTCACCGCGCCGATCGCGGCTCCGATCACAATCATAAATAGAAACGTTCCTGCTATGCCCATTCCTTTTCTTCTGCCTCCATCTTATGTTCTATTTTCTTGATGATATATCTATTCGTATTATAGAGGCTGGCGGGCATGCGGGCAAATGAAGAACCTGAATTGTTGTTTGTGAGGAATAAGGCAAGATGCTGTTTCGTACTCTTTACAGTAGATCATCTTTTATGATGCGCTTAGCATATTTATTGGATGGAAGGGCCGTTCCATCAGCGGCTTTTTGAATAAAGGGGGAGTAATAATATGACAACACTCGGTTTTATGTCTGTATCCCGCCGGCACGAAGAAGATTACGCCGGGGAATTGGCTGAAAGAGCGCCTCAATATAATGTGCGCTTAGCCCGCTTTACACCGTTTGATATATTTCCGGATTCTTTGCGCGTGAAAGCGCTCGTCTATCACCCGCAAAGCAGAAAGTGGAACGAAACGGAAATCGATATTCCCGAATATATTTACGACCGCTGTTTTTACGGAAAATCCGCTGAAGCGCAAAAAGCCAAACCGATCGTCGAATGGCTGAAAAAATATCCGAAAACGGAATTTATCGGGCGGGGGCTTCCTGATAAATGGACGGTCACGGATGCGCTCCAAAAGCATCATCTGATCAGCCCCTATATTCCTGAAACGGCCGAAGTCAGCCGCTATGAACAGGTGCAATCATACTTAGCCAAGGAAAAAGCATGTATACTTAAGCCCGCTTTCGGCGCGGGAGGCAGAGGCATCATCCTGCTTGAAACAGGCAAAAAATCAATTACGGCCACTTACTATATCGGAAAAAACAAACAAACAAAATCATTTTCCAATCACGTGTCTTTTAAGTCTTGGTGCAAAAAAGTGCTGCAGCACCGCTATTTGCTTCAATCCTACTTAAATATCCAGGATAAAGAACGGCATCCGTGCGACATCCGCATTTTCATGCGCAAAACGGAGTCAGGCGTTTGGGAAACGGTCGGAAAAGCGGTCAGAAGGGGTTATCAGAACGGTCTTTTATCTCATTTGCCCGGAGGATCAGAACCGATTAAGTTTGACACATGGTTTGAGGAAATTCCGAGAAAGCAGCAGGCCGTTTTATTGGATGATGTCTTTTCGATCACCCAATCCGTCCCTTATTTCCTTGATGAACGGTTCGGACCGCTGTTTGAGCTGGGGCTCGATATTTGTTATGCCAAAGACGGACGCATCTGGCTTTTGGATGTCAATTCAAAGCCGGGACGGAAAGCTATTTTAAGCGTGGCTCCGGAGGCGAAAGAGGATTTGTATACGGGTCCGCTGAGACGCTTCCGCGAACTTCAGTCACAGGAAAGCAGGAAAGGAGTATTACCGCGTGAATCATAAAGGGATGATTGTCGGCATCGATAAAAAAAGCAAAAATACGCTGTTTCTCCCCTCCTCCATGAAACGGGAAGGGCTTTTATCCGCTGCCTTCGGGACCAAGGTTGTCAAATGCCGTGTAGCCTTTTCTCAATCACTTGAAAAAAGCGCGCTCCTTTCTGAAGATTTGTTTGAGGAGCTGTTGATACCGTATAAAAGCCGGGCTGACTTTCTCATACACGGCCAAACGGTGCACATCGGACCGCTGATCGGCGTTTTCACAGCCGGGTTCACATCATCGCCGTCCCGCCCGTTAAGAGACCGTACAGCCTTCTTTTCCAAGATGCTCTCACTTCATGAACAGGCGAACGGATATTGTTTCGTTTTCGGGGCTCATCAGATCAACTGGGAAGAAGGCACCGTCCAAGCGCTGATTTATAAAGAAAACAGCTGGAAACGGACGGCCGTCCCGCTTCCGAATGTCGTATATGACAGGCTCCCGAGCCGAAAAACGGAAGGAGTTCCGCTTTTACAGCAGACAAAACAGAGGCTGATGAATGACTATCAGATTCCGTGGTTTAATCCTCAATTCTTTAATAAATGGGACATTCATAAGCTTCTGGAAAAAAACAGTCTCACCGCTTCACTTCTGCCAAAATCTGTCCTGCACCCGAATGCAGAAGCGTTAGAGACGTTATGCAACACATTTGACACCGTCTATATCAAACCTGCAGACGGCGCACTCGGAACGGGGATTTACAAGGTGGAAAAAACAGATGCCGGCTTATCTGTCAAACACACGAATGAGGAAAAAACGGTGGTGACGGCAGAGTATTCAGATGCGGCATCCTTCATGAAATCATTTAAAGAAAACAATGACCCGTCCGCATTTTTAATTCAGCAAGGCATTGACCTGATCCGGCTGGATGGACGCCCCGTCGATTTCAGGGTGCACACGAATAAAAACGCCGAGGGGAAATGGACAGTGACGGCCATCGCGGCAAAAATTTCCGGTGAAAACAGCATCACGACGCATCTGGCAACCGGCGGAGAAGTCAGGACGTTAGCTGAATTATACGGCGATCCGCGAGAGAGAGTCGGCATGATGCGGAAACTTTCAAAAGCCGCCTTGGCGGTCAGCCGCGTGTTAAATGAGCACATTGAAGGTTTTATCGGCGAAATCGGTTTTGACCTCGGCGTCGATCATTCAGGGAAAGTTTGGATGTTTGAAGCCAATTCCCGCCCCGGGCGCAGCATTTTTTCCCATCCGAAGCTGAGATCGGTCGATTACCTGACAAAACGGAGAAATTTTGAATACGCGTCCTATTTATCAGAACGGTCCATCACCGCCCCGGAAAAACTTTGGCGGTGAGGCTGTCTTTTTTTGGGTTTACCCGGGACAGGCACAGAATGATGAGCTACAATGAACAAGATCAACATTTCCCACAAGGAGCGTGAACGTCATGATTTCGCACTTCAGCTGGAAACCGTTATTCAAAAAAGAGAAACTGCCCGGATGGCGGATTTCATTTTACTGGCAGGGTACGCATTACGAAGGGATTTACCATAAGTCCGGTGACATTGAATGGGGACACACACATCCGGGAAAAGAAGAGCCGGCGCTCGTAAAAGAGCTGCATGAATTAATGCTTTATCACATATATGACTGAAAGCTAAAAGCTCAGCCGCATCAGGCTGGGCTTTTCTTTTTCCTTCCGCTATTTACCACCCGGTTTTCCGAATGAGATGCCGTTTGATTCACCATAATACGTAGTACAAAGCGGCAAACAGCATTGGGTGAAGCCGAGCTGGCAATGGTTTTCATTCCGAAAATCATCGGCTGGTGCAATTCCAGCAAACCCAACCATACTACTTAATAAAGGAGATCATACAAATGGCAAACAACAACTCTTCAAACCAACTATTAGTACCCGGCGCTGCTCAAGCAATCGACCAAATGAAATACGAAATTGCTTCTGAGTTCGGCGTAAACCTTGGCGGAGAAACAACTTCTCGTGCAAACGGTTCTGTCGGAGGAGAAATCACGAAACGTTTAGTATCTTTCGCACAGCAGAACATGGGCGGCCAAGGCGTACAATAACTCAATAAATGGCTTACAGAAGGCGCGGGATACCGCGTCTTCTTTTATGCCGTCACCCTTTTTTCCTATTTCACATACCCTAGGAAAAAAGGAGGGAAAACATGTCATTCATTGCCTCAGTCAATTGGGAGCTGTTTCAGTTCGTAAGTGTTTCTTTGGTCAATGAATATGTTGCCCACCATTTCCCGTTTATTCACAGGCATTCTTTTCCCCGCTGCTTTGAATGATATAATGAGCGGCGAGGAGGTTTTTTACATGAACATCGCTTTACTCGGAGCAACGGGAAGAGTCGGACAGGCTTTTATAAAAGAAGCGCAGAAACATGGACACATGGAGATCTTCGCTCTTGTCAGATCAGCCGGAACAGTCCTTCCCATTCCTGAAAAACAGATCATAACAGGGAATGCGAGGCGGCGGGAAGATGTAAGCCGATTGATTTCCAAAGCGGACACAGTCGTGAGCTGTCTCGGCACGGACGGTGACGATACCCTTTCAGCCGCTATGACCCATATAATAGACGGCATGAAACGGCATCATGTTCAGCGTCTGATTACGATCGGCACCGCGGGTATCCTTCAATCACGGCTTATGCCTGATCAATACCGTTTTGAATCGGCAGAATCAAAACGAAAATCAACAAGAGCCGCAAAGGAACACGCCCGCGTATACGAGATGCTGCTGGCAGAGGATCTTGACTGGACGATCATCTGCCCTACCTACCTTCCTGACGGAGACGCTGCCGGAGTTTACCGGTTCGAACAGGATCGCCTTCCTGAAGACGGCGCCGAAATCACAGTCGGAGACACTGCGCATTTTCTGTACCGCGAGCTGATCAGCCCGCAGTTTGTCAGAAAACGGGTAGGACTGGCTTACTGAATGAAAAAAGGGCGAATCTCTTTAGATTCACCCTTTCCGATTACACCGCGGACTTCGCCGATCCTTTCTGCAATTCATACATTTGATGGTACTGCCCCTTTTGCGCCATTAATTCGTCATGGCTTCCCTTTTCAATGATGCGGCCCTTTTCCAGCACGAGAATCTGGTCTGCGTGTCTGATCGTGGAAAGCCGATGGGCGATAATAAATGTCGTGCGCCCTTCTTGAACGACTTGCAGCGCTTTTTGAATGACTGCTTCTGTTTCGGTGTCAATGTGCGCCGTCGCCTCATCCAAAATTAAAATGGCCGGATCGAACACAAGCGCTCTTGCAAAAGAAATCAGCTGACGCTGGCCTGAGGATAGTGTGCCGCCTTTTTCAGTGACGGGCTCTCTGATGCCCTTCGGCAAAGATTGCAGAAGACTTGCGGCGCCGACTTGGCGAAGCGCTTCTTCCGCCTGCTCCAAAGAAATACGCTGATCATCGAGGGTCACATTGGAGCCGATCGTTCCAGAGAAAAGATACGGATCTTGAAGCACGATCCCCATATGGGATCTCAGCTCCTGTCTTGACATGCCGTATATGCTTTTTCCGTCCAGCAGGATATCCCCTTTTTGGGCATCATAAAAACGGAACAGAAGATTCAGGATAGAGCTTTTGCCGGACCCCGTATGGCCGACGAGGGCGACCGTCTCCCCTTTTTCAGCTGTAAAGCTGATGTGTTTCAGCACCTCTTCTCCCTTTCGATATCCAAAAGAAACATCGCGGAATTCCACTGTCCCTTCCGCCTTTCTGTCTGCGGGAGCGCCTTCTTCTTCCGTTTCCTCCTCCTGTAAAAGCTCGAATACTCTGGCGGCAGAGACACGGGCCAATTCAAGCTTCGAAAATTGGTTGACAATCCCCGTAACCGGCTGGAACAAACGGTTTAAATAATCAACAAATGCATATAAAACACCGATCGAAACAATTCCGGCCGCACTCAGACTCGCGCCTCCGAAATACCAGATCAGCCCGACAAACGCCAGATTGCGCAACACATTGACAAGACTGTGGGACATGAGGGAATTTAAGGACAGCATTTTGTTTTTGTAGCGGAAATGAGCTTCATTCAATTCTTCAAATTCCTTCATCGTTTCCTTCTCGCGGCGGAACGCCTGAATAATCGGCATTCCTTGAATGGACTCGTTCATTTTCGCATTGATGTCACTGTTAATGGAACGGATTTTTTGGTTGAAGACGGATGCGTATTTGCGGTACACAACCGACCAGATCATTAAAATCGGAATAATCAGAAGACAAACGGCGGCCAGCCTGACATCAAGCATAAACAGCGCCGTAAAGATACCGAGCATATAAACGCCGCTTGTGATAAATGTCGACAGCACCGTTACATATAAATCCCTGACCGCTTCTGTGTCATTCGTAATACGAGCCACGACTTTTCCTGCAGGCAGATTATCAAAGTAGCGGATCGGCATTTTCTGAATGTGTGAAAATACATCCTGCCTCATGCGCTGTATGATCCGGTTCGCTCCCATCTGCAGCAGATAATGCTGACCGTAATGAAAACATACGGAAAACATGAGCAGTCCGGCGTAAATGGCGGTCAACGTCAGCAATCCTTTTATTTCCGGACGGTAAAATTCAAAAATCTCCTGTCTTGATAACGTAATGGCGGGATATGACCTGCTTTCTTTACCGTTTGATATTGTCAGCCGGCCGTCAGCCACCGAACGGTTTCCGTCAAAACTGACGGGACGGTCAACAAAATAGTAGCCCGCACCGACTTGATAAATGTGCGCCTCTCCGGTTTTATCCGCCCCCGGTTTGAGCCGGTCCTCCCTGACATAATCATGCCCCCGGAACCTGACGGCGCCCGGATCGTCCGCAGAGGCTTTAACCCATGTTTTTTCAATGCCGAGAATGTGGTCGTCAATCATTTTTTTTCCGATAAACGGGCCGGTCAGCTCAGTGCCGACCGCAATAATGAGCAGGACGACCGCCCATATCAGCAGCTTCTTATATTGAAGCGCGTAATTCCATAATCTTCTCCCGGTCTTCATGCGCCCGTCCCCCCTTCTTCAAGAGAGAACAGCTGCTGCCTCTCATATTGTTTTCGATACCAGCCGTTCTGCTCCAATAGCTCCCGGTGCGTGCCTCTTTCAGACACCCGGCCTTCATCCATGACGAGAATGAGATCTGCGTGTTCAACTGCCGAGAGCCGGTGGGTGGTGATAATCGTTGTTTTATGCCGCCGTTTTTTACGGATGCTGTCAATGATGGCGGCTTCCGTTTTCGCGTCTACGGCAGAAAGCGAATCATCTAATATGAGAATGTCAGGATCGGTCAAAAGCGCTCTCGCAATTGATATGCGCTGCTTTTGTCCGCCCGAGAGCGCTACGCCCTTCTCGCCGACAAGCGTCTCAAGCCCGTCGGAAAGCATGCCGATATCGTTTTCAAAATGCGCATCTTTCAGCGCGCCGCCGATTTCCTCTTCGTTTGCATCCTGCCGTCCGTAAAGCAGATTCTCCTTTACAGTCTTAGAAAATAAAATATGATCCTGCGGCACATAGCCGATCCACCCGCGGAGCTCCTCAAGCGGGATCTCCTGAATCGGAACGCCTGTAAACGTGATTGCTCCCGCCCCGGGCGGATATTCACGCAACAGCTGCTTAATGATCGTCGTCTTTCCGCTTCCCGTCTTCCCGACAATGCCGAGTGTCTGCCCTTTTTCTACGGAAAAAGATACATCGGAAACCGCCGGTCCCGCTCCGCTCGGATACGTGAAAGTCACTTGTTCAAAAACAAGACGCCCGGGCTCCTTGATGCCGGCGGGGCGCTTGGGCCCGATCACGTCAGGCTCATAGGAAAGCGTCTCATTGACACGATCCAAGGAGGCATTGCCGCGCTGCATGATATTGATTAATTCTCCAATCGCAAACATCGGCCAGATCATCATTCCAAGGTACACGTTAAACGATACCAGCTCTCCCAGCGTCAGCCGGTTTTGAAAAACGAGATAAGCGCCGTAGCCGAGACCGATGAGATAGCTGAGGCCGACGAGAAGTTTCACAGTCGGTTCAAAAAGTGAATCGATAAACGCCACCTTCATATTTTTCTCATATACATCCGCCGTCATATCACCGAACCGGCTGACATCATTTTTTTCCTGTACGAAAGCCCGGATGACCCGGACGCCGGATACCGACTCCAGCACCTTGTCATTTAATGATCCGAAAGCATCCTGCGCTTCCGTAAACCGCTCATGGATCTTTTTTCCGTACAGGCTGACCGCAGCCGCCATTATCGGCAGCGGAATAATCGCGGCAAATGTCAGCTTCCAGCTGATGAGAAGCCCCATTGTCAAAAATATCGTCAGCATATACATCGTCGAATCAACGAGCGTTAAGACCCCGAAGCCCGTCGTCATACTGACGGCCTGCAGGTCATTTGTCCCCCGCGCCATTAAATCGCCCGTTCTGTATTTCTCGTAAAACGGCGGTGACATTTGAAGAAGCCTTCCCATCAGTTTTGATCGGAGAATCTTCTCCATGACATTCGCCCCGCCGAAAAGCTGATACATCCAAAAATAAGACAGTAAATAGACGGCTGCCGTTAATGCGAGAAAAACACATATGTAAAACAGCATCCCGCTTTTCGTAAACACGCCCGCCTTCATATCGTCTATTGCGTTACCGAGAAGTTTAGGCGGAAACATCTCAATGACATTCACAATCAATAACAGAACAATCGCTGTCGTATAGCGCAGCCAATAGGCTTTAAAAAACCACGCGAGCTTTTTTAATACAGTAAACAAATACCGTCATCCCCTTTCATCAATCAGCCGCCCTCAAGCTTTTCCGGATTGTTTTTCATTGTTTTCGCTAATGCCGCCACATGCATCACACCTGTCTTTCTTTCATTTTTTTGTATAAAAAAAGACATGAAGCCTCAGCTCCATGCCTCTTATTATTATAAATAAGGTACAGACCCGCCGTTTATGCGCGACTGCCCCGTTTTTAAGCAAATGTTCAGAAAACGGAAGCTGTATGGGAGTCACGCCGGTATTCAGCTGAAGATGAGTTGACAAGCTTTAGTTTTGACATGATCCATACCTCCTTTTTCCCTATATTGTTCCTTCATCATATAAACAAATCCTTTTTTTGTCAATGCGGGTTTTACATTTCTGCCGCACGGGTATTGTAAAACAAACCTTTTTTACTGAAAGGATGAGGCTGATGTTTCACGCAGACCGGTTGATAGCAGCTTTTGACGGAAGTGATGATAGTAAAAAAGCGCTCCAAAAAGCCATAGACCTTTCAAAAACGTTTCACGCGGATTTAACGGTCGTACATTCCCACAATGCAAAAGATACCCAGACGATTGTTGATCCCCCGAGGCCGGGAGCCGGGGCAACGTATATCGGCGGCGGGATTGCAAGCGTTCCTGACCCGCTCCAGGCGGAAAGAATCTCCCCTGATCCGATGATTTATGAAGACCGTACGGAAGAAATCGTTGCGGAAGCGAGAATGCTGATGAACGACAGCCAGATTGACGGGGATATCGACATTTTAGAAGGTGATCCCGCTGATGCCATTATCGAGCATGCCGACCGTATATCGGCGGATTTGATCGTCATGGGGAGCCGGGACCAGAACAGGCTGAAAAAACTTTTATTCGGAAGCGTCAGTGAAAAACTGTCATCGAAATCCGATATTCCCGTGCTGATCGTAAAATAATTCTTTCTGTAAAGCAGCTTAATCAAAAGCTGCTTTTTTTACAGCTCCCGGCTGTTTTTTCTTTTTTTCGGCATCACAAAAAAACTCGCCATGATCAAAAAATCGATGCACAATACGACAGACCAGCCCTTTAACAGTCCGCTGAGCGCTTCGGTGCGGGAAGCGTCCTGAATGAGAAATACCGTTCCGGCTAAAAGAACGCCGCCGATGACAAATGCTAATACATGTCTTCCCCATCCTTTTGCATAATGTTTGGCATAATCCAGTCCGTACCGCTTGACCGGTTTTGCCCCTTCCTTTACCACATAATAGCGGAACCGCTCATCCGCCCATTGAATCATGCTTTTTCCGAAGGCGACAGACACTCCGATATAAACGGCCGCCACTGCATGCGCCATAGTCGCCGCCGCCCCTCTGTATAAATCAGCTGCGGCCGCCAGAAACAGTACGGCATCCAATATAGGAATGAGAGCGAAAAAAAACATTCCGAGCTTTTGCCGCCTGAATATATAGCGCGCCGCCAATCCGAAGATGACAGCCGCCCAAAAAGCAGCCTCACAAATGACAATCAACCAAGCAATCGCGTTCAATCCGGTTCCCCCTTATCGTTTTCTAAAATGCATTGTATCACTGCTTTTTATTTAATACAACTGTATTACAAAATTGCAAGAAAAAATATTTCCTGTTACACTGGAACCATGCCTAAAATAATCGATCATGAAAAAAGAAGAAAACAAATAGCCGAAGCCACTTGGCGGACGATTTTGGAGCGGGGAATGGAAGGAGCGACAGTGAGAAACATCGCCCAAGAAGCGGGTCTTTCTTTAGGCGCGCTGAGGCACTATTTCACCACCCAGGATGAGCTTTTAGGGTATGCGATGACACTCGTAAAAGAAAAAGCGGCCGCCAGAATTAACGAAGTTTCCATGAAAGATCTGCCGCCGAAAGAAAAAGCGGTGCGTCTGATGCTTGAAATTATCCCGACAGATGAAGAAACGATGGCTGAAATGGAGGTGTGGTTCGCTTTCACAGCTTATGCCAGACATAAGGGAGAAGAGTTTCAACCCCAGCAGGACGGGATCTTGGCATATATCCGCGGCCTGATTGACTGGCTGGATGAAAATAAGCTTCTGAAACCAAATCTTGATAAAGAAACCGAAGCGGAGAAAATGTACGCTATCGCCGACGGATTGGCGCTGCATGCCATGCTTGAACCTGATCGTCTTTCAAAAGAGAAGATCTCCCGTGTACTCGTTCAGCATATCGAATCTCTTTTTATCTGACTGAAGCAAAAAGGCCGGATGTGTTCCGGCCTTTTTTTCAGCTTATGACTGAACGCCGAGCTCCTGCTGAATGTGCGACTGAAATGCCTCCTGAATCGTTTTGGCTACAGGTCCCGGCGCGCCGCTTCCGACCGGTTTTCCGTCAAGGGTTACGATCGGGATTAATTCAGACGTCGTTGACGAGATGAAAATTTCATCCGCATCTCTGAGTTCGTCTTCGGTAAGAGCCTTCTCCCGCACCTCAATCCCGTTTTCTTTCATCAGCTCTAACAGTTTCATCCGCGTAATGCCGTTTAAAATCAGCTCATTTGCAGGATGCGTCCGGACGGTGCCGTTTATGACGGCGTATACATTGGATGAGGTTCCTTCCGTGACCGCCCCGTCCCTTATCAGCACCGCTTCATAAGCGCCTGCTTCATAGGCTTTTTGTTTTACCATCACATTATACAGTAAATTCAGACTCTTAATGTCACACCTCAGCCAGCGTTTGTCTTCCGCCGTGATGGCCTGCGCTCCGGCTTTTTGTTCATTTTCCGGTTTTTTCACTGAAAAGGTGTATGCCGTCGTCTGCGGCTCCAAACCTTCGTCATACTGGTGCTTCCGCGGCGCCTTCCCTCTCGTCGTCTGTATATAGACCCCGCCGTCAATGAGTTTGTTTTCCTGTACGAGCTTTTGCAGATCCCATTCTATGTCCTCTGCGGAGAACGGCAGGGTGATGCCGATTTCTGCGGCGCTTCTGAAAAGACGGACGATATGCTCACGCAGACCGAATAAGGCGCCGTTATACACTCTGATGACCTCATACACACCGTCACCGAATTGATATCCGCGGTCCTCAATATCAACTGCCGCTTCTTCACGATCAATCAACTGGCCGTTTACTAATGTCTTCATGTAAACCCTCCTAATCGTTATCTGCCGTGATGTGCATTCTCAGCTGTTATTGTCAACTATTCTATCATACTGAACGAGCCGGCTGCGGAGTTTATTTTTTTCTTAAAATCTTATTATTCGACATCTTTTCTATGTCTTTTCCAGTTTTGTTCCTGTATACTTGATTCGACATACATATGCTGTTAACTTATGGCACTTCGCAAGCCTCCGCTGTTATCGGCATTATGCAGAAACTTATGCTACTGGAGAGATTGTTATGCGCAACACAAAAGAAGGTGCTTCCCCTTCTCTGTTTTCATTAGCTTTTAAACTTACGAGTTTAGCAGTTTTGTGCGGACTGCTTCTGGTAATCGTCATAATGGGATATTCCGCTTCCGCCGCAAAAAACAAACAGGTCACCGTGACCGCAAACGGGCAGCTTCGGGATGAAGCAGAAAGCCTGCGGCTGAAAAATGATTCTCCCGACGTCTTAATGAAACATTTGCAGAAAGAGCGTGACCCAGGGAAAAAAACGGTATATTTAACCTTCGACGACGGGCCGTCTCCATATACTGAACAGCTGTTGAATGTATTGAAGGCAAATGGCGCAAAGGCCACTTTTTTTATGCTTGAACCGCGGATGAAAGCCTATAAGCATTCCGTGCAAAGAGCGAAGCAGGAAGGAATCGCGCTCGGCCTGCACGGCGTGACGCACGATAATCACCTGTTTTATCAAACACCGACATCGCCGCTGAACGAAATGCAGCAGGGACGCGATACGCTCGAGGCAATCACTGGAGTAAAAACGGATCTTGTCCGCACGCCTTACGGCAGTAAACCGTCATTGACGGATGCCCAGATTAAGAATCTCGAAAAAGGCGGATTCGTGTACTGGGACTGGACGATAGACAGTGAAGACTGGAAGTACAAAAACGCACGGTACGTGCCGGAAGTATTAAATCAGCTCGCATATTTGGAAAGCGTTCATACGAGCAGGCCGCATGTCATTTTAATGCACGATCTGCCTGCGACGGTGCACGCTTTACCGAGCCTGATTCAAAAACTGAAAGCCCAGGGCTACTCCTTTGATGTTCTGACGGATCAAATGATTCCCGTCCATGAATAAAAAAAGCCGGATCTGTATATGATCCGGCTTTTTTTATGTCGAAGCGCTGATCCGTTTTGCAAATTCACCGATCTTCTCATGGATGACAAGATCAAATAAATGGTCGCAATATGTCGGCTCAAGGTTAATGATCACCTGCTTCAAACCGGGAATCCGGCCCGCATCCTCAGGGACAAACCTTGCCGGCGCCACTTCAAGCGAAGTGCCGATCACAAGAAGAAGATCGGCTTTATCAAGCTTTTCATAAAGGGTTTCAAAATGCTGAACGAGATCGCCGAACAGCACGACATCCGTTTTTAATACGGTGCCGCATACCGCATGATCACCGACTTCGGCCGTACATTCCGGCACTTCGTCCTTCAGCAGATGAGAAAGCCCGTAGCGCGCTCCGCAGCGGGGGCATGCGGCGGTCTGAATTGAACCGTGAAGCTCATAGACACTGCTGCTTCCCGCTTTCTTATGCAGCCCGTCAATGTTCTGCGTGAAAATGTCTACCTGCTTTCCCCGCTTTTCAAGATCCGCCAAATACGTATGGCCGGCATTCGGCTCATAGCTTCCGCTCATTTTCATCTGAAAGAGCTGTTTGAATTTAGGCCAGAATTCACGCGGACGGCGTTCAAAGTATTCCCTGCTCATCGCTTCCATTCTGGAGGTGTCTTCGGTCCATATACCGCCCGCCGAACGAAAATCGGGAATGCCGGATTCCGTGCTCATTCCCGCTCCCGTCAGCACCAGGATACGTTCAGCCTGATTGATCAATGTTATAAACGCTTCCACTCTTCCACCGCCTTTTCTTTTTATCATATCATGAAAAAAGAACGGCGCCTGTTATGCCCGTTCTTTTTCTCCGGAATGATCCTTCACATGAACCGGATCATCGTGGCTCTTCTGTTTTACGAATACATTCTGGCCCGGATAGGCGAACTCCACGCCTTCCTCAGCAAAAATATCAATAATCCGACGGTTGATATCCTGCCGCACGTCCAGGCTTTCCGCCCAGACGATGGTCTTTGTGTAAAAGTTGAAAAACAGATTGTAATAGCTGTCCGCAAACACGTCAAAGTTAACCATAATCGTATCATCATGCACGCCTTCATGTTCACGAAGCATTTCTCTAAGCCTTGTGATGCACCGCTCTAAACGATCAATCGGCGTCGCATAAGAAACACGAACGGAAAACGTGACCTGGCGCTTCGTCATCCTCGTCCAGTTTGTGATGGCTTCCATGGACAGCGTTGAATTGGGTACGGTAACAAGCGCCCCCTGCGCCGTCCGGAACCTTGTGCTTCGGAATGTGATATCTTCAACGCCCCCCGTCACAGATGACGTCTCGACCCAGTCGCCGATCGTAAACGGCTTTTCCGTAATGATGATAATGCCGCCGAAAAAATTGCTGATCGTATCTTTAGCCGCAAGCGCGAAGGCCAAGCCGCCAAGTCCGAGTCCGGCCACGAACCCGTTTACATCATAATTGAATTCCTGCGCGATCACACTGACGCTGAGCGCGAGAATAACAAAGCGCAGCACCTTGGATAAAAACGGCGCCAAAATGTCATCCATATCCAGCTCAAAGCGCTGATTGACTTTATGAAATAAAAACGAAGACGCCGATGTCAGGTTGCAAAGCCCCCAGGCGATCAGCGCTATGATCAAAGAGCGGTACATTTTTTTGACAATGTCCATCTGCCCGTCTAAAAACGGCGAATACTCAATCGCCAAAAACAGACCCAGCGCCACGAAAAACCATCTGGCCGGCTTGTCAAACGCTACGGCAATCTGTTTGAATATGTCGGTTTTCGGCTTGTTCGCCAATTTGTAAATGAGCTGAAAAAAGTATTTGACAAACAGTTTTCTCAAAACGAGAAAAGCCGCTAAAATTCCGATGCTGATACTGATCTGCAAAATATGGTCAAGAGTAAAAAAGCTCTGAAATTGTGTCATCATGGCATATGCTCCTTTGTCTTGTCGAAAATCTATTATACTAAAACATTCGGACATCAGCTTGTTTTATTGTCTTTAGGCAGCCTGAAAAACCCCGGCATCAGAACACAGCCGGGGTTTTTCACACATTCGTTCATCTTTCAGCCAGATACAACAGGGTCAGGCACTATTTCTTCTTTGATTGTGTCTGTTTCAGGAGAGTCGCTTTTTGGATTTCAGCATCGGTTTCGGCCTTAATTCTTTCTTCCACTTTCAATCTCCCTTTTCCCATGATCTCGCCTCCTTTTTGCCATTATAAAACATCACTGCGGATTGTAAACCGAAAAAAGCACTATCTTTATTCCAAAAAAATACTGTTTTGCACATTCACCAGTTTGAATCGCTGTGCATATACGAATCTGATATAATAACAGAAATGCCCATGAGGGGAGCTGACAAGCTTGTATACCATCGCTCATCGCGGCGCATCCGGTTACGCGCCCGAAAATACATTTGCGGCATTTGATATCGCTGCCGAAATGAACGCTGATTTCATTGAGCTTGACGTCCAGCTCACAAAAGACGGCCAGATTGTCGTCATCCATGATGACAAAGTCGACCGGACGACGGACGGCTCCGGTTTTGTAAAAGATTTTACGCTGAAGAAGCTGCAGTCTCTGGACGCCGGCAGCTGGTATGGGGCTGAGTTTAAAGGGGAGCGGATTCCCCTGCTCGAAGAGGTTCTGGAGCGTTATCATTCTGAAATCGGTTTTTTAATTGAACTGAAAGGGCACATTTCTCAAGTCGGTCTTGAAAAAGCAGTCGGCCAGCTGTTAAGCAGGTTTACCTTTTCCATCTATCCTATCGTTCAATCATTCAGTCTCAAGTCGATTCAGACCTTTCACGACATGTATCCGTCCATTCCGACTGCAATTATTGCAAGACCCAGCTTCGGGATGTTTTCCAAAAGCCAGCTGGCCGCTTACAAATCAGCCGCAAATTATGTCAATATTAAATATACCCGCCTGAATCGGTTCTTGATTTCCACCGCTCACAAACACGGCCTGAAAGTATTTGCCTGGACGGTCAGAAATCACAAGACGGCCGAAAAGCTGCAAATGATGGCAGTTGACGGCATTGTAACTGATTTTCCGGATATTATTTCTAAGGATGGCTGATATGAAACAATACATCGCAATTTTTATCGGAGGCGCGCTTGGCGCATTGCTCCGCTTTGAAATGAGCGCGCACATTCACAGCGGATCTTTCCCGGGTGCCACTTTCCTCGAAAACGCGGCGGGAAGCCTTTTACTCGGTCTTATTACGGGTTATTTCATCATTCGGGCTAAACGCCCTCTTTTGACCGCCTTTTTAGGAACCGGTTTTTGCGGAGGTTTCACGACGATGTCAACCTTCGCAAAAGAAACCATTTTTCTGCTGCAATCGTCTCCCGCAGCGGCTTTTTGTTATGCTGCCGCGACTTTATTCGCTGGTCTTGCCCTTGCATACGCCGGCATTTTTTGGGGACGGCGGATTGCCCTTCACGCAGCGGGAAGGGGGCATGATACGCCATGACGATTGTCCTGATGCTTATCGCGGCGGGTATCGGAGCGGTATTACGGTCTCTGCTGGGTAAAACAATTTCAGAAAGAACAAAAGGTTTTCCGATTCCGCTTGGAATGGCTGCGGTCAACCTGCTCGGCTCCTTCGGCCTCGGCATATTCACCGGATTGGGTCTGGATAATCCTTCTGCCGGCGTCATCATCGCGACGGGCTTTTTCGGTGCGTTTACGACCTTTTCCACCTTCAGTATTGAAGCCGTGCAGCTGATGATGAACAACCGCATAAAGGAAAGCCTGCTCTACATCGCTGTTTCAGCAGCCGGAAGCCTTTTGGCATTCTGGTGCGGCTTTGTTATGATATCCATTTAAAAAAACCTTGAGCTTATTTTTCGCTCAAGGTTGCGTTATGAAGCATGACCGTTTCCGGCACGGGCAGCGGGCGGTTTATTGTCCCCTGACCGCCCGGGCGGCCCTGTTCTCCTTTGAGTTCAAGCTGTTTAATAAACCGGCCGTCCATTTCTAATATGAGGGCAGTGTATCCCCCGATTTGTATCGACTCACCCGCACAAATGTCAATATTCCGTTTCAGCACAAGACCGCCGATCGTGTCGACTTCCTCTTCAATCTCTGCGCCGAGAAGATGATTCACCTGATCGATCCGAACCTTTCCGTCCAGCACATAATGGCGTTCGGACAGCTTTTGAATCTGCGGCTGTTCGTCCTCATCAAATTCGTCTCTGATATCGCCGACGATTTCTTCAAGTATGTCTTCGGTCGTCACAAGACCGGACGTTCCGCCGTATTCATCAGACAATATCGCCAAATGAATCCGTTCTCTCTGCATTTTTATCAGCAGGTCGTGTATCGGGATCGTCTCGATGACTTCAATCACCGGGCGGACGTAAGACGTGATGGATACTTCCGCTTTTTCATCTTCTGTCATAAACAGCAGATCTGAAAAGAGATGCTTCGTATTGATCATGCCGATGACACTGTCTTTGTCCCCGTCCGTTACGGGCCAGCGCGTATATTTGTCTTTCAGCATCATATCAAGCATTTCCGGCACGTCCATATCAGTGGAAACAGCGGCGATTTCTTTTCTCGGGATCATGATTTCCTTGGCGATCCGATTATCAAAATCAAAAATTTTATTCACAAATGTATATTCAGACGGATTGATTTCTCCGTTTTTTAAACTTTCTGACAGCAGGATCCGCAGCTCTTCTTCAGAGTGGGAGCCTTCATGCTCAGATGCCGGCTTTAATCCGGCCAAACCGGTCAGAATTCTCGCGGAGCCGTTCAGCACCCAAATAAACGGGAACATGAACACGTAAAATAACCGAAGCGGTCCGGCGATCCATAACGTCAGCTTTTCCGCTTTTTGAATCGCAACCGTTTTAGGCGCAAGCTCACCGACGACGACATGTAAAAACGTAATCAGCCCGTACGCCGCAGCAAAAGCAATCACATGCTCGGCTGAATCCGGAAGCCCCATGCCCTGAAACACAGGATGAAGCATCCGCTCAAATGCAGGCTCTCCCAGTACGCCGAGCCCGATGGATGTGAGTGTAATGCCAAGCTGCGAGGCGGATAAATACTCATCAAGATCCGTAATGATACGCTTTGCGAGCACCGCCCGTCTGTTCCCTTCTGAGATGAGCTGATCGATTCTGGATCTCCTCACTCTGACGATCGCAAATTCACTCGCCACGAAAAACGCCGTTAACGCAATGAGCACACCGATTAAAATCAAACTGTCAATATCGTCCATTTCACCTTATCCCGAATTGAAGGATAAGGACGTCACCTCCTGATTTCATCGTTTTTTCTTAAGCGAGAGGAACGAAATGGGTGATTGACTACACAGAGGGCCCCATCCTGCCACCTCCTAAGTCAAAGCATGATTGTCATTTGTATAGTTTATTGTATCACAACTCCATTCTTTCATCATTTTCAGATTTTTCATCATATAAAAACAGCCTTCAAAAAGAAGGCTGCCGTTATCTGCTTCGGAAATGATTTTCTAAACAAAGCGCCGTATTAATCCCTCCGAATCCCATGCTTAAGCTTAACGCATGGTGTACGGTATGGGCGCTCGGCCCGTCGGTCACCCACTGAAATGAATCGTCAATCGGCTCCGTTAAGTTTCGGATCGGATGAAGCTTGTTTTCCCGCATTTGCAAGAGAACAGCAATGATTTCCACCGTTCCGGCCGCACTCAGACCGTGTCCGGTAATCGATTTTGTCGCATTAATCCGCGCGTGCGACAGGCCGCTTTCAGAAAGCGCCCGGCATTCAGTCTTATCTCCGATCGGCGAACCGGTGCCGTGCGGGTTGATGTAATCGATCTCTTTCGCTGAAAGACCGGCCCGCTCCAGCGCCTGGCGGATCACCGTCATTTCGCCCTCTGCTGAAGGATTCGGGTTGCGGTTCGCATCGGAAGCCATCCCCCAGCCCTTTAAGCCGGCCCACGATCGTGCGCCCCTCTCTTCGGCAGATTCAGCGCGTTCCAGCACAATCGCCCCGCACGCCTCTCCGAATATAAACCCGTCCGTATGCCGGTCAAACGGGCGGCAGGCAGCTTCAGGCCGTTCAGCGTATGTATCAGTGCCCATCGCTCCCAAAGAACGGAGAGCGTGACACTCCATGTACGACAGATCGGCCAGCGCCCCGATCACGATGCACCGGTCAAACAGGCCTCCTATGATTCCTTGAGCAGCCTGGATAACCGCCGCCTGGCCGCTTGCCGACGCGCCGCCGACCGTAAAGGCCGGCCCTTTTATCCCGAATTGCTCCGTGCAAAGCCCCGACAAATCACTATCCATAAAAGAAAGCCCGTATGTCGGATTTACAAATTGCGGCGTTTCACCGTTTTTCTCAAAGGCCTGCAGCAATTCGCGCTGCGTCATATTCGACCCGCCGATGATCAGACCGGTGCGGCTGTGATCAGCGCCGTCTAATTGAGCGTCATGCCACGCTTCATATAAAGCGATAAGCGCCGTCTTTCCAGATAATGCGGCCCTTCGGTACAAGCGCTTCGACAGCGCGTCCGGCGGCGTTAATTCGCTAAGCTCCGCGCCGATAAACGAACTGCCTTTCTGCCGGCCGGGGCGTTTCATCACATCAAAGGCGTGCCGCCCCTCCATGAGCGCAGCGAGAAACGCCTCCTTGCCTTGTCCGACCGCGGTTAAGACTCCGATTCCTGTAATGCTGATGTCTGATGTGCCATTATTTCTCCTCGACATGTGTCCGTTCTCCCATCTTTATATATTGGAAGCTATGAAGAAAAATCTTGATACAGTGCTTTGAAAATATCGCGCGAATATCTGATCTGTTCCGAAGGCACGCTGAAAGATAATCGGAAATAGCCGCTTTTTCCAAATCCGCTGCCAGGTACGATCAATAGTTTGTATTTCTGTGCGGCATGCATGCAGAACGCCACCTCGTCTTCAATCGGTGATTTCGGAAAGACGAAAAAGCCTCCTTTCGGCATTTCAAATTCGAAGCCGGCTTCTGTGAGGATGTCCACCATAAGGTCTCTCCGCTTTCTGTAAGGTTCAGCGTCAATCGAAAGATCATCCATTTTCGCCACGGCGCGCTGCATCATGACCGGAGCGTTCACAAAGCCGAGCGTCCGGTTGCAGAAAACGAATGCATCCGTCAGAAGATCGCCCTCAGGCATTTGGGCGTCCGCCGAGATATACCCGAGCCTTTCCCCCGCAATGCCGAGATCTTTACTGAACGAACTGACTAAAATCACGCGGTGATACGCCTGAAACGGATTCGCCTGCTCTTCTCCGTAGATCAGCTGGCTGTACGGTTCATCAAATAAAATAAATATGCTTTGGCCGTTCCGCTCTTCGGCTTCTTTTAATAAGGCGCCCAATTCGTTAAGGTTTTTCTGGCTGAGCACAGTCCCCGTCGGATTATGCGGCGTATTGACGATCAGTCCTTTCGTACGGGGGGTGATCGCACCTTTAACCGCTTCAATATCAATCTCAAATGAGTCAGTCAGCGGGCAGATGACGGGTCTGCCGCGGTAATTTTCAACATACGCTTTATATTCCGCAAAATAAGGCGAAAGAAGGATGACTTCTTCCTCCGGGTTTAAAATGCTCTTCAGCGCGACATTCAGCGCCCCGCCGGCTCCGACCGTCATAACTGTATGCCTGGCGGAAATTTCTGTCTGAAACCGCTCTGACAAAAAGCGGGCAACCTTTTCTCTCGCCTCCGGAAGCCCTTGGTTTTGTATGTATCCGTGCCGTCCTGTTTCAGCCGCTTCGCATAGCGCCTTTTTAAATGTTTCAGGCGGCTCCGCAACCGGATTTCCTATCGAAAAGTCAAACACCTTATCGGCGCCGAACTCTTTTTTCAGCCGAGCGCCTTCATCAAATAGTTTGCGTATCCATGAACCTTTCTCCAGATTCTGTGTCACTTCCCTTGATAAACCGGCCACTGTCATCTGTCCCTTCTGTCTTTTTCTGCCGTTTCTATTTACAATGATTATGAAAGATTTACATGGCGCAGTCAACGCTTTTTCAGACAGCCTGCCGCCCCGTTTCAGGAGAAAGACGGAAAACAATAAACTTGTGCAAACTCCCCTTCATATATTAAACTATTCTCATAACTATAACGTGATGGTTGGGGAGGGATTTAGATGGGGCTGAGACTTATCGCATCAGTGAATTAGCAGAGCTTGCCGGTGTAACGAAACGCACGGTGGATTACTACACAAACCTCGGGCTTTTAAAGCCTGACAGGTCTTGTTCGAACTATCGTTACTACGATACACTTGCACTTAATCGGTTAAAGTTTATAGTCGCTTGTAAAAAGCAGCGATTGGCCCTGTCTGATATAAAAGATCGACTGGAGAACCAGTTTCCCTCTTCAGCCCTGCCTGACGATGTTGGAAATCTGGCATCGGAAATTGATCACATGAATCAAAACATCTCCGGGATCTTGAATCGGTTTGAAAAGCTTGAACCAGAGGAGCGCGCCCAGCTGAAAAAAAGGCTGGCTCCTGAAAAGCTTGCAGTGCTTCAATCATTTATGCTGCTGTTAAGTTAAACCATTATCTTACTAACAGGAGGTGTTACCTTCATCTTCCCAAAAGAAGTGAAGGTTCTAATTGGACATTGTGAATTTGATTTTAGTCGCGGTTTTAATCGCGCTGACGGCATTTTTCGTAGCATCTGAGTTTGCGATAATCAGAATCAGAGGCTCACGGGTTGACCAGCTTATAGCAGAAGGAAATAAAGCCGCAATCGGTGTCAAAAAAGTGACCACGCATTTAGATGAGTATTTATCGGCGTGCCAGCTCGGCATAACATTGACTTCCATCGGTCTTGGTGTCTTAGGCGAATCAACGATTGAACGCTTGCTTCATCCGCTTTTCACAAAGATAAACGTACCAAGCTCATTATCGCATATTATTTCATTTATTCTCGCCTACGCGATCATTACATTCTTACACGTGGTCGTGGGAGAATTGGCGCCGAAAACAGTCGCCATCCAGAAAGCGGAAGCCGTTTCAATGCTGTTTTCGAAACCGCTCATTTGGTTTTACCGCATCATGTTCCCGTTTATCTGGCTTCTGAACAACTCCGCCCGTCTTTTAACGAAGATGTTCGGTCTGGAGACGGTGTCTGAAAATGAGCTTGCCCACTCTGAAGAAGAGCTGCGCATCATTTTATCGGAAAGCTATAAAAGCGGTGAAATCAACCAGTCTGAATTTAAATATGTGAACAAAATCTTTGAATTTGACGACAGACTTGCAAAAGAAATCATGATTCCGCGTACGGAAATCGTCAGTCTGCCGCATGATATCAAAATTTCTGAAATGATGGATATCATTCAGATTGAAAAATATACCCGGTACCCTGTCGAAGAGGGTGACAAAGATAATATTATCGGCGTTATTAACATTAAAGAAGTGCTGACCGCCTGCATCAGCGGCGAAGTATCAGTCGACTCGCCGATTACGGATTTTGTCAATCCGATCATCCATGTGATTGAGTCGGCACCGATTCATGATCTGCTTGTAAAAATGCAGAAGGAACGGGTTCATATGGCGATTCTGTCGGATGAATACGGCGGAACCGCGGGGCTTGTCACCGTTGAAGACATTATTGAAGAAATCGTCGGGGAAATCCGTGATGAATTTGATATCGATGAAATCAATGAAATCCGCAAACTCGGCGACGGCCATTACATGCTTGACGGCAAGGTTCTGATTGATCAAGTGAACGAACTCCTCGGCATCCATTTAGAAAATGACGAGGTCGACACCATCGGCGGCTGGTTCCTTACCCAGAAATACGACGTCGAACAATACGACTCGATTATCGAAGAAGGCTGCGAATTTATCATTAATGAAATTGACGGCCACCACGTCGCATATATCGAAGTGAAAAAACTGGCGTTTGATGAACTGCTGGAAACCGCCGAACAAAAAGAAGCATAACAAAAAAGCTTGCGCGTCTGATACAGACGGCAAGCTTTTTTTCATTTACAGTTGTTCAAGTTTTTTCTCAAGCTCTTTAATTCTGGCATTCAGCTCTTCTGTCATGGCCGCAAGCCTCTCCTTCGGCGCAAGATCGGAAAAGTCCTCCAAAAAAATCGGCTCGCCGATGATAAGCCGCATTTTTCCCTTTTTAAACAGCGCTTTTCCCGTAGACGGCCCTTTATATGCGGCCGGAACGAGCGGCGCTTTCCCCATTTGGGCGATGGTCACGGCCCCTCTTTTCAGCGGGACGTCTTCAGAAGTTCTCGTGCCGCTCGGAAAAATCCCGACAATCTTCCCTTCCTTCAGAAGCTTAATCGGCGTTTTAATGCTGCTCGGACCCGGATTTTCACGATCAACCGGAAACGCGTGAATCTTCTTTAAAAAACTTCCGATCCACTTTTTCTGAAACAGCTCTTTTTTCGCCATATAATGAATCTGATGGGGCAATATCCCGACACCGAGCGTGAGGACGTCCACCCAGCCCGCATGCGTGCACGCGATAACGAATCCTTTATCAGACGGAAGATTCTCTTTATTGTATACTTTGACTCCTCCGCGCAGAGAAAGAATGAATTTGATGGCATTTGCACAAAACTTATACATAACGCACTTCCTTTGTTGTAATGATCAAAAGTGTTCTCTCTCTATTATAACAATATTTTTTATTACCTGGTACTAATAAATATATTTTTCCTCCGCCGATCTCTATCTTTTATGACGGATTTTGGGTACTATAGAGAAATGGTGTTTGATGAGGTGAAAATGAATTTAAGCCGTTTGCATGGAACGTGCAACTTTAAACCTTTCTTATGCGTGTATAACATAGAGGGGAGAAAAGGCAGTGACGATCGATGAAATTTACCAAATGTATATGAATGATGTTTACCGGTTCCTGCTCTCCATGACAAAAGACAAGCATCTCGCTGAAGATTTGCTGCAGGAAACCTTTATGAGGGCATACATACACATTCACTCCTACGACCACAGCAAAGTAAAGCCATGGCTTTTTCAAGTGGCGAGAAATGCGTTTATAGATTATGTCAGAAAACATAAAAAGGAAGTGACCATTTCCGATGACTTAATTGGGAGCCTTTTTCAGACGGCTGTTCAAAGCCCGGCTCATCAGATTGAAATCAAGGAAGTGCTGACAGGGTATATGTCCGAACTTCCCGACAATTATCGGGAGGCCTTAACACTGTATTATTTAAAAGAACTGAATTACAAAGAAGCATCCCATATTATGAATATTTCAGAGGCTAATTTTAAAAGTGTTTTATTTCGTGCCAGACAGCGGCTGAAAGCACTTTATAATAGAGGTGTTAATGATGAATGAAGAATTTAAAAAGCGTTTTTACCAATACAAAAATGGAGAAATGAGCGACCGGGAAATGGCCGCCTTTGAAGAAGAGCTGGAAAAGCTTGAAGTCTATCAGGAGTTGATTGAAAGCGAAATGCAGGACGACCGGGAATGGGACGTCGGCATCAGCCCGGAAAAACAGAAGGCCATTTTGTCATACGGAAAACGCAAATCGTATTTGCGGATTTCAGTTCTCGCCGTCATCTCCACCTTGATGATTTTGCCGCTTTGCACTTTGGGAAGCTACCTCTATTACGGTTTGGGAGGAAAAGAAAGCACCGGCAATCAATTAATGGAAACCGCAGCCGTGACGGTGGCGACCACCATGCCGAACGTACTCGTCGATACCTCCGGACTGAAAAGCCAGGTGAAGCTGTTTGGGATGAATACAGAGTTTCCGCTGCAAAAGCAGATCGGCACAAAAACGAAATCCGTCGGCGGAGAACGGATTGAAATGTTTTTAGATACGGTCAAATCGCCTGCCGTTAACTACTATGATCTAGAAGCGGCACAGGCAAAGCATTATTTTGCCCATCCTTCCGGCTTAAAGGAACGCACGATTGACAAAGCCGGACAGACATTGAAAAAATTGCCTGAAGGAAGCGTGGCGGAGGTCTATCTTTCTTATGACCGGGCCTACCCTTCTTCTCAAGTATATTCAACTTTTAAAAAATACGATGTGAAGTTTTTATGGAACGCGGTCGAAACGGAGAAAAATCTGAAAGACAGTCCTTATGCCGAGCCGTTAGGATTTCCCGGGAAAGATTCCAAGATGGTGTCCTCTTTCGAAACGCAAGGACAGACAGACCGTGAACAATTTATCAATGCCCTTGAATTTATGTCCCGCCATAAAAAATGGGCGCATGCAATATCGAAACGCAAAGACATGAATCTTGGCAGCCGAATCGACTATGTTGAACATCACGGAATGAACGTATACGGCTCTGTCGTGACGGGGCCGACAAAAGAAATCGAACGTCTGCTGAAAAATAAAACAGTAAAAGCAGCAAACATCGGTGAGGTGGAATTATGGAATTGGTAAGAATTTTTAAAGAGCATAATGTTTTCGGCTGGATATCAGTCGGTACCGCGATTTTGTCGCTGCTGCTTTTGAACGTGGCAATCATCAGCAATGTGACTTTCTATTCTTATCAGATGCTGCCGTTTGCGATGGCCGCCGTGCCGTTCGGCATCATTGAGCTGTTTATTAAAAAAGGACGGACGGGCCCGGGACTGCTCGGTGTCATCCTCAACCTTTTCGTCATTGTTTGTGTATATACGATCGTTGCCGTTGATACGAATCTGCAATTCGGTTTTTAAACATAAAAACAGGCCCTTTTACGGGGGCCTGTTTTTTTAAAATGAAAGAACGCCGATTAAATGCAGCAATACGACGATGATAGCCAGCGGCACGAGATATTTCAGAAGGAAATACCACACCTGAAAGAAACGATAGCCGATGGCGGAACCTCTTTTCATCTCGGCGAACAGCTCCCGCTTCGGTATTTTCAGCGGGATGAAGATTGATATTAATAAAGCGCCGAGCGGAATCAGCACATTGCTCACTGTGAAATCCGCTAGATCAAAAAACGTTTTTCCGAACAAATGAACATCACCGAGCACACCGTATGATAAACAGGACGGAATTCCGACTAAGAAAATGAGCAGACCGCTTGTCCACGACAGCTTCTTCCTTTTCGTTTCATCACCTTTCCCGACAGTCGCTACGATAATTTCCACCATCGAAAAGGCCGAAGTCAGCGCGGCGAAGAAAAAGACCGCCAGAAAGCTGATAAAAAACAGCGAGCCGAACGGCAGCCGGTCAAACACAGCCGGCAGTACGGTAAACAGCAGTGTAGGCCCTTCATCCGGTTTAAAGCCGAACGAAAAAACCGCCGGAAAAATGGCCAGTCCCGCAAACAGCGTGACGAGCACATTCATCACAACAATGGAACCCGCCGATCCCGGAAGGTTTTGGGTTTTCGGCAGATACGAACTGTATGTCACCATGACCGAAACGCCGAGCGTTAATGTAAAGAACGCCTGTCCTAAAGCATATAGGATGGATTCCGGCGTCAAATCTTCAAAGTGCGGAACCAATAAAAATCTAATCCCCTCAACGGCATGATCGAGCGTGACTGATCGCAGCACAAGCAATAGAAACAGCACGAATAAAACCGGCATCAGCACCGCACTGACACGTTCAATCCCTTTCTGCACGCCCTTTGCGACGACCGCCACGGTCATGATCATAAATACAAGCTGCGCGGCGAGAGTCTGGATCGGATTTTCAATGACCGTCCCGAACACCGTTCCGTACTGCTCCTGAGTGAGCCCGGATAAAGAACCCGTAACAGCTTTTAACACATAAAGCAAAATCCACCCGCCGACAACACTGTAAAAAGACAAAACTAAAAAACAGGCCGCCACACCCACATAACCTGTGAGGTGCCATACCGACTTCGGCGCGGCTTGTTTGTAGGCATCAATCGCATTTGTCTGGCTCCGTCTTCCGAAAATAAATTCACCGAGCAAAAGCGGATAGCCTAAAAGTACGGTAAAGAGGACGAATACAAGAAAAAAAGCGCCTCCTCCGTTCGTACCCGCTACGTAAGGGAACTTCCAAATGGCTCCCAGGCCGATCGCCGAACCGGCAGCGGCCATAATAAATCCTATTTTTGAGGCCCATTGAACCCTTTTTTGGTCAGACACGACTTTCCACTTCCCTTCCGCCCTATATTATCCCTTATTCGCTGCGATAACTTAAGCCCATTTCAATATGTTTCATTATTCCGAAAAATAAAAAGGAGCGGCGGGTGCCGCTCCTTACAAATCCCCGTTTAATTTCGAATGCTTTCTCGAATATAAGAAATAAATCACCAGACCGATGATCAGCCAGATAAAGAAACGGAATATGGTGGTGGCGCCAAGGTTAATAATCAAAAATACGCAGAACAGAATGGATAATATCGGAATAAAGGGAACCCCCGGACATTTAAAAGCTCTTGGCAGATCAGGCTGTTTCTTTCTCAATACGATAACCGCTACTGAAATCAGGACAAATGCGGCAAGCGTGCCGATGTTCACCAGCTTCGCCAGCTCATCAAGCGGGACGAGTGAGCCGAGTAATGCCGACAGGATGCCGAACACCCATGTCACCACGTGCGGCGTTTTATGCTTCGGATGGACTTTTGAAAGCGCCCCCGGCACCAAACCGTCACGGGACATGGCAAACATCACCCTCGTCTGGCCGTACAGCATGACGAGCATCACCGTTGTCATTCCCAACACTGCGCCGATATCAATAATCCCGGCCACCCAATTCTGTCCGGCCATCTGCAGGACGAGAGACACGGGATGGTCAACGCCTTCAAAGCGGGCAAACGAAACGACGCCCGTCATAATCGCCGATACGGTCACATACAGCACAGTGCAGACGATTAATGAAAAGATAATTCCTTTCGGCAGATCCTTCGCCGGATTTTTCGTTTCTTCAGCGGCGGAAGAGACGGCGTCAAAACCGATAAAAGAGAAGAAAACGAGCGCCGCGGCACTGAAAACACCGCCGAACCCCATCGGTATAAACGGCTGCCAGTTGTGAGGTTTGACATATACGGCCGCAACGGCGATAAACAATAGAACAACCAGAACCTTCAAAATGACCATAATATTATTGACCCGCTTCGATTCCTTAATGCCTAAGTACAGGAGGAATGTAATCGCAAGCACGATAACAAATGCGGGGAGATTAAAGAATGTGACCGTGCCTTTAATAGATCCCGGCGCGGCCGTTAATGCAGTCGGAAGATGAATGCCGAAGCCCGCCAAGAATGATTGAAAATAGCCGGACCAGCCGACCGAAACCGCGCTGACGGCGAGCATATATTCCAAGATTAAATCCCATCCGATGATAAATGCGAGAAGTTCACCCAGTGTCGCATAAGTAAACGTGTAGACGGAACCGGAAACCGGGACGCTTGAAGCAAATTCGGCATATGACAAAGCCGCAAATAAACACGCAAGAGCGGCGATGACAAATGAAACGGTCAGCCCCGGCCCCGCCGTGACAGCGCCTGTTCCGGTTAATACAAAAATTCCCGTTCCGATGATGGCCCCTATCCCCAGAAGGGTCAGATCAAAGGCCCCTAACTCTCTTTTCAGCGACTTTTCCCCGCCCGTTGCGGCAAGCAGGTCCTGAATGCTTTTCTTTCTGAATATGCTCCCCTTCATCTGCTTCACTCCTTGTAAATCAATATATGTTAGAATATTCAGACAACAATAGCAATAATGACTAAATTCTTATTTTTCGCATGAAATGTTTCAGCACATCATTCCTTTCTCCTACATCATATTATAGCGAAAAATATAAAAATGAAAATGACTTTTTTGAAAATTCTATATATTATTTCAGTTTTCATAAAACAGAACTCAGCGGATTCTCTGCTGTGAAATATTAACATTAGTGATTCGGCTGGAGACTTCCATTTGTAATCAAATAAAAATCCCGCACTTTTTAAAAGCGCGGGATAAGACTTGCGTATTATGTTGAAATAAACCTGCCGCCATTTACGTGAATGGTCTGCCCAGTCATATAGGAAGATTCGTCTGAAGCCAGAAGCACGTAAGCTCCGGTGTGTTCCGCAGGCTGTCCCGGTCTTCCCATCGGAGTGTCCAGACCGTGCTTTTCCACCTTTTCTTCAGTAAACGTTGCCGGAATCAGGGCGGTCCAGATCGGCCCGGGGGCCACCGCATTTACTCTGATCCCCTGATCGGCCAATGACATCGCCATTGAACGCGTAAAGGAAACGATGCCGCCTTTCGTGCACGAATAGTCGATCAATGATGTGTCTCCCTGATAAGCGGTAATCGACGTTGTATTAATGATGGCGCTCCCTCTTTTGAGATGAGGCAGCACAGCTTTAGTCATATGAAACATAGAAAACATGTTTGTACGGAATGTCTTCTCCAGCTGTTCAGCCGTAATATCAAGAATCCCGTTTTGCGGATGCTGCTCAGCCGCATTATTAACGAGAATATCTATTTTTCCGTAGTGATCTAAGACTTGCCGGACCGCCTTCTGACAATGCGCCTCATCACCGACGTCTCCCGGAATTAACAGGCATTCGGCCTGGTATTCTTCCGCACGCTTTTTCGTTCTCTCGGCATCGGCATGTTCGTCTAGGTACAGGATGGCAAGATCCGCCCCTTCCTTCGCGTAAGCGATCGCAGCCGCTGCGCCGATGCCGCTGTCTCCGCCCGTGATGACGGCGACTTTTCCTTTTAATCTGCCCGATCCTTTTACATCCGGGTCCTCCAAGAGCGGTTTTGGCTCCATGTCTGACTCAATGCCGGGCTGGCGGTTTTGCACCTGCGGCTTTTGTCCTTCCGTCTGTCTGTCCATCGGATTCATATTCTCACACTCCTGCAATTGGTATTACTGAGACGATACCACGCAGTGCGGGGAGTTAAACGGACAAATATGCCGGTAATTAAAGCTGCTGAGCCGTTTCGGGAAAAGCGCCGGTGTATTTCGCAGACGGTCTGTAAATCATGTTGTCAGCGGACTGTTCAAGCACATGTGCGCACCAGCCTGCCATTCTGCTTGCTGAAAAGGTCGGCGTAAATAAATCATTGTCGACATCAATGGCCTGCATCACAGCCGCTGCGTAAAACTCCACATTCGTATACAGCTTCCGTCCGGGCTTATATTGCTCTAACAAGCGGATGGCTTCCTTCTCCACATAAAGCGCCAAGTCAAGCGACGGATCATTTCCCGCCACTTCTTCAGCCTTTATGCGCAGCGCTTCCGCCCGCGGGTCTTTTGTTTTGTACACCCTGTGCCCGAAGCCCATCAGGCGTTCTCCCCTCATAAGCTTCGCTGTCAAATACGCTTCTGCATTTTCTTTTTCCCCGATGTCTTCAAGCATTTTCGTGACGCCTGAAGGCGCGCCTCCGTGCAGCGGCCCTTTCATCGTACCCAGTGCGGCAGTGACGGCAGACACTAAGTCCGATTCAGTCGAAACCGTGACTCTCGCTGAAAAAGTCGATGCATTCATCCCGTGTTCCATCGCCAGAATCATATACGTCTCAAGCGCTTTCTTTTGGGCTGCGGACGGCTGCCTGCCTGTCAGCATATACAAATAGTTTTCAACGTGTCCGTATCGCGCCTCGGGTGACAGCGCTTCCTGCCCTTGTTTACGGCGGTATCTGTACGCAATAATCGTCGGTGTGACGGCAATCAGTTTAATCGCTTCTTCCGGCTTGGGCGGATATGTAAATGAATCTGTGCCCAAACCTGAAACAGCCGTTCTCAGCACCGCCATGTCGTCCATTTCATCCGGAAGCGTTTCCAGTAAGCCGATCAAATGTTTCGGAAGCCCGCGCTCGGCTGCAAGTTCTTCCTGAAACGCAAGCAATTGCCGCTCATCAGGAAGCGCCCCGTTCAAAATGAGATACGCCGCTTCTTCAAAACTGAATTGCAATGCGATATCCTTCGCGTCATAGCCGCGATATATTAAATGCCCCTTTTCTCCGTCAATGTGGCTGATCGCCGTTTCTGCACAAGTAATCCCTTTCAATCCACGATAAATCAATTTCATTCCCCCTTATCCTCTTTCTGTTATTATAGTAAATATAATATTTAAAAAATAATGAATATTTTTAAGGGAATTAATTAAAACTTTTAATCAGAGGAGTGCATCTATGGATTTTAAATGGCTTCACACCTTCGTCACCGCGGCAAAATACGAGAATTTCAGAAAAACGGCGGAAACGCTTTTTTTATCTCAGCCGACCGTCACCGTTCATATAAAATTATTAGAGAAAGAAATCAGCTGCAAGCTGTTTCAGCGGAGCGGCCGGAAAATACAATTGACGGAAGAAGGAAAAGCATACGTGCCGTTTGCCATGAGACTTTTGGAAGACTATGAAAACAGCATGGCGGAGCTGCACAGGGTGCGCCAGGGCTACTCGCACACGCTGACACTCGCTGTTTCGCCGCTTATCGCCGACACCGTTCTCCCGTCTGTCATGAAGCGTTATACAGAGGACAATAAAGAAACCGAAATGACGGTCACCATTTTCGAATCGGAAGAAATCGCCTCTCAAATCAGAAACGGCTCAGCCGATATCGGACTGAGCTGCTTAAAGGTGCAATCATCTTCCCTCACTTGCCTCCCCCTGTACAATGACCCAGTTGTCCTCGTCGCGCCACCCGGCCGAAAACCTGGGACAGGGAAGGCGGATGAAGTGAAAGACCTGTTCGGACAATATCTGCTTTTGACCCATAACCATCCTGACTATTGGGATGATTTGCTCCGCCAGGTCAGAATACAGTTCCCTTTCGTCAGAACAATGAAGGTGACACAGACGCATATTACGAAACGATTTATTAAAGAGGGGCTGGGCGTCTCATTTCTGCCGCTGTCAGCGGTACGGTCCGAACTCGCCGCAGGCAGCATGATTGAAATTCCGTGCGAATTCGCCCAGATGCCGAGCGCGGGCGCGTACGCCATCGCCCTCTATGAAAATGAAAAAAAGAAAACCTTTTTAGATTTTTTATCACATTTTCATTTTTAGGTGAAACAAATGGAGCTCTGCCCCGTCTAAATAAAAAACCCGTTCGGATGAACGGGTTTCTCTCACTGCTAGAATCTTTTCGCGCCCAGGTAGCGCGGCTTCCAGTAGCTGTTATTCAGATCACTTGTTGTGACGCCGTCAGAACCGGCATGGATGAACTTGTTGTTTCCGATGTACACACCCATGTGTGAAGGGCCGGCCTGATATGTTGTAAAGAAGACGAAGTCTCCTCTTGACGGGCTGGACACGCTCTTCATTGAGCTCCAGTATCCCGCAGTGCTTGTTCTGCCGACACTCGTCTGTTTGTTTAACAGGTACCAGATAAATCCGCTGCAGTCAAAGCCGGAAGTCGTTGTTCCGCCCCATACATACGGCGTGCCGATTAAAGATTGCGCATCAGAAATCAGCTTGTTTACATTCAG
Source organism: Bacillus sp. JK106 (assembly GCF_053663355.1). Lineage (NCBI taxonomy): Bacteria > Bacillati > Bacillota > Bacilli > Caryophanales > Bacillaceae > Bacillus > Bacillus sp. JK106. The sequence continues at coordinate 74,242 of NZ_JBSJQC010000002.1, read as the reverse complement.
GCTCGTCTGTGCAATATTATGGCTGGATGAAGGCTTCTTTGATGACGAAGATCCTGAAGACGCTGAACCGGAAGTTGATCCTTTTACTTTAAGCACTTGCCCGATGCGGATCAGGTCCGTTTTTAAACCGTTTAAACTTTTTAATTGGTTTACCGTCATTTTATATTTATTCGCAATTTTCCAAAGACTGTCGCCTTTTACGACTTTATATGTAGACGATGATGACTTGCTGCCCGAATTTGAACCTGAAGATGATTTACCGTTGATCGAAAGCGTCTGACCGATGTAAATGATATCCGATTTTAATTTGTTCTCAGATTTAATGGAATTAATTGACGTTCCATACCGATTTGAAAGTCCCCATAATGTATCGCCTTTTTTTACCTTAATCGTTTGCGCAGACGCCGCGCCCGCAAACAAAGTCGTCCCCAAAACCACTGCCGTTGTTGCTGTAACAAGTTGCTTTTTCATATTTTCCTCCCCGAATGATTCTATCTATTTTATGTGTCTCTTTTTTAAAGTTTTTATCTGTTTCCTATTATAAGGTTCAATTTCCACTAGAAATAGACTTGACTTCCCGTGACAAATTTCTTACTAATTCGTTTTTGAAAAAAGTTTTTAAGGGTATTAAATATTTCAATTTGATTTCAAACGTGACGAAAAACGAGTCAATTTGTCATGTTTTTTTCCTGTGATCCTCGTATTTTGGAAAAACAAAGCAGTTTACTTTCCAAATAACTCCATGTTAAAAAAATCCTCGTCTTTTTCAAAAAAGTGAATGGTTTTCACCCTTTCTTGAAAACATAAGTTACACCGGAATTTACATTTCTAACAATGTTTCACCTGAAATTTACAGGAGAAACAGGCGCTCTTTACAAACACCCCCTACCATTAGACATGCAGACACGATTAAAGGAGGACGAGTGAGAATGAGTCTATTTAAACAGGTTCGATCAAAACTTCTGCCGGCGGCAGCCGTATCTGTGCTGACAGCCGGTCTGATTGCGGGCGCGGGGTTTCAGCACTCTGAACAGGCTGCGGCAAAAAAACAGCCTGACAAAAACGAGATCAGAAACGTCATCTTCATGGTCGGCGACGGAATGGGCGCTCCCTATATGAACGCCTACCGTTCGGTCATTAACAAAGGAAAGCCTTCGGATGGTATGAAACTGACGGCATTCGACCCCAATCTCGCCGGTATGATGATGACTTATCCTGACGATCCTGATTCCAATATTACCGATTCCGCGGCGGCTGGCACGGCAATGGCTACGGGCGTGAAAACGTATAACGCGGCGATCGGAGTCGATAAAAAAGGAAAGCGGGTCAAATCCGTCCTCGAAGAAGCGAAACAAAGAGGGAAATCCACCGGACTTGTCGCAACTTCGGAGATTGCCCACGCCACCCCTGCGGCATTCGGAGCCCATAACAAATCCCGAAAGAATATGGATGACATCGCAAGCAGCTACTTTGATGACCGCATCAACGGAAAACAAAAAGTCGATGTGCTCCTCGGAGGCGGCAAATCAAACTTTATCCGTAAAGACCGCAATGTAACAAAGGATTTCAAAAAAGCGGGATACAGCTATGTGACATCAAAACAGGAGCTGAAAAAAGATCGTAACAAGAAGATTCTCGGCCTGTTTGCCGATGGCGGACTCGATAAAGCAATCGATCGGTCAAACGCCGTCCCTTCATTAGAAGACATGACAACGGCGGCGATCGACAGGCTGAACAAGAATAAAAAAGGGTTCTTCTTAATGGTCGAAGGCAGCCAAATAGACTGGGCGGGACATGACAATGATATAGTCGGCGCAATGAGTGAAATGAAGGATTTTGAAAAAGCGTATAAAGCAGCGATCGCATTTGCCAAAAAGGACAAACATACGCTTGTCGTTGCCACGGCTGATCATACCACCGGCGGATTGACGATCGGCGCAAATGACGATAAAAACTGGCATGTTGAACCGATTCTTGCCGCCAAGAAAACCCCGGCATTTATGGCTGACCAAATCAAAGCGGGCAAATCCGTATCTTCCGTGCTTGCGCGTTATACAGACCTGAAATGGTCAAAAGCTGAAATTAAACAGATCGAAACGGCCGCAAAACAGGATGCTGACAAGAGCGTCTACAAATCGATCATTAAGCTTTTTAATGCGAAAACCAACAGCGGCTGGACAACCGGCGATCATACGGGCGAAGAAGTTCCCGTTTACGCATACGGTCCGGGAAGAGAGTCATTTACGGGGCTTTTAAACAACACGGACCAGGCCAAAAAGATTTTTCACATCCTGAAACACGGAAAATAAAAAAGGATGCGGGGGTTTCCCCGCATCCTTTCTTCTTTTACAGATATCTCCGGTGCACTCCTTTGCCGTCATACGAGAACATCACTTCTCTGTCTTCAAGAACAGATTCGATGTGCACGCTCCTGCCCCACAGCTGGTACAGATACGGCAGCACTTTCTCCAAGTATTTCAGATCAAGCTCAATTCCCTCATACCAATGTTTAATATAAAGCTCATTATTCTTCAGGTAATCCCCGTCATTGACGGTCAGATAAGGAAATCCCCCGTTGACCCGCATGTTCACGAGCTGGTCGCGCACGGCCTTCCATTCTTTGTCGATCACTTTATAGTCCCTGCCCTGCTTTTGGAATAAATACAAATCCTCACGCATGACGAGATCTTTCGTCAAATAATTGCGGATAAATGAGATATCCGATTCAATTTCCCTGACCTCAAACATTTTCTCGCGGCCGGAACCGGGCTTTACCCCTGTTTTTTTCATTTCATCTGTCGGGTTGTCATAACGCTCTTCGATGTCTTCAAAAATTTTCAGCCCTAAATAATACGGGTTGATTCCCGTTTTTGACGGCTGAACGACGCCTGCGTTCAGCTTCGCAAATTCGATGGCTTCATCTGAAGTCAGGTCAAGCTCGCGGATGATCCGCTGATGCCAATAGGATGCCCAGCCTTCGTTCATGATTTTCGTTTCCAGCTGAGGCCAGAAATACAGCATTTCTTCTCTCATCATGGTTAAAATGTCACGCTGCCACGGTTCAAGCTCCCGCGAATGTTCCTCGATAAACAGCAGAATATCTTTTTCCGGCCGGGGCGGAAACGGTTTTTTCCCTTTTTTCTTTTTCACCTGCTTCGGCTTATCCATTCCCCATAAATCATCGTAAGGCGATGCCGCGGTTTCTTCTTCGTCCTCCTCTTCGTCATCGACGCTCCACAGCAGCTTCGGCCTGACAAGCGACGGATCGATATGCTCCTGAATCGCCAGAATGGCATCTAAAAAGGACTCCACCTCTTTTATCCCGTGAATTCTTTCATAATGCTTAATCCGCTCCGCCGCAGCCGCCATACTCTCAACCATGTCCCGGTTCGTATTTTGAAAGCGGCAGTTATTTTTGAAAAAATCACAATGGGCAAGAACATGGGCTACAATTAATTTATTTTGGATCAGCGAATTGCTGTCCAGCAAAAAAGCGTAGCAAGGGTTGGAATTAATGACAAGTTCATAAATTTTGCTCAAACCGAGATCATAATGGAGTTTCATCTTATGAAATTGTTTGCCGAAACTCCAGTGGCTGAATCTCGTCGGCATGCCGTACGCGCCGAATGTATAAATAATTTCAGCCGGGCAAATTTCATATCTCATCGGGTAGAAATCAAGGCCGAAACCCTTCGCAATATCGGTTATTTCCTCAATTGCCCGCTGTAAACCTTTTGTCTCCTCCGCGTTCAAGCGAATCCCCCCTACTTGGACTTATTTATAATGTATGACCCCTCCTCTCAAAAGATGAAATAACAGGCCGGTTTCCGACTGAAAACTTTCGGCACATCCGCCCCGTTTGCTTTATATATAAGTGGGTAAAACACACACCATACCCCAAAAAGAAAAGGAGCGATTCTACTTGAATACAGCAGACATGCTTACGACGTATCTCAGCAAACTCCCGAATCTGATCATTGCACTGCTCGTCCTGCTTATCGGCTGGGGCATTGCCAAAATCATTGAAAAAGCCGTATACAAAGGCCTGCAAAAAACAAAAATCGACGACAGGCTCTTTGCCGAAAAAAAGCCGGCGCGCTATTCCTCAGAAAAAGTCATCAGTAAAGTCATTTATTTTATCGCATTAATCATCGTTTTTATTTTATTCTTTAACATTCTGCATCTGACAACCGTGGCTTCGCCTTTTGTCAGCATGCTGTCGGCGATAACGGCGGCTGTGCCGAGCGTCTTAAAAGCCGGCTTGATTCTGCTCGTGGGCTGGGCGGCCGCTTCGCTTTTCAGCTATCTCGTCAAAAAAGCGGGCATGAAACTCGCTGAAAACGCCCGGCTCAGAAAATGGACAATGGTGTCTGAAGAAGCGGAGATGAGCAGATCCGTTACGGCCGCTTCACGAATCGTTTTTTACTTCGTCTTGCTCTTGTTCCTGCCCGGCGTCTTGTCCGCTCTCCAAATCAGCGGAGTATCAGGGCCGTTTACAAATATGATCCAAAGCGTTTTGTCCTTTATACCGAAATTATTCGCCGCGGCGCTGATTGTTTTAATTGGCTGGCTTGTTGCCCGTCTCGTCCGTGATATCGTCACAAACTTTCTGGCGAGTATCGGCACGGAAAGGCTCGCCGCACGTATGGGGCTTTCTATTTATCTGAAGGATACGAGCCTGTCGGCAATCATCGGAACGATTGTCTACGTGCTGATTTTCATTCCGGTGATTATCTCTGCGCTTGACCGGCTTGATGTGGCGGGTATTTCTGAACCGGCGTCAGCCATGCTGCACACGGTCTTCACAATGCTACCTAATATCATCATCGGTATTGTGCTGATCATCGCCGGCATCTGGGTCGGAAAATGGGTCAACAGCATTGTATCCGGGCTCTTGCACCGGGCCGGTTTCGACTCTCTTCTCGGTAAAATGGGCTTTGAACAGGCGGGCACCCCGAAGCTGACGCTTTCTCAGACGGTCGGCATGATTGTTCAGATCATCATCGTCCTGCTCTTTACGGCAGAGGCGCTGCAGCTTGTTCATCTCGAATTTCTCGTCGTTATCGCAACCGGTATTATCGCTTACCTGCCTAATGTTCTGGCCGCTGTATTTATTCTCGGAATCGGACTTTTGGCCGGACAGCTCGTCAGCAGGCTGCTTGCCGGCATGCTGAGCGGAAAGGAATTCAGATTCCTGGCGCCGCTTGCGAAATATACCATTATCACTCTCTCAATCTTTATGGCGCTGGATCAGCTCGGTGTCGCCGACACGATCGTAAATGCCGCGTTTATTCTGATTCTGGGCGGTTTCGCGCTTGCCTTCGGACTTTCATTCGGGCTTGGCGGAAAAGAATTTGCCTCCCGTTATCTCGCAAAATTGGATCGCAAAATTGAAAAACATCAATCGGCTGACGATCGTAAGCCGCCGATGTCTTAACGAAAAAAACGTGTGCTCAGAAGGAGCGCACGTTTTTTTTAAAAAGTTAAGGGAGCAAATTCCTTTTTTTTCATTTTAGATTCATATATGATAGACTGTAACAGAAGCAAAATCTCTTTTTTCGAGGTCATTCTATGAAATTAACGAACTATACCGATTACTCTTTACGCGTTTTGATTTTTTTGGCTTCCAGACATTCCGACGAACTTTCCAACATAAAAGAAATCGCAGATACTTATTCCATCTCTAAAAACCACCTCATGAAAGTCATTTACCGTCTCGGCCAGCTCGGGTATGTCGAAACGATCCGGGGCCGGGGAGGCGGAATTCGATTAGGAATGACACCGGAAGACATAAACATTGGAGAAGTCGTTCGAAATACAGAAGACGACTTTAACATCGTAGAATGCTTTGACTCCAAAAAAAATCTCTGTATCATATCTCCCGCCTGCAACTTAAAGAACCTTCTGAATGAAGCCCTGCAAGCTTACCTGGCCGTTTTAGACAAATATACGTTAAGGGATCTGGTCAAAAACAAAGAGGAGATTATGAGACTGCTCAGAAGCTGAAGGAATGTCCGCATTCCTTCTTTTTTTTATGCCGGCATAAGAAAAAAGGACTATTTCTATTAATATGATAAACGATTGCAGACAAGTGCCGATATAAAGATTATCATTACTGATATCCTCACCTTGCGGCTGCAACGAATGGGGATAGAAAAATTATCGCAGGAAAAGGGAGATTCACTATGAAAAAAAAGGTAGCGGTCGGTTTGACTGCATCTGCGATCGTCGGGTCTGCGTTAGCTGTAACACCGGCAGAAGCACAAACGATTAAGGTTAAAAGCGGAGATTCATTATGGAAGCTTGCCCAAAACTACAATACAAGCGTGGATGCCATTACATCAGCGAATCATCTAAAATCCACCGTTATTTCTATCGGGCAGACGCTCACCATCCCTAACGGCAAATCAGATTCCGGCAGCAAAAAGCCATCTTCAAAGAACAGCGGCACGACTAAAAGCGTTTATACAGTGAAAAACGGCGATTCGCTGTGGCTGATCGCATCTGATTTTAAAATGTCCGTACAGGAACTGAAAAAATTGAACGGTCTGACAAGCGACTTAATCCGCGCCGGACAGAAGCTGCAAGTGACGGGGAAAGTTTCCTCAAGCACCGATCAGAAAAAAACCGCGCCGGGCAGCAGCTCAAACAGCAGCAAAAATCAGTCATCATCTTCCGGGACCTATAAAGTAAAACTCGGCGATTCCCTATGGAAGATCGCAAACAGCGTCAATATGACCATTGCGGAACTCAAAGTATTAAACAACTTAAAAACGGATACGATCTACGTAAACCAAGTCCTGAAAACAAAAGGAACGTCTTCTTCGGGAAACACGCCGTCAAAAGACAATTCAAACCAAAATAAAAACCAGACGCAAACGTCCTCCTATACAGTAAAAAGCGGAGACTCACTCTGGAAAATCGCAAACGCATACAATATGACGGTTCAGCAAATCAGAAGCATCAACAAACTGACGTCAGACATGCTGCGGGTCGGACAAGTGCTGAAGCTGACCAAAACGTCTTCTTCCGGCTCTTCGTCTTCACCGTCAGCTCCGAACCAGTCCGGAAATACAGGGAAAACCACTACATATACCGTGAAAAGCGGGGATTCTTTATGGGTGATCGCCCAAAAGTTCAATGTAACCGCCCAGCAGATCCGCGAGAAAAACAATCTGAAAACAGACGTTCTACAAATCGGACAGAAGCTGACGATTACCGGGCAGCAGACAAACACGACACCGAATCAGTCCGGCGGCACAGGTTCAACAAGCGCGAAGATTAATGTAATGATCGATGCCGCAAAAGCTCAGCTGGGCGTACCGTATGTATGGGGCGGGACGACGCCGAGAGGCTTTGACTGCAGCGGTTTCATTTATTACGTTCTCAATAAGGTCACTTCTGTATCCAGACTTTCAGCCGCAGGCTACTGGAATACGATGACATCAGTCAGCCAGCCGGCGGTCGGTGACTTTGTCTTTTTCTCAACTTATAAAGCCGGACCTTCCCACGTCGGTATTTATCTCGGGAACGGCCAGTTTATTAATGCCAACGATTCGGGTGTCGTTATTTCCAGCATGAACAATTCCTATTGGAAACAGCGCTACCTCGGCGCAAAACGTTTCTTCTGATATCTGATAAGCTGTACGGCCGCATAAGGCTGTGCAGCTTTTTTACAGTCTGAAAATATTGATGCTGATCACGTGTTTTGTTACGGGATGGAAATACACTTCAGCACGGGATGAAAACGTTTCTTTTGCGGTTTGCACCGTTACGCGAAACACGTCTTTCGTCTGTTCCCGGTTCACTTTTGTACGGCCCATGTACGAATAATCGGTAAGCTCGGCCCCCTTGTATTCACGTTCAAGCTGGTTCCATGCGAGCTGTTCCCATTTTTCAACTGACGGATCGAGGTGTTCTGTATGCCCTTTTTCAGCGATAGAGGCAATGAGAATGCCGCAAAACAAGAGGGCAAGCGCAAATGGAAGGGATTTCATCTTTATGTTCTCCTGAGTCGTTTTTTGTCAATCTTAGCGTGTCCAAAGAAGAGACGGATATGCGGTTTTATTTTATGTCTCCCTCATATTGCTATGCCGCAATGATAAGGACACCAAGTTTTCCCCCGTTGCATCCGGGCTTCGGCGGCATAAACTAACGGAGAACTTCTCATTGAAAGGAGAAGCGTAAGATGGATCATGCCGATTATGATAAAGCCTTGTATTACACACACCGGTCTCAATGGGACAATTTATTAATTTTGATGGTTCGTACCAAAGATGATTTATTATCAAAGCGTATTGAGCACTTTCTGCACGTGTATCATTTCGAATACGATCATGCGGTGCTTGAAAAAGAGCTGTATTCCCTACTCGGGTATATTGATCATGCGACAGAACTCGCTTATGAAGATCAATTAGCCATGCTGACATAAAACAATCCCGGCGTCAGACGCCGGGATTTCTTGTGTTTGTGAACATATTCAGCTCTTCGATCATGTCTTTCAGGCTGACCGCCATATCCTCAGTACGGTCCGGCGCTCCATGTCGATGTGAATCGGGTCTAAGACCAGCTGTTTCGGGATGACATTTGCATAGACGCCCCGCATGACCGTCCGCATATTCGCCAGCGCGTTCATGCCTCCTTTTCCTCCGCCCGCCGCGGCAATGATGGCCACCGGTTTGTATGCCCAGTGATCGCTGCTTAAAAAATCGATGGCGTTTTTTAAAGCGCCGCTCATGCCGCTGTGATACTCGGGAGATAATAAGACGACGGCCGCCGACTTTTTCACCTGCCGCCTTAACTTTTGCACTGAAGACAGCTCGTTCTGTTCTTCTTCACCGTTATAAAGCGGCAGTTCACTTTCGCTCAAATCAATAAAATCGGTATGAAACCGATCTCTGATATAAGAAGCGGCAATTCTAGTCCGCCCGTTTTTTCTCGGTGTGCCGCTGATCACTAATATGCTCATGATTTTACCGCCTTTCCAAAAACATTATATTTTACCGCATACAATGCCGCCTGCGTCCGGTCGGAAAGATTCAGCTTTGACAGCAGGTTGGACACGTGGGTCTTCACTGTTTTTTCTGAAATAAACAGGGCCGCCGCAATTTCCTTATTGCTTTTTCCTTTGGCTATTTCTTGAAGAACATCTTTTTCACGGGGGGTCAGCTGATAATATTTTTCCTTATCCTGATCATCCTGAACCATATGGGTCAGCACGTGAGGCACAATATCCGCCGACAGCCGGTAACGTCCGGAATACACTTCCCGGAGCGTTTTCACTAAATCATCGGGCTGAGCGTCTTTCAGCTGATACGCTTTTGCGCCGGCTTTAAGGGCGGGAATGACGTGCTCCTGATCAGAATAGCTCGTCAAAACGACGATACTGATGTCCGGAAATCGTTCAGCCGCGATTTTTGCCGCTTCTATGCCGTCCATATCAGGCATTGATAAATCCATCAGAATGATGTCCGGCTCCGTCTTTTCAGCTTGCTGAAGCGCTTCAGCACCGGTGGACGCCTCACCGACAACTTCAATGTCTTCCTGAGTGGCGAAGAAATAGCGCAGTCCTTTGCGGACAACATGATGATCATCAGCAATCACAATTTTCATCAATCAGACCTCCTGTCCCGAAACGGAAGCCGAACGGAGACAATCGTTCCGGCGCCAAGCTCGGATTGCAGTGTAAAGCGGCCTCCGATCGCTTCAGCCCGTGCTTTCATGCCGGCCACGCCGAGCGATGGGAGCACAGCATGCGCATCAGCGCTGAAGCCCGCTCCACGGTCGCTAATGTAAAGCTCAGCGTAACCCGGCTTTTTAACGGCGGAAATGATAACCCGGTCCGTTCCCGCATGCTTTTTACAGTTATTCAAGGCTTCCTGGGCGATCCGCCAAAGCGCGTATTCCTGTTCATCCGTAAGCTCCAGCTCATCCTCCGTTTCACAAACGGCTTCCAGGCCGATAAGAGCGGCGTAGCTTTTGATCGACGCATACAGCCCTTTCGTTAAGCTTTCCGGCTTCAGCTGCCAAATGAGCGCCCTCATTTCTGTTAGCGCATCCTGAGACAGCTCTTGAATAAACGTAATCATCTGCCGGAGCCGATCATCATCTGTAAAGCTCTTTGCGGCTTTTGCCGTTAAGCTGACGGAAAACAGCATCTGATTGACGGAATCATGCAGGTCTTGCGCAAGTCTGCTTCGTTCCATCAACAGGGCGTTCTGCTGCTCAAATTCGGCCAATTTCATCCGCTGAATCGCCGTTCCGATTTGAAATGCAACCGCTTCAAGCAGATGCAGTTCTTCTTCGTTGAAAAATGTCTTTTCACTTGCGGCGACGTTTAATAAACCGAACTTCCGGCCGCCGTCCTCAAGCGGTACGGTCGCATGATGGGTAATGCCCTCCGTATCGCGGCAGTTCGTCGTCTGTTCCGCAAATTCAATCCGTTTACAATTCATTATGTTTACGGCCTTTGTCAATCCGCCATTGCTGAATTTGGTCAGACAATAGCATTCCCCGCTGCACATGAGTGCATTTTCCCGCTGACCGAGAGCCGGCGGTAAATAAGCAGATGCGGCGAGCGTATAAGACCCGTCCGGCTCAATCAGAAAAATCCACCCTGTCTGCAGTCCGGTCAGGCTGAGCAGTTCGCGGAGCACTTTATCAAGCGCTTCCTTTAAATCGTGGTTTTGGTTTAAGGTTTCCGCAATCGCTTTTAACGTTTTTAACGTTTCTACCGTCGTTTTCGTCAATTTCCCTCACTCCGGCCAATCAGAATTATCCATATTATATCAATTCTTTTCTGTATATTCCTTTGTTTTCAGCATGAATTTTCCTCATACTTTCGGATGAGGCGTATAAAAAAACCGCCGGATGTCGCTTCCGGCGGTTTGTTGTTTATTTCGTTTTTTCCACTATGTCATCCACCGTTTTCATGACTGCTTCAGATAATGCGGCAAGACGCTGTTCGCTGTCTTGTAAAGAAGTTCCCTTCACGGCGAAATAGAACTTCACTTTCGGCTCCGTTCCTGATGGACGAAGGCAGAACCAAGAGCCGTCTTCAAGGAAATATTTCAGGACATTTGACTTCGGCAGATCAATATCTTCTTCATGATGATCGGCAAATACAGTCCGTTTTCCCGTTGAATAGTCTTCAGCCTGCGTGATTTGTTTTCCGGCCATCTGCTTCGGCGGATCGTTTCGGAATGAAGTCAGGATAGCGGAAATCTGCTCTGCTCCCTGTTTTCCTTTTAACGTCAATGACTTCAAGCCTTCACGGTAATATCCGTATTCTTTAAAAATGGACAGCAGCGCGTCATAAAGCGACATGCCCTGCTTTTTATAAAAGGCGCATACCTCGACGGCTAACAGCGCAGCCTGGATCGCGTCTTTGTCACGCGCGAAATCGCCGATTAAGTAGCCGTAGCTTTCTTCATACCCAAACTGGAACGTGTATTGGCCTGATTTTTCATATTCTTTGATCTTTTCACCGATAAATTTGAAGCCTGTCAGCGTGTCAACCGTATCTAATCCGAACGATGAAGCGACGGCGCGGCCCAATTCGCTCGTGACAATCGTTTTCATGACGACACCGTTTTCAGGAAGGGTGCCCTGTTTTTTCTTCTCGGAAAGCAGGTAATGCAATAAAAGCGCGCCTGTCTGGTTTCCCGTCAGCACTGTGTACTTGCCTTCGCTGTTTTTTACGGCAATGCCGAGACGGTCGGCATCCGGGTCCGTAGCGACGAGAATATCGGCATTTTGTTCTTCTCCGAGCTTAATGGCATATTCGAATGCCGCGTGCTCTTCCGGATTCGGCGATTTGACGGTTGAAAAATCCGGGTCCGGCAGCTCTTGCTCCTTTACGACGGTGACGTTTTTGTAACCGAGTGCTTCAAGACCGCGGCGCACCGGTTTATTTGCCGTGCCGTGCAGCGGAGTGAACACGACGCTGACATCCACTTCATCCGAAAGCTCGGGATGTACGGAGATGGAAGTCAGTTTTTCAGTATACGGTTTATCAATTTCTTCACCGATTATTTTAATCAAACCTTTTTCTTTCAGCGACTGTTCATCTTCAACTTGAATCGTTAATTCATTTTCTATGGCATTCACTTCCGCAATGACGATGTCCGCTTCTTTCGGCGGCAGCTGTGCGCCGTCATCGCCGTACACTTTATATCCGTTATATTCAGGCGGGTTATGGCTGGCCGTCACGACGATGCCGGCATAAGCGTTCAGCTTTCTCACCGCAAAAGACAGCTCAGGCGTCGGGCGGAGCTCATCAAATACGTATGTTTGAATGCCTTGGGAAGCAAGGGTTTTTGCAGCTTCCATCGCAAACTCAGGAGATTTATGACGGGAGTCGTATGCGATCGCAACCCCTCTTTTTTTCGCGTCTTCCCCCTGTTTCGCGATATACGCCGCAAGTCCGGCGGATGCTTTGCGGACCGTGTAAATGTTCATTCTGTTCGTACCCGGCCCGATTTCTCCTCTCATGCCTCCTGTTCCGAACTCAAGATTTTTGTAGAAAAAATCTTCCAGCAGCTGCTCGTTTCCTTCTGCGTCCGCCAATAATTTTTTCAATTCTGAATCTAATTGTTCGGCCTGATTCCAGCGTTCGTAACTCTTACTCCAACTCATGTTCGTCCTCCTATAATTTCAGCTTATGACCATATTTTAATATGAAGCGGCTGCCCGTGTCACTTGATAACTTAACCAAATGCTTTATGTAAAAAGATAAAAGAAGGGCTCATGCCTTTTCGGCACAGCCCTCCGGTTATTATTGTTCGAGCGGAACAACCGCGTCGTGCAGCAGCGTATTTAACCACTCAGTGTGTTTTTCTTTCGTTTCGTCATTCCATTGGAATCGGTCGCTCATGTAATCAATCACGGCCGTTTTATACGTTTGCACCCATTTGATGTCGAAGAACAGTCTTCCCGTTCTGCGGACGAAGAAATCGGCAGGTGTCGCAGCCATTTCTTCTTCGATGCTGTAAGCCGCTTCCGCCAGAATGTGAACCGGAATCTGGCGTTTTTCCGCTTCATCTTTCAGGCCTTCAATCCGGCTGAATACATTTTCAACGTTAGAGCCGTATCTGATGGCTAACTGCTTAGCGGTTTCCTGTGATAAACCGATTTTCAAGCCGTCTTTTGTCTTTGCTTCCACAAATGACTCGAAGTTTTTAGAGCCGCCGACATGTCCGCCGGAAATCGGCATCGTCTTCGTCTTGCAGCCGCCGAAGTCCTGGCCGCCCTCTTCTTTCAAGCGGTCGCGGACAAGATCGACAATGTGCTCAGCCATTTTACGGTAGCCCGTCAGTTTTCCTCCGGCGATCGTAATCAGGCCTGATTGAGATGTCCAGATTTCATCTTTACGGGAGATCTCAGACGGGTCTTTCCCTTCTTCGTGAATAAGCGGTCTGAGGCCGGCCCAGCTAGATTCAATATCGTCCGCCGTAATGTTCAGTTCCGGGAACATATAATTGATGGAGCTGACGACATAATCGCGATCCTGCACCGTCATGCGCGGGTGCTCAAGTTTTTGTTTGTAAACCGTATCGGTCGTACCCACATATGTTTTTCCTTCACGCGGAATGGCGAACACCATCCGGCCGTCCGGCGTATCAAAGTACACCGCCTGTTTAAGCGGGAATACGGATTGGTCGAATACGAGATGGACCCCTTTTGTGTGCTGGAGATGTTTTCCGCTTTTGCTGTGGTCTTTTTCTCTCAGTTCGTCGACCCACGGACCTGTCGCATTGACGATTTTTTTGGCGTACACTTTGTATTCCTTGCCTGACAGCAGATCTTCAATTAAAACGCCGACAACTTTTCCTTTTTCATAAAGCAGTTCTTTCACTTTAGAATAGTTGACAGGCTCAGCACCGAATTTAACGGCTTCTTTCATGACTTCAATCGTCAGTCTCGCATCGTCCGTCCGGTACTCTACATAATAGCCTCCGCCTTTTAAGCCGTCTTTTTTGACGAGCGGCTCTTTTTGCAGCGTTTCTTTAGCAGACAGCATGCTTCTGCGCTCTGATTTTTTTACTCCCGCTAAATAGTCATACACACGCAGGCCGATGGAAGTAGAGAATGAACCGAACGTGCCGCCTTTATGAAACGGCAGCAGCATCCATTCCGGCGTCGTGACGTGCGGGCCGTTTTCGTACACGATGGCGCGTTCCTTACCGACTTCAGCCACCATTTTGACTTCAAATTGCTTCAGATAACGCAAACCGCCGTGGACAAGCTTTGTGGATCGGCTTGATGTGCCGGCCGCGAAATCCTGCATTTCGCTCAAAGCGACTTTCATTCCCCTTGAAGCAGCGTCAAGCGCCGTACCGGCACCCGTAATACCTCCGCCTATAATAAACAGATCGTATGTTTTTTTAGTCATGTCTTCCAGCATATGATCCCGTTCCAAACTTGAAAATTGGTGATTCATCATTACGCTTCCTCCTTGTTGTCACGGTATAGAAAAAGAGACCACAACAGCCAAAGCGCATGTCATCACTTTGGTGCTGTGGTCTCTCCTCATCTCAGGACCGTTCCTATTAACTTGTTTTCAGTATACCATAATTTTATCTTATTTAAAAGCCATAGCTGCATTTACTGCTTTTTTCCATCCGCCGTACAATTCATCGCGTTTTTCATCTTCCATTTCCGGTTTGAATTGCTTATCAAGGTTCCACTGATCGGCGATTTCAGTGCTGTCCTTCCAGTAGCCGACAGCGATTCCGGCCAAATACGCGGCACCGAGCGCCGTCGTTTCATTAATTTCCGGACGTTCGACCGGCACATCAAGCAAGTCGCTCTGGAACTGCATGAGGAAGTTATTTTTTACCGCTCCGCCGTCTACACGCAATGTTTTTAAAGAGATGCCTGAATCAGCCTCCATGGCATCAAGCACATCTTTCGCCTGATATGCGAGAGATTCAAGCGTGGCACGGATAAAATGCTCCTTCGTCGTTCCGCGTGTCAGGCCGAAAACTGAGCCGCGCACGTCACTGTCCCAGTACGGCGTGCCCAATCCGACGAAAGCGGGCACGACATAAACACCGTCAGCGGAATCCACACGCTCTGCGTATGTCTCGCTTTCTTTCGAATCCTGGAACATCCGCATGCCGTCTCTCAGCCATTGGATGGCAGAACCTGCGACAAAGATGCTTCCTTCCAATGCATACTCGACTTTTCCGTCTAATCCCCAGGCGATTGTCGTCAGAAGGCCGTGATCAGAAGTGATGGCTTTTTCTCCGGTATTCATCAGCATAAAGCAGCCTGTGCCGTATGTGTTTTTCCCCATGCCTTCTTCAAAGCACGCCTGACCGAACAGCGCAGACTGCTGGTCTCCGGCCGCTCCCGCAATCGGAATGTTCTTACCGAAGAAATGATAATCAACCGTTTTCGCGTACACATGAGAAGACGGTTTCACTTCCGGCAGCATTGATTTCGGCACGCCTAAAATATCAAGAAGCTCGTCATCCCATTTTAATTCATGGATATTAAACATCAGCGTTCTTGAAGCGTTGGAATAATCCGTTACGTGCGCCGCGCCTCCGGACATTTTCCAGATGAGCCATGAATCAATCGTTCCGAACAGAAGATTTCCGTTTTCCGCTTTTTCCCGCGCGCCTTCTACATTGTCAAGAATCCATTTGACTTTCGTTCCTGAGAAATAAGGGTCGATCAAAAGTCCCGTTTTTTCTCTGAATGTATCATTATATCCTTTTTCACGAAGCTCTTCGCAAATGCCGGATGTTTGTCTCGATTGCCACACAATCGCATTGTATACCGGCTTTCCGGTATCTTTATCCCATACGACCGTCGTTTCCCTTTGGTTCGTGATGCCGATGCCGGCAATTTGATCAGCGCTGATTCCGGACTCGGAGATCACAGTCGCGATAACGGCGAGCACCGATCCCCAGATTTCGTTCGCATTGTGCTCCACCCAGCCCGGCTGAGGGAAATGCTGTGTGAATTCCTTTTGAGCGGAATGCACGATTTTTCCTTCTTTATTAAAAAGAATCGCTCTTGAACTTGTTGTGCCTTGGTCAATTGATAAAATATAGGTCTCCATGATGCCGCTCTCCTTTTTAAATATATTCAGAATTTGATAATGTTTTCTGTGATTGAGATTTCTTGGTATAAATATAGAGTATGAAAAGCACTACAACCATTATAACGCTTACAAACCAAAAGCTAGGTGTCACATTTCCTTTAAACGCGGCATTGTAAAATACGCCGCCGAACGCACCGCCCATGATCGGACCGATTACGGGAATCCAGGCATATTTCCAATTTGACGGCCCTTTTTTCGGGATCGGCAGAAAGGCGTGAGCGATTCTCGGCCCCAAATCCCGCGCAGGGTTGATCGCATATCCGGTCGTCCCTCCAAGAGAAATCCCGATGGCAACGATGAGGAATCCGACAATCAGCGGGTTCAGCCCTTTTGTAAATTCATTCGCTCCGATTGCCAAAATGCCGAGCACAAGCACAAACGTACCAATGACTTCACTTATCATATTCCCAAATGTATGAGGAATACTCGGGCCGGTCGAGAAAACGCCCAGTTTAGCGGCCGGATCATCCGTCGCCTTCCAATGCGGCAGATAATGAAGGTACACAACAACCGCACCGATCATTGCTCCGATCATCTGTCCCGTAATATAAACAGGGACGTCTTTCCAAGGAAAGCTGCCTTCAAGCGCAAGGCCTATCGTTAAAGCCGGATTCAAGTGAGCGCCGCTGATGCTGCCGACGGCATATGCCGCCATGGCTACTCCCAATCCCCAGCCGAATACAATAACAATCCATCCGGATTGGTATGAAAGCGATTTCTTTAAATTGACTCCCGCACAAACGCCGCCGCCGAAAATAACAAGCAGCATTGTACCGATTACTTCTCCCCAAAATGCTGTCATCACCATTCCTCCTAAATGACAAAATAGCAGGTTTGACAGAGTTATAGAGAATAAAAAACCCACAACAAACCGCTTTACGCTTTATTGCTTCCGTAAAGAGCTGTTGTGGGTCTCCGGATCTCCATCACATAGTATTAACCTAGGTCTATTGTAACAATGGGTGTAAGCGGTGTCAATCTTTTTTTGTCATAGAATGTTCATATTTAGCCCATAGTTCGGTGTCTGAAGTCGTCACGGCCGTGGCTCCTGCCTGCAAGGCGTTTTCAACGTCCTGCTCCGTGCGGATAAAGCCGCCGGCAAAAATCGGAATCCCCGTCATTTCTTTAATTTCTCTGATTAAAGTCGGAACGATGCCCGGGAGAACCTCGATAAAGTCAGGCTTATGCTTTCCGACGAATTCCATGCTTTTCTCCATGGCGCTCGTATCCAAGAGAAACAGACGCTGGATCGCGTATATTTTCTTTTGTTTCGCTTTGACGATGACGGCGGATCTCGTCGAAATGATGCCCGCGGGCCGGATATCCTGACAAATAAACTCCGCACCGTATTCGTCATGCTTAATGCCGTGAATTAAATCGACGTGAACCATCAGAAGTTTTCCGTGTTTTTTCGCTTCATTCACAACACCTTTTAATTGACCGAGGTGGATATCTAAAATGACGCCGTATAAGAACGGACTCTCTAAAAATGCATCGAATTGCTTCATGTTCCGGATAGCCGGTAGAATCTTCTGGTTGTGAAAACTCATGTTTTACTCCTTTACATTAAAAATCAATGCTCAGCACGCTTTCCTTGACGGTCGAAATGATGAAAGAGAGCTCCTCGTCGGACAGGCAAAAAGGCGGAGACAGCTGAATGACATTATTATATCCCGCTACAGTATCACCATTTTTCCCGACAAGCAGGCCTTTTTCTCTGCACGCGGTGATGACGTGCTGCACAAGAGCGGCATCAGCGGGTTCCTTCGTGATTTTGTCCTTGACGAGCTCAATGCCGGCAAGAAGGCCTTTGCCCCGTACATCGCCGACCGCCGGATGTTCTTTGAGCGGCTCAAGCTCACGGAGCAGCCGTTCTCCAAGCTCCCGGGAACGGGCGATCAGATTTTCGTCCTCCATCAATTGCAGGTTTTTCAAAGCAAGGGCGCAGGCTGCCGGATTGCCTCCGAATGTATTCACGTGCCGGAAGCGGCCGTACGGCTCACCGCCTGAATACGCCTCAAAAATCTCCCGTTTTACTGCCGTTGCCGACAGCGGCAGATAAGCGCTCGTAATGCCTTTTGCCATTGTGACGATGTCCGGTGAAACGCCGTAATGCTGAAATCCGAACGGCTCTCCCGTGCGGCCGAAACCGCAAATGACTTCATCACTGATCAGAAGCGCGCCGTGGCGGCGGCAAATGTCCTCTACCTTTGCCATATACCCGTCCGGAGGCATCAGTATCCCTCCGCCTGTAATAATCGGTTCCATAATAACGCCGGCAATCGTTTCGCTTAACTCCCACGTCATGATCCGGTCGATTTCATGCGCGCTTTCCAATGTGACGGCATCGCCGGGATTCCGATAGAGATCAGGCGGCGCCGCGTGCAAAAAACCTTGTGAGAGCGGCTCATATTTATATTTTCTCTGCGCCTGACCGGTAGCGGCGAGCGCCCCCATCGTATTGCCGTGATAGCCTCTGTACCGGGAGATGAATTTGAAGCGGCTGTGATCGCCGTTTTCAATGTGGTATTGGCGGGCAATTTTGAACGCGGTTTCATTTGCTTCCGATCCGCTGTTGGAAAAGAAGATTACATAATCGCCGCCGAGCCATTCATTCAGTTTTTCCGCAAGCTCAATCGCGGGTTGATGGCTTTGGGTCAGCGGATAATAAGGAAGCTCCTTCAATTGGCTGTAAGCCGCATCGGCAAGCTCCTTTCTCCCGTATCCGATATTGACGCACCACAGTCCTGACATGCCGTCCAAATACCGCCTGCCGTCAATATCCGTAACCCAGGCGCCTTCCCCTTTTTGGACGATTATGCTGTCATCCGGCTCCGCCCCTTTCATCGCGTGCCAAATCAGCTCTTTATCCTTTTGTTTGAGTGACTGATTTTTTTGTACATGTTCCACACCGCTCATCTCCCTTTCAATATCATTGCACTGTATCGAAAGCTGCCCGGCTTCTGACGCCGATTCTCATGGTGAAGTTTTCCTCTTAATAAGAATATAAAGGCGCGGCATGGGCGAGTCAATAAAGCGGCGGCAATTAAAAAAACGCTTTCTCCCAGAAAGCGAAAGGGCTACAAGAGCATATCCCGAAACCGGGGCCGGTGCAAGTGTTTTTATAAAAAAACCCGCCCTTAAGCGGAGCGGGCGCTTTTTTATTTCAGATGCGTAATCCGGTAAATGTCTTTGCGCCGGTCTTTCAGCTGGCGCACGGTTCCGTTTTCACGCTGCCTTCTTAAGATTTCAAGGTCCACATCCCCGATCACGACCATTTCGATATTCGGATTCGTTTCACCGACGATTCCGTCTCTGGCGAATTCAAAATCAGACGGAGCAAAAATGGCTGACTGCGCGTATTGAATATCCATATTTTCTGTTTGCGGCAGGTTTCCGACCGTACCTGAGATGACGGTGTAAATTTGGTTTTCAACCGCTCTCGCCTGAGAGCAGTACCTTACGCGCAAGTAGCCTTGGCGGTCTTCAGTGCAGAACGGCGTAAAGATAATTTTCGCCCCTTGATCCGCGGCAATTCTCGCAAGCTCCGGAAATTCGATATCGTAACAGATCTGAATGGCGATCTTTCCGCAGTCCGTATCAAATACGCGCACCCTGTCTCCGGCGCTGATGCCCCACCATTTCCGCTCATTCGGCGTAATGTGAAGCTTATATTGTTTTTCAATCGTGCCGTCACGTCTGAATAAGTAGGCGATGTTATAAATTTTCCCCTCTTCTTCAACGAAGTGGGAGCCGCCGATGATGTTGACATTATATTTCACCGCGAGATCTGTAAAGAGGCTGATATAGTCCTCGGTATATTCGGTAATCCTCTGAATGGCCAGACTCGGAGAACGCTCCTCGAGAAATGACATGAGCTGCGTCGTGAAAATCTCCGGAAATACCGCGAAATCAGATCTCGCATCTGAAGCCACATCGACATAATATTCAACCTGATTGGCAAATTCCTCGAAGGAGTAAATCTTTTTCATTTCATATTGAATGACGCAGATGCGCACCGGAAATGCCGATTTGTAATAGCGCTTTGACTGCGGCAGATAATCGACATTGTTCCATTCCATTAATGTCGCATATTTAATGGACGCGGTGTCATCCGGGAGATAATTCGGATTAATCCGCATGAGCGTAAATCCGTTCATCAGCTGGAAAGAAAGCACCGGATCATAAATCTGATGGCGCGTCACCTGTTCGACATAGGCTCTCGCCGTCATTTCTTCCGCATACTTATGATAATTCGGAATCCGCCCGCCGATAATGATGCTTTTCAGATTCAATCGTCTCGCCAAGTCTTTTCTCGCCTCATACAGCCGGTGTCCGATTTTCATCCGTCTGTATTCCGGGTGAACCATTACCTCAATCCCGTACAGATTCAATCCGTCCGGGTTGTGGTTCGTGATATAACCGTCGTCTGTAATGTCCTGCCACGTGTGGCGGTCATCATATTCATCGAAATTGATGATCAGGCTTGAGCATGAACCGATAATTTCCCCTTCATACTCGGCGCAAAACTGACCTTCCGGAAAGTGAGCGAGATGGCTGATTAAATGCTCAGGCTCCCACGGCTCCATCCCCGGAAAACAATCCTTTTGCAGCTCAATAATTTTGTTGATATCTTTCTCTTCCATATTCCGTATGACCATTTTCTTTTCAAAACGGGTCAGATCAAGTTTCTCAGACAATGCTGCTTCCCCCTGCCGGTTCGTTTTGATCGTTCAATCGCTGTAAGAGTAATTCAAGTTCCATTTCCGCCATCGATTCCAGTCTGTGATCGTATTCTTCAAATAACAGGGCGCTCGTTACCTTATTCGGCACGATGACACATTTCATGCCGGCGCGTTTGGCTGCGATTGAGCCGTTGACCGAATCCTCAAAGGCAAGACATTCAGAAGGTTCAACGCCTAAATGTTCCGCAGCTTTCAGATAGAGCTCCGGATTGGGCTTCACTTCTTCTACGTCGTCAGCCGTCTGAATCACTTCAAATTCATCAAACAGGCCTAATTCCTTCAGATGGCCCGACACCCATTTAAAATCTGAGCTGGAAGCGAGCCCCACCTTCAATCCTAATTCTTTTGCCGCGGCTAAATAAGCCTCCACCCCGGGGCGCGCCGTTTCCGTCTTCATCCGCTGTTCGAAGCGCCCGCGCCTGATCGCCGTCAGTTCATCATGATCGAGCTTTCTTCCCAGCTGCTCCTCTAAATATGCGAACGGCTTAAACCCCGCCGCCGTTCCGATCACCTTTCCCCAGACGGATAAAGGCAATGTTGAACCGTGTTCCTCAAACATTTCCTGCAGCACTTCATATTCATGGGTTTCTGTATCTAAAATTAACCCGTCAAAATCAAAGATTAATGCTTTTATCAATGGTTACAGCTCCTTTAGCTAAACGTACTGACCTATGTATACACTATACCGTGAATTTCTTTTGCATTCAAAATGTAACATTCTCACGGAAAGAAGAGCCTGCATGAGTGCAAGCTCTCTTCATCCGTTACTGTGTGTTTTGACTGGAAATATTAGAAAGAGCCGCTCCCGCAGACTCATTTGAACGCTGATCGACCGCTAAGTCTCCAAGCGCAACGATCCCGACCAGATGATTTTGATCGACAATGGGAAGGCGGCGGATTTGGTGTTGGGCCATCAGATGTGACGCCTCTTCAAGACTCATTTCCGGGTTTCCGGATACAACTTGAGAAGACATCACGTGTGAAACAGGTGTTTGGCCGTCGCGGCCTTGAGCCGTTGTTCTCAATGCGATATCACGGTCTGTCAGCATTCCTTTTAATTCCCCTCCGTCAACGACGGGAATTGCTCCGACATTATGCTGGTGCATCAGCTCAGCCGCTTCCTGGATCGTTTGGTTGGGAGAAACGGTAGCCACGTGGGTAGTCATTGATTGTTTGATTGAACTCATTGTAAAGCACCCCTTTCGCATTTTATTATGCTCGGGGATTTGACTCATTATAAAGGGAGTTAGAGGAAAGAAATTGTGGTATCATGTCAAGGAAGCAAAAAAGAGCCTGTCAAAAGGCTCTTTATACCCGTCAGATCAGCCTTCTGTGACCGCAGGCTTCTGATCCGGCCCCTGTCTCGAAATCATCATAGGTAAAGGGAAAATTCATTCCGCATTCATTCAGCAAAGCGCAATTTTTATCAAACATCGCCCGCTCTTTGACGTCATATACGGGGTGCGGCTTTGACAGCATGATATGTACCGTTTGCAGACAAGCCATAATTTGAAACGCTTCTTTTAAAGTTCCTTGGTAACGTTGGTTTTGTAAAGACAATACGCCCCTTTTTTTAAAGCGCTGAATTTCCAGTTCGGAGAAATAAAGAGGAAAGACATTTTGAAACAATTCAGAGGAAAGCTCTTGTATCGCGCTTTCTTGTCCGTCAGTCGCTGCGTTCACAATTCTCACATCAATCACCTTTCTTGCCATGTGAATATCCTTAATCTTTATCAAGAATAGCATAGAAAAAAACGCGAAAGCTAAGGTAAGTGTTTCCTATTGAAACAGCCGCTTTCCGCTTGAAAAGGAGCTTTATGATATGAAACAAAATGACCGCGGTCTGGAACTCCTGATTACGGAAAAACACGCCGGACAATGGCTGTTTTCAGTCCTGAAATCTGAATTCCAGGCGTCAAAACCCGTGATTACGGAATGGATGAACCAAGAAAGCATTCAGGTGAATCGGACATCCCCGAAAAACAACATCATACTGAAAACCGGAGACCGCTTATTCATTGATCTTCAGGAAAAAACGGGTTCTTCGGTGATTCCTGAATACGGAGAGCCGGACATTTTATTTGAGGACAGTCATATGCTGATTGCAAATAAGCCGGCGGGAATGCCGACTCATCCAAATGAAGAGGGTCAGACCGGAACCCTCAGCAACCTGATCGCTTATCATTTTCAAATCAACGGCGAACAGGCGAAAGTGCGCCACGTTCACCGTCTTGACCGTGACACGTCAGGCGCGGTCGTTTTTGCGAAACACCGCCTGGCCCATGCAATCCTTGACCGTCAGCTCGAAACCAAAACATTAAAACGCACCTATATCGCCGCGGCGGAAGGAAAAGTCACGCCGAAAAAAGGCACGGTTGACTCGCCGATCGGCCGCGACAGGTCACATTCCGTCAGACGGCGCGTCTCACCCGGCGGACAAGCCGCCGTCACCCATTACAAAGTGAAAGGCTATCATCCCGGTGCGCAGCTTACATTGGCAGAGCTTGAACTGGAAACCGGGAGAACACATCAAATCAGGGTGCATATGGCAAGCATCGGCCATCCGTTGGCGGGCGATGACCTGTACGGCGGAAGCAGGGCGCTGTTTCACAGGCAGGCGCTTCACGCCAGAAAAGTCAGTGTCGTCCATCCGATCTCAGGAGAAGAAATCGTTGCCGAGGCGCCGATGCCGGCTGATCTGGCTCATTTTACCGAAACGTATTTTTCTTAAACCGGGTCGGCATATATAATATATCGTTTCGGCGCATTTCCAATGTAAGAAAACGGATAGCAAGTGGTCAGGATCAGTTCCTCCCTCTCGTGTTGAAGGGTGATGACAGACGTATCATCCCGGCTGACGATTTTTGTGCGGCTGATTTTATAAGAAAACGTGCCGTAAGACAAAATCACGTTCAGTCTGTCTCCTTTTTTCAGTTCGCCGGTCCGGCGGAACACCGTGTCCCTGTGGCCGGATAACACAATTTGGCCGTGATCGCCAGGATAATAGCTGTCCTTATAATGTCCGACGCCTTTTGCTAAATCATCTGCGTCAGTCCCTTCGACGATCGGGAGCTCAGCGTCGATTTCAGGGATTTCTAAAATGCCGCTTGCCTCACCCGTTTTGGGGTGAAATTCTTTTTTGCGCTGTGTCAGCACAGCGCTTTTTGTTTCGTTCTTTTCCAAGACACGTTCTGTTGCTTTTTTTGCTTCTTCAAGCGATTGGTTCGTTTTCATATGTGAATCAATGATCTTCCAGCTTCCGTAACATGTGATGATAACACCTGCGATGATGACGAGAAGCGGAATATGTTTCAGTTTGTTCATCGTGTGCGGGCTCCCCTTTTCTTTCTGAAAAGCCAATATACGCCGGCACCCGTGATCACCAGGCCGGCCAATGCCGTCTGATGGCTGCCCGCTGAAGTATCAGGCAATGGGCGGCCTTTTTGTGTGCCGCTTTCAGTCTGTTCTGTGCTTTGTTCCGAATCTGCGGCAGACGCCGGACGGGATTCGGGAATTGACTGCACTGTATCAGATGCTGTTTCTTCTGCGACAGGACGTTCAAGTTTTTTGGCTTGATCAGGCTGTTCTGCTGCATCCGGTTTTTTAGCGGGTTTTTCCACTTGAGGTTTTTCTCCTTTATCAGGCCCGGTGCTGCCCGGTGGTTCCCCGCTTCCCGGCTGATTGCCGGTGTCATCAGGTGTTTCGGCGGCTGATGCCGTGCGGATGCGGCCGTCGGTTTGATAAGAAATCGGTGCGGAAAAGCTTTTGACATAGTCTACTGTCGCTTCCAAATCCTCAGGCCCCGTCACCGGATTCTTGCCGAGTTTCCCGATCGGACCGTATTTTGCCCCCGATGCCGTCGCCATAAATTGATTGACTGTTACTGTATATCCTTTTTCGGGCTGTATGTCTGTGCCGTCCGCCATCTTCATATCCACCGCTTGTCCGGTTTCCGGGTTCCATGTATAGGAAAATCCGCTGATGCTGTAATCCGGTCCGTACACCGGAGATATTTGCGCGTTGATGATCTCCCGCAAATCTTTTCCTTTGATTTCAAGCTTCGTCAGCACATTGCCGAACGGCTGTACATTATATAGGTCTCCCCATGTGATCGTCCCTTTTTTTATGCCGTCCCGGATGCCTCCCCCATTCATAAGCGCAAAATCGGATTTCATCTTCGCTTTCATACCGTCGGCAATCAGATTTCCGAGCGCTGTGTCGCCGTCATTTGAATATCCGCCCGTTATATCACGGGCCGCTTCCCCGACCGTTTCGCTGATAATCGGTTTCACTTTCTCTTCATATTTGCTTAATATGCCTGCCGCATCCGGATCAGGCTTGATTTTACTTTGATCGATATATTGGATTTCCGCTGATTTTTTCACGATATCCTTCGATTCTTTATCAAGTTCGAGATCGGCGATTCCGATTGCTTTTCCGTATTCAAATGCCTGCACGATCAGCTTGCCGTTGATTTCTCCGTTTACGACTTTATGATTGTGCGCGGCGAAAATCACGTCAATCTCTGAGTCTGTTCCGCTTGCAAGCTTTGCGGATTCTCCCGTGATGGCTGAGCCATTTTGTTCAGCAGACATATGGGCGAGCACGGCGATTGCTTTAATTCCTTTTTTCTTCAGGTCAGCGGCGGCGTCATTGACGGCCTTTACCTCATCCGTAAACGTAATATTTTTAATTCCGTCCGGGATGACCATGCCTGCCGCAGATCTGGTTACAACCCCGATAAATGCGACCGGAATTCCGGAAACGTATTTGATTTCATACGGCGGCAGAAAGGGCTCCCCTGACTTCAATTTACAGTTGGCGCAGACGAGCGGGAAATTTTGGCCGTCATAACCGTTTGTCCCCTTACCGTCCGGATGATCTCCTCCATTGATGATCCGTTTAAGCTCATTCGTTCCTTCATCGAATTCGTGATTGCCGACAGTTCCGACATCAAAACCGATGTCTTCCATCAGTTCTACTGTCGGTTCATCCTGAAAAAGGGCTGACACGGGAGAGCTGCCCCCGATCATATCGCCCGCATGCACGACAAAGGCGTGTTCTTTCTCGGCTTTCGCCTTTTTAATGTACGCGGCG
Organism: Bacillus sp. JK106; assembly: GCF_053663355.1. Taxonomy (NCBI): domain Bacteria; kingdom Bacillati; phylum Bacillota; class Bacilli; order Caryophanales; family Bacillaceae; genus Bacillus; species Bacillus sp. JK106. The sequence continues at coordinate 48,286 of NZ_JBSJQC010000002.1, read as the reverse complement.
GCGTAGTCCATCCGCCCGAAAGTGCCATCCGGTTTACCGTCTCCGTTAAGGTCAAGCTCATATTGCTGATCAATTTTTCCGTGCAGATCATTCATGCTGATGATTCTGAGCGGGACACGGCCGGAGTCTTCAGTCTGCCGTTCTTTATACGCTTTATCCGTTCCAGCTTCATTCAGTGATCCGGCTTGCCCGATTGCTTCCGCATCTTTCACGCTGGACATCATAAAACAAACCGTCAGCAAACAGCACGAAAGACGCAAACCCCTTTTTTTCTTCATTCATTTCCCCCCTTGTCTTCTAAGAAATACGTTAGCTTATTTTCTTAAGAATCACATCACTTTTTTGTAAAGATTGTCTTCGCTGGCGCAAAATAGTAAATAATCCCCATGTAACGAAATATGTCTTGATGTATAACGGATCGGCTTTTTTCACATCTTAAATGTGATTTGACATGAAGGAGGAAAACAACCAGTGGAACAGCAGCAGAATCAGCAGCAGCCGCCAGTAAATCAGGGGATTCCGGGTTCACCGCAAGTGAATCACGGAGGACATGAGCTTTTCGATATGCATGAAGTGCTGGCCGGAACAGTCGGCGTTTTGGATCAATTTATGATGCTCAGACAGTTTATTCAGGATCAGCAGCTGGCCGACATTCTTGACCGCCAGTATCAATTCATTCTCGGACTCTATAATCTGACGGCAGAATGCTTTAAGACCGGCCAAAAACCTTCTCAGGAAACGTCGACATATATGATGGAGGAACAGAACCAGGCCGTCTACGGTATAAAACCGACTCAGCCGAAAAAACCGAATCAATCATTAAATGATGTCAAAGATCTCGGAATAAGCGGCCATATGCTCGGCCTGATTAAAGCTCAAGCTTCTCTCTTGACGATGAGCTCGCTTGAAATGACCAATCCCGTCACAAGAAGAGTGCTCTCCGCCCAAATTCAGCAATATGTCGAAATGGCGTATGAAATCTTCTTATACCAAAACAAACACGGTTATTATCAGGTTCCTCAGCTCAATGCACAAGATATGCAGACCATGCTGAATTCATTTGCGCCGGCGCAGGGACAGCCGCAAATGCCTCCGATTAAAGGACAAATGGGACAACAGCAGCAAAACCTCCATTAATGAAAAAAACGGCGTTGGAATCCTGACTCTCCAATGCCGTTTTCTTTTTTTCATATGCTTTTGTGAAATCATGTTCAAATCGTTTCAGGCTTTCTTTCGTAGCCGCTTCAAAGCCTTTTTCAAAATCCTGTGTTTCGGCGGTTTTATTGATAATGGTTAAGATAATGCCTTCTCCGAATGTTTCGGTTAAATCCTTTATCATATAGAAGCTTTGCAAATAGACATCCGTTTCATATTCCATACGCGATTTCTGCCATTTTCGGTCGGTCGTTAATTGATCAAACGGCACGACGGAAAATGCAATCGGATCAATGACCACATCATAATGCGCAACCCACTCGCTCAGCCCCTCATGAAACCAAAGCGGAAATACAGACGTATCCGTCCCCAATTGCCGCGTTTTTTGATGAAACGCGTAGTGTGTATATTCATGTATAATCAATTGCTTATACATGAAAACGGCCAGCTCATCTTTTTTCAAAAGCTGTTTTTTCTCTTCAGGCAAAAGCCCCATCATCTGCTCCTGCTCTGAATAAAAACCGACTACATTTTTCAATCCTGAGTATTGCTCCATTTCAGCTTCATCTGAAAAGAAAATGAGTTCAAGAGGCGCCGCTCCTTTATAGCCGACAATGATTTGGTTGATACGCTTTGCGTGGTCCAGCGTAAGCTTGGTCAGATCCAAGAGCGGCTTTTCATCCGCCGTATAATAAATCGCTGTATGTTTGTAAATTTCTTTATTCATGTGTTCAGTCACTTGTTCCTTCGTCGGAACAGAGCGGCTGTTTTGGCCTGACAGGACGTACATCATACTTACTGAAACGGCTGAACTGACAGCCAATATGACAAGGACTCCGCACAGGATCAGAGTGAATGCCGCCCGTTTCCCCATGCCGTCACGCAAACAAGCTCCCCTCCCCGATCCTTTAATTTTCATCTCATTCTTTACTTTATGCTCAGGAGCGCTGGGTCGTGACGGAGATAAAATAAAAAAGCCGCAGCAAATGCGGCTTTTCCATTCATTTATTTATTGGGGTTTGGGAATACACGCTGCACCATTTGGCCGAATTCATCAAACAGTCCGGATACCGGGTGGCCGTTTTGGATTCGTTTTCCGTAGCCTTGCATACGTTCAACGAAGTCCGGGTTTGCTGATACATATACAGTCCGGACATGTTTATCGGCTGATTTCACCTTATCGGTAATCTTATTTTTCAAATGGTTGGCGATGGCGCCTTTTTGTCCGTTTGTCAGAACAACGGCTACATAAGCGCTGTTTCCGGCAACGATCACAGTCGCATTTTTAACTTCTTTTAAATCAGTCACCTTGTCGGCGGCTTTATCAGCCACTCTCAGGTTACGGTTGTCATTGTGATCGGTGTTTTGGTTATGACGGTTCACTGTATTCATATTTGTCGCACCGTCGTTAGGTGTGTTGCGGTAATTTACATTCTGGGTGCGGTTGTCATTTCGTTTTCCTTCTCCCTGGTTCCCCATACTGCACCCTGCGGTAATCAGCATCGGCAGAAGAAGGGCAGAAATAACTGCTTGTTTTTTTATCATGTGAATTCCTCCTTTCTCACTTTACGTATAGGTTTTTCTATTCGGCGGGATTTATGCACGCCGTTTGCATTCTGAGCGGTTTGGATAAATATCAGAAGGATAGGGAAAGGTAAGCGTAATCAATTGAATGAGGAGGGATTTAACTTGTTCAGACAAAAAAGCGGCATCAGCCCGACAGCGCTGCTGATCGGATCATCGATTCTGATTGCAGCTTTATCACCCGAAATCCGCCGGAAAATCTCCGGAATGGTTTCAGGCCGAATGCAGCATAAAGATGGTACACACTCCATGCAGCCTGCTGACCTGATTCAACAGGCTTTCAGCGGGGAATCCGGCGGGCAGCAGCACACGGACAAAGCACGGCATTCACAAACCGGCTCCATGCAGCCTGCTGAGCTGATCAAACAGGCTTTCGGCGGGGAATCCGGCGGGCAGCAGCACACGGACAAAGCACGGCATTCACAAACAGGCTCCGTGCAGCCTGCCGAGCTGATCAAACAGGCTTTCGGCGGGGAATCCGGCGGACAGCAGCATGAGCAGACTTCCCGCAACCACTCCGGCTCCGGCTCATCCCATACGGACGGACAGGCAGACCGCAGTAAAAAAACTTCGCCGAAGCCTCACTATACCGAGCCGATTCACTTCGAAGAAAGCGCGGTGAATGTTTTAAATGACAGCACCGTGATGAATATGCTGGAAGAAATTGAACCCGGAAATCATTAGAAACAAAAAAATCCTTCATTCGTTCAACGATGAAGGATTTTTTTGTTTTAGCGCTAAATGCTTTTTTATTAAGCTTCTTCAGCTTCAATGACGATTGAGGAATCATTGTACACCGCGGTATCGGTTTCCTTCGTCATTTTACTTGTTAACAGCCCTGCGGTCATACTGCCGCTCACATTTAAGGCGGTGCGCCCCATGTCAATTAACGGCTCAATTGAAATGAGCAGCCCGGCAAGCGCGACAGGCATGTTCAAAGCGGATAGGACGAGCAGAGCCGCAAATGTCGCGCCGCCTCCCACGCCTGCTACACCGAATGAACTGATTGCCACGATGGCGATGACGGAGATGATAAATCCCGGTTCAAACGGGTTTTGCCCTACTGTCGGCGCAATCATCATCGCGAGCATCGCCGGGTAAATGCCGGCACAGCCGTTTTGACCGATCGATAAACCGAATGAACCGGCGAAGTTCGCAATTCCTTCAGGGACGCCCATGCTTTTTTGCGTTTTAATATTAAGCGGCAAAGCCCCTGCGCTTGAACGGGACGTAAACGCAAACACCATGACAGGAAATGCTTTTTTCACGTATGTGATCGGATTTAAACCGCTGAACGTAATCAGCAGCAAGTGAATGATAAACATGACGATAAGCGCGGCGTATGAAGCGATCACAAACATCCCCAGTTTCGCAATGCTGTCGATGTCGCTTGTCGCGATCGTCTTTGTCATAATCGCCAATACCCCGTAAGGCGTCAGTCTTAAAATTAATGTCACGACGCGCATAATAATCGCGTATACCGCATCGACAATTCCGCTGAATGTCGCAGCGTGCTCCGGCTGCTTCCGTTTCACGCCCAGAAAAGCGATGCCGAGGAAAGCGGCAAAAATAACGACTCCGATGGTGGAAGTCGGTCTGGCTCCCGTGAAATCAAGAAACGGATTTCCCGGCAGAAGCTCAACGATTTGCTGAGGCAGCGTTTTGGCCGTCATATCCTCAGATTTTTGCTGCAGCTCCTGGCCTCTTGATAACTCGGTGCTTCCCTGGTCGATATGGACGGCTTTCAGATCAAAGGAAAGCGCCGAAACAATTCCGACTGCCGCGGCAATTGCTGTCGTAGCGATCAAAATTCCGATGATCAGTCCGCTGATTTTCCCGATGTTATGGGTCAGTTTCAGCTTCGTAAATGCGCCGAGAATAGAAATAAAGACTAGCGGCATGACGATCATCTGAAGCAATTTGACATAACCGCCGCCGGCGATATTAAACCAATCAGCCGTTTGTGTCACGATATGTGAAGCCGGCCCGTAAATCAATTGCAGTGCAAAACCGAATACAATGCCTAGTCCGAGCGCGGTAAAGACACGTTTAGAAAAGGAAACGTGTTTTTTTTGCATGACAAACAGACCTGCTATAAGCAAAAGCATAATAAAAACATGTAAGACTACAAATAAATTCTCCAAAACAGGTAAACACTCCCTTGCTCATTATCCTTTAACACTATATTATATCAATTCCGATCGGTCAAGTAAGGATTGACAATATATGTATTTTTATTGATTTTTCTCTTTTCTTTCCACCCTTTCTCTAGTAACTTATATAAGGGTGATTGTTATGCTGAAGGAACTGTTTCTTAATTTAACGATTTTAATCACATTTAATTATCTGTTCACCCTTCTTTTTAAAGAGTCGCTTTCGTATAAAGAAGACCGTCCGATGTTTCAATTACTGAAGGGAACGGTCTGCGGGCTTTTAGGGGTTTTTCTGATTGTTTTCGGCTTTTCTTACTCCGATTCCATCATTGATCTCAGAAATATCCCCATTATCATCGCCGCTCTTTACGGAGGCTGGGTGTCTACGGCAGCCGCCTTTGCGATTATCGTCGCAGGCCGTATCCTGATCAATTTCAATGCAAGCGCCATTTTTTCCATCGCCGCCGTCGGGGTTATTGCGATACTTTCGGCAGCCGTCCTCAGAGGAAAAAAGCCGGATCACAAAAAGGCGTTCGTTATGCTGCTTTTTTCAAATGTTATTTTCACCCTGACGCTGCTGTTTCTTATGCCTGAACAGCCTGCCGGGGCCCTCGTTTATTATTGGCTCATTTCCATCTTGGGCGGAATGCTGTCACTGTATATCATCAAACACGAAGCCGATGCCCGCGTTTTGTTCAAGCAATACAAGTTTCAAGCGAATTATGATTTTCTGACGGGGATTTTTAATAAGAGAAAATTCGAGGAAGTCTCGCGCGTTCTGTACGATCGGACGTCTCAATCCCCCTCGTCTCAGCTCGCTCTTATTTATTTGGATATTGATCACTTTAAGCAGATCAATGATCAATACGGCCATTATGAAGGGGACCAAGTGCTGAAGGAACTGGGGGCGCGCCTGAGGTTCTTACTCAGCAGTTCTCATACGTCAGCCCGCATCGGCGGGGAAGAATTTGCCGTGCTTATGCCCAATTGCACCTATACAAAAGGGCTTCACCTCGCAGAGGAAATCAGGCACACGATTGACGCGAACCCGATTCTGCTGACGAGCGGAGATACAATTCCCGTGACCGTTTCCCTCGGCATCGCGCATTATCCGACAAATACACCGGATCCTCAGACATTGCCCCTGATCGCGGACCGGATGCTGTACAAAGCGAAAACATCAGGGCGCAATCAAGTGTGCAGCACTGAAAAAAAAGAATGATCGCCCGAAGAGGAAATCATTCTTTCTTTTCAGTGAGAAAGCCGCCCCTCAGGAAAACGGGAATCAGGCTGCCCTCATATTCTTTTTCAATCAACGCCGCGGTATCGTCTGATTGATACAAAGACAGGAGTTTTTGCATCCGTTCATCATCTTTATCCTCAGCTCTGACGGCGATCAGATGAATATACGCTTCTTTCATTTGAGCCGATCGGATCAGTGCGTCCTTCTCCGCATGAAATCCTGCTTTTTTCGCCTCGCTTTGACTGAGAACTGCTGCGTCAGCATGTTCCGCCGCCTGATAGGCGTTCTTTTTTGTTTCCGTTTTTAAGGTCAGATGCTTCGGGTTGTCCTTGATCATATCCGTTGACCCCGTACCGCTGAATCCCTTTTTCAATGTAATCAGTCCGGCCTCCTGCATGAGAAAAAGCGCCCTGCCGAAGGCCGCCGCTTCATCAGGCACGGCAATGACCGCTCCGTCCGGTATATCCTTCAGCCGTTTATGTTGCTTGGAATACACCCCCAGCGATGCCGCATATGTCGTTCCTAAAGGAGCCAGCTTCTTTTTCACATGAGGCGGCAAAGATTTAAAATTAGTAACGGATTGAAACGCATTGGCGTGGAGATCCCCGCCGGCAAGTGCCAAATCGGCCTCGGCATAATCCGAAAACGTTACCAAAGAAAGCTGCAATCCTTCCTCACCGGCTTTTTTCGCGACAAACTCCCAGATCGATTGATCAGATTCATTGATTCCGATAGTAATGGTCCGGTTCCCATCAGGATAATGGCATGAAGTAAGTGACATGATCAAAATGAAAAGAAACAGACTGTTTATAAGCCGCAGATTCAAGTTGACCTACTCCCTATCTATTTTTATGTACAGAGGCTGCACCATGGTATTCGGGCTCATGATTACATACAATACCGATTAAAAAAAGGGTTGTCAATTGCTTCCTTAAGAGGCTGCAATGCGGTTTTTATCAGCTGAAAATGGGCCGTTCTGGTCTCAAATCAGATTTCCGTATCAGAGCATTTTCCTCTTAAAACATGTTATTTCGAAAAAAGTTACATTTAGCAGTTGTTTTTTCTTCGGATTGCTGGTAGAGTAAAGGTAATTATTTTTGTTCGAACTATCTTTAAGAAGAAAGTTTTGTAAGAGTTTTCGTCTTGGAAGTTTGTTTTAGAGCAAGAATAGTGAATTTAAGCGTTATGTCGCTTTAGGAGGAAATTTCATGTTAGAAGGTAAAGTAAAATGGTTCAACTCTGAAAAAGGATTCGGATTCATCGAAGTAGAAGGTCAAGACGATGTATTCGTTCACTTCTCTGCTATTCAAGGCGAAGGCTTCAAAACTTTAGAAGAAGGCCAATCTGTTTCTTTCGAAATCGTTGAAGGAAACCGCGGACCACAAGCTGCTAACGTAACAAAAGCATAAATTGTTTTAAAAAACCTGCCGGTGTACGCCGGCAGGTTTTTTTCATCTAAAACGAAAAGCTGTTTTGCAAAGGCAAAACAGCTTTTTTATATCAGGTGGCAATATCCCGTTTTAAGAAGACGCCGAATGCGAGCGCCAGAAAAATAACGAAGTAAATCACAAGCATCACAACCGAAAATGTCATCGTCATCCCCTCTACTAAAGGAGTCCCGTTCATATATTGCGACAAATCCGTGTTCGCAAATAAAATATATTTGGTCCATTCAAATTTCGCAGCAAGAAATACCGTCGCCGTGTTCCCCATAACCAATAGAAAAATAGAAAATCCGACCGCTAATGAGCTGTTCCGGAATACCGCAGACAGCATAAACGCCATCGTCGCAAGCATAAAAGCGGAGACAGATTCATAGACATATGTTTTAGCGAGGAAAGCGATGATATTTTGCTCAAAAACATGGCCGTCTTTGTATACGAGATGAACATCAGCCGCAGTATCTCCGCCTGTACCGAAAAAGACCAATCCCAACAGAGCGGAGCCGGCAAATAAAATCACAAGCATCAGCAGTCCGAACAGCAGCACCGTCATATATTTAGATAGCAAAATCTGAAAACGGCTGAGCGGACGGATGGCCAGCAGCTTGATCGTCCCCCAGTTGAACTCATTCGCCACGATGCCTGCGGCAATGATAATCGTAAACAGCCCGGTCAAAACAGTCATCATCGAAGAATCAGCTACGTATGACCACACTGTGTACCCTGTATCCTCGGGGATGTTATGATCCATACGGTATTGATTTATCGCGACATTCTGTTTCAGGTTATCAATGAGCGTCTGATTTCCGGTTTCCTTCATCTGCTGTTTCATTTCTTTGTTTTCGGCCTGGAGCTCCTGTTTCCAATTCGGATTGGCTTCACTCGAGGTGAAATGGTTTGACAAAAGCGCAAAACCGATCATCGAAACGCCTAAAATCACAATCATAGCCCACGTCCCGACGCGGCTGAAAATTTTAATCCATTCATTATAGATCAGCTTAAACATATTGAACCTCCTCTTTCGTTCCGCCGGTAATTTCCAAGAAGCGGTCTTCCAAAGATTTTGTCATGATTTTCACTTCATATAAGCGGATGTTTTCACGGACGAGCAGTGATATCACATCAGGCACTTCCTGTTTGGACAGCTGGATCTCAATGCCGTTTGTCTTCTTCACACAGTCAAACTGACTCAAAACGGCAAGAGCCTCTTCTCTTTGTTCAATATGGAAGAAGTATGTATCTTTATCCTCTTTTCCTTCATCCCTTACTTTTTGAATATCGACAAGCTCTCCTTTTTGCAGAATGCCGATTCGATCGCACATTAGCTCCATTTCTGACAGAAGATGGCTTGAGACGATGACAGCCATTCCTTTTTCACGTGTCAGCTTTTTCAGATGGTCCCTGATTTCTCTGATGCCAGCGGGATCGAGGCCGTTTGTCGGCTCATCCAGAATCAGCACCTTAGGATTATGCAGCAGGCTTTGGGCGAGGCCGAGACGCTGTCTCATTCCGAGAGAGTAGGTTTTTACTTTGTCATGTATTCTATCCTGCAACCCGACGAGCTCGATGACCTCATCTATTTTTTCTTTCGTAACGCCTTTTACCATCCTTGCGTACTGCTGTAAATTTTTATAGCCGCTCAGGAATTTGTACAGCTCCGGGTTTTCCACGATGGCTCCGACGTGCCTGACCGCTTTTGCATAGTTTTTCGTAATGGATTCCCCGCAGATTACGATGTCTCCCTGAGACAGTTTCATTAATCCGACCATCATTCTGATCGTAGTGGTTTTCCCCGCTCCGTTCGGCCCTAAAAATCCAAACACTTCGCCCGCCCGGACGGAGAAGCTCAGATCATGAATAATCGTTCGTCCTTTTATCGTTTTCTTTACCTGTTGCAGTTCTAATACGGTTTCCAATTAGAATCCCCCTTCTATTTCGTGCGCCTGCATGACGCTTCTATACCATTGCAGCACAGACATTCCTTCCTGTTCCCGAATTTCTTCGACCTCGCGCCGTTCAGCGATTTTCCCTTTTATGAAAACCATCACTTCGTCTAACAGCGTCTCAATCTCGCCGATCTCATGCGTGGCGATGACGACGATCTGGCTGTCAAAATCAATATAAGATACGAGACTGTTGACAATCGACTCCCTGACCGCCGGATCAAGACCTGAAAACGGCTCATCCAGCAGAATGACCGATGCTTTTCTCGACAGGGCCAAAACGATTTTCAGCCTGCCCCGGCTGCCTTTGGACAGCTCTTTTATCTTCTGCTCCGCTGAAAGATTCATTTCCGCTAATAGGTTATGTGCTTTTTCCAGCTGAAAATCCGGGAATTGCGAATGATAAAATGTGAGCATATCACCGACAGTCGTCCGGGCGGAAAACATATCATGTTCGGTTAAATAAGCCGTACGAAACAGCATGTTCCTGCTTACTGCGCAGTCTCCCATCCGGACGGCGCCCGATGTCGGGAACGCAAGCCCGGCAAGCATTTTAAGCGTTGTTGATTTACCGCTTCCGTTCGGCCCTAAAATTCCGTAGATTTTACCCGGAGACAATGAAAATGATACATCGCTGACCGCGATCCTGCGGCCGTATTTTTTTGTTACGCGTTCAAAATCAAGATTCATCGTTTGCTTCCTCCGCATATTGTTTGATCCCGTCGAGCATTTCCTCAGGAGATAACCCCAGCTCCGCCATTTCCTGAATAAAGCGTTTGAAAACGTCTTTTGTCAGCCTGTCTTTCAGCTCTGCTTTCAGATCGGATCTTTCCGCTATAAAGGTTCCCTGTCCTCTTCTCGTCTCCACGATCCCCAGCCTTTCCATTTCACTGTACGTTCTTTGTATCGTGTTCGGATTCACTTTCATCTGTACGGCCATCTCCCTTACGGACGGCAGTTTGTCCCCCGGTGAAAGCTCACTTCTGATCAGCCGGTAATATATACGATCGGCAATCTGCAGATAAATCGGCTTGGATGACCGAAATTCATTCTCCATCATTACACCTCAACCTTTCGATTCAGCAGCATAGAGGCCAGCGCGAGACAGAGCGCTGCAAGCACGATCACTGCCAGGAAGCTGAAAAGCGAAATGTGGACGGCTTTCAGCTCCATCGTCCATCCGGTCAATTTTGTATAATGAAAATGAAAATTCGCATACACTTTTACCGGCCATAAATCATGTTGAGATGAAGTGAAAGGCGTAATGATTTTATCGTCAATATAGGTCCAGACAAACGCAAGCACGATGCAGATCACCCAACGGAGGACGGGAAAATGTTTTAATGAGTGAAAAACAGTCCAAAATACGGCCACGATCACAGATAAGTACGCTGAACTGATCAGCAGGTAAGCATTCAGCCCGGTTAATGTGCCGGCCAGGGGAATGGTGTGTTCCAGCACTCCTTTTGCAGAAAGCATCCGGTACATCCAAATGCCGTAACCGGTCAGCGCCAGCTGCCCGATCAACTGATACAGCAGTGAGGCCGTCAGTTTGGAAGCCAGCAGATAAAATCCCCCATTCGGATTGTAAAGCCACAGCTGATTTTTTCCTTCTTTATGAAGGTGATAGTACATAAAAAGCGGCGCTACAAGAAATTGAAAAAACCCCATTGCCGTAAAAAAGCCGAAAATGACGAGCGGTTCTTTCTGACGGGCAGCGATGATGTGGGCTGCAAACGCCCAGCAAATCATGCCGCAAAGCCACACCGCGAGCCAAATCCATGAAACTTTCGCATCTTTTTTCAGCAAACCTAAAAACGATGTCATTCTTTCTCTCTCCATTCGGATCAAGTGTATGAGTAACATAGTACACTAGATCATCATGTATTACAATATCTTCAATAAAAAAAAGACAAATCCGCTCTTACGCGGATTTGCCTTTTCAATTACTTCTTTTTGTTTTTTAAGGAGAGCAGCGCATCACGATAGCTGCTATCCTGCATTTTGCCGCCGCTATCAGGATCGTTTGGTTCCTGATCCGTCTCAGAAGTCTTAAACTTCTGAAGCGCCTGACGGTACACATCATCGCCCATTGTATTCTTTTTCTCACGGGGAGATTCAGATTTTACAACGACGGGAGCATGCTCGGCTGAGCGCTCCTCGGCCGGATCATGCTTTTCCGGCTGTTCGGCTGTAGTGCCGATCGCTTCTCTCTTTTCTTCTTTGACATCCTGTCCTGCAGAAGTGCTGCGGACATTGAATGTGATAAGAAGTGCAATCACAATGACAGCAGCAATAACCGCTATAATAATGGCCATATAACCCTCTCCTTACTGTCGTCCGGCAGTTAGATTACCAGTGACCTGGCTGACACGTCTGCCAAGCGCACGGCCTAATTGAAGGCCTTCTTCCGTCATCAGCACATCGCTGTCAACCGGGCATGTGACGCCCGCGCCGTAGTAAGAGCCGTACAGCGCGTTTTCAGGAACGTTGCCGGGAAGACCGACAACAATCATGCCTTGGTGAAACATAGGAGTAATCAGATTGTGCATTGTCATTTCTAATCCGCCGTGTGTTGTCGCCGTCGTACAGAATACAGCGCCGACTTTATCAATCAGCTCGCCTTCAGCCCACAGATAGCCGAGTCTGTCGATCCACGCTTTTAAGCCTGAACTGATGGTGCCAAAATGTCCCGGGCATCCCCAGATAATGGCATCCATGTCTTTCAGCTTGCGGATGTCTGCTTGATCGACATGGTCGATCAGGACTTCAGCCTCAGCGTTTTCTCGTGCTCCTTCGGCAATGGCTTCAGCAAGGTGTTTTGTGTGTTCGCCTTCACTATCGTACACTACGTAAATTTTCATTCAGGAAACCTCCCATTCAGATGATTAAGATTCCTTCACTTCTTTAGGGGCCGGAAGCAATGACAGCTCCTCTTTTTTCTTCGCCCGCTGTTTGTCTTTCCGTACGTCACGCAAGAACAGGCTCAGGACTACGCCGATAACCGCAAAGATCGTCGCCCACATAAACGCGTCATTAATCCCCATAACGTTGGAATTAAGTGAAGCTGTTTTGTAGAGATATGAATAAACGGTTTGTTTCGCCGCATCAAGCGACATGTTCATGTTGACCATTAAATTCGAAACCGCGCTTTGGAACGACTGCATGAAGCTTGGATCAGCCGTGCTTGTTTTATCCGCAATCTGCGAATAATGCATTGTCGTACGGTTCGTATAAATCGTTGTGATCAAACTTGTTCCGATTGATCCGCTGATCTGGCGGAGCGTGTTGCTCATCGCCGTGCCGTGGCTGTTCAACCGTGCCGGAAGCTGGTTCATTCCGGCTGTCATAACAGGCATCATTAACAGTGACATACCGAATGCGCGGATGGCATAGACAAGCATAATGTGCGTGTAAGGTGTGTCAATTGTCAATTTTGTGTACTGGAATGTCGTTGCGACCGTGATGACCAGCCCGATAATCGCAAGCGGTCTCGGACCGATTTTGTCAAACAGAATACCGGAAATCGGCGACATGATCAGCATGACAATCGCGCCCGGCAATAGCAAGAGACCCGATTGCAGCGCCGTAAAGCCGACTAAGTTCTGCAGGTAAATCGGAAGCAGGAACATTCCTGTGTAAAGCGCAACGGTAATAATGATATTAATGACACTGGAAAGTGAGAAAATATCATATTTAAATACCCGGAAGTCGAGCATCGGTTTTTCAGAGCGCAATTGCTGAATGACAAACGCGGCAATCGCGATGACACCGACAATGACGGTAGACAGCACGATCGGATCTCCCCAGCCGTCGCTGCCCGCTTCACTGACTCCGTAAAGCAATGAGGCGAATCCGACAATAGATAGAATCGCACCCAAGCTGTCGAGTTTGATTTTTTGCGGTTCCACCAAGTTCTTAAAGAGGAAAAACGCTATGATAATAACGATTGCCCCGATCGGAACAAGGCCGTAGAACATAATGCGCCATGTGTAATGCTCGATGATCCAGCCGGAAAGAGTCGGTCCGACCGCCGGAGCAAACATCATCGCAAGACCGAAAATCCCCATTCCTTTCCCCCTGCTTTCAGGCGGGAAGATAAGCAGAATGGTTGTCATGACCAGCGGCTGCAGGATACCGCCGCCGACCGCCTGAATTAACCGGCCGATCAGCATGGTTGAGAAGTTAGGCGCGATTCCGCAGACTAACGTTCCCGCTGTAAAACAGAACATGGCTACGAGAAAGAGGCTTCTCTGTCCGAACCGGGTAATTAAGAACGCAGATAACGGAATCAAAACACCGTTGACCAGCATGTATCCGGTCGTAAGCCACTGAATCGTCGTCGCACTCACACCGAACTCGGTCATTAAGTGCGGCATTGCCACGTTAAGAAGCGTTTGGTTCAAGATCGCCAGGAATAACCCGGCCATAAGCACAATAAGCAATGTTTTAGGACTTTTTACTTGATTATCTGATTTAGCCACCTAAGACAACCTCCCTTCATGGTTTGATGACTGATCTGTATTATTCAGAGATTTTTACAGATGCGTTCATACCAGGAAGCACCTTGTCAGATGGGTTGCTGAGTGAAATTTTAACAGGAACTTTTTGCGTTACTTTTGTGTAGTTGCCGCTTGAGTTTGAAGAAGGCAGCATATCAAATGTTGAATTTGTCGCATAACCGATTTCTTCTACTGTTCCGTCAAATGTTGTATTAGGATCGCCGTCAACAATTACGTCTACTTTGTTTCCTACTTCAATGTCTCTAATGTCTGTTTCTTTAATGTTTGCAGTGATGTAAAGGTGTTTCATGTCAATTTCTTGGGCAATTGTCGTACCGGCTTGCACCATTTGGCCGTTTTTCACTTCGTTTTTCACGATTGTTCCATCCATGATGGCTTTTACGTCAGCATTTTGCTGTCCTTTAATTTTTGCAACAACGTCGTTTTTACTTACTTCTTTCCCCTCATCAAGGTTCCAGTCAGTTACTTTACCCGCAGCAGGAGCTGTGATAGCAGCCATGTCGCCGGCAACTTTCGCTTCATCGGTTTTTACATAGTGTGTGCTTTGATAATAGTAGTAAGCACCTCCGCCTATAATTGCAAGAACAACAATCAAACCGATAATGTTGGTCAGAATTAAACGTCCTCTGTTCATTTTGTTTTCTCCTTTCGTTTCTTCCTCTATCATTTTGTGGAATGATGATAAAAATATGTGGGGATTTTTTTATTTTCCGTTTTTCACTGCACAGCCGTTTGCAAGCTTCGTTAAACTTTCCGCCAGCTTGCGCAGGTACTGCAGTTCAGCGGTATTGAGCTGCCGGTATAAGACCGCCGCTTTTTCGGCATATTGAACAGCAGCTTTCTTTAGAAGTTCTTCCCCCTCTTCGGTTAACTGAATCATAACAACACGCCGGTCGTCGTGATAGTCGCTCCGAACCATTAGGCGGCGCTTATACAGAATATCGGTCATTCTCGTGACAGACGCCGGTTTCAGATCAAGCGACAAAGCCAGCCTTGAAAGCTGCGTGCTTTTGCTCTTATGTATTTTGAACATCAGCAGATACTGCAGCACTGTAATATCAAAAGGTTCAAGCACTGTCTCCAGAATCATTTTCTGCTTTTTGTAAATCGATCTGGAAGTATCAAACAGTTGTTCAAAACTGAGCAAAGCGAGCTCTGATTCAATCACCGTATTTTCACCTCATTCCCTTAATAATAGTTCACAAGATAAAATATTAATAAATGAAAGAAGGTTTGTAAAGAGAAAAGTTTCATTTTTTAAGGATTTTTTTTATGCCGGTTTTTCTCTTTATTTTTAATTTAAAAAAGCCGGGTGAAGAACCGCGGCCGCACGATTCTTCACTCGGCTTTATATTTAATACGATGCTTTGCTTATACCGGCTTCCTCATTTTTAAAAAAGCTTTTCAGCGCTTGAAATACGTCCGATTTCTGTTTCAGGATGTAGTATTTAAATTTATCATCTTTGACATTTTTATAGGCGGACATGAGGGTGGAATGCCTGTTATATTGATTGACCTCACCGTAACAGAACAGATTCGATTTTTTCATGATGTCATTGACGAGCTTTACGCATCGGGCGTTATCCGAAGTCAGGTTATCTCCGTCTGAAAAATGAAACGGATAGATGTTGTAGCGGGCGGGGTCATATTTTTCATCAATTAATTCAAGAGACTTCCGGTAAACGGAGGAACAGATGGTGCCTCCGCTCTCGCCTTTCGAGAAAAAATCTTCTTCCGACACAACCTTCGCTTCCGTATGGTGGGCGATAAATTCGATATCAACCGTTTCATACTTTGTCCGTAAAAATCGTGTCATCCAAAAAAAGAAGCTCCTCGCCATATACTTTTCCCATACGCCCATCGAACCGCTTGTATCCATCATGGCTAAAACGACAGCTTTCGATTCCGGCTTCGTCACATCATTCCATGTTTTGTATTTCAAATCTTCCGGATAAATAGGGTAAAACGACGGCTTGCCTGTCATGGCGTTTCGTTTATAGGCCGACAGCATCGTCCTTTTCTTATCGATATTCCCTGTCAGCCCGGTTTTCCGGATATCATTGAACTCGATATCGGTATGGACGATATTGTCCCTTTCCTTTTGCTGCAGATTCGGCAGTTCTAATTCCTGAAACAGCGCTTCTTCCAGATCCATCAATGAAACTTCCGCTTCATAATAATCCTCGCCTGCCTGATCGCCTGCTCCCTGGCCTTTTCCGGCACCCTGCTTTTTATCTGCGCCGTCTCTTGCGACGACATCGCCGACTTCGCTGTCGCCGTCGCCTTGGCCGACATGTTTATTTTTATCATAGTTATAACGGATTTTATATTCATCAAGCGAACGAATCGGGATTTTCACGACATCTTTTCCGTTGGACATAATAATGCTTTCTTCAGTGACAAGATCCGGAAGGTTGTTTTTTATCGCTTCCTGCACTTTCTTTTGGTGGCGCTGCTGGTCGTCAAAGCCTTTGCGATGGAGGGACCAGTCTTCCTCTGAAATCAAAAAATTTCCGCTGTCATTACGGGACATGAATTCCCCTCCTTAACCGTTATGGTCGTTTTACATGTGTATTCCGGCTTGGTCCTGTTTATGAAACAAGTCCGGCGAAAAGATTTATTTTTATCTTATGCCGGCCGGACTCTCCAATTGACAAACAATTGCGAAAAACAGACAAAAGAACCCGTCCTTTTACAGACGGGCCTCTCGATGAAATCAAATATCAGCGGTTTAACAAGCTTCCGACATACTTCAGCAGTTCATTAGCGCTTGTCGAATTATAGCCGTGTTCATCTATTAACCTTGCCACTACCTCATTGACCTTTTTAAGCTGCTGTTCATCCGGCGTTTTGGTGGAGGTCGTAATTTTCACTACATCTTTTAAGTCTGCGAACAGCTTTTTCTGAATCGCTTCGCGGAGTCTTTCGTGCGAATTATAGTCAAAGCGTTTTCCTTTTCTTGCATAGGCGGATATGCGGATTAAGATTTCTTCGCGGAACGCTTTTTTGGCGTTTTCTGAAATGCCGATCTGCTCTTCAATGGATCTCATCAGTTTTTCGTCAGGATTCATTTCTTCACCCGTCAGCGGATCGCGAAGCTTATTTTTATTGCAGTACGCTTCCACATTATCTAAATAATTGTCCATAAGAGTTTTCGCGGATTCTTCATATGAATAGACGAACGCCTTCTGCACTTCCTTTTTGGCGATGTCATCGTACTCTTTCCTGGCGGCGGAAATAAAATTCATATACCGCTCTTTGTCCTCGGCGGAGATGGACGGATGCTGGTCGAGTCCTTCTTTTAAGGAACGCAGCACGTCAAGCGAATTGATGGATTCCATATTTTTTCTGATAATCGTTGAGGAAATGCGGTTGATGACATAGCGCGGGTCAATTCCGCTCATTCCTTCATCATGGAATTCCTTCTTCATATCCTCCAGATCAACGGAATTGTAACCTTCAACGCTTTCTCCGTCATAAAGCCTCATTTTTTTGACGAGATCAATATCAGAGCGGTTCGGTTCCTTCAGCCGGGTCAAAATAGAAAACATCGCGGCCACTTTTAATGTATGGGGGGCGATGTGTACGTCAGAAACATCACTTTCAGAAATCATTTTTTCATAAATCCGTTCTTCCTCTGACACCTTTAAATTATAAGGAACAGGCATCACGATGATTCTGGAGTGAAGGGCTTCATTTTTCTTATTGGCGATAAACGAGCGGTACTCCGTTTCGTTCGTATGCGCAACAATCAATTCGTCGGCGGAGATGAGCGCAA
The DNA here is from genome assembly GCF_053663355.1 of Bacillus sp. JK106. Lineage (NCBI taxonomy): Bacteria > Bacillati > Bacillota > Bacilli > Caryophanales > Bacillaceae > Bacillus > Bacillus sp. JK106. The sequence goes on along the minus strand of NZ_JBSJQC010000002.1, from coordinate 30,465 downwards.
ACCGTCCGGCTTTGAAATTCCCTTCCTGCGTGAGTGACAGAAGGTGCCACAGAAATTTTTCATCGCATTTCAGCATTTCCTGAAACTCCATCATTCCGCGGTTCGCTTTATTTAATTCACCGTCAAACCGATAAGCGCGCGGATCTGATTCTGAGCCGTATTCGGCAATCGTCGAAAAATCAATGCTCCCCGTCAAGTCGGCGATATCCTGTGATTTCGGATCAGACGGGCTGAAGGTTCCGATTCCGGTACGTTTATCCTCCGAAAAGAATATACGTTCAACTTTTACATCCTCAATTCTGCCGCCGTATTCTTCTTCAAGCCGCATGACATTAAGCGGAGAAAGGCTGCCCTCAATTCTGATGCCGTATTCTCTGTAGAAGTCGTCGCGCAGATGATGGGGAATGAGATGGAGAGGATCTTCATGCATCGGGCAGCCTTTAATAGCGTAAACAGCTCCGTTGTCTGTCAATGAGTAGGCTTCAAGCCCTTTTTTCAGCATGGTGACAAGAGTTGACTTTCCGCCGCTGACGGGTCCCATCAATAGTAAAATCCTTTTTCTTACATCGAGCCGCTTGGCGGCCGGGTGAAAGTATTCCTCCACGAGCCGTTCCAGAGATTCCTCAAGGCCGAACAGCTCCCTCGAGAAAAAGCTGTATGTCTTTTTCCCGTCATCCTCTTCGATTCCGCTGTCTTTTATCATATTAAAAACGCGAGAATGAGCAGACTGCGCGACCAATGGATTTTCTTTTATGATCTCCAAATAATCAGCGAACGTCCCTTCCCATTTGAGACGCTGCTCTTCCTCTCTGTACTTTTCAATTTTCTTTAATATATCCATAAGAACCTCCTCTATCATGGTTAATGCACTAGAAATAAGGTACTTTGTTACAATCTATGCGGTGACGTGATAATACATGCTTTTCGTTTCTTAAAAATAAAGACGTTATAAGGCCGTCATTGACAAGGGTCCGGTGCACCGTTCATAATGAAAGAAATACAGTTTCATCCAGACTCGGACATCAAATGGAAAAGCAAAGAGGAGGAGACATGATGAAAACGATCATTTTACTTGGGGTCATTCTCACTTTTTTAGTATCCATTTTTACGGCGGGTTACGACAGCAAACCTGAAAACAAATAACGGCAAAAGGGTGCTCTTTATGGAGAGCACCCTTTCCTGTACAACATAACAATGTTTCATATTTGAATATGTTCTTGGACAGTTGATTTTTCATGAGACTTGCAGCTTGTTTGATACTCGATTTTTCCGATTTTGCACCCCGGGCCGATTTCCACACGCTTCCCTCTGACAATGTCCGCTTCCGTGTATTCGAGGTAAATTGCGTCTCCTTCGATCAATTCAGCAGAAAGCATGCCGGCTTTCCGTTTAAGAAAACCGGGTTTCCGTCTGACGGTGATCGATGTGCCGCCGATTTCTTTCACACGGCTTCGGTCATAACGCAAATGGATGTTTACGTCCCCTGCGTTTAACAATCCCGCCACATTGATACATCCTGTTACATGAAGCAGCTCCGTCTCGCAATTGCCGTTGACGGTGAGACTGCCTTTTATATGACACTGCTCTCCCGCGGCCCCGCCGCCAATTTCAGCAAGTCCTTTCAGCCCCATCCTGGCGAAACGCATGGAGCCGCCGACTTTCAATGTGCCGATCACATTTGCTGAATGTGCTGATAAATCTCCTGCAACTTCATGCTCTCCGAAAATTTTCAGCCTGCTGATCTCGGCATCTCCGAGAAAAAGTCCCGTACCGAATATCCGGCAGCGTTCGCTTTGAAGTCCTTCGCCGACAGTTCCTTCCCCTTTTATACTTACATTTTGGTAGGAACCGCCGGAGGCGTGTCCGGCTCCGTACATTTTTAAATGACTCAATTTTTTTGTCGTTTCCATCGCAGCTCCTCCTATCGTTTCACGACTTTGTTAACCAAAGCGGAAGGATCACATGTAAAATCGCCGCTGTATTCCACAGTCCCAATGGTGCAGCCTGCGCCGATCCGCACATGATTTCCGCGGACTGTCTTCGCGTTCGTGTCCGCCAATTCAATGATGTCACCTTCAATCAGCTCTGCTGTCAGCACCGGGGCCGGCATCAGCTTAAAACGCGTAAGCACGCTCTTTCTGCTCATCACTTTCAAATGGCGGCAGCCGATCTCTTTCACATGGCTTTCTCCCGCCGCCAGCTTAATACTGACTTCATCGGCATTCAGCAGGCCGCCGATCTTGCATTTGCCTTCCGAACGGAACGTCTCTGTCTCGCAATCGCCTTCAATCCCGGCTTTCCCGGATATGAAAATATCATCAGCTTTCACACCGCCGCCGAAAGATGAAAATCCCGCGACGTTCAGCCGCTCCGTTTTGACATCACCTTTAATGACACCCGTTCCGTTGATACGGATGGATTCAGCTTCGGCGCTGCCGGAAATTTTCCCCGAACCGCTGATCGTCAGCGTTTGCGTCTTGACATGTCCGTCTGTTTTTCCGCTGCCGTTAAACAAAAGGCTCGTGCACTCCACATCACCTGACACCGTGCCGCTTCCGTTGATCTCCACTGTATGAAAACGGCCTCCTTTTGAACTTCCCGAACCGTTGATGACTAATTTATCTGTTACTTCCATTGATGGTCCTCCTGCATCCATTTCGTTTTTAATTCTTCCGATGCCGCAGCAAGCGCCACCCGTTCAACCACTTTGACAGTCGGTTCAAATAAAATATGTTCCGCGTCTGCGATGAAGCACGTCGTTACGCCAAGCTTTCGGAGCATGACAAGCTCCGTATTCGCTTTCAGCTCGGTAGCCTCATACGTTTTCAGCACCCCTGCCGCCAATTTTCCTTCCTCAAGGCTGATATTGCCCGATTGCAAAAGCCCTTCAAGCACATATAAAGACAGCAGCGCGCGGGACGTGAATGTCACGCCGTCTTCGCCATAAACTTGCAGCGCGGCTTTTGAAATCAGTCCCTTTTGAAGCAGTTCCGCAGACGTTATATTGACATCAGTCATTTGCGGAGACAGCATTTCTCTCATTTCATCCAGAGACAGATTTTCTTTCATTTTCTGTATTTTTGAGATACGTTTTAATATTTCCGCTCTCGGAAAAAATGTTTCCTGGCCTGTAAACGTCGATTTTCGGATAAACCATTCTTCAGGAATTAAATTTTTCCGTTTCCACCGGTACAGCTGCCCGTATGAAATTGATGTTTCTTCCAGCAATTCTTTTTTAGAAATCAGTTGTTCCTCCATGAATCCAGCTCCTTCGATGAATGTATTGTAACATAACACTGTTACGTTGTTAAGCCTGAAAATATAAAAATGCCGTGAACCGCTGCTGCCCGTCTTTTTTATTCAATAAAAAAACGCCCGGATGCGGGCGTTTTTTCTCACGTCAAATCTCTGTAATTTTGCTGGCGCAGCGCTTCATATACAAGAATCGCGGCCGTGTTGGACAGGTTTAATGATCTCACATGCTCGGTCATCGGCAGACGCAGGCAGCGGTCCATATTGTTTTCGATCAATTCTTTCGGAAGTCCGCTCGTTTCTCTGCCGAATACGAAGAAAAAGTCTTCCTCTGTATTTGAGTAATCAAATGATGTGTGCGGCTTTTGGCCGAATTTTGTAATGAAGAAAAACTTTCCGTTCTCATATGCCTCAAATAATTCTTCCAATGAATCATGATATACGACGTTGACGAACTCCCAATAATCGAGTCCGGCTCGCTTCAGCATTTTATCATCGGTTGAGAATCCGAGCGGGCGGATCAAATGAAGCGTTGTGTCTGTTGCCGCACAAGTACGTGCGATATTTCCCGTATTGGCCGGGATTTCGGGTTGATATAAAACGACATGTAATGCCACGATGTTCACCTCTGTTTTTTATTCCGCCCACCATTATATCATTAATTACTCTTTTGTCGTATCATCCGTAATATGAAAAAACGCATATCTGATGGAAGGAGTATACGCCGTTGAATCCTCATATGACCAATATCTCATTCTGCTGTCATACGTTTGGGCATTGACGAGCGGCATATTGCTTTTATCTTTTGCGACCACGATCGCCGTATGATTAAAACGGCCGTCTCCTTCAAAATCATAGCAAATGATATCTCCGGGCATCAGTTCTTCAGCTCTTGATACTTGCAATGCGCGGAGCCCTGCCTTGGATTGGGCCAGATACATCTTCATCGAATGCGCGACCGTCCAGCTGTAGCTCCACGAGCTTGCCTTCATCCACCAGCCTGAGCCTCTGTTCGGATGCCCCCGCATCGGTGCTTTTCCGGCATGTAAACATTGGGAAATAAAATTGGTGCAATTATCGCTGAAATTTTTATAAGCGGGATTTCGTTTATTCCAAAACTTCTCCGCGTACTGCACGGCAGCCAGACGGTCGTATTGAAACGCCCGCCCGAAATCTTCCCGTTCACTCCGCTCATATTCAATTACGCTGTTTCCGTCAGAAAATCCCGCCGGTTTTTTCTTTACTTCCCGGTCTTTAATCAAAAGCTCATCATAGAGAAATGCAGTCCGTTCCTCAATCTGCTCTTCTAAGTAAAGGTGTCCGTCATGCTCCTTGCACAAATATTCGAAATGAATCGTGTACATGACGCATAACGTGCCGTCGTCCTCAAGACTGCTTTTGACAATGACGGCTTTTGCCTTCGCTTTCACGATGTCAACTTTCCGTTTTTCAAACAGCTCTTTTTTTCTCGTCAGGACCTCAAGATCGACGGCCTGCCCATTCTGCCTCATCTCGGTTCCGTTGATTAAATAATGAAGCCGGGCCTCCGCTAAATCTTCAATAATATGCTTCAAGCGCTCCACCCCATACGATTTTATAAAGAAAAAACACTTGAACTCCGGCCAAGTGCTTTTTCTCTATACATATGTCAGGACCGGCCGGTTTTAGTCTTCTCAGAAACCGATAACAGCTCCAGTCCCTTTTCAATTTCCCGTATGGCGTCCTCATCCTGCTCCTTTTGAAGCGCTTTTTCTAATTCCTCCGCATAATCAGGATCACCGATTTTCCCGATGGCCCAGGCGGCCGTACCCCTGATGACGGGGCGCGGATCTTGGTGCATCAAGGCCGTTAATTCCGGAAGAGACGAGGCATCTTTAAAATGAGCCAAAGCTAAAATCGCATTCCGCTGTATCGGCTTCTTGCCGCGCCATGATCCCGATACATGTCCGAATTTTTCTTTGAATTCGCGGTTGCTTATGGTCAAAAGCGGCTTTAACAGCGGCTTTGCGATTTCCGGATCAGGCTCCATCTGCGGATGAAGATGAAAATCTTTCCCCTTATTAATCGGACAGACCGTCTGGCACGTGTCACAGCCATACAGACGGTTTCCGATTTTCGTGCGGAACTCATCCGGCAAAAATCCCTTTGTCTGGGTCAGGAACGAAATACAGCGCTGGGCGTTAAGCTGTCCGGGATTGACGAGTGCGCCGGTCGGACAAGCGTCTAGACATTTTGTGCACGTACCGCACATATCTTCAATCGGCACATCCGGTTCAAAGGGCAGATTGGTGATCATTTCAGCCAGATAGACGTAAGAACTGTATTCAGGCGTGGTGATCATGCAGTTTTTGGCGCTGAAGCCGATTCCCGCCCGTTCAGCCACGGCCCTGTCGGACAATTCTCCTGTATCCACCATTGACTTTGTGCGGATATCCTCATGTTTACTTTGGAGAAAATTCTCCAGCAGATCAAGCTTTTCCCGCAGCACATCATGATAATCCTTCCCCCAGGAAGCTCTGCAAAAAATGCCGCGCCGCCCGTCCCTCGTGCTCCTCGGCGCATCTTTCATTTTGGAAGGATAAGCAAGGGCGATGGCGACGATTGATTTGGCTTTCGGGAGAAGCAAAGACGGAGTAACCCGTTTTTCAATATCCGGCTCTTCAAAACCGGATAAATAGCCGAGTGATTCCTGAAGAATCAGCCGGTCCCGCAGACTGTCGAACGTATCAGCCGTTGTAAACCCGATTTTGTCAACTCCGATGCTTTTGGCGTATTCGATTAATTCCTCTTTCAGTTTATGAATATTCATTTTTTGCACAGCCTCCTTTCTTTGTGATCAGGCTCCCGCACGGGTATAATAGAGTTTTATCATCCCGAAATGGAGTGAACACACTTGAACATCAGTTTAGATCCACTTATTGCTGAACGGGTGCCGGGGATCAAAGCGGCAGCCGTCTTATATGAACAGATCGAAGTCGGGCCTGCTCCGCAAATGCTGAAAGGCCGCCTCCGTTTATTTCAAGAATCTCTTTACTTTGATTATGCTGACGGCGGTATAGATGAGCAGCCTTTTGTTAAAGAGTGGGCGCGTATGATGGAACAGCTCAGTCCCGCCTTTTCAGGACAAAAAACGCCGATGGAGCTTATGCTCGGCGATATTTCCCGGGAACGATTCATTGAAAGTGTGAATTCAGCCCATGATACCATACTTTTTTTCTCCTTGAAATATTCATTGCCCATCATGGCGTATGACGCCGCAGAAATAGATGAACCGATTTCGATTACAATCGGAGAAAAAGAACACGTACTTGCTTTCTCCGACTCTGGCGGCATTTTCGGCGGCCTTACCGGACATATCAACACCCGCCCTGTAACAACCGGCACAAAGAAAATGCTGCAGCTGATCTTTTTCCCGCCTTCATTTCATGCCGACGCGGCGGATGAGCTGCTATCATCTTTAACCAAAATGTTTGAACAAATTCACGGAGGCACGCATACCGTCTCTTGGCTTTCATAAAAAGACACGCCTTCGTGTCTTTTTTCACATAAAAAAACGCAATACTTCGTTTATCAGAGAAACGAAACACTGCGTTAATAACGTATGTATGGAGCGGGTGATGAGAATCGAACTCACGACATCAGCTTGGAAGGCTGAGGTTTTACCACTAAACTACACCCGCATCAAAGTTTTTTTGTCAGTACCGATTTGATGTTTCTAATATTACATGTATATTTTTTTTTCGTCAAGGGAATGTTAAAAAATTTGTCGAAAAAAATTCTTTTTTTGTCCACATGTTAAGTTAGGTTTACATTTTGTTAAGAATCTCATACAATATAAAAAAGAAGAAAACTTGAGGTACGCCCTGATGATGAAAAATAAAGTAAAAGAGCTGAGAGCCAGATTCGGCTATTCTCAGGAAACGCTCGGAAAAGAAGCCGGAGCCACCAGACAGACGATTGCAGCGATTGAAAAAGGAGATTATGTGCCTTCACTCTTATTGGCTCTTAACATCTGCCGGGCTTTCTCACTGCCGATGGAGGAAGTTTTCTGGCTGGAGGAGGAGAAAAAATGAGTTTGAAAAGAAAAGCGTGTTTTCACCTTGCACTCTACGGATTGGCCTGCTGGACGCTTATTTCCTTTATGGAAGCGGCACCGCGGATCGCTCAGTTTTTCCAAACGGAGGGGAGCAGTTCATTTGAGCTGAATATCACTCCGTTTCTGCTGTTTATCATTTGTGCCGCATTGTATATCTATGCCGAAAAGAAAAAACGAAACGGCAAAAAGCACAGGCTTGTGCCCGATGAATTTGAGGAACAGGATGAAAGAGAACGAATGATGACGGCTAAAGCTTGCCGTTCCTCTTATATCGCCGTTTACTTCTCATTGCCGGCCGCAGCCGTTCTGCTTTTGTTTTATCCGCTGATTCAGCCGCATCTTCCTTTTTTTCCGATTCTTTTGATTTTCATTCTGATGATGATTCAGCATTTGGCTTATGTTTTCACTTTTCATAAGCACGGCAAAAACTCCGGTTCATGACAGATCCGGAGTTTTTTATGTTACCAGCTCGCTTTTTTCACCCCGGGAACCCGGCCTTTATGGGCCAGCTCCCTGAATGCGATTCTGGACAGTTTAAATTTTCTCATATATCCGCGGGGCCGCCCCGTCACCGTACAGCGGTTATGAAGCCTGGCCGGAGCAGAATCACGCGGCAGTTTGCTCAGCGCTTCCCAGTCGCCTTTCGCCTTTAATTCTCTTCGGATGTCCGCATATTGTTCAACAAGCTTCTGCCGCTTGAGCTCTTTGATCACTTTTGATTTTTTTGCCATTTCAGCACCCCTTACAAATCGTAATAATTACGCTTTGTATCATATCATCCAGATGAGCATCGTGCAAGCTAAGCGCTTAAAAAGGCGGGTGAATACCCGCCGTCACTGCCGGCATTTCCCCGGAAATGAATCCGCAGAAAGCACCCGCCGTCAATGATCCGCCTTGCGACGTCATCAGACTGTCGCTTTATTTCCTCTTGCAAAATGGTCGTTTCCCATTGCTTCACCCAATCTGCGCTCAAGCTTTTTAGTCCGCTCATTCTGAAACGGCAGAAGCGGAAACACGAGTTCAGCCAGATAATAAGCTTCTTCAAGATGCGGATAGCCTGAAAAGATAAACGACTCAATGCCGAGTGCTTGATACTCTAAAATTCGATCAGCGACAGTCTGCGGATCACCGACAAGCGCCGTGCCCGCTCCGCCTCTGACCAGTCCGATGCCGGCCCAGAGATTCGGGCTGATCTCAAGCTTCGAGCGGTCACCGTTATGAAGATCGGCCATCCGTTTTTGTCCCGATGAATCAGCGCGCCGGAGCGCAGCCTGCGCTTTCGCAATTGTCTCTTCGTCTAAATGGCTGATTAATCGTTCAGCCGCTTCCCATGCCTCTTCCTCAGTCTCCCGGACAATCACGTGAAGTCTGATGCCAAAACGCATCGTCCTTCCTTCCTTGGCAGCCTGTTTTTTAACAGTTTCAATCTTTTCTTTTACCTGCTCCGGCGGCTCTCCCCATGTTAAATAGACATCTGTATGTTTCGCCGCAGCCTCAATTCCCGCCTGTGATGAACCGCCGAAATATAATGGCGGATGCGGAGACTGTTTTGGCGGGAACAGGAGGTTGCTGTTTTCCACCTTGATATGGTCCCCTTCATATGTCACCGTTTCGCCCCGCATGAGTCCGCGCCAGACGGTTAAAAATTCTTCAGTCGCCTTATAACGTTCATCGTGGCTGATAAACATGCCGTCTCCCGCCAGTTCATAAGGATCTCCGCCCGCTACGACATTTACGAGCAAACGGCCGTCTGACAGCCGGTCCATTGTCGACGCCATTCTCGCGGCGACAGACGGCTGCATCAGTCCCGGCCGGACCGCCACTAAAAATTTCAAGTCACTCGTTTCCCCCGCTAAAGCGGCAGCCGTCAGCCACGGGTCTTCACATGATCTCCCCGTCGGCAGCAGAACCCCCGTATACCCGAGTCTGTCCGCCGCCTGTGCCACTTGCTTAAAATAAAGATGATCCGCCGTTCTCCCTCCCGTTTGCGTCCCTAAATACCGGCCGTCACCATGCGTCGGAATAAACCAAAGAATCTCCATATGAATCTCTCCTTTTTTAATAGGTTACCCTTCATAACTGTTCCGCCATTTTAATAGTTTCCGCTCGAGCATTCTGACCAATGCATCTGTCAGCTTGCCGACAGCCGCAAAAATGATAATGCCGACAAACACCTTATTTGTCTGTGAAAATTGTCTCGCATCCATAATCATATAGCCGACGCCCGCGCTCGATCCCATCAGTTCCGCCACCACAAGGCCGAGCCACGCAATACCGAGAGAGAGCCGGATGCCGAGCAGGATATTCGGCAGAGACGCCGGAAGAATCAATTTCGCCATCTGCTGATACCAGTTAAACTCCAGCACCCGGGCGACATCAAACAGCTTTGCGTCCACGCTGCGGATTCCGAGAAACGTATTAATGTATACAGGGAAAAAAGCCCCCAATGCGATCAGCAGAATTTTTGATGTCTCATCAAATCCGAACCACAAAATAAACAGCGGGGTCACCGCCAAGTGCGGAACCGTCCTGAGCATTTGCAGAGACGGATCGAGATACGCTTCCGTCCGCTTTGAGAAACCGACCAGCAGCCCGAAAACAAGTCCGAGGCCCGCGCCAAGCAGAAATCCTGCAGCCGCCCGGTATAAACTGATCTCTAAATGACCCCACAGCTCACCTGAAAGAAGAAGTTCCTGAAACGTCTGCAAGATGACGACAGGTGACGGGAGCACCGTTGCAGAGACGATGCCCAGACTTGCGATAAACTGCCATACTGCGATGACCGCAGCCGGGAGTACAATCCCTTTCATCCATTGGTATGAATACTTCCGGGATCTTGCCAGAGCTTTCTTTTCTGATTGGCTTATTGCGCCGGCAGCCGTTGGTGCTTCTGCTTTCATTACTTGCCATCCCCCGTTTCACGCGCTTTTTTAATAAATGAATTGTCGACAACGTCTTTTACATGAATTTTCTTACGAATCGCTTTTGTTCGATATTGAAAACCAGCGGTTTCCTGCTGGGCTTTGACAATATCATCATTGATCGGTTCATTGAGAGGCTCAGTATTGTTAAGCACGTTTCTGACGACTTTCGGATCAAGATGTTTGATTTTCGCATATAAGGAGACGGCTTCATCTTTGTGTTCCTTTTGCCATGTAACTGCTTTATTGAACACTTTCAGAAAACGGACAACCTCATCCGGGTGTTCTTTGGAAAATCCCGTTCTGACTAATGTGAAACCGGGAGAATATAAATCTGTGCTTTCTCCGTTCGCCAATATTTCCGCCCCGTGCTGCAGCGTTTCAATCGACAAATACGGCTCCCAAATGGACCATGCGTCAACTGACTTATTTTCAAAAGCGGAAACCGCCTCATCAGGCTGAAGCTGGATGAGGGTGACGTCATCGGCGGAAAGCCCCGCTTTATCTAAAGCTTTATAGAGGAAATCAAAGCCGCTGCTGCCTTTGGCTACGGCGATTTTTTTACCTTTCAATTCTTTCAGGCTCTGAATCCCGCTACCCTTGTTTACGAGAATGCCGTTTGCCTTTAATCCGTCCTGAGACAGCCCGATCTCTTTAAAATCAATTCCTGCCGCCTGGCCGGAAATGACCGGTGAATTGCCGACCTGGGAAAAATCAAGCTTATCGGCGGCAAGACCTTCAAATTGCGGAGGACCGCTTTGGAATTCGACCCATTTTACCTTTATTCCGTCTTTTTTGAAGGCTTCTTCAAACCAGCCTTTTTCCTTGGCAATGAGAAGCGGGCTTAAACTCTGCTGGATGCCGATCCGGATTTCTTTCACCGTTTTCCCGCTCCCGCCTGCTCCGTCGGCACTGCATCCGGCTAACATCATGACTGCTGCGGCTAAAAGAATGATCGTTTTTTTCACTTTGCTTCGTCCTTTCTATATCCCTGATCCATCCGCAAACCGGAGATCTTCCGTTTTCTCAAATTCAGCAAGCACCTTCTGCCGGACGGCCTGAAAATCAGCTGACGTCCGATTGCGCGGATGCGGAAGCTGAATCGGCACCAGACTGTGCAGCCGGCCGGGCTTTGCCCTGAGAATTGCCAGCTTATCGCCTAAATAGACAGATTCGTCAATATCATGCGTAACCAGAATCATCGTCGTTTTTTTCTCGCGCCATATATCAAGCAGCACATCCTGCAAGTGTTTTCTCGTAAAAGCGTCAAGCGCTCCGAACGGTTCATCCAAAAGCAGCACCTCGGGCTCACGCAACAGGGCTCTGGCGATGGCGACCCGCTGCGACATGCCGCCGGATAATTCGCGCGGATAAGCTTCCTCTGCTCCCTGCAGCCTGACAACCTCAATCAGATCATCCACTTTTTGACGAACGGCCGGGTCGTTTATATTGAGATCGGCAGCGATGTTTTGTTTCACCGTCAGCCAGGGAAACAGCCGGTGCTCCTGAAAGATAAATCCCTGTCGGATGCCCGGTCCCGACACATGGCGGCCGTTTATTGCGACAGAGCCTTTATAATCGGTATCAAGCCCGGCAATCAATTTTAAAAGCGTACTTTTTCCGCAGCCGCTCGGCCCGATGACAGTCAAAAATTCTCCTGATGCAATTGACAGTTCAATATCATTCAGCACCGGTGTTTTCCGTCCTTCATGCTCAAACACTTTTTCTTGTATGCTGATGGTTACAGCCATCTGTCTTTTCCCCTCTCTTCCTGCCCTATGCGATCGAAAAACAAAAAGGCCCCCATCTCCGTTGCTTGTAGAGATGAGAGCCTTCGGCGGTCCGATCAGCTGCCCGTTTGTTTTTAAATTTGAATATCATGTTAATTCAAATTATTCCGACTTGTCAACTGTTTTTTGTAAGAATTAAAAATGCGCCCTCCGGCATAAACCTGCCAAAGAGCGCATCAGCTGTATCACGTATTTATTTCCTTTTGCGGCTGGTCGATTTTCAGCAATGTCCGCGCATTGTTTCCGAAAATCTTCTCTATGTCTTCTTCCCGCATATTGATTTCCCGGCAGGTCCGGACCTGCTCCTGAAGATATCTGTATACGTAACCTCTCGGAAATCCGTTTGAATCCGTCCCAAAGATGATTCGTTCAGCACCGATTAATTCAGATGTCTTCCGAAACAGAATTTCCAAATCAAGCGGGTACGGCATCCACCTCATCCACTGATTTGAGCCGGACGTGTCAATATACACATTCGGGCAGCTCCAGCACAGCTGCAGCAGTTCCTGATAATATCCGGCGCCGAAATGCGGAATGATGAACGGTATATCAGCATACTCTCTCGCGACGCGATAGATGGAGAGCGGGTTGATGTTGCGATGGCTGACAATGCCCCCCGCTCTCCCTAAAAGTCCGAAGTGAATTAATACAGGCAGTCTTTTGTCAGCCAAATACGTCCACAGCTTTTTCAGCGACGGATCATGAAACTCGATGTCTGTCAGCGGCCCGAACAGTTTATATCCTTTCAGACCGAGCTCTTCAACCGCTCTTTTCAGCTCCTCATACGCATCCTTTTGTTCCAAAGGATGATATGCAAATCCGGTAAACCTCGCGGGATTGGCTTGAATAAACGCCGCCATCCGGTCATTGCTCTCTGCTGTTAAAAAATTCAGCACGTCAATGCCGTACTTATCTAATTCTTTCTCCCATCTTGTCATCAAAGGGATTTCCCCGTCATCAGCCTCATGCGGATCAGGAAAATCCCAAGTGAGATTCATTCTTTCCGACCGCTCCCGGTTATAATCGGAAAATGTCTTATCGTTTTTGCCGAAATTAAGGCTGTACGGCAGATGACCGTGAATATCGACAGGTTTAAAATGCTGCCGGAAAAGCATACAATCGCCGCCTCCCTTACCGCCTGACAATAAAAAAAGACCCTTATCCAGTGAAGAATAAGAGCCTCTTGTGTCCAAGTCAGCGGTTTCTATTTTTTCTCATATTAAACCCATTATTCCTGTCAGTCAAGTGGTCTTTTAAACCCAAACTTTCTTTCCGATAATAAAAATAATTATTTTATAATCATTATAAAATAATATTGACTTTTTACTGATAGGTGATATTATGTTCTTATAAATCTAAAGAGGTGATCACATGAGTTCAAATAAATTGACAACCAGCTGGGGCGCTCCTGTCGGAGATAACCAAAACTCAATGACGGCCGGCGATCGCGGTCCTGCTTTAATACAAGACGTCCATCTGCTTGAGAAATTGGCGCACTTTAACAGAGAACGAGTTCCGGAGCGTGTCGTTCACGCAAAAGGCGCAGGCGCACACGGTTATTTTGAAGTCACAAATGACGTTACAAAATATACGAAAGCCGCTTTTCTGTCAGAAGTCGGTAAACGCACGCCGCTTTTCATCCGTTTCTCAACCGTTGCGGGCGAACTGGGCTCTAGTGACACAGTGCGCGACCCGCGCGGATTTGCCGTTAAATTTTATACAGAAGAAGGAAACTACGATATCGTCGGAAATAATACACCCGTGTTCTTCATCCGCGATGCCATCAAGTTCCCTGACTTTATCCATACACAAAAAAGAGATCCGAGAACACATCTGAAAAATCCGACGGCCGTTTGGGATTTCTGGTCTTTGTCACCCGAATCCCTGCACCAGGTAACCATTCTGATGTCAGACCGGGGCATTCCGGCGACTCTTCGCCATATGCACGGATTCGGAAGCCATACATTTAAATGGACAAATGATAAAGGCGAAGGCGTCTGGATTAAATATCACTTTAAAACAGAGCAAGGCGTGAAAAACCTTGATGTTAATACAGCCGCAAAAATCGCGGGCGAAAATCCCGATTACCATACGGAAGATTTGTTCAATGCGATTGAAAACGGCGATTTCCCCGCATGGAAATTATATGTTCAAATCATGCCGTTAGAAGATGCAAACACATATCGCTTTGATCCGTTTGACGTCACAAAAGTGTGGTCTCAAAAAGACTATCCGCTGATCGAAGTCGGCCGCATGGTTCTGAACCGCAATCCGGAAAATTACTTTGCGGAAGTAGAACAGGCGACGTTCTCTCCCGGCACATTAGTCCCCGGCGTGGACGTCTCACCTGATAAAATGCTTCAAGGCCGGTTGTTCGCATACCATGACGCGCATCGCTACCGTGTCGGCGCGAACCATCAGGCGCTGCCGATCAACCGTTCCCGCAATGAAGTGAAAAACTATCAGCGTGACGGACAAATGCGTTTTGATGATAACGGCGGCCGCTCCGTCTATTACGAGCCTAACAGCTTCGGGGGCCCGAAAGAGTCACCTGAAGATAAACAGGCGGCATATCCTGTATCAGGTTTCGCTGACAGTGTAAGCTATAATCATCATGATCATTACACACAAGCCGGCGACCTGTACCGCCTGATGAGCGAGGAAGAGCGCGCGCGCCTTGTCGCCAATATCGTCAGTGCGATGAAACCTGTGGAAAAAGAAGAAATTAAGCTGCGCCAGATCGGCCACTTCTACAAGGCTGATCCTGAATACGGCAGACGCGTTGCCGAAGGACTCGGACTGCCGTCACCAAAATAACATCAAAAAACCTGCCGGTCTGCCCGGCAGGTTTTTCCTGTTTATTATCAATAAAACCGTTTTTTTCTCAATTACACGAAGTGGCATGCCGCAAAATGATGAAGCCCTTTTTCTGACAGCGGCGGACTTTTCTCAGCACATATCTTCTCGGCTGCCGGACATCTCGTTCGGAATTTACAGCCTGAAGGCGGATCAGAGGGGCTCGGTATATCACCCTTTAAAATTATCCGCTCCCTTTTCGCTCCGGGATCAGGAACAGGCACGGCTGATAACAGCGCTTTCGTATAAGGGTGAAGCGGCCGTGAAAAGAGCTCCTCCTTTGACGCGTATTCCACAATCGTCCCTAAATACATAATGGCGACCTTCGTACATAAGTGCTCCACCACGCTTAAATCATGAGAAATGAACAAATATGACAGCCCGTGCTGTTTTTGAAGGCTGCTGAACAAATTGATCATCTGCGCCTGGATGGAGACATCTAACGCCGCCACGGGTTCATCCATAATGATAAATTGCGGCTTGAGCGCCATCGCTCTTGCAATCACGATCCGCTGCCGCTGCCCTCCGGAAAATTCATGCGGATAACGATCGATGAAGTTTGCGGAAAGTCCGCAGGCTTCAAGAACCTCCGCCGCTTTATCACGCGCGTTCCGCTTCACCGCCAATTGATGCTCGATCATCGCTTCACCGATGGCTTCTCCGATCCGGCGCCGGGGGTTTAAAGAACTGAACGGATCTTGAAAGATGAGCTGCGCTTCCGATCTGAAAGTTTTGAGCTCGCGCCGGCTCATCCGAAACACATCACGCCCCTGAAAAAACACCTCTCCCCCTGTTTTCTCATGAAGCCTCAAAATGGTCTTGCCGATTGATGACTTGCCGCTGCCCGATTCTCCCGCTAAGCCGAACACTTCTCCCTTTCCTATCGTAAAACTGACGCCGTCGACCGCTTTTACGGGTTTTTTATGAGTCTTTCTCATCCCCCCATGCTCCTTGTAATATTTTTTCAGCCCCTTGACCTCTAGCAACACATCACTCATCTGCTTTCTCCTCTCTGTAAAGCCAGCACGCCGCCTGATGCCCCTTCCCGAATTCAGTAAAATGCGGGCTCGATCTCCGGCATATTTCTGTGCTGTGTTCACATCGCTCCGCAAAATAACAAGACGATCCGGACAGGTCCGCAAGCTCGGGGACCTGCCCCGGAATGGTGTAAAGCGTCTCCCTTTTTTGACCGATAACCGGCTTGGCCGCGAGCAGCCCTTTCGTATACGGATGCTTCGGATCAGAAAACAGCTCTGCAACCGGTCCTTCCTCCACAATTTTTCCCGCATACATGACAATCACATAATCAGCCATTTCAGCAACCACGCCAAGGTCATGAGTAATGAATAAAATAGACGTGCGAAATTGCTTTTTCATATCCCGCAATAAATCCAATATCTGCGCCTGAATGGTTACGTCAAGCGCTGTCGTCGGCTCGTCGGCAATGATCAGTTTCGGCTCGCAGCTTAGCGCGACAGCCGTCATGATGCGCTGCAGCATGCCGCCGCTCAGCTCATGAGGATATCGGTGCATAACCTGCTCGGCATGCGGGATCTCCACTAACGTGATCAGTTCAACGGCCCTCCGCCATGCCTCTTTCTTACTCAGCAACAAATGTTCGCGAATCGGTTCGGTCAGCTGCTCACCGATTGTAAATACCGGATTCAAAGATGTCATCGGTTCCTGAAAAATCATCCCGATTTCGCTGCCGCGGATTTTCTGCATGTCTTTTGGTTTCAATTCCAACAGATTCTGTCCGGAAAAATGCACCGCTCCCCGTTCGATTCTCCCCGTCTCGGGAATAAGCTGCATAATGGACAATGACGCCATGCTTTTCCCGCAGCCGGACTCTCCTACAATACAAACCGTTTCCTCCTCATGTATCGTAAAGCTGACATCGTCCACGGCCTTTACCGCGCCCTCCTCTGTATAAAAAGCCGTTTCCAAATGCCTCACTTCTAAAAGCGGTTTTTTCATTTCATTTTCACCTGCCGTTTTACCTTAGGATCAAAAGCGTCTCTTAAACCGTCTCCAAGCAGATGAATCGCCACAACGGTCAAAAAAATGGCCGTTCCCGGCGGAATCCACAGCCACGGGCGGAGTGTAAAATCCATAAAATGATTCGCCGCTTCCATCATGTTTCCCCAAGAAGGTGTCGGCGGAGCAACGCCAAGCCCGAGAAAACTCAGCGCAGATTCACTCAGCATCGCTCCCGCCACATGCAAAGTCGCCGCTACCAGTAATAACGGCAATGTGTTGGGAAGCAAATGATAGAGGATTTTCCGTTTATCACTAAGCCCCAAAACTTCCGCGGCCATCATAAACGGCTGCTCCTTCAGCGACAAAATCTGTCCGCGTACAAGCCGCGCCAAACCGGGCCATCCGATCAGGCTTAACATCATCATAATCAGGTACATTCTGTATTCAGAAGGCACTTTCCACTCCGACATCACCGCAGCCAAAATCAAAAGCAGCGGCAGGCCCGGGATGGACATGAGCATATCAGCAATGCGCATAATGATCATATCAGCGGCTCCCCGATAAAACCCGGCCGCAGCCCCGAGTAAAGAGCCGATGACAAGCGACAGCACCATTGAAGCAAGCCCCACGGTCAGAGAAATCTGCCCCGCCAGCATCAGCCTCGTCAGCACATCTCTCCCGTACTGGTCGGTTCCAAGCCAATGATGAACCCCCGGCTGCTGATTGGCATTTGAAATATCCGTCCGATCTGTTATGTACGGAGAAAAAGACGGCCCGATAAAGCACAATAAAAACATAAAACATAAGAAAAGAAGACTGATGACCGTCAGCTTATGCTGCAGCAGGCGGCGGTACGTCTGCTTCCAAAGAGAAGGCGGCACCCCTTTTTGTTTTTTCATTCCGAACACCCCCTATTTCAGCCTGACCCGCGGATCAACCGCGGCATAAGCGATATCCGCCAAGAAGTTCCCCACAATCGTTAAACAAGACAAAAACAAGGTAAACGCCATCAAAACCGGATAATCACGATAATGCACAGATTCAAGCTGAATACGGCCGACACCCGGCCACCCGAAAATCTGTTCAATAATGATGGCTCCGGAAAACAGTCCCGGCAGTTCAAAAGCAAGCAGGGTGATGGCCGGAATGAGCGCGTTTTTCAACGCATGTTTCCAGATGACGGTGCGCTCTTTCAATCCCTTCGCTCTCGCCGTTCTGATATAATCCTGTCTGATCACGTCCAGCATGCCGGAGCGGAAATACCTTGTCAGCGAGCCGATGCCGAGCATAGATAAAATCACGACCGGAAGAATCATATGCCTGGCGGCTTCAAGCACGTACGAAAAACCTGTACTCGTGCTTCCGGTATCAATCATCCCGCCGGCAGGCAATATTTTCAAATCCACCCCAAACCACTTAATAAACAGAAGGCTGATAAAAAAAGACGGAAACGCCATGGAAGCAAAAACAAGAAACGTCACGATCCCGTCAAACCATGAGTATTTCCTGACAGCGGATATGACACCCGTGATCATCGCGGCTGACCATGTGACAAGCAACGCCAAAAAGGCGACAAAAAACGAATTCCAGACATATTTCCGAAGCAGTGACAGGACGTTCTCCTGATATTTCAAAGAAAACCCAAAATCTCCGCTGAGCACATTTCCGAGCCACGTCACATAACGCTTCCAAATCGGCTGATCCAGCCCGTAAAGCGCTTTTAACTCCTTCGCTCTTTCCGGAGTCAGATTTACATTGGAATCAATATAATCGCCCGGCAGCATGGCGAATAAGAAAAAAATAATAAAGGACGTACCGAATAAGATCACAAGCATTTGAATGAATCGTTCTGCGGCATACCGTTTCATAAAAAGCCCCTCCTTTCCGCTGAAAGGGCAAAATCCCCAGGATGCATCGGGTATTTTGCCCAACCGTTCTATCGAATTGAGACATTTGAGAGACTTGAACTGATTCCAGAATAATTGTCAGGCTCAAGCCCTTTTATTTTTCCGCTGACCGCCCTTGCGCTCTGACGGTAATGAATCAGAATGTAAGGCGGGTTTTCCCCGAGCTCCCGGTACAGCTGGTGATAAATCTCTTTTCTTTCGCTGATATCAAGCGTGCCGGCTCCTTTCTCTATCAGCCGGTCCGCTTTCGGATTGGAATACCCCGTCACATTATTGGGATGGCCGGAAGCCAGCTTTTCCACCGTGTCATTCGGATCAAGAATCTGCGAGGTGGAAACGGCGGCAAGGTCATATTGTTTGTCATTGATTTTCGCTACTTCTGTATTAAAATCCATCACTTCCGGTTTTAATGAGATTCCGATGTCCGCATAATTTTCTTTCGCTATCGGGATGAAATCATCATCCGCTTTAGATGTGTAATAGCTGATTTCAAGCTTTTTGCCGTTTTTTTCACGTACACCGTCTTTGCCCGTTTTCCAGCCTGCTTCATCAAGAAGCTTTTTGGCTTTTTCAGGGTTAAACGCGTACCGATTGACACCCTTGTCATCATAAGCCCACGAAACCGGAGACACCGGAACATTCGCGACCTCTCCGTAGCGTTTAAAGCGGACATCGACGATTTTTTGACGGTCAAGTCCGTAAATAAGCGCCTGGGACACTTTCTTATCTTGAAAAGGCGGACGCTTGTGATTGACGTATACAAGCCCGTAATCATTCACGACAGATACGCTTATATTGGCAAAACCGAGACTTTTTAAATGCTGAACCGTATCATCATCAGGTGAGAAAGAAGCGTAATCAAGGTCACCCGTTTCAAACAGCTGAAGGGAAGTTGACGGATCGATAATTTTATAAATCAGCTTTTCCGTTTTCGGTTTTCCGGCATAATAGTGTTCATTAGCCTGATAGCGTATTTCCTGTCCCGGAAGGTATTCTGTAAATTGGTAAGGTCCCGCTCCGAGCGGTTTGGCATAAAGCTCTTTTAAATAGTCCAGTTTGCCGAATTGATATTTCTTCCCGTAGTAAGCTTCTGACAGCACCTGCCCGCCCAAAAGAAGCAGCGACTTCGCACTGACTTTCTCAGTCGTAATTTGAATGGTTCTGTCATCAAGGACGCGAATGCCCTCTATCGTCTTTGCCTTTCCTTCTTTGTAAGCCTTACCGCCTTTAATATAAGCCGTGGTGATATCTTCATAGCCCGCGTATGCAGGATCATGCAGCAGTGTTAAAGTGAATGCGGCATCCTTTGCGGTCAACGGTGAACCGTCGCTGAAAACGAGATTTTTTCTTAAACGGAACGTGTATGTTAGCTGATCTTTGGAAATTTTCCAGCTTTCCGCAAGAGCCGGAGCAGGCTTCCCCGTTTTATCCAGTTTGACTAACGGTTCAAAAATAGGATCTGTCGCATTTCCATCCCAGCCGTTTTCGTAGAAGTACGGCAGAAACACGCCGCCCGGCGCGGAAATCCCAGCAACAAAAGTGTCAGTTCTGGCTTTCGATTTAGCGGGAATCGCCGCCGGATGAGAAGCTTTAAATTCCTTTGTCTTGACATGGGCGATACGTGTTTCTTCCTTTTTATCAGCCGCAGATGACGGTTCTTCCCCGGAACTCCCTAACGCGCACCCTGATAACATGATGGATACCGACAGCGCGAGTACCGTTGTTTTTATCCTCCATTTTCCCTTCATCTTTATCGAACCCCCGCATGCTTTTCATCTATCTTTATATAAATCTGCTCCATCTGTTCCTCATTTCTCATAATCTCCCGTTTGTTTTTCTCTACAAGCAGTTCGAAATTCAATGTGTGTTTTCTGTACTTTTTCCGTTTTTTGCTCTTTTTGCGCACATGTGATACCTTTTTTAACGCCACTTTTCATCCCTCCGCTTTTCATTTAATGACTTTCACGCAAAAAAGGCCCTTATCTGTTTAATAGATAAGAGCCTTCGGTGATCCGATCAGCCATCGTTTGGAAATATGTAATGATTATGTTAATTCATACAATCCCTACCTGTCAACTATAATTTAAAATATCGTGTCCTTCCGGGGGTTTTCCTCATACACTCTCTCATTTTTCCGCATATGCTAGAAAACATAGCAGATTACAAGTGAAAGTGAGTGAGAATGTGGAAAAGACAACATTGACCGGTCGCATCGTCAAAAAAGATGACCCGGACTATAATGCTGCAAGAACCAATATCAATTTAAGCCTGCAAAGATATCCAGACATCATTGTGTTTTGTCAAAACAAACATGACGCCCTCAATGCGGTGAGATGGGCGCGTGAGAACAATGTGCCTTTCCGTATCAGAGGCGGAAGACACAGCTACGAAAATTTTTCTCTGCTAAATGACGGACTAGTCATTGATCTCAGTGAAATGAAGAAAATAAGAGTAAATGAGGATAAGCGGCTGGTCTCGATTGAAGCGGGAGCCGAATTGGGGGAAGTCTACCGGACACTCTGGCGGTACGGCTTGACCCTTCCTGCGGGAACCATTGCGAATGTGGGAATCACGGGGCTGACGCTCGGGGGAGGAATCGGATATTTAACAAGGACTGCCGGACTGACTTGCGATCGTCTCCTCCAGCTCGAAATGATCATAGCGGACGAAAAAGCGGGTGCTGACTTGATCACGGTCAACCGCTCAAAGCACTCTGATCTATTTTGGGCATCTCAGGGCGGAGGGGGAGGCAACTTCGGCATTGTCACATCCATGATGTTTAAAGCCGTGCCGATCTCGTGCGTGTCTGTTTTTTCTGTCACTTGGGGCTGGAATGATTTTGAGGAAGTATTTAACACGTGGCAGCGCTGGGCTCCATTTACAGACAACCGGCTTACCTCATCAATTCAGTTTTGGCCTAAGGAAGTCAACCGCATAGAAGCGCTCGGTCAATTTACCGGGACAAAAGAGGAGCTGAAAGAACTGCTGGCTCCGTTAATGAAAGCGGGAAAACCGACAAGCGGCATGGTCAAGACAGTGCCATTTATTAAAGCGGCAGCCTTTTTTAACAGCCCGGGAGGCAATCAGCCGCAAAAGATGAAGCGGTCAGGATCCTTTATTGAAAAACCATTATCAACACGCGCAATATCCACTTTAAAGCGCTATTTAGAGCACGCTCCGAACGAAAACGCCAGTGTCTGGCAGCAATCTCTCGGCGGGGCGGCCGGACGGATCGCTCCGGACCAAACGGCATTCTACTATCGCAACGCAATCATTGCCCAAGAATATATTACAACTTGGACATCTGCTGAAGAAGAAAGACAAAATGTCCGCTGGATCGAAGGACTGAGAACGTCCCTATCAAGAGAAACGATGGGAGATTATGTGAATTGGCCTGATAGAGAAATCAGAAACTGGCTGCAAACGTATTACGGAGAAAATGTTCACCGCCTCCGTCAAATCAAAACGAAATATGATCCGGAAAATATATTCCGCTTCGAGCAGAGCATTCCGCCGCTTCGCCGTTCACCGTTTTTCTAAAAAAGATGAAGATGGACACACTCCATCTTCATCTTTTCTTTTATTGATATAAGCGGCTTCCCTTCTCTGCAAACTCTTTTGCTTTTTCTTTCAGCCCTTCATTGACGGCCTCGTCTTCAGTAAGTCCGTTTTCCTTCGCATAATCACGAATATCCTGAGAAATTCTCATGCTGCAGAACTTCGGGCCGCACATCGAACAGAAGTGAGCCGTTTTTGCGCCTTCAGCCGGCAGTGTTTCATCATGATATTCCATTGCTCTTTCAGGATCAAGTGACAAATGAAATTGATCACGCCAACGGAATTCAAACCGCGCCTTAGACAGAGCATCGTCACGGATCTGTGCACCCGGATGCCCTTTAGCAAGGTCTGCGGCATGTGCCGCGATTTTGTACGTAATGACGCCTTCTCTTACATCATCACGATTCGGCAGCCCCAAATGCTCCTTCGGCGTGACATAGCAAAGCATCGCCGTCCCGTACCAGCCGATCATCGCCGCGCCGATCGCTGAAGTAATGTGGTCATAGCCCGGAGCGATATCCGTCGTTAATGGGCCGAGCGTGTAAAAAGGCGCCTCTTTACAAATTTCCAGCTGCTTGTCCATGTTTTCCTTAATTTTATGCATCGGCACATGACCCGGTCCTTCGATCATCACTTGCACATCGTGCTTCCACGCAATCTCCGTCAATTCTCCGAGAGTCTCCAATTCCGCAAACTGCGCTTCATCATTGGCATCCGCAATCGAACCCGGACGAAGCCCGTCACCAAGTGAAAAAGCGATATCATAGGTCTTCATGATTTCACAAATTTCTTCAAAATGCGTGTACAGAAAGCTTTCCTGATGATGAGCCAGGCACCATTGCGCCATAATCGCCCCGCCGCGGGATACGATTCCCGTCGTGCGTTTGGCCGTTAACGGGACGTAACGAAGCAATACGCCGGCATGGATGGTGAAATAATCCACGCCCTGCTCCGCCTGCTCAATCAATGTGTCACGATAAATGTCCCACGTTAAATCCTCGGCAATGCCATTAACTTTTTCAAGCGCCTGATAAATCGGCACCGTCCCCACAGGCACGGGGCAGTTGCGGATAATCCATTCACGCGTCGTATGAATGTCTTTTCCCGTGGATAAGTCCATCATCGTATCGGCGCCCCAGCGAATCGCCCACGTCATTTTTTCGACTTCTTCTTCGATAGAAGATGTAACAGCCGAGTTGCCGATATTGGCATTAATTTTCACATGAAAATTCCGGCCGATAATCATCGGCTCGCTTTCCGGGTGGTTGACGTTAGAAGGAATAATCGCCCGGCCGCTGGCTACCTCGTCTCTGACAAATTCGGGAGACACATGCTCGCGAATTGCGATAAACTCCATTTCCGGCGTAATGATGCCTTTTCTCGCATAATGCAATTGTGTTACATTTTTCCCCGGCTTGGCCCGAAGCGGTTTCCGCTGCAGGCCGGGGTATTCGGCGGCACGGCCCTCTTTTTTATAGCCGTTGTCTTCAGGTCTCACGGTCCGGCCGTTATATTCTTCTACATCTCCACGCCCGGTAATCCACTTTGTGCGGAGCGCCCCCAGACCTTCATGAATATCAATCTGTACATCCGGGTCTGTATACGATCCGCTCGTATCATAAACACGGACCGGCGCATTCTCCTCTTCCCCGAACGCCCCCGTTGTCGGACTAAGGCTGATTTCCCGCATCGGCACTCGTATGTCGGGCGAAGAACCTTCTGCATAAACCTTTTTACTGCCGGAAAAGCTCGACATAATGGAAATGTTCGCTTGCTGTACTGATTGATTTTGCATACAAATCTCTCCTTTATCATTTGAATAACAGAACCAAGCTCAGCACCAGCACAAAAAAACCGGGTTCAAAGAAGAACCCGGTTTTGCAGTCAGAAAGAAACTATTATTGTTTTCATCAACAATAATAAAACCTTTACTTCCCCACGCTGGTACGAACCAGATCAGGTCCAAAGGGTTAAGAAGCCGCCGCTTCTCTCTCAGCCCGCTCAGACGGGCACCCCCAGTAACTATTGATTTCGCTCTCATCGTAACATAAGTTGTGTACAAAAAAAAGCATATTATCAAAATTCAGATAACGGGACGGTCATAAGCTCTGTTTCCCGAACGCCTTCTTCGGTATTAAAAACCCGATAACCCTTTGCGGTTTCCCGGGAAGAGACAGCCCGGAACAGCTGACCGTCTTTATAATGAAGCGCAGCGCCGTCATCAGCGGCATAGCCCGCCCTGAGTTTCTTTTCGGAAATCAGGCGGTGATACACCGGCCGGCGCTCCGCTTCTCCGTCATAGTGCGGACAAAAGCTGCCCGGCAAAAATCCTAAAGCTCTTAACTCTCGCAAATCCCCCGCTGAATCCGTCACTCCTTCTTCATACCAGCAAATCGCTCCGGCGCTGAGACCCGCCAAGATGATGCTGTTTTCCCAAGCTTCACGAAGAATAAGGTCAAGCCCCCACTCTTTCCATAAGACAAGCATATTGCGCGTATTTCCGCCGCCGACATATATAATATCTTTCTTCATGAGAAAGGATCTGAGATCAGAACCCGGCGGTTTAAACAGCGACAAGTGATCCGGCTCACACCACAGCTTTTGAAAGGCCTGATAAAACCTGCTGATATAATTCTCCGAATCTCCGCTTGCCGTCGGCAAAAAACAAACTTTCGGCTTTGACCGCGCCGACTGCTCTAAAATATACTGATCCAGCACAAGATGATCCGGCTCCATTGAAAACCCCCCGCCGCCCATTGTAATAATCTGCTTCAATGTCATCACCTCTTTTTTCTCAAGTATAACAGCTCATTAAAAAGGCGTTATCCCAATTTCGGATAACGCCTTCAAAAAGTATTTATTATCTGAAATACGCACCGTATAACATAACGGAGATCCCCGCGGCGATAATCGCCGGAACAAGCTTCGAACGGGCATACTTCACAACATTGATCCCCAACACCGTATTATCACTGAGGGGAGAAGCAAACCAAATGTTCCGCTCGCAAACACGGCCCCGATCGCTAATAATAAGCTGGTATGTAACTGAACCGCCAGCGTCCCAAGTCCCCCAGGATGACCCGATAAAATAGGATATAACAGCCCCCAGTATAAAAAGAGACGGCGCAATAAACATATGAGGGATCCATGATGTTAAATGAGAAGTAACATATTTCGAGAATCCCAGATTTTCAGCTACTGCTGTTACGGCTCAAATCAGCGATAACATAATAATAACGTTGACCAATTCGTTTCCGCCCTTAATAAAATGGGTAACAAGCTCGCCTGCAGGAAAGCGCTGAAACATAAAAAGAGCTAATGCTGCAATAACCGCTGCCAATAATGCGATTAACATGACCTCAAGCATATCGCTTTTGAATGGCCGCCCCACCAGCTGAGAAACAGTGTTAATAGCAAAAGCAGCCGATCGGAAAGATTAAACTCCACGGCCGAATCGGTGTTTCCTTAATATAAGCACGGTGCGCCGAATCCAGCTCCTCCTGCTGCAGGTATCATGTTTTCACAAGCCTTGGAGGATATTTTCATACAAAAAAAAGGCTTCTACAATATGTAGAAGCCTTTGTATACCGGTGGCCGGGGTCGAACCGGCACTCCAGAAGGAACACGATTTTGAGTCGTGCGCGTCTGCCAATTCCGCCACACCGGCATGTAATGCGTCGTGTTCAACCGACGTATATAAATATAACATGCATTTTATAAGGTGTCAATGGTTTTAGTAAAGTTTTTTCAAATGGTAATGCAGTATATACGATACAAGCAAGAAACTTATATTGATAGTCTTCACGCTTTTATTATATAAAAAAAGTGACCTGCAATATGCAAATCACTCTCATATATGTTTTATAATGTGAAAATTGATGACCAATTTAACATGGTGCGTCCAAAGTTAAATTGGTGCCGAGGGCCGGACTTGAACCGGCACGGTAGTCACCTACCGCAGGATTTTAAGTCCTGTGTGTCTGCCAATTCCACCACCCCGGCAATAGAAAGGCGACACCCGGATTCGAACCGGGGATAAAGGTTTTGCAGACCTCTGCCTTACCACTTGGCTATGCCGCCGTAATTTGGAGCGGAAGACGGGATTCGAACCCGCGACCCCCACCTTGGCAAGGTGATGTTCTACCACTGAACTACTTCCGCAACATGTAAAAAGAACTTATTACATCTTATGCTGTTGTTTTTTAAAAAATGCAACTGGGCTAGCTGGATTCGAACCAACGCATGACGGAGTCAAAGTCCGTTGCCTTACCGCTTGGCTATAGCCCAATGATAATATGGGGCGATTGATGGGAATCGAACCCACGAGTGCCAGAGCCACAATCTGGTGCGTTAACCACTTCGCCACAACCGCCATAATCTGAAGATGAATAAATAATATAGTGGCAGGGGCAGTAGGAATCGAACCCACACCGGAGGTTTTGGAGACCTCTGTTCTACCGTTAAACTATGCCCCTATTTATAAAATGGTGGAGGGGGGCAGATTCGAACTGCCGAACCCTGAGGGAGCGGATTTACAGTCCGCCGCGTTTAGCCACTTCGCTACCCCTCCATCATTTAGAGTGCCGGCCAGAGGACTTGAACCCCCAACCTACTGATTACAAGTCAGTTGCTCTACCAATTGAGCTAGACCGGCAAATGGTGGCTCGGGACGGAATCGAACCGCCGACACACGGATTTTCAGTCCGTTGCTCTACCAACTGAGCTACCGAGCCTTTTTATAAATGGCGGTCCGGACGGGACTCGAACCCGCGACCTCCTGCGTGACAGGCAGGCATTCTAACCAACTGAACTACCGGACCATTTTTTTGGTTGCGGGGGCAGGATTTGAACCTGCGACCTTCGGGTTATGAGCCCGACGAGCTACCGAACTGCTCCACCCCGCGATGATAATGGTGGAGGATGACGGGCTCGAACCGCCGACCCTCTGCTTGTAAGGCAGATGCTCTCCCAGCTGAGCTAATCCTCCATCATATAAGTGACCCGTACGGGATTCGAACCCGTGTTACCGCCGTGAAAGGGCGGTGTCTTAACCGCTTGACCAACGGGCCCTGGTATTTTTTCGTTTGTTATGTATTGATAATTAGTGGCGGAGAGCAAGGGATTCGAACCCTTGAGACGGGGTTACCGCCTACACGATTTCCAATCGTGCTCCTTCGGCCACTCGGACAGCTCTCCATAAATGGCTCCGCAGGTAGGATTCGAACCTACGACCGATCGGTTAACAGCCGATAGCTCTACCACTGAGCTACTGCGGAATGAAGTCTGCCTGGCGATGTCCTACTCTCACAGGGGGAAACCCCCGACTACCATCGGCGCTGAAGAGCTTAACTTCCGTGTTCGGCATGGGAACGGGTGTGACCTCTTCGCCATCATCACCAGACGTTTTAGTGACATGTATTATTATACTATGTATTTCAGAAAAAGCAAGAGTTTTTTTAAAAAATTCTCTCAAAACTAGATAACAGAAAGCATACATTCAAATTGGTTAAGTCCTCGATCGATTAGTATCTGTCAGCTCCATGTGTCGCCACACTTCCACCTCAGACCTATCAACCTGATCATCTTTCAGGGATCTTACTTCCTT